>NZ_JAUZDX010000030.1 GCF_030704685.1 Acidovorax sp. A1169
CCTCAACCAAGGCACACCGCTAAAAAAAGTGGCAGCACGGGGCTCACATCCCGGACTTTGGCTTCGGCGCAAGAGGACGCGCTGCGGGCCTCTCGCTGCAAGCAGCAAGCAGCAAGCAGCAAGCAGCAAGCAGCAAGCAGTCAGCCTGCCAGCGGTATCACCAATTGCGCGCGCAGCCCACCCTCGGGCCGGTTGTGCAGACTCAGCCGGCAGCCATCGCGCTCCGCCAGGTCGCGCGCGATGGCCAGGCCCAGGCCATAGCCCGCCGTGTT
Organism: Acidovorax sp. A1169; assembly: GCF_030704685.1. Lineage (GTDB taxonomy): Bacteria > Pseudomonadota > Gammaproteobacteria > Burkholderiales > Burkholderiaceae_C > Acidovorax. Next base: position 273 of record NZ_JAUZDX010000030.1, read on the forward strand.
CCCCGGGAGGTCGCCCGCCATCGAGTGCGCCGACAGCGGGTCCTGCGACAGGCTCACCCAGGGCTCCAGGGCCTGCTCCAGCTGGGCCTCGGGGATGCCCGGGCCCGAGTCGTCGATGTGCAGCACCGCGCCTTCGGGCAGGGCGTGCACGCTGAGCGTGGCGCCGCCGCCGTGGCGCACGGCATTGCCCACCAGGTTGCCGATCACGCGGCGCAGTGCAGCGGTGCGGGCGCGCACGCGCACGGGGGCGCTGCCGACCGGGGCCTGCAGTTGCACGGGCTGGCCCTGGTCGGCCAGGTCGTCCACCAGGGCCTGCAGCAGGGCCACCAGGTCGATGGAGCGGGCCTCGCTGCCCTCGTGCTGCTCGCGCAGCACGGCCAGGGTGTCGCCGATCATCTCGTCCATTTCGCGGATGTCGCTGATGGCGGCCTGCTGCGCCGGGCCCTCGGGCCACTGGTCCACGCGCATGCGCAGCCGGGTCAGGGGGGTGCGCAGGTCATGCGATACGGCGGCCATGTGCAGGCCGCGTGCGTCGAACTGCTCCTTGAGCCGCTGTGACATCTGGTTGAACACCTGTGCGGCATTGCGCACCTCCACGGTGCCCAGCGTTTCATCGAGCACGGGCGGCTTGCCGCCCTTGTCGATGCCCTGCGACAGGGCGCTGGCTGCATGCGACAGGCGCAGCATGGGGCGCGACAGCCAGCGTGCGCCCAGGAAGGCGGCCAGGCCGATCAGCACGAAGCGGATGCCGTAGTCCAGCCACAGCGCTTTGCCGGGCATGGGGCCGCCCATGCGCTGCGGACCCGGGGCGGTGAACGGGTTGGGCGGGCGGCCATCGCCGCTGCCCGCGCTGCCCCCGGGGGGCTGGAAGGACAGCGCAGCCATGCGCTCGCCCCCAACCATGGGCGGCGGGCCGGGCCAGGGGCTGCCGCCGGGGCCTGCATTCGGTCCTGACTGCGGCGGCGGCGGGCCACCGGGCATGCCGGAGCCGGTGAGGGGGTTGCCAGGCGGTAGCGAGGCCAGCGGCGGCAGGCGCGAGAGCGCAGTGCCCAGGTCCTGCTGGTGGCGCAGGTTGGTGACCACCAGGTAGGCCACCAGGTGGCTGCCGGCCAGCGCCACCCACATGAGGATGAACAGGCGCAGGAACAGGGTGTCCAGGCGGCGCCAATTCCAGCGCCCACCCGGTGTCGCGGGTTTCACCGCTGCACCTCCACGTCGAACAGGTAGCCCTCGCCGCGCAGGGTGCGTATCAGGGGGCGATCGCGCTGGCCTTCACCGAGCTTGCCGCGCAGGCGCGAAACGGCCAGGTCGATGCTGCGGTCGCTTACCACCACGCCGGGGGCACGCGAGAGGTCGAGCAGCCGGTCGCGGCTGAGCACCTTGCCGGCATGGGCGGTAAAGGCCTCCAGCAGGCGGAACTCGGCGCTGGACAGGGCCACCATGGTGCCGTCGGGCGAGACCAGTTCGCGCCGCAGGCGGTCGAAGGTCCAGCCCTCGAAGCGCACCTGGGGCGCATTGGCCGGTGGCGGGGCGGCGGTGCCGCGGCGCAGCACGGCCTTGATGCGTGCCACCAGTTCGCGCGGCTCGAAGGGTTTGGACAGGTAGTCATCGGCACCGAGCTCCAGGCCCAGTACGCGCGACATCGGGTCGCCCTGCGCGGTGAGCACGATCACGGGCAACTGGCCATGGTCGCGGCGCACCCACTGGCACAGGGTCAGGCCGTCCTCGTCGGGCAGCATCAGGTCGAGCAGCACCACGTCGAAGCCCTGGCGCGCCAGCGCGGCACGCATGCCCCGGCCATCGCCCACGGCCTCGGTGGTGAAGCCGAAGGTTCCCAGGTAGTCGAGCAGCAGGGTGCGGATGGCGGGGTCGTCGTCCACCAGCAGGCATCGGATCATGCGGAAATTTTGTGGCAGTGGTGAAGGGCCGAAGGTAGCACAGCCCCGGCGGATTCAGGAGGCCGCTTGCGGTGTGGCAACGCCCAGCAGCGCGTGGAGCCTCGGGCTGGTGGTCGTGTACTGCAAGGCCACCTTGTCGCCGCTCAGGGCCTCGGCCGCGCCGAAGGCGGCCAGCGTGGCCTCGTGAAAACCGCACAGGATGAGCTTGCGCTTGCCCGGGTAGGTGTTGATGTCGCCCACGGCGTAGATGCCGGGCACGCTGGTGCGAAAGCTGGCGGTGTCCACCACCAGCTGCTTGCGTTCGATGGCGATGCCCCAGTCGGCAATCGGCCCCAGTCGCGGGGATATGCCCAGGGCAGCGATCAGGCAGTCGAGCGGTTCGTTGGCCGTGTGGCCCCCGGTGTCCACCACCTGCAGGGCGGCCAGGCGCCCGCCCTCGGCCACCGCGCCGGTGATCTGGCCGACGATGACGTCGATACGCCCTGCATCGCGCAGGGCCTGCAATTGCTGCAACTGCTCGGGTGGCGCCTGGAAGGCGTCGCGCCGGTACAGCAGGCGGATGCGGGCAGGGGCTTCATCTGCGGCAAGCCCTGCCAGGGCGATCGCATGGGCCACGGCGGCTTCGTCACCACCATGCACCACCACGCGCTGGCCCGCCACCACGGTGCCGGCGGGCAGGTGCTGGTAGTGCACCTGCGTGCCGACAAAAGGCTCTATGCCCTCGACCTTGAGCGTGCGCGGCACGAAGGCGCCCACGCCGGCTGCGATGAACACGCTGCGCGCCAGCAGGGCCTGGCCCTGGCTGGTTTCGATGAGGATGCGGCCATCGTCCTGCAGTGACACGGACGCGACCAGCGTACCCAGGTGCCAGTGCGGCTTGAACGGGGCGATCTGCTGCAGCAGCAGGGCCGCCAGTTCGCGCCCGCTGCACACGGGCACGCCCGGGATGTCATAGATGGGCTTGTCGCCATACAGCTCCACGCACTGGCCGCCGGCATGGGGCAGGGCGTCGATCACATGGGCAGTGATGCCCTGCAGGCCGAGCTGGAAGACCTGGAACAGGCCCACCGGGCCTGCACCAATGACCACGGCATCCGTGGCGATGGGAGGGGACGATTGCGCGAGCGTGGACACCGGCGAATGCAGCGATGCCGCTCAGCGGACCAGTTCGTTGACCTTGCCGGGCTTGCCGTTCCACTCGTCGGCGTCGGGCAGGGCGGGCTTGCGCTTGGTGATGCTCTTCCAGCCGTCGGCAAAGGCCAGGTCGGCGTTGAGCTTGATGAAGGCGATCTGGTCGGCCGGCAGGTCTTCTTCGGCAAAGATGGCGTTGGCCGGGCACTCGGGGATGCACACGGCGCAGTCTATGCACTCATCGGGATCGATGACGAGCATGTTCGGGCCTTCGCGGAAGCAGTCCACGGGGCAGACGTCCACACAATCGGTGAACTTGCACTTGATGCAGTTTTCGGAGACGACGTGGGTCATGACGAGAGTTGTGTGGGTCGGTGAAAACCCTCTATTTTAGAAGCTTTCACCGGCCTTGGGTTGCTGGGCCCCTGGGTCCGAGAGGGTGACGCAGGGTTTTGGGCGCACAAATGTGCACTCATTGCGAATGCGGATCAGTTGACCAGCACAGCGCCGGCAGTTTTGTGGCTTGCCGTGTCCACCAGGATCAGCGAGCCGAGCACGCGCGCCTGGCCAAAGGGGGCAGCGGGCAGGGGCTCCTGCAGCAGCAGTTCCACATGGCCGATGGCATTGGGGTCAAGCTGCGTGGCTTCGTCCTCGGCCAGGGTATTGATGTCCAGGCGGTGCACCACGCGCTTGACCTTGGCCTTGACCCAGCGGTGCCCATGCAGCGCCCAGTAGACGCGGCCGGCGACCAGCGGCTCGTCGTCCATCCAGGCCACGGTGGTCAGCAGCTCGCGGCTGGCGGGCCAGGCGGGCACGGCGGCAGGGGTGTCGAAATCGTCCTCGGCAGCCGCCGCAGCGGGCGTGGGGGCGGCCAGGATCCAGTCGCCGCGCGACACGTCCACCTCGCGGTCGAGGATGATGCCGGCGCTCTGGCCCGCATCCACGCCCACGGGGCGGCGCGCATGGTCGAGCACCTGGGCCACGGTGGCGCTCTGGCCGCTCGGGAAGATCTGCACGGCCGTGCCGGGCGCCACGGCGCCTGCGGCCACCCGGCCCCAGAACACGCGGCGGCCCTGCGATGTGTCGGCGGAGGACGAGAACTTCTCCACCCACTGCACCGGAAAGGCGAGGGGCAGGCCGGTATCGGCCGGGGTGTTGGGCAATTGTTCGAGCACTTCGAGCAGCGTGGGGCCGTTGTAGCCGCACCAGCCCGCATGGGCGTCGACCACGTTCCAGCCCTTCAAGGCCGACACCGGCACCGTGGCGCGCACGGCAATGCCGGCATCTGCGGCGAACTGTGCCAGGGCGGCGCTGATGTGGGCGAAGGCCAGTTCGGGGTTGGCCACGGCATCGAGCTTGTTCACGGCGAACACCAGCGAGTGCACGCGCAGCAGGTGGGCCAGCAGCGAGTGGCGGCGCGTCTGCGGCAGCAGTGCCAGGGCTGCGTTCTGCCAGTCAAGCTTGGTCGCATCGACCAGCACCACGGCGGCGTCGGCGCCGCTGGCGGCGGTGACCATGTTGCGCGTGTACTGCTCATGGCCGGGCGCATCGCCGATGATGAACTTGCGCGACTCGGTGGCGAAGTAGCGGTAGGCCACGTCGATGGTGATGCCTTGCTCGCGCTCGGCCGAGAGGCCGTCGGTCAGCAGGGCCAGGTCGGTCTCGCCGCCGCGCTGCACGCCTGCCAGATGGTCTTGCAGCACGGCGCGGCTGTCCACCAGCAGGCGGCCGATCAGCGTGCTCTTGCCGTCGTCGACGCTGCCGCAGGTTATGAACTTGAGGGCCGAGGCGTGGTTGCTGCCGGCGTTGGCTGCGACAGGGGCGGTGGCTTGGTGTGCGGTGGTCATCAGAAATACCCGTCCTTCTTGCGCTTTTCCATCGAGGCGTCGCTCGTCTTGTCGTCCATGCGGGTCGCGCCGCGCTCGCTCACGTCGGCGGCCAGGGTCTCGATCACGATCTCGGCCGGGGTGGCGGCCGTGCTCTCCACCGGTGCGGTGCAGGTGATGTCGCCCACGGTGCGAAAACGCACGTCGCGCGTCTGCACCGTCTCGCCCTCGCGCGGCGGCGTCAATTCGGTCACCGGCATCAACAGGCCCCGGCGGTCCACCACCTCGCGCTTGTGCGTGTAGTAGATGCTGGGCAGGCCGATCTGCTCGCGGTCGATGTACTGCCACACGTCGAGTTCGGTCCAGTTGCTGATGGGGAACACGCGAAAGTGCTCGCCGGGCTGCAGCCGGGTGTTGAACAGGGTCCACAGTTCGGGGCGCTGGGCCTTGGGCTGCCACTGGCCGAAGCTGTCGCGGTGCGAGAAGATGCGCTCCTTGGCGCGGGCCTTTTCTTCGTCGCGGCGGGCGCCGCCGATCAGTGCGTCGAAGCGGAATTCTTCGATGGCTTCGAGCAGCGTGACCGACTGGTGCACGTTGCGGCTCTCACCGGGGTGGGCCAGGCGCACCGTGCCGCGCGCCATCGAGTCTTCGACGCTTCGCACGATGAGTTCGGCGCCCAGTTCCTTGGCGCGCGAATCACGGAAGTCCGTGACCTCTTTGAAGTTGTGGCCCGTGTCGATCATCAAGAGCGGGTAGGGGATGCGGCCCGCGCCGAAGGCCTTCTCAGCGCACTTGAGCATCACCAGCGAATCCTTGCCGCCCGAGAACAGCAGGGTGGGCCGCTCGAAGGCGGCAGCCACCTCGCGCAGGATGAAGATGGTTTCCTCTTCCAGGGCGTCGAGGTGCGAATTGTTCAGGTGGTGGCTCATGTTCTTGTTCTGCAGCAGCGCGGCATCGGTGCGGGCGTTCATGGTGGGGTCAGCGGTGGGGTCAGTGGGCTATATGGAGGCCACATTCGCGGTTCTCTTCGCCCTTGGTGGGGTCCACGTAGTCGAAGTTGTTCGGCAGGCCGTGCTGCTGGCAATACTCGTACAGCTCCTTGGACGACCAGTGCAGCAGCGGCGCTACTTTGATCAGCCCATCGGGGTTGATGCTCACCGGGTCCATCTGGGCACGCACGGCGGTGTCGGTGGCGCGCAGCGCGGTGAACCAGACCTTGGGTGCCGTCTCGCGCAGGGCGCGGGTAAAAGGCTCCAGCTTCACCTCTTCGGTGAAGGCCGCATGGCGCGGGTCGTCCAGCCCGGGCGTTGCGCCCTCCACGGCTTCGCGGTGCGCACGCGAGCGGCGCGGCAGGTAGATCTGCAGCTTCAGGCCGAGCTGTTTCGTCACTTCATCGGCAAAGCGGTAGGTGGCTTCGGTGTTGTAGCCGTTGTCCATCCAGACCACCGGCACATCGGGCTGCATGCGGCTGACCATGTGCAGGATCACGGCCTCGAAGGGGCGGAAGTTGGTGGTGACGATGGGGCTTTGGCCCAGGCCCAGGGCCCAGGCGACAAGGCCTTCGGCGTTGCGGCCGAGTTCGGCGTTGACGGATGTGAGATCGAATTGGCTCATGGTGTTAGGCGGTGACGGCCTTGTCGGCAAAGATCGGCTGGGGGTTGACCGCGTCGCCCTGGTAGAAGCCAGGGAACATCTCGAACTGGCGCTGCGCGTCCGCTGCGTCCACGCCCTCGCGCAGCACGGCCGACGAAAAGCCCGTGCGCTGCATCTGCACCAGCTGGTCGATCAGCACGTCGCCCGTGGCGCGGATGTCGCCCTTGAAACTGCGGCGGCGGCGCAGCAGAAAGGCCTGGCTGAAGGCCCGGCCGTCGGTGAAGCTGGGGAAGTGCAGGTCCACGCGCTCCACGCCGTCCAGTGCCAGCGCCAGGGCATCGGCATCGTTGGCCAGCGCCACGCTGCGCGGGTCGCCTTCGGCAGGGGCCTGGTGGTCTTGGGATGCAAGTATCTTCATGAGGTGTCTATCTCTGTTCTGGGGCGGGGCTCAGGCGGCAGCCACGGCCTCTTCCTTGTGGCGGGCCGTCTTGGCGGCTTCCTTGAACGGGTCCAGGCCGGCGCGGCGCACGGTGCTCTGGAAGGTCTCGCCGCTTTCGCGCAGGTCGCGGTAAGTGCCGAGCACGGCTTCGATCACGTCAGGCACTTCGGCCGCCGAGAACGAGGGGCCGATCACCTTGCCGGCAACGGCCGCGCCCGACAGGTCGGAGCCGTCCGAGCCGCCCAGCGTGACCTGGTACCACTCCTTGCCGTCCTTGTCGACGCCCAGGATGCCGATGTGGCCGCTGTGGTGGTGGCCGCAGCTGTTGATGCAGCCGCTGATGTGCAGGTCGATCTCGCCGATGTCGTCGAGCTCGTCGAGGTCCTGGTAGCGCTGCGTGATGGCTTCGGCGATGGGCAGCGAGCGCGCATTGGCCAGCGAGCAGAAGTCGCCACCGGGGCAGGCGATCATGTCGGTGAGCAGTTGCACGTTGGCGCTGGCCAGGCCCAAAGCCTTGGCTTCCTGCCACAGGTCGAACAGGCGGCTGGCGTGCACCCAAGGCAGCAGCACGTTCTGGTCGTGCGTCACGCGGGCTTCGCCTGCGGAGTATTGGTCCACCAGGTCGGCCACGGCGATCAGTTGCTCGCTGGTGGCATCGCCCGGCGACTGGCCAGGGCGCTTGAAGGACAGCGTCACGGCGCGCAGCTGCGCATTCTTGTGTGCGTGCACGTTGCGCTGCAGCCAGCGGCCAAAGGCCACGTGCTCTGCCGCCTGCGCTTGCAGCGATGCGGCCAGGGTGGCGGGGTCGGCATCGGGGATGTCGGCCAGCACGGGCGGCACGAAGCATGCGGCCACGCGGTCGAACTCGGCCTGGGGCACGGTGTGCGGGCCACCGTCGATCTCCATGATCTGGCGGTACTCTTCTTCCACGTCGTCGATGTACTTCTGGCCTTCGGACTTGACCAGGATCTTGATGCGCGCCTTGTACTTGTTGTCGCGGCGGCCGTGCTCGTTGTACACGCGCACGATAGCCTCGATGTAGTTCATGATCTGGTTCCACGGCAGGAACTCGCGGATCACGGTGCCGATCACCGGGGTGCGGCCCATGCCGCCACCCACGAAGACCTTGAAGCCGATCTCGCCGGCCTCATTGCGGGCCATGTGCAGGCCCACGTCGTGCCAGCCGGTGGCGGCACGGTCGTCTGCTGCACCGCTGATGGCGATCTTGAACTTGCGCGGCAAAAAGGCGAACTCGGGGTGCAGCGTGGTCCACTGGCGCAGGATTTCGGCGTAGGGACGGGGGTCGATCAGCTCGTCCACGGCCACGCCGGCCAGTGCATCGGTGGTGGTGTTGCGGATGCAGTTGCCGCTGGTCTGGATGCCGTGCATGTCCACGCTGGCCAGCAGGTCCATCACGTCGGCCGCCTTGGACAGGGGGATCCAGTTGAACTGCACGTTGGTGCGCGTGGTGAAGTGGGCGCAGTTCTTGGGCAAAAAGGTCGTGCCCAGCAGGCCCTGGCCGTCCATGGCGGCCTTGAACACCGCAGCTTCGGGCTCATCGTACTCGCGGGCGATGGTGGCCAGCACGCGCAGCTGGCGGCTGGCGATCTCGCCGTAGGGCACGGCCACGCGCAGCATGGGCGCGTAGCGCTGCACGTACCAGCCGTTCTGCAGGCGCAGCGGGCGGAAGTCGTCTTCGGGCAGCTTGCCGGCCTGCCAGCGCTCGAGCTGGTCGCGGAACTGGCGCGAGCGCTGGTGGACGAACTGTTTGTCGAATTCTGTGTATTGGTACATCGTGGGGTACTCAGATCATTATCAATTTGGCGCCTGCCCAGGCCAGCAGGACGGACAGGGCGGAGCGGATCAGGCGCTCGGGCGTGCGGGTGACCAGGCGTGAACCCAGCCAGATGCCCGGCAGCGAGCCAGCCAGCAATTGTGCAAGCAAAGTCCAGTCCACCGAGCCGAGCGACGCATGTCCCAGCCCTGCCACCAGGGTCAATGGCACGGCGTAGGCGATGTCGGCGCCGATGATGCGCGGCAGCGGCAGCAGCGGGTAGACCAGCAGCAGCACGGTGACGCCGATGGCGCCCGCACCCACCGAGGTGAAGGTGACCAGCGTGCCGATCACCGCGCCCAGCAGCACCGGCAGGCTCCAGTGGCGGGGGCGGGTGGCTTGATCGGCGTTGGCCAGGCGCAGGGCCTGGTCAGCCGCCTGGCGCTGGCGTGAAAAGGCCACCACCTTGTACAGCGTGGCCGCTGCCGTGAGCAGCAGGGCAAAGCCCAGTGTGGTGGTCATGATGCGCTGGGCCTGGGCGCTGGCAGGGCCCAGTTCCTTGAGCGCCCACAGCGCGAGGATGGCGGCGGGGATGCTGCCCGCGCACAACTGGCCCACCACGCGCCAGGGCACCAGCCGCTGGCGTGCCATGCTCACCGTGCCGCCCATCTTGGTGAAGGCGGCGAACAGCAGGTCGGTGCCGATGGCCAGGTGGGGCTTGATGCCGAAGAAAAAGATCAGCACAGGCGTCATCAGCGAGCCACCGCCCACACCGGTCAGGCCAACGATGAACCCGACCGCGAAACCCGCAAAAACAAACGCCAAGTCGTGCATGCCAGCGAATGTAGAGGCACGGCTTATGGATGCAAACTATTGTTTTGTCCTGCCCTTATGCGGATAAGCTTATGCGCCAGTGCTGGCGCGGCTTTGCGGTGGGTGGGCAGGGCCCGGGCCCTTGTTGCATGCTGGTTACACACCGGCCAGCCGTTCGGCGCCCAGCGCCTTGGCCAGCTTCGCATCCAGCGGCAGAGGCTCGCCCTGCAGCCGTGCCGCGAGCAGTTCGCCGCACAGGATGGACAGGGTCAGCCCGCGCGCACCCATGGCCGTGCAGGCCCACACACCCGGCAGGGCCCGCGCATCGACCGGGCCCACCACGGGCAAGCGGTCGTGCAGGGTGCAGCGCACTGCGGCCCAGGTGCGCAGGCCACCGGCCGGCGCATCTGGGCCGGCCATGGCTGCAAAGTCCGCCAGCAGGCGCTCGGCCGCAGACGGCAGCAGCCCCTGCATCTTGCCGTGGTTGGCGGCATGGGCCTCCCGTTGCTCGGCGGGCGTGGGCGGCAGCGCAGTGAGGCCGCGCTCGAAGGTCGATCCCATGATCCAGGCACGGGGCGCATCCGGCCCGTCCGACAGCGGAAAGTCGGGCACAAGGTTGCCACTGCCGTTGAGCGGGAAGGGCGCCAGCGGCGCAGCGCCGGGCCCATAGGTGCCGATGGACACCTGGCCGCGCAAGGCCTGCAGGGGCCAGTGGCTGACCAGCAGAGGGCGGCTGTCGGCGCCTGCGGCAATCACTACCATCGGGGCCTGGGCGAGCACATGGCCTTCAGCGTCCAGCGCCTGCCATGCGGCGTCGGGGGTATCGTCCACACGCTGCAGCCGGGCCACGCGGCAGTCGCCTTGCCAGCTGATGCCCGGCTGGGCGAGCAGCGCGGCCACCAGGCGTGCGGGGCGCAGCCAGCCCGCATGGGGGTGCCAGTTGGCGGGTGTGTCGGCCGGCAGCCGGGCCTGCCGCAGCGTGTCTTCGCTGGCCGGTTGGCTCCAGTCGGTGCCGGGGCCCTGGGCCCAGGTGGCGGGCAGGGCCTTGTTGCGGGCCTTGTCGGTCGCATGCCGCTCCAGCACGCCGGTCTGGCCAAAGTCCTGCCCTTCGCTCAGCACGGCACGGGCCTGGGCGAGGGTGGCGCGCACCCCGCTGCGCGACAGGCGCGACAGCAGGCTGTCGTCGGGCGAGACATGGGGTGCGAACACGCCGGCGGGCAGGCCCGAGGCGCCGGCCGCCGGGGCGCCAGCCCGGTCCAGCACCTGCACGCGCCAGCCACGCCGGGCCAGACTGGCCGCGCAGGCTGCGCCGGCCACGCCAGCGCCGATCACGATGCAGTCCCCCGGGGGCAGGGGATCTGGCTCCGGGTGTGCCGGCGCTGCAGTGCGCGGCTCCCAGCGTGGGTTGAAGGTGGCGTGCAGGTTGTCGCGCTTGGGCGGCACGCCGGGCATGCGCGTGACCTCGAAACCGCACTGGGCCAGGGCATCGCGCACGGCGCGCGCGATGGTCCAGGTGGCCAGGCGCGTGCCGCGCCGGCAGCAGCGCGCCACGGCCTTGAGGGTGTGGGCATCCCAGATCTCGGGGTTGCGCTGGGGGCTGAAGCCATCGAGGTAGACGGCATCCACCGTGAGCGCCTGCTGGCGCAGCATGGCCTGGGTATCGCCCACGTACAGGGTGAGCAGCACCCGCCCTGCGTCGAAGCTCAGCCGGTGCACGCCCGGCAGCAGGCCCCACCACTGGGCGTGCAGCTGCTGCGCCAGTGGAGCCAGTTCAGGGTGGGCGCTGGTGGCGCGCAGCAGGTCATCGGCTCCCACGGGCCAGGCCTCGGTGGAGACGAAGTGCAGCAGGGTGCAGCGCTCGGGATCGGCACGCCACGCAGCCCAGGTCACCAGGAAGTTCAGGCCGAAGCCGAACCCGGTTTCCAGGATGCGCCATTGCGCTTGCCCAGCCCACGCCTGCGGCAGGCCGCAGCCGTGCAAAAACACCTGGCGGGCCTGCGTGAGGCCGCCGTTTTCACTGTGGTAGCGGTCGCCGAAACGGGGGCTGTAGGGGGTGCCGTCCGGCAGCCAGTCGACAGGCTCGGACATGGGCAGGGTGTGCGCTGAGCGCTTATTCAGGCGTTGGGGGCACGTAGCCCGCTGCCGCGTCGGCGCCACCACCGAAGAAATGGTTCTCCATCTGGCGGGCCAGGTACTGGCGCGCACGCGCGTCGGCCAGGTTCAGGCGGTTTTCATTGACCAGCATGGTCTGGTGCTTGAGCCAGCCGGCCCAGGCCTCCTTGCTCACGCCTTCCCAGATGCGCTTGCCCAGTTCGCCCGGGTAGGGCGGGAAATCCAGGCCTTCGGCTTCCTTGCCGAGCTTGATGCATTGAACGGTGCGTGCCATGGGGATTTTCCTTGTAAATCGTTGTGCGAGCGAAGTGCTCAGATAGTTTCGGTATAAAGAACTGAAATCTTAGTTGTTTCAGTTTTGATGGCTGCCTCGGAGAATGCGATCCATCGGTGTCCAGCACCCATTCGCATCCCTAATTGAAGAGGCTCCTCATGAACTTTCGCCGCGACTTTATCAAGTTTCCCTTCGCTCTCGCCCTTGCGGGTGGCTTGGCCCTGACGGCATTGCCGTCGTTTGCCCAGTCCGTGACCCTGCTCAACGTCTCCTACGACCCCACCCGCGAGCTGTATGTGGAGTTCAACCAGGCCTTCGCCAAGCACTGGAAGGGCAAGACCGGCCAGGACGTGACGATCAAGCAATCGCACGGCGGCTCGGGCAAGCAGGCGCGCTCCATCATCGACGGCCTGGACGCCGACGTGGCCACGCTGGCCCTGGCCGGTGACACCGACGCGCTGCACACCAACGGCGGCTGGATCCCCAAGGACTGGCAAAAGCGCCTGCCGCACAACAGCTCGCCCTACACCTCGACCATCGTGCTGGTGGTGCGCCAGGGCAACCCCAAGGGCATCAAGGACTGGGACGACCTGATCAAGCCCGGCATCAGCGTGATCACGCCCAACCCCAAGACCTCGGGCGGCGCCCGCTGGAACTACCTGGCCGCCTGGGAATTCGCCAAGCGCAAGCTGGGCAGCGATGCCCAGGCCAAGGACTTCGTGGCCAAGCTCTACGGCAACGTGCCCGTGCTGGACACCGGTGCGCGCGGCTCCACCATCACCTTCGCCCAGCGCAACCAGGGTGACGTGCTGATCGCCTGGGAGAACGAGGCCTACCTGCTGGAAAAGGAATTCGGCACCAAGTTCGACGTGATCGCCCCCTCGATCTCCATCCTGGCCGAGCCCGCCGTGTCGGTCGTGGACAAGAACGTGGACAAGAAGGGCACGCGCGCCGTGGCCGAGGAGTACCTCAAGTACCTGTACACCGAAGAGGGCCAGGACATTGCCGGCAAGCATTTCTACCGCCCCGCTGTGTCCGAGAAGGCCAAGGCCAAGTACGCCAAGCAGTTCCCCAAGCTGAACCTGTTCACCATCAACGACGCATTTGGTGGCTGGGACAAGGCGGCCAAGGACCACTTTGCCGACAACGCGAGCTTCGACCAGATCTATACACGCAAGTGAACCCCGCCGATCGCGCAAAGGACAGTTCTCCATGTCAGCCCTCTTGATTGCCGGCAGCCCGTCGGAACGCTCGCGCTCAGCCGCATTGCTGGACGCCGTGGCCCAACGCCTGTCGGTGCGCGGCGCGCTGGTGGACCGCATCCATATCCGCGACCTGTCGCCCCAGGCCCTGCTGCTGGCCGATTTCGCCCACCCCACAGTGGTCGGCGCCGTCGACCAGGTGGCGCAGGCCCGGGTGCTGGTGGTCGCCACACCGGTCTACAAGGCCGCCTACAGCGGCGTGCTCAAGGTCTTTCTGGACCTGCTGCCGCAGACCGCGCTCAAGGGCAAGATCGTGCTGCCCCTGGCCACGGGCGGCAGCCCGCACCACATGCTGGCGCTGGACTATGCGCTCAGGCCCGTACTGCAGTCGCTGGGCGCCAAGCACATCCTGCCCGGCATCTACGCCACCGACTCCCAGGTCGCCCTGACGCCCGAGGGCGCTTACGACCTGCACGCCGACATTGCCGCCCGCCTGGACGAAGCGGTGAACGTGCTGATCACCGAAACCCTGCGCCCACCCGCGGCGCAGGCGGGCCGGTTTGCTCCAGTGCATTTCTCGCAGGTGCGATGTAGCGTCTGAAGCAGTGGATGTCGCCCGAGCTTTTCAACGCTCCGGCGGCATCCACATCCCTTTCTTCTCTCCCCACTTTTTTCGAGCCGGTAACCGCCGACGCGGGCCGGCCAGGCCGCTGCATGGCCGCCGCCACCGCCCGAACCACCGCACCACCAGATATTGCTGAAAGACACATCGCCATGACACAAACCTTCCTCTCTTCGCGCCGCCGCCAGGTGGTCTTGTCCAGCCTGGCGGCTGCGGCCCTGGGTGCCGCCGGTGGAACGGCCTTCGGCCAAACCCCGGCACGCGTGCTGCGCGTAGGCCACCAGAAGGGCTGGCTGTCCATCCTCAAGGGCCGCGGCACGCTGGAAAAACGCCTGGCACCGCTGGGCGTGAAGGTCACCTGGACCGAGTTCAACGCCGGCCCGGTGCAACTCGAAGCACTCAACGTGGGCGCCATCGACTTCGGCGACGTGGGCGAAGCGCCCCCGATCTTTGCCCAGGCCGCCGGTGCGCCGCTGGTGTACGCCGGCGCCACCGTGCCCCGCCCTGCACTGGAGGCCGTGATCGTGCCCAAGGACTCGCCGATCCGCAGCGTGGCTGACCTCAAGGGCAAGCGCGTGGCCTACAACAAGGGCTCCAACGTGCAGTACTTCCTGGTCAAGCTGCTGGAGAAGAACGGCCTGAAGTACGGTGACGTGCAGTCGATCTTCCTGGCGCCGGCCGATGCCCGTGCCGCCTTCGAAAAGGGCGCCGTGGACGCCTGGATCATCTGGGACCCCTTCCTGGCCGCAGCGCAAAAGACGCTGGACGCGCGCCTGCTGGTGGACGCCACCGGCGTGGTCAACAACCGCGCCTACTACTTCACCTCGCGCGACTACGCCACGCGCAACGCCGACGTGCTGCGCATCGCGATCGAAGAGGTCAATGCCATCGACACCTGGGCCTCGAAGAACCAGGGCGCCGCCGCCGCAGAGCTGACCACGGTGCTGGGCCTGGACCGCAGCATCACCGACCTGTACCTGAGCCGCGCCAGGTTCGGCACCGCCCCCGTGACGCGCGAAATCATCGCCGAGCAGCAGTCGATTGCCGACACCTTCTTCGAACTCAAGCTCATCCCCAAGAAGCTCAACTTGCTGCACGCCGCGCCGGTGGACCTGGGCGCCTGACCCTCTTCCCGGGAGCTTTCCATGCACACCCCCATGCCCTTTCCCCTGCACGAGCAACTGCGCCGCGTGCTGTGCGTGACCGCCACCTCCTGGGGCCTGCCCACGCGGCCGCGCTGCGCGGGTGTGCGTGCGCCCCGGTTCGGCTTTGCCATCTCCTACTGACGCCATCACAAAGAGGTTTCCCATGCAGATCTTCTGGTTCATTCCCACGCACGGCGACAGCCGTTACCTGGGCACTTCCAAGGGCGCGCGCCAGCTCAGCCACGACTACCTGCAGCAGGTGGCGGTGGCGGCCGACAGCCTGGGCTACGAAGGCGTGCTCATCCCCACGGGCCGCTCCTGCGAAGACCCCTGGGTGATCGCTTCGAGCCTGATCGCGGTGACCAAGAAGCTCAAGTTCCTGGTTGCCGTGCGCCCCGGCCTGCACCAGCCCGCGCTGGCCGCGCGCATGGCGGCCACGTTCGACCGCCTGTCGGGCGGGCGCCTGCTGATCAACCTGGTGACCGGTGGCGACCAGACCGAGCTCGAAGGCGATGGCGTGTTCCTCGACCATGCCACGCGCTACGAGCAGTCGGCCGAATTCATCCGCATCTGGCGCGAAATCATGGCCCGCAGCCACACCGGCGAAACCTATGACTTCGAGGGCCAGCACCTCACGGTGAAGGGCGCCAAGCTGCTGTTTCCGCCGCTGCAGAACCCGCATCCGCCGGTGTACTTCGGCGGTTCGTCCGACGC
Organism: Acidovorax sp. A1169; assembly: GCF_030704685.1. Taxonomy (GTDB): domain Bacteria; phylum Pseudomonadota; class Gammaproteobacteria; order Burkholderiales; family Burkholderiaceae_C; genus Acidovorax. The sequence goes on from NZ_JAUZDX010000030.1 coordinate 15,816, forward strand.
AGCCCACGACCTGGCGGCCGAGCAGGTCGAGACCTACCTGACCTGGGGCGAACCCCCGGCCGAGGTGGCCAAGAAGGTCGCCGACGTGCGTGCGCGCGCAGCCAAAAAGGGCCGCACGGTGAAGTTCGGCATCCGCCTGCACGTCATCGTGCGCGAGACGGACGCGCAGGCCTGGGCCGCGGCCGAGGAACTCATCAGCCATGTGGACGATGCGACCGTGGTGCGCGCCCAGGCGGTGTTCGCGCGCATGGACTCGGAAGGGCAGCGGCGCATGGCGCGCCTGCATGCAGGCGGTGCCAAGCGTGCGCGGGCCGACCTGGAGATCAGCCCCAACCTGTGGGCCGGCGTGGGCCTGGTGCGCGGCGGTGCCGGCACGGCCCTGGTGGGCGACCCTGAGACGGTGGCTGCACGCATCACGGAATACGCGGCCCTGGGCCTCGATACCTTCGTGCTCTCGGGCTACCCGCACCTGGAGGAGGCCTACCGCTTTGCCGAGCTGGTGTTCCCGCTGCTGCCCCTGTCAGTGCGCGAGAAGCTCACCGGCGGCAACCCGCTGGGCCCGTTCGGCGAATCCGTCGCCAACGAGCTGCCACCGCGCGCCTCGCAAAGCTGAGCGCACGGCACCCTAGGAGATCGCCCATGGCCATCCATTCCATCAACCACGTGCAACTGGCCTTTCCGGCCGGTTCTGAGGAACCCATCCGCAACTTCTACAGCCGCCTGCTCGGCCTGCCCGAGGTGCGACTGGCCGCAGGCAACGCGCTGCACTTTGCCGCCGGCACCCAGCGCATCGACCTGGTGCCCACCGACCACTGGCAGGGCGCGCCCTCGGTGTCGCACCTGGCGCTGGAGGTGCAGGACCTGCCCGCGCTGCGCGGGCGCCTGCTGCAGGCCCAGTTACCCCTCGTGGAGAACCGGGCGCTGCCCGGCTACCTGCGCTTTTACGTGAAAGACCCGGCGGGCAACCAGTTGGAATTTCTGGAACCCGACACCGAACGACAGGAGTTCGCATGACTTCATCATCCCTCCGTGAGCTGCAGGTCTCGCCTGTGGCCGACTCCATCGACGCGCCCAGCCTGGCGCCGCTGGTGCCCTCGCAATGGCTGCGCTTTGCCAAGGGCGTGCTGCAGCGCCTCTTGCCCTGGGCCGTGCCCGTCACGCTGATCGTGGTGTGGCAGGTGGCCTCGTCGCTCGGCTGGTTGTCCACCCGGGTGCTACCCGCGCCGCTGGAGGTGATCAAGGCCGCCTGGACGCTGACCGCATCGGGCGAGCTGTGGACCCACGTCAAGGTCAGCGCCGGCCGGGCGCTGGCGGGCCTGGCCATCGGCGGCGGCCTGGGGCTGGCGCTGGGGCTGCTCACGGGCTCGGTGCGCCTGTTCGAGACGCTGCTCGATTCCACCATCCAGATGGTGCGCAACATCCCGGCGCTGGCACTGATCCCGCTGGTGATCCTGTGGTTCGGCATCGACGAGTCGGCCAAGCTGTTCCTGATCAGCGTGTCGGTGTTCTTCCCGATCTACCTGAACACCTTCCACGGCATCCGCAACGTGGACCCGGGCCTGATCGAGATGGGGCGCACCTACGGCCTGTCGCGCTGGCAGTTGTACCGCCAGATCATCCTGCCGGGCGCTCTCTCCAGCATCCTCGTGGGCCTGCGCTTCTCGCTGGGCCTGATGTGGGTGATCCTGATCGTGGCCGAGACCATCTCGGCGCAGGCGGGCATCGGCTACCTGACCATGAATGCCCGTGAATTCCTGCAGACCGACATCGTGCTCGTGGGCATTTTGCTGTACGCGCTGCTGGGCAAGCTGGCCGATCTGTTCGCCAAGGGCCTGGAAGGCTACTGGCTGCGCTGGCACCCTGGCTACCAGAGCACCTGAACTCCACCATTGCATGCATGCCCCGTCTGAGGGGCTCCAAGGATTTCCATGTCTATCTTCCACTCCACCTCCCGGCGCACCACGCTCGCTGCGCTGGCCGCCCTGGCTGCCACGGCCAGCGGCCTGGTGTCCGCACAAAGCGGTGCCAAGCCCGATACCGTGCGCATCGGCTACCAGAAGTCGTCCACCCTGATCGTGGTGCTCAAGACCCAGGGCACGCTCGAGAAGCTGCTGGCCCCCCTGGGCACCAAGCTCACCTGGCATGAGTTCACCAGCGGGCTGCCGTTGCTCGAAGCCCTGAACCTGGGCAACATCGATGTCAGCGCCGATGTGGCCGACACCGTGCCGGTGTTCGCCCAGGCGGCCGGTGCTGCCGTGACCTTCGTGGCGCAGGAGGCGCCGTCCCCCTCGGCCCAGGCCATCGTGGTGCGCGCTGATTCGCCGCTCCAGACCGTGGCCGACCTCAAGGGCAAGAAGATCGGCTTTGCCAAGGCCGCCGGTGCCCACTACCTGCTGATCGCCGCGCTGGAGAAGGCCGGCCTGTCGTTCAAGGACATCGACCCCGCCTACCTCACGCCGGCCGACGGCCGCGCCGCCTTCGAGCGCGGTGCCATCGACGCCTGGGTGGTGTGGGACCCGTTCCTCGCCGCCGTGCAACGCCAGTCGAATGTGCGCATCCTGGCCGACGGGCGCGATGTGGCCTCCTACCAGCGCTATTACCTGGCCGCCACGCCCTACGCCCAGGCCCGCGCCGACGTGCTGCGCGTGCTGTTCGCCGAGCTGCAGAAGGCCGGCGCTTGGGTCAAGGGCCACCCCAAGGACGCCGCGGCGCTGCTGGCTCCCGTGTGGGGGCTGGATGCCGCCACGGTGGAGCAGGCCAACAGCCGCCGCAGCTACGAGGTGCGTGCCGTGCTGCCTGCGGGCCTGTCCGAGCAGCAACGCATTGCCGATGCCTTCCTGTCCGAGAAACTGCTGCCCCGGCGTGTGAACACGCTGGACGTGGCCCTCTTCAAGCCGGGAGCCTGACACCATGGCACAGACCAATGCAACACCGCGCGACAGCGCCAACAATGGCGTGCGCCTGGAAGTGCGCGGCGTGGACAAGCGCTATGGCGCCCGCGAGGTGCTCAAGAAGACCGAGCTGGTGATCGAGCCCGGCCAGTTCGTGGCCATCGTGGGCCGCAGCGGCTGCGGCAAGAGCACGCTGCTGCGCCTGGTGGCGGGGCTCGAAGCCGTCTCGGGCGGCACCATCCGCCTCGACGGCCAGGCCGTGGACGGCCTGAGCCAGGACACGCGCATCATGTTCCAGGACTCGCGCCTCTTGCCCTGGAAGCGCGTGGCCGACAACGTGGCACTGGGCCTGCCGGCCGAGCGCCGCGGCGCTGCGGCCGACGTGCTGGCCCGTGTGGGCCTGGGCGACCGGCTGGGCGAATGGCCGGCGCGCCTGTCGGGCGGCCAGCGCCAGCGCGTGGCCCTGGCGCGTGCTCTGGTGCACAACCCGCGCCTCTTGCTGCTCGACGAACCCCTGGGCGCGCTCGATGCGCTCACCCGCATCGAGATGCACCGCCTCATCGAAGGCCTGTGGCAGGCCAGCGGTTTCACCGCGCTGCTGGTGACCCACGACGTGCAGGAGGCGGTGGCCCTGGCCGACCGCGTGATCCTGATCGAAGACGGGCAGATCGCGCTGGACCAGCTGATCGACCTGCCGCGCCCGCGCTCGCATGGCGATGCCGCGTTTGCCGCCATCGAAAAACGCATTCTCGACCGTGTGCTGCAAAAGCCCGATGCCGAACCCAGCGCCGCCGACGCGCGCTGGCCCGGTGTGCCCGCGCACGGCCTGCGCTGGGCGGTGTGAGCGCCTTCGCCCCCTCTGATTTTTTGACCCATCCATCCGTTCCCGGACTTTCAAGGAGAAACACCATGTCCATTCAAGCCATCAACGTGCGCAACCAGTTCAAGGGCAAAGTGCGCGAGATCATCCGCGGCGACGTCGTCTCCGAGGTCGACGTCGAAACCCCCTGGGGCATCGTCACTTCCGTCATCACCACGCGCTCGGTGGACGACCTCGCGCTGGTTGTGGGCTCCGACGTGGTCGCGCTGGTGAAGTCGACCGAGGTGTCCATCGCCAAGCTGTGATCGACGCCGGCCGCCTGGCGGCCGTGTGATTGCCAAGCCCTGCAATGCAGGGCTTTGTTGTTTCCATTCAGGGGATGCCGTGGGCGATGCCGCAGAACCCAGCGCGCTAACCCCCATAGCCCATGATGGCCACGGCGTGGCAGCCGGTGCCGGCGGCCACGAAGCCATGCCACACGGCATGGGCATAGCGCAGCCGCGAGTCGAGCACGAAGAACGCCACGCCCACCGTGTAGGCCACGCCGCCGGCGATGAGCCAGTGCGCGCTCCACTGCGTGAGGTGGCCGATGAGGGGCAGGGCGGCCACCAGCGCCAGCCAGCCCATGACGACATACATCCCGGTGGAGAGCCATGCCGAGCGCAGCCGGTTGAGCGCCTTCAGCACCAGGCCCAGTGTGGCCACGGCCCAGACCAGGGCCAGCAGGGCCAGGTTCCACTCGCCCTCGGGTTGCTTCAGGGCGAAGGGTGTGTAGCTGCCCGCGATGAACAGGTAGATGGCGCCGTGGTCGAGCTTCAGCGCAGCCTGCTTGAAGCGCCCTTCGGGCAGGGCGTGGTAGACGGTGGAGGCCAGGTACAGCAGCACCATGGTGGCCGCGAAGACGATGGCGCCGGCCACGCTGGCAGCGCCCTGCGGACGTGCCGAAGCCACGAGGAGCGGGGCCGCGATGACCGCAGCCAGCAGTGCCAGGCCGTGGCTGGCACTGTTGGCCAGTTCTTCGCCAGGGGTCTGGTCGCGGCACTGCATGGCGAGGCCTGTGTCAGCGCGGTATCAGCGGGGCAGGGCCGTGTGGTGCCGTTCGCGCCAGGCGTGGTAGCGCGAGCGCTGCAGCGCGAACAGCTCCACCAGGCCCCAGGCCATGGCGCAGCCCATGATCCCGAACAGCGCGACGGTGCGCAGCGGTTCAATCCTGCGCGGAGAGCGGGAGCGGCTCGTCATGGAAAAAGCAGTCGTTGTCAGGAAGGTCGAACGAGAACCAGCTCTCGTCCAAGAGCTCGTCGAACAACCGCTGCAATCCGAGAAATTTCCAGAGCATGGTGACCTCCTGGGTGGTGTGAAGCTCCCCCAAGATAGCGTTGCCATGTGACGGTTTTGCGTCAGTGTGGCAATCGCAACAGGCCTGCGCAAAGACCCTGGCGCGTGGGGCTGCGGGCGCTATGCTGGCTGTTTTTCGCTGCCAGAGACCACCACCACCGTGCCCGACACCGTTCTGCCCGAACTTGCGGCGCTGCAAAAGATCATCGACCAGGGCGGCGACCGCCTGGACGCCCGGGTGGTGCATACCGTGGAGATGCCTTCGGGCGAGCGCTTTCCCATCCATGCCATCAGCCTGGGCAACCCCGACCGCAGCGTGCCGGCCATGGGCTTCTTCGGTGGCATCCACGGGCTCGAAGGCATCGGCGCCGAGGTGGTGATTGCCTACCTGCAGAACGTGGTGACGCGCCTGCCCTGGGACCTGGCCCTGAACCAGCAGCTCGAGCAGGTGCGCCTGGTGTTCATGCCCATCGTGAACCCGGGCGGCATGTGGGCCTCCACCCGGGCCAATCCCAATGGGGTGGACCTGATGCGCAACGCCCCGGTGGACGCGCTGGACCGGGTGCCCTTCCTCATCGGCGGCCAGCGGCTGAGCGCGGGCCTGCCCTGGTACCGCGGCAAGCCCGGTGCGCCCATGGAGGCCGAGAGCCGGGCCCTGTGCGAGGTGGTGCACGACGAACTGCTCTCGCGCCCCTTCAGCATCGCGCTGGACTGCCACTCGGGCTTTGGCATCAGCGACCGGCTGTGGTTTCCGTTCGCGCACACGAAGAAGCCCATTGCCCACCTGCCGGAGCTGCATGCGCTGCACGAGATCTTTCTGCAGGCGCATGCCTACCACCCCTACATCATCGAGCCGCAGAGCGCGCAGTACCTCACGCACGGCGACCTGTGGGACCACCTGTACATGCAGGCCTGCAACGACCCCACGCGCACCTTTTTGCCGCTGACGCTGGAGATGGGCTCCTGGCGCTGGATCAAGAAGAACCCGCGCCAGCTGTTCTCGCGCAAGGGCATCTTCAACCCGCTGATCAACCACCGGCTGCAGCGTGTGCTGCGCCGGCACATGCCGCTGCTCGACTTTCTCTCGCGCGCGGCGGGCAGCCACCAACGCTGGGTGCCTGCACCCGAGGCGCGCGTGCAGCGCCGGGCCGATGCCCTGGCGTTCTGGTACTGACGGCATGCAGCACGTACCAACCCGCTGGATCTTTTTGCGCGGCCTCACCCGCGAGGCCGTGCATTGGGGCGGTTTCGCGGAAGTCTTCAGGCAGGCGCTGCCGGACGCCGAGGTTCTGATGCTGGACCTGCCGGGCAATGGCCAGTGGCATGCGCGCCCAAGCCCGCTGTCGGTGGCGGCCATGGTGGCCCAATGCCGGGCGGAGCTTGCGCAGCGCGGTGTCACCGGGCCGCACAACCTGCTGGCCATGTCGCTTGGGGCCATGGTGGCCACCGAATGGGCGTGCAGCGCGCCCAGCGAGGTGCAGGGCTGCGTGCTCATCAACACCAGCTTCGGCAATTTCAGCCCCTTCTACCAGCGGCTGCGGCCACGCAACTGGATTTCCATGGTGCGCGGGGTGCTGCTCGCAAGCGGGCCGCACGAAGCGGAGTCCACCGTGCTCCAACTCACCAGCAACCGTGCGGGCGCGCATGCAGACGTGGTGGATGGCTGGGTGATGGCCCGCCACTTGCGGCCCGTGTCACGCGCCAATACCGTGCGCCAGTTGGCTGCCGCAGCGCGCTACCGGGCCCCGCGCGCGCGCCCGGTGGACCGCATGCTGCTGCTGGGCAGCGCACGGGACGGTCTGGTCAGCCAGCATTGCTCCGAAGCCATCGCGCGCGCATGGAACTGCCCGCTGGCGGTGCACCCCTGGGCCGGGCACGACCTGCCGCTGGACGATCCGACCTGGGTGGCGCAGCAGGTGGCCGGCTGGGTGGGCGGCAGGCCGTAGCGTACCTGGTTGTAAGGTCGCACGGGCCCAGCGGGCGACACCATGTTGGGGCAATGTCGAGCGCGCCTACTCCAGGTAGCCAATCCATGGCAAGAAGGAGTGCATCTGGCGCTTTTGAGCGCTGGTCGATCATTGCCGCTGCAGGGCTGCTGCTCGTAGCCTTCGTGGAGCCGGGCGAGGGCGTTATCTGCGCACTCATTTTGAGCGTCGCATCGACATTCACGTCGCCTTGCTTTTCCTGGCAGCTTGCGCCATCTGCCTGCGCTCGCTGCCAGTGTTGGGCTGGCCGCTCTAAGAGCGGATAACAAAACTCAGCGAAGCGGTTCTGGCTAGGCGCTGCGTCGGAGGCAGTACGACAAGACGCTGCAACGACGCCAGAAGAGTTTTGTTAGCCGCTTTAACTGGCCAGCGTGATGGTCACAGTGGAATCACCATAGGTCACGGTGGACTTGGCAAAGCCGTCCACGGCCACGATGTCGAACTTGTTGTGCACCCCTTTGGCGGCGATGACCACAATCTTGTCACCGGCCTTGGGCGTGTAGCCGTTGGCGAAAGTCACCTTCAGCGCCCCTGCCAGCGCGGCGTGGTCTCCGACCACCAACGTACCGGCAGTGCTGCTGGACAATGCGAGGTTCAGCGTGCCAGATTTTTGCGTGTAGGTGCTCGCCACGCTCACTTGGGTGCCGTTGGTGGCCAAGGTGCCGCCATCGACGTACACCGCGCCAGTTCCCATCGCTGCCGCGGAATCCGCGCGCAAGGTGCCTGCAGCAACGATGGTGCCGCCGCTGTAGGTATTCGCACCTGTCAGTGCCAACGTGCCGGCTCCGCGCTTGGTCAGCTTACCCGCACCGCTGATGTCGTTGCGCCAACGGTCGAAGGAGCAGAAGCCCGAGACGCAGAAGCCTTCGGTGCCATCGTTCATGGTGACGGTCACGTCGGCTTCCAGCTTGCCGTAGCCGCTGGCTGCATCGAACAGGTTCAGGCGGCCAAAGCCTTCTTCGTCGTCGAGCACGGGATAGCCCGAATCGATGGCGGTGGTTTTGAGCACGGCACGTCGCTGGTCGGCGCTGAGATAGGGGAAGCGGGTTTCCAGCAGCGTCTCCATGCCCTTGGGAACGACGGCAGGCTTGCCGGCTTTGGCACTGTTCTTGGCAAAACCAAAGGTGAGGCGGCGCAGATAGTCTGCCTTAGCGGCAGCGAAATCCGAGAAGCGGTCTTCGCTAACGCTCGCCGAGTGTGCGACATTCCAAAGCTCCACCCCAGTTCTCACGCCCAACTTGGTGCGCAGTTGCAGCTGCGCTTGCTGGAAGACGGCCTGGCGCTGCGCTTCCGTATAAGTCAGCCCGCGATCGCCAGCGCCCTTCAAGAATGGCATCCAGACGGACGAGCCGAGTATGCGCCCGCCCATGGTACCCAGCGCCGAGTGCATGCCCGCGCGGATGCGGTTCTCCCCGGCTTCCAGGCCACGCGCCACCGCTTCGTGGAAGCGCTGTGGTGCCACGTAAGCGATGGCCATCGAGTAACGCACGTATTCGGCGGTGTGGCCGCTGGGGAAATCGGAGTCCTGCTGGGCTGCCGTTTGTGCCGCAGCCGCATCGGCACCTGCTGCGCGGCGTGCCAGCAGTTCGGGTAGTACGGTAACGACCGGAAGGTTTTTGTCCGCAGCAGACCAGCGATACGGGCGTGCAAACTTGTAGAAGCCCTTGGGGCCATTGTCCGAAGCGATATTGCCCACTGTGGCGTTGTCCACGAATTGCAGCACCGCACCGAATTCAGGGTTGTTCGATGTGCTCGTGTCGCCCCAGCCGGAGGCGGGGTTCTTTGCGAGGTCGTCCCACGCCTGACCCAGGGGGCCCAGCGAACCGCCCTTGACCGTGCGCGTGACCTTGTTGCCGGTGTCATCCAGCGTGATTTCCTGCTTCTGCGCGGCGGTGTAGGTGGTTTGGGTGGTCAGCTTGGAGGAGTACGCCATGTTCTGAAGAAACAGCGCGTTGTTTTTGATGGTTCCTGTCGTGCCTCCGGCGGGGGCCTGCCCGAGCGTGCCGTTGGTATTGTTGGCTGTGAGCACGTGCCAGACACCGTTCCAGGTGGTCAATGCAAACGCACCGCATGCATCCTTGCCTGCCACGTTCGTATCTGGCGTGGTCGACCCATTCGCAAAGATGCCTGCGTAGTCCGAGGCCTTGAACCCGTTCATCTTGCGCTCGGAGGGCTCCCAGATATCAAGGAAGCCCGACAGAGAGCGGAGTGTGCTGTTCGTGGTGTGATCGGAATAGCAGGCGTTGTTGCCGCTGGCCGTTGCGTCGTGTCTGCCGGAGTTGAAGGCGGTCGCATCCTCGCGGTATTTGGGCACGTCCGTTCGTGACGCTGGCATGCTGGTAGCTGCTCGCGCGGTGACGTCGATTGATTCCTTGCCCAGCCCGGCAGGAGGTGTGGGAATGGCATAGGTCGAATCGTCCCCGCCGCCGCAGGCAACCAGGGTCAGCAACGCGGCCAGGGGGACGGCGCGCAGAGCGATTGCGTTCTTGTGGGTGGGGACGTGGACGGGAGTTTGCATGCGCGGGCTGATTTGAAGAAAGAGCAATCGAACATTGTTTCCAATAAACAATGAAACTATGATGACTATTCCTGCCGAGCCATGGCTTCCTCGATGGCCGTGTTCGACGTCTGGTACCGATACCCGAAACAGGTCCAGGCGCCGGTGCCGCCATCACGCTGGCCGCTGCACGAACGGCCCAAAGTGCGCGCTACTCCCCCTATCTCGGCCATCACGCCTGCGCTGCTGGAGCGGCGCTACAGCGTCATGGCCTGCAACATTGAGCGGCTGCAGTTCGGCGAACCACCCGAGAACCTGATCTACCGGGCGCTCTGAACGCCTCAACGACCTGGCGCCGATTGCCATTCCCGCCTATTCGCCGCACCTGGTGGTGGTGCGCAATGACCTGCCCGTAAAGAACATCTACGAACTGGCCGCCTACGCGAAGAAATCGGGCAAGTCGGTGAGCTTTGGCACGCCACGGGCGTCCATCAGCCAGTTGGCGGGCATGCTGCTCCCGCAGTCAAGGGCTTCGAGTTCAACGTGATCGGCAGGCTCCACCACCGGGGCAGCAGGTCCCGGACTTCGGGCCGGCCAAAGCGGTCATCCATCAGGTGCACCACGCCTTCGTCGCTGGGTGTGCGGATCACGCGGCCCGCAGCCTGCACCACCTTCTGCAGGCCGGGGTAGAGGTAGGTGTAGTCGTAGCCCTCGCCGAACAGCGCCTGCATGCGCTCCTTGACCTGCTCGTTGACGGGGTTGACCTGCGGCAGGCCCAGCGTGGCCAAAAAGGCCCCGATCAGGCGCCGGCCCGGCAGGTCGATGCCTTCGGCGAACGCACCGCCCAGCACTGCGAAGCCGATGCCCTCGCTGGTATCGGTGAAGCGTGCCAGGAACTGCTTTTGCTCCGATTCGAGCATGCGCCGCGACTGGCTCCAGTGCGGCAGGTGCGGGTGGCGCTCGGCCAGCATCGTGGCTGCCTGATGCAAATACTCGTAGCTGCTGAAGAAGGCCAGGTAGTTGCCCGGCCGCTGGGTGAACTGCTGCGCCATCAGCGCAACGATGGGCGCGAGCGAGGCCTTGCGGTCTGGGTAGCGGGTGGAGATATGGCGCGCGACCTGCACCGTCAGTTGCGCGGCCTGGAACGGGGATTCCACGTCGATGGCCAGGTGGTCCGTGGGAAGGCCCAGCAGGTCGGTGTAGTAGCGCTCGGGCCGCAGCGTGGCCGAGAACAGCGTGCTGGTGTGCGCGGCCTCCCAGCGCGGGCCGAGGAAAGGCGCGGGCACCAGGTTGCGGATGCACAGGGTGGAGCTGCCGGGCGCCCGGGCGGCCTGGGGCAGGCCCGGGGCCGTGGGCTGGGTGATGTCCACCAGCGAGTGCGCGTCGAGCAGCCCGGCCATGCGCACCAGGTGCAGGGCATCGAAGTAGAAGGCCTGCAGGGCGGCATCGGGCTCGGCGGGGTGCTCGGCCAGATGGTCTGTGAGGGTGTTGCCGCACTGCTGCAGTGCGGTGAGCAGGTCTTCGGGAAAGGCCTCGTGCACCGCATAGGCGGTAGCCTGCCGCTTGTCCAGCGCCACCCAGGCGCGGCGCACCTTGTCCAGCGCCTTCTTGACCGGCGGGTAGCGGCTGGCGCTGGTGGATTTGCGCGCCTGGGCCAGGCCGTCGGGGCGCAGCTCGGCGGTGTACATCTTGCGGCCCCGGTCCACGAGGTTGTGGGCCTCGTCCACCAGCAGCGCCGTGCGCCAGCCATTGGCCTGGGCCAGTCCGTGCAGCAGGCCGCCCATGTCGAAGTAGTAGTTGTAGTCGCCCACCACCACGTCGGCCCAGCGCGCGAGCTCCTGGCTCAGGTAGTAGGGGCAGACCTGGTGCGCCAGCGCCGCGCTGCGCACCTCGGCCTGGTGCAGGGTGATGCGTTCACTGCCGGCGCCGGGCCGCAGCGCAGCGGCGCGCGCAGCGGGCAGCCGGTCGTAGAAGCCCTGGGCCAGCGGGCAGGACTCGCCGTGGCAGGCCTTGTCGGGGTGCTCGCAGGCCTTGTCGCGCGCCACCAGCTCCAGCACGCGCAGCGGCAGGGCGGGGGCGCTGTCGGCGAGGCGCGTGAGGGCATCAAGCGCCGTCTGCCGCCCGGAGGTCTTGGCCGCCAGAAAGAACACCTTGTCGAGCTGCTGCGTGGGCGCAGCCTTGAGCAGCGGGAACAGCGTACCCATGGTCTTGCCAATGCCCGTGGGCGCCTGGGCCATCAGGCAGCGCCCTGCGCCCGCGGCCTTGTACACCGCCTCGGCCAGCGGGCGCTGGCCGGTGCGAAAGCCGCCGAACGGGAAGGCCAGGGTGGTGAGCGCTGCATCGCGCGCGGCGCGGTGCGCCACCTGCGCCTCGGCCCAGGCGAGAAAGCGCTCGCACTGCGCCTCGAAGTGCTGCTGCAGCTCGTCGGCCGTGCGGCGTTCGGTGAACACCGTCTCCTTCTGGCTGGCGATGTCGAAGTACACGAGCGCCAGGTCGATGTGTTCCAGCCCTTCCTGCGCGCACAGCAGCCAGCCGTAGATGCGTGCCTGGGCCCAGTGCAGTGCGCGGTGCGATGCGGGCTGGCGGTCGAGCCGGCCCTTGAAGGTCTTGACCTCGTCGAGCCGGGCATGCTCCGGGTCGAAGCCATCGGCCCGGCCGCGCACGCGCAGGCTCTTGTAGCTGCCGGCCAGCGCGACCTCGGCGCGGTAGCCGTCGCCCCGGCGCGCGGCAGCCACGGCATGGCCGGCCATGCCCTCCAGGGCCGTGGGGGCGGGCGTGAAGCGCAGGTCCAGGTCGCCCTGCTTGGCGGTGAACTCGCACAGCTCGCGCACCGCCACGGTATAGGTCATAGGCCGCCAGTGGAGGGCTCGCCCAGGTGGGCCTGGGCCAGCTCTTCTTCGCTGCGCAGCGGCGTGGCCTTGCACAGGGCCATCCACACGGCGAAGGGCAGGGTGCAACTGGCATGGCGCGCGGGGCGCAATAGCTCGAAGCGGCCATCGTCGAGCCCGCCGTGCAGCACCCAGATGCCGAAGTGCTCAGGGACCTCGCCGGCCTCGGCCACGCCGGCCGGGAACACGTAGTAGCACTCCTCGCACAGCCACTGGTAGGCCTGGCGCTTGGCCTCGTGGCGCAGGTCCGAGAGCAGGTCGGCGCGGCTGTACTTGATCTCGTGCACCATGGGCTGCAGGTAGGCCGGCACCGTGGTGTTGCGCACCGAGAACAGGTCCGGCCGTGCCATGCGCCAGACATTGGCGGCCTTGCGGCTTGCGGGCGTGTCCTCGCTCCACAGCGGGTTGCTGGTTGCCGGAGTCAGCGGCGCAGTTTCCGGGGCCGCACCCTCGATCACGGCGCGCAGCGACAGCTCGCGCCAGACGATGCGGCCCGAGGCCAGCAGGTGCGCGGCAAACTTCTGGCCCAGCCGGTCGTGCGCGCTCAGGGCGCGCACGCCGCGCTGGCGCGCCTCGGCCAGGGTGCGGATGCCGTCCTCGGTGAGCTTCAGGGTCTCGAAGCCCTCGGGCGAGGTGTGCAGGGCGACCAGCTGCGCAGCCAGCAGGTCGATCTCCAGCGCGTCCTTGCAGGGCCAGCCGGCCGAGCGCCAGATCTGCATCAGGCGGGTGCGGTGGAAGCGGTTGATGGTCGGCGCCGTCATAGGGGCTTGGGGATTCTTCAAAACACTGATTGTAATTACAGTATTTTCCTCCCTTTCGCCCCTGCCGTCACGTCTTCACGGTGTTGTTACACCGCCGGGAAGCTCACCACTCCGCGAAACTGCCATCCTTGTGGCGCCACACCGGGTTGCGCCAGCGGTGGCCTTCGGCGGCGCGTTCGCGTACATAGGCTTCATTGACCTCGATGCCCAGGCCCGGGCCCTGGGGGATGGCGACCATGCCGTCCTCGTACGCGAATACTTCGCCGTTGGACACATAGTCGAGCAGGTCGTTGCTGGCGTTGTAGTGGATGCCCAGGCTCTGCTCCTGGATGAAGGCGTTGTAGCAGACCCCATCGAGTTGCAGGTTGGCCGCCAGCGCAATCGGCCCCAGCGGGCAGTGCAGGGCCAGGGCCACGTCGTAGGCCTCGGCCATGGAGGCGATCTTGCGCGTTTCGGTGATGCCGCCCGAGTGCGAGGGGTCGGGCTGGATGATGTCCACATAGCCTTCGGACAGCACGCGCTTGAAGTCCCAGCGCGAGTACAGGCGCTCGCCGAGCGCGATGGGGGTGGACGAGAGGTGGGCCAGCTCCTTCAGCGCCTCGTAGTGCTCGCTGAGCACGGGCTCTTCGATGAACATCAGCCGGTAGGGGTCGAGCTCCTTGAACAGCACCTTGGCCATGGGCTTGTGCACCCGGCCATGGAAGTCCACGCCGATGCCCACGTTGGGGCCCACCGCGTCGCGCACGGCGGCCACGTTCTTCAGGCATTTCTCCACCTTGTCGAAGCTGTCCACGTACTGCATCTCTTCGGTGCCGTTCATCTTCACGGCGGTGAAGCCGCGGTCCACGGCGGCCTTGGCTGCCGCAGCGGTCTCGCTGGGCCGGTCGCCGCCGATCCAGCTGTAGACCTTGATGCGGTCGCGCACGCAGCCGCCCAGCAGCTCGGACACGGGTACCCCCAGGGCCTTGCCCTTGATGTCCCACAGTGCCTGGTCGATGCCGGCCAGGGCGCTCATGTGAATGCCGCCGCCACGGTAGAAGCCGCCACGGTAGAGCACCGTCCAGTGGTCCTCGATGTGGCGCGGGTCCTTGCCGATGAGGTAGTCGCCCAGTTCCTCGATGGCGGCCGCCACGGTGTGGGCCCGGCCTTCGAGCACAGGCTCGCCCCAGCCGACGATGCCTTCGTCGGTCTCGATTTTCAGAAAGCACCAGCGCGGTGGCACCAGGAACGTGGTCAGTCGGGTGATCTTCATGGCTGGGAGTTCGTCGAAAAGTGGAGAGGGGATCCGTCAGGAGGTGGGGTAGGACTGGCGCCATGCCTGCATGAAGGCGGCCGCCTGGCGCGCCACGCCGGCGGCGCTGTCACCGGGCTTGTACAGGGCCGAGCCCAGGCCGAAGCCGCTGGCACCGGCCGCAGCATAGGCCGCAATGCCTTCGGGCGTGATGCCGCCCACGGGCAGCAGCGCCACCGGCGGGCGCAGCACGGCACGCCAGGCCTTGAGCACGGAGGGCGCCAGCGCCTCGGCGGGGAACAGCTTGAGCGCATCGGCCCCCGCTGCCAGCGCGGCATAGGCCTCGGTCAGCGTGGCCACGCCGGGGGCGCAGGCCATGCCGGCCGCCTTGGCGGCGCGGATCACCGCCGCATCGCTGTGCGGCATGACCACGATCTGCCCGCCGGCTGCCGCCACGGCGGCGCAGTCCTCGGGGCGAATGACGGTGCCCGCGCCGATCAGCACGTCGGCCGGCAGCGCGTCGCGCAGCGCGCGGATGCTGGCCAGCGGCTCGGGCGAGTTGAGCGGCACCTCGATGATGCGAAAGCCGGCCTCGCTGAGCGCCAGGCCGATGGGCACCACTTCGGCGGGCGCCACACCGCGCAGGATGGCGACCAGGCCGCAGCGCTGCATGGAGGCGGAAAGAAGGTCTGAAGGAGTCATGCGCGTCGTGCAGCTTGTGTGTCGGTAGGGGTCACCAGCGCGGCAGCGGTGGCGATCTGCCACAGCCCCCGCGCGGTGGCGTTGTCGGCTATTTCGGGTGCCGGCAATCCGTAGGCGGCCAGGGCCAGGGCGTAGCGCCGGCAGAGGTCGGGCTCGCCGCAGAGCACCACATGCGTGGGCGTGGCACCCGGCGCCTGTTGTGCCGCCAGTGCGGCCACCTCGTGGCCGATGAGCAGGCCCGAGAGGTAGTCCGCCTGGGCCGTGCCGGGCAGCGCGCCCGTCAGGCCCAGCGTGCGTGTGCTGAAGATGTGCGAGAGCAGGCCCAGCGAGGCCTCTGCCGAGCGCGCCACCTGCAGGCCGCGCGCAAACGCTGCGTCGTCAGGCGCCTCTGTTGGCTGCATGGTGCGGCCCAGGATGGTGTGGCCACGCAGTGCGGCGAACACCTCGCCGGTCATGAAGGTGTGGAATTGCGCGATGGAGCGGTGCCGTGCCAGCACCCACTTGCTGTGCGTGCCGGGCAGGCCGATGAGCACCGGGGCATCGTCGGGCAGGGCCGAGGCCGCCATCACGCCCAGCACCTGGGTCTCTTCGCCGCGCATCACATTGGGCAGATCGCCGCGCTGGAGCAGGCCGGGGACGATGTGCACGCGGGGGCCTGCGCCGTGCTCCACCACTGTGAGCCCGCGGGCCAGTTGGTCCAGCGAGGCGGGCGATTCGAGGTAGCGCGCTTCGCGCCAGCCCTGGGCGCTGCCGACCATGCCGCAGGCCAGCACGGGGATGCCGGGCTGGGCCTGCACCCAATCGCCACAGACATCGTCGAAGGCGTGCTCGAACGCGGCGCCTTGGGTCGCGTGTGCCTGGCCATTGGCTGCGACGGGCAGGTTCATGATGCCCCAGGGGCGCTGGCGCATTTCGAGCACCGTGCCAGTGGCATCGAAGCGAAAGGCCCGCAGCGAACTGGTGCCCCAGTCCAGCCCGATCAATGCGGCGCTGTGGGAAAGAATGGCGTCGTTCGTCATCAGCGGATTACTGGCCCCAGCGCAGCACCAGGGGGTCCAGCCGGCGTGCAATGTCGATCAGGCCCCGGCGCACCTCGGGGTGCATGGCGGGGAAGGGATGGCGCCCGGCCTCGCTGGCGATCACGCCGCCTTCCTTCATCAAGGCCTTGGCGGTGAGGATGCCGCCCTGGCGGTTTTCGTGGTTGATGAGTGGCAGCCAGCGCTGGTAGAGCGCGAAGGCCTGGTCGGCATCGCCCTGGCGGTGCGCTTCGATGATGGGGCGTATGCCATCGGGAAAAGCCCCGCCCGTCATCGCGCCCGTGGCACCGGCATCGAGGTCGGCCAGCAGGGTGATGGCCTCTTCGCCATCCCAGGGCCCTTCGATGGCCGCGCCGCCCAGGCGGATCAGCTCGCGCAGCTTGCTGGCCGCGCCGGGCACCTCGATCTTGAAGTAGGCCAGGTGCTCGATCTCCTGCGCCATGCGCGCCAGAAACGGGGCCGAGAGCACGGTGCCGCTGGCGGGGGCATCCTGCACCATGATGGGAATGGTGATGGCATCCGACACCCGGGCATAGAACTCGTAGATCTGCGCCTCGGGCACGCGGAAGGTGGCGCCGTGGTAGGGCGGCATCACCATCACCATGGCGGCGCCCATGTCCTGCGCGGCGCGGCTGCGCTCGGCGCATACGCGGGTGCCGTAGTGCGTTGTGGTGACGATCACGGGCACGCGGCCGGCCACATGCTCCAGCGACAGGCGGGTGAGCGTTTCGCGCTCGGCGTCCGACAGCGAGAATTGCTCGGAGAAGTTGGCCAGGATGCACAGGCCGTCCACACCAGCGTCGATCATGAAATCGAGACTGCGCCTCTGGCTGTCGAGGTCCAGGCGGCCGTCCTCGTGGAAGGTGGTGGGCACCACGGGAAAGATGCCGCGGTAGCGAGGGGACTGGGGGGATTTCGTTGTTTGCATGGGTCTACGGGTCAATGTTCAGTGCGAATGGCGCGGCACGGCAGCACCCCGGCAGCCGACGAGGAAGTCGAAGTCGCAGCCCTCATCGGCCTGCAGCACATGGTCCACGTACAGGCGCTGGTAGCCGCCGCGCCCGCCCATGTCGGTGTTGGCCAGCGCGGCCAGGCGTGCGGCCAGCTCTTCGTCGCTGATGTCCAGGTGCAGGCGGCCCTGCTCGCAGTCGAGCTCGATGAAATCACCGTCGCGCACGGCGGCGAGCGGGCCGCCGGCAGCGGCCTCGGGCGCCACGTGCAGCACCACGGTGCCGTAGGCGGTGCCGCTCATGCGCGCGTCGGAGATGCGCACCATGTCCTTCACGCCCTGGCGCAGCAGCTTCGGCGGCAGGCCCATGTTGCCCACCTCGGCCATGCCGGGGTAGCCCTTGGGGCCGCAGTTCTTCATCACCATCACGCAGCTGGCGTCGATGTCCAGGTCTTCATCGACGATGCGCTCCTTGTAGTGCTCCAGGTTCTCGAACACCACGGCGCGGCCCCGGTGCTTGAGCAGCTCGGGCGAGGCCGCCGAGGGCTTGAGCACCGCGCCGCGCGGCGACAGGTTGCCGCGCAGGATGCAGATGCCCCCGTCGGCGATCAAGGGGTTGTCCAGAGTGCGGATCACCTCGTCGTTGTACTGGGGCGCCTCGCGCACGTTGTCCCACAGGCTCTTGCCGTTGACGGTGAGCGCGCCGGGGTGGGGCAGCAGGTCGTTCTCGCCCAGGCGGCGCAGCACGGCGGGCAGGCCGCCCGCGTAGTAGAACTCTTCCATCAGGAAGCGGCCCGAGGGCTGCAGGTCCACCAGGGTGGGCGTGCCGCGGCCGATACGCGTCCAGTCTTCCAGGTCCAGTTGCACGCCGATGCGGCCGGCAATGGCCTTGAGGTGGATCACGGCATTGGTCGAGCCGCCGATGGCCGCATTGGTGCGGATGGCGTTCTCGAACGCCTCGCGCGTCAAGATCTTGGAGAGCGTGAGCCCCTCGTGCGCCATCTCCACGATGCGCCGGCCCGACATGTGGGCCAGCACATAGCGGCGCGAGTCCACGGCCGGAATGGCCGCATTGTGCGGCAGCGAGGTGCCCAGCGCCTCGGCCATGCAGGCCATGGTGGAGGCCGTGCCCATGGTGTTGCAGGTGCCGGCCGAGCGGGACATGCCCGCTTCCGCCGCGAAGAACTGGTGTTCGTTGATTTCACCCGCCTTCAGCGATTCGTGCAGCCGCCACACGGCCGTGCCCGAGCCGATGTCCTTGCCTTCGAGCTTGCCGTTGAGCATGGGCCCGCCCGTGACCACGATGGCCGGCACGTCGCAACTGGCCGCGCCCATCAGCAGCGCCGGAGTGGTCTTGTCGCAGCCCACCAGCAGTACTACGGCGTCGATGGGGTTGCCGCGGATGGATTCCTCCACGTCCATGCTGGCCAGGTTGCGCGTGAGCATGGCCGTGGGCCGCAGGTTGGATTCGCCGTTGGAGAACACCGGGAACTCGACGGGGAAGCCACCCGCCTCGTAGATGCCGCGCTTGACGTGCTCGGCGATTTTGCGGAAGTGGGCGTTGCAGGGCGTGAGTTCGGACCAGGTGTTGCAGATGCCGATGATGGGGCGGCCGTCGAACTCATGGTCCGGAATGCCCTGGTTCTTCATCCAGCTGCGGTACATGAAGCCGTTCTTGTCGGCGGTGCCGAACCATTCGGCGGAGCGAAGCTTGCGCGGGGATGTGGTCATGGTGGTTGTGAGATAGAAAAAGGGGGGTCACTTGGAGGCGCGGCGCGTCAGCAGGCGCTGCAGCAGGCAGAAAACGAAGAGCAGCACGCCCACGACGATGCGGGTCCACCACGAGCTGAGCGTGCCGTCGAAAGAGATCAGGGTCTGGATGATTCCGAGCATCAGCACACCGAACAGCGTGCCCGCCACATAGCCCACGCCCCCGGTGAGCAGGGTGCCGCCGATCACCACGGCGGCGATCGCATCAAGCTCCATGCCCGTGGCGTGCAGGCCGTAGCCCGAGAGCATGTAGAAGGTGAACACCACGCCGGCCAGGGCCGAGCACAAGCCCGAGAGCGTGTACACCCCGATCACCGTGGCGCGCACCGGCAGGCCCATGAGCACAGCCGAGTGCTCGTTGCCGCCCACGGCATACACGTTGCGGCCGAAGGGCGTGCAGTGCGCGACGAAGATGGCGGCCAGCAGTACTGCCATGGCGATCAGCGCGCCCAGCGAGAGCGAGGCGCCCTCCCATAGTTCGAGGCGCCACTGCGCCATCTCCGAATACGCCTCGTCGGCCATGCTGATCGAATCGATGCTGATCAGGTAGCACAGGCCGCGGGCGAGGAACATGCCCGCCAGCGTCACGATGAAGGGCTGCAGCCGAAAGCGTTCGATCAGAAAGCCCATGAAGGCGCCGAACACCGTGCCCATGAGCAGCACCAGCGGGATGGCCGTGAACGGGCTCCAGTGGTGGTGCTCCACCAGGCTGGCCAGCACCATGGTGGTCAGCGCCACCACCGAGCCCACCGACAGGTCGATGCCGCCCGAAAGGATCACGAAGGTCATGCCCACCGCGACGATGATCAAAAACGCGTTATCAATCAGCAGGTTGAGGAACACCTGGGCCGAGAAGAAGCCGGTGTAGAGCACCGAGCCTGCCGTGGCCATGGCCACGAACAGCGCGATGGTGGCCGCCAGCGGCAGGTACTTGGGGTTCAGGCGCATGCTTGGAGAAACAGGGCGTTGTGTTGGCGCCTCGGCGCTGGGCGCCGCATCCAGGGTGGGGCTGTGTCCGCCGCTCATGACAGGGCTCCCCCGGCCGTGGGTCGGCGCACCAGGGTGCCGATCTGCGCGCGGAAGTCGGGCGACTGCAGCAGCATCACGATGAACACCACCACGGCCTTGACGACCAGGTTGATCTCGGGCGGCACACCCAGCGAGTAGATGGCGTAGGTCAGTGTCTGGATGATGAGCGCGCCGATCACGCTGCCCACCAGACTGAAGCGCCCGCCAGTCAGTGCCGTGCCGCCCAGCGTCACGGCCAGGATGGCATCGAGTTCCAGCATCTGGCCGGCGTTGTTGGCGTCGGCGCTCTTCACGTTGGAGCTGATGAGCAGGCCTGCAATGCCCGCGCACACGCCGCAGAAAGTGTAGGCCGCGACGACCAACCGGCGCGACTGCACGCCGGCCACCCGCGCCGCCGTGGGGTTGATGCCGACGGCCTGGATGAACAGGCCCAGCGCCGTGCGCGTGACCGCCAGGTAGAGCCCGGCAAACACGGCGGCCAGCACGAACAGCGAAAACGGCAGGCCCAGCAGGTAGCCCCCACCCAGGAAGAAGAAGGGCGCGTAGTAAATGGTGATGATCTGCCCGTCGGTGATCAACTGGGCGATGCCCCGGCCCGCCACCATCAGGATCAGCGTGGCGATGATGGGCTGCATGCCCACCTTGGCGACCAAGAGGCCATTCCACAGCCCGCACAGCGCCGCCACGCCGATGGCGCCCAGGATGGCCAGCGGCAGGGGAAAGCGGCTCTCGCCGCCCGAGACCGAGCCGCCGATCATCCAGGCGCCGACGGCGGCGGCGATGGCTACCACCGCGCCCACCGAGATGTCGATGCCGCGCGTGGCGATCACCATGGTCATGCCCAGCGACACCAGGGCCAGGGGCGCGGCGCGGTTGAGGATGTCGACCAGGCTGCCGTAGAAGTGTCCGTCGCGCCACTCGATGTGCAGAAAGCTCGCGTTGAAAGCCGTGTTCACGGCCAGCAGCAGGGCCAGCGTGACCAGGGGCCAGGTGAGCCGATGGCGCAGCGCCACCGAGAGAAAGGAGGAGGGGAGGGATGCGTCAGGCATTTTCTGCGGCAATCAGTTCGTACACGGCTTCTTCGCTGCTGCCGGCCGGCAGCTCGCCAACCTTGCGGCGGTCGCGCAGCACCACGATGCGGTGCGCCACGCGAACCACCTCGCTCATTTCGGAGGAGATGAAGACCACGGCCATGCCAGCATCGGCCAGGCGCAGGATCTGCTCCATGATTTCCTGCTTGGCCGCCACGTCGATGCCGCGTGTGGGCTCGTCCAGGATCAACAGGCGCGGCTCGATGGCCATCCAGCGCGCGAGAATGGCTTTTTGCTGGTTGCCGCCCGAGAGCAGGGCGATGGGCGTTTCCACGCTCGCGGTTTTGATGCCCAGCAGCTGCACATAGCGCTCGGCAATCGCGGTCTGCTCGGCACGCGAGAGAAAGCGGCCCATGCCCATGCGCGCCTGCAGCGCCAGGGCAATGTTCTCGCGCACCGACAACTCGGCCACGATGCCGTCGGTCTTGCGCTCCTCGGGGCACAGGGCCAATCCCTCGCGGATGGCGTCCATGGGATTGGAGAAGGCCACGGCCCGGCCGTCGATGCGCAGCACACCCCGGTCGGGCGCCTGCAGGCCGAACAGCAGCCGCGCCAGCTCGGTGCGGCCCGATCCCAGCAGGCCCGCCAGGCCCACCACCTCGCCCGCACGCACCTTCAGGTCGATGGGCTGCAACTGGCCGCTCTGGCCCAGGCCTTCGGCCTGCAGCAGGGCGTGCGCCGCGCCGTCGAACACGGGGGATACGGGCGGCTCGGTGGACTGGGCTGCCAGCTCGCGCCCCAGCATGGCGTTGATCAGCGCCTGCGCAGGGAGGTCGGCCACGGCCCATTCGCCCACCCAGCTGCCGTTGCGCAGCACCGTGATGCGGTCCGACACGGCGTACACCTGGTTCAGGAAATGGGTCACGAAGACGATGGCCAGGCCCTCGCCACGCAGCCGGCGCAGCACCTCGAAGAGCTTTTGCACCTCGTCGTCATCGAGGCTGGAGGTGGGCTCGTCCAGGATCAGCACCTTGGCCTCGATGCTCAGCGCCCTGGCGATGGCCACGAGCTGCTGCACGGCCACCGGGTAGTCCGAGAGCAGGCGCGTGACGTCGATGGACAGCCCGATGCGCGCCACCAGCTCGCGTGCGCGCTGGTGCAGCGTGGCCCAGTCGATGCGAAAACCCTGGGCGATACCGCAGCGCGGGTAGCGGCCGGCAAAGATGTTCTCGGCTACTGACAGGTTGGGGCAGAGGTTGACCTCCTGGTACACGGTGCTGATGCCCAGGCGCTGCGCGGCCAACGGCGAATCGGGCCACACGGCTTGGCCGGCCAGGCGCATCTGTCCGCCACTGGCTTCGAGCACGCCGGTGAGCACCTTGATCAGCGTGGACTTGCCCGCGCCGTTCTGGCCCATGAGGGCGTGGATCTCGCCCGGGTACAAGTTGAGCTGCACGTCGCGCAGCACGGGGATGCCCGAGAAATGCTTGTGGATGCCCGTGAGTTCCATCACGGGAGAAACGGTGTGACCGGTGACCGCGTCCATGGCTTTCAAGCTTTGTTTTTGTTGTAGACATCAACCAGCACGGCCGCCAGCAGCACCACGCCCTTGATGACCTGCTGGTAGTCGATGCCGATACCGAGGATGGACATGCCGTTGTTCATCACCCCCATCACGAAGGCGCCGATCACCGCTCCCATGACCTTGCCCACGCCGCCCGAGGCCGATGCCCCGCCGATGAAGCAGGCGGCGATCACGTCGAGCTCGAAGCCCAGGCCCGCCTTGGGCGTGGCCGTGTTCAGCCGGGCTGCAAACACCAGCCCCGCCAGCGCCGCCAGCACGCCCATGTTGATGAAGGCATAGAACGACAGCCGCTCGGTCTTGATGCCCGAGAGCTTGGCCGCCTTTTCGTTGCCGCCCATGGCGTAGATGCGCCGGCCAATGGTGGTGCGGCTGGTGACGAAGTCGAACAGCACGATCAGCAGCGCCATCACCACCAGCACGTTGGGCAGGCCTTTGTACGAGGCGAGCAGGTAGGCAAAATAGACCAGCAGCGCTGCGAATACCGCCGTGCGCGCCACGAAGAAGGCCAGCGGTTCGGCCTGCACGCCGTGCTTCAAGCGGTTGGCCCTCGCCCGCACCCCGGCCACGGCCAGCGCGACGGCCACGGCCACGCCCAGCAGCAGCGAGGTGAGCTTGAGCCCCTCGACGCTGAACAGGTCCGGTATGAAGCCCGAACTGAGCATCTGGAACTCGGCAGGGAAGGGCCCCACCGATTGCCCGGCGAGCAGCGCCAGCGCCAGGCCCTTGAAAACCAGCATGCCCGCCAGTGTGACGATGAAGGACGGGATGCGCGAAAATGCCACGAACCAGCCCTGCAGCGCCCCGATCACGCCGCCGCACAGCAGGCACACCAGCGATGCGGGCAGGAAGTGCCAGCGGTACTCCACCATCAGCACCGCCGCCAGTGCGCCGATGAAGCCGCAGACCGAGCCCACCGACAGGTCGATGTGCCCGGCCACGATCACCAGCAGCATGCCCAGCGCCATGATGACGATGTAGCTGTTCTGCAGCAGCAGGTTGGTCAGGTTGAGCGGCTGCATCAGCGTGCCGTCGGTCATGTACTGGAAGAAGCCCATGATGGCCACCAGCGTGATCAGCATGCCGTACTCGCGGAAATTGTGCTTGATGTGTTCGAGCAGTGGCTTGTCGTTGCCGGCTGGCGCCTCCGCAGAGGAGTTGGCGAGCGTGGCGGTGGAGGAGGGGGTCATTGGGGTCATGTCAACTTGCTTTCACGATCGCGCGCATGATCTTTTCCTGGGAGGCTTCGGCGGTGGGCATTTCGGCGACGAATCGGCCCTCGTTCATCACGTAGATGCGGTCCGTGATGCCCAGCAGCTCGGGCATTTCCGAGGAGATAACGATCACGCACTTGCCCTCGGCCGCCATCTGGGCGATCAGGGTGTAGATCTCGTATTTGGCGCCCACGTCGATGCCGCGCGTGGGCTCATCGAGGATGAGCACGTCGGGGTTGGTGAACAGCCACTTGCCCAGCACCACTTTCTGCTGGTTGCCGCCAGAGAGATTCACGGTCTTCTGGTCCACGCCGGAGCAGCGGATGCGCAGCTTGCGACGGTAGTCCTGCGCGATCTGGTGCTCGCGCCCATGGTCCATCACCGTGGCGGTGGAGATGCCGCCCAGGTTGGCCAGCGAGACGTTGAACTGGATGTCTTCACTGAGCACCAGGCCGTTGCCCTTGCGGTCCTCGGTGACGTAGGCCAGGCCATGGCGCACGGCTTTCTCTACCGTGCCGACGTCGATCTCCTTGCCGTTCAGCAGCACCTGGCCGCTGATGCGCTGGCCCCAGGATTTTCCGAAGATGCTCATCGCCAGTTCGGTGCGGCCCGCGCCCATGAGGCCGGCAATGCCCACGATCTCGCCGCGCCGCACAGTGAGGTCGACGCCCTTGATGACCTCGCGGTCGCTGTGCTGAGGGTGGTGGGCGCGCCAGTTGCGCACTTCGAACACGGTGGGGCCGATGTCGGGCTGGCGCGGCGGGTAGCGGTCGGCCATCTCGCGGCCCACCATGGCCTTGATCACGCGGTCTTCGCTGACCAGGCCGGTGCGGCAGTCGAGCGACTCCACGGTGCTGCCGTCTCGCAGCACCGTGATGGCATCGGCCACGCGCGATATTTCGTTGAGCTTGTGCGAAATCAGGATGCAGGTGATGCCCTGCTTCTTGAGTTCCAGCAGCAGGTCCAGCAGCGCCTGGCTGTCGTTCTCGTTGAGGCTGGCCGTGGGTTCGTCGAGGATCAATAGGCGCACCTGGCGCGACAGCGCCTTGGCAATCTCTACCAGTTGCTGCTTGCCCACGCCCAGGTGGGTGACCAGTGTCTCGGGTGATTCCTTGAGGCCCACTTTGCGCAGAAGCGCCTGGGCCTTGCTGTGCGCAGCCATCCAGTCGATCACGCCGTGCCGCGCTGTCTCGTTGCCCAGGAAGATGTTCTCGGCAATGGAGAGCAGCGGCACCAGCGCCAGCTCCTGGTGGATGATGATGACGCCCAGGTGCTCGCTGTCGCGGATGCCGTCGAACTGGCGCTCCTGGCCTTCGAAGACGATCTCGCCGCTGTAGCTGCCGTGCGGGTAGACGCCCGAGAGCACCTTCATCAGTGTGGACTTGCCCGCGCCGTTCTCGCCGACGATGGCGTGGATCTCGCCGGCGCGCACGTTCAGGTTCACCTGGTTGAGCGCGACCACGCCGGGGAAGGTTTTGCGGATGTTCCGCATTTCAAGAATCATGGACTGGGCTCGTGCAGGAAGCGCTGCGGGCTTCCTCTGTTGTCTCACGTGGCCCTGGTACCAGGGGAGATGCGCTGCCTCCCCTGGCCCAGGCCTGGGTTACTTGACTTGCGATTCCTTGTAGTAGCCGCTGCCCACAAGCACCGCATTCCAGTTGGATGCATCGACCGACACCGGCTTGAGCAGGTACGACGGCACGACCTTCTCGCCGTTGTTGTAGGTCTTGGTGTCGTTGATCTCGGGCTGCTTGCCCGAGAGCGTGGCGTCCACCATGTTGGCTGCCACCTTGGCCAGCTCGCGCGTGTCCTTGAACACGGTGGAGAACTGCTCGCCCTTGAGGATGGACTTGACCGAGGGGATTTCCGCGTCCTGGCCGCTCACCACCGGGCAGGGCTGTTGCGCCGTGCAGTAGCCCACGCCCTTGAGCGAGGACAGGATGCCGATGGACAGGCCGTCGTAGGGCGAGAGCACGGCATGCACCTTGTCCTTGCCGTAGTAGGCCGAGAGCAGGTTGTCCATGCGCGCCTGCGCCACCGAGCCGTCCCAGCGCAGCGTGCCCACCTTGTTCATGCCCAACTGCTTGCTGCGCACCACCAGCTTGCCGCTGTCCAGGTAGGGCTTGAGCACGCTCATGGCGCCGTCGTAGAAGAAGAAAGCGTTGTTGTCGTCGGGCGAGCCGCCGAAGAGTTCGATGTTGAACGGTCCCTTGCCCTGCTTGACGCCCAGCTTGTCGACGATGGAGTTGGCCTGCAGCACGCCGACCTGGAAGTTGTCGAAGGTGGCGTAGTAGTCCACGTTCTTGGAGCCCTTGATCAGCCGGTCATAGGCGATGACCTTGACGCCCTTGTCGGCCGCGCTCTGCAGCACGCGCGAGAGGGTGGTGCCATCGATGGAAGCGATCACCAGCACCTTGGCTCCCTTGGTGATCATGTTCTCGATCTGCGCGAGCTGGTTGGGGATGTCGTCGTCCGCGTACTGCAGGTCGGTCTTGTAGCCGCGCTCCTTGAGCACCTTGACCATGTTGTCTCCATCGGCGATCCAGCGCGATGAGGACTTGGTGGGCATCGAGATGCCGATGCTGCCCTTGTCCTGGGCCAGTGCCAGCGGTGCGGCGCCCATGGCGGCCAGGGCCACGGTGGCCAGTACGGTCTTGAAAATGGTGCGCTTCATCAATTTGTCTCCTGTTTTTCTGGTTTTCTGCCCGGCCCTCGTACACCTCCTGTGGGCGCACGGGGCCGGCCTCCTGCCGTGCTGCCGGTTCTACACCGGCAGCAGCGGCATCAATACTTGCGTTTCGGGAACTCGGCGGCGGCCACTTCCATCGGGAAGATGCCTTCCTCGGTCACGATGCGCTTTTGCACCGCCTTGCCAGCCTTGATGTCCTTGACGGCGGTCATCAACTGCGGGCCCAGCAGGGGGCTGCACTCCACGCTCACGTTGAGCTTGCCGGCGATCATGGCCTCGAAGGCGCCCTTGACCGCGTCGATGGAGATGATGACGATGTCCTTGGCGGGCTTCATGCCGGCCTCTTCGATCGCCTGGATCGCACCGATGGCCATGTCGTCGTTGTGTGCGTAGAGCACGTTGATCTTCTTGCCCTCGGCCTTGAGGAAGGCTTCCATCACCTCCTTGCCCTTGGCACGCGTGAAGTCACCGGTCTGCGAGCGCAGGATCTTGAACTTGGGGTCGGCCTTGATGACTTCCTCGAAGCCCTTCTTGCGGTCGATGGCCGGGGCCGAGCCCACGGTGCCCTGCAGTTCGACGATGTTGATGTCGCCCTTCTGGTCCTTCATCTTGTCCACCAGCCAGCGGCCGGCCTTGCGGCCTTCTTCCACGAAGTCCGAGCCCATGAATGTCACATACAGCGAGGTGTCCTTCGTGTTCACCGCGCGGTCGGTCAGCACCACCGGTATCTTGGCGGCCTTGGCCTCGCGCAGCACGTTCTCCCAGCCCGACTCGACCACGGGCGAGAAGGCGATCACGTCCACCTTCTGGGCGATGAAGGAGCGAATGGCCTTGATCTGGTTTTCCTGCTTTTGCTGGGCGTCGGAGAACTTGAGCTCGATGCCGGCCTCCTTGGCGGCGGACTTGATCGATTCGGTATTGGCGGTGCGCCACTCGCTCTCGGCACCTACCTGGCTGAAGCCCAGCACGATGGGCTTCTGGGCCCATGCGGCGCCCGGGAGCAGCCCGGCCACGGGGGCGCAGGCAAGGGCGGATACGAGGGTCCGGCGGTTCAGTTTCATCATTTGTCTCCTGTCTGTCTGTTGTTGACGCTGTTGTGGAAGAAAGAAATGCACTGCGGGAAAGAAACCGGTCGATTCAAGCGAGCATGTAGCCGGTCTTGACGGTGGTGTAGAACTCTGCGGCGTAGCGGCCCTGCTCGCGCGGGCCGTGGCTGGAATCCTTGCGCCCGCCAAAGGGCACGTGGAAGTCCACGCCCGCCGTGGGCAGGTTGACCATGGTCATGCCGACCACGGCATTGCGCTTGAAATGCATGGCGTGCTTGAGCGAGGTGGTGCAGATGCCCGCGCACAGGCCATAGGGCGTGTCGTTGGCCAGGGCCAGTGCGTGCTCGTAGTCATCGGCACGCAGCACACAGGCCACGGGGCCGAAGATCTCCTCGCGCGCAATGCGGTGCTCGGGCCGGGCCAGAAACAACGCCGGGGCCATGTAGTGGCCGGGCGTGGCGCGTTCCAGCCGCTCGCCGCCCCAGACATGCTGGGCGCCTTCGCTTCGGGCGATCTCTATATAGGAAAGGTTCTGCTCCAACTGGCTGGCATCGGCCACCGGGCCCATCTCGGTGCCGCGCTCCAGCGCATGGCCCACCTTGAGGGCCACGAGCCGCTGGCGCAGCCGGTCCACGAAGGCATCGTGCACACGCGATTCGACGATCAGCCGGCTCGATGCCGTGCAGCGCTGGCCGGTGGAAAAATACGAGCCTTGCAGCGCGCAGTCGATGGCCTGGTCCATGTCGGCGTCGGCCAGCACCACCAGCGGGTTTTTGCCCCCCATCTCCAACTGCACCTTGGCGCGGCGCGCCGTGGCCGACTTGAGGATGCGCTCGCCGGTATCGACCGATCCTGTGAAGCTGATCGCATTCACCAATGGGTGGTCCACCAGGGTCTGGCCTACCTCGCGGCCGCTGCCCATGAGCAGGTTGAACACGCCGGCCGGCAGGCCGCAGCGGCTGATGATCTCGGCCAGCGCCCAGCCGCAGGCGGCCACCAGCTCAGCCGGCTTGAACGCCACCGTGTTGCCATAGGCCAGGGCGGGGGCGATCTTCCAGGCCGGAATGGCAAAGGGGAAGTTCCACGGCGCGATGACGCCTACCACGCCCACGGGCTCGCGGGTCACGTCCACCTGCACGCCCTGGCGCACCGATGCCATGAGCTCGCCCGGGATGCGCAGCGCCTCCCCGGCAAAGAACTTGAAGATCTGGCCGGCCCGGGCCACCTCGGCCACGGCCTCGGGCAGGGTCTTGCCCTCCTCGCGGGCCAGCAGCGTGCCCAGCTGGTCCTTGCGTGCCAGGAGCTCGCTGCCGATCTGGTCAAGCACGTCGGCGCGGCGCTGGGGGCTGCTGTGGCTCCAGTGAGGCAGGGCGTCGGCGGCGGCGCGGATGGCGCGCTCGGTCTGGTTGCGGTCGGCCCGGGCGTACTCGGCCACCACTTCACGGGTGTCCGAGGGGTTGGTGCTGACCCCGGTGGTGGTGCCGATCTCCCAGCGACCATTGATCAGGTGCCGGGGGGTGAGCTGCTGTGTGTCGCCGAGTTTCATGGGGACCTGGGAAAGAACCTTGGTGCTGGTGTTCGGCAAAGTCTAAGATCGATTTAGATATCAATCTAATAGTTTTTTGACAAAATAGATATACATCCACGCATTCTGGAAAACCCCATGAGCACCTACAACCACTGGTTCATCCGCGCACGCCTGAAGACACGCCAGTTGCTGCTGCTGGTGGCCTTGGCCGAGGAAGGCAACATCCACCGCGCGGCCCAAGTGCTCAGCATGACCCAGCCGGCCGCGTCCAAGCTGCTAAAGGACCTGGAGGACGTGCTGGAGGTATCGCTGTTCGAGCGCCTGCCGCGCGGCATGCGCCCCACCTGGTATGGCGAGACCATGATCCGCCACGCGCGCATGGCGCTGGCCAGCCTGAACCAGGCGCATGTGGAACTGGCGGCCCTCAAGACCGGGCATTTCGGGCAGGTGGGCATAGGCGCCATCACCTCGCCGGGCCTGAGCCTGCTGCCCGCCGCCGTGGCCCTGGTCAAGCAGGAGCACCCGAGCCTGCGCATCTCGCTCGATATTGAGACCAGCCCGGTGCTGATGGACCGGCTGGAGCAGGGCAAGCTCGACATCCTGGTGGGCCGCCTGTTCGCCGAGCACGACAAGACCAACCTGCGCTACGAGCCGCTGAGCGAGGAACTGGTCTGCGCCGTGACCCGCCCGGGCCACCCCCTCTCGGGCATGGCCGGGCTGACCCTGCGCGATGTGCTGGCCGCCGGCTGGATCGTGCCGCCCGCAGGCAGCGTGCTGCGCCACCGCTTCGACCTGATGTTCCAGCAGGACGGTCTGGCGCCGCCGGTCAATGTGGTGGAGACCGCTGCGCTCTTGTTCATGACCCGCATGCTGCAGCAGAGCGACATGATCGCCGTGGTCGGGGCCGACGTGGCGCACTACTATGCCTCGCACGGCATGGTCACCGTGCTGCCGCTGGCCATGCCCTGCCACATGGATGCGTTTGGCATCATCACCCGCACGGACCGCCTGCTGTCACCTGCGGCCAAGGTGATGATGAAGGCGCTCAAGCAGACCAGCCTGAGCCAGTACGGCCGCAGGCTGGAGGCGGGGGATTAAAGACCGGTCCTAGACCCAGCCGGCATCCACTTTGAACTCCTGGGCCGTGCACATGGCTCCATCGTCCGAGGCCAGGAACAGCACCATGCGCGCAATGTCGTGCGGGCGCAGCTTGTCGGGCAGGCACTGGTTGCGCGCGATCTCCTGCTCGCCTTCGGCATCGAGCCAGAGCTTGATCTGGCGCTCGGTCATCACCCAGCCGGGCGATACGGTGTTGATGCGGATGCGGTCCTGCCCCAGCGTGCGCGCCAGGCCGCGCGTGAGCCCGTTCACCGACGACTTGGCAATGGCATAGCACGGGTAGCCCGCGCCCTTGCCCTGCCAGCCCGTGGAGCCCAGGTTGATCACCGCGCCCGCGCCCAGGCGCCGCATGCCCGGCACCACGGCCTGGATGGCGAAGAAGGCGGGCCGCTCGTTGATGGCCATGCGCTCGTCGTAGTAGTCGGGGGTGACGGACTCCAGGGTGTGGCGGTCGTCGCTGGCCACGTTGTTGACCAGCACCGAGAAATCGCCCAGCGCACCAGCGGCCTCGCCCACGGCGGCCTGCAGGGCCGCAATGTCCCGCACGTCGCACACCTGCCACCAGGGGCGTTCATGGCCCGCGTCCGCGAGCTGCTGGGCCAGGGCTTCGCTGGCCTCGCGCGCCACGTCCACGAAGGCCACGCGCGCACCCTGTTCGGCAAATGCTGCGACGATGGCTGCGCCAATGCCGCTGCCCCCGCCGGTGACGAAGACCGCGCGGCCGCGCAGGCTGGGAAAACGCGAGAGTGCGGCAGCATCCGGGGTGGCGCTGGCGGGCTGAAGGAGGGGGGGTGTAGAAATTGTCATTGCAATTTGTATATCAATAAATTCCAAAAATACTGCTTCCGTGCATCAATTGGCGTTGATAAGATGCCCGGCGTCAAGAGGCATCGCGTTGCAGATGCCCAAACAACAACAGGAGACAGGCTTTGAGAAACCAGGACAACCCCGCTCGCGGCGCCCCCACATCCCCGGCATCAAGATTTCCATCGCCCGCCACCACCGGGCCTTTGCGCTGCGTCGCAGAGGCCGGTGCCGAGCTGGGCGAAGGCCTGGTGTGGTCGGTGCGCGAGCAGGTGCTGTACTGGCTCGATATCCTGGGCTGCCGCCTGTACCGGCTGGACCCGGCCACCGGTGAGCAGCTGCAGTGGAGCTTTGCCGAAGAGATATCGGCCCTGGCTGAGCGCGCGGATGCTCCGGGGCTGATCATCACCTTGCGGCGCGGTTTTGCCCTGTTTGACCCCGCGACCGACAGCGCCCCGCGCTACCTGCACCAGCCCGCGGCCGAGCTGCCAGGCAACCGCTTCAACGACGGCAAGTGCGATGCCGAGGGCCGCTTCTGGGGCGGCAGCATGGACTTTGACTGCAAGCTGCCCACCGGCGGCCTCTACCGCTACGACCCCGATGGCCGCTGCTCGCGCCACGACGAGGGCTTTGTGGTGACCAATGGGCCCACCTGGGCGATGGCCAATGGCCGGCAGTGCCTGTACTTCAACGACACCCTGAGCGCCATCACCTGGCGCTACGACTTCGATGCGGCGGCTGGCACCGTGTCGAACAAGCAGGTGTGGAAGCGCTTTGGCCCCGAGGAGGGCCTGCCCGACGGCATGACCACCGACGCCCTGGGCCGCATCTGGATCGCGCACTGGGGCGGCCACTGCGTGAGCTGCCACGACCCCGAGACGGCCGAGGAACTGGGCCGGGTGGTGCTGCCCGCCAGCCAGGTCACCACCTGCGCCTTTGGCGGGGTGGATTTCCGCACGCTGTTCATCACCACCGCGCGGGTGGGCCTCACACCCGGGCAACTGGCTGCCGAGCCGCTGGCCGGCGCCGTTTTCGCCGTGGAAGTTGATAGCCCTGGCGTGCCGGCCCATCTGTTCGGCGGCTGACCCCCTTTATGAAAGCATGCACATGAGCGATACAACCCACCCCATCACCTGGCTGCGCCATGCCGGGCAGCACCTGGGGCTGGTCCCTTCGCTGGGCGGCAGCGTGGCTGCCTGGCAGATCGACGATCCGCAGCAGCCAGAAGGGCGCCTTGACCTCTGGCGCCCCTGGGACGGCGCCACGCCCGACCTGTACCAACTGGCATCGTTCGCCATGGTGCCCTGGTCCAACCGCATCAGCGGCGGTGGCTTCACGCACGGCGGGCAGTTCCATTCCATGCAGCCCAACCGGGCGGGCGAGCCGTATCCCATCCACGGCGATGGCTGGCTGCAGCCGTGGGTGCTGTCGCAGCCCGCCCCGGACACGCTGCAGATGCAGCTGCGCTCGGAGCGCTTTGGGGGCAACCCGTACGTCTATGAGTCGGTGCAGACCTTTCGCCTGGTGGAGGGCGGGCTCGACCAGCATGTGCTGGTGCGCCACCTAGGCGCCGAGCCGCTGCCCTACGGCATTGGCGTGCACCCCTGGTTTCCGCGCACGCCGGGCACGCGCATCAGCGCACCGGTGCAGGCCGTCTGGCGGTCCGGCAATGACCCGTTGCCGACCGAACACACCGCGCAGTTCCCCGAAGGCTGGGACCTGAATACTGGCGTCTCGGCCCATGGCACGCTGATCGACAACGGCTACACCGGTTGGGGCGGCACGGCGCAGATCGACTGGCCCGAGCACGGCCTGCGGTTGACCGCCCGCATGCCCGACTTCGGTGCCGATGGTGGTGCCGGGCAGCACTTTTGCCTCATCTACCGCCCACCGCAGGGCCCGGCCTTCTGCTTCGAGCCCATCACCCAGCCCATCGATGCCTTCCACCTGCCGGGGCAGCCGGGCCTGCGCGTGCTGGAGCAGGGCGAGTCCTTTGCGCTGAACGTGCAGTGGCGCTATGGCCGGCTGGCGGTTGGCTAGCAACAGCCCATTCCCTTCGGATCAATCCACCTCTGCCTGGCGACCCAGAAGCCGGTCCACTGCCGCGCGCAGCGCCAGCAAGGACGTGGTGTTGAGCACGAACACCACGAAGCCTTCGATCTGGCTGCTGAGCAGCTCGAAGCGGATGTGCAGGAATACCACCAGGTGGTTCTGGATGCGCGTGCCCAGAATGGTGCGGCTGTCACCGACATCGACCCGGGGCGGGCTCAGCTCGAACTCGTTGCCCAGCAGGTCTGCCAGGGTGGCCAGGCAGGAGCTGAGCATCACGTTGCCCAACTCGGTCATGGCATCTTGCTCGATGGCGCTCAGGTCCTCGCCCGGCACACTCTGGCCCGCAACGATGCGGACGATCTCCAGGCTCTTGTCGCCCGGAAAGATCAGCAGCGCGTCGCCGCTGAAAACGCCCCGGAAGGGCTGGCGAACCCCGTACATGGTGCTGCCGGCGGTGCCCAGTTGCTGCGCCGCCTCGCTCACCGTAAAAATGCTCACGTGCGGCACCGAGAGCAGTACCTCGTCGTGCATGAGCTTGCCCATGGCCGCGGCCGCCTTGCCGACACCGATGTTGAAAATCTCGCTGAGCGCGTCGATTTGTTCCGCATCAAGCTTGGCAGTCATGTCATGCTCCTGCCAGTGCCGCGAGCTTCCTCGCTGCATCGGCTGTGATGGGTTTTGCAATGAATACCAGGCCGGCCTCGTCGATGCGTTCCTGCATCGCAGACTGGACGTTGGCGGTGAGGATGGCGATGGGCAGGTGGGGCCGGGTCTGGCGCAATGCCAGGGCCGCCTCCAGGCCGGTCATCCCGTGCATGTTGAAGTCCATGGACACCAGGTCCACCGGGTGTTCTTCACACATTTTCAGGGCTTCCTCACCGCTGCTGGCGTGCAGGATGGTCCAGGCGGGGTGGTCCTGCAAGACGAATCCTTGCAGGATGAGCCGGGACATGCGGCTGTCGTCAACGATCAAAAGTCGCAGGCTCATGGCAGGATCTCGGTTGTATCGGGAGACGTGATGGATCGTTCGTAGGCCAGCACCTTGTTGCGGCCCGTGGCCTTGGCGCGGTACAGCGCCTGGTCGGCCCATGCCAGGATGGTCTCGATCCCGGCATCCCGGTGCGCCATCTCGGCCATGCCGATGGACACGGTGATCCTCAACGGCTCGCTGGCGATGGAGAGGATCTGCAATTGCGAGATGGCTTCGCGGATGCGCTCGGCAACCAGGTGGGCACTTCCGGTGGACGAGTGGGGCAGCAGGGCCGCAAATTCCTCGCCCCCCAACCGCCCCAGGATATCGGCCTCGCGCAGCGCGCCCGCGATGGAGGTGGCGCAGGCGCGCAGCGAATCGTCGCCGGTCTGGTGCCCATACTGGTCGTTGATGCGTTTGAAGTGGTCGATGTCGATCATCAGCACCGTGCACGGCTTGGCATGGCGGCGGCAGTGGTCGAGCAGTGCGGTGCCGCGCTCCAGAAAGGCCCGCCGGTTGAGCAGACCGGTCAGCGAATCGCGTGTGGCCAGTTCACGCAGCTGCGACTCCAGTTGCTTGTGCGTGCTGATGTCGAAGCCCCACAGCAGATGGGCCAGCTTGCCATCGACCTCGATGAGGCGCGCCGAAAGGGAGCTCCAGCGTGGATTCTTGGTGCCGATGAGCGCTTCCATGCCATCCACCTGGCCATACTTCTCCAGCGCATCCATCAATTGCCGGCTGGTGCCAGGGTCGTGCAGCAGCTCTGGCAGAAACAGCTTCATGGGTGGCCACTGCAGCCCCAGGCGTTCCACCATCTGGTTGTTGATGAAGTGCACGAAGCCGCTTTCGACGTCCACGAGAACGACGTCGCTCGGGCTGGAGTCGAGGATGAAGCCCAGCAGCGCGCGGCTCTCCTCGATCTTGCGCGTGCGGCTGGCCACGCGCATCTCCAGCTGGCGGTTGGCCTGTGCCAATAGCTGGGACAGGGCCTGGGCCGCCCGGGCTTCGTGCAGCAGCTTGCGGATCAAGAGGGCCGTGCCGATCAGCAGGCCCCCGAGCACGGCGCTGAGCAGCATGAAATGCTCGTGCAGGTCCTGGCGAACCCGGTCCGTGTCCTGTGAGGAAAGCAGGTGTACCGCCACCACGGCCTTGCGGGTGCTCTGCAGCAGGGCATCGGCGTGCGCGATGATGTCTTCGCTCAGGTCGGCACGCTCGGACGGTGCCGAGGCCATGGGGCTGGACCAGCGCTTTACATGCCGGCCCAGTTCCTCCAGATCGAGTGCTGGCAGCGCCAGATCCTGCCGCAACCGCGCGCCGATGCGCTGGCTTGCGCCGGCCATGTCCAAGGTGCTGTAGAGAACTTCCAGTCGCTCGCGCAGTTCCTCCTCGGGCGCCTCCAGCGCTTTCACCTTGCGCGCCAGCAGGGCGACCCGCCCCAGCTCGCTGTGCACGCTCGACACGTACCACAGATCGCTTTTCTGAAACGGCTGCGCCAGCGATTGCACCTGCCGAAGCGTCCACCACAAGGCGATGGATGTGGCCACCACCATGGCCAGCACCAGGGCCAGCAGCCAATAGGTTCCGCGCTGGTGGCGTGGCAGGCGGGCGGCTTGCGCCGCAGGTGACAGGGGCTTATCGGACGGAGAGGACATTGACCTGCCAGATGGTGCGGTTGACGTAGTCCTGCTTTTGCAACTGGGGGTGTGCGTCAAAGGGATAGATCAGGATCAAGGGGCCCTTGTCGCGCACGCCGATCGGCTGGTGATTGCGACGGTAGGCCAGCACCGGGTCGTACTGCACCAGGTCGCTCCATGGGATGCGCACGGCGTAGTCGTTCAGGGCGGTCAGCTCGATCTGGTGTCGCTCGTTGCCGCCCATCCGTTCCACGAGCTGGCGCAGGGATACGCCGCGCCACTGGGACTTGCCGGCAATCCCCAGTGCCTGCGGCAAGGTGGTGACGATGTCACGGGCCGGCAGCCTCTCCAGCGCCTGGAGGTCGCAGGCCAGGGCTGGCAGGGTTGGGCGTTGCAGTTGCAGCACCGGCCGCGCGCCTGTTGGCTGGCACACCAGGCTGGCATGGGAGGGCAATGGCAGCCACAGGCTGGACAGGACAACAAACAGGGCGAACGCTGCACAGGGCAGCCCCGCGCGAAAACAGGGCGTCATGAAGGAGTCTCGCTGGCTCGCTCCTCGAATGCAGTGTCAGGAGCAGACGCAGCGACTATGCCGGGATGCTCTGCAAGGTGGGCCTGTTTACGCGCAGTTGTGGGGGGCAATAGGCCCGCTTTGACAATTGTTGACAGCTTGGCCATGCAGCCCGGCGCCGCGCAGGGGTTGAAGCGCGGCGTATTCCGGGCGCCCATGGTGCGCAAGAATCGCCCCCGGCACCCGGGGCTCCACGCATGTGCGGGTCGGCCCTGCCGGCCGCACCTGCGGTACCGCTTCAAATGACCCGAAAGCCGTGCGTCCCGTCGCGGCCCAACTGCTCGACCAGCCCGAACTCCCAGTCCAGGTAGGCCTGCATGGCCTCGCGCGGGCTTTCCGTGCCCTCATAGGGGCGGCGGTAGCGGTCGGTACGTGGCGATGCCAGGCGCGCTTCGCCATGCTCCAGCGGCAGGCCCTGGTCGATCCAGGCCTGGGTGCCGCCGTCCAGCACCTGCACTTCGGCCCCGGTCAGGCGCGCCAGGTCCTGCGCCGCATAGCGGGCCAGCAGGCTGCTGCCGCAGGTGAGCACGTAGCGGCGCGCCTGCGGGATGGAGGCCACGGCGTGCGCCAGTTGCGAGCGAAGCGCGAACCAGGCACCTGGGATATGGCGCTGGGTGTAGTTGGCGCTGCTGGTGAGGTCAAGCACGGCGGTGTGCCCGGCCGGCTCCTGCTGCAGCCATGCGGCCAACTGCTCGGGCGTGGTCCAGGCGATGGGGCCTTTCGGCTCTGGCACGGAGTTGGCGACGGCGCCGGTTTCTTTGAAGTCTGCGGGTTGCGCGCTGTCGAGCACCCACACCTCCCAGCCCATCTGGGCCAGCCACGATGCGCTCATGTTGGCGCGCACGCCGTCGTCGTCCACCAGTACCAGGCGCGCGCCGCGCACGGGAGCAGTGTGGTCCGTCTCCTGCACCAACTGGCCACCAGGCGTGTTGCGAAAGCCCGGCAGGTGGCCGGCCGCAAACTCCTCGGGCGTGCGCACGTCCAGTAGGTAGGTGGTGCGGCCGGCCTCGGCCACAAAGCGGGCCAGGTCACCGGCCTGGGCGCGCTGCACGCGGGCGCGGTCGGCCACGCTGCGCGCCTGCTGTGGCGCCTGGGCGCGGTCGATATGCACGGCGGGATCGAAGCGGCGGCTGGCGCCACGCTCCAGCGTCTGCCCGGCCAGCAACCAGCCAATGGTGCCGTTGCGCAGGGCGGCCACGGGGTTGGGAATGCCCGCATTGACCAGCGACTGCGTGCCGATGATGCTGCGCGTGCGCCCGGCGCAGTTCACGATGATCTGTGTGGCCGGGTTGGGCGCCAGCGCCTGGGCGCGCAGCACCAGCTCGGCACCGGGCACGCTCACCCCCGTGGGGATGTTCATGGTGTGGTACTCGTCGTAGCGGCGCGCATCGAGCACCACCACGTCGGCCTTGGCGTCGATCAGGGCCTGCACCTCTTCTGCGGCGAGGGAGGGGGTGTGGCGCTCGGCCTCCACCAGCTCGCCAAAGGACTTGCTGGGCACGTTCACGTCGATGAACAGCTCGCCCCCGGCATCGCGCCAGCCCTGCAGGCCGCGGGTGAGCAAGGTCACCCGGGTGTAGCCCAGCTGCTGCAGCGTGCGCGCCGCCGGCTCGGCCAGGCCCTCGCCATCGTCGTAGACCACGATGAAGGTGTCGCGCCGTGGGATGCGCGTCCAGGCGTCCAGCTCGATCTTGCCCGCAGGCAGGTTGGCGGCGAACAGCGGGTGGCCCTGGGCATAGGGGTCTTCCTCGCGCACGTCGAGCAAGGCGATTTCCTCGCGGGCAAGCAGGGCCTGGCGGACCTGGAGAGCGGAAGTCTGGGGAATGGCGGGAGCAGTCATTGCGGGATCGTACGGGTCTTTGGGAGCAGGATCAGGCCGAGGGGGCGGGGTTGCGGGACAGGTCCCAGATGTTGGGCAGGGTGCTGTTGCTGTAGCCCGAGATGAAGGGTTTGCGCGTGCCGTCTTCGAGGTACACGCTGCGCTGCACGGCACCGATGTTGGCACCGTAGACGTGGATGCTGATGGAGGTCTGGCCATCCACCGCGTTGCCCACGCGGTGCACGTCGCCGATGGTGGGGGACACGGCCTCCACCTGGCCTGGCTGCAGGCGGTGCGGTGCACCGTCGGGCGCCCAGCGGCCATCTGCCGTGCGGGCAAAGGCCTGCGAATCCTCGGCCCCGCGCAGCATGCCGATCAGGCCCCACACCGTGTGGTCGTGGATGGGCGTGGCCTGGCCCGGGCCCCAGACGAAGCTCACCACCGAGAAGCGGCCCAGGGCGTCGGCATGCAGCAGGAACTGCTGGTAGCGCTCGGGGCTGGGCTGGGCATAGGCGGCGGGCAGCCAGTCGTCATGGGCCACGAGCGCGGCGAGCAAGGCGCTGCCGTGCTTGAGCAGTTCGGGCTCGGGCGGGGCGCTTTCCACCAGTGCGGCCAGTTGCTGCACGAAGCCGCGCAGGCGGGCGGTGTCGGGCGGCGCCTCGGCGACGGCGGATTTGTCAGGAACGGCGAGGGCAGGGGCATCCATGTCCGGTATTGCACCAGCATTGGCCGTGGGGGTGTGCGGCATCGTTTGCATATCCATTTCCGTTTTTCTTCGTTCTCTTTCGGTGCCCCGTAGTTTGCAATGCGTTCGGTCCGGTGCCTGCACCGTCGTCGTCTTCATTCAAGAGGGTATCCAGCATGAACACCAGGGGCCAGATTCTGGGGGGAGAGGAGCGCTGGTCGCGCCGGTAGTTGCTGCGTGCAACGGGGGCGGCCACGGTGGTGGGATGGGCCTGGCCGTTGAAAAGGGCGAGGCCCAGGCCATTGCCGACGGCGGCCCCAAGCTGCTCCTGGTCCAGCGGTGAATCAAGGGCCTGGTGGACCTGGCCTCCAAGCTCTCGAGCGAGTCTGTGGCCAAGACTTGCTGCGTGCTCGGCGTGAGCGGCCCTTCTGAGGCGGACGCGCCCCTACTTGCGGTTCTTGCGGTACACGTCGCCCACCGAGTTGGTCAGCGATGCCTTGTCGGGCGCCACGCGCATGGTCATCGGCCGTTCCTTGCCGCCCGCGATGCAGGTGAGCAGCAGCACGCCGGCACCCGGTTGGTAGCGGCAGTGGGCATAGGCCTTCTGGCTGTCGCGCAGCACCACCGTGCCCTGGGCGTCGAAATCCATGAAGTCGTCGGTGAAGCCCAGCTTCTTGCGGTCTTCGGCCAGTTGCCAGGTGCCGGCCAGCCAGCCGGTACCTTCCTGCGCCAGGGCGCTGCCGGCACAGGAGAGTCCCAGCAGGAGTGCCATGACGGCGTCCACAGTTCGTATGGCCATGCGGTCCTACTCCTTGCGTCCGCGGGCTAAGTAGATACCGCCCAGCACCAGCAGGATGAGCGGCATGCCGATGGCCACGAAGCCTTGTTCCTGGAAGTGCCGCAGGTTGGCGAGCAGCCAGACTCCGCCGACGGTCATACCGGCGATTCCGGCCTGGGTCTTTCGGTTCATCTCAAACCCTCCGGGGCGGGTACGGTAGGCACGGACATCCCTTGGATGCAATGCATGGAAATCCCTCTCTCGTCGTGTTATTTCCGGCATTCTGCCAGGGCTGCGCTCAACCCCCCAGCGCGTTCATGGCGAACGGCGCCGCCGTCAACATGCGCATGTCCTGCGCGTGGGGTGGGGCCGAGGGGCAGTGGTGATCGCACACCGCAGCGATGGCCGCAGGCGGTATGTGCGCAGTGAATTTGTAAACGCGGTTTTCTTCGTTGGCTGACTGCGGTGGGCGTTCCATCATGGACCGGTTCATTTACTTGCCTCACCAGGAGCCCGCTATGCCCGTCCAGTTCATCGGCATGATCCAGCCGCACGAAGTCTCTGAAACCATCGCCCGCAAGGGCCCGGCCGTGGACTCTGCCTACGTGCGCGTGTTTGCCCAGGCGCACGAGCACGCAGGCTTCGACCGCATCCTGGTGCCGGCCAGCTCGTCGAGCCCTGACACGCTCCTCACCGTGGCCTATGCCGCCTCGGTCACCGAAAAGATCGGCTTTCTGCTGGCCCACCGCCCGGGCTTCGTGGCGCCCACGCTGGCCGCACGCCAGCTCGCCACGCTGGACCATTACACCGGCGGGCGCCTGGCGGTGCATTACATCAGCGGCGGCTCCGACGAGGACCAGCAGCGCGATGGCGATTTCCTGGACCACGACCAGCGCTATGCACGCACTGACGAGTACCTGGAACTGCTGCGCCGCGTGTGGATCGCCGACAAGCCCTTCGACCACGAGGGTACCCACTACCGCGCCAAGGGCGTCTGGTCCGAGGTCAAGCCGCTGCAGAAGCCTTATGTGCCCATCTTCTTCGGCGGAGCTTCGGCGCCTGCGCTGCACGTGGCTGGCAAGCACGCCGACGTGTATGCGCTGTGGGGCGAGTCGCTGGCCCAGGCCGGTGATCTGGTGCGCCGCGTGCGCGCCGAGGCCACGCTGCATGGACGCGAGGTGCAGTTCAGCATCTCCTTTCGCCCCATCCTGGGGAAAACCGAGGACGAAGCCTGGGCGCGCGCCGATCAGATCCTCGAAGACACGCGCCGCCTGCGCGTGCAGCAGGGCTACTCGCGCGGCGTGGGCCCCCAGCAGAGCGAGGGGGCCCAGCGCCTGCTGGCCGACGCCGCCAAGGGCGACCGTGTGGACGAGCGCCTGTGGACGGCCATCGCCCGCGAGCTCGGTGGGCGCTCCAACTCCACGTCTCTCGTGGGCACGCCCGAGCAGGTAGCCGACGCCCTTCTGAAATACTACGACCTGGGCATCACCACCTTCCTGATCCGCGGCTTCGATCCGCTGGTGGATGCCATCGACTATGGCCGTGAACTGCTGCCGCTGGTGCGCGCCAGGGTGGCCGAGCGGGACCAGCACACCGCGGCACACTTGGCGCTGAAGGTGGCCTGAGCACTGCGCCTTGCAGGCAGATGCGGCGCGCACTCCTTGCGGGGGCGCGCCGCAGTGCTTTGGGCTCAGGCGGGTGATTGCACCGCTCCTCTTGCCCCCAATGCACCGCTGAAGCTGCGGTCCCACAGCGGTGCCACCTGGGCCGGTCCATCGAGCACGCCCAGGTGCAGGAATGTGTCGGCCACGGCCTGGTGGCCTTGGACCACGCCATCGTCCACGGCGCGCAGGTCGTAATCGGTGCCGCGGTTGTTCCACAGCTCGATCAGGTCGCCCACGGGCACGCGCGTTTCTTCCGATTGGGCGCGGGCATAGGCCAGGTAGTTTCCGTTGGCCCAGAGGTAGGCACGGCGCAGGCGCTGCAGGTAGTCGCTGATGGCGACGTGTTTGAGCGGGTCCTGCACAGACCTGGGGTTGGCATAGATCGGGAAATTGCCCGAGAGGTAGCCATCCCCGGTCTTGAGCACGCGCGCGCCATAGCGCAGGCGCGCCAACTGGCCGTTGTAGCCATAGATGGCCCAGGCATCGAGGTCGCCCCGGTCAAAGGCCGACAGGCCGTCGGCCGGTGTGAGACTCACAGGCGTGATGTCGGCAAACGACAGGCCCGCTTCGGCCAGCTGCCGGCTCAGAAAATAGTGCGAGGTGGTCGCGCGCACATAGCCCACGCGCTTGCCCCTGAGGTCGGCGATGCGCGTTATGGGAGCGTCCTTGCGCGCAAGGGTGACCTGGTTGTTCAGATCCTCGCGCGTGACGGCGATGAAGCGCACCTGTGCCTTCTGCCGCGCCGCGAACAGGGCCGGTATCTCGCTGCCTGAGCCCAGGTCCAGCGCTTCGCCGTTGATGGCCTCGATGTGCAGCACGCCGTTGTTGAGCTCGCGCCACTCGATACGGTAGGGCGTCTGCCCCTGGCCGCTGGCCGCGATGAGGGGGCGCCACAGGCCCTTGTAGGTGCCGATGCGCAGGGTGACCTTGGAGAGATCGGTGGCACCTGCCGCCACGGCGGGTGCGCCCAGCGTGGCCAGGGTGGCTGCGCCCAGGCCGGCGCGAAGCAGGGTGCGGCGGTGGGTGCCGGAGGTGGTTGGCAGTGGCATGGAGAAAGTCCTTTCGTCGTTCTGCGGGAATGCCAAGGTTCCAGCAACCGCTTTCCCGCTCCAACGACCATTGCGTAGCATCGATATGCGAAAAATCAGCGCGCTGCAGCCTGTGCCACGCCTCATGCCAAAACCGAATGTGCACACGCGCTTTTCTTCGTTGGCGGTGCCGGGGGGCGGCCTTTATGGTGGGCAGCACATTCCCCAGACACAAGGCCTCCCGATGTCCTCCTGCGCCACGCTGCTGCATTCGCCGAACCTTCCTGCCCGCAATCCCGCACCCCAGCGCAAGGACTGGTTCGACCCGCCGGCCGCACGCCCCACCCTGGAGGCCGAGCGCCGCCACCGGCAGGAGAACCTGGCGGTGGCCTTTCGGCTGTTTGCCCAGCATGGCTTCGACCATGGCCTGGCGGGCCACATCACGGCGCGCGACCCGGAGTGGGCGGACCACTTCTGGGTCAACCCGCTGGGCCTGCATTTCTCACAAATCAAGGTGTCGGACCTGTTGCTGGTCAACTCAGTGGGCGAGATTGTGGTCGGCAACGGCCCGCTGAACCGGGCGGCGTTTGCCATCCACGCTGCGCTGCACGAGACGCGGCCCGACATCGTGGCCGCTGCGCACACGCATTCGACCTACGGCAAGGCCTGGTCGGCGCTGGGCCGGCGGCTCGATCCGCTCACGCAGGACTCGTGCATCTTCTACGAGGACCATGCGCTGTTCGACGACTTCACGGGCGTGGTGCTGGAGACGGACGAGGGCTTTCGCATCGGCGAAGCCCTGGGCAACAAGAAAGCCGTGATCCTGCAGAACCACGGTATCCTGACCGCAGGCCCGTCGGTGGAGGCCGCCGCCTGGTGGTACATCGCGCTCGAAAATGCCTGCCACACCCAGCTGCTGGCCGAGGCCGCGGGCGTGCCCCGGCCCATCCGCCCCGAAGTGGCGCGCCACACGCATTCGCAGATCGGTGGGCCGGGCGGGGCGCACTTCACCTTCAAGAGTCTGTTTGACATCGTGGTGCGCGAGCACCCAGAGGTGCTGCAGTGAACGCGCCGCTCACGGCAGGCCAACTGGCCCGCACGCTGGCCGTGGAGTTTGGTGCTCGCGCCGCCGTGCACGACCGCGAAGGCAGCTTTCCGCACCGCAACTTCACAGAGCTGCAGCAGGCCGGCCTGCTGTCGCTGGCCGCATCGCGCCACCTGGGCGGGCAGGGTGCATCCCTGGCCCAATTGGGCGAGGTGGTCGGCGCTGTGGCCCAGGGCTGCCCGGCCACCGCGCTGGTGCTGACCATGCAGTACATGCAGCATCGCGCCATGGGCCGGGCCGGATCGCCCTGGCCCGAGGCGCTGGCGCGCCAACTGGTGCAGGAGTCGGTGCGCGAGGTCTCGCTGATCAATGCCCTGCGTGTGGAGCCCGAGCTGGGCTCGCCCGCGCGCGGCGGCCTGCCGGCCACCGTGGCGCGGCGCGCGGGTGAGGGTGCGGGCGCGGGCTGGCGCATCACCGGCCACAAGATCTATTCGACCGGCGCACCCATCCTGCGCTGGTACGTGGTGTGGGCCCGCACCGACGAGGAGGCGCCGCGCACCGGCGCCTTCCTGGTGCGGGCAGGGGCGCCCGGCATCCGTATCGACCCCACCTGGGACCACCTGGGCCTGCGCGCCAGCGGTAGCCACGATGTGCATTTCGACAGCGTGCCGGTGCCCGCCAGCCATGCGCTGGAACTGCGCCTGCCGCAGGACTGGGCGCGGGGTGACTCCGCCGTGCAGGCCGAGATGGTGGTCCTGCTGGGCAGGCTCTACACCGGTGTGGCACGGGCTGCGCGCGAATGGCTGCTCGACTTTCTGCGCACGCGCACCCCCGCCAGCCTGGGCGCGCCGCTGGCCACTCTGCCGCGCGTGCAAGAGACGGTGGGCACGCTCGAAGGGCTGCTGCTCACCAATGAACGCCTGCTGCGCGGCTTGGCGGCCGACGTGGATGCAGGTGTGCCGGTCTCGTCGGTGGACAGCGGCCTGATCAAGTCCACCGTGACCCACAACGCCGTGCATGCGGTGGAGGTGGCCCTGTCGCTCACCAGCAACCACGGCCTGGCCCGGCGCAACCCGCTGGAGCGCCATCTGCGCGACGTGCTGTGCGGGCGCATCCACACGCCGCAGGATGACAGCGTGCATGTGGCGGCGGGCAAGGCGGCCCTGGGCTGACGGGGCAAGCGGTCCCGGGGTGCCGACCCCGGACGGATGTCCGCTGCATGCGAAAACCGCATATCCATGGACGCAAGGCTTCGTTGGCCTGGCGCGCGGCGGGTGCTGCAATGAAGCCTGTCCAACCCGATCACTTCTTGTCCAACGCCACCATGCTGCGCCGCCAATTCACCCAACTGCTGACCTCCTCCGTCGCCGCCAGTTCCTTTCTGTCGCCGGTGCTCACCCATGCCCAGTCGCGCGT
The DNA here is from genome assembly GCF_030704685.1 of Acidovorax sp. A1169. Classification (GTDB taxonomy): domain Bacteria; phylum Pseudomonadota; class Gammaproteobacteria; order Burkholderiales; family Burkholderiaceae_C; genus Acidovorax. The sequence continues at coordinate 60,386 of NZ_JAUZDX010000030.1, forward strand.
GCTTCTGCGCGCGGGCGACCAGAAAGGCGGGCTGCAGGCCCTGCTCGACGCTGCAGGCGAGCTCAAGAACCTGCCCTACGACATCAAGTGGAGCGAGTTCCCGGCCGCCGCGCCGCTGGCAGAGGCGCTCAACGCCAATGCCGTGGATTTCGGGCCCATCGGCGATGCGCCGCTGCTGTTCACCCTGGCCGCTGGTAGCCGTGTGAAGGCCTTTGCTGCGAGTCGCTCAGATGCCTATGGCACCGCGGTGCTCGTGGCGCCGAATTCACCGCTCAAAACGGCGGCCGACCTCAAGGGCAAGAGCGTTGCGACCAACCGTGGCTCCATTGGCCACTTCGTCACGCTCAAGGTGCTGGAGTCGGCGGGCCTCAAGGCCGACGACGTGCAGCTGCGCTTCATTCCACCGCCAGACGCCAAGCTCGCGCTGACGCAGGGTTCCGTCGATGCCTGGGCCACCTGGGAGCCCTACACCGCGCTGGCCGAGACCAGCGGCCATGCGCGCGTGCTGGTCAACGGGCGCGGGCTGTGGACCGGGCTGAGCTACCTGGCCGCCACGGAGGTGGCCCTGGCCGAAAAGACCGCCGTGCTGCAGGACTTCAAGGAGCGTGTGGTGCGCGCCCAGGTCTGGTCGTACCAGAACGCCAAGCCTTTTGGCCAGTCGCTCGCGCGCATCATCGGCATTCCGGCCGACGCCGCGCAACTGCAGTTCGAGCGCCGCGCCACGCGCTGGCAGGACATCGACGCCCAGGTGCTGGCCGACCAGCAGCGCACGGCGGATTTCTATCTGGCGGCAGGGCTCCTCAAGCAGCGGCTGGACGTGCGGGGTACCTTCGATACGCGGTTCAATACCGGCAAGGCCTGACGGCTGGGGCCCAGCGCCCCAGGGCATTTGACCCGCCGCCTGCAGCTTGGCGCGCTGCGCCGCACAATCGGCGCCTATGCATTCTTCCTCGACGATGCTGCGCCTGATCAGCGTGGCGGCCTTCTCCAGCATGGCATCCATGCGCGTGTGCGATCCGATGCTGGTCACCCTGTCCCAGGAGTTCCATGTCACCACCGGCGATGCGTCGGCGGTGATCGCCGCGTTTGCGGTGGCCTACGGCGTGCTTCAGCTCTTCTACGGTCCGCTCGGTGACCGCTTTGGCAAGGTGCGCGTGATCATCGGCGCCACCTTCGCCTGCGCGGTATTCAGTGCCGTCACGGCCCTGGCGCCGACCCTCCCGGTGCTGGTGGTCTCGCGCGCTTTCATGGGCGCGGCGGCGGCCGGCATCATCCCTTTGTCCATGGCCTGGATCGGGGACAGCGTGGCCTACGAGCAGCGCCAGGAGACGCTGGCCCGGCTCATGGTGGCCACCGTGTCGGGGATGATGGCGGGCCAGTGGTTCGGCGGCTTCGCGGTGGAGGCCCTGGGCTGGCGCTGGGCGTTTGCCGTGCTGTCGGTTCTTTTCCTCACGGCCGCCACCATGCTGCTGCGTCAGGTACGCGCCACGGCAGCCCGTGCGGCGGTGTCGGGTGACGGCGCGGCCGAGCCGGCTGCGTTCTCGCTGCAAGCCTATCTGGCCACCACCGGCCGCCTGCTGCGCATGCCCCGCGTGCGCTGGGTGCTGGCCATCGTGGCGGTGGAGGGGGCCCTGGGCTTTGGCACCATGGCCTTCGTGCCGGCGCGCATGGTCGATGGGTTCGGCCTGTCCTCATCCGCTGCGGGCGGAGTGATGGTCCTCTATGGGGTGGGCGGCCTGGTCTACAGCCTGATGGCGCGCCGCTGGCTGGCCTTGCTGGGTGAGAGGGGCTTGGCATTGCTGGGCGCCACGATGATCGGCGCGGGCCTGCTGCTCCTGGCCTGGGCGCCGCTGGTACCTATGGCGGTGCTGGGCTGTTTCTCTGCCGGCCTGGGTTTCTACATGCTGCACAACACCTTGCAGGTGCAGGCCACGCAGATGGCGCCCGAGGCGCGGGGCACGGCAGTCACCTTGTTCGCATGCCTGCTGTTCCTGGGCCAGTCGCTGGGGGTACTGGCAGTTGCGGCCAGCGTGGACCGTGGGTGGATCGCGCAAGTGTTCTCGATCGCCGCCGTATGCGTGGTAGTGCTGGGTGTGCTGGTCTCGCGCAAGGTCAAGGGGCGGGTTCCGCAGACTGCCGCCGTCTGATTCCGACATCTAAATAACCAAACTGTCTTATTACCCAATTTTTTGATAGTTGGTTTCTTTATGTTGCAATAGTACATTCCCTTATCCTTTTCATCCAGGGCCGAACCGGCGCCACAGGCGTACGGCGGCCCTTTGCGTTTCATGATCGACTTACGGGGTATCACCCAGATTTACCCGGGCCCACAAGGCCCGGTGGAAGCCCTTCGGGGCATCGACCTGCACATCAACCCGGGCGAGGTCTTCGGCATCATCGGCAAGAGCGGTGCTGGCAAGAGCTCGCTGGTGCGCGTGATCAACCTGCTCAACCGCCCCACAGAGGGCGAGGTCATCGTCAATGGCCGCGACCTCACCAAGCTCAATGACGCGCAGCTGCGCGAAGCGCGGCGCGACATCGGCATGGTGTTCCAGCATTTCAACCTGCTGTCCTCGCGCACGGTGTTCGACAACGCCGCGTTGCCGCTGGAGCTGGCGGGCATGGACAAGGCCGCCATCCGCGAGCGGGTGAACCCGCTGCTGGAGCTGGTGGGCCTGTCGGCCTTGGCCAACCGCTACCCGGCGCAGATCAGCGGCGGGCAAAAGCAGCGCGTGGGCATTGCGCGCGCGCTGGCCAGCCGCCCCAAGGTGCTGCTCTCGGACGAGGCCACCTCGGCGCTCGACCCCGAGACCACGCGCTCCATCCTCGACCTGCTGCGCCAGGTGAACCGCGAGCTGGGCCTCACGGTGGTGCTCATCACCCACCAGATGCAGGTCATCAAGCAGGTGGCCGACCGCGTGGCCGTGATCGAGGCCGGCCGCATCGTGGAGCAGGGCCGCGTGCTGGAGGTGTTCACGCGCCCGCAGCAGACCATCACCAAGAGCCTGATCGACGAAATATTGCCGCAGGAGCTGCCCGCCAGCGTGCTCGACCACGTGCGCAAGCTCACCGGCCAACTGGACGCCACGGCGCCCGGCAACACCGGCCGGCTGCTGCGCCTGTCGTACTCGGGTGACAGCGCCTACCAGCCCATCCTGTCGCAGCTGATCCGCGAGTTCGGCGTGGACATGAGCATCCTGCACGGCCAGGTCGACGAGATCCAGGACGAGACCTTCGGCTCGCTGGCGGTGTACGCCAGCGGCGAGCCCGCGCGCCTGCGCGGCGCCGTGGAGCACCTGCGCGCTGGCGGCGTGGCCGTCGAAGAAGTCACCATTGAAACCTGAAGAGGCAAGAAGCCATGTTTGACCATTTCACTCCCGCCATGCTGGAGCTCTTCGCCTCGTCGCTGTGGGAGACGCTCATCATGGTGGGCATATCCGGCCTCGTCGGCGGCCTGCTGGGCGTGCCGCTGGGCGTGTTCCTGCGCCTCACCGACCAGGGCGGCGTGCTGGAGAACAGCCCCGTGAACAAGCTTGTGGGCTGGCTGGTGAATGCCGTACGCTCCACGCCCTTCATCATCCTGCTGGTGGCCATCATCCCGTTCACCCGCTTCATCACGGGCTCATCCATCGGCACGGCGGCGGCCGTGGTGCCTTTGACCATTGCCGCTGCGCCCTTCGTCGCGCGCCTGGTGGAGGCTGCGTTGCGCGAGGTGGACCATGGACTGGTCGAAGCGGCCCAGGCCATGGGGGCTACCACCAGCCAGATTGTCTGGAAGGTGCTGTTGCCTGAGGCTTTGCCCGGTATCGTCGCGGGCTTGACCATCACCTTTGTCAGCCTGACCGGTTACTCGGCGATGGCTGGGGCCATTGGCGGTGGTGGGCTGGGTGACCTGGGCATCCGGTATGGGTACCAGCGGTTCTTGCCGGAGATCATGCTGGCGGTGGTGTTGGTGTTGATCTTTTTTGTGCAGGCGGTGCAGAGTTTGGGGGATTGGGCTGTGCGCAGGCTGAGCCATCGTTGATTTGTTGGCTGTGGTTGCTCTTTGCCTGGTTTTAGGGCGGAGGCCGGGA
>NZ_JAUZDX010000031.1 GCF_030704685.1 Acidovorax sp. A1169
GCCCCAATCCCCCTCAGTCCCGCAAGGACTGGGGGGTTTTGCGTTTGGGCAAGGCAAACCTGGTGGCACTGCAGTGGTTGAATGATGTCCGCGGCATTGCTGGCCGGCGCAGTCTGTCTGCCTTGCTTTACACCTGTATTCCTCATTATTCGATCGCCATGCAGCTGCAAGAAATTCTGTACTCCCAGGGATTTGGAACCCGGCGCGTGTGCGCCGGATTGGTGCAGCAGGGCTGGGTGCAGGTGAGTACCTCCGGTCTGGCGGGGGAGTACGTGTCCTGCACCGAGGCCTCGGCCGATTTCGACGCCGACGGTCTGCAGCTGCGCGTGCAGGGCGTGGACTGGCCGTACCACGAGAAGGCCTATGTGCTGCTGCACAAGCCGGCAGGCACGGAGTGCTCGCAAAAGCCCTCGACCTATCCCAGCATCTATTCGCTGTTGCCGTCCCCCCTGCGCCAGCGTCCGAGCAAGACGGCCATACAGGGCGTCCAGGCCGTGGGGCGGTTGGACCAGGATACGACGGGCATGCTGCTGCTCAGCGATGACGGCCAGTTCATCCACCGCATGAGTTCGCCCAAGAAGCATGTGCCCAAGGTCTACCAGGTCACCACCAAGCACCCTGTGGACGAGGCCCAGGCCGGCAAGCTGCTGGCTGGCGTGGTGCTCGACGACGACCCCAAGCCCGTGCGCGCCGCCGCCTGTGTGGTGGTGGATACGCACCGCCTGGACCTGACCTTGACCGAAGGCAAGTACCACCAGGTCAAGCGCATGCTGGCGGCCGTGGGCAACCGCGTGGAGGGTCTGCACCGCTCGCAGATTGGCAGCATGCCGCTGCCGGCCGATCTGGCACCCGGGCAATGGCGCTGGCTGAGCGCCGATGACCTCCAGACGCTGACGACGGCTCCTGCCTGAGGCGCTGCGGCGCTTTCGAGGCTATTGCGGCGTTGTCGGCCCTTTGGCCGCGCAAGGCGAGGGCGCCTTCTTGATCCAATCGGTCTCCATGCGCAGTTGTTACGCCTTCGGGCAGGAGGGGCGCTACTCCCGGCGCTACACTTGTGGACTGTCTTGAAAGTGCTTGGTTGTTTGTGAAGATTTTTTCCCCCGTGCGCGCATGCGCCGCCCTGGCCGGCCTGGTGTTGCTGTGGGGCAGTGCTGCATTGGCAGCGGTGCCGCCGATTTTTGTGCTGAACTCGCTGGAGGCCAACGTCAGTGTGATCGATCCACTGACCTGGACGGAGACCGCGCGCATCCCCACTGGCAAGGAGCCGCACCACCTGTACCTCACGCCCGACGAGCGCTCGCTCATCGTGGCCAATGCGCTGGGTGACACGCTGACCTTCCTGGACCCGCGCACGGCGCAGGTGCAGCGCACGGTGCGCGGCATCGTGGACCCCTACCACCTGCGCTTCACGCCCGACATGAAGTGGCTGATCACTGCCGCCAACCGGCTCAACCACGTGGACTTCTACCGCTGGGACGGCAAGGAACCCACGCTGGTGGCGCGCGTGAACACCGCCCGCACCCCGAGCCACATGTGGATCGACAGCCGCAGCACCACGGTCTACGTGTCCATGCAGGACAGCGATGAGCTGGTGGCCATCGACATCGCCACGCAGGTGGTCAAGTGGCGCCTCAAGACCGGCCCCATGCCGGCCGACGTGTACGGCAGCCCCGACGACAAACATGTCTTCGTGGGCCTCACCGGGGGCGACAGCGTCGAAGTCTTCGACGTCTCGGGCCGCGAGCCGCGCAGCATCAAGAAGATCAAGACCGGCAACGGCGCCCATGCCTTCCGTGCGGCCGGCGACGGCAAGCACCTGTATGTGAGCAACCGCGTGGCCAATTCGATCAGCAAGCTCGACATGGCCACGATGACCGTGGTGGACAGCTACCCCGTGCCCGGAGGCCCGGACTGCATGGAAGTCTCGGCCGATGGCCGCTGGATTTATGTGAGTTCGCGCTGGGCGCGCAAGCTCTCGGTGGTGGACACCGAGGCGAAAAAGGTCGTGCGCCAGGTCGCAGTGGGCAAGTCCCCGCACGGCGTCTGGACGCTGCAGCACGCGCCCCGGTAGCTGCGGCATGCTGCCCCATCCTGCGGCCTCCTTGTTGTCGCGCTGGTGCCTGAAGGCGTCGCTGCCGCTGGCCCTGTTCGCCAGCGTGCCTGCGGGGATGGCACAGGGCAGCGTCCCGGGCCAGGCCAGCCACTGCACGAAACCCGTCTACCTGACCCTGGACACCGGCCACATGGAGGTGGCCCCGCTGATGGCCGAGGTGCTCAAGCGCCAGAACGTGCAGGTGACCTTCTTTGCCGCGCAGGAGCGCACCAAGGAGGGCGATGGCAGCCTGGGCGAGCACTGGGCACCGTGGTGGCGGGCCCGCGCGGCCGAAGGCCACGCCTTTGCCTCCCACACCTGGGACCACACCTACTGGCGCGCCGACCTGGGCACCGCCTCCAAGCCATCCTTCAAGGTGCGCCCTTCGGCCGGCCCGCGCGCAGGGCAGGATTTCACGATGACGGCGGCCGAATACTGCGCCGAGATCACCAAGGCCGCCGACAGGCTGCAGGCCATCACCGGGCAAAAGCCCTTGCCGCTGTTCCGTGCACCGGGTGGCAAGACCTCGTCCCAACTGCTGGCCACGGCCAAGGCCTGCGGCTACACCCACGTGGGCTGGTCGCCGGCCGGCTTTCTGGGCGACGAGTTGTCCACCGCGCAGGCCAGCAACGAGGCGTTGCTGCGCAAGGCGCTGCGCGATATCCGTGCGGGCGAAATCCTGCTGGCGCACCTGGGCATCTGGTCGCGCACCGACCCCTGGGCGCCCGCCGTGCTGGAGCCGCTGATCGTGGGGCTGAAGGAGCGGGGGTTTTGCTTCAGGACGCTGCGCGAGCACCCGGACTACGCTACAAAGACCGTGCGGTGATGCCGGGCGGCAGCGGTATATGAGGCGACAGCAACAGGAGCGGGGAACGTTATGGAGTGGTTGAGCTCGGTATTCGACGGTGCGCAGCAATGGCTTTTCGAGACCGTGGTGCAGCCATTGATGTTCGCGGGCGGCCTGGGCAACCTGCTGGAGGATGGCTACGACGCTACCGGCTGGCTGCTGGTGGGCCTGCTGCAGCTGGCGGTCATCATCGCCGTCATCGGGCCCCTGCAGCGCTGGCGCCCAGTGGAGCCGGTGACCAACCGCGCCACCATCCGCACCGACATCCTCTACACCCTGCTGCACCGGCTGGGCCTGTTCCGCGTGGGCCTGTTCTTCGCCATCGACCCGTTGATGGACGCGCTGTTCGGCGAGTTGCGCATGTCGGGCATCAGCACTTTCCACCTCGATGGAATCTGGCCCGGGGTGACGGATGTGGCCTGGGTCAGCCTGCTCATGTACCTGGTGGTGTTCGACTTCGTGGACTACTGGATCCACCGTGGCCAGCATCATTTCGAATGGTGGTGGCGGCTGCATTCACTGCACCACTCGCAGCAGCAGATGACCATGTGGAGCGACAACCGCAATCACCTGCTGGATGACATGCTGCGCGACACCCTCCTGGTGGTGGTGGCCCAGCTCATCGGCGTGGCGCCGGGGCAGTTCGTTGCCATCGTGGCCATCACGCAGCTGAGCGAAAGCTTCCAGCACGCCAATGTGCGCCTGTGGTTCGGCCGCCTGGGTGAGCGCCTGTGGGTGAGCCCGCGCTTCCACCGGCTGCACCACAGCATTGGCATCGGGCACGAAACCATCAAGCCGGCGGCTGCGGGAGAGAAGGCGCCGCGCGTGGTGCTGGGGGGCCACAACTTCGGCGTGCTCCTGCCCTGGTGGGACATGCTGATGCGCACCGCCAATTTCGAGCAGCGCTACGACCCCACGGGCGTGCGCGACCAGGTCGAGCCCGGGCCCGACGGGCGTACGCGGGACTATGGGCGCGGCTTCTGGTCGCAGCAATGGCGTGGGGTGCTGCGCTTGTTCGGAAAGGCTTAGACCCGCTTCGCTGCCACGTCGCGCACCAGCCCCCAGGCCACTTCGGCCACGGGCGCCAGGGCGCGGTTGGCCCGCCGCACCAGCACGATGGCCCGCTCCACTCGGGGGGTGAGTGCTCGCACCTCCAGGCCCTGGAGCCCCGCAGGCGGCAGGGCCAGCGTGGGCACCACCGAGATGCCCAGGCCCGCATCCAGCATGCGGAAGATGGTGGTCACATGGCCCACCTCCTGGGCCACCGGTGCCTGTACGCCATGCTGGCGCAGCGCATCGTCGATCAGCCGGCGGCTGCCCGAGGCATGGTCGAGCAGCACCAGCGGCTCGCCATCCAGGGCGGCCCAGCGTACGCTGCGCTGGCGCGCCAGCCGGTGCGTGGGCGGGCAGACCAGGCAAAAGGGTTCCGAGAGGATGGCTTCGGCGTGCAGCTCATCGCTGCGCCCCGGCTCGGGTTCGATCACTACGCCGAAATCCACCTCGCCCGAGAGCACGCTGGCCAGTGCATCGTGTTGCATGCGGTCCAGCAGCAGCAGTTCCAGCCCTGGGTGCTCCTGCCGACAGCGCGCAATGCATTCGGGCAGCAGGTTGGCCGACAGGGTGGGGCTGCTGGCCACCCGCACCCGGCCCTGGCGCTGGGTGGCCAGGCCGCGCACATCGAGCAGCATCGTGTCCAGGTCTTCCAGCACCCGCGCCAGGCGCACGGCCAGGCTGCGGCCGGCTTCGGTCAGCACCACCTCGCGCGTGGTGCGGTCCAGCAGCTTGATGCCCAGGTGCTGCTCCAGCTCGGTCACGCAGCGGCTCACGGCGGGCTGGGTCAGGCCGATCTGGTCGCCCGCGCGCGTGAAGCTGCTGTGCAGCGCCACGGACTGGAAGACACGCAATTGGCGCAAACTGGGGTGTGCCATGGCCTATTTCCCCTTCGCGCGGGCCATGGCGTGGGGATGGATGCGCGAAGCGCGGCGCAGCCCATGGCGGGCCATGGGCAAGCCGTGCGACAAAGCAGACGCCGCACGCCGTGGGCCGCGCGTGGGGAAATAGGCCATGGCACACCCTTGATTCATGAGGATTCATTATAAATTCATCAAATCAATCCATTTCTCTTGGGGTGGCAAAGCAGGTCCAATCAGTGCATACCGTTCTCAAGAGGCGTCTACGCCCCCTTACCCATGGCCCGCTCCCGCCTGCTTCCCGACAATTTCACGCTCTACCTCGTCGCCACGGTCATCGCCGCCAGCCTGTTGCCGGCCTCCGGTGGCTTCGCCAAGGCGCTGGAGGTGGCCACCACCGTGGCCGTGAGTCTGCTGTTCTTCCTCCACGGGGCCAAGCTCTCGCGTGAGGCCATCCTGGCCGGCATTGGCCACTGGCGGCTGCACCTGGTGGTGGTGGCCAGCACCTTCGTGCTGTTCCCGCTGCTGGGCTGGGCGCTGCGCCCAGTGCTGGAGCCGCTGGTCACGCGCGACCTGTACACCGGCATCCTCTACCTGTGTGCGCTGCCGGCCACGGTGCAGTCGGCCATTGCCTTCGTCTCCATGGCGCGCGGCAACATTCCTGCGGCCGTGTGCAGCGCCTCGGCATCCACGCTGCTGGGTGTGGCCTTCACGCCGCTGCTCGTGGGCCTGCTCATGTCGCAGAACGCGGCCATGGGCGACCCGCTGGCCGCCATGGGCCGCATCGGTGTGCAACTGCTGCTGCCTTTTGCCATCGGTCACCTGCTGCGCCCCTGGATCAGCGGCTTTTTGCAACAGCGCGCGTCCGTCATGAAGGTGGTGGACCAGGGCTCCATCCTGCTCGTGGTGTATGCCGCCTTCAGCCACGCCGTCATCGACGGCCTGTGGTCCCAGGTGCCGCCAATGGCCCTGGCCGGCCTGCTGGCCGTGTGCGCGGTGCTGCTGGCTCTGGTGCTGACCCTCACCACCTGGAGCGCGCGGCGCATGGGCTTTTCGAAGGAGGACGAGATCACCATCGTCTTCTGCGGCTCCAAGAAGAGCCTGGTCAGCGGCGTGCCCATGGCCAACGTGCTGTTTGCAGCCAACGTGGCCGGTGCCATCGTGCTGCCGCTGATGCTGTTCCACCAGATGCAGCTCATGGTCTGCGGCGTGCTCGCGCAGCGCTATGCGCGGCGCGGGCTGGATGCCGGCAAAGCACCGGGCGCACAGCCCGAACAGGCCTGACGGTCACAGCGGGAACCCGCGCAACTGCCGGGCGGTGCAGGGTTTCATCAAGAGCGGCGAGGCTCGCGGTATGCTCACGCGCATGGGACTACTGCTGGACTCTTTCTGGCGCGCTGCGGCGTACTGCATGCGCCCCCGCGTCATCCTCCTGTCGCTGCTGCCATTGCTGCTGATGGCGGCGCTGGCGTTCGGGCTGGGCTACTTCTACTGGGATGTGGCGGTGCAGAGCATGCACTCACTTCTGGATGCCTCCCCCATGCTCAAGAATTTCTGGGGCTGGCTCGAAGGCTGGGGCCTGGGCAGCGTGGTATCGGCGCTCGCCCCCATGATGGTCATCCTGGCGGCCACGCCGGTGCTGGTCGTGGTGTCGCTGCTGCTGGTGGCGGTGCTCATGACCCCGGCGCTCGTGACCCTGGTCGCCGAGCGGCGCTTTCCCGAGCTCGCGCGCAAGAAGGGCGGCTCCTTCTTCGCCAGCGTGGCCTGGTCCGTCGGCTCCACGGTGATGGCGCTGGTGGCGCTGGTGGTGTCCGTGCCGCTGTGGCTGGTGCCCCCACTGGTGCTGGTGTTGCCGCCGCTGATCTGGGGCTGGCTCACCTACCGCGTGATGGCCTTCGATGCGCTGGCCGAGCATGCGAGCAAGGAAGAGCGCAAGCGGCTTTTCCAGCGCCACCGTGCGAGCCTTCTGGGCATCGGCATCATCACCGGCTACCTGGGCGCCGCACCCAGCATTGTCTGGGCATCGGGCGTGCTGTTCGTGGCCGCTTTTGCCATCCTGGTGCCGCTGGCGATCTGGATCTACATGCTGGTGTTCGCGTTCTCGTCGCTGTGGTTCACGCATTTCTGCCTGGCGGCGCTGCAGGAGCTGCGCGAGGACGATGTCCGCGCCACCATGCCCGTGCCCTCGCGCCTGCCGCTGGACACGCTGGCGCCCGCGCCCGCCATCGAAGACATCGCGCCGCCCACCATCAGTGCGCCAGAGCCTGCGGCGGCCAGCCTGCCGGCCCCCGGCACCTTCCCTACCGATCCCCGCACCCCATGACCCCTACCTTCGGCCTCATCATCGTCGGCGACGAAATCCTCTCGGGCAAGCGTGCCGACAAGCACATGCCCCGGGCCATCGAACTGCTGGCCGCGCGCGGCCTGGCCCTGTCCTATGCCGACTACGTAGGGGACGACCCCGCGCGTATCACCGCCACGCTGCAGCGCGCCTTTGCTTCGGGCGACGTGGTCTTCTCGTGCGGCGGCATCGGCGCCACGCCAGACGACCACACCCGCCAATGTGCGGGCCGTGCCCTGGGCGCCAAGCTCGCCCTGCATCCCGAGGCCGAGCGCCTGATCCGCGAGCGCATGCAGGACGTGGCGCGCGAGCAGGGCCTCGCCTACGAGCCCGACCGCCACGACAACCTGCACCGGCTGAACATGGGCATGTTCCCCGTGGGTGCCCGCACCATCCCCAACCCGTACAACAAGATTCCCGGCTTCACCTGCGACAGCCCTGGCAGCGAAGGCGGCGCCGTGCACTTCGTGCCGGGCTTTCCGGTGATGGCCTGGCCCATGATCGAGTGGGTGCTGGACACCCTGTACGCCGAGCACTTCAACCGCACGCCCCAGACCGAGCACTCGGTGGTAGTGTTCGGTGCCATGGAGGCGGCGCTCACGCCGCTCATGGAGCAGATAGAAAAATCGCACGCCGGGGTGCGGGTGTTCAGTTTGCCCAGCGTGGATCATCCACAATACGGGCGGCACATTGAACTGGGCGTCAAAGGCCCGGCACAGGCGCTCCCCGCAGCATGGACGGACCTCAAAAATGGACTGCACGAATTTGGTGCAGATCTTGGCCCTGAAATGGTGCGCAACTTGTAATGTGCAATGGGGGTTGTTGTGATGCACCAAAAATGTGCACTCAACCGTCCTCGCCAGGCCCCAGGCCGGGCCTTTGCTCCGCGATAGTGCGGTGATTGCACTCCGCTGGCACGCAAACTGCTTTTATTTCGGCAAATTCTTTTTTCAACAAGCGCTTTTACCCAGGAGAACCTGATGGCCAAGACCGTTGCAGACGTGATGAAGATCGTGAAGGAAAACGAGGTCAAGTTCGTTGACTTCCGTTTTACCGATACCCGGGGCAAGGAACAGCACGTGACCGTGCCCGTGTCCCACTTCGATGAAGACAAGTTCACGTCGGGCCACGCATTTGACGGTTCGTCGGTGGCTGGCTGGAAGGGCATCGAAGCCTCGGACATGCAACTCATGCCCGACCCCAATACCGCCAACATCGACCCGTTCTTCGAAGAAACCACGCTGTTCCTGCAGTGCGACGTGATCGAACCCGGTGACGGCAAGGCCTACGACCGCGACCCACGCTCCATCGCCAAGCGCGCTGAAGCCTACCTCAAGGCTTCCGGCCTGGGCGACACGGCCTTCTTCGGCCCAGAGCCAGAATTCTTCATCTTCGACGGCGTGCGCTGGTCCAACGAACCCGGCAAGGTCATGTTCGAGATCGAAGAGTACGAAGCCCCCTGGAATTCGGGCGCCAAGCTCGAAGGCGGCAACCGCGGCCACCGTCCCACCGTCAAGGGCGGCTACTTCCCCGTGCCTCCCGTCGACAGCACGCAGGACATGCGCGCTGAAATGTCCCTGATCCTCGAATCCCTGGGCATCCCGGTCGAAGTGTTCCACCACGAAGTGGCAGGCGCTGGCCAGAACGAAATCGGCACGCGTTTCAGCACGCTGGTCGAGCGCGCCGACTGGACGCAGGTCCTGAAGTACGTGGTCTGGAACGTGGCCAACGCCTACGGCAAGACCGCCACCTTCATGCCCAAGCCCTACGCTGGCGACAACGGCTCGGGCATGCACGTGCACCAGTCCATCTGGAAGGACGGCAAGAACCTGTTCGCAGGCGACGGCTACGCCGGCCTGTCGGACTTCGCGCTGTACTACATCGGCGGCATCATCAAGCACGCACGTGCCCTGAACGCCATCACCAACCCTGGCACGAACTCGTACAAGCGCCTGGTGCCCGGCTTCGAAGCCCCTGTGAAGCTGGCCTACTCGGCCCGCAACCGCTCGGCCTCGATCCGCATTCCTTACGTTGCCAACCCCAAGGGCCGCCGCATCGAAGCGCGCTTCCCCGATCCATCGGCCAACCCTTACCTGGCCTTCTCGGCCCTGATGATGGCCGGCCTGGACGGCGTGGAAAACAAGATCCATCCCGGCGAAGCCGCCACGAAGGATCTGTACCATCTGCCACCCGAGGAGGACAAGCTGGTGCCTACCGTCTGCCACAGCCTGGACCAGGCCCTGGAATACCTCGACAAGGACCGCAGCTTCCTGACCAAGGGTGGCGTGTTCACCGACTCCATGCTCGATGCCTACATCGATCTGAAGATGACCGAAGTCACGCGCTTCCGCATGGCTCCCCACCCTGTTGAGTACGACATGTACTACTCGCTGTAATCAGCCCCATCCGGCGGTTACCCGAAAAGGCGGCGCAAGCCGCCTTTTTTCATGGTGCTGCCGATTCGGTGTGCACGGAACCAACACTGGCCAGGAGGCCTCTGAACCGGTGTATTGCCGTAGCTTCATCCGCCAGCGTTCGCCTTTGCCACCGGGGCTGGAGCGGCTTTGGACGGCCCTTGCCGCACCGTTAACCCCTCACGGCCGCAGCACTTGCCGGATTGGCGATGCGGGTTGATTCGGGGATACTCTCTGGCTGTACTGTGCATTTGCTGCTCGCGCGAGGAATTTCCATGAAGAAGACTGTTACCACCCTGTTGTTGCTTGCTGCCCTGGCCCCCGTTGCCGGCTGGGCCCAGGACCGCATCTACCGCTGTGGCAATGAGTACACGAACAATGCGACCCAGGCCAAGGAGCGTGGCTGCAAGCTGGTCGAAGGCGGCAACGTGACCGTGGTGCAGGGCGCGCGTCCCGCTGCAGCCGCCGGTGGCACGGCTGCGCCGGCCGGCGGCAGCGCCCCGGGTGCTGCCGCTTCGCCGCCGAACGCCCCGCGCGTGAGCAGCAACGACCAGAAGGCCCGCGACTCCGATGCGCGAGCCATCCTCGAATCCGAACTGCGCAAGGCCGAGGCGCGCCATGCCGAGCTGGTCAAGGAATACAACGGCGGCGCGCCCGAGCGCAACGCCCTGGATCTGCGCAACCCGCAGCGCTACATCGAGCGCACTGCCGAGCTCAAGGCCAGCGTCTCGCGCAGCGAGAGCGACATCGCCGGCATCAAGCGCGAACTGGGCCGCGTGGCCCCTGCCAACTGAGCCGACCCCCTCGCGTGAGCACTCCCCCCGACAACACTTCCCCGTCCGATACCGATCGGTTCCATTCGCTGGACCTGATGTCCACGCTGGTGGCGGTGCTGCGTGCCGACGGCGCCGTGCAGTTCGCCAATGCGGCGCTGGAAAACACCCTGGGCCTGTCGCGCCGCACCCTCGAAGGGGGCGATTTCTCCACCTTCTTCACCGACCCGGCCCTGTTGCAGACCGCGCTCGCGGGTGCCCGCGTGCAGGATTTTGCAGCGCTGCGCTACGAGGCCAGCTTGAAACGCCTGCACCAGGACCCCGTGCCCGTGCATGTCAATGTGGCGGCGGCGGAGCAGGCTGGCGAGATCCTGGTGGAGCTGTGGCCGCTGGAGCAGCAGGCGCGCCAGGACCGCGAGGAGCGCCTGCTCGACCAGGCCCAGGCCAACAAGGAGCTGATCCGCAACCTGGCCCACGAGATCAAGAACCCCCTGGGCGGCATCCGTGGCGCCGCCCAGTTGCTGGAGATGGAGCTCGAAAGCCGCGAGCTCACCGAGTACACCCAGGTCATCATCCACGAGGCCGACCGACTGCAAAGCCTGGTGGACCGCCTGCTGGCTCCGCACCGCCACCCGCATCTGGTGGGCGATGTCAATATCCACGAGGTGTGCGAGCGCGTGCGCTCGCTGGTGCTGGTGGAGTACCCGCAAGGCCTGCGTGTGCAGCGCGACTACGACACCTCCATCCCCGAGTTCCGTGGCGACCGGGCACAGCTCATCCAGGCACTGCTCAACGTGGTTCAGAACGCGGCCCAGGCACTGGCCGAGCGCATCGCCGCAGGCGATGCGGTGATCACCCTGCGCACCCGCGTGGCCCGACAAGTAACGTTTGGTCGCCAGCGTTATCGGCTGGCACTGGAATTGCATGTCATCGACAACGGACCGGGCGTACCCGATGCCATCAAAGAGCGTATTTTTTACCCTCTGGTGTCGGGTCGGGACGGCGGATCGGGGCTGGGACTCACGTTGGCACAAACCTTCGTACAACGGCACCACGGATTGATCGAATGCGACAGCGTACCGGGTCGCACCGACTTCCGATTCCTGATCCCCTTGCCCTGAGGTCCCTGACACGCAACCACAGGGAAGGTAAGACAAAGATATGAAGCCGATCTGGTTAGTAGATGACGACCCCTCGATCCGCTTCGTCCTGGAAAAGGCGCTGGCCCGGGAGAACCTGCCCACGCGCAGCTTCACCCATCCGCGCGAAGTGCTCGACGCGCTGGCCGACATCACCGCAGGCGACCCCGCCCGCCAGGGCCCCCAGGTCCTGGTGAGCGACATCCGCATGCCTGGAGGCTCGGGCCTGCAACTGCTCGAAAAAGTACGCGAACTGCAGCCCGGTCTGCCCGTCATCATCATGACGGCGTATTCCGACCTTGACAGCGCCGTCTCGGCCTTCCAGCGCGGCGCGTTCGAATACCTGCCCAAGCCCTTCGACCTGCCCAAGGCGGTGGAGCTGATCCGCCGCGCGGTGGAAGAAAGCCAGCGCGAGGAAGTGACCGAAGAGCGCCAGGCCGAAACCCCCGAGATGCTGGGCCAGGCGCCCGCCATGCAGGACGTGTTCCGCGCCATTGGCCGGCTCAGCCAGAGCCAGGTCACTGTGCTGATCACCGGCGAATCGGGCTCGGGCAAGGAACTGGTGGCTCGCGCGCTGCACAAGCACTCGCCCTGCGCAGAGGGGCCCTTCGTGGCCATCAACACCGCCGCCATCCCCAAGGACCTGCTCGAATCCGAACTTTTCGGCCACGAGCGCGGTGCCTTCACCGGCGCCCAGACACAGCGGCGCGGCCGCTTCGAGCAGGCCGAGGGGGGCACGCTCTTCCTCGACGAAATCGGCGACATGCCGTTCGACCTGCAGACGCGCCTCTTGCGCGTGCTGTCGGACGGCCAGTTCTACCGTGTGGGCGGCCATGCGGCCGTGAAGGCCCATGTGCGCGTGATCGCAGCCACCCACCAGGACCTGGAGCGGCGCGTCAAGGAAGGTGGTTTCCGCGAGGACTTGTTCCACCGCCTGAACGTCATCCGCCTGCGCCTGCCCGCGCTGCGCGAGCGCCATGAAGACGTGCCCATGCTCACGCGCCACTTCCTGCAGCAAAGCGCGCGGCAACTCGGTGTGGAGCCCAAGCGCATTGCCGACTCGGCCTTGGCGCGGCTGGAGCAGTTCGCCTTTCCGGGCAATGTGCGCCAGCTCGAAAACATCTGCCACTGGCTGACGGTGATGGCGCCGGCGCAGGTGATCTCGCTGCAGGACCTGCCGCCCGAGGTGCTGGAAGCCCCGGTGTTCCAGGCGCCTGCGCGCGCCGCCGTGGCAGACGGTCATGCCGTGGCGCCACCGCCGGTGATTGCCATGCCTGTGGCCGCCATTGCGCACCCGCCCGAAATGGTGGGGGGGCTGCACGCCGTGGCGCCTTCGGCGCCGCAGTTCGTGGCGGCCGCGCCGGCTGCTGCCTGGGCTGCCGACACGGCTGCCCCCGCCGTGTCGGCCAGCCCCGTGCTGAGCTGGGAGCAGGCGCTGGAGGCCGAAGCGCAGAAGCTCCTGTCCGGCGGCCAGCCCGAGGTGTGGGATGCGCTCACGCGCCGCTTCGAGTCGCGCCTGATCCGAACCGCACTGGTCGCCACCCACGGCCGGCGCATGGAAGCCGCGCAGCGCCTGGGCATAGGCCGCAACACCATCACCCGCAAGATCCAGGAACTGGGCCTGGACGCGCCGGACGAGGGCTGAGCTTTCCGCCCGCAGGGCATTGTCAAAGGGGCTTCGGGACATCTTCCGAAGCCCTTTTGCTTTTGGCTGTCTGGAGATGCGCGGCACTCCTACAGTCCCCCCTTGCCAGGCTGTGTAGGCTGCGGGACCTAATCCAAAAGCGGAGGACATGCCATGCACCTCGAAGGATCCTGCCATTGCCGCGCGGTCCGCTTCTCGCTCGAAGCCGACAGCCCCGTGCCCTTCATGCACTGCCACTGCTCCATCTGCCGCAAGACGGCGGGCGGGGGCGGCTACGCCATCAACCTGGGCGGCGATGCCCGCACGCTCAAGGTCCAGGGCGCCAAATACCTGGGTACCTACCATGCGGTTTTGCGCGAAGAGGGCCAGCGTGCCAAGCGCTCCAAGGCCGAGCGCAAGTTCTGCCTGCAATGCGGCAGCGCATTGTGGCTGTGGGATCCGCGCTGGCCCGAGTTGGTCCATCCGCACGCCTCTGCCATCGACACCCCCCTGCCCAAGCCACCGGAGGTGGTCGAAGGCATGCTCGAATTCGTGGCCAACTGGGTCGATGTGCCCAAAGGCAAGGGCCACAGGCACTACCAGACGTTTCCCGCCGAATCACTGGCCGAGTGGCATGAGCGGCATGGATTGAAAGGCTGATGCGCAGGGTCGAGGACCCAACGCGCATGGTCATCACCGTTTCTTGTTTCCGACGAAGGTGCTGCCGTACACGGTCATGAGAAAAAGGAACATCAAAATGTGGAACAGGTAGTCGCCAACGCGGTTCTTGTCCTTCAAGTATCTGGCCTTGGACTGTTCGTAAGAAACCAGGGTGGTCTGGTCGGTCCGAATCTCATAGCAGAGCGGGAATCGCTCGTACATTTTTGCTGTCGACATCAGCACCATAACGGGCTGGTCCCTCAGTGAACGCATCAGGTCAAGGTTGTCGGCGTGCTTCTGGCTCAGGCAGTTGGGCCCGCCGCTTCCTGCAGCGCAGTTGCATTTTTTCAAATTGCCGCCACTCGCTTCAACAGTGGTCGCGTACCCTTTGCTGTTGGGTCTGATGAAAGGCATCTTGTAGATGCCGCGCACTGCCGTCAGATCGCTTTTCTCCGGGATTTCCAGCATGGAAAGACGCAGTACTGGAAAAATGAATGTGGCGGCAGCCATCCACCAGATCCATCGGAACTTCGCAAAAAGGAGCCGCCAGATGGCGCTGGGCAAATGCATGTGTCTCGCGTTGTCGTAGGTCTTTGGGCTGTCTGGCGCCCGCATCATTGCCCACATGGCCGACGGGACTGTTCCCCCGCCCCGCGAAGATTCAAGGCTTTGGATTCGGGCAGGATTCTGCTAGCTGATTTCGGCCGTCCCTGTCTTCAGGCACAGGCCACCCACCCCCGAAACGCCAGCCCCGCATAGAACAGGCGGATACCGCTGAAGCCAGCTTGCTCCAGCAGCGCTTCCTCCTCGTCCGGGCTGAGCAGGGGCAGGGTGGTATCGATGGCGGTGGCTGCGCGGCGTGCGGCCTCAGGGTCTACACCCGATGCGATGGCGAAGGCGGCATAGCGCGAGAGCCACTGGCTGCGCTCGGCCTGCGATGCCTGTGGAAAGCTCAGGTGGGCCGTCACCAGGGGGGCGCCGGGCTGCAGGCGCCGGCGGATAGCCTGCAGGGTGGCCAGCCTTTCATCCAGGGGCACGAAATGCAGGGTGAGCAGGCAGGTCGCGGCATCGAAGGGGCCTGCAGGCGCGGTGTGCACATAGCCATGGTGGAAGTCCACTCGCGCCGCCAGCGGCCCGAGCGTGTTCCGCGCCAACTGCAGCATGGGCTCTGACGGGTCCACGCCCACAAAGCGCCACTGCGGCTGCGCCCCGGCGAAGACGCCCAGTTCCGCACCCCCGCCCGCGCCGACAACAAGCACCTTGGCCAGGGGCGGCGCACGCTCCGCCAGCAGCACGCCGGCCATTTTCTGCAGATCGTCCGAGCCGGGCACCAAGCGGCGGGTGCGGTCTGCATAGGACGCCACGGCCTGGGGATCGGCGAACGGAGCGCTCGGGTTGGCGCTGGTGGAGGAAATAGACATGGCTGCGTGAAATTCAAGTAACTTTAATTGTTGCATATTTGTTGAGGTCACTGCAAGCCAGCGCTGGCTGGTGCCAGCATGGGTCGCCGACAATGGGACCGCTGATCCGAGGATTCATGACCCCATCCGCTCCACCCGAGACGGCTCCCCCGGCGTTGCGCCGGGCGTGGTCCACACGGGGGCGTTGAGCGCGCCGCAGTACCGGGGGGCCGTGCTGGTGGGCATGCTGTGCGTGCCCACCGACTGGCTTGTGCACGAAGGGCTGCAGGCGCCTCCGCGCAGTGGCGTGGTGCGCATGCCCCGGCTGGCCGAGAGCGCGCGCGGCCTGGCCACCACGGCCGAGGTGCAGGCCTGGCTGCGGCGCGTGGTGCCGGCACTGCGCCGCCGTTTGCCTGCCGACCCCTCGGCCGTGGAACCGGCACCTCCCAGTGCCGCGGTGCGCGCCCTGATCGAAAGGGTGCAGGAGGCCGTGGTCGGCGATGACCTGTCGGTGGCAGATCTGGCACGCCGCTGCGGGGTGAGCCGCGAGCGCATCCACCGGGTGCTCACGGCGTGGGTCGGCATGGCCCCAGGCGACTACCTGCGCGCCGTGCGCCTGCATCGGGCCCGGCAGATGCTGTTGGCGGGCGAGCCGTCCGCTGCGGTCGCTGCGGAGTGCGGGTTCGCCGACCAGGCGCACTTCACGCGGTGGTTTCGCCGCTCCTTCGGCTACACGCCGGGGGACCTGCTGCAGGCGGCCGGGCGCGGCTGATCTTTCCCCGCACCCAGCGCACGTGCCCCAGGGCAGGCACAATCTCCCCGCCGGCTTTCGGCCCTCGCGCCATCCTCTTTTCCTGACCGACGCCAGCGCTCGCAAGTGCGCGCGGGCGGATCCCTGCTTTCCTCCATGCAATCGCCGCTGCCCGTCTTCGCCCTGCTGTTCAACGCCTTCGTCTGGGGCCTGGC
This sequence comes from Acidovorax sp. A1169, assembly GCF_030704685.1. GTDB lineage: Bacteria > Pseudomonadota > Gammaproteobacteria > Burkholderiales > Burkholderiaceae_C > Acidovorax. The sequence goes on from NZ_JAUZDX010000031.1 coordinate 16,167, forward strand.
CTGGTGGCCGTTCCGGTTGATGCATGGGGCGGGCCTGCACCCGCTGTGGGCCACGGCGGCGATGTATGCCGTGGTGCTGCTGGGCCTGCTGACCCTGCGGCCGGGCATCCTCGCGCAGGTGCGCCAGCACCCGGGGTTGTGGCTGCTGGCGCTGGCATCGGGCCTGAACAACGTGGCCTTCAATTGGGCCGTGACGGTGGGCGACGTGGTGCGCGTGATCCTGCTGTTCTACCTCATGCCCGCCTGGGCGGTGCTGCTGGCCTGGCGCATCCTGGGTGAGCGGCCCACGCCCATGGCCATCGCGCGGCTGCTGCTGGCCTTTACCGGCGTGGTGCTGGTGCTGCTGCCCGGGGACGCATCGCCTGCCAGCCTGCTGGAGGGCCTGTCCATGGCCGATGGCCTGGCATTGATGGGCGGTTTCATGTTCGCTCTGGTCAACGTCACCGTGCGCCGCCTGCACGCCGTGCCGGGGCAGGCGCGCATGTTCGCGATGTTCGGTGGCTGCATGCTCATGGCGCTGCTGGCGGCCTTCGTCGGCATGCAGTTCGGGGTGGTGGACGCATTCCCCGCCTTCAACGCCACCTGGGCCGTCACCGGGCTGCTGCTGTCGGGCGTGCTGATGCTGGGCAACTGGGCGCTGCAGTTCGGCGCCTCGCGGCTGACGGCAGGCACCACGGCCGTGGTGATGCTGTCGGAGGTGGTGTTCGCCAGCGTGTCCTCGGTGCTGCTGTCGGCCTCGCAGCTGGAGGCGCGCACGGTGCTTGGGGGCTCGCTGATTCTTTTCGCTGCCTTGCTGGCGTCCTTGCGGCGCTAGCCGGGTAGACGCGCTGCGGCGCGTTTGAGCGCCGCCGCAAATGCCAGCGCTGCAGGCTTGGGCTGCGTGCCGCGCCGCGACACCAGGTACAGATCCAGGTGCGCCACGGGCTCGCGCAGCATGGCCACCCCGAGGCCTTGGCGCAGGCATTCCTCCATCGCGAACGAGGGGATGATGGCGTGGCCCCGGCCGGCACGCACCATGCCGATGATGGTGCCCAGCAGGTTCATGCGCGGGCGTTCCTCGTGCGTACGGCCCAGGCGGGATAGGTGCTTTTCGATCACCACCTGGATCGGATTGCCTGAGGGCAGGCTCACCAGGGGCAGGCCTGCGAGGCTGCTCCAGGGCAGGCTTTCCGCGAGACCGCTGCTGCCCGCGCCAGGTGGGCTGATGCGCATGAGCCGGAACTTGCACAGGGGTTGGCGTGAGAGGCCCACTGCGGGCTTGACGAAGAAGCCGAAGCCGATGTCCGCCTCGCCCTCCAGCACCTCCTGGCGCACGGTACCCACCTCGACATCGGCCAGATGCACCTGCACCTGGGGATGGGTCTCGGCAAAGCCGCGCACCACGTCGGGCAGCAGGCTGGCCGAGATCATGGGCGTGGCCGCCACCAGCAGGCGTGAGCGCACAGCGGACTCGCTGCCGTCGAGCACGGCACCCAGCGTGCGCAGCTCGCCGACGATGCGCTCGGCCACCGGCTGCAGCCGCCGGCCGGCATCGGTGAGCGTGAGCGAGCGCGTCGTGCGGTTGAAAAGGCGCGCACCCATTTGTTCCTCCAGCTCCTTGACCAGCATGCTCATGCCCGAGGGGGACAGGTGCACCTGCTCGGCCGCCTTGGCAAAGCTCTGCAGGCGTGTCACTTCCAGAAAGGCGTGCAGCTGGCGGCTGCTGATATTCATCAGCTTTGTTGACGAATACATCAGAAATTTCCGTTTGATTCAAATCAAGACTGTCGTTGTAATTGTGGTCCAACTTCCAAAGAGACAAAACCATGACCCTTGCCACCCCGTTGACGCCGCCCTCCCTTCAACGCAGGCGCCTGGTGCTCGGCGCCCTGGCCACGGTGGCGGCGCCCCTGGTCCGGGCGCAGGCCGGTGGTGCGGATACGCCGGTGCGCCTGGTCGTGCCGTTCACGCCCGGCACGGGCATCGACCTGATCGCGCGCCAGATCGCGGCGCCGCTGTCCGAGCGGCTCAAGCGGCCCTTCTTCGTCGACAACAAGGCGGGCGCCTCGGGGATCATCGGCACGCAGGAAGCGGTGCGTGCGCCAGCCGATGGCGCAACGCTGCTGGTCAGCGTGAACACGCTGGTGATGAACATGGCGCTGTACCCCAAGCAGGGCTTCAACCCCCTGACCGATCTGCAGCCCGTGGGGCAGACGAGCTGGGGGCAATTGCTGCTGGTGGCCAGCGAAGGCGCGAAGATCCAGTCGCTCAAGGAACTGGTCGAGCGCGCCCGTGCCAAGCCCGGCGCGCTCAACTACGGATCGCCCGGCGCGGGCACGCCGCACCACCTGGCCATGGAGCTGCTCAAGAACCGGGCGAAGATTTCGCTCACGCACATCAGCTACCGGGGCACGGCGCCTGCCGTGACCGATTTGCTGGGCGGGCAGATTGACGCCATGTTCCTGCCCATCCACGTGGCGCTGCAGCATGTGAAGGCGGGCAAGCTCAAGGCGCTGGCCATCAGCTCCGGCACGCCCCATCCCCTGCTGCCCGAGGTGCCTTCGCTGAACAGCCTGAAGCTCGGCGACCTCAACGTGGACATGTGGTACGGCGTGTTCGCACCGGCCGGCACGCCCCGCGCCTATGTCGACCGGCTGAACACCGAGCTGCGCGACGTGCTGGCACAGCCCCCGGTCGCCAAGTCCTTCGAGACCCAGGGCATGACGCCCGCCCACAGCACGCCTGATGCCTTCGGCAAGCTCGTGGCGGCCGATGCCAAGCGCTGGTCTGACCTGATCAAGGCCCAGGGCATCACCGCTGAATGAAGCAGAAAGCAATGAACACAATGAGCAACAAGGACCAGGCCATGGCAGAGCAGCAGGACGCCGAGGTGGTCATCATCGGCGGTGGGCCCGTGGGCATCGGGCTGGCCATCGAGCTGGGCCAGCGTGGCGTGCGTACCATCGTCGTGGAGCGCTATCTGCAGCCCCAGCCCATCCCCAAGGGACAGAACCTGACCCAGCGAACCATGGAGCACTTCCATTTCTGGGGGGCCGAAAAGGAGCTGCGTGCCGCCCGCACCATCCCCGTGGAATATGGCATCGGCGGGCTGACGGCCCACGGCACCTTGCTGGGCCCCCACACCTACGACTGGCTGCAGCGCGACCTGGTCAAGCCCTACTACTTCACCGGCAATGAACGGTTGCCGCAGTATGCGACGGAGGCGGTGCTGCGCGCGCGCGTGGCCGAGCTGCCTTCGGTGCAGACCGTCTACGGCTGGGAAGCCAAGGCCGTGGTGCAGGACGGCACTGGCGTGTCGGTCACCATCGCCGAGCGTGGCGGCAACGGCGAGCGCGTGCTGCGCTGCGCCTACGCCGTGGGGTCGGACGGCGCACGCTCCGTCGTGCGTGAGCAGGCGGGCATCACCCAGACCCGCACCGACCATGACCGCATGATGGTGCTGCTGGTGTTCCGTTCGCCCGGCCTGCACCAACTGCTCGAACGCTACCCCGGCAAGTCCTACTACAACGTGCTGCAGCCCGAACTCCAGGGCTACTGGAAGTTCTTTGGCCGGGTGGACCTGGGCAACACCTGGTTCTTCCACGCCCCCGTGCCGCCAGGCACGACCAAGGACAACTTCGATTTTGCGGCCTACCTGCACGAAGCGGTGGGTGCACCGTTCGATGTAGAGTTCGAGCACATCGGATTCTGGGACCTGCGCTTCATGCTGGCCGACAGCTACCGCAACGGCCGCGTCTTCGTCGCCGGCGATGCGGCGCACAGCCACCCGCCCTATGGCGGATACGGCGTGAACTCGGGGCTCGAAGATGCGCGCAACCTGGGCTGGAAGCTGGCTGCCGTGCTGCAGGGCTGGGGTGGTGAGCGCCTGCTCGATTCGTACGACGACGAGCGCCGGCCGGTGTTTGCCTCCACCATGCGCGACTTCATCGCCAAATCCATCGACACGGACCGCGAGTTCCTCGACACCCACGACCCGGCACGTGATCTGGCCGCCTTCGAGACTGCCTGGAATGCGCGTGCCCAGGGCGCCGTAGGTGAGGTGCATGCCTTCGAGCCCCACTATGAGGGCTCAGCGGTGGTCTCGGGCAGCGAAGGCCGCACCAGCAGCGCCAAGGGATCGCATCGCTTCGACGCGCGGCCCGGGCACCATCTGGCGCCCGCAGTGCTGCCCTCGGGCAGGAACGTGTACGAGGAATTCGGCACGGGCTTTACGCTGCTGGCCTTCGGCGCCAGTGCGCAGGAGGTCCAGGCCTTCCGCGATGCGGCCGCCGAGCAATCGCTGCCCCTTGTGGTGGTGCAAGGGCAGGGAGCTGGCGAGCACGACAGGTACAACGCCCGGCTGGTGCTGGTGCGCCCGGACCAGTTCGTCACCTGGGCTGGCAATGGTGCCGAGCTGGGGGCAGACCAGGCCCGAGAGGTGCTGCAGGTGGCCGCCGGAGTGCAGGCCGAGGTAGCTGCGGCCTGAGCTACGGCTTTTTCTTCTGCAAGGCCTTGAGGCGCACCCGCTGCTCTGGCGTCGTGCTGGGAGCGTACAGGCGCCCGATGAGGGCCTGTTCCCATTCCTCGCTGTGGTCGGGCCAGGTCTCGATCAATCGGGTGAGGCCTTCCACATCCTCTGCATCCACCAGCCCGCGCACGCGCTCGGCGAAGGGCGAGGGTGGTGGAGGCGGTGGTGGGGGCTCGGGCTCCGGCTCCCGCATCACCGGTCGTGCGCCGGGGCGAAAGGGGTTGCGCCCTTCGCGCATGAAGCGGCGTATGGCCTCTGCCGAAATCATGCTGCCCGGCTCGTTCGCGTCTTCATCGTCGTATTCGAACAGTTCGGGATCCAGGCAGTCGGACCAGTTCTCCTGCATGTTCCATTCGCAGATCGGCAGGTGGTAGCCGCCTTGGGCGTACATGTCGTGGTCCAGGGTGATGAAGGCGCGGCCATGCACAGCGCCGTCGATGACCAAGCTTCCATCGTTGTACTCGCCGTAGACGATGTTGTCCACCTTCACGTCGCCCATCACCCGCATGTGGCTGTCGCCGTGGCCAAAGCTGGCGGCGTGGATGCTCCCGCTGATCAGGGTCTGCCCCGGGTAGGTGTAGGTCAGCTGGCTGAACACGCCAGCGACCTCCACATCCCCCTCCACGATGACGCCGGCATGCAGCCCGAAGTCTGCGATGCGCTCCAGGTCGAAGTCCGTGTGCCAGCGCAGTCCCTGGCGAAACAGCGCCAGCCGCCGGGGCTGGCCGCGCAGTTCGTCGGCACCGTTGATGGCCAGGAAGGCATCGAGCAGTGGGTGCGGCGTGCGCGCATCGCAGAACAGCTCTTCGGCCACGCTGCCGTCGACCACGGGCGCCGAGGGGCTGCAAGGCACGAAACCCTGCTCCTGCCATTCCTTGTGCAGGCGCTGGTGGCTGGCCAAAGCTCTCTCGGGTGTCTTGAACGAGGTTTGCAGCACCAGGCAAGGCTTGCCGATGGAGCCATTTCGCACCCGCAGGTGGGTGCCGGATGCATGCAGCAGCAGTTCGATGAACTCGCCGCGCTCGGCCGATTCCAGATGGCAGGGCGCGGGGTCGGTTGGGGTGGTTTCGGGCCGTGGCATGCGGTATTTTCACCGTGCCGGACGGTGTTTGTGCGGGGGGCCAGAGGGCCCCATGTTTCAGGTGGTGACCAAGGGCTTGGCGCAGGGCCCGATGTCCTACACCCGCACCCTCCGCATGCCGACCCTGGGGGTGTGAGGGGCCTTCCACAATGAACTCACTGTCCAACCAACCGGAGACCTCTAATGGCCGATTTCAACGATGCAAACCGTGACCCCCTGACGAATGAACCTGGCGCACATCCCGTAGGCACGGGCGTGGGTGCCGCCCTCGGTGGTGCCGCAGCGGGTGCCGCCGCCGGTGCATTCGGTGGCCCCGTAGGCGCCGCCATCGGTGGTGTGGCGGGTGCTGTGGCTGGCGGACTGGCTGGCAAGGCCGCTGGCGAAGCCGTCAACCCCACCAACGAAGACGCCTACTGGCGTGAAAACTACCACCGCGAGCCCTACTACGTGGGTGGTCGCAGCTACGACCAGTACCGCCCCGCCTATGAGCTGGGTTGGAGTTCGGTGGGCCGCTATGAAGGCAACTTCGACGCTGTAGAACCCCGTCTGGCCGATGACTGGCGCGCTCGCCATGGCAACGATGGCCTGGCCTGGACGGATGTTCAGCCTGCCACCCGCGCTGCCTACGAACGTGCCTACAACAGCCAGCCGCTGGAAGTCGCAGGCGAGATCGACAACGACGATGTGATCGATACCCTGAACGACCTGCTGGAATCGGCCCGCGATGGTGAGTATGGTTTTCACGCAAGTGCCGAGCACGCCGACGCGGGCGAGCTCAAGGGCATCTTCCAGCGCCACTCGCGTGAATGCGCAGCCGCAGGTGCCGAACTGGAGCGCGAGATCCGCGCCCGCGGCGGCGAGCCCGTCAGCGGCGGCACCGTGGCAGGTGCACTGCACCGCGGCTGGGTGTCCGTGAAGACGGCCCTGTCCACGCAGGACGACAAGGCCGTGCTGGAAGAATGCGAACGTGGTGAGGATGCCGCAGTGGCGCGCTACCGCAAGGCCCTGAAGGCCAACCTGCCGCAGGACCTGCGTGCGCTGGTGCAGCGCCAGGCCGATGGTGCCCAGCGCAACCACGACGAAGTGAAGGCCTTGCGCGACAGCTTCAACCCTGCAGGTTGAGGGATCGAACGGCCGGCCCGACGCCCTGGGGGCCTGTGCGCAGGCACACAGGGCACTGGCAGGCCGCATCAGGGAGAGCGGCGGCCATGCTTTGAGAGAGAAAAGCCCGCTGTTGCTCACTGCCACCGCCGCCTTGGGCTCTGCCCACGGCGGCGGTGTGCTTTGCAATCACCCCAGCGTCACCACCACCGGCGCATGGTCACTCGGCTGCGGGTTTTTGCGCGGGGCACGGTCCACCACGCAGGCCGTCACGCTGGCGCGCAGGGCTTCGCTCACCAGGATATGGTCGATGCGCAGCCCCCGGTTCTTCTGGAAGCCCAGCATGCGGTAGTCCCACCAGGAGTAAATCTTCTCGGGCTGCTCGAACATGCGGAAGCTGTCCGTGAGGCCCAGCTCCAGCAGCGCCTTGAAGTGGTTGCGCTCTTCGGTCGTGTGGTGGATGGTCTCGCGCAGGCCCACCGGGTCGTAGGAGTCGCGGTCTTCGGGCGCCACGTTGAAGTCGCCCACCAGGGCCAGCCGGGGGTGGGCGGCCATCTCGGCGCGCACCAGGTCCTGCAGGGCCTGCAGCCAGCGCATCTTGTAGGCGAATTTTTCCGAGCCGGGCTCCTGGCCGTTGACGAAGTAGCCGTTGATCAGGCGCAGCGGGCCGGTGGGCGTATCCAGCGTGGCAATGATCACGCGCGCCTGCGCGTCCTCGTGCGCGGGTATGTTGCGCACCACGTCCGCCATCGGGTGGCGGCTCAGGATGGCCACGCCGTTGTACGTCTTCTGACCAAAGGCCACGGCCTCGTAGCCGGCCTCCTTGAAGGCGTCGTGCGGGAACTTGTCGTCGGTGAGTTTCAACTCCTGCAGGCCGATGGCATCCACCGGGTTGGCGGCCAGCCAGGCCAGCACCTGGGGCAGGCGCACGGAGAGGGAATTCACGTTCCAGGTTGCTATCTTCATCACCATCATCGGTCCTTGCTTGTTCAATCTCCATCGCTCGCGGCGACTGCATTGGTGTGCATCCTATCCGCGATTGGCACCGGGGGATTCTCAAGCATCGCAAGCCGGTGGGCTCGGCGCTCTGAGCCATCCCGGGAGGGCGCGCGATGCGCAGCAAGCTGTGCTCCGCGTCACAGCCTTGCGGGCCGCACCGGCCTATTATTTCCATGCCGGCCTCCAAGCGGCATCCCCTCTTGCGACAAGCAAGTTGCTGCCCGCCTCCGTGCGGGCTTTTTTTTGCGGGCCTGACAGGCGGTGAACTTCTGGCCGCCTGGCGGTTCAGACAGTGTGGCGCGACGGTGCGAAGGCGGGCGATGGTGGCCCGGCCCCTTGCCGCAACCTCCCGAAAAGAAAAAAGGAACAAGCAAAAATGAGCAGCAGATTCATCAGAACCCTGGTCGCGTCCGCAGTGCTGGCCGGCGCATCGGGCGCCGCCATGGCCGCCGGCGGCCCGCTCGATGGCGTTTACCAGTGCGCGGTGGCTGGCACCGGCGTGTTCGTCACGGTCAGCGGCCAGCCCAGTGGGCCCTCGATGTTCACCATCGCGGCCCTGGGCCCGGCGAATTCGCTCTACGGCTACGGCATGGGCACGGCCACGGCCTCGTCGTTCACCGGCACCACCAGCTTCAACCTGCCGTTCACGCTGTCGGTGAGCCAGGGCAACCTGATCGGCAGCATGGGAGTGCTGCAGGGCAGCACCGCGGCCCAACTGCCGGTGAACTGCGCCAAGCTGTTCTGATCCTGCCGCCCGCTCAGTCTTTGCGCCGCTCCAGCGTCACGAAGCTGTAGGGCAGCCCGTTCTTGGAGGTGTGCGTGCTGCGCGCCGTCTCGTGCCAGCCGGCATCGAGCACGGGCGCGTGGGCGTCGCCCTCGAAGTCCTGCGCAATCTCGGTGACTTCAATGCGGTCGGCCAGGGGCTGGGCTTCGGCATAGACTTGGGCGCCGCCAATCACCCACAGCGTCTGGCCGGCGCTCGCGTGCTGCAACGCCTCCTGCAGGCTGGCCGCGCGCACCGCTCCCTCGGCATGCCAATCGGCCTGGCGCGTCACAACGATGTTGGTACGGCCCGGCAGTGGCCGAAAGCGCGGCGGCAGCGATTCCCAGGTCTTGCGGCCCATGACCACGGGGCAGCCCTGGGTCAGCGACTTGAAGCGCGCCATGTCCTCGGGCAGGTGCCAGGGCAGGACGTTGTCCTTGCCGATCACGCCGTTGGCGGCGCGCGCATAGATCATGTGCACGGGCATGGTGGCTTCCTTAGTTTGCGTTCTTCTGCTTTGCTTAGATATGCAGCGTGGCCAGTACGCCGACGACGAGGCCAATGCCAGCCACGCCGTACATGCCGTACTCCAGCCACTTCTTGCGGGTGAGCAGGGCAATCGCGGCCAAGGCGATCGCCACCTGCAGCGCCGTGGTGGCCTGGGCCCAGCGGTGGTGCTGGTGCATCTGCTCTTCGCTCTGGCGGTCGAACTTGTGGCTGTCGGCTTCCAGTTTTTCGGCGGCGACCTTGATCTCGTTCTTTTCGCTCTCGTAGCGGTCCATCTTGGCCTGGTACGTGGCCTTGCGGTCATCGGGCGCCAGGTCGCGGGCCAGCTCGGCGAGGGACTGCTTGGTGCTCTTGGACTGGAAGTAGTTCCACTGGTTGGAGGCCTCTGTCTTCTTGATGGCCGCGTCGTTCTTGAGCAGGCCGGCATTGGCCTGCGTGGCGCCGCCCATGTACGAGAAGATGGCGCCCACCGTGGCGACGATGGCCGTGAACATGGCGATCTTGCTCATGGACGAGCCGCCGCCTTCTTTGCCGTGGCTGGCTGCGTGGTCGTCGCCGTGGCCCTGGGTGGCATGCTCGACTGCGTGGTCGTGGGGGCCGTGTACGTGAAATCCGCCGGAAGACATGGTGAGCGCTCTTTGTAGTTTCGTGAAGGGAGACAGGGGAGGTCACGCAGGGCACAGTGGCGCCTGCGCTGCAGGGATCGCAGGAGGGCGAAGAGGGATCAGACCGCCACGGGCGCCTTGATGGCCGGGTGGCACTGGTAGTCCAGCACCTCGAAGTCCTCGAACTGGTAGTCGAAGATGCTGTCTGGCCGGCGCTTGATGTGCAGCGTGGGGTAGGGGTAGGGCGTGCGTGCCAGCTGGGTCTGCACCTGCTCGTGGTGGTTGCTGTAGATGTGGCAGTCGCCGCCGGTCCAGATGAAGTCGCCCACGTCCAGGTCGCACTGCTGGGCCACCATGTGGGTCAGCAGTGCGTAGCTGGCGATGTTGAACGGCACCCCGAGGAAGATGTCGGCACTGCGCTGGTAGAGCTGGCAGCTCAGGGTGCCACGGCCGCCGGGCTCCTGCGCAGGCGCCACGTAGAACTGGAAGAAGGCGTGGCAGGGCATCAGCGCCATCTTGTTCAGCTCGGCCACGTTCCAGGCGCTCACGATGATGCGGCGCGAGTCGGGGTTGGTTTTCAGCGCCTTGATCACGTCGCTGATCTGGTCGATGTGGCCGCCGTCCGGCGTGGGCCAACTGCGCCATTGCACGCCGTAGACGGGGCCCAGGTCGCCATCCTCGCGCGCCCACTCGTCCCAGATGGTGACGCCGCGCTCCTTGAGCCAGTTGTTGTTGCTCGACCCCGTGAGGAACCACAGCAGCTCCTGGATGATGGAGCGCAGGTGCACCTTCTTGGTGGTGACCAGCGGAAAGCCTTCTTTCAGGTCGAAGCGCATCTGGTGCCCGAACACGCTGGTCGTGCCCGTGCCCGTGCGGTCGGACTTGTGCACGCCGTGCGTGAACACATGGCGCATGAAGTCCTCGTACTGGGAGCGCACGGGGCGGGCGGGCTGGGCAGTGGCTGCCAGGGTGGCAGAAGGCTGGGTCATGGGGTCGATCACTCGCGGTGGGAGGGCGTGGCCATCAAGGGATGGCCATTGCCGACTGCGGATTTTATGCGGAGCGGGAGAATGCGGCGTCTGCCTCCCATACTCCGACTTTGCCATGACAACTTCTGCCGCGCCCGTCACCATCCGCCCTCTCGAAGCCGCCGACTGGCCCACCGTGTGGCCCATCCTGCGCACGACCTTCCAGGCAGGGGACACGTATTCCTTTGCGCCCGACAGCACGGAGGCCGAGATCCACAAGGCCTGGGTGGGACTGCCTGCCGCCACCTTCGTCGCGTGTGGCGTGGGCGGGGAAATTGTGGGCACCTACTTAATCAAGCCCAACCAGGCCGGGCTGGGCGACCATGTGTGCAACTGCGGCTATGTGGTGGCGTCGGCCGCGCAAGGGCTGGGCGTGGCTTCGCTGATGTGCGAGCACTCCCAGCAGCAGGCCGTGGCCATGGGCTTTCGGGCCATGCAGTTCAACCTGGTGGTGGCCAGCAACGTGCGCGCCGTGCGGTTGTGGCAGCACCTGGGCTTTGCCGTGGCGGGCACGTTGCCGGGTGCCTTCAGGCACAGCACGCTGGGCTACGTGGATGCGCACGTGATGTTCAAGACGCTGGCGGCCTGAGCTTCTTCTGCAAACAACAAAGGCCCCGAAGGGCCTTGCTGTGGGTTGGCGACAGGGGCCATGGCCCGAGTACCAGGGGAAACACTTCCACATGGTGGCGGCACCCACGACCGTGAGATGCCCCCACCATGGGAAGGCCCGCAACTTTTACATCGAGCCGAGTTCGCCCGAAGAGATTTTGCCCATGCGCACGGCGTCGGCAGCCTGGGCTTGCACGGCAGCGCGGTCGGCAGTCGATTGGAAAGACACCACGCGCGAACCGGCTGGCTCGGTGCTGCGGGTCTTGGCCACGGTAGCGGCGTCGGCCATCACTTCGACACGGGTGCGGCTGGTCTCGAACTTGGTGGCGAACTGCGAAGCATCGGCTTCGTCAGCCTGGGCACCGAAGGAAGCGAAAGCGGCAACAGCGGCGATGGAGAGGAAACGTGCGGTGGTGTTCATGGTGAAACTCCTGTGAAATTCAAAAAATAGGGACGAGGTACTGGGGAATACGGGGCAATACGCCAACTGGATGCGAATTACAGTGCGCCGATTTCGCCAGCAGAGATCTGGCCGGTGCGCACGGCATCAGCGGCCTGGGCACGCACGGCAGCGCGGTCGGCGGTGGACTTGTAGGTCACCACGCGCGAGCCAGCGGGTTCGATGCTGCGGGTCTGGGCCACGGTGGCGGCTTCAGCGGCCACTTCGGCGCGGGTGCGGTTGGTTTCGAACTTGGTGGCAAATTGCGAAGCGTCGGCTTCGTCGGCCTGGGCACCGAAAGAAGCGAAAGCGGCAACAGCGGCGATGGAGAGGAAGCGTGCGGTCGTGTTCATGATGAAATCCTTGGAAGAAAAAAGTGACTCAAAAAACCGGAGCAAAAACCATTTCGAACCGGGTTCGGTGAGTCGCCTTGCGGGTTCGGCTCATCGATGGGTTGAACTGTACGCCGCAGGTGATCAAAGAAAAACCACCCAGTCGCAAACTGACTGTTCCAGTTTTGGAAACAGTGGTGGGGCAGCAAACTGCATGCATTCCATGCGTTGCTGTACTTGAGGGTCTTGGTCCGTTTGGACACCACCCATCGCCAATGCACATACCCAGTTGACGAATCTAGGTGTAAATCCTGAGATTCTGGCGAAAATTAGTATGTGTATGGGTTTTCAAAGTATCAACTGAGCATCTGAGCATCGGTATCGTTCAGTCCATCAATGCCAGCCATCCGACCGGCGTTGAATGGCAGATCCATACCAACTACGCAGGAGACGTTTCGATGCCCCGTTCCACCCGTCCACACACCCGCCTGGCCCTGGCCGTTGCCGCCCTGGCGGCATCGCTGTGCGGCGCCGCTGCGCATGCGCAGACCGAACTCGTGATTGCCACCGTGAACAACGGCCACATGATCGAGATGCAGAAGCTCTCCAAGAACTTCGAGCAGGCCAACCCCGACATCAAGCTCAAGTGGGTCACGCTCGAAGAGGGCGTGCTGCGCCAGCGCGTCACGACCGACATCGCCACCAAGGGCGGCCAGTTCGACGTGATGACCATCGGCATGTACGAAGCCCCCATCTGGGGCAAGAAGGGCTGGCTGCAGGAGCTCAAGACCGATGCCGCCTACGACGTGGACGACCTGTTGCCTGCCATGCGCAACGGCCTGTCGGTCGATGGCAAGCTGTTTGCTGCCCCGTTCTACGGCGAAAGCTCGATGCTGATGTACCGCAAGGACCTGGCCGACAAGGCCGGCGTGCAGGTGTCCGAGCGCCCCACCTGGCCGCAGATCAAGGACCTGGCCGCCAAGATCCACAACCCCAAGAACGGCGTGTATGGCATCTGCCTGCGCGGCAAGCCGGGCTGGGGTGACAACATGGCCTTCCTGACCACGTTGGTGAACACCTTCGGCGGCCAGTGGTTCGACATGCAGTGGAAGCCGCAACTCGAATCCAAGCCCTGGAAGGACGCCATCACCTTCTACGTGGACCTGCTCAAGAACTATGGCCCGCCCGGTTCGGCGGCCAACAGCTTCAACGAAATCCTGGCGCTGACCAACTCCGGCAAGTGCGGCATGTGGATCGATGCGACCATCGCCGCGTCCTTTGTGAGCGATCCCAAGCAGTCCAAGGTGGCCGACCAGATGGCCTTTGCCCAGGCCCCCACCATGAACACGCCCAAGGGTGCCAACTGGCTGTGGTCGTGGAATCTGGCGATCCCTGCCGGTTCGAAGAAAGTGGACGCCGCGCAGAAGTTCATCACCTGGTCGACCAGCAAGGACTACATCCAGCTCGTGGCCAAGACCAATGGTTGGGCCAACGTGCCCACCGGTACCCGCAAGAGCACCTACGCCAGCCCCGAGTTCCAGAAGGCAGCGCGCTTTGCCGCGGCCGAGAAGGTGGCCATCGACTCGGCCAACCCGACCGATTCGACCCTGCCCAAGAGCCCGTACGTGGGCGTGCAGTTCGCGGCCATCCCTGAGTTCCAGGCCATCGGCATCGCCGTGGGCCAGCAGATGAGCGCGGCGCTCGCCGGCAAGACCAGCGTGGACGCTGCCCTCAAGGCCAGCCAGGTGTCTGCCGACCGTGAAATGAAAAAGGGTGGTTATTACAAGTGAGCCGCCTTCCGGCCGCTGAGGGCTGATTGAGTCTCGCGACTCCTCGCCGTGCGGTTGTGCGGCGGGGAGTTTCGACTCCGAAGGCCCCTGGTGCCGGCTGAACGCCTGCTTCCTACCTTGTCTGGCGACGCCAGATTTCTCCCGGGATTCCCATGAACCGCCTGCTTCCCCGCCTGCTGCTCACGCCAGCCATGGCCACGCTCTTCCTGTGGATGATCGTGCCGCTGGTGATGACGATCTACTTCTCGCTGATCCGCTACAACCTGATGCAGCCGGACCAGACCGGCTTTGCCGGGCTTTCGAACTTCGAGTACTTCGTCACCGACCCTTCGTTCGGCACGGCGGTGGTTAACACGCTGCTGCTGCTCGGCAGCGTGATCCTCATCACGGTGGTGTTCGGCATCGCCATCGCGCTGCTCATCAACGAGCCGTTCGCGGGCCGGGGCATCGTGCGGGTGCTGCTGATCTCGCCGTTCTTCGTCATGCCCACGGTGAACGCGCTGATGTGGAAGAACATGATGATGAACCCCATCTACGGCGTGCTCGCGCAGGTGTGGATCTTCTTCGGCGCGCAGCCGGTGGACTGGCTCACGGACCTGCCGCTGTTCTCGGTCATCGTCATGGTTTCCTGGCAGTGGCTGCCCTTTGCCACGCTGATCTTCATGACCGCGCTGCAGAGCATGAACCACGAGCAGCTCGAGGCCTCGCGCATGGACGGCGCCAACTACCTGCAGCAGCTGCGCTACCTGTATGTGCCGCACCTGGCGCGCTCGGTGGCCGTGGTGGTGATGATCGAACTCATATTTTTGCTCAGCATCTTCGCGGAGATCTACACCACCACCGGCGGTGGCCCGGGCGATGCGAGTACCAACGTCACCTTCCTGATCTTCAAGCAGGCGCTGCTCAATTTCGATGCGGGCGTGGCCTCAGCCGGCGCGCTGTTCGCGGTGGTGCTGGCCAACATCGCGGCGGTGTTTCTGATCCGCATGGTAGGCAAGAACCTCGACAAATAACCGAAGCACCACCATGACTGCATCTGCACGACGCCGATCCTCCTACCCCCTGGGCCTGCTGGCCCTGCGCACCGTGGCCGCCTGGGGCGTGGCCTTGTTGCTGTTCTTCCCGCTGGCCTGGCTGCTGCTCACCGCGTTCAAGACCGAGCTGCAGGCCATCGCCGTGCCGCCGCAGCTGTTCTTCGTCCCCACGCTCGAAAACTTCCACGAGGTGCAGGAGCGCAGCGACTACCTGCTGTACGCCAAGAACTCGGTCATCACCAGCGTGCTCTCCACCGTGGTGGGGCTCATGCTGGCCGCACCTGCGGCGTATGCCATGGCCTTCTTCAAGGGCAAGTACACCAAGGACATCCTGATGTGGATGCTCTCCACCAAGATGATGCCCGCCGTGGGCGCGCTGGTGCCCATCTACGTGCTGGCGCAAAAGAGCCACCTGCTCGACACGCAACTGGTGTTGATCATCGTGTTCGCGCTGTCCAACCTGCCCATCATGGTGTGGATGCTGTACTCGCACTTCAAGGACATCCCGCGCGAGATCCTGGAAGCCGCGCGCATGGACGGCGCCACCCTGTGGCAGGAGGTGCGCCTGGTGCTGCTGCCGCTGGGCATGGGCGGCCTGGCCTCCACCGGCCTGCTGTGCCTGGTGCTCTCGTGGAACGAGGCCTTCTGGAGCCTGAACCTGAGCGCCGCCAAGGCCGGCACCCTGGCCACGCTGATCGCGTCGTACTCCAGCCCCGAGGGCCTGTTCTGGGCCAAGCTGTCTGCCGCCTC
Source organism: Acidovorax sp. A1169 (assembly GCF_030704685.1). GTDB lineage: Bacteria > Pseudomonadota > Gammaproteobacteria > Burkholderiales > Burkholderiaceae_C > Acidovorax. The sequence continues at coordinate 31,712 of NZ_JAUZDX010000031.1, forward strand.
GCTGATGGCGATTGCGCCCATCGTGGTGTTTGGCTGGTTCAGCCAGAAGCAACTGGTGCAAGGCCTGACCTTTGGCGCGGTGAAGTAACGCGCAGCTTTCCTTTCCAACGCAATCAAGTTTTCAGGAACCCGATTCCATGGCCTATCTCCAACTGTGCGGCATCGAGAAATTCTTCGGTGAGCACCGCGCCATCAAGGGCATCGACCTCACCATCAAGCAAGGCGAGTTCATCGTCTTCGTCGGCCCCTCGGGCTGCGGCAAGTCCACGCTGCTGCGCCTGATCGCCGGGCTGGAGAACATCGACGGCGGCTCGCTCATGCTCGACGGCCGCGACATCACCGACCAGCCTTCGAGCAAGCGCGACCTGGCCATGGTGTTCCAGAGCTATGCGCTGTACCCTCACATGAGTGTGTACGAGAACATGAGCTTCGCGCTCAAGCTCGCCAAGGTCGATCCGGCCATCGTGCGCGAGAAGGTCGAGCGCGCCGCCGCCATCCTGAACCTCACCACCTACCTGGAGCGCACGCCCAAGGAGCTGTCGGGCGGTCAGCGCCAGCGCGTGGCCATCGGCCGTGCCATCGTGCGTGCGCCCAAGGTGTTCTTGTTTGACGAGCCACTGTCCAACCTCGACGCGGCCCTGCGCGGCCAGACCCGGGTGGAGATCGCCAAGCTGCACCGCGACCTGGGCGCCACCACCATCTACGTGACGCACGACCAGGTGGAGGCAATGACCCTTGCCGACCGCGTGGTGGTGCTGCGCGATGGGCTCATCGAGCAGGTCGGCACGCCGCTGGAGCTGTACGACAAGCCTGCCAACCAGTTCGTGGCCCAGTTCATCGGCACGCCGCAGATGAACGTGGTGCCCTTGCAGCAGCTGCCCGCGCCGGTGCAGCAGCAAGCACCGGCGGAAGCGGCGGGCGGTGCCATCGGCCTGCGCCCGGAAAACATCGCCGTGCGCAGCACCGGCACCACGCCGGTGGGCGGGCAGGTGGACCTGGTCGAAGCACTGGGCGCCGAAACGCTGATCTACGTGAGCACCCCCGGCGGTGCGCAGTTCGTCTCGCGCCAGAACGACCGCACCGGCCTGCGCGCGGGCGATGCGGTGAGCCTGGACATCGACGCCTCGCAGGCGCACTGGTTCGACCCGGCGGGCCACGTCGTGGCGGGGCAGGGCGCGTGACCGCCGTGCATCCTCTGCAAGGCCAGGTGGCCGCCATCACCGGCGCGGCCTCGGGCATCGGCTTTGCCAGCGCAAAGGCCATGGCGGATGCCGGTGCGCGCGTGGTGCTGATCGACCGCGATGAAGCCGCACTGGCCAGGGCCTGCGCCGCCATCGGCGAGAGCGCTGTGCCGGTGGTGCTGGACCTGCTCGATGCGAAACAGTGTGCCAGCCTGCTCACGCGCACGCTGGCCATCGCCGGCCAGCTCGACATCTTCCACGCCAACGCGGGGCTCTACGTCGGGGGCGATCTGGTCGACGCCGACCCCGACGCCATCGACCGCATGCTGCAGCTCAACGTCAACGTGGTGATGAAGAACGTACACAACGTGCTGCCCCACATGATCGAGCGCGGCCGCGGGGACATCATCGTCACGAGCTCGCTCGCCGCCCACTTCCCCACACCGTGGGAGCCCGTCTACGCCTCGTCCAAGTGGGCTGTGAACTGCTTCGTGCAGACCGTGCGCCGCCAGGTGTTCAAGCACGGCATCCGCGTGGGGGCCATCTCTCCGGGCCCGGTCATCACCTCGCTGCTGGCCGACTGGCCCGCTGAAAAGCTCGAAGAGGCCAAGGCCAATGGCAGCCTCATCGAGGCCGCCGAAGTGGCCGAGGTGGTGCTGTTCATGCTGACCCGGCCACGCGGCATGACCATCCGCGACGTGGTGATGATGCCCACGAATTTCGACCTCTGAGACCTCTCTTCTTCGCATTCACGCACCATGAATTTCATCCTGCACCTGGGCCTGGGCTCGTTCCACCGCGCCCACCAGGCCGTCTACGTTCACGAACTGCGCCAACAGGGCGATACGAGTTGGGCCATCGTCGGGGGCAACCTGCGCCCCGACATGGCCGAGACCATCGCGGCGCTGCAGGCCCAGGGCGGGCGCTACACGCTCGAAACCGTCACACCCCAGGGTGAGCGCAGCTACACCCGCATCGAATCGATCGAGCGCGTGATTCCCTACCAGGACGACCTGGCACCCCTGATCGCGGCCGGTGCCGATGCCGCCACGCGCATCATCTCGTTCACCGTGACCGAAGCCGGCTACTACCTGGATGCCGACAACCAGCTCGACTGGGCCACGTTCGCGGACCTGCGCGCCGACCTCGCGGCCGTCCAGACCGGCCAGGCGGGCCACAGCATCTACGGCGCCCTGGTGAGCATCCTGCGCGCGCGCATGCGCGCCGGTGCCGGCCCCGTGACGCTGATGAACTGCGACAACCTGCGCCACAACGGCGAGCGCTCGCGCGGCGGCCTGCTGCAGTTCATCGACGCGCTGGGCGATACCGCGCTCAAGGCCTGGGTGCTTGCGAACACCCGCAGCCCCAACGCCATGGTCGACCGCATCACGCCGCGCCCCACACCCGAGGTGGCCGAGCGCGTGAAGGCCGCCACCGGCTGGGAAGACAAGGCGGCGCTCATGGGCGAGAGCTTCATCCAGTGGGTGATCGAGGACCAGTTCATTGCCGGGCGCCCCGCATGGGAAAAGGTGGGCGTCGAGATGGTGGACTCGGTGCAGGCCTACGAGGAGGCCAAGATCCGCCTGCTCAACGCCACCCACAGCTGCATCGCCTGGGCGGGCACGCTGGCGGGCTACCGGTACATCCACGAAGGCACGAACGATGCCGCCATCCGCCAGATGGCCTACGACTACGTGACCGATGATGCGATCCCCGTATTGCTTCCGTGCCCCATCAACCTGGCGCAGTACCGCGACGTGGTGCTGGACCGCTTTGGCAACCCCGCCATCGCCGACACCAACCAGCGCGTGGCCATGGATGCGTTCTCCAAGATCCCCGGCATGATCGCTCCCACCATCCGCGACCAGTTGGCGCGCAATGCTTCGTTCGACAGCGTCGCCATGCTGCCTGCGCTGTTCCTGGCCTACCTGCAGCGCTGGCATGCCGGACAGATCCCCTACGACTACCAGGACCAGGCCATGGACCCGGCCGTGGCGCATGCGATCTGCGATGCAGCCGACCCGGTGGCGGCCTACGCCGCGGATACGACGCTGTGGGGCGAGATGGCCTCGGAGCCGCGTCTGGTCGCCACGTTGCGCCAGGCCTTCGCCCGCGTGCAGGCGTTCGTGGCGGGACGTGCAAAATCGCAGGGGTAAATTGAGCGGCTTGCCCACAGGAATGACGCCATGACCGTGAAGACGACCCCTGTCTCCCCACGCCAGACCAAGCCCGAGCTGGAGCACGACTATGTGCGCTCGCCCGAGCTGGGCTATGAACCGCCGGAAACCGTGGGGTTCATCCGCTGCCTGTCGCACGGGTTCCCCACGCCGCTGGCGCGCTGGCACTACCACGACGAGTACGAGCTGCACCTGATCACCGCCACCTCGGGCAAGGTGTTCGTGGGCGACTGGATCGGCCAGTTCCAGCCAGGCCACCTGGTGCTGACCGGGCCGCGCCTGCCGCACAACTGGATCAGCATGGACCTGCCCGAGGGCGGTGTGCCGCTGCGCGACCTGGTGATCCAGTTCTCGCATGCGCCGCTCATGGCCAGCAGCGAGAGCATCCCTGAGCTGCGCGAGGTGCTGCCCTTGCTGGAGCGGGCCCGCCACGGCATCGAATTCTTTGGCATGGAGGCACAGGCGCAGGAGCATTGGCAGCGCATCAAGGCCCGCCAGGGGCTGGCCCGATTCGGCGCGTTCTGCGAATTTTTGAGCGACCTGGCCCGCTGTACCGATTTTCGGCTGCTGTCGAGCACGCAGCTGCAAAGCGAGGACAACGACACCCAGCTCGACCAGATCAATGCGGTGGTGAGCCGCATCACCGACCACCTGGCCGAGCCCCTGTCAGCCGCCGACCTGGCGCAGGAGCTGGGCATGACCGAGAGCCGCTTCTCGCGCTTCTTTCGCCGGGCCACGGGCAACACCTTCACCGATTTCGTGAACCTGGTGCGCGTGAACCGCGCCTGCCAGCTGCTCATGGAGTCCGAGCGCTACATCACCCACATCGCCTACGACGTGGGCTTCAACAACATGGCCAACTTCAACCGCCGCTTCCTGGACATCAAGGGCATGACGCCCAGCGAATACCGCAAGCAGGGTGCGGGTCGTTTCGGGATCAAGGCATGACAGTGTTTTTTCCCGTGTTTCAGGAATAGCGCATGTACCTCGGCATTGATCTGGGCACCTCGGGTGTCAAATTGCTGCTGCTTGGCGAAGACCAGCAGGTGCACGCCGTGGCCGATGCGCCTGTGCCCCAGCACCGGCCCCAGCCGACCTGGAGCGAGCAGCACCCGGCCCACTGGCTGGCCGCCACCGAAACCGCCGTGGCCCAGCTGCGTGCGCAGGCGCCCGCCGCGTGGGCACAGGTGCGTGGCCTGGGGCTCTCGGGCCACATGCACGGCGCCGTGGTGCTGGGCGCGCAGGGCGAGGTGCTGCGCCCTGCCATCCTCTGGAATGACGGCCGCGCGGCGGCCGAATGCGCCGAGCTGGAGCAGGCCGTGCCCGCCTCGCGCCAGATCACCGGCAACCTGGCCATGCCCGGCTTTACCGCACCCAAGCTGCTGTGGCTGCGCAAGCACGAGCCTGAAGTGTTTGCGCGCATCCGCAGCGTGCTGCTGCCCAAGGACTGGCTGCGCCTGCAGCTCACGGGCGATGCGGTGAGCGACATGTCCGATGCATCCGGCACCCTGTGGCTGGACGTGGCGCGCCGTGACTGGAGCGACACCCTGCTCGCCGCCTGCGGCCTGACCCGCGCGCACATGCCGCGCCTGGCCGAGGGCAGCGATGCCACGGGCACCTTGCGCGCCGACGTGGCCGCCCGCTGGGGCCTGCCCGCCGGAGTGGCCATGGCCGGCGGCGGCGGCGACAACGCCGCCAGTGCAGTGGGTGTGGGCGCACGGCAGGCAGGGCAGGGCTTCGTGTCCCTGGGCACGTCGGGCGTGGTGTTCCGGGTGTCCGACCGGTTCGCGCCTGCCACCGAGCGTGCCGTGCATGCCTTCGCCCACGCGCTGCCTGGCCGCTGGCACCAGATGTCCGTCATGCTCAGCGCGGCCAGCGCCTTTGGCTGGCTGGCACGCATCACCGGGCAGCCCGAGGCCCAGCTGTCCGCCGCTGTGCAGGGCATGGACCTTGCGCGCCATGCACAGGCTCCGCTCTTTCTGCCCTACCTGAGCGGCGAGCGCACGCCCCACAACAATGCCGCAGCCACCGGCGTCTTCATGGGCCTGCGCGCCGAGCACGATGCCGCCGACATGGCCTGCGCCGTGATGGAGGGCGTGGGCTTCGGGCTCATGGACGGGCTGCAGGCGATGCAGGCAGCTGCGGGCGAGGTGGAGGGCGCGGCCTCGGCTGCGCCGCTGGCCCTGGTGGGCGGCGGTGCCCGCAGCGATGCCTGGGCCCAGTTGCTGGCCAGCGGCCTGGGCTGCACGCTGGAGCGGCCGCAAGGGGCCCATGCTGCTGCGGCCCTGGGCGCCGCGCGCCTGGCCGCCATGGCCTGCGGTGGTGACGAAGCTCTGTGGTGCCAGGGCCTGCCGGCCGAGGCCCGCTTTGCCCCCGAGCCCGCACAGCGGGCCCTGCTGCAGGAGCGCCATGCGCGCTTTCGGGCGCTGTACCCTGTGCTGCTGCCCCATTTCTGACAGACCTTCGCCTTCTTGTTTCCTGACCACGCCATGTCCACTTCTTCCCCCGTCCAGGTCGCCATTGCCGGCGAAGCGCTGATCGACCTCATCGGCCGTGCCGACGGCAACTACGAGCCCTGTCTGGGCGGTGCCTTGTACAACCTGAGCCGTGCACTCTCACGCCAGGGTGTGGGTACGCAGTACCTCAACCCCTTGTCACGCGACCGCTGGGGCCGTGAACTCGCGGCGCAGCTCGCGGCCGATGGCGTGCAACTTGCCCTGCCCGCCCCCGTGGGCGAGGTCACCTCGCTGGCCGTGGTCAACCTCACCGAGCACGGCCACCCCGACTACGCCTTCTACCGCGAAGGCGTGGCCGACCGTACCGTGAGCGCTGCGGGGCTCAACGTCGCCTGTGCTGCGCACGGCGGCGCACTGCAGGTGGTCTGCACCGGTGCCCTGGCCCTGGATGCGCGCGACGCAGCCATCTACCTGCCCTGGCTGCAGGCCCAGCGCGCCGCCGGCCGCTGCGTGGTGGTGGACGCCAACCTGCGCCCCTCCGTCATGCCCGACCTGCCCGCCTACCGCGCCCAGGTCCACGCGGCCCTGGCCGAGGCGCACATCATCAAGGCCAGCGACGAGGACCTGGACCACCTGCAGGTGCCCGGCACCGAACCCCTGGAGCGCGCCCGCCATCTGCTCACGGCCAACCCGGGTGCCCGCCTGATGGCCCTGACCATGGGGGGCGAGGGAGCCTGGCTGCTGCTGCAGGGGGAGGGTGCAGCCCAGTGGTTTGCCAAGGAGGCCCAGCCCCTCGCGGTGGTCGATACCGTGGGCGCAGGCGACAGCTTTCTTGCGGGCCTGCTCGCTTACCTGCTGGGCGCCCATGCGCAACAGGACAGTTCGGCAGCTGCCGGCATGGCCGACTTCATTGCGGCCCTGCCGGCCGCCGTGTACCAGCAGGCCCTGCGCCACGCCCTGGCCAGCGCCAGCCTGTGCGTGCAGGAGCGTGGCTGTGTGCCGCCGGGCTGGCAGGCGGCGCAGGACTGGGCTGCGCAGCACCCTGCGCTGGGCCTGCGGCCCTGAGGCGGGTGCGTGGCGCCGTCAGGCGTCCGTGCGCACCCGCTTCCCCCGGTTGTCTGCCATCTCCAGAAGCTGCCCCTGCGCCTGCTCAGACTCGATGGAGCGCCTGAGCTCAGTGCCCATGTTGCTCACGACGAAGATGGCAGGGTCCTGCAACGGGTCCATAAGTCCGCGTCACTGGTCACATGGGCTTCATGTCGCCGTGTCCGCGCTTCGCGCAGGTCTTGGGGGGGCACCGTGTCGGTTCCTGCCCGACAAGAACCCGGGGTGGGTTCGCCACTGCCATGGAATTCATGAAGTGGGGGCTGCATGCTTCAATGCGGCGCCGCCAGGGCCGGCAGAAACTCCACCCCCGTTCGCTTCACCAGCTCCTGGTAGCTGATGGGCGGGCCTGCCCGCTCTCCCTCGCGGTTGGCCTGCCAGTGCGCCCAGGCGCGCTGCGTGCTCGCGTCGTACACCAGCTTGAACAGGTAGGCCGGGACGCGCACCTTGTTGGCCCCGATGGTGGGGCTGTCGGCCGTGAAGACCGGGCCGGTGATCACGTACACGTCGCCCCGGGCGCGCAGCACATAGCGCCGCGTGTCCTGCTCGATGCGGGCCCAGGGGCCACCGTTCTGCCTGGGGTCCTGCGGCACCATGTTGGCCAGCGAAAAGCTCTGCGCCATGGCCGTGGGGGTGGACATGTCCGCTGCCGGTGCCATGTGCCCGCGGCTGTAGCCCGAGCGTTTGTAGTCGTCGAGCTCGGCGCGCTCGCCCCGGGGCAGGCGGGCATCGGCAAAGAACTTGTTCGAGCGTTTTTCGTCGGCGCCTTCCAGCACCTGGCGGTTCAGGCGCTGGGCCACGTAGACGGGGGTGCGTGTTTCGCCACTGTGCAGCACGGCAAAGGCCTCGTAGCACAGCTCGCGCTGCTGGGCGCGGCGCGGCACCGGCGGCGGCTTGCCGCCCACGAAGAACTGCGGGCAATGCACGAAGCCGCTGGTCTGCGTGCTGCGCAGGCCGGGGATGCTGTCGAGAAAGGTGGAGGGAGTGCGGGCGAGGGAGGGAGCGGCGGCGCCAAGGACCAGCGCCAGGGCCGTGGCCCCACGCGCGGCGCGGGGCCAGGAGGAAAGCAGATTCAAAACAGGGTGTCAAAGCAGCGAAAAGGGCGCTGATTGGACCACCGCTGCAGGCCTGTTTTGGCCTTACGGGCTGCAGTGCTGCAAGGTTTTTCTGCTGCTTGCAGTGCTTACGTTTGGAGGCAGGAAATGGAGCCCGTCAAAGCTCTTTCGCGTAGACGATGAACCCATGGTGCTTGGCCACCTTGTCGTACAGCATGCGACCTGCCGCATTGGTCTCATGCGTCTGCCAGTACACGCGCGAAGAGCCCGCCGCACGGGCCTGTTTGTAGACGGCTTCGATCAGCAGGCGCCCGACGCCACGCCCGCGCGCGGCCTCGCGGGTGAACAGGTCGCTCAGGTAGCACACGGGCTCGATGCGCGTCATGCTGCGGTGGTACAGGTAGTGGACCAGGCCCAGCAGCGCGCCGCTGCCTTCCTCTTGCGCCACCAGGCAATGCACCGGCTCGGTCGGGTCGAGAAAGCGCTGCCAGGTGCTGGCCGTGATGTGTTCGGGCAGGGCCGTGGCACCAAAGCGCCCATAGAAGGCGTTGTAGCCGTCCCAGAGCGGGCGCCATGCAGCGTAGTCACTCGCCGTGACGGGGCGGACGTTCACTGGGGTCGCCATGCGAGGTACTCCAGTCAGCGGTTGAGCACGCGCCCGGGGTTCATGGTGCCCTGTGGGTCCAGCGCCTGCTTGACGGCACGCATCATCGACAGCGCCACGGGTGACTGGTACTTTTCGAGCTTGTCGGCCTTGAGCTCGCCAATGCCGTGCTCGGCCGAGAAGGAGCCGCTGAACTCGGCCACCGCGTCGTACACCAACTGGTGCACATGCTCTTCGTGGTCGCGCAGGAAGGCCTTGGGGTCGCCCTCCACGGGTGCCTGCACGTTGTAGTGCAGGTTGCCGTCACCCAGGTGGCCGAAGTTGACCAGGCGCACGCCGGGGATCTCGCGGCGCAGCACGGCGTCGGTGTGGGCCACGAAGGCGGGGATGCGCGAGATCTGGATGGAGATGTCGTGCTTGATGTTCAGGCCCTCTTCGGCCTGCGCCAGGGGGATGTTCTCGCGGATGTGCCACAGCTGCTGGGCCTGGGTCAGGTTCTCGGCCACCACGGCGTCGGTCACGCAACTGGCCTCGAAGGCGGTCTCCAGCAGCGCCTCGAAGCGGCCGCGCGCATGCGCTTCGGATTCGCTATCGGAGTTTTCGAGCAACACGCACCAGGGCGCGTTCTCGTCGCCCAGGAAGGGCACGCGCAGCTGCGGCATGTGCTTGCCCACCAGGCTCAGCGCGAACTGGCCCATCACCTCGAAGCCCGTGAGGCCCGCGCCCAGGTGCTTGTGCGCCAGGCCGAGCAGGGCCACGGCATGCTCCATGGAGGGCACGGCCGCCCAGGCCGTCAGGCGCGCGGCAGGCTCGGGGTAGAGCTTGAGCGTGGCGGCGGTGATGATGCCCAGGGTGCCTTCGCTGCCGATGAACAGGTCGCGCAGGTCGTATCCGGTGTTGTCCTTGCGCAGGCCCTTGAGGCCATCCCACACCTCGCCCTGGGCGGTGACGACTTCCAGGCCCAGGCACAGGTCGCGCGCATTGCCATAGCGCACTACCTGCGTACCGCCAGCGTTGGTACCCAGGTTGCCGCCGATGGTGCAGCTGCCTTCGGCCGCCAGCGACAGGGGGAACAGCACGCCCGCGTTCTGCGCCACGTCCTGCAGGTTCTGCAGGATGCAGCCGGCCTCCACCGTCATGGTCAGGTTGTCGGTGTCGATGCTGCGCACTGCGTTCATGCGGGTGAGGCTCAGCACCACCTGCGTGCCGCTGTCGTCGGGGGTGGAGCCCACTGCCAGGCCGGTGTTGCCGCCCTGCGGCACGATGGCCGTTCCGGCGGCGGCGCAGGCCTTGACCACGGCGGCCACCTCCAGGGTGTTGGCCGGGCGCACCACGGCCAGGGCCTTGCCGCGCACGCGGCGGCGCCAGTCCTGCTCCCAGGCGGTCAGGTCGCCATCGGTCAGCACATGGGCCGAGCCGACCAGGGTGCGCAGGGTGTCGAGAAGGGGGGTGGTCATGTCTTGGGCCTTTCGTCTACAGCGGTCAGGGCTGCTGCCGGGGGCGGGCGCCGGGGCATTGCAGCGTGATGGTGGATTGTCGGGTGGGCTTGTATCGTCTCAGGCGGCGGGGGATGGCCCCGGCCCTTCCTGTGATTCTTTGGCGGCTGCCATGGCCTTGGCATTGCGCTGGCGCAGCCGCACGTGCAGCGTGCAGGCCGTGAAGAGCACCAGACACAGCAGCACCTCGGCCCAGGCCAGCCACTGCGACGGGGGCTTGTCGCCCCAGCCGCGCACCACGCCCTCGGTGAAGTACAGCCAGATCACCAGGCTCACCCAGCGGTAGGTGTACATGCGGTTCTTGAGGATGCCGGCCAGCGGGATGCACAGCGGCAGCGCCTTCAGGGCAATCCATGAGCCGCCGGGGCGCACGGGGGCCAGCACCAGCTCCCAGGCCAGGCACAGCACGATCAGCGCCATCACGCTGCCGGTGGCCACCCAGCGGGTGGCGGCGATGGCGTGGTCGGAGACGGGGAGGGGAGCAGTCATCGGTGGCGGTGCAGCAGTTGGAAGTTGGTCGGTGGATAGCGCAGAGGCGCAAAAATCGTTCGGTGGGTCCGGGTGCGATGGGGGGGCAGCGGGCAGTCCGTGGCCATTGTGCTTGCGGCCTGCGGCGCGCTTGGGCCCACAATGCGCGGTGTATGTCGCCTGCCCGCATATTCATTGCGATGCAGCGTTCTCACACCCCCTGGGGCCTCTTGCCGGGCCTAGGATCATATCGGCCATGCCCTTGACCTTGCAGACTGTAGCCTTGCGCATCGAAGCGCTGATCACGCAGCTGTCGCATTTCCCCTGGAAAACGACGGCCCTGACCCTGCGCGAGCGCTTTCGCGAGGACCACCTGGGCCTGACGGCCAGCAGCCTGACTTTCACGACCACGCTGGCGCTGGTGCCGTTCTTCGTGGTGGCGCTGGCGGTGTTCACCGCGTTTCCCATCTTCGGCAAGGTGCAGGACGTGCTGCAGCGCTGGCTCGTGGACAGCCTGGTGCCCGACAGCATCTCACGCCAGGTCCTGGGCTACCTCACGCAGTTTGCCGCCAAGGCCAGCAGCCTGGGCGTGGCGGGCTTCAGCATCTTGCTGGCCACGGCGCTGGCCCTGATCCTCACCATGGACCGCACGCTCAACGACATCTGGCGCGTGCGCCGCCTGCGCCCCCTGGGCCAGCGCGTGCTGATCTACTGGGCCGTGATGACCCTGGGTCCGCTGCTGCTGGGCGTGAGTCTGGCCATCACCTCGTACGTCATGTCGGCATCGGGCGGGCTGGTGAAGGCACTGCCCAGCGGCGTGCAGCTGCTGTTCGACTCGATCCAGTTCTTCGTGCTCGCCGGCTGCATGGCGGCGCTGTACCACTACGTGCCCAACACCCCGGTGAAGTGGCGCCACGCCTGGGCCGGCGGCTTGTTCGTGTCGATCTGCATCGAGCTGGCCAAGCGGGTGCTGGCGATCTATCTGAGCAACGTGCCGACCTATTCGGTGGTGTACGGGGCCTTCGCCACTTTGCCTATCCTGCTGGTGTGGATCTACGTGGCCTGGGTCATCGTGCTGCTGGGTGCGGTGGTCACGGCCTATCTGCCCAGCCTGCTGGCCGGGGTGGCGCGGCGTGGCACGGTGGCGGGGTGGACCTTTCAGCTGGCGGTGGAGGTGCTGCAGGAGCTGTACCTGGCGCGTCGCCATGTGCAGAAGGGACTGCGTGCGAGCGAGCTGGCGCAGTTGCTGCGGCTTGATGTGCTGCAGCTCGAGCCGGTGCTTGACGCCCTGCTGTCTCTGGATTGGGTGGGGCAGATCAATGACGCGCAGGCCGATCCGGATGCGGCAGATGTGGCGGAGCCGCGGTATCTGTTGCTGGTGGATCCCTTTGCTACTTCGGCCGAGCCGCTGGTGGAAAAGTTGTTGCTGGAGCGGGCGGAGAGTCTGGGGTCGTTCTGGAGCAGTGCGGGGTTGGAGAGGATGAAGGTGGCGGATTTGCTCCGGGGGGCGGTTAGGGGGTAACTTGGTGTTTGGAATAGTTGCTGCATGCCTTGCTTGAGGGCGGAGGCCGGGCGCACATCCCGGCCTCCGCCCTCAACCCAGGCCAACGGCTGAAAAGAAACCCTGAACTCAACGCGCCGGGGCAGCCACAGACGCAGCCGGCCCTACCACCGCAGCAGCAGGCGCCGCACCACTGGCCCCAGGCGCAGGCACCACAGCCGGTACAGCGACGGGAGGCGTCATCGTCACCCGCGGCACCCACCGATCCAGCCAATGCGCTCGCCACGCCACGAACCCCACCACGACCACCGCAACCAGAACCCCCAGCCCCACCCACACAGGGCTTTTGGACTCCGCAAACGGATCATCGAGCATGCGCCGTGCATTGGCCGGCACCTTGGCCACCTGCGACAGGGACCCACCCAGCCGCGTGTTCACCCGCATGCGCCCATTGATCGCCCAGCCGCTGGCGTCGAGGATGGGCCCCAGACTGCGCTGGCGCAGCTTGAGCCACGCGATCAGCATGCTCGGCCCCGAGATCGCCAGCACGATGCCGATCAAGGCCAGCGGTATCCAGACCCCCAGGTCCACGAACTTGCCGAAGATGCCCACCAGCACCGCGCTGATGCTGCCCAGCGCCACGCCGATGGCCGCCACCGTGCCCACGTCGGTGCGGCGCGGGGTGCCGGGCACGGTCACGTTGCTGGCGTTGGTGCCCACGGTCTTGAGATCGGTGCTGGCCAGGGTGCTGGCGGCCGTGCCCAGTGACTTCTGCGCCCGCGCATCGCTGGCCGAGGCGCGCTTGGCCACCTGCTCTTCGATCATGCGAACGAACTTCTTGTACGGCGAGAAGAAGGCCTGGCGGATGCTCGTGGGGTTCTCAATGATGCGGGTGATGGTGGCGTCCCAGTCGTGGCCATCGCGGTCGTAGAACACGCCGTTGCGGCCCACGAAGAGGAAATCCACGTCGCCCGCCGTGAAGGCCGCCACGATGCCCATCTTCTGGCCCTTGCGCGTGCAGTCGCAGTACGCCAGGTAGGTCTTGGCCAGGCCGGCGAGCTTGGCGTGGCGCGCGGCGTCGGGCACCTGCACCACCAGGTCGCAGCTGCGGGCATCCAGGTACAGCGTGCCGGCCTGGAAGATCGCGCCCCGGCGCTGGTAGAAGGCCGAGAACGAGACGAAATTGTTGAGCAGCTCCAGCAGGTCGCGCTTGAAGCGCAGCAGCTTCTCCAGCGCCAGCGCCTGCTCGTTGTGGGCCTGCTCGGCCTCGTCCTCGTCGATCAGGGCCATCACGCGCTGCTCGGCGTCGCCCGCCAGCAGCACCTCGCGCACGTCTTCGTCCAGCACATCGAGACTTGTGGCGGGGCGGTCGGCCAGCCATTGCTGGCAGGGCGCGAGCGATTTCTGGATCAGTTGCCACTCGTCCTGCGTCAGGCTTTCGGCGTTGCTGCGCGCCAGCAGGGGCTCCACCGTGCGCTCGCGGAAGTTGCGCAGGGCCTTGGCCCAGGCCGGGTTCACGCCGTGCCTGAGGGGCAGTGCGCCACCGGGGGTGATGGGGGCCAGGGGCAGGGTGGTGATGGCCGGCGAGGCCAGGCCCAGGTCCTGGCCCGCCATGGCGCTGTATTCGTTGAGCGAAGGGTTCAGGGCCGTGGCGGCGCGCGGGTCGTAGGCCGCCAGGCGGGTGCGGGCAAAGAAGTCCTCCACCTTGGCGGCCACGGCATTCATGGCCTCGGTGGCGGCCAGCGTGCGCTCGCCCAGGGCCAGGCCGGTGGTGGCACCGCGCGTCTGGGCAGCCCAGGCCTTGAGCTGGTTGAGTTCGGCAAAGAAGGCCTCGGCGCGTTGGCGGTCGATGCCGGGTAACTGCTTGTGGGTGGCGAGTGGAATGCTGCCGTGCGTGGTGATGATGTGCGCGATGGCATCGCGGGCCACGCTGTCGTCCTTGTCCGCAGTGTCCACGGTGATGATGCCGTCGCCATTGAAGCGCAGGGCGCTCAACTGCTTGCTGCGTTCGAGCACGTCGGCCAGCGCGATCTCCGTGGCCTCGGGCCGGCCAGCCATGGCCAGCAGGCGCCGGGCCTCTGCGGCCAGCGCAGCGCCTTCTTCGGTGCGGTCGTCGATGGCACTGATTTCCAGTGTGTCACCGGGTTGTGCCAGCTCGTCCACGCTGCGCAGCTGTGCGCAGGCCCAGGCGCAGGCGGCCAGCAGTTCGGGCGGGCGGATGCGGCCGTCCTTGTCGGTATCGATCAGGTCCAGCGTGCGCTCGTCGAACTCGATGCCGCGCGTGGGGCAGGCCAGGGCCACCCAGAGCTTCTGGTCGAGTTCTGAGAGGTGGGCGATGTCCGCGCCGCTCTGGATGATGACCTGGTCCACGCCGCCGGCGCGAAAGAACTGCCAGGCGTGCTGGGGTGGGGGCTGCTCGGGCTGCAGCGGGGCGCGGTGGGTGGGAAGGGATGTGGCGACGGTCGGCTGCGGCTGAGGGTCCATGCCCTCATTGTCGGCAGCCCGGGCCTTTCGCCGCCCCGGACCTGGGCGAACAGGCCTGTAGGCAATCTCCTACGAGCGCGATCCGGCGCCCAGCCAGCGCAGCGGGTTGAACCCGGTCACCAGGCCCGTGGCCACCAGCACCAGCAGGCCGCCCCACAGCATGCCCGGGCCCAGGGCTTCGTCCAGGAACAGGTGGCCCCAGGCCACGCCGAACAGCGGGATCATGAAGGCGCTGCTCATGGCCGCCACGGGCGAGACTTGGCTGAGCACGCGCAGGTTGAGCCAGTAGGCCAGGCCCGAAGTGACGATGCCCATGACCGCCACGGCGGCCAGCGCCGTGGGCGTGAACTGCGCCTCGGGCAGGCTCCAGGCCGCACCGGGCAGCAGCATGACCAGGGCCGTACCGTGGATGCCGGCCGCGATCGCCAGTGGCGGCATGCGCGTGGTGGCGCGCTTCATCCACGGGGTGGACACGCCGTAGCAGGCCGATGCCGTCATGCAGGCCAGGGCGGCAATGATCAGGGCCGGGGTCGGCGTGACCGGGCCCAACTGCACGATGAGTGCCACGCCCGCGAAACCGCAGATGCAGCCCAGCCATTTGCGTGCGCTCAGCGTGTCTTCCTTGAGCCAGGCCGCAGCGATCACGCTGAAGGGCACGGCCATGGTGTTGAGCAGCGAGCTGTAGCCTGCCGGCAGGTACAGCGCCGCCCAGGAGTACAGCAGGAACGGGATGGCCACCGTGAGGGCACCGAGTCCGACCAACTCACGCCAGTGGCGCCAGGGCCAGCGCTCGCCGGCCACGCGCATGATGAAGATCAGCGTGAGCGTGGCCAGGCCGATGCGCAGGGCGGCCATGACATTGGGCCCGAGCACGGGGCTCGCGATGCGGATGAAAAGGAAGGAGGCGCCCCACAGGGCAGACAGCAGCACGAGCTGCAAAAAGTGGCGAGTCTTCACCAGTGAATTCTCAGGCAGGCTGGCAAAGTCTGCAGGCTACTTGCGCACCTCGTCGACCATGGCGCGGAAGTCGTCGATGTCCTCGAAGCTGCGGTAGACGCTGGCAAAGCGGATGTAGGCGATCTTGTCGAGCTTCTTGAGCTCGCGCATCACCAGCTCGCCGATGCGGCTGGAGAGCACTTCGCGCTGGCCCAGGTTGAGCAGCTTTTCCTCGATGCGCTCGATGGCGCTGTCGATCTGCGTGGTGCTCACCGGGCGCTTGCGCAGCGCCAGGTTGAACGAGCCGAGCAGCTTGCCGCGCTCGTACTCGATGCGCCGGCCGTCCTTCTTGACGATGGCCGGGAAGTTCACCTCCGGCCGCTCGTAGGTGGTAAAGCGCTTGTCGCAGGCGCCGCACTGGCGCCTGCGGCGGATGAAGTCACCTTCTTCAGACACCCGGGTTTCGACGACCTGCGTTTCCTGGTGGCTGCAGAAGGGGCACTTCATGGCGGGGGGCGGATCAGCCGTAGACCGGGAAACGTGCCGTCAGCGCATTCACCTTGGCGCGCACGGCGGCGATGTTGGCCTCGTCGCGCGGGTTGTCCAGCACGTCGGCGATCAGGTGGGCGGTGATGCGCGCTTCTTCTTCCTTGAAGCCGCGCGTGGTCATCGCGGGGGTGCCGATGCGCACGCCGCTGGTCACCATCGGCTTTTCAGGGTCGTTGGGGATGGCGTTCTTGTTGATGGTCATGTGGGCGGCGCCCAGCACGGCCTCGGCTTCCTTGCCGGTGATGCCCTTGGCGCGCAGGTCGACCAGCATCACGTGGCTTTGCGTGCCGCCGGAGACGATGCGCAGGCCGCGGGCGGTCAGCGTTTCGGCCACGACCTGGGCGTTCTTGATGACCTGTTCCTGGTAGGTCTTGAAGTCGGGCTGCAGCGCTTCCTTGAAGGCCACGGCCTTGGCCGCGATCACGTGCATCAGCGGGCCGCCCTGCAGGCCGGGGAAGATGGCGCTGTTGATGGCCTTCTCGTGCTCGGCCTTCATCAGGATGATGCCGCCGCGCGGGCCGCGCAGGCTCTTGTGCGTGGTGCTGGTGACCACGTCGGCATGGGGCACGGGGTTGGGATACACGCCTGCGGCGATCAGGCCGGCGTAGTGGGCCATGTCGACCATGAAGATCGCGCCCACGTCCTTGGCCACCTTGGCAAAGCGTGCAAAGTCGATGTGCAGGCTGTAGGCCGAGGCACCCGCGATGATGAGCTTGGGCTTGGTTTCGTGCGCCTTCTTCTCCATGGCGTCGTAGTCCAGCACTTCGTTGGCATCGAGGCCATAGGAGACCACGTTGAACCACTTGCCCGACATGTTCAGTGGCATGCCGTGCGTCAGGTGGCCGCCTTCGGCCAGGCTCATGCCCATGATGGTGTCGCCGGGCTTGAGGAAGGCCAGGAAAACGGCCTCGTTGGCCGAGGCGCCGCAATGCGGCTGGACGTTGGCGGCATCGGCGCCGAAGATTTTCTTGACGCGGTCGATGGCCAGTTGCTCGGCCACGTCCACGTGCTCGCAGCCACCGTAGTAGCGCTTGCCGGGGTAGCCTTCGGCGTACTTGTTGGTCAACTGGGTGCCCTGGGCCCACATCACGGCGGGGGAGGCATAGTTCTCGCTGGCGATCAGCTCGATGTGGTGCTCTTGCCGGGCGTTCTCGGCCGTGATGGCGGCAAAGATTTCGGGGTCGGCTTGTTCGACAAGAATATTGCGTTGGTACATGGCAGTCCTATGAACTTGTGTCCCTTGAAACAAGGGCTGCCCAGGCGAACGGCTGAACGCGGCGGGCATGACACCCGTGCGGCACGCTCCCCAGTGGTTCACAAGGGGCAAGCCCTTGTCGGTTTCCACGTCAGCGGCAGCCCGGTTGCGGGGCTGCGCCTATCGCCAGTTGCGTACCTGCGTAGTGTATCCCAGGCAGCGGCACTGCTCCAGCAGCGCTGTTCTCAGGAGGCCTGGGAGAGCAGGGCGACCTTGTCGCTGGCGCTGTTGGCAGGCGAAGCGGGCGCCGGCAGCGTGACCGACGCGGGAACTGACTGTGCCGGCGCCTGCGTAGACAGGGTTGCTGGCGGGTTGGTTGGCATGGCACGGCCACCGGCCACCTGGCGCAGGCGGAAATGCTCGGCCAGCACCTTGGCGGTGTAGCCACCGTCGTCGGGCAGGTTGGCCGCGCCCACGTAGTAGCGCAGGCCGCCTTCGAGCGAGCCGGCGCGGGCGATGCATTCCTGCAGCACCTTCACGCCCACGCGCAGGTTGGTCACCGGGTCGAAGGCCGCGAAGTGGCCGCCGAAATTCTGGTACTTCTCGGTGTGCACGGTGGTCATCACCTGCATCAGGCCCTGGGCACCCACCGAGCTTTGCGCAAAGGGGTTGAAGTTGGACTCGATGGCCATGATCGCCAGGATCAGGGTGGGGTCG
Source organism: Acidovorax sp. A1169 (assembly GCF_030704685.1). Lineage (GTDB taxonomy): Bacteria > Pseudomonadota > Gammaproteobacteria > Burkholderiales > Burkholderiaceae_C > Acidovorax. The sequence continues at coordinate 49,635 of NZ_JAUZDX010000031.1, forward strand.
AGCTTGTTGCGGGCGCCGAGCTCATAAGCCTCGGCCACCAGCACGCTCAGCGGCTCGGGGGCCACGCGGTACTTCTTGCTCAGCCAGAACGCCACGGCGGCCTGCTCCTTGGGCAGGTCCTTGGGGTTGCCGGCCGTGGCGCGTTCGCTCGCTTCGGGTTCGATGGGCATGCCCAGCACGGCGACCTGGCGCGCCTGGAGCCAGTTCATGAGCTTTTCTTCTCCGGCCTGGCGCAGGTCGGGCCGGGCGGTCAATGCGATAACGACGAATGCAACGGTCAGCCCAATGAGGGCGAAGCTGCTGTGGGTGATTTCAAGAAAACCTTCGGTCACATCGGCTGCGAAGGTTCGCACGCCGGAGACTATTTTTCCTGACGCTGTCATAGCTCTTCCTTTCTGGGGCGCTTCCCTGAGGCCCTGCCAGCACGGGTGGTTGGCAGGATCAGGCGTATCACCTGGATTGGTACGCCATCAATTTCAGGCCTGCAAAAAGCAAGAAGGGCCGTGAGTTGACTTAGCCGGGTTCGGCAGCGGGTTGGGGTTTTTACTAGCCATTTTTGGGGCTGGCGGATTCTAGGAGGTCACCAAATAGCTAGTCAATACTAACAAAATGAATCGTTAGATTAAAAATGCATGAAAAATCTGGTAGAAAACACAGGGTTTTGCCTTTTTTCACCCGAGAGGGTGGCCCTGCGCACCACAGGCCTGTGACGGTCATGTGTCAAATTCAATCGGCTTTTACTGCGCCATTGCAAAACCGGGTTGAGCCCGGCTGCTGACTTTGGTAAGGTTCGTCCGCCTGTTGATTTCAGGCATCGCCAGACGAAGCGAACTCTCCCGCCGATGGGCATTCAGTGCCGCGGTGCAGCAGATGCAACTTCCACGGCACCCCCTGGAGGCAATACCTTGCCTCCTCGCACGGTGGACCTTCATCTCCGCCTTGCGAATCGATGGCAAAGACCGTTGTGTCAGCCGTCAAGCCCGGGAGACTGTCCACTTCGGAAAGTCCCCCGGGCTTTCTTGTTTCTGGGCCGTCGCTTGCGTCGGGTTCCCAGGTTTTCAACATGCGGCTTCATGCTGGGGAAGGGTGCTTGGAGCATGGCGCCGCCGGCCCTCAGGCGGGCCCGGATGGGCCTGTATTGAACTGCCTCAAGGCATTGAATGGGCCCTTGGCGCATATATATAGATAATGGGGGCAATTCCCAGAGCGGGCACAGGCCCCTGGGAGGCACCGCAACCCTGCAATGCAGGGTGCAGAAGCCCGCACACCGGGTGGCTCTGGACAGGATATCCCCGAGGGACCTCCTTGCCAGGACTGCCGGTGGCCCGCCTGCACGAACCCGGTGAAAATAGCCCGTTTTCTGCCATGTACCTGTCGGGGCTGGCGCGAGCCTTGGTGGCCTCGCGCATCCAACCCGAGCAGGGATGGCCGTTCGCAATCCATTGGATCCATGTTTCCATTTTTTTCCCGCAGCAAAATGTCCGACGCACCTGAAGTGAATCCGGCCCCGGCCAAAACCCAAGAGGCGCATCCCCTGGATGCACTGACCGGCGGCGCCTTCTCTGCCGCCACCTCAGGCGAGCGCGCCTCCCGCATCCGCGACTGGCTGGCCACTCAGCCAGCGCCAGAGCAGCTGCAGGAAGTGTTCAAGGAGCTCAGTGGCCGCGACAAGGGCGCTGCCCGTGCCGTGCGCGAGCGCCTCGACGAGATCCGCCGCGCCAAGGGCCAGGAAGTGATTGCCGCCGAGTGGGCCGAGAAGGCCCAGGCGCTGCTGTCGGCGCCCAAGCTCAACATCGCCGATGCCCTGGCATGGCAGCGCGACGCGGCCAAGGCCGGCGCACCGCTGTCGCGCGAACCGCTGTCCCTGCTCAAGGTGCAGGTGGCCGATCGCGTGAAGGTCATCGAAGACCTGCAGCACCGCGTGCAGGTGCAGCGCGAAGCCGCCGTGCTCCTCGCGCAGCGCATCGAAGTGCTCTCCACCAAGCCCTGGCGCGACGCGCATGGCGCGCTGGAGCTGCTGCGCGCTGACGTCGCCCGCTGGCAGGAGCAGGCCCAGGAGTTGACCAGCGACGCCAGCTGGGCCAGTGTGGAAGCGCGCTTCCCGCCGCTGCTGGATGCCTCGCGCACCCAGTTGCTGGTGGTGTGGGACGCCTTCCAGCCTGCCGTGGCCCAGGCCGCTGCCGCCGCTGAAGACGCCAATGCCCCGCTGCCACCCGTGCCGGTGTGGGCCGATGAGCTGCGCGCCGCCCGTGGCCTGCCCACCGAGGCCGCCGCAGCGGCTGCAGCAGCAGGCGCAGCTGCCAAGCCCGCCCGCGCACCGAACAAGCCCAAGGTCGACCCCGAAGTGCGCGACAAGGCCGTGCAGGCCGTGCGCGATGCGCTGGTGGTGCTCGAGAAGGAAACTGCAGAAGGCCATGGCAAGGCCAGTGCCGGCGCCGCCGCCGCGCTGCGCGCCGTGCTCAAGAACCATGGCAAGCACATCGATGCCGCGCTGGAGCAGCAGGTGCACACGGCCCTGGTGGCCGCAGGCGAGCTCGAAGGCTGGCAGCGCTGGGGCGCCGACCAGGTGCGCGAGGACCTCGTGGCCAAGGCTGAAGCCCTGCTCAACCGCCCCGAGGGCCAGGCCCTGGGTGGCCGCAAGATGCAGGAAACCCTGCGCGCCCTGCGCGAGCAGTGGAAGCAGGCCGACCAGGGCGGTGCGCCCAACCACGGTCTGTGGAAGAAATTCGACGAAGCCTGCAATGCCGCGCACAAGGTCGTGGAAGCCTGGCTCGACAAGATCCGCGCTGACGCCGCCGAGCACAAGGCCCAGCGCTTGGCCCTGATCGAGGAGGTCAAGGCCTGGACGCAGGAACATGCCACTTCGGGCGACTGGAAGGCCATCAACCGCGCCCTGTACCAGTTCGGCGACCGCTGGCGCGAAGGTGGCCACGTGGGCGAGAAGATCTTTGCCGAACTGCAGCCGCTGTGGAAGCAGGCCATCGCCGGCGCCGCCGCGCCGCTGGAGGCCGCGCAAAAGGAAAGCCTGGCCCGCCGCCACGCCATGATCGACGAGGCCGTGGCCCTGGGCGCCGCGCCCGCATTGCGCATCGACGCCATCAAGGCGCTGCAGCAGCGCTGGCAGGCCGAGGCACAGACCGTGCCGCTGGACCGCAAGCACGAGCAGAAGCTGTGGGACGCATTCCGCAAGCCCATCGACGAAGCCTTCAACCGCAAGTCGGCCGACCGTGAAAAGGCCGTGACCGAGCTGAGCGCGCACGACCGCGTGGTGCTCGACGCCTCCAAGGCCCTGGAAGCCGCCAACGCCACGGGCGATGCGCAGCAGATCCGCGCCGCCGTGCAGGCCCTGGAAGCCGCGCTGCGCGGCCAGGCCCAGGCCGCCGAGGCGGCTGCCTCGGCGCAGAAGAGTGAGCAAAGCGCTGCCGCATCGGTGGCGCAGGCCGACGAAGCCGCCGCAGTGCTCGGTGATGGCGAAGCGCCTGCGGCGGATGCCGGCGCGGACGGCGAAGCGGCAGCCCCTGCTGCAGCCCCCGTGGCGCCGCCCAAGCCTGCCCGCCCCGTGGTGGCCGTGCGTGGCGACGACCGCCCTGGCATGAAGAAGGACGCACCCGCAGCCCCCGGCCGCGGTGCGCGCCCTGGTGAGCGCCGCGATGGCGGCCGTGGCGATGCAGGCCGTGGCGGCCCGCGCGATGGCCGTCCTGGTGACCGGGGTGCAGACCGCGGTGGTGACCGTGGTGGCCGCTTCGGCGAACGCCCGGCCTACGAAGACCGTGGCCCGCGCTTGGGCGACACGGCCTTCCGTGCCCAGCGCGATGCCATGGAGCACGCCCAGATGGCCCTGAAGAAGCTGGCTGCGCAAGCCCATGGCGAGGCGCTGACGCAGCTGCTCTCGGCCTGGGAAAAGCGCGATGCAGCGCAGGTGCCGAGCACGCAGGACCTGGGTGGCCGCGTGACGCCGGCCGTGCGCACGTCCTGGACGCAGGCGCTGTCTGCCGCGCCCAAGGGCGATGCAGCCGAGGCCCTGCTGCGCCTGGAGATGGCGGCCGAGGTGCCCACCCCGGCGGAGCACATCTCTGCACGCCGCCTGCTGCAGTTGCAGTTGCTCACGCGCCGCAATGACCCCGCGCCCGAGCAGACCTGGGGCCAGGATGCCGCCCGCGTGCTGGCCAGCCCGAGCGATGGCGCCACGGCCCGCCGCCTGCAGAACGTGCTGAAGAATCTGCTGCGCAAGTAAGGGGCAAGCCCGGGCCCATGCCCGGCGCAGCCTTCGAAGCGCCTTTGTGTGCATGCCCCTGGGCATGGATGCGAAGGCGCTTTGTCTTTGGGGGGTGGGTTGTGTAGGCGCGCGGGCCCTGGGCGCATGGGCCGGGGGGGGGGGGGGGGGGGGGGGGGGGGGGGGGGGGGGGGGGGAAAAAAAGGGGGGG
>NZ_JAUZDX010000032.1 GCF_030704685.1 Acidovorax sp. A1169
GAGTTATCCCGCCGAAACGAGATGACGTTCGGACTGCTTTCCAAAATGGCCAGTCCTTCTGCTTTCAATGTCAAACCGAACTGCCCTGTGGGGCTGCTCCAAGAGCCTCCACGGTACATGTAGTCTCCCAGTTCCGCTTTGATGGAATCGGTTTTAGTTTTGAGATCCCTGGACAGGACCGGATAGTCGTTCGCGGTGGCTGGGGGAAGCGCTGACTTTGAAGCCACAATGGCCACACGCACCGCTCCTTCCTCCATTGCGATCTTCTTCATCTCTGCGAGCTCGCTCGGGTCCACATTCGAGGCGTTGACGGATATGCAGGCTGTAGCCTGCGCGAGCAGAACGACCCATTGGTTCAATTTCATGGGATCTCCCTTGAAATAATGACGCTCTCATCAGCCGCAGCGTGCGGGGGGCGAAGCAGCAGCGCACTTTGCTCCGAAGGGACTGAGCAAGCAAGGAATTCTTTGCGACGCGACTGGGAGTCGTCCGGCAATCGCACTGACCAGGCGCGTACTTCACTGGCCGTCCGGGGCCTCCTGGAGACTCTTCCTGCGCACGGGGTTGGATGGCGCGTCTGGACTTGACTGCCAGGGTGCAATGTGTTCGCTTACCCTTCAGTTCCCGGTGCTGGATGCAGAAAAATCCACTTTGCTTTCCTCCTGAAATTCACTATGGTTTCGCCCGGCGGGGCGAACCGCAAGTGAGTTCTTTCCGTCGCTGTCGCCACAGCTCTGATCCCAGATCGAAGGCCGTGGCGTTGGCGTCCAAACAGGGGCGTGGTAGCTAACATGGGCCTGTTTACGGGTTACTCATCATGTTTTTTGGCGATGAGCGACTCCGGCTGCGCCTGAATGGTGTCCAGGCGGCGCATCAGTTCCGCTGTCAGCTGCTGGCGTGCCGAATCCGCCGCGGAGGTCGCGGCGAGCAGCCGCTCCAGCTCCAGGTTCCGTTGGGTGGCCTGGTGCAGCTCTGTGTGCAGGCGGGCAAGGTCATGCTCCCGGCCCTGGGCCTTGGCGGACATTTCCTCCAATTGCTGGGACATGCCCGCGAAGCCCTCGGCAGCCTGCTGTGCCGCCAGCAACTGCGCCTGTAGTTGCTGAAACTGCGACTTGAGCTGCGCCAGTTCGCGCGCGAGCGCTTGGTTCTGCAGGTGGTCGTTGCGCATCTGCTGCTGGTTGGCCGAGACGGCCGCACTGGCCTTGGTCAGTTCCGTCTGCAGGTACTGCAACTGGTGCTCGTGCTGGCGTAGCTCGCGCTCGCGCTGCTCCTTGGACGCTTCGCGGAAGTGCTCCAGCGCCTCCCTGGCGTGGGTGTGCTTTTCTTCCAAGGACTGGCTGTGTGCTTGGGCACTCTCAAGCCGGGTCTGCAGCTGGGTCGTTTGCTCGACCAGTTGGGCCTGCTCGATCGCCTTGGCGGCCAACTGCCTGCCGGCGTGCTCGAGGGATTCGCGTTCCCTGGCCAACTCAAGCTGGGCCTGTTCCAGCTGCCGCCTGGCCGCGGCCGTTTCGCTCTTGGAGGTCTCCAGGCTGGCCTTGTACTGCGCCTCCTTGGCGTTGAACTCCTCCATCAGTGCAACGACCCGTGCATTGGCATCGAACTCCAACCTGGTGGACAGGCGGCCTACCAATTCGGCGAGCTCATCGCTGATGCTGATTTTTGGTGCCGTGGCGGCGGCTTCCTCGTCTTCGATTTCCTTGAGGTATCTGTGGATGGTCACCTTGGAGCCGGTATTGCCCAGCTCGACGCGCACCGAATCGATGGACGGGTACTTCCCCTGGCTGATCAGCCTATCCCTGGCTCGTAACACCTCAGACTTGTAGATTCCCGCTCTGGCCATGACTTCCTCCGATTTTTTCGTACCGTATTACATACCATGATATTACATACCATTCAGTGCGGTAGGAATGGGATAATTTCTAGAAAATTCAGAGCAGTTAATAAGGGTTTATCTGTCCTGATGCCGATGAGAGACACGAAAATGCTGGGGCTCAACATGTATTGGCTCGGGTGGGGTATTTTTGAGATGGCCAGGGGTGCTGAGCAACCGCGGGTCGGGGCTGCGGTAGTGTTTGTTGTCGAAACATGAGTGAGCCAAGTTCAGGTCGTCAATGGCCAAAGCTCGTGAACTAGCGGTACAGCAGTTTGTGGCGGATCTGATCGACCAGTTGTGCTTACTCCACACTGAGAAGGCACTGGAGGAGAACGGCACGCAGCGATCTTCTCGGAGGCAACGAAGGCGCGGCCTATGGCCGCGCCATGCACTGCATCTGATCCCCGCGCCGTTTTTACTTAGACAGTACGCATGGGCAACTTGGAAGACCGGGCGCGACTTGATCCGTACCCGCCAAATCGGCCCGCTTAAGCGAACTCAATCCCCTTGGCCGCCAGCCCCACCAGATCAATCCGCACCGCGTTGAGCTCCAGATTCGCCGCCATCACCGTCAGCTCACTGCCCGACACCCCGCCCGACATCAGGTCCAGCAGCGGCTTGAGCTCGGCCTGCGTGCCCGCACGGCCCACCACATTCGTCCACAGCGTCTGCGCAATCTGCGTGGGGGTGCTCACCCCCAGCAGCTGCAGCCCCAGCCCTGCAATGGTCTGGCTGGTGGTGCCGGCATCCAGCAGGCGGATCACCTCGCCCACCACGCCCTTGTTGGTGAGCAGGGCCGGGCCGCCCAGGGCACCCAGCAGCTTGGCCGCTTCGCCCGCATGGCCGTTCAGGTCCAAGGCCAGCTTGGTGTCATTGAACGTGACCCGCTCCACCCGCGTCACATCCAGCATCGCCCCATCGGTCAGGCGCTGCAAGGTGAAGGTGCCATTGTTCTGGGATTGCACATAGGTCTGCCCCAGGGTGGCCGGGATGACCACGGTGTCGATGCCTGCCCCTCCATCCACATACCGCGCCAGGCCCAAGGTCGGGGTGATGGTGTTGTTGCCTGCATCGCCGGTCACGGTGATATCGCGCACGGCATCCACGCGAACCGCTCCCGCTGCACCCATGCCTTCCAGCAACTGCGCCGGCGTCTTGCCCGCACTCTGCTCGGGGAAGACCTGGGCGAACAGCGTCGCCACTTCCAGCGCCGTCTTGCCCGTCAGGCTCTGGATGATGGCCCCCTCGCCCTGGTTCAGATCGCGGCCAATCCACTTCTGGAACAGATAGGCCCCGGCTTCCTCGGCGGCGCTGTGCGCCACCGTCAGGCTCGGCCCCGTCGCAAACCGCACCTGCTCGACATCCACCAGCCAGTCGGAGACGCCCGAAGCGGTGTGCGTGAGCTTGATGCCTGCGCCGTCCAGGGTCACGGTGTAGTCCGTCTTCTGCCCTTCCTGGATGGCCACGTCAAAGCCCGTGCCGCCATTGAGTTTGTCGCTGCCCGTGCCACCGGAGAGCAGGTCATTGCCCGCATCACCAAACACGATGTCGTCGCCCGCATCGCCATAGACCTGGTCATCGCCGCCCTCGCTGCCCACCACATCGTTGCCGCCACCGCCGTGGATGATGTCGTCATCGGGCCCGAGCACGATCCACTGGGCGCCGCTGTCGCCGCTGGCCATGTTCTGGCCGGCGCCGCCGATGACACGCACATTGCCAACGACCGCCACGAACTCGATGTTGTCCACCTGGATCACCGAACCTGCAGGCAGGCCGCGCGCGTCGATGATCACCGCCTGCTTGCCATCGGCAGGGTTGGCGCTGCCGTTGATGACGAGCGGCACGCTGGGGTTGAAGCCCACCCCAGCCGTAGGCTTCAAGATCTGCACCGACAGCGGCTCATTGGGCCCCAGGGTGGCATAGAACACCTGGCCGGCGTTGGTCAGCTCGGGGTTGTTGCCGGTGACCCGCTCGATGCGGAACCCCAGTTCGGCCAGGGCGGCAGAGCCTGTGGACGTGCCAGACAGGCCTTCGGCCGACAGCCCCACCCCGGTGGGTACGCTGACGGAGACGATGGAATGGCCATCGGCTGCCTTGACGATGGGGATGTCGGCCAGCGGGGTGGGTGTGCCTGCGGTATCGGGCCGGGTGGGCAGCACCACCGGCACGGTGATGATGGTGGAGCCTGCAGGGCCCGACTCGGTGGTGACCGGCACGCCATCGATGGTGGTGGCCGGTGGGGTGCCGCCGCCTGAATCGACCGCAATGGCGGTGCTGACCACCGTGGTGGTGTTGTTCAGCACCGCCGACGCAATGCCGTCATTGACGCTGATCGTGAACGTGGTGGTCTCGGTCGCCCCCGGAGCTACGCGACCCACTGCCGGTTTGAACACCAGGGCGCGAAGCGCTGCCTGGATGGCGGCGGGAGTGCCTGCCGCATGGGTGTACGTGAGCCCGCCATCGGCGGTGGAGAAGCCCGAGGCCGTGAGCGAGGCCGCAGTGAACGCCCCCTTGGCGGCCATGTCCAGCGTGATGGTGACCGTCTCGGAGGCCCCCACGTCCGGGTCGGTAATGGTGATGCCGGCGAACGGCGAGATCGTTGCGTTGTCGTTGACGGCTTGCCCCGTCACGACCCCACTCACCGCAGGCGCCACGTTGTTGCCAGAGGCCGTGATCGAATTGCCAAACAGGTCGGCGATCACCACGGCCGTGGCCGCACCCGTGTTCCAGTCCTCCAGCATGCCAAGGTTGTAGGTGGTGGTGTCGGTGGAGCTGGTGCCGTCCTTGTTCAGCTTCAGCGCCAACTGGGCCTTGTCGGTGACGCTCATGGTCATGGTGAAGCTGGTGTTGGACGTGATGTCCACATTGGGCGTATTGGTCAACGTGTAGTTGATCGCCCCCTGGCCCAGAAAGCGAACGCGGTTGGCCGTGATGTCATTGTTCGCCCCGGTCAGCGAGAGGAAGTTGTTGCCCGTGACCACCAGCACGCCGGTGGCCACGTTGTAGGTGGCCGAGGTGACTGTGGGGGCCACCACATTGGTCACCGTGACACCATTGCCAGTCGGGTCGGCCACCATCACGGCGGCATCCGGGCCTGCGGCCCAGTCCTCTGCGGCAACCAGGTTGTACGTATTGACGCTGGTGGAGCTGGTGCCGTTCTTGTTCATGATCAGGTTGGCACCCAGGCGGTCAGCGGCGCTCAGGGTCAGCGTGAAGCTGGTGCCACTGGTGATCTCCACATTGCTGGTGGTGGTCAGCGTGTAGCTGGCGCCCCCTTCGCCCTGCAGGCTCAGCTTGTTGGCCACGATGTCGTTGTTGGCACCGAAGAGGCTCGTGAACCCGGTACCGGTGACCGTCAGCACGCCGGTGTTGGCGTTGTAGACGGAGCTGGTGATGGTCGGGACAGCCACGTTGCTCACCGTGATGGGCGAGGTGGCATCGGCGATGTTGCCGCCGGTGACCGGGCTGTTCCAGTCGTCGGCGGCGGCCAGGTTGTAGGAGGTGCCGCTGGTGGCGGTGGTGCCATTCTTGTTGAACAGCGCCTCCACAGCCGCCTGGTCGGCACCGGCCAGGGTCACGGCAAAGCTGGTGCCCGAGAGCACTTCGACATTGCCCGTTGTGCTCAGCGTGCGCGTGGCACCGCCTTCGCCGGTGATGGTCAGGGTGCTGACCGTGACGTCGTTGGTCGCCCCCAGGGTCTGGACCAGGTTGGTGCCGGTGACGGTGAGCACGTGCGTGGTCACGTCGTAGGTGGCCGAAGTGATCGTAGGGGCACTGACATTCGACACCGTCACCGCATTGCCGGTGAGGTCGGCGCCCGAGGCGGTGGTCACATCCCAGCTGGCCGCAGCGGCCAGGTTGAAGGCGGTGGCGTCGGCGGCGGTGGTACCAGTCTTGTTCAGCAGGCCGCCCACGGCCAGCTTGTCTGCGGCGTTCAGGGTGACCGAAAACGCCGTGGCGCTGGCAGCGGTGACGTTGGCAGTGGTGAGGGTGTAGGAGCCCCCGCCCTGACCGACGACCGACAGCTTGCTCACATCAATGGTGTCGCCACCGACGAGGTTGACGGCCGATACCGAGAGGATGCCGGTGGCGGCATCGTAGGCGGACGAGAGGATGCTCGGAGCGGCATTGGCGACGGTGATGCCGTTGCCGGTGAGGTCGGCGATGTTGCCGCCGGTGATGACGCTGTTCCAGTCGTCGGCAGCAGCGATGTTGTAGGTGGTGGCGCTGCTGGCCGAAGAAGTACCGTTCTTGTTGAGCAGCGAGGCGACGCCGGCGATGTCTGCTCCCGTGAGGGTGACGGTGAAGCTGGTGGCCGAGGTGACCTCCACATTGCCCGTGGTGGACAGGGTGTAGGTGGCACCGCCCTCGCCGGTGATGGTGAGCTTGTTGACGGTGACGTCGTTGGTGGCGCCGATGGGCTTGACCAGGCCGGTGCCGGTGACCACCAGGGTGTTGGTGGTGCCGTCGTAGGTGGCGCTGGTGATGGTAGGGGAGCTGACGTTGGCGACCGTCACAGCGTTGCCGGTGAGGTCGGCGCTGGAGGTGGTGGTCTGGTTCCAGTTGGCGGCAGCGGCCAGGTTGAACACCGTGGTGTCCACGGCAGAGGTGCCGTTGGTGTTCAGGATGCCATTGATGGCCAGCTTGTCTGCGGCATTCAGGGTGACCGAGAACGCCGTGGAGCTGCTGGCCGTGACGTTGGCCGTGGTCAGGGTGTAGCTGCCGGCCTGGCCGGTGAGGGACAGTTTGGACACATCAATGGTGTCGCCCCCCACGATGTTCAGGGCCGAGACCGAGAGGATGCCGGTGGCGGCATCGTAGGTGGCACTGGCAATGCTGGGCGCGGCGTTGGATACCGTGATGCCGTTGCCCGTGAGGTCGGCAATGCTGCCACCGGTGATGACACTGTTCCAATCGTCGGCCGCCGCCAGGTTGTAGGTGGTGGCACCTGCCGAAGAAGTACCGTTCTTGTTGAGCAGGGCATCGACCGCCGCGATATCGGCACCCGCCACGGTGAAGGTGAAGCTGGTGGCGGATGTGACTTCCACATTGCCGGTGGTGGACAGGGTGCGCGTGGCGCCACCCTCTCCGATGATCGTTAGCTTGTTGATCGTGACATCGTTGGTGGCGCCGATGGTCCTGACCAAATTGGTACCAGTGACGGAGAAGACGTGGGTCGTACCGTCATAGGTGGCGCTGGTGATGGTAGGAGCGGCCACATTGGAGACCGTGACGCCGTTGGCCGTGAGGTCGGCCGACGCCGAGGTGGTGACTTCCCAGTTGGCTGCGGCGGCCAGGTTGAACACCGTGGTGTCCACCGCCGTAGTGCCGTTGGTGTTCAGGATGCCATTGATGGCCAGTTTGTCTGCGGCGCTCAGGGTGACCGAGAAGGCCGTGGTGCTGCCGGCCGTGACGTTGGCCGTGGTCAGGGTGTAGCTGCCCGCCTGGCCTGTGAGGCTGAGCTTGCTGACATCGATGGTGCCGCCGTTGGTGAAGTTGGCGCCCGTGACCGACAGGATGCCGGTGGCGGCATCGTAGGTGGCGCTGGAGACGGAGGCAGGGGCGTTGGAGACCGTGATGCCGTTGCCAGTCAAATCCTGGATGTTGCCGCCGGTGACCACGCTGTTCCAGTCGTCGGCGGCTGCCAGGTTGTAGGTGGTGCTGCTGGCGGAGGAGGTACCGTTCTTGTTGAGCAGGGCATCGACCGCGGCGATGTCGGCACCAGCTAGCGTGAAGGTGAAGCTGGTGGCCGAGGTGACTTCCACATTGCCTGTGGTAGACAGCGTGCGCGTGGCACCGCCTTCGCCGGTGATGGTCAGTGCGCTGATGGTGACGTCGTTGGTGGCGCCGATGGTACTGACAAGATTGGTACCCGTGACGGTGAAGACGTGGGTGGCGCCGTTGTAGGTGGCGCTGGTGATGGTGGGGGCGGCGACGTTGGAAACGGTCACTCCGTTGCCGGTCAGGTCGGCGGTGGCGCTGGCCTGCCAGCCTGCGGCCGCAGCCAGATTGAAGGTGGTGCCGCCAGCGGCAGACGTGCCGTTGTTGTTCAATAGGCCGTTGACAGCCAGCTTGTCCGCAGCATTGAGTGTGACGGAGAAGGCGGTGGTGCTGCTTGCGGTGGTGTTGCTGGTGGTCAGGGTGTACGTGCTGCCGCCCTGGCCTGTCAGGGTAAGGTTTCCGACGACGACGTTGCCGCCATTGGTAAGGTCGGCTCCGGTTACGGAGAGAGTGCCGTTGGCTGCGTCGTAGGTGGCGCTGGTTATCGTCGGGAAGTTGGCGACTGTGACCCCTACCTTTTGCGTTGTGGAAATCCCTGCGGCGCCTGGTGCGCTTCCGTTTGAAGCTGCACCACCGGCGCCTGCCGCTCCAGTGTTCCCCGTGGCGAGGGAAGCATTGGTCACACTGTCTATAGTTGCGGTACCGCCGTTGTTCCAGATGCCACCAACACCATTTCCGCCTGCGCCCCCGTTTTTCCCGGCGTACCCAGCTTGCGTGCTACCCCCACCGCCACCGCCACCAGCGCCAATATTGTTGGAAATGGAGCTGCCTGTGATAGTCAGCGTGCCAGTGTTGTATATGCCTCCAACAGCGCTGCCCCCGGCGCCCCCGGCGCCCTCGACCCCGGCACCACCGCCACCACCACCAATCGACAGTGCCCCTCCCGCGTTCGCGGTGCCACCGGCGCCCCCGATACTAAATCCTAAATTAGAGTAGGTTCCCCCCACCCCGCCAGAGGTTGATCCGCCCCTGCCTCCCACCGTCGAATACGCGCCACTGGTGGGCGCGCCATTGCCGCCGACACCGGCACCGCCAGCCGCTCCTGGTATCGTATTTTTATAGGTCGAGCCGCCACTTCCGCCGGCATTGCTCCCATATCCACCGCCGCCGCCGCCGCCGCCGCCATATGCGGTAGTCCTGCCGCCTGCGCCGCCACCAGCCGCAGCCTTGTTGTTTGTTATCGTGCTGTTGGCAATGGTCAAAACGCCGTGGTTGTAAATTCCAGCGCCCAGTGCGTCCGCTCCAGCGCCGCCAATGTCGTTGAAATCAGGTCCTCCAAGACCGGCTTTACCCCCATCGCCGGAAACCTTGCCATTGGTGATGGTGAGGTTGTTGATAGCTACCGAAGAACCCGCCCCGGAAGTCGTGACATCCAATACCCGCGCGAAATTGCCGCCGCTGAGCGTGAACCCGCCGCCCACGATCGACATCTGTTGCCCATCGTTAACGCTGATGGCGATCGCATCGGCTGAGCTGGCAAACGTGATGTTGCCTGTCAGGGTGATGACATCGGCCGCGCCATCGACGCTGCCCGAGGCGATGGCCGCCTTGAGCTGCGCCACGGTGCTGACGCTGGCCGTGTGCAGGCTGTAGTCATAGTCGGCCAGTGCCTGCACGTCCACTGCTGCGGGTGCTTCGATGGTCCCCGTGGTGACCTCGAGAACCCAGTCTCCCCCACGTGCTGAACCTGCGGTGGCGTCGTCCGAAGCAGCCACGTCGGCACCAGTGGCCACAGACAGTGCCTGAACGAACTGTGCGCCGGCCTCACCGGCCCCCACGTCGCAGCCATACAGCAGCAGGTCGCCATCGGGCCCCAGGGCATTGCCAATGGCCTTCAGGTCTGCCTGGTGCTGATCCAGGTTGCCGGCAAACAGCGGCCCGTTGCCCAGCAGCAGCACACCCTTGTCGCCATGCGATACCACGCTGATGGAAGCCAGGCCGTGCTCTCCCTCCAGTGCCTTGGCCATCTGCGCGACCCCACTCTCGGCGCTGTTGAGGACCACCACCTTCACGCCCGGTCGGGTGGCCCCGATGATGGACTCCAGGTCGGGCACACGGCTATCGACAAAGACGATTTCGCGGGCGGCAGTCTCGGCGTTGGGAAGTGTGGAAGTCATGGTGCAATTTTTTTATGAATGGGCCAGGCCTGCTGTGGTCGCCATAGGCTGACGCCACACAGTGCACTGAAGGGGAGAAGATTGGGGGTCAAGAAGTGGGTTGTGAGCCGACCAGCACAGTCCTGCGAGGTACTCGCAACGCTCAGCTGTCTAGCACGCGCGGATGCAAAGGCAACACGAGGGATGTGTGGCCATCATGGCAAGAGACTCTTGAGCAACGTCTGTCTGACGAGGCTCTTCCCCAGGCGCAATCGGTCATGAAGTCGCCGCACTGCTGAAAATGCGTACTGGAGGAGTTCATCGCGGTAACGTCAACAGGAGGCCAGCAGTTTTTTGTGATTATTCACAGAAACTAAGGGAAAGGCCTGCCCCAGTCAATGAAAAAATGACGGCACTTGGTGGGCGGGCAACAACGCGCAACCACACCGCTGAAATGTCGGGCTGCACGGGTCGAGTGCCGCGGATTGTTGATGAGTAAATTGCGGTAGAAGGCCATCAGTGAACGTCCCCCCAGACTCTTTCTGGGGCGGCTGTTGATTTCATTGGATGTCGCGTCGAGCGGCTTCTGGCTGTACATGCTTGGGTCCGTCCCTTTGGGCAGGTTCTGGAACATGAGGCCGTTCATATTCCCGTTTGCTGTGGGCGTGGCGTGAGGTGTCGATCAGCCCCTTGCGCAGCTCGCTCACAGGTATGGCATGGTGGCGTGCTTAATCAAAGGCAATCTGGGCGCAAGTTTCCCCGCTTGCGCGGGGAGACTACAGTCAAGCTAGGAAATCGCCTGCGACGATGGAGCCCGCGCCGATCAGCTTAATGATGAAGTCGGTCGAGTCCACCGTGCCCACCGAACCGCCATTGTTCTGGAATGCGTACGTACCCGCAGCTGTGCCGCCCGATACTGTCACGATGTAGGCCTGGGTGTTGGCCGCCAGTGCCACACCCGCCCCCGGCCCAAGCCGGATCGATAGATCTGCTCCGAATGGGAACGCTGACCCAGAACGTCCGCCCGCCATTCACGGCCGACAAACAGTCCCTCGTTGAACAAATCTTCCAGAGCCCTGGTCAGCCCAGTGCCATGCTGCACGAGGAGCTTGAGGCAGTGATACTCGGGAGGTTGTCCATCATCGGGACTCCACGTACGCGGCTCCCCTGCTAATCCGGAAAGGTAGACGCCGCTTGTGAGCTGACATGTACGTCAGCGCACAGACGCTGAAATGCCCAGCGCGGCACGATTGTCTGAACTATCCCAGTCTTGCAAACACCCGCCTAGACTCGTTCTATGACCGCTTTTCACGAGCCTACAAGTCGGCTGCATCGCCTTCTACTAGCCTGGGCCTGTGGATGAGCGGTGCCACACTTGAGGCCAATTCGCATTGGGGGCTTTGTGACGCCCGCAGAGCACCTGCGGGCAAACCTGGAGCGTTATATCGCGGTGAAAGCAATGGCCAGCACCGCCCCGCTGGCGCCGCTCCTCTGACGGTGACCGCAGCGCTCCCGGCTCGGCGATCAACTGTTCCCGCCATTGGCATCACGGCGTCAATGCGCCTATCTGTGGCAGATCGGCTGCTGGCCACGCTATGCAAACCGGAAAACCCATCGCATCTTTGCGCGGCCACAGGCCTCGACGCATCTGCGTTGGCGCTAGCAGCACCTCTATTCCAACCCACAACCTAAGAATTACCATGAGTACACAACTGTACACACCCTCCCCTCTATTTGAGTTGGGCTAGCGCGTGGCGACGCGATTGTGGAGCGACAGCTGCCTCCCTGTCCGCAGTCTCAACGGCGGCCGATCTGCTAGGGGTGGGTTCCCGGGTCAATCGACCCGAGGCCATTTGTCAGATCGGCGATGTTTTAATTCAAAAACTGCTAACGCCCAACCTGGCTGCAGCCAAGCGCTTTCACGGCAACGCGCTCAGCTGGGCACTCCTTGAATGCAAGCTCGGCACGGCTGCTTATGTCCTGATAGCCGAAGTATGAAGTGCAAATCACTCTCGGCGAGACTCGGAATCGCATTCGGCATGCAGCACCTAATCGTGGCGTTGTATAGCTGGCTCTGCGTGCCCCGGCTAATCAAGGTCGAGCCCTGCGACATCTTCAGGGACTGAGGGACATCCATGACAAGACCACCCCGCGTAGCAGGCAAGCCGTTCAGTGCAAAGATGCAGTTCCTTACCCAGAGCTTCAGCCGTTTCCTGCGGCGGCGGCGCGCGCTTGCTCATTTCGGCCGGCGGCCCATGCTTGGCGCTCTGGCTCATGGCCAGGCGCCGGCAGCCTCGGTGCCGCTCGCGACAGCGCTACTGCGCGACGCCGCCGAGCCACCCGCTGACGCGCTGCGCCGACTGATCTCCTCATCGCAGGGTCTGTCGCCCCCGGAGGCCGCGCAGCGTCTGGCACGCGACGGCCCCAACGAGGTAGACCACGAGAAGCCACTGCCCGGTTGGCTGCGGCTGTGGCACTGCTACACCAACCCCTTCAACCTGCTGCTGACGGTGCTGGCCGGGCTGTCCTGGTTGAGCGCGGACGCCGGGGCCACCCTGATCATCGGCCTGATGGTCGGCTTGAGCACCCTGCTTCGCTTCGTGCAGGAAGGCCGCGCACACCAGTCCGCCGACGGTCTGCGCTCGCTGGTGGGCAACACCGCCACCGTTCTGCGCCCCGCGCCAGACGCACCTCTACGGCAAGAAATACCCGTGCGCCAGTTGGTCGCGGGCGATGTGGTCGCGCTGTCCGCCGGCGACATGGTGCCTGCCGACTGTCGCCTGATCACCGCACGCGACCTGTTCGTGGCGCAGTCGGCCATGACGGGCGAGTCCGCGCCGGTGGAGAAATACGCCGACCCGGCCGGAACGGTAGCCGCGCCGCTGGAGGCGCGCAACCTTGTATTCATGGGCACCAGCGTGGTCTCGGGTACGGCCACCGCACTAGTGCTGGCCACTGGCCCCCGCAGCTACTTCGGCACACTGGCTGCGCGCGCGCAGGCGGTTGAGACGGTGCCCAACGCCTTCCAAGCCGGCGTGAACAGTGTGAGCTGGCTGCTGATCCGCTTCGCCGCGGTTATGGTGCCCGTCGTCTTCGTGCTCAACGGCTGGACCAAGGGCGACTGGCTGCAGGCCTTTCTATTCGCGGTGTCGGTTGCGGTCGGCCTTACACCCGAAATGTTACCGATGATCGTGACCAGCACATTGGCCAAGGGTGCGATGCTCCTGTCGCGCAGGAAAGTGGTGGTCAAACGGTTGGACGCGATCCAGAACTTCGGTGCGATGGATGTCCTCTGTACAGACAAAACCGGGACACTGACGCAGGACAGGATTGCCGTCGCGCGCAAGACCGATGCCTTCGGCCAAGCGTCGGCAGCGGTATTGAACTTCGCCTTTCTTAACAGCTACTACCAGACGGGCCTGAAGAACCTGCTGGACCATGCCGTGCTCGCCCATGTGGACCTCGCGGTGGAACTCCGGTTGAAAGAGGCCTATAGCAAGGTCGACGAGATCCCTTTCGATTTCGTACGCCGGCGCATGTCGGTAGTAGTGTGCGAGCGCGATTTGCATGGAGAACACCACGAACTCATCTGCAAGGGCGCGCTTGAGGAAGTGCTTGCGATCTGCACCCAAGTGCGTGCATCAGCTGGCCCGGACGGTAGGGACTCCATCGATGCGCCACTCGACGCTGCGGCACTCAAAAGGGTGCTGGCCTACACACAGGAACTTGGCACCGAGGGCCTGCGCGTGGTCGCCGTGGCGATGAAAGAACTGCCGCCCGCACAGGTTACCTACGCAGTGGCCGACGAGGCTGGCCTGACGCTGGTGGGTGTAATCGCTTTTGTCGACCCGCCCAAGGAGTCGGCCGCACCGGCACTGAAGGCGCTGGCGGCACACGGCATTCGCGTTAAGGTTCTAAGCGGCGACAACGCGGCCGTCACCGCCCACGTCTGCGCCCAGGTCGGGCTGCCGGCCGCGCCGCTGCTTCTAGGCGCAGAGGTCGAAGCCATGGACGACGTAGCGCTACAGGCAGCTGCAGAGGTGCACGACGTCTTCGCTAAGCTCGCGCCGCTGCACAAGGAGCGCATCGTGCGGGCGCTGCGCGCGCGCGGCCACGTCGTCGGATTCATGGGCGACGGCATCAACGATGCGCCGGCCTTGCGCGCGGCCGATATTGGCATCTCAGTGGACACGGCTGTGGACATCGCCAAGGAGGCGGCAGATATCATCCTGCTGGAGAAGAGCCTATTGGTGCTGGACCAAGGTGTGATCGAGGGGCGTACCACCTTTTGTAACATGCTCAAGTACATCCGCATGACGGCCAGCTCGAACTTCGGCAATGTGCTGTCGGTGCTGGTAGCCAGCGCCTTCCTGCCCTTTTTGCCGATGCTGCCTCTGCAACTGCTAGTACAGAACTTACTGTACGACGTGTCGCAGACCGGTATCCCGTTCGACAAAGTCGATGCGGAGTTGGTGGCCCAACCGCTGAAATGGAATCCATCCGACATCGGTCGCTTCATGCTGTTCTTCGGCCCGCTGTCATCGGTGTTCGACATCATGACTTTCGCCGTCATGTGGTGGGCTTTCGCCGCGGACAGTGTTGCGCGCCAAGGCCTGTTTCAGTCCGGCTGGTTCGTCGTGGGCATGCTGACGCAGACACTGGTTGTGCACTTGATCCGCACACCCCGCCTGCCCTTCGTGCAGAGCTGGGCATCGGCCCCGCTGCTGACGATGACTGGGGCCATCGCCGTGCTGGCACTGTGGCTACCCATGGGTCCATTGGCGTCCTACTTCAAATTCGAGGCATTACCGTTGGCGTATTTCGGATGGCTGGCTGGCATTCTGGCGGGCTACTTTGTTCTAACGACACTCATGAAGCGCTACTACATTCGACGCTTCGGCTGGCAGTAAGTCGTGCACACAGTACTTCGGCATCGCGCGGCGAATTTAGTCAACGTCCTCTGGCAGGAGGTGACCCGCGCTGCGACGCCGCGTGGGGCGTCCCGGCGTGAATAAATTGCTGTCTGGCGCCGACCGTAGGCCCGCCTCGGTTCGTCGAAGAGCTCGGTTGACGCGCTGCGGAGCCCATGGTGGCGCGCTCATGTTCAACGCCAGGCATGGTGAACGCCGAGGGCCGGGGCGTCGCAGCGACCAGCGGAGTTACACGAGGCGCGCCATGGCGCTGCTCAGGCATACGCAAGGCCGCGCGTTCGTGCGATACCTGATCGGCGATGGGGTCGGGATGCTCGCTAGCCTGAAATTGTCGTTCGGCGCCCGTCGGTCGCGCAGTAAAGCGCTCAGTCTTGCCATTGAAACTCAATCGCCCAGCCCTCCCACCTTGTGCGAGAGGGACACTGTAGACATGGCGTACACGGGTCGCACCAATGTTACTGACGGCACGGTTGTACCAAAAGCTGCCTTGGTCCCAGCGCCCACCTTGGTAACCCCAGCCTGTGTAACCGTAGCCGTAGTTCAGGCCCCCGTAGAAGCCCACTTCGCTGCCCCAGTAGCCGGGGTACCAGATGTAGCCACCGTTATCGAAGCTCCAGTAGCCCGGAGTCCATAGGTCTCCCTCGTTTGGCGCCAGCACCCAGGTGCCGGGCACCCAGTAATAATCGCTGTCGGTCTGATTCCAGGCCCAGTAGCCAGGCGCCCAGATGTAGCCGTCGCCCGGAACAGGTGGCTGCGCGTATATAGGCAATGGGGGTGGCGCGTTGCCGATGGGCAAGAACATCTGAGACAAGGCGGCAACCGGGGACAGCAACGCCGCGGCTAGCGCAACGCGCGCTAATGCGGATTGAAAGGGGTACTCTGATGGAAGAGTCATGTCTCGAATCCGTGCGATGTACATTGTCAACGCGCTCCCTTGTGATCTTTCTGCCCGGTGTTGTTGTGCCTTCCGCGTACCTCGGCCGTCTCCGCCTTCTCGCGGAGTCTTTCGGCCTCGACTTTGCGCGCTGGCTGCACCAGTCCAGGTTTTGGAATTGGTCGCTTGATGGGCTGAGTCATCGTCATCTCCTAAGAAGTGAAATGCCAGCCTACCCCGCGCCTGATATCTGTTCTGTTCGACAACACACGCTGGAGGCGTAAAGATAGCGGCGCGTGGGGCGCTCTCGGCGATGCCGCGCAGAGGCATCGCCAGCATCAGGGAAAATGAATTGAACCCGGGCCAGGGCTGAGCCTTCCGGGCAGCCTATCAGGCGCTTCATCAATGACCGCTGGCGGTGACAGACCAGACAGCATTACCCACATCGTCTGCGATCAATAGCGCTCCGTCGGCGGATTGCGCGAGCCCAACGGGCGCGCCGAACAGGTGCTTTTCGTCCGCCGACGCAAAGTCAGTGACCACAGGTATCTTCTGCCCAGTCGGTCGGCCATCCACGAAATGGACATAACTCACCTCGTAGCCGCTCAATGGAGACCGGTCCCAACTACCGTGCTCGCTAACGAATGCGCCGCCCCTGTACATGGCCGGTAGATTTGCGCCGGTGTAGAAAAGCAGGCCCAGTGGTGCAACGTGCGATGTCAAGGCAAAGTCTGGCTGAATGGCCTTCTGAACAAGGTCAGGCCGCTCTGGCTTCACCCGCTTATCGACATGTTGCCCGAAGTAGCTGTAGGGCCAGCCGTAGAAGCCACCGTCCTTCACCGCAGTCATGTAGTCGGGCACGAGATCGGCGCCGATCTCGTCACGCTCGTTGACAATTACCCAGAGCTTGCCGCTCTGTGGCTCCCACTGAAGCCCCGTCGGGTTGCGAAGTCCGGAGGCGAAGACCCGGCTAGCCCCAGTGGTGACATCGACTTCTAGAATGACTGCGCGGCGGTACTCCACGGCCAGGCCGTTTTCGGTAATGTTGCTGTTCGAGCCGACGCCGACGTAGAGCTTCTTTCCGTCAGGGCTTGCCAACATTGACTTGGTCCAGTGGTGATTGATCGTGCTCGGCAGGTCGGCGAGTTCGATTCCCGGCTCGGCGATGCTGGTGGCGCCCGAGGCATAGGCGTAACTCATGATCTTGTCGGTGTTCGCCACGTACAGCCTCTGTCCAATCAGCTGTACCCCGAACGGCGAGTGCAGGTGCTCCAGGAACACGTGTTGTTCCCACTTGCTGGGATCTGAAGTCTTGCGCAACAGTGTGATTCTGTTGCCTCCCTTAGCGGCTTTTCCGGACTGGCTTTTAACCATGCCAGCAATGAGTTGCTTGGGCGTAGTCACCGGCTCGGTGCTGGGCCCGTTGGACTCGACGACCAGCACATCGCCGTTGGGCAGTGTCAATAGCTGGCGCGGGTGCTGCAGGCCGTCGGCGATCTTTTCGATCTTGAGGCCACTGGCTGCCGTCGGGCGCGCGTCTCCCTGCCAACCGACACCGGTGGGGACCTGCATCGGCGGCAAGAGGAAGTTTTTTGCCGCTGGCAGAACAGGTTGGTTCCCAATCTGCTTCTGCGGATCGATCACCGCCCGCTCCCCACATGCGCTTAGCGCCACGACGAGGACCGTAGGTAATAACGCAGTCCATTGATTGCTGTTCATGCCGGTACCTTATTGTCATCGTTCGCTTGCTTCAGAGTCACCAGTACGTTGCTGCAAATCAGGAGCCCTACCGTCAGTATCGAAAGCCATACGCCTTGCGGAACGGCAGCATAGGCGTCCCGGCTGTGCACCAAGGCATTGACCATGGCCGCCACAACCGCAAGCAGGTACAGGCAAAATGCAGCCCTGTCGCGGGCCGTGCTGGGCTTGGCACGGGGAAACCAGACACGAACAAGATTGATGAGGCGCGGCACAACCCCGAAGAACAGTCCTATGCAGATCAACCAGGCAGCCGACTTGATCCACAGCAGATCCGCGCTCTTCGTGTAAATTATGTCGAATATCAATCCAGCAACGAAGAAGCCGAAAGGAATAGGATTGAGCAGGTCGAACACGACTGCCACCAGGGTGGAAGTTCGATGCTGATTTTCAGGTTTCATATGGGACTCGTTGCAAGGATGTGAGGGAAAATAGCTTGGTCGGTGGAGGCACCTCGAGTGGTGCCAGCGTCAAAACCATTGGCCAGACTTGCATGACGTTCTAGAGAAATTAATCCGTGGGAAAGCGTCGCTAGCGCCGGGGCCGGTTCAAGGCTGCGCTGAGCCGGAAGGCAGCCAGTCTTTCCCTCTCACCGGTCAATACGCGATATCTTGGTGCCTTCAATACTGAGGCTTGCCATAAGACCTTCCTGGTCGAAGACGAAGGCATAGGCATTTCTCTTGAGGGTGGACGTGGACAGGTTCTTGGCGACACCTTCGTTGACGACGACAACGCTGGGGTCGACACCAAGCTCCCAACCCTTGGTCATGTTCAGGTAACGCACCGCCTTGTCGCTCATGAGAAAGACGATGTAGCCGTAGGACTCCGCACCAGCCTGCCATCCCCACGACGCTGAGACCGAGTTGTAGAACCCGCTCAACCTGGCGCCTTTCATCAGGACACCCTCTCCGTAGCTCCCGCCAAAGACAAGTCCTGCCTTGGTGATTTTGGGGAAAATGAGGATCGCCTTAGCCTTCTTGCCAACGGATTGCGCTGCAGGATTAGTCTCGTACAGCCTTTTTAGCGCCTGCTTGGAGTCGGCGTTTAGGTCTTCTGCGGTGGCGGAATTTGCATTTCCAGCGAAACCCGCCATCAAACCAGTCACCAAGCCAGTGAGGATTAACCGCTTGAGACAGCCTCTAATGTTGACTAATGCCTGACCCGCCAAAAAGTATCTAGCTACTAAGTCACAGCACGACCGAGATGGAGAATGCGTCATCAAATGGTTCCTTGAGAGATCGTTTGTTGGAAGTCGGCAAGCTGTCAACGCTGACCTGAATCACCGGGTTTTCGCAAATGCGGACCGAAGCAAACGTAAGACTAGGCCGAACGCACTTTGCCTGCTGTACGCAAGCGCACTTAACTACCTAGATTTTAAAAATATGGGTGAATTTCCAGACCACTCGGCTCGGACCGTTCGGCAACGAACAGACGCAGCCCTTGTGGCGACACAAGATGACTGGTGACTCTCGCGGATCAATCGCCAAAAGCGATGAACGCAAGTGCCACGTAATCCTCAACTAAGCCAACTTCAGGAATCAAAGATGAAAACCGATACACAACTGCAACAGGACGTTATGGCAGAGCTCAAGTGGGAACCTACATTGAACGCTTCACAGATCGGTGTCGCGGCCAAGGATGGCGTGATCACGCTGACCGGCACGGTTGATGGCTATGCCAAGAAGTCCGAAGCGGAAGACGCCGTGAAGCGGGTCGCAGGCGTAACGGCCGTGGTGGAAAAGATCGAAATCAAGTACCCCAACAATTGGGCCAAAAAGGACGACAACGACATTGCCGCCGAAATCGTCAACGCACTCAAATGGAACTGGGAGGTCCCTTCCAGCAAGGTGAAGGCGAAAGTCGAAAAGGGATGGGTTACTCTGGAAGGCGAGCTGTCTTGGAAATTCCAAAGTGACGCCGCAGTCAAGGCCGTCAAGAGTCTGGAAGGCGTTGCCGGAGTTTCGAACAACATCAAGATCAAGTCCCCAACGGACGATGCGATTGAAAAAGCAGATATCGAAAGCGCTCTGGGGCGCAATTGGTCAGTGTCAGACCAGGATATCCAAGTCAAGGTCTCTGGGCACAAGGCCACATTGACCGGGACGGTTGACTCCTGGTACCAAAAGGACGAGGCAAGTCGTATCGCCTGGAATGCGCCTGGTGTGTGGAACGTAGCGAACGAACTGCTTGTCGAGTACGAGTGAGATAGATCGCAGTAGGGTCAGTATCGCTGAACCGAATGCCTAGTCACTTTTGGTGTCGGGCTTTTGGGCTCAGCTATGGCAGCAATTTGCGCGAAAACATGAACGGGTCTTGCTGCCCTCTATCAACCTTATACCGACTTTAATATTAAGGCTGGTCACACACTACTATACGGCCATCAAGTCCGGCAAAAGGCGGTCATATTCCTTCTTCACAACCGCATAGCACTCGCACGAGCGGGACTCGATTCCGAGACGGTCAATCACCGTGATATGGCCCCTCGCATAACTGATGAGCCCGGCCTTTTGTAGCTTGAATGCAGCCTCAGTTACGCCTTCGCGCCGCACACCCAGCATGTTGGCAATCAGTTCCTGCGTCATCACCAGTTCAGGTCCATTGAGTCGATCTAGGCTGAGAAGTAACCATCGGCAAAGTTGTTTGTCCAAGGTATGGTGTCGGTTGCAAACGGCGGTCTGGGACATCTGAGTGATAAGCGCCTGGGTGTAACGTAGCAACAGATGTAACACCGGCCCTGCACGCTCGAACTCCTCATACATCGCTTTGGCCTTGAGTCGATAGCCATGGCCCGCACTCTGAACTACTGCGCGACTTGGCGTGGAGCCGCCCCCCATGAAAAGTGATATGCCGACGATGCCCTCGTTTCCTACCACGGCAATTTCAGCCGATGCTCCGTTCTCCATCACATACAGAAGGGACACGATGGCAGTTGTGGGAAAGTAAACATGGCTCATTTCGCGGCCGGACTCATACAGCACCTGACCAAGCGCGAGATCGATCTTTTCCAGTTCAGGCTTCCACTTGAGCCACTGCTCCGACGGTAGCGCGGCGAGCAGGTGGTTATGCACAGACTTGAGGGAGTTGGGCATGGGGTAACCTAAGAGCGTTGTTTAGACTACTTTCATCATAGATATCAGGCGCGCAAAGACTGTTCGGTACCGCACATATCGAAGGATTCGCAAATTTACAACGCCAATCCACCTGCGGCCTGAAATCTAACAACCTTCAGAGCCTCGGCCTAGCAAGAGGATTGCCACGCGAGGCACTCACCAATTACCAAGAACTGTGGTGCAGATACCTGTACGGGAAGGAAGCACCGGCAGGGACCGCAATGTGTTAGTCCTTGACTCGCGGGCCAGTTATAGCTAACCAATGATGAGCGCCCCCGAGCAAGACTTTCTTGTTCACATTCACCATGGTGATGGCTGTTAGTCAGCATCCGTCGTTATCACTATAATTTCGATAGCAACGAGGTACGCATACAGGTTGGCATTTTTCTCGAACGCGTCGCCATAGTCGAGGAAATGGTTGTAGCGCGCACGGGTAGCCAGGATCTTGCGGGCACGCTTGATCGGACAGAAATACTGGATCTCTACGACTCCACCTGCCGACCTATGACCTGGAAGGCGGAGCGGCCTTCCTGCTCATGTAGGGTAGTCTTCAGATCGTTCTCGGGTCGCAGGCATTTGCGCCAAAATCTAGCTGATTTGATGATTCATTTTCCGGCATAGACCTTTGGGAGCCTCTAAAAACTGCTGTTTTCAGCCAGTCACAGGCGCAGGCGGCTTGAGCGCTTCGGATTAGCTCATCTTTTGAGCAATTTCCCCCTTTTTTGGCATTTTTTGCCCCATTTCTTACCCCATTTCTTACCCATTGGCTCCTTGCAGGGGCACCTCGGTCTTTGAGGGAATGCACTTTTCCTTGTAGAACGCATCCACCCCGTCGTCCACGAACTTGGCCAGACGCTTGAGGTTGTAGCAAACCGCCATCATGGTCATGGCCACCGTGGCGCGTGCCTGGCCAATGGTGCGGATGAGCTTGCCGCCCATGTGGCGCATCTGGGCAAAGGGGTGCTCCACCCGGGCTCGTGTTTTGGCAATGCGCTTGTTGCGCCCCTTCTGGCATTCGCTCAGGGGTTTGCCCGCCTTGGCCTTGCGCTGGATGTGCTCGCGATAGCCCAAGACCTTGAGCATCTCGCTGCGCTGTGCGCTGGGGTAGCCACGGTCGGCATAGACATCGAAGCTGGTGTTGTGCCCATCGAGCACTTCATCAAAGTGTGTGCTGTCGTGCTCGCTGGCTGTGCCGGTGGTGATCTTGCGAATGAACTTGTGGCGCACATCCACGCTGATGCTCAGCTTGTAGCCGTGGTAGCCCTTGCCGTGCTTCTTGGTATGGGTGGCGTCCAGGTCTTTTTGCCTGCGCTTGGCCTCGCTCCAGTCGCTGGGGATCTTGCCCTGATCCAACTGCTCTTTGTCTTGTTTTGTGAAGTGCTGGATGGGTGCAGGCACCAGGGTGGCATCGATGATCTGCCCGCACCGCGCCAGGTAGCCGCGCTGCAGCAGTTGGCCGTCCACTGCCTGGAGCAGGGCCGTCACGCCATCAACGCCCAGGCGCTGCTGGTAATGCCAGATGGTGTTGCGATCTGGGACGTTGGCGCTATCGGCCAGCAAGCAAAAGCGCTGGTAGCTCATGCGGTCAAGCAGTTGGTATTCCATCTGCTCGTCGCTGAGCTTGTAGAGATACTTCAGGATCAGAATGCGCACCATGACCGCGGTGGGATACGGCGGACGTCCACCACTGGCGGCATCCCCTCTGGGCAGCAGTTGATCAATGACCCGCGTCAGATGGTCAAAGTCAATGTGCCGGGCAATGACCTGCAGGGGATCGCCCAAGGTCTCGATCTTGTGCTTGCGCGCGGCATCGGCGAAGAGGTCCAGCTTGATGGCGCTGCGCGCTTGCGCTTTGGGTTTGCTCATGCGGTGATTGTCGCGTTGGCCGGGGTGGTACCAGGCGGGGAGGTTTTTAGAGGTTCCCCTTTGTGTTGGCGATGGCGAGCGGTGCCCGTTGAGAAACGAGTGAAGCGAGTGGCACTGAACCACCTCAAACACCATTACGAGGCCATCTCCAAGTTGTCCACGACGTCATAGACTCCGGGCGCGCTCCAGGCGGCGTGAATCGCCAATTCACGGTCGCCCCATCGGCTCACGGTGCCTGTAAGGATGACAGCACTGCCGCGGACCGATACGGAGATAGCATGCGCATCAGAGTGAGCACGACGCGCCAACGCCGCCTCGATGTCGTTCTGGATCCCGTCCACCGCCACCCGCGGCTTCACCGTGATCTGGTTATCGACAGAGATGACGCCCTGCAAGTAGTGCACTGCAGTGAGTGCCGCTACACGCTGATACGCCCAATCCACATCGCCTGACAAGATGATTGTGCCGTTCAACACCGAGAGAGTGACACGGTCCTTGGGCACGAAGGCCGTCCAGTTCAAGGCATCTTTCGCCGCCACGGCGATGTCGTCGTCCGGTCGCTTGCCAGTCGCTTCGAGCCTCACCTCTAGCTTGACCGCCACTGCTCTAACACCAGCAACGCGCTGCACCGCATGCTCCGCAGCCATCTTCTGGGAGTAGCTGCATACATGACCCAGCAGGCTAACGATGCCATCTCTCACTAAGACTTCAATCCATGCCGCGTGCACAGACGGCTCCCACCGCAGTTCTGCGTGGACGTCTTGCTGAATTTGCAGATCTGATCTCATCGTCATTGCTCCATAAGGCTGATGGGAACTGCATGTTGCTGTCGAACACCTGCGTCTGTCTGTTCGTTGATGCACGCAGTCGAACCGCATAGACTTTCGGCGTCGGCTGGCCCGGGCGTGCGGCAGACGTCGGCGTCCTGAGATGTCTGGTCATTTCCATCTCCGGCGAGGTGTCGCAAAACGCCCGCTCATCCTTATCTTGGCGGACCCACGCCGCTCAGATCACCGAAGACGCACCTCTCACCGAGGAGCGTGCGTGATTGATCTCAAGCAGGCGCATGATCACCAAGGGGCACCCGTCCCGACCAGGCCGCCGTAGTGCTAGCTGGGCTAC
Source organism: Acidovorax sp. A1169 (assembly GCF_030704685.1). Taxonomy (GTDB): domain Bacteria; phylum Pseudomonadota; class Gammaproteobacteria; order Burkholderiales; family Burkholderiaceae_C; genus Acidovorax. The sequence continues at coordinate 23,412 of NZ_JAUZDX010000032.1, forward strand.
TGCACGTGGCCATGCTTGGCCTGCAGGTCAAGCAAGCGGCCTCAGCACGGCTCGCACTGCTGTTCGTCATCGGCGCGGCGCTGTGCAGCTCCTTCTACCAGTCCCTGCTCGGGTTCAATTTCGCGGTTGATCAACGGCCTCAGCGCCGGCTGCGGGCGCTGCTGGCCATATTCGGCGCCGCCTGCATCCTCTTCTTCCCGGCGCTCGCCTGTGGCTCGTTGTTCGACCAACCGGTCGCCGTATTCATCTAGCCGGTGAGCGTGTCGATGGCGGTTGGCGCGTTCCTCTTCAGGGATGGGCATGCAACACAAGGCGCCGCTCGCCATCGCACGATTCACACAATTTGCTCACGTATTGCCGGGCCAGGACGCTAGCGCTGGGAGAACGAAGGCGGATAGGTGGCTGACGTCACAGGCGTCCCTGTTCAGCTTGGCGGATGGTCGGGAAAACATTAGTGGAGAAGACATAGTCCCAGATTCCGCTAGTCACGCCATAGCAGCCGCCCGTCAAGTGGTGATGACGGGCATGCCAGCCCTTGCGCCGACGCAGCCAGGTACTGCGGGCGCGCCAGTGGTGTGTGGCGTGGTGCGTGACCGTATAGGCTAGGTAGCCAGCAAGCACGCCGAGCGTCAGCGCACAGGCCTGCCAGATGCTGCCGCACAGCACCGCTGGCATGAATACAAGCACACCGATCAGCGATGCGCTTAAGAGAGTAGGCGTGAAGATCAGCGCCGTGGGGCGCGCGTGGTGGGCCGCATGCCAGCTGCAAAACGGCTCCAGCCCATGCAGGATGAAGCGGTGCATAACATACTCAACAAGCGTCCAGCTCAGCAGGCCGGTTGTCACGAGCGCACAACTCTGGAGCCAATGCGCATGTGGACTCCAGAACAGCAGTCCGGCAAACAATGACGCCGTGGCGCAGGTGTACAGCGCGAAGTCGGCGCGGTAAGCCACCGCCCCATGCTCGAGTGTGAAGAGCCGGAGCATCTCGGGCCTAACCAGCCTCCCGAGATGGCGCAGGGGGCTGACCGTAGTATCGATGGCCCACCAAAGCGGTACCGCCGTCGCGCTGTAATTTTTCATCCGTCTTCATGGGTTACTTTCTGTGGACAGAGGGAAAAACGGCGACCGAGGCGCACGACGTTTACCATTGTTCGGTGTTGTCCGCAGCCAGTCTGTGCGCGTGCGTACATGCATGTCACCTATGCCCGCCACCGAGAGCCGGCCATCAGCATCACAGCGCCCACTATGTACCCCTTGCGCGATCCCTTTCGGTTGGCGACCGCAGCTGTGATCTACGCTCTGTCGAGCGCACAGAGACGAAATCGCCGTCCGCCATCGACATGGCCCCAGCCACTCGACACCCGCGGCGGCAATACCGCGGCGCTGTTCTCCATTTTCTCGCTGATGACCGCCTGCATCGTCAAGACGCGCGAACGCTTCATGGGCATCGGCCAGGTGCTGACGATGCCGCTCTTCTTCGCCAGCAATGCGATCTAACCGACCGAGATCATGCCGCCATGGCTCCAGGTGGTTGCCCACCTGAACCCGTTGAGCTATGTGGTGGACGGGCTGCACGCGCTGATGCTGGCGGGCGGCACCTCCACGCTTGGGCTAGGCATGCACTTCGCGGTTCTGGCTGTGGCGCTGGCCGCGCTTGTGTGGGTTGGTGGTTGGATACATCCACGCCTGAGCACCTGAAGCCGCGGCACCGCATCGGCTTACATTGCTATGGCAGAACAGGACACCGCAGGCGACACTCGAGGTTGTCCATGCCGGTGACCTCGCGGCCGAGGAAGGGCGCGCCCTCGAAGCGGATGGATTCCTGCGGTCGTGGTTCTCGATCATCACGAACATCGCGAACTCCTGTCGCGAGCGAGGACGCATAAATTGGCGCCATAGCGGCCAACCAGACCGTACAGAGCATTGTGACGCAACAGGCGCTAAAACATGCCGTTCCCTGGGCCTTGGCAGATGGCACGCAGCACGTCTTGGCGGCCCTAACCCTGAGCGGCTTCAATGGCCGGTGATGCCTCCGTTGCGGCTGGCCTCGAACAGAAACCAAGTGCGCCGTTCTGTCTCGTCGATCCAGGTCTCGATCAGGCTGGTGGTGGCAATGTCGCGGTGTTCGTCACACACCTCGTGTGCCTGCCGAAGACTGGCCGCAAGCGTCTTGCTGTCGTCGCGAAGCTCCGCCAACATGTCCAGCGGATCGACGTACTCGGCATCGTTGTCCAGCACCCGCTGCGTGCGGGCGATATGCCCGATCGATCGCAGCGTGGTCCCCCCCACCTTGCGTATTCGCTCGGCGATGGGGTCCGTCATTGCGTAAAGCTGGTCCGCCTGATCATCCAGCAGCAGGTGGTAGTCACGAAAATGCGGCCCACTCATGTGCCAGTGGAAGTTCTTCGTCTTGATGTATAGCGCGAACACGTCGGCCAGGATGCCGTTCATTGCGGCGGCGATATCACGCGTCGCATCACCCTTGAGGTCAGTCGGCGTCACTAGAGGAGCCTCTCGCCGCCTTTCAAGTTCCCGCACTTTCTCTGCGCTTGGTTTATTCATGAAGTGTCCTTGGATGGGTTGTCGGCTCTATGCCTACCTGCAGCCTCGCGCATTCATCGGCGCTCGTCTGTTTGTTGCCGCACCCAGGTTCTCGGGGCGCAGGGCCGCGCCGTGTTGCCCAGCGCACAGACCAGCGGGCGGGCTGCGTTTACCTTGGAATCCATAACCGCATTTATCGGGAGGCGTTCAACATGACTTCGACACGCAAGGCCGGCTTCGTCGGCGTAGGCATCCGCTCACTGGCCAACGCTGTTTTGCTGATCCGAGACAATGGCATGCCCGTCGGCCGGATGTCGATCCCACGGGCAGACCCGTCATGGGTGGTAGCCTGGACGCCGCAGCGCATCTCGCAAGAGGTGCTACCGGCGATGCCGTATAGCCAGTCGCTTCACTCGCAGTTCGATGCGCTTGTAACGACGATGCGGTAGCGGGACCCAGAATGTCAATGCGCCTGCCCATTGCCATCGGCTTTCTCGTGCTACTGCTGTTGAGCTGCTTCACCGTCGCCTGGCGCCCTGCCCTGACACCGGAACCGCCCCCGCCAGCTGGGCGCTTCGCTCCGGCCTTGGTCGCGCTTGGCGCCCAACTCGCTGCGGCTGGCAATTGCGCCGGCTGTCACACGGTCGCGGGCGGGCCCGCATGGGGCGGCGGCCTGGGTCTGGACACTGGCTTCGGCCTGGCCTATAGCACCAATATTTCGCCAGACCCGGTGACCGGCATCGGCAACTGGTCGCAGGCCGCGTTCACCCGCGCCATGCGCGAGGGGGTGGCGCGTGACGGTTCGCACCTGCTGCCCGTCTTCCCTTACACGCACTTCGCCAAGCTTGGCGACGAGGACGTGAATGCGCTATACGCCTTTTTCATGACACGCCCTGCGGTCCATGCACCCGACCGAGTGAACACGATCCAGTTCCCGCTAAATTTGCGAGCGTTGCAGGCCGGCTGGAAGCTGCTGTTCTTCGACCCTGGCACCTACCGCAACGTCGCTGCCAGGAGCGAAGCTTGGAACCGCGGTGCCTATTTGGCCGAGGGGATCACCCATTGCGCCGCCTGCCACACGCCTCGCAACCGCTTCGGCGCCGAGCAGCTCAACGCAGCTTATGCCGGAGCGCCGCTTGATGGCTGGCTGGCACCGCCTCTGGATGCCACCAACCCCGCCCCCGTGGCATGGTCGCAGCAGGACTTATACGACTACCTGCGCACCGGCGAATCGGAGCGGCATGGCGTGGCGGCCGGCGCAATGGCCAGCGTCGTGCACGATGGTCTTGCGCGCTTGCCGGACAGCGACGTGATGGCCCTGGCAATCTACTTCTCCGACGGCAATGGCTCGGCCGCTCGGGCGGCAGGTACCGCGGCCGCACTGGCACTGGCCGAGTCACGAAGGCTGGTCGATGTGGGCAAGGAGACCCAGTCAGGCGCCAACCTTTATCTATCGGCATGCGCTTCCTGCCACTACAGTCCGCCTATGCGGCCACCGGCCGTGCAGGGTAGCCTAGCATTGAGTACGGCCATCGCTGCAAGCGATCCCGCCAATTTCATCCAGACCGTGCTGTATGGCGTCGGCAACCCAGGTGTGCCAGGGCCGTACATGCCCGGCTTCGCCACTGCGCTGAGCGATACCGACATCGCCCAACTGGCCTCCTATCTGCGCAGCACGCGCAGCGACCAACCTGCCTGGCCCGGGCTACCCGCCGCCATTGCAGCACGCCGGCCACCCCACATCACCATCCAATGACTGCCTCGACCACCACCACCTTCCAGCTCAATGGAAAGGCTTTGTCCGTGACGACCAGCCCCGACACGCCCCTTTTGTGGGTTATTCGCGACGAGGTCGGATTGACCGGCACCAAGTTTGGATGCGGCATCGGACTGTGTGGCGCCTGCACTGTTCACTTCGGGCGCCACGCGGTGCGCTCCTGCGTCACGCCGCTCAGTGCGGTGGCGGGCGCCGATATCACAACCATTGAGGGCCTGTCACGTGACGGCCAGCACCCGTTGCAGAAGGCCTGGGTGCAGACCCAAGCGCCGCAGTGCGGCTACTGCCAGTCGGGCCAGATCATGCAGGCAGCCGTGCTGATACGGCGCTTCCCGCAGCCGACCGACGATGACATCGACTCGGTGATGAACGGCAACCTTTGCCGCTGTATGGCTTATGTGCGCATCCGCCAGGCGATCAAGATCGCCGCCGCGGAGGTACGGGGGGGAGCACCCCATGCATGAATGCCAAGGGCCGTCGCTTGGGCTCAGGAGGCGCGGCTTCCTCATCAGCGTGACCAACGCTGGGTTCGCCATGGCTTTCCTGCAGGCACAATCGGGGCTGGCAGCCACGGACGCGACCGGTATCGCGGCCGACCACTCGGGCGCCTCCTTCGAGCCCACCCTCTGGTACGCCATTGACCGCGAGGGAGTCGTCACCGTGCACATCATCCGCGCCGAGATGGGCCAGCACGTGGGCACGGCCCTGGCACGCATCGTGGCTGATGAACTGGAGGTCGATTGGACTTCGGTGCGGCTGCACTACGCCGACACAGATCCAAAATGGGGGACCATGGTAACCGGTGGCAGCTGGTCGGTGTGGCAGAGCTTCCCGCAACTCAGCCAGGCAGGCGCAGCGGGACGCATAGCATTGATCGAGGAAGGCGCTAAGCTGATGCGCGTACTCCCGGCCACGTGCACAGCGCGCAACGGCGTTGTCAGAAGTGCCGGAAAGTCTGTGACTTATGCCGACATCGTGCGTAATGGTCAGCTATCCCGCAGCTACAGCGCCGAGGAACTGAAGGCCCTGCCTATCAAGCCGGCAGGCCAGCGCCGCCTGATCGGCCTGCCGACGGCCGCCATCGACATACCTAGCAAAACCACCGGAGCGGCACGCTATGGCCTGGACGCACGTGTGCCCGGAATGGTCTACGCCCGACCTAAGCTGCCGCCCACGCGCAACGGCTGCAAGGTCACGTCCGTGGACGACAGCGCGGCGCTGGTCATCCCGGGGTACCTGAAGAGCCTGGTGCTTGACGACCCCTCGGGCACCGTGCCGGGGTGGGTGGTGGTGTGCGCCGATTCCTTCTTCGCGGCCAGCCGCGCAGCCGACCTCGTGAAGGTCGAATGGACCACCAGCCCGGCGGTCGCCGTGTCAGAGGCCGACATCCAGGCGCGCGGGCTGGCGCTGGTGACCGACGCGGCGGGGGGATCACTGGTGGTGGAGGACGCAGGCGTCGATGTTGCCTTCAGCTCTGCTTGGTCCACTCTGGAGCGCAAGTACACGACGGCCACGGTGCTGCACTTTCAACTCGAGCCGCTCAACGCGTTGGCTTTGCATAAGGACGGCGTCTGGGAGATCCACACCGGCAACCAGTGGCAATCGCTGATCCTGCCCACGCTAGCCAAGGCGCTGGGTGTGGCCGAGACGCAAGTGGTGATGCGCACCTACCTGCTCGGCGGCGGCTTCGGCCGACGCCTGAACGGTGACTACGCGGTGCCTGCCGCGCTGGCCGCAAAAGCCTTGGGTCGGCCGGTGAAGCTGCTGTGGGCCCGCGCCGACGATGTGCGCTTCGACTCTCCGCGTTCGCCTTCAGTGCAGCGCCTGCGCATGGCCTTCAATGCCAACGGCCACGTCACCGCCATGCAGCACCACGCTAGCGCTGGGTGGCCCACGCAAGTGATGGTGCCGTCGTTCATGCCCAAAGGCAGGAACGGCGAACCCTACGACCCATTTGCTATCTCGGGGGCGGACCATTGGTATTCAGTAGGCGCACAGCGCGTGCGGGCCATCTCCAACGACCTGGCCAACAGTACGTTTCGCCCTGGCTGGCTGCGCTCCGTGGGGCCGGGGTGGACCAACTGGGCGTTGGAGTCCTTCATGGACGAAGCCGCGCGCGCCGCCGGTATGGACCCGCTGGCCTTTCGCCTGCGCCTGCTCGGGGGCAATGGCAAAAACGGCAGGGACGGTGCAGCACGACAGGCCCTGGTGCTACAGCGCGCCGCCGACATGGCTGATTGGGGCGCTAAGATGCCCGCGGGAACCGGCCTCGGGCTGGCAACCACGTTTGGCCAGGAGCGCGACATGCCGACCTGGTGTGCCTGCGTAGCACGCGTAAGTGTTGACCGCTCCAGTGGCGTCGTGAAGGTCCAGAAACTCACCGTGGTCGTAGACGCTGGCACTATTGTCCATCCCGACGGCGCGCTGGCGCAGGTTGAAGGCGCCTCGCTGTGGGGCCTGAGCATGGCCTTGTTCGAGGGCACTGCCTTTGCCAACGGTCAGGTGCGCGACACCAACCTGGACACCTACACCCCGCTGCGCATGCGCGACGTCCCGAGCATGGAAATCGCATTCATCCCCAGTACGGCGCCGCCCACCGGGCTGGGCGAACCCGCCACCACCGTCGTGGGGCCGGCCATCGGCAACGCAATTTTCGCGGCGGTGGGGGTAAGGCTGCGTCACCTGCCGATCCGCCCGGCTGATGTGCTGGCCGCGCTGAAGTTGGCCTGATCCCTCTTCGCGACCAACGCACTGTCACGAGGATCGGACATGAACAACTGCGAGCAACTCATCGACGGCACCAGCCAACACTTGCCCATAAGCCTCAAAGGCGCCCGGCATCGATGGCGCATTGTTCGAGAAGAGGGTGCTGTTCGTGACGCACAACGTGGCGCTGTCTAAGCGGTGTGACAGGACAATTGAGATGATCGACGGCTGCATTGCGGCCGCAGGACGACCTCGGCAGGAGAACTCATGATTACAACCAGGGTTGCACCGCCAGGGGAGGATCAGGCTGGCACGGCCTCGCCCGAACTGCAAGAGACACTAGCACTCGAGACTGTGCAGCCAACGAACACTTTGGTGCCTGGGGCTTCGGCCTTGAGCAACAAGGCTGCTACCAAACGCGATGTTCCGTGGCACTCCACCATGGCGGACATTGGTCAGCTCAAGGCCGATTGCAAGACAGACCCTGCACTCGGTCTGACGGCTGCCGAAGCCGCCCGTCGGCTTGCACGCGACGGGGCCAACGAATTACGCGCTCTGCCTGCCGTGCCTCCCTGGCGCCATGCTCTGACCGAGCTACAGGACCCGCTGCTCTACCTGCTGCTGGTTGCGGCTGCCGTTGCCCTGGCTGCGTGGGCTTTCGACGGGCGCCACGGCTGGCCGATGGACTCTATCGTCATCGCGGTGGTCGTCGTGATCAATGCCGCACTGGGTTGGGTTCAGGAGGCCAAGGCCCGAAGCGCTGTCGCAGCGCTTGCGCGCATGACTCGGGCCAGCTCCAGGGTGGTGCGCGATGGCTTGCTCCTGGGTATCCCCAGTGCAGCCCTGGTTTTGGGAGACTTGCTGGTGCTGGGCGAAGGCGACGCGGTGGGTGCAGACGCGCGCTTAACCGAGGCCTCAGACCTACTCTTGCTCGAAGCCTCTCTGACGGGCGAGAGCGAGCCGGTACCGAAAGACGCAGCGGCCCTGAACGCCACTGCAGCCCTGGGCGACCGGCTGAACATGGTCTACAGGGGCACATCGGTGGCTCAGGGCCACGGCCGGGCCGTGGTCACTGCCATCGGCATGCAGTCCGAGGTCGGCGCTATCGCGACCATGTTGGATGAGACTGCTGATAAGCCGACCCCGCTTCAGGTGGAAGTAGCCCATATCGGGAGAGTGATGGGGTTGGCGGCCGTAGTGGTCGCCGTGGCAGTTGTTTCCACGATCCTAATCACAGAGCATGTGCGCGCGGCGGCAGATGTCGTTAGCGTGTTGCTGCTAGGGGTTTCGCTGGCCGTGGCAGTTGTGCCCGAAGGCCTACCCGCCATCTTGTCTGTCGTGTTGGCACTGGGCGTGCAGCGCATGGTCCGGCGCCATGCCATTGTCAAGAATTTGACGTCGGTGGAGACGCTCGGATCGGCCTCGATCATCGCCACCGACAAGACCGGAACGCTGACCCGTGGCGAGATGACGATCGTTCGTATCGTCACCGCGTCGGGTATCAGCGACGTAACGGGGGTTGGCTATGCCCCTGTGGGCCAGGTACAGCTAGCTGGAGCCGCGTTGCAGCCGGGTGCACAGTACGCCGAGAACGTGGCCGTGCTAAGCGGAGGCAGCTTAGCCGGCAATGCAGTATTGCGAAAGGCCGAGGGGGGTGGCTGGAAGATTGATGGCGATCCGACAGAGGCGGCCTTCCTCGTAGCCGAGCATAAGCTAGGCGGCACGGCCCGCCGTATAAAGCGATTCACCCGTATTGGCGAAATTCCGTTCACTTCGGCCCGCGGGATGATGTCTACGATCGAATCCGACCACGACCACGGGGAACGCCTTGTGCTGATCGCCAAAGGCGCTCCTGGGGTGCTGCTTGCGAGGTGCACGCAATTGCGTATCGGCAGTGCCACCGTTAATCTGGACGACACCATGCGCCAGCGCATCGCGGCCGACGTTACCACATTGGCCGACGCTGCCCTGCGGACGCTGGCGGTGGCCTACCGGCAACTCGATGCGGGCGAAGGCGTGGAAGTTGGCCCACAATTGGAACAGCGGCTGATCTACGTCGGCACTGTGGGCATCATCGACCCGCCGAGACCTGAGGTGGCGGTGGCGGTCCAACAGGCGCATGCCGCCGGTATTCGGGTCATCATGATAACGGGCGATCATCCGAGCACGGCGCTGCGCGTCGCGAAGGATCTGGGCATCGTGACTGCGGATTCGAAGGCCCTTACCGGCACCGAACTCGACGTGTTGGCTGCGCTCGGCGAGCCAGCCTTCGGCGAAGCTGTACGCCAAACTTCGGTTTTCGCTCGTGTTGCACCTCGCCACAAGCTGCAAATCGTGCGTGCGCTGCAGGATAGCGGCGAAGTGGTGGCGATGACGGGTGACGGCGTCAACGACGCGCCGGCGCTGAAGGCCGCGGACATCGGCATCGCCATGGGCATCACCGGAACCGAGGTAACTAGGCAAGCGGCGCGAATGATCCTCGCCAACGACAACTTTGGAACGATCGTCGATGCAGTGCGCGAGGGCCGCGGTGTGGTCGACAACATCCGCAAGTTCCTGCGTTACCTACTCTCATCTAATCTTGGCGAGGTGCTCACCGTCTTCCTGGGCGTGATGGGTGCAGGCATCATCGGATTGAAGTCAGGTTCGCTTGACGCGGGCAGCGCTGGCAATGACCTGGTGCTACCGTTGCTCGCCACGCAGATTCTCTGGATCAACCTGATTACCGATGCAGGGCCGGCATTGGCTATGGGCGTGGACCCCATCGCAGAAGACATGATGGTGCGTCGACCGCGTCAGCGGGGAGTGCGCATGATCGACGCCCAGATGTGGGCTGGCATCGCCGGCATCGGTATCGTCATGGCGGTGGTCACCCTGCTGACCATCGACATGTTCCTGCCGGGCGGGCTGGTGGAGGGCCATGAGGACTTGTCCCGCGCCCGTACAGCCGGTTTCAACGTATTGGTGCTGTCTCAGCTCTTCAACTGCTTCAACGCTCGCTCGGAGACACGCAGCGCGTTCCACGATCTGTTTGCCAACCGATGGTTGTGGGCCACGGTGGCGCTCTCGGTAATGCTGCAGGTGGGTGTTGTCCACCTCGAATTTCTCAACCGAGCCTTCGGCACGAAACCTCTTTCGCTGGCGCAGTGGGGCGTTTGCATTCTGATGGCCAGTGGCGTGCTGTGGTTTAGCGAGCTTCGCAAGTGGGCGCTCCGTGCCTGGGCAAGAGGCGGGAGATCCGCACCTGCTGCCAAAATTGAATAAAGGTTGTGTCCGGAACTCGGGCATGTGTGGAACCCAACGTGGCGTGGCCCATTCTTGGGCGCAGTGCAATGGTAGTCATTGCAGTCGCAGAAGCATTGTGTGGTGCGGTAGCCTGAAAGCTTGGCACTCTGGCCAATGCGTGTGACATCGAACAGACGAACAGCTGCGGTAGGTCGGATGCTTGGCTATTGGAGATTCCACATGCACAGACCTTTGCGCCCCCTATCACTATTCACAAAGACTCATGGTCACGCCGAATCAACAGATAGCGCGGTATCCCCCTTTTCCGAGACAACGCTTGAACTCTGTGCTCGCGATTGGGCACCTGCGGTAGCACGCGCGTCGGCTGCGCCTGGTGCTGTTTCGAAACAGGATGGCGCTTTCATAGAACTGCTGAACGCCTACCGGGCGTACGGAGGCCTTTCGCGCCTGCACAGCATTACACAGCATGGTTTCGTTCGATCCGACGGACGTAGCTGCGAGGTTAATGACATGTTTGTTGCGGGTGAAATATTCGGACTCCGGTGGTGTCATGCGACGTGGATACCGATGTTTCAGTTCAATTTTCCTGGGCTGATGCTTGCCACCGGACCGCGTCGAGTCGTCGCCGAGTTGGGGGACATCTTTGATGGTTGGGGGCTTGCAATTTGGTTTGTGGCGCCGAATGTCTTCCTGGCCAACCACTCCCCCATTGAGTGTCTGGACTCGCATCTGGGCCATGTGCTCGAGGCAGCTCGCACGGATCGCTTTGTGGCGACCGGCTGACAGATCATCAACCGCATCCATATGCCATCAAGGCGGTGATAATTTTCCTCCCAGAGTGACCTTCGCCTTTCCGGATCGCTTGCAGGTCTGCAAGCCCAAATGCAATCGCTGCATTCAGATCCGGCTTGGCATAGCTCGCACGGGTGCTACCTTGAGCCCGCAGCGCCTGCTCATCCAAAAAATGGATCACAGCGTAGCAATGGAGGCCGACTGGACCGACTCCTGGCAGGCCATCCGTTCCGGGCGTGTCGAGCGACGCAGATGCTGCCGGTCGCCCCCGCATTTAGCAACATGGGCGCGTAACTCTCATTTCGTTCATGCCTACTCCACGGGCAATGACGTTCGAAC
>NZ_JAUZDX010000033.1 GCF_030704685.1 Acidovorax sp. A1169
GCCTTTGAAGAAATTATCGGCAAGATTAACGAGGAGGCCGCACCCTTGCCAGACAAGGTCAGTGGCAGCGGCACAGCATCTGGCGCCAATGTCTCTCAACAGAACGTGGGTACTTTTGCTTCGGTTTACAGTCCCAAACAGTTTTGGAAGGGCTGGGTGCAGGCCTCGCCAGTTGCGGCAGAGATCGAAGTTCCTTGTCCAACCGCAGCCGATCCTGACAAAAAATGCAAGAAGTTTGGCGACCCCACCAAAGACTGGGATGGAAAGACCACGGCCGACCGACTGGACGACATAACCGCTGCCGACCTCAACAATCGATTGATTTTGAGTTGGAGCGACAAGTGGAGCAGCACGGCGCCCAAAGGAGGGGTGTCGTTCAAATGGGCGACTGACGAAAGCAACCTCAGCAGCCCTCAAAAAGCACTGCTGGGCAAAGAGGACAGCGATAGCACCGCTACCGTCTATACCAAAGGCAGCAATGTACTCGGCTATATCCGCGGCAACCGGGCCCTGGAGGGAACAGCCGAACCAGAGAGCTACCCAGCCGCAAAGCCCTTCCGCGAACGCAAAAGCCGCCAGGGCGATATCGTGAATTCCAAAATTTGGTACACAGGCGCCCCCGCAAGCAGCTCTTCGGTCAGTGGTTACGGTGCCTTTGCCAATACCTACAAGTCACGCACGCCCATGCTGTATGTGGGTGGCAACGACGGGATGTTGCATGGCTTTTCGGCCCTGGACGGCAGAGAAAAAATTGCCTATGTCCCCCGCGGCGTGATTGGGGATCTGAAAAAACTTGCCAATCCAAGCTATGTCCACCAGTATTTTGTGGATGGTTCTCCCATGACGGGGGATGTGCAATTGACTGGTGGCTGGGCCACCATGCTGGCGAGCAGCTTGGGCGCAGGTGGCAAGGGTTATTTTGTCCTGGATGTAACCGACCCCGCCAGCTTTGCCACCGCTGAAACACCCACTGCCCCAGTCACAGCAAAAACCTTGGTTAAACGTGACCGCACTCGCGGCAATTTGGAAGTGGCACCCAATTGCAGCATCATTACCGACACCGTTGAAAAAGCCGCTTGCACCAAAGTGGTGGAGGAAGACAAAGACATCGGCAACATTGTTGCGCCGCCGGTGCTCAGCCCCACCAATTCGCAGCAGACCACGCAAATCACACGCATGAACAACAACCGTTGGGCCGTGGTGATGGGCAATGGCTACAACAGCTACAACGAGCGCCCGGTGCTGCTGATTCAGTACCTTGACAATGACATGGAGCTCAAGAGAGTTTCGGCCACTCCAGATGCCAAAGGAGTTGGCAATGCCAAAGACAATGGCCTGGCAGCCCCGGCCATGGTAGATTTGGACGGAGATGGCCGCGTGGATGTGGTCTATGCAGGCGACAACCTGGGCAACATGTGGAAGTTTGACTTGACCAGCGACGTTGATAGCAACTGGAAAGTGGCCTTTGGCACCAACAAACCACTGTTCACAGCCCAGGGACCCAAGTGGGGGGGCGGCGCGCGTGACCAAGCGCAGCCCATCACGGCACCGCCCATCGTGCGCGCCAATGACCGCTTGATGACCACTGGCAGCGGCGCGAGCGCCAAGGACGTGGCCGTCGGAGGCCTGATGGTGGCCTTTGGTACGGGCCGCAATGTGACAGCAGACGACCGCGATGCCAATGCTACCGCCACCCCGAACGTTCAAACGCTGTATTCCGTTTTGGACAACACCCGGTACCGCAAGAGCGGTACACACCTGGAAGTACACCCTGGTGGCGGAACTTGCCCCGGCACCACCTGCATCCCCGCGCCCAAAGACTTGGGTGTAGGCATTGCCACCGCAAAGTTGGCCAAGCAAAGCATCACTGTCGTCAGCGGGGGTTATGCCACCATTGATGCCACTGAAGAACTGAAAACCAGCAACTGGAAAGACTACAACGGCTGGTACCTGGATCTCCCCACAAAAGGTGAGCGCCTGCTTGAGCCCATGCAGTTCTTTGACGGTTCCAATATTCTGGCCGTGTATTCCGGCAATCCTGCAGGTACCCAAACCGCCAGCAGTGGCGGCGCAGCCAACGAAAGTTGCACCGCCACTGAAATAAGTACGGCGCCGGGTACCCAGTTCCGCACCTTGCTCAACATCATGGATGGCAAGCGGCCCCAGGTGCAGTTGGTGGACTCAAACAGCGATGGTGTATACAGCGCAACAACCGACAATAACGTGTCCCGTGCTGCCGTCAGCACTGGCACCCCTATGCTGATTACCAAAGGCAAGCGGATTCTTGAGCTGACTGGCAACGACGGTACAACGAAGCCCGAAGAACTGAACCGCATGCCCGAACAATCGCTGCGGCCCACGTGGCGCCAAGTGAAGTGAGAAAGACGACACCATGACCCGACATCTGCCGAAAAAGCAGCATGGCTTTACGCTGATAGAACTGATGATTGTGGTGGCCATCGTGGGCATTCTGTCTGCGATTGCCTACCCCAGCTATGCCGAATACGTGCGACGGGGGCACCGTGCGGACGCGCGGGCCGGTCTGTTGCAGGCACAACAATGGCTTGAGCGCGCTTCTACGGCCACTGGCGTTTATCCGACATCGCTGCCCACCACACTGACTTGGGACGGTGACGCGATCAAACGCTACACCATCTCCATTGGCAATGGCGCGGGGGGGGCCTCGACCAATGCCGCCTTCACCCTGACCGCGACACGCGACGTGGGCACTGCGCAGGCAACGGACCGGTGCGGTGACTTGACACTGACCAATACGGGAATAAGAGGCATGAAGGCGTCAACCTTTACCCCCGCCACCCTCACCGTGGACGAATGCTGGAACAAGTGAGCCCATCACCATCCGACAGCCCCCGCATGCGCTAGCATGCACGCCACCATGGCGACCTCTTCGGAACAACAACACACCACCCAAGCGCTTGAGCTAGCCACTCAGGCGCTTTGTCTTTCCAACCCCAATCCCCGCGTGGGCTGCGTGATTACCGCGCCCGATGGCCGCGTGCTGGGCCAGGGCTTCACCCAGCATGCTGGCGGCCCGCATGCCGAGGTCATGGCGCTGCGCGATGCGGCGGCCTTGGGCAACGACGTGCGTGGCGCGACCGCCTACGTCACGCTGGAGCCCTGCTCGCACCAGGGCCGCACAGGGCCCTGCTGCGATGCGCTGATCGGCGCCGGGATCGGCAAGGTGGTGGCATCGATTGCCGACCCCAACCCGCTGGTCTCCGGCCAGGGCTTTGAGCGCCTGCGCGCGGCCGGCGTGGAGGTGGTCGTGGGGCCAGGCGCCGAAGAGTCGCACGAACTCAACATCGGCTTTTTCAGCCGCATGGTGCGCGGCACGCCCTGGGTGCGGGTAAAGACCGCCGCCTCCCTGGATGGCACTACCGCGCTGGCCAGCGGGCAGAGCCAGTGGATCACCTCGCCCGCAGCCCGCGCCGATGGCCATGCCTGGCGTGCCCGCGCCTGCGCCGTGCTCACGGGCATCGGCACGGTGCTCGACGACGACCCGCGCCTGGACGTGCGCGAGGTCACCACGCTGCGCCAGCCGCACCTGGTGATCGTGGACAGCCAGTTGCAGACCCCGCTGGAGGCGCGCCTGTTCTCCGTGCCGGGCCGCACCTGCCTCATCTACACCGCAAGCGACGATGCCGCGAAAAAAGCGGCCCTGGAGGGCCGAGGGGCTACGGTGATCCGCTTGCCCAACCCGCAGGGCAAGGTGGACCTGGGCGCCATGCTCAAGGACCTGGGCCGGCGCAGCGTGAATGAACTGCATGTGGAGGCAGGCCACAAGCTCAACGGCTCCTTTCTGCGCGAAGGGCTGGTGGATGAAATGCTGCTCTACCTGGCCCCCCGGCTGCTCGGGCCGGGCCTGGGCATGGCCCAGACAGCGCCTTTGCAAACACTGGCGGATGGGACCGCGCTCGACTACGTTTCGGTGGAGCGCATCGGGCCCGATCTGCGCATCGTGGCCCGGGTTCAGGGGCGCGATAGCTTCTGACCAGCCGACCCCATCGGCCCATACCCGGCCCCACGCACCAAAACAGCCCAGCACCACCCCGGTGATGCATGCCACATCCTGGCGCATTTTTTGCTTAATTTTGGTGCAATCATTGCATTCCGCAGTGAGACGCACCAAAACAGATCAAACAAACGCGTGGAGATGGTATGGAAGCACTCAAACAGGGCACGGACGCCTTGTTCATTCTGCTAGGGGCAATCATGGTGCTGGCCATGCATGCCGGGTTCGCCTTTCTGGAGCTGGGCACGGTCCGCAAAAAGAATCAGGTGAATGCGCTGGTCAAGATCCTCGTGGACTTCTCCGTGTCCACGGTGGTGTACTTTGCGGTGGGCTACAGCGTGGCGTACGGCACGCATTTCTTCGTGGGGGCAGACACCCTGGTCCAGCAAAGCGGCTATTCGCTGGTCAAGTTCTTCTTTCTGCTCACCTTCGCGGCGGCCATTCCGGCCATCGTCTCGGGCGGTATTGCCGAGCGGGCCAAATTCTGGCCGCAGTTGATCGCCACCGCGGTCATCGTCGGCTTCGTCTACCCGTTTTTCGAGGGCATCGCCTGGAACCAGCACTTCGGCGTGCAGGCCTGGATCAAGTCGCTGACCGGCGAAGAGTTCCATGACTTCGCCGGCTCGGTCGTGGTCCACGCCGTGGGCGGCTGGATCGCCCTGCCCGCCGTGGTGCTGCTCGGCTCGCGCGCCAACCGCTACCGCAAGGATGGCGCCATCTCGGCCCACCCCCCCTCGAACATCCCCTTCCTGGCCCTCGGGGCCTGGATTCTGGTGGTCGGCTGGTTCGGCTTCAACGTGATGAGCGCGCAGACGGTGGACAAGCTCTCGGGGCTGGTCGCGGTCAATTCGCTGATGGCCATGGTGGGCGGCACGCTGGCTGCCCTGGTGCTGGGCAAGAACGACCCGGGCTTCGTGCACAACGGCCCGCTGGCCGGCCTGGTGGCCGTGTGCGCAGGCTCCGACCTGATGCACCCGTTGGGCGCCCTGGTCACGGGCGCCATTGCCGGCACCATCTTCGTGCTGCTGTTCACGCTGACGCAGAACAAGTGGAAGATCGACGACGTGCTCGGCGTCTGGCCCCTGCATGGGCTGTGCGGCACCTGGGGCGGCCTGGCGGCGGGCATCTTCGGCAGCAAGGCCCTGGGCGGCCTGGGCGGGGTGGCCTTCAGCGCACAGCTGATCGGCACCAGCATGGGCGTGGTCTGGGCCGTCCTGGGCGGGCTGGTGGTGTATGGGGCCCTCAAGGTCACTGTGGGCCTCAGGCTGTCGCAGGAAGAGGAGTTCGATGGCGCAGACCTTTCCATCCACAAGATCAGCGCCACGCCGGACCGCGAAGTGAGCTGGTAAGCAACGACCGGGCGGCCGCACCGTTCACACAGCGTTACGTTTCGGCGCGCCGTCCGACAGCGGGCACCAGGGCCGCAGGCTATACCTTCAATAGTATCCAGAAGGCCCCCTCCCATGCGCACCCCCATTGCCCTCAAAGACCTTGCAGCCACTGCCCGCTACGGCTGGATGGCCCTGGTCACCACGCTCACCGTGGCAGTGGCCACCGGTTGCGCAGGGCTGCCCCAGGACGTGGCCCGCACCGAATCCACGGCCCTCGCCTCCCCTGCCGGCACGCTGCTGGGGCAATTGGTGCAGGCCAACCGGCAGGCTGCAGGTGCACGCCACCCTTCGGGCTTTCTGCTGCTGGGCGGACCCCAGGCGGCCTACAGCAGCCGCCTGGCGCTGGTGGAAGCGGCGAAGAAGACACTGGACCTGCAGTACTACGCCATCCACGCCGATGCCAGCACCGAGCGCCTGCTCAAGGGCGTGGTGTCGGCCGCCGAACGCGGGGTCAGGGTCAGGGTGCTGCTCGATGACTTCCACAGTGCCGGGCGCGATGCGCAGGTCATGCGCCTGGCCTTCGTGCCCAACATCGAGATGCGCATGTTCAACCCGCTCACTGGCGCGCGCGGCTCCACGCTGGGCCGCATGTTCAGCGCCGTGGCCGATTTTTCGCGCGCCCAGCAGCGCATGCACAACAAGCTCTTCATCGCCGACAACGCCATGGGCGTCACTGGCGGACGCAACCTGGGCGACGCCTACTTCGGCACCGCCGATGCCGGCAATTTCGTGGACCTGGACGTGCTGGCCGCCGGGCCCATCGTGCAGGATCTTTCGCGCAGCTTCGACCACTACTGGAACAACCAGCGCGCCTACCCCGTGCAGTCCCTGGTCACGCGCGAGGAACTGGACACCATGCGCAGCCAGTACGAAGCGGCCGACGTTGCCGAGCGGGAACGCCGGGTGGCCCTTGACACCACGCCACCGCCCCCTGCCGCCAGCGCGCCAGCCCCGGGCCAGGACGACCCTGGCGGTGTTGGCGCCCAGCGCAGCCGCATCTGGGACTACCAGCCCATGGACCTGGGCGCCGTGTCCTTTGTCTGGGCACCGGCCGTGGTACTGGTCGACCAACCCGCCAAGATCCCGGCAGAAGGCGTCGCCGCCCCTCCATCTCCCGACGCAGCACCTGCCAGCGGATCCAATGCCCGGCAGGCCGCGCGCATCGCCCCTCCCGCAGGGGGCGTAGCCGCCACCAGCGGCACTGCGCTGCTCCCATCCACCGACGCAGCCGATGCCGGTGAGGGCGACACGGTGGTGGACGGCCTGCTGCATTTGATGGGCCAGGCCCGGCGCGAATTGCTCATCGTCTCGCCCTACTTCGTGCCCGGCCCCGACATGAAGCAGGCCTTTGCCCAGGCCCGCCAACGTGGCGTGCGTGTGCGGGTGCTCACCAACTCGCTGGCGTCCAACGACGCCCCCATTGCCCATGCAGGCTATGCCCGGCACCGGCCGGAGCTGCTGGCCATGGGGGTGGAGCTCTACGAAATGCGCAGCGAGCTCACCGGCCTGGCCAGTGCCTTCGGCAGCCCGGGTGGCTCCTCGGGCGGCAGCGGCTCTTCGCCTACCGGCTCGGTGGGCAGTTCGCGCGCCATGCTGCACTCCAAGCTGCTGGTGATGGATGGCCGCCTGGTCGCCATCGGCTCCATGAACCTCGATATGCGCTCGCAAAAGCAGAATACCGAGATCGCGCTGCTGATCCGCAGCACCGAGCTGTCCCGGCGCATCACCACCCGGCTGGAACCGGCCCTGGGCGAACTGGCCTGGCGCGTGGAACTGCAGCAGCCAGGCGGCCAGTTGCTGTGGCATGCGCCGCAGGGCAGCGGCCTGCAGGACAGCACTACCGAGCCCGATGCCAGCGCGCCGCTGCGCCTGCTGCTGCAACTGCTCGGCCCGCTCGCCCCGGACCACCTGTTGTGATTCAGACCGTGAAGCGGTCCTGCAACGCGTCCACCCAGACCGTGATGGCGCTCTGGTCCGTCATGGTCCGCACATGCTGGTACGCCGCTTCGCCCTCGGGGAAGCGCCGGCGCATCAGGTTCAGCCACTGCTTGAGGCGGCCCGCGCGCTGGCGCGGCTCCAGGTCCTCGCAGACCAGTTGCCAGAACGCGGCGATGTGCGGCAGCAGGTCGGCCCATTGCACGGTGTCCGAGCCCGGCAGCCCCGCATCCGTGGCACGGATGGCGCGCGCCAGCCCCGGGTCGGCCACCATGCCACGCCCCAGCATCAGAGCATCGCAGCCCGATACCTCGCGGCAGCGCAGCGCGTCGGCCACCGACCAGATCTCGCCATTGGCGACCACGGGCAAGGCCACAGCCGCGCGGATGGCCGGTATCTGCTCCCAGTAGGCCGGGGGCCGGTAGCCGTCGGCCTTGGTACGGGCATGCACCACCAGCTCGCAGGCGCCGCCCGCCTCCATGGCCTGCGCGCATTCGCGCATCAGGCCGCTGTCGTTGAAGCCCAAACGCATCTTGGCGGAGACCGGCAGATGCGCAGGCACGGCGCGCCGCACCGCCGCCACCAGCGCGGCAATGCGCTCGGGCTCTTGCAGCAGGGCGGCCCCGCCGCCATGGCGATTCACCACCTTGGCCGGGCAGCCGAAGTTCAGGTCGATCCCTTCGGGCCCCAGGGCCGCCAAGCGTGACGCATTCTCGGCCATGCTCACCGGGTCTGAGCCCAGCAACTGGGCGCGCACCGGCACCCCTGCCAGCGTGCGGCTGCCATGGCGCAGCTCGGGCAGGTAGCGCAGGAACACCTTGTCCGGCAGCAGCGTGCCCGTGATGCGGATGAACTCGGACACGCAACGGTCCACCCCGCCCACCCGGGTGAGCACGTCACGCAGCACAAAATCGAGAAGCCCCTCCATCGGGGCAAGCAGCAGGGTCATCGCACAGCAAAAATCACGGAAAGAAAGCCCGCCATGCGGGCGCAGCCAACCCGCCATTGTGCGGCAGGCGGGTCATCACAGCGTCACGCCCCGGTGCTGCAATGGTGGGTCATTGCCTTGCGCCTTCACCATGCTGCTCCAAAAAACCGACAAAGCCCGCCTGGAACTCTCGCCCGGTGTCCGCACCCTGAGCCTGCGCGAGCGGTCGCTGCTGCTGCTGGCCGACGGCAAATCCCTGTCGGACCTGCAGGCCATGTACAACGGCATCGGCGCGCAGATCGTGGACAACCTCATGCGCCAGGGCTACCTCACCGGCCCGGCAACCCTGCCCGAAGCGCCGCTGCCCACGCCTGCAGCGGCTGCAGTGACAACACCCGAGCCCCCCACCGCACCGCCTGCAGGGTTGCCCAGCGATGCGCTGCGCTCGCTGGCAGGCACGCGCATGTACCTGTTCGACATCTGCGAGCGCATGTTCGCGCGCCGAGACCCTGCCCTGGCCCGGCAGTTCCATGAGGCCCTGCGCGGTGCGCGCGACCGCTCCAGCATGCTCGACGTGGGCGAAGCCCTTCTGGATGAAGTGACTCAGATGGCCGGGCCCGAGCGCGCCCAAACCATCCGCGACCGAATGGACCAGCTGCTGCCCCAGGAACCTGCGGGCACACCGTCCCCGGTGTAATCGGCTGCTGCCGCAGGGCCTGGGTTCAGCCGATGGCCGCCAGCCGCCAGAGGGAAGTCACCTCGGCAGAGCGTGCGGTGTGCAAGGCATCGCCGGCGTCGACGGCCTTGGCATGCCGTGGCTGCACGTCGTGCCGACCCAGGATGCGCAGCCCGCCCTCGGCGATCCAGGCCAGCAATTGCTCGCGCGGGCGCAGTTCCAGGTGCTCGGCTAGGTCCGACAGGATCAGCCAGCCCTCGCCGCCTGGCTCCAGGTGGGCCGCCAGGCCCGCCAGGAAGCCACGCAGCATGCGGCTGCCCTCGTCGTACACGGCATGCTCGATGGGTGAGCTCGGGCGCGCAGGCACCCAGGGGGGGTTGCACACCACCAGCGGCGCCCGCCCAGGAGGGAACAGGTCCGCCTGCAGCAGTTCCACCCGGTCGAGCACACCCAGGCGCTTCAGGTTGTCGAGCGCGCAGGCCATGGCGCGCGGGTCCTGGTCGGTGGCCACCACGCGCTGCACGCCGCGGCGCACCAGCACGGCCGACAGCACACCCGTGCCCGCACCGATGTCGAACGCCAAGGCGGTGGACGGCAATGAAGTGTTTGCCACCAGGTCCACGTACTCCCCTCGCACAGGCGAGAACACGCCGTAGTGGGGGTGGATGCGGTTGTGCGGGCCCTCGCCCAGGGCAGGGATTTCCACACCTTTCTTGCGCCATTCGTAGGCGCCCACCAGGCCCAGCAGCTCGCGCAGCGTGGCCACCGAGCTTTCGCCGCTGGCCGGGCCCCAGGCTTCGGTGCAGGCTTGGCGCCAGTCCGGCGCGCGGCGCAGGTCGATGCCGTAGTCCGACCCCAGGGGGATCAGGACCGACGACAGCACCCGCGCGCGCTGGGCCTGCGCCTGGCGGTGCAGGTGAAACGCCTGGGCCGGGGTGGCCGTGGCCGCCTTTTCGGCGGCCTTGGCCGCCGCCTTGGCCGGCTTGCGGTCCACCCGGCGCATCAGCGCCTGCAGCAGCATGCGGGCATTCTGGAAATCGCCCTGCCAAAGCAGGCCCGTGCCCTCGCAGGCCAGGCGGTACGCCGTATCGGCAGACAGGGTGTCATCGGCGGTCACCACCCGGCGGGGGGGCGGGACGCTGCTTTCGGAGCGCCACTGGGCACTGTGGGCCTGGCCCAGGTGGTTCCACTCGATCATCGGGGCCTTAGTTGATGGGGCGCTTCAGGCGCACTTCTTCGATCTTGACGCCACCGATCACGGCGGTCTTGGCAGTGGAGAGTTCCTGCTTGAAGCCGGCCATTTCGTGGAAACGGATGGCGCGCTCGTTGCGCAGCGGCACCCAGGCCGTGACATTGGTGCAACCTTCTTCCTGGAGGCCATCACGGGCGGCATCCCACAAGGCCAGGCCTACGCCCTGGTTCCAGTGGGTGGGGGCGGCGTAGATGGCCCAGATTTCGCCCGTGGTGGGGCGGGATTTCTCATCGCGCGAGCGGTCATAGCCGACAAAGCCGACGATCTTCTCGCCATCGATGGCCACCTGCACCTGGGGCTCGCAATATTCGATGGCTTCGCGCCAGTAGGCCTGGCGCTTGTCGACGGAAGACATGGACTTCAATTGCTCGTCTGGCACCAGCCCTTTGTAAGCCTCTTGGGCGGAGACGGTGTGGATCTGGGCGATGGCTTTGGCATCGCGAAGCGTAGCGGGACGAACCTGGATACTGGACATGAAAAAACCGAACGAAAACGGGGGGTGAAAAAACAAAAGGACCGGCATTGTCGCCGCAAACGGTTTTTCACCCCTCGCCAGTAGGGTACCCGGCCCTGCGCGCCCCACGCAGGCGGGGGAGCAAAGCGGGCCGTCAGGCCATGGCCAGAGAGCCTCCGAGCCCGTCCCCAGCGCGCTCGCGGGCCGACTGGGCCAGTGCGCGCTTGTTGCGCGGACGGGGTACCTTCACCTCCGGCGGCATGCCATTGATGGCGTTCAGCCCCACCACCAGCGTCACGCTGCGCGAGCCGCCATCGCGCTCATCCGGAGCATAGGCGCGGTAGCTGCCGCTGCCCTGGCCGTGGCTGCGTTGCACGGTATGGAACACGATGCGCACGCCGCTCACCCGGTGGCCGCTGAAGGGCAGCACACGCAGGCGGGCATCGCGGTCCAGCGCCAACCCCATGCAGCCAGGGCGGTTGATGAGGTCGGTGCGCACGCTGCGCCAGGTCAGGCCGTTGTCGGTGGAAAACTGCCAGTTGCCCGCCTGCGCATCCAGGTGCTCGACGATGACGCCCGCCGAGGCCAGCAGGTCCGGGCAGTTGTCGTGCACGATCTGGGCCATGCAGTTGCCGCCCACCCCCACACCTGCGGAAGGCTTGTGCTCGGGCGACGAAATCGGTGGGTTCTGAAGAGCGCTGGCAGTCATGTTGTGTTCCCCTGGTGGTTGATGGATGGTTGGTCCAACCCAACCGCCGCAGTGCGCAGCCGCCATGCGACATTCTGTTCACTGCATGGAGGAAAGTCTAGAAACCGCAGGGGCCGGCGTCCATCGCACAAATGGACTAGTTCGCACAGTTCCCTGGCGCGGTGTTGTGCGCAATACTCACGGGATGCCTGCCAGCCTGTTGCTCATTGACGACCACACCCTCTTTCGCACCGGTTTGCGCCTGATCGTGCAGGACCACCCCCTGGTGGGATCCATTGCCGAAGCAGGCTCCATTGCCGAAGCCTGTGCCCTGCCCCCTGCCCCGATGGACCTGGTGCTGCTGGACATCCAGCTGCCGGGCATGAGCGGGCTCGACGGCCTGCGCCTGCTGCGCCAGTCCTACCCCAGCGCCCGCATCGTGCTCGTCTCGGCCAGCATTGCGCCGGATGCGGTGTACGAGGCGCGCTCGCGCGGCGCCGACGGTTTCCTGCCCAAGTCGGCCAGCGGCGAGGACATCCTGGAGGCGATCAGCGTCTCCCTGTCCGGCGCGCCCTGTTTTCCCGCGAACAGCGGCAATGCCTCCACCACCCGCACATCGGCTGCGCCCAGCCTCACCGCGCGCCAGCTCGAAGTGCTGTCGCTGCTGTGCACCGGCAAGCCCAACAAGGTCATCGCGCGCCACCTGGGCCTGAGCGAGAACACCGTGCGCGTGCATGTGGCGGCCATCTTTGCGCAACTGGGCGTCAACAGCCGCAGCGCGGCGCTGCTGGCCGCGCAGCGCCTGGGCCTGTCCATGCCGCCGCTCCATGACATTGTCTGAAGCCCTGCCGCTGATCCCGCGCTGGCCCTGGACACGCCGGCGCTGGGAGCGCGATGAAGTCCTGCGCGAGCAGGTCACGCTGCTGCGCCAGAACTTCCCCATGACCTTGCTGGCATCCCTGGCCACGGCCCTGGGCACCCTGTGGGTGATGGCGCGCGTGGCCGACACCCAGGTGGTCAGCATCTGGCTGGTATCGCACGCGCTCGTGGTCATAGGGGTGTACGTCACGCTGCGCGGCATGGCACCGCAGCGCGACCCGGTGCTGCACTCGGCGCGCAAGCTCATGGCCTGCATGGCCGCCATGGGCCTGAGCTGGGGCAGCCTGGGGTACGTGGTGCTGTACTGGGGCACGCCGGAGAGCGTGATCTACGCCATCGGCATCGTCAGCACCGTTTCCTCCGGTGCGCTGGGCCTGGGGGCACCGCTGTACCGCGCCTACATCACCTACCTCACCTGCGCGGTCGGGGGCATCTTCGTGGCCGTGGCCATGAGCGGCGGCCCGGCCATGTGGCCCGCCCTGTTCCTGGTGCTGGTGTACTACGCGCTCACCGGCCTGCAGGCCAGCACCGGCGACACGGCAACGCGCCGCAGCATCGCCCTCAAGCTCGAAAACGAGCGGCTGGTGGCCGAATTGCGCGCAGAGTCGCACCGCGCCCTGGCCGCGCAGGCAGAGGCCGAGCGTGCCGACCGCGACAAGTCGCGCTTTCTCGCCGCCGCCAGCCACGACCTGCGCCAGCCGCTGCACGCGATGGGCTTGTTCCTCGAAACCCTGCAGCGCAGCCCCATGAGCCCGCACCAGCTCACCGTGCTGGGCCACGCGCAGGCGGCCTCCGGCGCGGCGGTCGAAATGCTCACCACCTTGCTCGACTACTCGCGGCTGGAAGCCGGTGTCGTCAAGGTGCGGCCCACCGCCTTTGCCGTGCAACCCCTGCTCACCGCGCTGGAGCAGGAGTTCGGCGTGCAGGCCGACAACTGCGGGCTGGTGTACCGCACGCACGAGACATCCACCGCAGCCCATGCCGACCGCTCGCTGGTCATGCTGGTGATGCACAACTTCATCTCCAATGCGCTGCGCTACACGGCGCGCGGCGGTGTGCTCATTGCCTGCCGCCGCCGGGGCCGGCGCATCGCGCTGGAGGTGTGGGACACCGGGGCGGGCATACCGCAAAGCCAGTGGGAAAACATCTTCCAGGAATTCCACCAGCTGGGCAACCCCGAGCGTGACCGCCGCAAGGGCCTGGGCCTGGGCCTGGCCATCGTGAAACGCCTGGCCCGCGAGATGGGTACCTCGGTGGAGCTGAGCTCCCGCCCCGGCCGGGGCTCGGTGTTCCGGCTCTGGCTCGATGCCTGGCAGGGCGCCCTGGAGGACGAGGCCCCCCCCTCCTTCAACCACTTCGATCTCACGGGCCTGCACGTGCTGGCCATCGACGACGACGAATCGGTGCGCCTGGGCATGCAGGCCCTGCTGCAAAGCTGGGGCTGCCACTGCACCACGGCCGAATCGAGTGCCGATGCGCTCGAACACATCGAGGACAGCACGCCCGACCTGATCATCACCGACTTCCGCCTGCGCCACGAAGAGACCGGCAAACAGGTGCTGCAGGCCCTGCGTGCCTACCTGGGCGTGCCCGTGCCGGCCATCATCATGACCGGGGACACCTCGCCCCAGCGCCTGCGCGACGCGCAGACCACCTCGGCCCTGCTGCTGCACAAGCCGGTGTCCACCGGGCAGTTGCGCGATGCCATCGTGCAACTGGTCAGCGGCACGCCGTCACCCACCGCAGTCCTGCCGACCGAAGCCGCTACAGCCAGCGGCGAAGAAGCCCCATGACCTGGTCGAAGCGCGCGCCGTAAGGCGGGTAGAACATCGAGCCCATCGCCCAGCGCGACTGCACCAGCACCGACTTCTGGTGGCAAAAGCGCAGGAAGCCCTGCTCCCCGTGGTAGGCGCCCCAGCCGCTGTCGCCCACTCCGCCAAAGGGCAGGTTGTCGTGGGCGATATGCATCAGCGTGTCGTTCACCGTGACCCCGCCGCTCACGGTGCGGCGCAGCACGTCGTCGCGCGCCGCCTCGCTCTGGCCGAACCAGTACAACGCCAGCGGCCGCGGGCCGGCATTGATGTGCGCGACGGCGTCGTCCAGGCGCTCGTAGGAGATCACGGGCAGCACGGGCCCGAAGATCTCCTCCTGCATGATCTGCATGTCCGAGGTGACGCCAAACACCAGCGTGGGCAGCATCTGGCGGCTCGCGCCATCGCCCAGCGTGCCCACGGTGTTCACCACCGGCTTGCCCGCTGCGGGATCGATGGGTTGCACCTCGGCCCCCTGGGTCTGCGCCTGCTGCAGCATGGTGCGCAGGCGCGCGTGGTGGCGCGGCGTGATGATGGAGGCGTAGTCCGGATTGCCCTCGATGGTGGGGAACAGGCGCGCCACGGCGGCCCGATAGGCATTGGCAAACTCGGTCTCGCGCCCGCGCGGCACCAGCAGGTAGTCGGGCGCAATGCAGGTCTGCCCGGCATTGAGCAGCTTGCCGTGGGCGATCTTGAGCGCCGCGTCCTGCATGTCGCAGTGGCCGTCGATGATGCAGGGCGACTTGCCACCGAGTTCCAGCGTGGTGGGTGTGAGGTTCTGCGCGGCCGCGATGGCCACCTTGCGCCCTACGGGCGTGGAACCGGTGAACACCAGGTGGTCAAACGGCAACGAGGCAAACAGCGCCGCCACATTGGCATCGCCCTGCACCACGCAGAATTCGTCAGGCGCAAAGAACTGCGCCACCAGCAGCGCCAGTTGGGCCGAGGTGTGCGGCGTGAGCTCGCTGGGCTTGAGCATCACGCGGTTGCCCGCAGCCAGTGCCGTGATGGCAGGCCCCAGGGCCAGCTGGATCGGGTAGTTCCAGGGCGATATCACCCCCACCACGCCCAGCGGCTGGCGCTGCACATGCGCACTGGCGGGCTGCAGGTACAGGGGTGTGCGCACCTTCTGCGGCTTCATCCAGCGCGCCAGGTGCTTCAAGGTATGCGACAACAGGGTACGCAGCACGAAGAAATCCGCCACCTCGGTCAACCGGGGGGAGCGCATGCCGAAATCGGCCTGCACGGCCGCCGCCAGCACGGGGCCGTTCTCGTCGAGCAGCTTGCGCACGCGCAGCAGCCGCTCGCGGCGCACGAGCAAAGGCACCTCGACCTGGGTGCGGCTGGCCTGCCGCTGGGTTTCAAAAAGGGCGTGGATGTCGGCTGGTGTCATGGAGCGCATGATAGAGCGCCCGGCCCCTGCCGCCGGACCATGCCGGCGCGTCCACAGGGGCATGCCGAAGGCCGCCTCGAGCCCTTCAGTGACCCATGGCCTCACGCTCAGCGCAGCTCGCGCGGCTCCACATCGGTCACCTCCACGGCGCTGGGCAGCACCCCGCCGCGCCGCGATGGCGCTGCCGACTCCGGGGCGCCATCGGGCGGGCGCGCAGCACCCCATTGCGCCCTGGAGCGCATGGCAGCGCTGAATCCCGTGCGCGGGTCGACCCGCATGACCCAGGGGGCCATGGGCCGGCCCGTGAGCCGCGCCCAGGTCGCGCGCGCTGCCCACGCCAGGCCCAGCACCAATGCAGCAGCCAGCAGGCTCAGAAACACCACCAGCCCCATGGCCAGCACCAGGGCACGCAGCGCAAAGCGCACCAGACCCGAAACAAGATTGTTCAAACGACACCTTTCCTTTCAACAGGGCGGCCTCCCATGGCCGCCCTTTCCCCGATCAAGCAGGCTCTGACGCACCGCCGAACTGGAAGACCCCCGGGGCCAGCACCGGATCCACCGTGACCGGAATCACGCTCTTGGGCGGGAACCGGCCTTCCAGCAGCAGCCTGGACAGGGGATTCTCGATGCGCTGCTGGATGGCCCTCTTGAGTGGACGGGCACCGAACACCGGGTCGAACCCCACCTTGGCCAGTTCTTCGAGCGCTGGCGCAGAGATCTGCAGCTGCAGGTCCATCTTGGCCAGGCGCGCTTCGAGCAACTGCAGCTGGATGCGTGCAATCGCCTCGATGTTCTTCGCATCCAGCGCATGGAACACCACCGTCTCGTCGATCCGGTTCAAGAATTCGGGTCGGAAATGGTTCTTGAGTTCCCCCCACACCGCTTCCTTGATGTCCTCGGCGTCCTGCCCCACCATGGCCTGGATCAGGTGCGAGCCGATGTTGCTGGTCATCACGATCACCGTGTTCTTGAAGTCCACGGTGCGGCCCTGGCCATCGGTCAGGCGGCCATCGTCGAGCACCTGCAGCAGCACGTTGAACACGTCAGGGTGGGCCTTCTCCACCTCATCGAGCAGCAGCACGCTGTAGGGCTTGCGGCGCACGGCTTCGGTCAGGTAGCCGCCCTCCTCGTAGCCCACATAGCCGGGGGGCGCACCGATCAGGCGAGCCACCGAGTGCTTTTCCATGAACTCGCTCATGTCGATGCGGATCAGGTGGTCCTCGCTGTCGAACAAAAAGCCCGCCAGCGCCTTGCACAGCTCGGTCTTGCCCACGCCCGTGGGGCCCAGGAACAGGAAGGAGCCCGTGGGGCGGTTGGGGTCGGACAGACCCGAGCGCGAGCGGCGGATGGCGTTGGCCACGGCGGTGATGGCCTCTTCCTGGCCCACCACGCGCTCGTGCAGCTTGGTTTCCATCTGCAAGAGCTTGTCCTTCTCGCCCTGCATCATCTTGGCCACCGGGATGCCCGTGGCACGGCTCACGACCTCGGCGATCTCCTCGGCGCCCACCTGCGTGCGCAACAGGCGCGGAGCGCTCGCCACGCCGTCCTTGCCATCTTCCTTGGCCTGGGCTTCCTTGAGCTGGCGCTCCAGGTCGGGCAACTTGCCGTATTGCAGCTCGGCCACCTTGTTGAAGTCGCCCTTGCGGGTGAATTCCTCGATCTGGAACTTGAGCTTGTCGATGGCTTCACGCACATGCGCACTGCCCTGGGCCTGGGCCTTTTCAGCCTGCCAGATCTCGTCGTAGTCGGCGATCTCCTTTTGCAGGCGCACGATCTCTTCTTCGATAAGGCCGAAGCGCTTGACCGAGGACTCGTCCTTCTCGCGGCGCACGGCCTCGCGCTCGATCTGCAGCTGGATCAGGCGGCGGTCAAGCTTGTCCATGACCTCGGGCTTGGAGTCCATCTCGATCTTGATCTTGGACGCCGCCTCGTCGATCAGGTCGATCGCCTTGTCGGGCAGGAAGCGGTCGGTGATGTAGCGGTGCGACAGCTCGGCTGCGGCCACGATGGCCGGATCGGTGATGTCCACGCCATGGTGCACCTCGTACTTTTCCTGCAGGCCGCGCAGGATGGCGATGGTCGCCTCCACCGTGGGCTCGCCCACGAGGATCTTCTGGAAACGGCGCTCCAGCGCGGCATCCTTCTCGATGTACTTGCGGTATTCGTCGAGCGTGGTGGCACCCACGCAGTGCAGCTCGCCGCGCGCCAGGGCCGGCTTGAGCATGTTGCCCGCGTCCATGGCCCCCTCGCCCTTGCCGGCGCCCACCATGGTGTGCAGCTCGTCGATGAAGACGATGGTCTGGCCCTCGTCCTTGGCCAGCTCGTTGAGCACGGCCTTCAGGCGTTCCTCGAACTCGCCGCGGTACTTGGCACCGGCCAAGAGGGCCGCCATGTCCAGGCTGAGCACGCGCTTGCCCTTGAGCGACTCGGGCACCTCGCCAGCCACGATGCGCTGGGCCAGGCCCTCCACGATGGCCGTCTTGCCCACACCGGGCTCGCCGATGAGCACAGGGTTGTTCTTGGTGCGCCGCTGCAGCACCTGGATGGCACGGCGGATCTCGTCGTCACGGCCGATCACCGGGTCGAGCTTGCCCATGCGGGCGCGCTCGGTGAGGTCCATGCAGTATTTGGCGAGCGCGCCGCGCTGGCCTTCGGCATCGGCGCTGTCCATCTTCTGGCCGCCGCGCACGGCTTCGATGGCCGCCTCCAGGCTCTTGCGCGTGAGGCCGTTGTCCTTGGCGATGGTGGCAGCCTCGCCCTTGCTGTCGATCAGCGCCAGCAGGAACAGCTCGCTGGCGATGAACTGGTCGCCGCGCTTGATGGCCTCCTTCTCGGTGGCCTGCAGCACGCGGCCCAGCTCGGAGCCTCCCTGCACCTGCTCCTGGCCGTGCACGGCCGGCAGGCGCTTGACGGCGCTTTCCGCTGCAGCCAGCAGGCCCTGCACGTTGGCACCGGCGCGCTGCAGCAGCGCGCGCGGCCCGTCTTCCTGGCGCAGCATGGCCACGAGCATGTGCACGGGCTCGATGTAGGCGTTGTCGTTGCCCAGCGCAAGGGTCTGGGCGTCGCTCAGGGCTTCCTGGAACTTGGTGGTGAACTTGTCGAGACGCATGGGTGAATGTCCTTCCGAATTGCGTCACATATGGGGACTTTCGGCACCCTTTTCAAGCATCCCGAGTCTGGGTCAGGGCCATCGGGCGGCGTCAGTCCCACCTTGTGCGCCTGCTTTGGCGGTGCGGCGCACAAAATTACCAATACTTACATATCACCATGGACTGGTGCAATGCCCCAGCGGGCCAGCGCCGCGTCGTCGCTCACGCGCGCATCGACCCAGCGCGCACCCGCAGGGGTGACTTCCTTCTTCCAGAACGGCGCCTGGGTCTTGAGGTAGTCCATCAGAAACTCGCAGGCCTCGAAACTCTGGCCCCGGTGGGCGCTGGTCACCGCCACCAGCACGATCTGGTCGAGCGGCTGCAGCAGCCCCACGCGGTGGATCACGCGCACGCCAGAGAGCTCGAAGCGCCCGAAGGCCGCATCCATCATCGCGGCAATGGACTTCTCGGTCATGCCCGGGTAGTGCTCCAGCTCCAGGGAGGCCACGTCGTCCCCGTCGTTGCGGTCGCGCACAGTGCCCACGAAGGCGCACACCGCGCCCACGCGGCGGTCTTGGCGGCGCAACGCGGCGACTTCGGTGGACAGGTCGAAGTCCGCCGTCTGGATGGAGACACTGCCTGCCGGGCGGGTGGTCATGGAGAGCGGTGCAGGCGGGGGGCAGCCAGCAGGGCGCGCTCCTCTTCCAGCACTTTTTCCAGTTGCACGAGCGCGGGGGTGCGTGGCAGCTTGGCCACCAGGGCCTGCAAACGCGTGACATCGGTCACCGTCGGGGCCACTTTGACCTGCGCAATGGCCGCAGGGTGGTTGCCGGACTGGATCAACGCCAGTACCTTCGTGGGCCATTCACTCTTGGGTTTTGCCATGGAGTTGTTATTTCTGAAAAATGAAGTCGATTGTCTGTAGCATCCGGCAGAACTGTACCCCCCATGGCCACACAAACCATCACCACCGAAAAATACAAGCTCTACCCGTCGCCGCGCAACCGCAGCAAGGATATCTTCGCGCACGAGGTGTTCGTGCCCTACCCCTATGCCCTGGTGGATCTGGACAGCATGGATCTGATGGGCCAGTCCACGCTGTTCGCTGCCTGCCGGCTGTCGGACATGAAGATGGGCCAGGTGGTGACCTTCGAGCTGGATGCGGACCGCGCGAAGTTCGAGCGGCTGTTCACCCCCGACTGAGGGCCCGGCCAAGTCGCCAATAATGCGTGTGGTGCCGCCGGACCGGCCGCGCCACACACCGTCCTCGCAAGGACATTTCACTCCAGCATGAAATTTTCAGACATCACGCAGCGCCTGCAATCGGTAGAACACGACAACAACATCGACGTTCTGCGCGCCTGCGCCATCCTCTCGGTGGCGCTGCACCATTTATCGGTCTACGCCGGCATCCCGGTGCCGCTGTTCGGCCCCGATGGCGGCGGCATCGGCGTGCAGCTTTTTTTCCTGATCTCGGGCTACCTCATCATCCAGAGCGCCGAGCGCAACTCCCTGGGCGACTATGCCAAGGCACGGTTCTTTCGCATCTTCCCGGTGTACTGGGTGGCCCTGGTGGGCATTGTGCTGGTCGAGATGGCGCTGGTCCCCGGGTTCCGGCAGCTGGTAGTCAACGACTATCCGCATTTCCTGCTCAACCTGCTCAACCTGCAGCAGCTGTCCGTGCGCAGCAGCCTGTACTTCGACCGCGTGCACGTGGGCTGGACGCTCACGGTGGAGCTGTTCTGGTACGCCATCGTGCTGGTACTGGCCCTGGTGGCGCACCGCGTGCGCTGGCGGCATTTCTGGCTGGGCGTGCTGGTCCTGTCCACCCTGCTGTCCATCGCCTGGATCAAGACGGCCAACACCGGTGCGCTCGACTTCCTGTACCTGGCCCAGGCGCGCAACGCCGGGGTGGAGTTCACGCCCCTGCTGCAGCATGTGCTGATCAAGTCCAACATCGTGGGCTATCTGTACTTCTTCGTGCTGGGCGCCGTGCTCTACCGGTACGAGCGGGTGCTCAAGCGCATCCCCAGCAGCGTCCTGTGGCCGGTGGCACTGCTGCTGATCTTGCTGTGGTCTCAGTGGCAGGTCGTCGTGGGGTTGGCGCCGCAGCCGCTGGCAGCTGTGGGCCTGGCCTGCGTGTTCATCCTGTTCCTCAAGCTGCCGCCCATAAAGGACATGCTGGTGCGCTACATCGGCAAGATTTCCTATTCGCTGTACCTCGTGCATGCCAAGGTGATGGTCGTGGTCTATGCCCACCTGCAATGGTCGGGCGCGGGC
Organism: Acidovorax sp. A1169; assembly: GCF_030704685.1. Taxonomy (GTDB): domain Bacteria; phylum Pseudomonadota; class Gammaproteobacteria; order Burkholderiales; family Burkholderiaceae_C; genus Acidovorax. The sequence continues at coordinate 20,812 of NZ_JAUZDX010000033.1, forward strand.
GCCCACCTCACCGTCGTCATTGCCACCTTGCTGCTGGCCACTGCGCTGTACTACACCGTAGAGCAGCCCATGATCGATTACGGCAAGCGCTTTCGCAGCAAGAACCGCAGCAGCGTGCCGAACAGCGCCGCAGCCTGACCCTTCCCTTGCCATTTCGACCTGCCTGCGCCATGCACGACGACGACAACCAGATCCACGTTCCCACGTCCTTCATGGCCGTGTACAGCGACGCCCGCCAGCGCCTGCGCGAGCCGGCAAGCGTGGTGCGCACGCGCTACGAGCTGTGCGAAGACCTGGCCGGGCACCTGGTGGAGCATGCGCAGACGCTCTACCACGTGCAGGCGCCTTCCGAAACCGAGATCCTGCGGCGCATCCATGCCGGGCTGTGCACCGCCGAATCCGGCGTCTGCATACCCGAGGCCACCTGGATCGTGACGCGTCTGGCCGAGTTGCTGGCATGGCAGTGCCCCGAACTGGTCGCCCCCGTGGAGCCGGCGCCCGAGCAGGGCTGACGCGCTCCCCGCTATACTGCTCGCCATGACCACCCACTGCACCCTGGCCCTGAACACCGCACCTGCGGTGGCCGTGCCGTGCGTGGTCAAAGCCAAAAAACCAGAGCTCATCTGACCGGAGCTGTGGTTCCGTCCGGATGAGCGACGGAACCCCTGGCAGAAAGACAGCTCCCTTTTCCCTTCCCCCTTTCTTTCCCGGTATTCCGCGCGCGCAGCCTGGCGGTTCTTCCCTTGGTCGAACCCTGAAAGGATGTTTTCGCATGTCCCCCCTGCCGATTGCCACTGCGGCTGTAGCTGCTGCAGCCAAGCACCCCACCAGCCCCGTCTTCAGTGGTCTTTGGATCGCCCTGGTCACGCCGTTCAAGGACGGCGCGGTGGACCACCCTGCCCTCGCCGCCCTGACAGCCCGGCTGCGTGCCGAAGGCGTCTCGGGCTTCGTGGCCTGCGGCTCTACCGGGGAGGCCGCAGCTCTGGACAAGACCGAGCAGTTGCAGGTGCTGGAAACCACGCTCGAAGCCGCCCGCGACCTGCCCGTGGTGATGGGAGTCTCGGGCTACCACCAGGGCCAGGTACTGGACCAGGTGCAGGCACTGGCGTGCTACTCGCTGGCGGGCCTGCTGGTGTCCGCGCCCCATTACATCCGCCCGTCGCAAGAAGGCCTGCAGCACTGGTTCCGCGCCATCGCCGACGCCAGCACTGTACCCGTGGTCATCTACGACATACCGTACCGCACGAGCGCCACACTCACCCCCGAGACGCTGCTGGCACTGGCGGCACACCCACGCATCCAGGCCATCAAGGACTGCGGCGGCAGCACTGCCAAGACGCAAGCCCTGATCGCGGATGGCCGCCTTCAGGTGCTGACGGGCGAAGACGCGCAAATCTTCAATACGCTGGCGCTGGGCGGCGCGGGCGCCATCTCTGCCTGCGCGCACTGGCAGACACCACAGTTTGTGGAGCTGGTGGGCTTGCTGCGCGGGGGCGATCTGTCCCAGGCCCGCCGCGCATGGCAGGCCCTGCAACCCTGGATCGAGGCTTGCTTTGCCGAACCCAACCCTGCCCCGCTCAAGGCCATGCTCGCGCACGCCGGAGAGATGCGCAATGAACTGCGCGCCCCCATGATGGTGGCCTCGCAAGACCTGGTGCAACGCCTGCGCGCCCTCTAGTCGGGACGCAGTGCGCGACAGACAGGTTCAGCCTCCCGTGACCGGGGGGAAGAACGCCACCTCGGCGCCCTCGTGCAGGGCGGCGGTCTCGCCGCTCATCACCTGGTCCAGCGCCATGCGCACGGCTCGGCCCCGGGCCAGGCTCGCAGCGTGGGCACCGCCGCGCGCGATCAGCTCGTCGCGCAATTCGCCCAGGGTGGCGGCAGCGGTGACGACCGCTTCGCTGCCCTGGCCGATGGCCTCGCGGATGGAGGCGAAGTAGCGCACGGTGACCTTCATCCCAGCAGCTCCGCAAAGGCGATGAACTGCACCGTATCGCCGGGCGCAATGGTCTGGCCGGCAGGGTTGTCCACCACGCCGTCGCCCCAGGCGGCCGAGGTGAGCACGCCCGAGCTTTGGTTGGCAAACAGATCGAGCCCACCCGCCGCGTTGTGCCGCACGCGCAGGAACTCGCGGCGCTTGTCGGCCCGGGGCCAGGCGAAATGCGCCGTGGCCGGCAGCGCGCGCGGGGCCACGGCCTGCACGCCCTGCAGCCGCAGCACGAAGGGCCGCACCAGCAGCGCGAAGGTCAGGAAGCTGGACACCGGGTTGCCGGGCAGCCCCATGAAGTGGGCGCTGCCGATGCGCCCGTAGGCAAAGGGCTTGCCCGGCTTCATGGCGATCTGCCAGAGATCGAGCGTTCCCAGCGATTCCACGGCGGGCTTGATGTGGTCCTCTTCACCCACGGACACACCGCCGCTGGTGAGGATCAAGTCATGGGCTTCGCTCGCACACTGCAGCGCCTCGATGGTCGCATCGCGCCGGTCGGGCACGATGCCCAGGTCGGTCACCTCGCAGCCCAGGCGCAGCAGCATGGCGCGCAGGAAGAAGCGGTTGCTGTTGTAGATGGCGCCCGGGCGCATCTGTTCGGGCGGCACATCCCCCGGCATGACCAGTTCGTCGCCGGTGGAGAACAGCGCCACGCGCGGGCGGCGTGCCACCTGCAGTTGGTGCAGTCCGATGCTCGCCGCCAGGCCCAGTTCCGCCGGCGTCAGCCGCATGCCGGCGGACAGCACCACCGCGCCGCGGGTGATGTCCTCGCCGGCACGGCGTATCCACTGGCCGGCAGCCGGCACGGCATTGATCCGCACCTTACCGTCATCCAGGGCTTCGCAGTCCTCCTGCATCAGCACCGCATCGGCGCCGTCGGGAATCGGAGCCCCCGTGAAGATGCGCGCGGCCGTACCCGGCTGCAAAGGCGCCCCCGCACTGCCGGCGGCGATGCGCTGCGACACGGGCAGCACCGTGCCGGCCGCTGCCACATCGGAGCGGCACACGGCATAGCCGTCCATGGAGCTGTTGTCGCTCGGCGGCACCTGCAGGGACGAGATGGCGTCCTGGGCCAGCACGCGGCCGTCGGCATCGAAGGTGGTGACCGTATCGGTGCCTGCCAGCGGGGTGGCGCGCTCCAGCAGCTCGGCCAGCGCGTCGGCCAGAGATTTGAGGGGCTTGAAAGCTGTGAGGGGTCTCATTGGTGCAGGTCCCAGTCGTACTCGAAACGCTCGGCATAGTGCAGCAGCCAATCCACGACCTGCGCAGGGTCGTTCAGGTCGAGCAGGGGCAGGCCCGTGGGCACCGGCAACTGCCCCGGGGCATCGGTGGCCACGGCCGCCACGAAATCGTCTTCGGCATAGCGCACGGGTTTGGGGGCCTGGCCGGCCTCGGGGGCGCGCCAGACCTCGACCTTGAGCAGGTCGCTGTCCTTGAAGCCTTCCACCAGCACCCAGTCCACGCCCTGGTACAACTCGGCCAGCAGGTGGTGCACGGTGAGCTCGGCAGGCCGCTCGAACTCGCGCACCAGCGCCAGGCGCCGGTCGGAGGCGGCCACCACCTCGAAGGCACCGGCCTCGCGGTGGCGCCAGGTGTCCTTGCCCACGTGGTCGATGTCGAAACTGTGGTGCGCGTGCTTGACCACCGAGACGCGCAGGCCGCGCAGCCGCATCTCGGGAATGAGCTGCTCGACCAGCGTGGTCTTGCCGCTGCCGGAGAACCCTGCAAAACCTACAACCTTCATCCCATGCTCCTGCACAAGGCCATGGCGCATCCATGGACCACCCAAGCTCCGTCAAAAGAGCGAAAGGGGCGCCACCCTGGGCGCCCCGAATGACAACCCCTGCCCGGCGCGCCATGGCGCGGCTGGGCAGGCGGCACCTCCTCACTGGCAGTGGCGCTCGATGTAGGCCTGCACCAGGCGCACGTCGGCAGGCATCACCTGCACGCGCTTGGGCAGGTCCTCGATGCCGGCGAACTTCGCAGGCCGCTCGGGCGAATGGCCCAGGGCCTCAACAATGGTCTCGGCGAACTTGATGGGCAGGGCCGTCTCGAGCACGATCATGGGCACGGCCGGGTCGCTGTGGTGTTCCAGCGCCACCTTCACCCCGTCGGCGGTGTGGGTGTCGATGGTCACGCCATGGCGCTGGAAGTTGCCCCTGATGGTGGCCAGCCGGTCGGCATGGGTGCTCTTGCCGCTCTCGAAGCCGTAGCGGGTGGCCGCCTCGGCAAAGAGCGGGTCGGCGCTCAGGTCGAATTTCCCCTCCTTGGCCAGCGCATCGCCGAACAAGGCCTTGGTGCGCGCACCGTCGCGGCCGAGCAGGTCGAACACGAAACGCTCGAAGTTGCTGGCCTTGCTGATGTCCATCGAGGGGCTGGAGGTTTCGTGCGTGTCGGCACTGCTGCGCACGCGGTACACACCGGTGCGGAAGAACTCGTCGAGCACGTCGTTTTCGTTGGTGGCCAGCACCAGCTTGGCGATCGGCAGGCCCATGGAGCGCGCCACATGGCCCGCGCAGATGTTGCCGAAGTTGCCGCTCGGTACCGTGAAGCTGACCTGCTGGTCGTTGCGCTCCGTGGCCTGCACATAGCCGGCGAAGTAGTAGACCACCTGCGCCAGCAGGCGCGCCCAGTTGATGGAGTTGACCGTGCCGATCTTGTACTTGCGCTTGAAGGGCAGGTCGTTGCTCACGGCCTTGACAATGTCCTGGCAGTCGTCGAACACGCCTTCGATGGCGATGTTGTGGATGTTCTCGTCCTGCAGGCTGAACATCTGTGCCTGCTGGAAGGCGCTCATGCGGCCGTGCGGGCTGGTCATGAAGACGCGCACACCCTTCTTGCCGCGCATGGCGTACTCGGCCGCGCTGCCGGTGTCGCCGCTGGTGGCCCCGAGGATGTTGAGCTCTTCGCCGCGCCGGCCCAGCTCGTATTCGAACAGGTTGCCCAGGAGCTGCATGGCCATGTCCTTGAAGGCCAGCGTGGGGCCGTTGGACAGGCCTTCGAGCCACAGGCTGTTTTCCAGGTGGCGCAGGGGCACGATCTCACCGGTGCCGAAGACCTCGGCCGTGTACGTCTTCTCGCACAGTGCCTTCAAGTCGGTGGCGGGGATGTCGTCGATATAGAGCGACAGGATCTGGAAGGCCAGCTCGGCGTAGCCCTGCTCGTGGTAGGCCTTGCGCAGGCGCGTGAGCATGGCGTCGTCGACCTGCGGGTAGTGCTCGGGCAGGTACAGGCCGCCATCGGGGGCCAGGCCTTCGAGCAGGATGTCGCAGAACTGCTTGCGGTCTGCATGGCCGCGGGTGCTGAGGTATTTCATGGTGGTGTCCCGTCTGCGTTCACAACGCAGGTGCCGGCTGCGTCAGTTGAGTTCTTCCTTGCGGATGCGCGTGATCGGGGCCAGCACGGTGGGCAGGGCCTGCATCTGGGCCAGCACGGTGTCCATGGTGCCTTCGCGCGTGTCGTGCGTGAGGATGATGAGGTCGGTCTGGGTGGAACCTTCTCCGCCCACTTCGTCGGCTTCGCGCTGCAGCATGGCATCGATGCTGATGCCGGCTTCGGCCAGCAGGCCGGTGACCTTGGCCAGCACGCCGGCCTGGTCGGCCACGCGCAGGCGCAGGTAGTAGCTGGTGACCACTTCGCTCATGGGCAGCAGCGGCAGCGTGCCCATGGCATCGGTCAGCGTGTTGGCCTGGAAGGCCAGGTGCGGCACGCGGTGCTCGGGGTCAGCCGTGTGCAGGCGGGCGATGTCCACCAGATCGGCGATCACGGCGCTGGCGGTGGGCTCGCTGCCCGCGCCCTTGCCGTAGTACAGCGTGGTGCCCACGGCATCGCCCTGCACCACCACGGCGTTCATTGCGCCTTCGACGTTGGCGATCAGGCGCTTGGAGGGCACCAGGCTCGGGTGCACGCGCAGCTCGATGCCCTTGTCCGCGCGCTTGGTGATCCCCAGCAGCTTGATGCGGTAGCCCAGTTGCTCGGCATACTTGATGTCGGCCGCACCCAACTTGGTGATGCCTTCGACGTAGGCCTTGTCGAACTGCACCGGGATGCCGAAGGCGATGGCACTCATCAGCGTGACCTTGTGCGCGGCATCCACGCCTTCGATGTCGAACGTGGGGTCGGCCTCGGCATAGCCCAGGCGCTGCGCTTCCTTGAGCACCACGTCGAAATCGAGGCCCTTGCTGCGCATCTCGGACAGGATAAAGTTGGTGGTGCCGTTGATGATGCCGGCGATCCACTGGATGCGGTTGGCCGTGAGGCCTTCGCGCAGCGCCTTGATGATGGGGATGCCACCAGCCACGGCGGCCTCGAAGGCCACCATCACGCCCTTGGCCGAGGCGGCCGCGAAGATCTCGGTGCCGTGCACGGCCAGGAGCGCCTTGTTGGCGGTGACCACATGCTTGCCGGCGGCGATGGCTTCGAGCACCAGCGCGCGTGCAATACCGTAGCCGCCGATGAGCTCGATGACGATGTCGATGTCGGGGTTGGCGATGATGGCGCGGGCGTCGTTGACGACCTGGATGTCAGCACCCACTGCGGCCCGGGCACGCTCCACGTCCAGATCGGCCACCATGGTGATCTCGATGCCGCGGCCCGCACGGCGGCGGATTTCTTCCTGGTTGCGCTGCAGCACGTTGAACACGCCGCTGCCGACGGTGCCGATGCCCAGCAGGCCTACTTGGATGGGTTTCATGGTCATAAAAATCAGGGTTTCCTGGAAACGGGGTTGGTGGGCAGAACCACCTTGGAGGTTCGGGCGGGCAGTTGCCAGGCGCCGCCGGCAAAGCCGCGGCACAGGCTGTCGCCCGATTCGCCGGTGAGCACGAAGCCGCGGCCATCGAAATGCCATTCCTGCATGGACCAGCAGTCGCCGATGCCGCGTCCCTTCATGGAGGAGCGGATCGACCCGTCTGCCGCATCGAATTCGCCTTCGGCGTCGAGCAGTTGCGGCTGGTAGGGCGGGCGGTCGTTGGCCAGCCAGTGCAGTCCACCGAAATTGTAGGCGCCCATGGCACAGGGGATGGACAGCAGTACCTTGCGCTCCGTGAGGCGATGCACCTGCACATCGGCGTGTTGGGGTGCATCGCCGTTGCAGCGCTCGCTCACGTCCTTGCGGTCGATGGCGGCGAGCAGTGGCCTGGCCAGCGCGGCATCGGCCTTGCGCTCGGGCAGCGGTCGCACGGCGTTGAGCACCGGCGCAGGCACCGGGGCCAGCACCGATGCCTCGGCCTTGCCGCCGCGCCGCACCAGGGCGCCCGGCGTGCCGACGCGGCCCTGGGCCTCGTCCATCTTCAGCAGCACGGCGCTGGCACCGGCGAGCGACAGCACCCACCGGTCCTTGCCGGCGGTGACGGTGGCTTCCTCGTTCTTCAGCAGTTCCTGCAGCAACGGTGCCACCTGGCTTGCAGGAATGCGGGGAATCTCACCCGCAAGGCCGGACAGCGCGAGCTTGCCCACCTGGAGGCTCAGCGATGGCGGCGTGGCCTTCTCGGTCGAGACCTGCAGGTCCACCAGCACGGGCGCGTCAGGCCCGGCCTCGCGGGTCAGGCGGATGGACACCGGCTCCGAGTCACCGGCCTCGGCCTGGTAGCCCACGGCCCGGCAGGCACGGGTGTTGTCGCACTGCAGGCCCCAATCCTTGTGCGTGAAGCCCACCGGGTCCTTGTCGGCCGCCTGTGCTGCCGACAACGCCAGTGCCATCGCGCACGCGAGGGGTGCCAGGGCACGGTGGGCAGGGCAGACACGCATGGGAAAGGATCTCCGGTCAACAGCCCGCGCGCCTCAGGCGGCGGTCTGCTGGCGATTGCGGTACTGCTCCAGGAAGCGGGCCACGCGGCCGATGGCATCGCGCAGGTCGTCCTCGTGGGGCAGGAACACGATGCGAAAGTGGTCGGGCGCTGCCCAGTTGAAGCCCGTGCCCTGCACCAGCATGACCTTGGTCTCCTGCAGCAGCTCCAGGAAGAACTGCTGGTCGTCCTGGATCGGGTAGATGGCCGGGTCCAGGCGCGGGAACATGTACAGCGCGGCGTGCGGCTTGACGCAGGTCACGCCCGGGATGGCGGTGATCAGCTCGTACGCCAGGTCGCGCTGCTTGCGCAGGCGGCCGCCCTCGCCGACCAGCTCGTTGATACTCTGGTGGCCGCCCAGCGCGGTCTGAATGGCCCACTGCCCCGGCACGTTGGCGCACAGGCGCATGTTGGAGAGCATGTTCAGGCCCTCGATGTAGTCGCGCGCTGGCTTCTTGTCGCCCGAGACCACCAGCCAGCCCGCACGGTAGCCACAGGAGCGGTAGCTCTTGGACAGCGAATTGAAGGTGAGCGTGAGAACATCCTCGCTGAGCGAGCCGATGGCGGTGTGTGTGGCGCCGTCGTACAGCACCTTGTCGTAGACCTCGTCGGCAAAGATCACCAGGCCGTGCTCGCGTGCGATGGCCACGATGCCGCGCAGCAACTCGTCCGAGTACAGCGCGCCCGTGGGGTTGTTCGGGTTGATGACCACGATGCCCTTGGTGCGCGGCGTGATCTTGGCGCGGATGTCGGCCAGGTCGGGCATCCAGCCATTGGCCTCTTCGCACAGGTAGTGCACGGGCGTGCCGCCCGAGAGGCTGGCCGCCGCCGTCCACAGCGGGTAGTCGGGCGAGGGCAGCAGCAGCTCGTCGCCGTTGTCCAGCAGGGCGTTGGTGGCCATCACGATCAGCTCGCTGGCGCCGTTGCCCAGGTAGATGTCGTCGAGGGCCACGCCCTTGATGCCCTGCTTTTGCGTCTCGTGCATCACCGCCTTGCGGGCCGCGAAGATGCCCTTGCTGTCCGAGTAACCCGCCGAGTTGGGCAGGTTGCGGATCATGTCCTGCTGGATCTCTTCGGGCGCATCGAAGCCGAACACCGCGAGGTTGCCGATGTTGAGCTTGATGATCTTGTGGCCGTCTTCCTCCATCTGCTTGGCTGCGTCCATGATCGGGCCCCGGATGTCGTAGCAGACGTTGGCAAGCTTGGCGGATTTCTGGACGGTTTTCATGCGCTGGAGGGTGCAGTGGACAAAGTGCGGTTCGCACCAGGGTCGGCCAAAGCGGCCGGTGGTTGGGTGAAACCTATAATTTGACCACAGATCACCTGCGAGGCGAGGCCCCGGGGCCCGCGCCGCACGCACCCACCGAACACCATGAAATTCCAGCCGGACAAAGCCAATGCACAAACCGTCACGGGCTATGGCCCGGGCTGGATCGGGGTGGATGGCGAAAAGATCACCCACAGCGTGATCGTCGGCTCGGACGGCCTGCGCCAGGCATGGCCCTGCACGCGCTTCGAGGACCTCACGGCCGAGCATTTCGCACAGTTGGCGAAGCTCGAGACCGAGCTCATCATCTTCGGCAGTGGCCAGCGCAACCGGTTTGTGCCGCCTGCATGGCTGCAGCCGCTGATGGCGCGCCGCCTGGGCATGGAGACCATGGACACTGCCGCCGCCTGCCGCACCTACAACATCCTGGCGGGCGAGGGGCGCAACGTGGTCGCCGCGCTGCTGCTTGAATCGGCCCCCTGAAATGCCCTCCATCGCGCGCCCCAAGACACTCGAGGTACTGAACAGGTTCCGGCCTGTGTACTTTGGTTACAGAATGCGATTCGCGAAAGAGTCCGTTTCAGGGTAAAATCTCCGGTTGCGGTCAGGGGCCTTCCAAAAGCAATAACACTCCCACTCCCCTGGCTTATCAACGACTACATCCTGAGAGATTGAAGTGATATGGCGATCGTTGTCAACAAACCCCTCCCTGAATTTGAAGCCAACGCGACTGGTGGACTGAAGGTCTCCAACACCTCCCACCTTGGCCAGGTTCTGGTTCTGTACTTCTATCCCAAGGACAACACTCCGGGCTGTACGACGGAGGCCATGCAGTTCCGCGACAAGTACAAGGACTTCGTGAAAGCCGGTGCCGCTGTGTTCGGCGTGTCGCGCGACAACATGAAGTCGCATGACGACTTCAAGGAAAAGCTGGAACTGCCGTTCGAGCTGATCGCCGACACCGAAGAGAAGATGTGCCACATGTTCGGCGTGGTCAAGAACAAGATCATGTACGGCAAGAAGGTAAAGGGCATCGAGCGCAGCACCTTCCTGGTCGGGCCCGATGGCCTGCTGGTCCAGGAATGGCGCGGCCTGAAGGTGCCCGGCCATGTGGACGAAGTCCTCAAGGCCGTCAAGGGCATCAAGACCCTGAAGAAGGCCGCCTGATTCCCGGCCACCCATGGCCCCTCCCTGCACTGCGGGGAACCGCCTCACGGAATAGGCATAATGGTTCAATGCCCCTGGAAACTGCAACGCTTCCCTCCCCCAAAAAAGCCGCCTCGGCCTCCAGGCGGCTTTTTGTTTTCTGAATACCCTACTGCCCGAGGCCCTGCACACCATGCCCCTTCCTCCCGCTCCCGCACGACGCGCTGCCCTGCTCTCGCCCGAAGCCTATGACGTGACGGCCCAGCCCGGCCGTACCCTGCAACCTGCCGCCTCCGAAGCCGTGGAATCCGCCACCGCCGCGCGCGCACCCGCCCGCAAGACGGCGGCCCGCGCAGCGCTGCAGGCCGTGCCCACGACGGCCCACGCAACCGAACCCGCACGGACCGCCGGCCGCAGCCGCAGCGAGCCGGTGGCAGCCCCTGCACCAGCGCCCACTCCTGCCACCGCGCGCAGCACCCCACCCGGCCGCAAGACCACCCGCACGGCCGCCGCCCCCACAGCCGCCGCAGCGCCGGCCAGCCGCTCCAGCGGCAGCACCAAGCGCGCGCGCCCGAGCGGCCCGTCCAAGCTGTTCGTGCTGGACACCAACGTGCTGCTGCACGACCCGACCAGCCTGTTCCGCTTCGAAGAGCACGACATCTTCCTGCCGATGATCGTGCTGGAAGAGCTCGACGGCCACAAGAAGGGCATGACCGAAGTGGCCCGCAACGGCCGCCAGACCAGCCGCACCCTGGACGCACTTGCCGGCGTGCACGGCGCCGACATCGCCCACGGCCTGAAGCTCGACTCCACGGGCCAGCGCGCCGCCGGCGGCCACCTGTTCTTCCAGACCGCACCGCTGGACTACAGCCTGCCCACCAGCCTGCCCCAGGGCAAGGCGGACAACCAGATCCTGGGCGTGGTGGAAGCCCTGCGCAAGCTGCACGCCCCGCGCGAGGTGGTGCTGGTGTCCAAGGACATCAACATGCGCGTCAAGGCGCGTGCCCTGGGCCTGAACGCCGAGGACTATCAGAACGACAAGACGCTGGAAGACGGCGACCTGCTGTACTCCGGCGTGCTGGCCCTGCCGCCGGACTTCTGGATCAAGAGCGGCAAGAACGTGGAAAGCTGGCAGAGCGGAGTACACACCTACTACCGCATCGGCGGCCCCATCGTGCCGCAGCTGATGATCAACCAGTTCGCGTACTTCGAGGCCCCTGGCGAGCCCAGCCTGTTCGCGCGCGTGAGCGAAATCCGCGAAAAGACTGCGGTGCTGCAGACCCTCAAGGACTATGGCTCGGCCAAGCATGCGGTGTGGGGCGTGACCACGCGCAACCGCGAGCAGAACTACGCCATGAACCTGCTCATGGACCCCGAGATCGACTTCGTGACCCTGACCGGCACGGCCGGCACCGGCAAGACCCTGCTGGCCCTGGCGGCAGGCCTGACCCAGGTGCTGGACGACCGCCGCTACACCGAGATCATCATGACCCGCGCCACGGTGAGCGTGGGCGAGGACATCGGCTTTCTGCCCGGCACCGAAGAAGAGAAGATGGGCCCCTGGATGGGTGCGCTCGACGACAACCTGGAGTTCCTGGCCAAGGGCGATGGCGGCAATGCCGGCGAATGGGGGCGCGCCGCCACGAATGAGCTGATCAGGAGCCGCATCAAGATCAAGAGCATGAACTTCATGCGCGGGCGCACCTTCCTGAACAAGTACGTGATCATCGACGAGGCACAGAACCTGACGCCCAAGCAGATGAAAACGCTGATCACCCGCGCCGGCCCCGGCACGAAGATCATCTGCATGGGCAACCTGGCGCAGATCGACACGCCCTACCTGACCGAAGGCTCCTCGGGCCTGACCTACGCGGTGGACCGCTTCAAGGGCTGGCCACACAGCGGGCACATCACACTGGCGCGCGGCGAGCGCTCGCGCCTGGCCGATTTCGCCAGCGAAGTGCTCTGATCTCGCGCTGAAAATGCGAAGGCCCCTGCCGATGGCAGGGGCCTTTTTTATTCCGAT
>NZ_JAUZDX010000034.1 GCF_030704685.1 Acidovorax sp. A1169
ACCACGCACAGGCACGCCATCACCAAAGCCCCAGCCCGTCGAATGTCCCTCGGCCGCCGGGCCGAGACCCGGCCTCCGCCCTCAACAAAGGCATAGGGGCAACAAGAACCTCAGTGCCGCGAACCCGCAGACCGCCGAGCAGCCAGCCAGGCAATGATCTCCCCCATGATCCCGCGCCGGAACAACAACACACAGATCACAAAAATCAAACCGGTGACCATGGTGACCGACTCACCCAACGTCTTGAACCATTCCACGCTGGTCAGCGCAGCCAGCAAGTTACCGAACTCGCCAATCTTGTTCTCCAGCATCACCACCACAGCCGACCCGATCAGCGGCCCGGACAGCGTCCCGAGCCCGCCCACGAGGGTCATCAGAATCACCTGCCCCGACGCGGTCCAATGCACATCGGACAACGTGGCAAAGCCCAGGACCAGGGTCTTGAGCGAACCCGCCAACCCGGCCAGGGCGGCCGAGAGAACAAAGGCCAGCAGCTTGAAGCGGTGCGTGTCATACCCCAGGGAGATGGCACGCGGCTCGTTCTCCTTGATGCCCTTGAGCACCTGCCCGAACGGCGAGTGGATGGTGCGCACGATGACCAGAAAGGCCAGCACCACGATGACCAGCGCCACGTAGTACATCACCAGATCGCTCTGCAGGCTGATGATGCCGAACAGCTTGCCGCGCGGCACGCCCTGCAGACCGTCCTCACCACCGGTGAACGGGGCCTGCAGGCAAGCGAAGAACAGCATCTGCGCGAGGGCCAGGGTGATCATCGAGAAATAGATGCCCTGGCGGCGGATGGCAAGCCAGCCGAAGAGCAGGCCCAGCAGCGCGCCGCCGGCCGTGCCCAGCAGCAGGCCGATCTCGGGCGTCAGGCCCCAGACCTTGATGGCATGGCCAGCGACGTAGGCCGCGCCACCCAGGAAGGCCGCATGGCCGAAGGACAGCAGGCCGGTGAACCCGAGCAGCAGGTTGAAGGCGGAAGCGAACAGTGCAAAGCACATGAGCTTCATCACGAAGACAGGGTAGGCCCCCAGGAAGGGCGCGGCGATCAAGGCGAGCAGCAGCAGGCCGTAGCCGATGGGGGCAAGGTTCTTGAGATTCATGCGAGCGGCCCCTGCTTATTTTTCTTTGCCGAACAGGCCGGCGGGGCGGATGAGGAGAACGATGACCATGATGACGAACACCACGGTGGAAGAAGCCTCGGGGTAGAACACCTTGGTGAAGCCTTCGATGACGCCCAGGCCCAGCCCGGTCAGAATGGAGCCCATGATGGAGCCCATGCCGCCGATCACCACCACGGCGAAGACCACGATGATCAGGTTCTGCCCCATCAGCGGCGTGACCTGGTAGACCGGCGCGGCGAGCACGCCGGCAAATGCGGCCAGGGCAGCGCCGAAGGCGTAGGTCAGGGTCACCATCACCGGCACGTTGATGCCGAAGGCTTCCACCAGGCGCGGGTTCTCGGTGCCGGCGCGCAGGTAGGCGCCGAGCTTGGTCTTTTCGATCACGTACCAGGTGGCCAGGCACACGACCACCGAGGCCACCACCACCCAGGCCCGGTAGTTGGGCAGGATCATGAAGCCGAGGTTGGTCGCGCCTTCGAGCAGCTCGGGCGTGTCATAGCCCAGGCCCGACACGCCGTAGATCGAGCGGAACACCCCTTCGATCAGCAGCGTGAGGCCCAGCGTGAGCAGCAGCCCGTACAGGTGGTCGAGCTTGTAGATCCAGCGCAGCAAGAGCCGCTCGATCACCACCCCGAACACCCCCACCACCAGCGGCGCCAGCAACAGCATCCACCAGTAGCCGAGGCCCAGGTAGTTCATGGCCATCCAGGTGATCAGTGCCCCGGTCATGAACAGCGCTCCATGCGCAAAGTTGATGACGTTGAGCAGGCCGAAGATCACGGCCAGCCCCAGGCTGAGGATTGCATAAAAGGATCCGTTGACCAGCCCCAGAAGGAGCTGGCTCAACAGGCCTGGCAATGAGACACCAAAGATTTCCATGGGCGAAGGCGGCAGGAGGTGCGAAGTGGATCAGGTCAGTGGACGGGGGCTTACTTCCAGAGCGGGCACTTGCTCTCGGCCTTGGTGGTGAACACCGTGTCGCCGGGCAGCTTCTTGACCAGCTTGTAGTAGTCCCATGGCTTGGTGGATTCCGAAGGCTTCTTGACTTCCATCAGGTACATGTCGTGCACGTAGCGGCCATCGGCACGCAACTGGCCCGAACCGAAGAAGTCGTTCATCTTCATGCCGCGCCAGGTGGCCATGACCTTGTCGGCATCGATGCTCTTGGCGGCTTCCACGGCCTTGAGGTAGTTCATCGTGGCCGAGTAGTCGGCGGCCTGGATTTCGGTCGGCATGCGCTTGGTCTTCTCGAAGAAGCGGGCCGCGAACTTGCGCGTGTCGTCGTTCAGGTCCCAGTACCAGCTGGTGGTGAACTGCAGGCCTTCGGTGTTGCGCAGGCCCAGGCTGTGCACGTCGCTGATGAAGATCAGCAGGCCAGCGAGCTTCATGGTCTTGCCGATGCCGAATTCCTTGGCGGCCTTGATGGCGTTGATGGTGTCGCCGCCGGCGTTGGCCAGGCCCAGGATCTGGGCCTTGGAGTTCTGCGCCTGCAGCAGGAAGGAGGAGAAGTCCGACGCATTGAGCGGGTGGCGCACGGCACCCACCACGTTGCCGCCCTTGGCCTTGACCACGGTGGTGGTGTCGGCTTCGAGCGCGTGGCCGAAGGCGTAGTCGGCGGTCAGAAAGTACCAGCTCTTGCCGCCGGTATCGACGATGGCCGAGCCCGTGCCCTTGGCCAGCGCCACGGTGTCATAGGCATAGTGCACGGTGTAGGGCGAGCACTGCTCGTTGGTCAGCGCCGAGCTGGCCGCGCCGTTGTTGATGTAGACGCGCTTCTTCTCGGACGCCACCTTGGCCGTGGCCAGGGCCGTGCCGGAGTTGGTGCCGCCGAAGATCATCGTCAGGCCCTGGGTGTCGATCCACTCGCGCGCCTTGGAGGCGGCGATGTCGGCCTTGTTCTGGTGGTCGGCGCTCATCAGCTCGATGGGCATGCCCAGCACCTTGCCGCCGAAGTCGTCGATGGCCATCTGGATGGCCAGCGCGCCATTCTTGCCTTCCACGTCCGCGTACAGGCTGGACATGTCGGTGATGAAACCGATCTTGACCTTGTCCTGCGCGTGTGCGGCCGACGTCGCAAGACCTGCTGCGCCGAGCATCAAGGCCAGCACTTTGAGTTGGTTCTTCATGGTTTTGTCTCCTGTGGGTGGGTGGTGGTGAAGAGGATGGGAGCGGGTGCTGCTGCTGCCGTCGGGTCAGACGCCCAGCAGCTCGGTGAGCACCGGCATCTTGGCTTCGAGCTCGGCAGCGCCGAACTTCTCGACGATGCGGCCATGCTCCATGACGTAGAAACGGTCGGCCAGCGGCGCGGCAAAGCGGAAGTTCTGCTCCACCATGACCACCGTGTAGCCCTTCTCGCGCAGCATGGTGATCATGCGGGCCAGGGCCTGCACGATCACGGGCGCCAGGCCTTCGGAGATCTCGTCGAGCAGCAGCAGCTTGGCGCCGGTGCGCAGGATGCGGGCCACGGCCAGCATCTGCTGCTCGCCGCCCGACAGGCGCGTGCCCTGGCTGTTCTTGCGCTCGGCCAGGTTGGGGAACATGGCATAGATCTCCTGCACCGACATGCCGGGCGTGCCGGTCTTGAGCTGCGGGGGCAGCAGCAGGTTCTCCTCGCACGAGAGGCTGGAGAAGATGCCACGCTCTTCCGGGCAGTAGCCCACGCCCAGGTGGGCGATGCGGTGCGTGGCCATGTTCACGGTTTCCACGCCATGGATCTTGACGGAGCCCTTGCGAGCGCCCGTGAGGCCCATGATGGCGCGCATGGTGGTGGTGCGGCCGGCGCCATTGCGGCCCAGCAGGGTCACGACTTCGCCGGGCTGCACGACGATGTCCACGCCGTGCAGCACGTGCGATTCGCCGTACCAGGCTTCGAGGCCCTTGATTTCGAGTGCGGGGGTGCCAGCCATCAGTGGGCTCCCTGCAGTTGGCCGTCGGTGGTGCCCATGTAGGCTTCCATCACCTGGGGGTTGCTGGAGACCTCGGCATACGGCCCTTCGGCCAGCACGGCGCCGCGCTGCAGCACGGTGATGCGGTCGGCAATGGTGGAGACGACCTTCATGTTGTGCTCCACCATGAGGATGGTGCGGCCGGCCGAGACCTTCTTGATGAGCTGGGTGACGCGGTCCACGTCTTCGTGGCCCATGCCCTGGGTGGGCTCGTCGAGCAGCATCAGTTCGGGCTCCATGGCCAGCGTGGTGGCGATCTCCAGCGCACGCTTGCGGCCGTAGGGCAGGTTCACGGTGACTTCGTCGGCAATGTCGGCCAGGCCGACCTCGGTCAGCAGCTGCATGGCCCGGTCGTCGAGCTGGTGCAGGCTGCGCTCGCTGCGCCAGAAGTGGAAGGATGTGCCGAGCTTGCGCTGCAGGCCCAGGCGCACGTTCTCCATCAGTGTGAGGTGCGGGAACACGGCCGATATCTGGAACGAGCGGATGACACCGCGCCGGGCGATCTGCGCGGGCTGCTCGCGCGTGATGTCATGGCCGTTGAAGCGGATGACGCCCGACGTGGGTTCCAGGAACTTGGTCAGCAGGTTGAAGCACGTGGTCTTGCCTGCGCCATTGGGGCCGATCAGCGCATGGATGGAACCCCGGCGCACGGCCAGGTTCACATCGCTGACTGCGGTGAAGCCCTTGAACTCTTTGGTCAGGCTGGTGGTTTCGAGGATGACGTCGCTCATTGCGCCTTGGCTGCTCCGTTGTGTGCAGGGTGGAAGAGCCTTGCAACAAGGTCTCCATGCATGCTTATTTGTTGCAACGCATGGTATGCGGCTGAGCCCATGCGCAGATACTGGGACTAATGCCTATGTATAAACGCCTAGGTGACAGTGCGAAGCGGCGCGCGGCGCGCCCAGGGCATGCGCGTATACCCGAATGCCGCCTCTGGAACATGGCTCGCCAATCCGGTTTCCGCACCTTGGGCCGCCACTGCCGCATGGCCGCTGGAGTGCTGACTTTTTACTGACTGGTGGGGGGTCGTGGGCCCGTCGGGACATGTATCCACCCGCACAGGTTGGCAACGGCCCCATCGGCGCACGCAATCGCCCGGCCCCCTACACTGCGCGCATGGCATCTCCCTCCACATCCCCAGCCCGCGGTGCGCCGCGCTCCCTGAGCGGCCTGCTGCCGTTCCTGCGTCCGTACAGCGGGCGCATCGCCCTCTCGGGCGTCTTTCTGGTGCTGGCGGCGCTGGCCACGCTGGCGTTTCCCATCGCGCTGCGCACGCTCGTCGATGGTGGCCTGGTCCATGCCGACAAGGGCGAGCAGGCCATGGCGCTGCGCGACCACTTCGAGGCGCTGTTCGCCGTGGCCATTGCGCTCGGCGTGTTTTCGGCCGGGCGCTTCTACATGGTGAGCTGGCTGGGCGAGCGCGTGACGGCCGACCTGCGCAATGCGGTGTATGGTCATGTGCTGCAGCAGAGCCCGCAGTTCTTCGAAACCACGCAGACCGGCGAGGTGCTCTCGCGCCTGACGGCCGACACCACGCTGGTGCAGACGGTGGTGGGCTCGTCCCTGTCCATGGGGCTGCGCAACGCGGTGATGGGCATAGGCGCGCTGGCCATGCTGGTGTGGACCAACCCCTATGTGATGTCGTGGGTACTGCTGGCCATCGTGCTGGTGGTGGTGCCCACCATGTGGATCGGGCGGCGCGTACGGCGTCTCTCGCGCGACAGCCAGGACCGCGTGGCCGATTCGAGTGCCATCGCGGCCGAGGTGCTCAACGCCATCCCCGTGGTGCAGAGCTACACGGCCGAGCCGCGCGAGGCGCAGCGCTTCACGCAGGCCAACGAAAACGCCTTCCACGTGGCCGTGCGCCGCACCCTGGCGCGCGCGGTGCTGGTGGCCTTCATCATCATCGCCAACGCCGCCCTTCTGCTGTGGGGCCTGTACCAGGGCACGCAGGCGGTGCTGGCCGGCCAGATGACGGCCGGGCACCTGGGGCAGACCGTCGTCTACGTGGTCCTGCTGGCAGGCTCCGTGGCCGTGCTGGGCGAGGTGTATGGCGACCTGTTGCGCGCCGCGGGCGCCACCGAACGGCTGATGGAACTGCTGGGCAGCCGCTCCCCCGTGGCCGAGCCTGCCGCGCCCGTGGCCCTGCCCGGTACCGGCAGGGGCCTGGCCGTGGACTTCGACCAGGTGGACTTCCACTACCCCTCGCGCCCGGACCAGCCGGCCCTGCACGACTTCAACCTGCAATTGGCTGCGGGCGAGACCGTGGCCCTGGTGGGCGCCAGCGGTGCGGGCAAGACCACGGTGTTCCAGTTGCTGCAGCGCTTTTATGACGTGGATGCTGAGCATGGCCGCCAGCTGCGGGGCGCCATCCGGCTGAACGGCACGGACATCCGCTCCATGTCGCTGACCGAGCTGCGATCGCATGTGGGCGTGGTGCCGCAGGATGCGGTGATCTTCTCGTCATCGGCGATGGAGAACATCCGCTACGGGCGCCCAAACGCCACCGACGAGGAAGTGATGGCCGCCGCACGCTCGGCATTCGCCCATGACTTCCTGATGGCATTGCCCGAGGGCTATGGCACCTTCCTGGGCGAGCGCGGCGTGCGCCTCTCAGGCGGGCAACGCCAGCGCATCGCCATCGCCCGCGCCATGCTCAAGAACCCGCCGCTGCTGCTGCTCGACGAGGCCACCAGCGCCCTGGACGCAGAAAGCGAGCGCATGGTTCAGGCCGCCCTGGACACCGCCATGCAGCGCCACACCGGCCAGCGCACCACGCTCGTGATCGCCCACCGCCTGGCCACCGTGCAGAACGCCGACCGCATCGTGGTGCTGGAGCATGGCCGCATCGTGGAGCAAGGCACGCATGCCGGCCTGCTGGCCGTCAATGGCATCTACGCGCGGCTGGCGGCGCTGCAGTTCACGGCCTGAGCAGAGG
This sequence comes from Acidovorax sp. A1169, assembly GCF_030704685.1. Taxonomy (GTDB): domain Bacteria; phylum Pseudomonadota; class Gammaproteobacteria; order Burkholderiales; family Burkholderiaceae_C; genus Acidovorax. The sequence goes on from NZ_JAUZDX010000034.1 coordinate 7,014, forward strand.
CCAACGTAGTCCCCCTGCCCTGCCCACGCGCAAATTCAGTGCAGGGTTTCCTTGGCCGCCGCCGGCAAGGGCAGCGGCAGCACGGCAATGCCTTCATCGAGCAGTTGGGCGGCCTCGTCGGGCGTGGCCTGGCCACGGATGGCGCGCTCCTCGGTCTCGCCGTGGTGCATGCGGCGGGCCTCGTCGGCGAAGCGGTTGCCCACATCCTCGGTGTTGGCGGCGATCTTGCGCGCCAGCTCCAGCCAGGCGGCCTGCAGGGCCGGGGGCAAGGCCACGGACTCCTGACCGCCAGGGGCTGCCGCCGGCTTGGCCGATGGCACGGCCGGCGGCTTGGCGCCCAGGTTCAGGCGCGGCGCACTCAGGCGCTTGGAGATGCTGGAATCGCCGCACCAGGGGCATTGCACGAGGCCGCGCTGGTTCTGGCTCTGGAAATCGTCCTCCGATGCAAACCAGCCTTCGAAGACATGGCCCTCGTGGCAGTGCAGGTCGAGCACTTTCATGGTCGAGGAGGCGCGTGAGGAAAAAGAAAGGACTACGACCCCTGCCTAGCCGTGGCGGCGCAGCAGGTAGCGGTAGACGAAGCCGGGGAAGGCCAGCGTGAGGAACATGGTGCCGGTGATGGCGTAGAACTCCCAGCCCTGGGGCGCGATCTGCCCCGCCCGGCGCTCCAGCAGCAGCGCCAGGCCACCCACCAGAAAATACGCCAGCACGAGTTCTGCGATGCGCACGGGCAGGCCCTTCTTGGGCTGCGCCACCGGCCCCACCACCAGCCAGCGCTGGTTGACAAAGGGCAGGTTGGCGGCGATGAGGGCCGCCACGATCACCAGCCAGACGGAACCGGTCAGGGACACGGGTTCGCTCCGGCCGGTCGGTCAGGTAGCCAGGGCGCGCACGACGGCCTCGGCGCACAGCGCCATCAGGCCACCGGGCAGCAGGCCGAGCCCCAGCACCAGGGCGCCGTTGATGGTCAGCACCACGCGCACGTCCACGGGGGCGGAAACACTGGTGGCAGTCAGCGGGGCGTCGAAGTACATGACCTTGACGACGCGCAGGTAGTAGAAGGCGCCGATCAGCGACATGACGACCGCGAACACCGCCATGGCGATGTAGGCGGCCTGGCCAGACGCAACGAGCGCCTGCAGCACCGACAGCTTGGCGTAGAAGCCGACCATGGGCGGGATACCGGCCATGGAGAACAGGCACACGGCCATCACGGCGGCGTACAGCGGACTGCGCTGGTTCAAGCCGGCGAAGTCAGCGATCTCTTCGCTCTCGAAGCCTTCGCGGGCCAGCAGCAGGATCACGCCGAAGGCGGCCAGCGTGGTCAGCACGTAGCTCACCACATAGAACATCGAGGCACTGTAGGCGTTCTCGACGGCAGCGGCTTCGACGTTGCCGTTGACCACGCCCGACATCAGGCCCAGCAGCACGAAGCCCATCTGCGAGATAGTCGAGTAGGCCAGCATGCGCTTGAGGTTGGTCTGTGCGATGGCTGCGAGGTTGCCCACCAGCAGCGAACCGATGGCCAGCACCGCGAGCATCTGCTGCCAGTCGATGGCCAGCGGCAGCAGCCCGTCCACCAGCAAGCGGATGGTGATGGCGAACGCGGCCAGCTTGGGCGCGCCACCGATCAGCAGCGTGACGGCCGTGGGGGCACCCTGGTAGACGTCGGGGATCCACATGTGGAAAGGCACCACACCGAGCTTGAAGGCCAGGCCCGCCACCACGAACACCAGGCCGAACACCAGCACCTGGTGGCGGATTTGGCCGGAGTTGACGGCCTTGAACACCTGGCCGATGTCCAGCGAACCGGTGGCACCGTAGACCATGGACAGGCCGTACAGCAGGAAGCCGCTGGCCATGGCGCCGAGCACGAAATACTTCATCGCCGCTTCGGTAGCGGTGGCGTTGTCGCGGCGCAGGGCCACCAGGGCGTAGCTCGACAGGGTCAAGAGCTCCAGGCCCAGGTAGATCATCAGGAAGTTGTTGCCCGAGATCATGATGAACATGCCCAGGAGGGCGAAGATCGACAGAGTGAACAGCTCGCCGCCGCGCATCATGTCGCGGTCGGCCGCGTAGGGGCGGCCATAGACCAGGGTGACCATCACGGCCACGGTGGCGAAGCACTTGAGCCAGTTGCCCATGGAGTCGCTAACCACCATGTTGCCAAAGCCGTAGAAGGTGCTGCCGGTGCTGGCGTACATGGCCTGCAGGCCGGCCACCAGGGCCAGCGTGAGCATGGTCAGCACGTAGGTGGCCGTGCGGCGGGGGCTGTGCACACCCAGGTCGACCAGCGCAATGACGCAGCCCATGACCAGGAGAACAATCTCGGGGTAAATCGCAAGCCAGCTGATGTTGTCAATCATCTCGAATCTCTCAGTTCAGTCTGGTCAGTTCAGCTTCGACAGTGCGACATGCTTGAGCAGTTCCGCGACCGAAGTGTCCATCACGTCCGTGAAGGGACGCGGGTACAGGCCCATGGCCAGCACGGCAATCGCCAGCAGCGCCATCACGAGGAATTCGCGGCTGTTGATGTCGGTGAGTTCCTTGACGTGGTCGTTGGCCACAGGGCCCAGGTACACGCGCTTGAACATCCACAAGGTATAGGCGGCGCCGAAGATCAGCGCCGTGGAAGCCGCCATGCCGATCCAGAAGTTGGCCTTGACCGCACCCAGGATTACCATCCACTCGCCCACGAACCCGGCCGTGCCCGGCAGGCCGCAGTTGGCCATGGCGAACAGCAGCGCAAAGGCCGTGAAGTTGGGCATGGTGTTGACCACGCCGCCGTAGGCCGCGATCTCTCGGGAGTGCACGCGGTCGTACAGCACGCCGATGGACAGGAACATCGCGCCCGAGACGAAGCCGTGGGCAATCATCTGCACCAGGCCACCGGAGACACCCAGGTCATTGAAGATGAAGAAGCCCAGGGTCACGAAGCCCATGTGCGCCACGGACGAGTAGGCCACCAGCTTCTTCATGTCCTTCTGGACCATGGCCACCAGGCCGACGTAGATCACGGCGATCAGCGACAGCGTGATCATCAGCCAGGCCCACTCGCGTGCGGCATCGGGGGCGATGGGCATCGAGAAGCGCAGGAAGCCGTAGGCACCGAGCTTGAGCATGATGGCGGCCAGCACGGCGGAGCCGCCGGTAGGCGCTTCCACGTGCACGTCGGGCAGCCAGGTGTGGAACGGGAACATCGGCACCTTCACCGCGAAGGCGGCGAAGAAGGCGAAGAACAGCAGGGTCTGGGCCGTGGAGCTCAGGGGCAGTTGGTGCCAGGTGGCGATGTCGAAGCTGCCGCCGGACTGGTTGTACAGGAAGATCAGCGCGATCAGCATCAACAGCGAGCCGAGCAGCGTGTACAGAAAGAACTTGAACGCCGCGTAGATCTTGTTCGGGCCGCCCCAGATACCGATGATCAGGTACATCGGGATCAGCGTGGCCTCGAAGAACACGTAGAACAGGATGCCGTCGAGCGCACTGAACACGCCGATCATCAGGCCCGAGAGGATCAGGAACGCGCCCATGTACTGGTTCACACGCTCGGTGATGGCCTCCCACGAGGCGATCACCACGATCACCGTGATGAAGGCCGTGAGCGGCACGAACCAGAAGGAGATGCCGTCCACGCCCAGGTGGTAGTGCACGTTGAAGCGCTCGATCCACTCGGCTTTTTCGACGAACTGCATGGCCGCCGTACCGAGCTTGAAGCCCTGGTACAGAGGAATGGTGACCAGGAAACCGATCACCGACCCGAGCAGGGCCAACCAGCGCACGGCGGGGGCATGCTCATCGCGGCCAACCGCGAGCAGCAGCGCGCCGAAGGCAATCGGCACCCAGATTGCAAGACTCAACAGACCCATTTTGTTCTTTTCCTTATTTCTTGATGAGCTGCATGAAGAAATCGCCCCAGACGAACCACGTCATCAGGGCAAACACACCCAGGATCATCACCAGGGCATAGTGGAAGATGAAGCCCGTCTGCACCCAGCGCACCATGCCGGAGACGCCGCGCACCAGCTTCCACGAGCCATTGACCAGCGCACCGTCGATGATGGCCTGGTCGCCGCCCTTCCACAGGCCGGTACCCAGAGCACGCGCGCCGCGCGCCAGGACGTTCTCGTTGAACCAGTCGAGGTAGTACTTGTTCTCGAACAGCGTGTAGATCGGCATGCACATGCGCTTGATGGCTGTCGGCAGCGCCGGGTTCACCATGTACATGTAATACGACAGTGCCACACCGGCCACGGCCAGCCAGAACGGCGCCGTCTGCAGGCCGTGCACGGCCATGGCCACGGGGCCGTGGAAGATTTCGGCCAGCTTGGCCATGGCGGGATGCTTGGCCGCATCGACAAAGATCACGTCCTTGAAGAAGTCGCCGAACAGCATGGGCTGGATGAACAGGAAGCCCACCACCACCGAAGGAATCGCCAGCAGCACCAGCGGCACCGTCACCACCCACGGGGACTCGTGCGGATCGTGGTGCTCGCCATGGCCGTGGCCATGGTCGTCGTGGTGCGCACCGTGGTGTGCATCGGGGTTCTGGTCGTAGCGTTCCTTGCCATGGAAGACCAGGAAGTACATGCGGAACGAGTAGAACGCGGTGACGAACACACCGGCCAGCACCGCGAAGTGGGCAAAGTGCGCGGCCGGCAGGTGGCTGAAGTGCACCGCCTCGATGATGCTGTCCTTGGAGTAGAAGCCCGCGAACAGGGGGGTGCCGATCAGCGCCAGCGAACCCAGCAGCGAGGTGATCCAGGTGATGGGCATGTACTTGCGCACGCCACCCATCCATCGGATGTCCTGGTTGTGGTGCATGCCCATGATGACCGAGCCGGCGCCGAGGAACAGCAGTGCCTTGAAGAAGGCGTGCGTCATCAGGTGGAACACGGCCACCGAGTAGGCCGATGCGCCCAGGGCCACGGTCATGTAACCGAGCTGCGACAGCGTGGAGTAGGCCACCACGCGCTTGATGTCGTTCTGGATGATGCCCAGGAAACCCATGAACAGCGCCGTGATGGAACCGATGATCAGGATGAAGTTGAGCGCGGTGTCCGACAGCTCGAACAGCGGCGACATGCGCGAGACCATGAAGATACCGGCGGTCACCATGGTGGCCGCGTGGATCAGTGCCGAGATGGGGGTCGGGCCTTCCATCGAGTCGGGCAGCCACACGTGCAGCGGGAACTGGGCCGACTTGCCCATGGCGCCAATGAACAGGCAGATGCAGATCACGGTGATCAGCAGCCAGTCGGTGCCGGGGAAGGCCAGGCCGCCGAGCTCACCCGACTTGGCGAAGATCTCGCTGTAGTTGAGCGTGCCCGTGTAGGCAGCGATCAGGCCGATGCCCAGAATGAAGCCGAAGTCACCCACGCGGTTGACCAGAAAGGCCTTCATGTTGGCGAAGATGGCCGTGGGCTTGTTGAACCAGAAGCCGATCAGCAGGTAGGACACCAGGCCCACCGCCTCCCAGCCGAAGAACAGCTGCAGCAGGTTGTTGCTCATGACCAGCATGAGCATGGAGAACGTGAACAGCGAGATGTACGAGAAGAAGCGGTTGTAGCCCTCGTCCTCTTCCATGTAGCCGATGGTGTAGATGTGCACCATCAGCGACACGAAGGTCACCACCACCATCATCATGGCCGTGAGGCTGTCCACCAGAAAGCCCACCTCCATCTTCAGGCCGCCCACCACCATCCAGGTGTAGAGCGTCTCGTTGAAGCGCGCGCCGTCGACCGCCACGCTCTTGAGCGTCATGGCCGACAGCACGAAGGCCACGAGCACGCCCAGGATGGTCAGGGTGTGGCTCAGCCGGCGGCCGATCCAGTTGCCGCCGAAGGTCGTGCCGAAGATGCCGGCCAGCAGTGCGCCCGCCAGCGGTGCCAGGGGCACGGCCAGGAGCGTCGAAGCAGAGAGGGTTTGACTCATTCTTGAGAACCTTGGGAATACGGGTGGCTCATCAGCCCTTGAGGGTGTTGAGGTCTTCCGCGTTGATGCTGGACTTGTTGCGGAACAGCAGCACCAGAATGGCCAGGCCGATGGCCGACTCGGCTGCGGCCACCGTCAGGATGAAGAACACGAACACCTGTCCGTGCATGTCACCCAGGTAGTGCGAGAACGCCACGAAGTTCATGTTGACCGCCAGCAGCATCAGCTCGATGGCCATGAGCAGCACGATCAGGTTCTTGCGGTTCAGGAAGATGCCGATCACCGCCAGCGCAAACAGCATCGCGCCCAGCGAAAGAAAATGTCCCAGGGTCAATGTCATGGCTTCTTCTCCTCGGCGGCGGGCTCGGCCGGCACTTCGGGTGCCGGCTTTTGCGTGGCGGTGACCTTCACCACTTCCAGGCGGTCCTTGGCGCGCACGCGGATCTGCTGGGATGGGTTGATGGCCTTGCTGTCCTTGCGCTGGCGCAGGGTCAGGGCGATGGCGGCGATCATGGCCACCAGCAGGATCACGGCCGCGATTTCCACGGGGTACAGGTACTGGGTGTACAGCAGCTTGCCCAGTTCCTTGGTGTTGGAGTACTGCACCACCTTGCCGGCGGCATCGAGCACCACCGCGGTGGCCTTGGGTTCTTCCATGCCGCGGAAGCCCCCCATCAGCACGGCGGCCATTTCCAGCGCGATCAGGGCGCCCACGAAGGCAGCGAGCGGGAAATGCTTCCAGAAGCCCTTGCGCACGGTGTCGATGTGGATGTCCAGCATCATCACCACGAACAGGAACAGCACCATCACCGCGCCCAGGTACACCAGCACCAGGGCGATGGCCAGGAACTCGGCCTTGAGCAGCAGCCACACGGCCGCCGCCTGCGAAAAAGCCAGGATGAGGTACAGCACCGCGTGCACGGGGTTGCGCGCGGTGATCACCCGGAAGGCTGCAAACAGCAGCACGACCGAGAAAAGGTAGAAGAAACCAGTCTTGGCGTCCATGAATCAGGTCTTTATAGAAAGTCTGGCGACGGGATGGATGGGATCGCGACCGCTCAGCGGTACTTGGCGTCCGCAGCCTTGGCTGCAGCAATCTCACCCTCGTACCGGTCACCAACGGCCAGGAGCATGTCCTTGGTGAAGTACAGGTCGCCACGCTTTTCGCCGTGGTATTCGAAGATGTGCGTCTCGACGATCGAATCGACCGGGCAGCTTTCTTCGCAGAAGCCGCAGAAGATGCACTTGGTCAGGTCGATGTCGTAGCGCGTGGTGCGGCGCGAACCGTCATCCCGCACTTCGGACTCGATGGTGATGGCCATGGCGGGGCACACGGCCTCGCACAGCTTGCAGGCGATGCAGCGCTCTTCGCCGTTGTCGTAACGGCGCAGGGCATGCAGGCCGCGAAAGCGCGGCGACAAGGGTGTCTTCTCTTCGGGGAACTGCACGGTCACCTTGCGGCGAAACGCATAGCGGCCCGTCAGGGCCATGCCCTTGAGCAGCTCCACGAGCATGAAGCTCTTGAAGAAATCCTTGAACGAGAAAGGTGCAGCAGCAGCAACAGCAGTCATGTGTGTCCCCGCTTATTTCCAGATGTTCCACGGCGAGAGCAACCACCCGCCGACGATGAGCAGCCACACCAGGGTGACCGGAATGAAGATCTTCCAGCCCAGGCGCATGATCTGGTCATAGCGAAAGCGCGGGAAGGTGGCGCGGATCCAGATGAACATGGACACCACGACGAAGGTCTTGATGCCCAGCCAGATCCAGCCTGGAATCCAGTTGAACAGCACGCTGTCGATGGGCGACAGCCAGCCGCCCAGGAACATCAGCGCCGCCAGGATGGACACCAGCCACATGCTGGCGTATTCGGCCAGGAAGAAGACCGCGAAGCCCATGCCCGAGTACTCGACCATGTGGCCGGCCACGATTTCGGCTTCGCCTTCGACCACGTCGAAGGGGTGGCGGTTGGTTTCGGCCACACCGGAGATCAGGTACACCAGAAAGATCGGCAGCAGCGGCAGCCAGTTCCAAGACAGGAAACTCAGCCCCATGTTGGCGGCCATGCCGCGGGACTGGGACATCACGATCTCGGTCAGGTTCATGCTGCCCGACACCATGATCACCACCAGGAAGCAAAAGCCCATGGCGATTTCATAGCTCACCATCTGTGCCGAGGCGCGCAGCGCGCCCAGGAAGGCGTACTTGGAGTTCGATGCCCAGCCGGCGATGATCACGCCATAGACTTCGATGGAGGTAATCGCCATCACCAGCAGCAGGCCGGCATTGACGTTGGCCAGCGCCACATCGGGACCAAACGGGATCGCCACCCAGGCAGCCAGAGCCGGCATGATGGCCATGAGCGGACCCAGCACGAACAGGCCCTTGCTGGCGGCCGCAGGCTGGATGATTTCCTTGGTCATCAGCTTCAGGCCGTCGGCCAGCGGCTGCAGCAGGCCCATGGGGCCCACGCGGTTGGGGCCATGGCGCACCTGCATGAAACCGAGGAGCTTGCGCTCCCACAGCGTGAGGTAGGCCACCGCGCCCATCAGGGGCGCGACGATCACGACGATCTTGAGCAGGATCCACAGCACGGGCCAGGCCGCGCCCGTCCACCAGGCGAAGGGCAGGAGGTTCAGCCCGCCGTTGTACAGCGCGTCGATCATGCCGCCACTCCTTCACCGGCCGCCATGCGGGCATCGGCTGTCAATTGCAGCGAGGTGGCGCGGCGCACCAGGCCATCGAGCTGGTAAATCGAAGCGACTGCGGGCTCGGCCACGCTGGCCGCACCTGCTGCGGGCGGGTGGCCCACGGCGTTGGACAGTTGCTCGGCCGCCAGCATGGCCAGTTGGCCCGCCGGGGCTTTGGTGGCACGGGCCAGCACGTCCTGCGAGGTCTCGAAGTCGAAGCCCGGCACGCCGAGCACGTTGGCCAGCACGCGCAGCACCTTCCAGGCGGGGCGAGTGTCGCCCAGCGGGCGCACCACGGCGTGGAAGCTCTGCAGGCGCCCTTCGGCGTTGACGAAGCTGCCCGAGGTTTCGGTGAACGGCGCGATGGGCAGCAGCACGTCGCTGATGTCCATGTTGGCCTTGAAGGGGCTCAGGGTCACAACCATCTGCGCCTGGCCGATGGCGGCGCTGGCCTGGGCACCGTTGGCCGCGTCGAACGCGGGTTCGGTGTTGAGCAGCAGCACGGCCTTGAGGCCGCCGGCCAGCATCTGGCCTGCGTTCAGGCCGCTGCCCACGGGGTGGGCGCCAGCGAACTGGGCACCCACGGTGTTGGCGGCTTCGGTGAGGTAGCCGACGGTGGCGCCGGTCTGCTCGCCGATCCAGTTGGCCAGCGCAAGCAGCGCTGTGGCCTGGCCGTGGTGCGCAGCAGCGTTGCCCAGCAGCACGGCCTTGCGTTCACCACCCAGCAGCGAGCGGGCGATGGCCAGGCTGGCCTCGGAGGCTTCGGCTGCACCCTGGGGGGCAGCGACGTTCTTTTCCTGGGCGATGGCCGAGGCGATGGAGCCAAGGGCTTGCACCCACTGGCTGGCGTTCTGCAGCAGTTGGTGCTTGATGGGCATGGCCCAGTCGCCCACCGAGGAGTCGACCACGCTCAGTTGGGCACCGTGGCGCACGGCAAGGCGCACGCGCAGGGCGAACAGTGGATGGTCCTTGCGCAGGTTGGAGCCCACCACCAGCACGCGCTGCAGCGTGGACAGGGAGGCGATGGAAGTGCCGAGCCAGCGGATGCCTTCGGGCGCCGCGAATTCGGCGTTGCGCAGGCGGTAGTCGATGCTGTCGCTGCCCAGGCCGCGCACCAGGGCGGAGGCCAGGTACAGCTCTTCGAGCGTGCTGTGCGGGCTGACCAGGGCGCCGATGCTGTTGGCACCGTGGTCGGCCTTGATGTTCTTGAGGCCATTGGCCACGTACTCGAGCGCGGTCTGCCAGTCGACGGTCTTCCAGACACCGCCTTGCTTGAGCATGGGCTCTGTCAGGCGTTCGTCGCTGTTGAGCGACTCGTACGAGAAGCGGTCGCGGTCGGCGATCCAGCACTCGTTGACGGCTTCGTTCTCGAACGGCACCACGCGCATGACCTTGTGGTTCTTGACCTGAACGATGAGGTTGGCACCGGTGGAGTCGTGCGGGCTGACCGAGCGACGGCGCGACAGTTCCCAGGTGCGGGCGCTGTAGCGGAACGGCTTGCTGGTGAGCGCGCCCACGGGGCAGATGTCGATCATGTTGCCCGACAGCTCGGAGTCGATCGTATCGCCCACCACGGTGGTGATCTCGGAGTGCTCGCCCCGGTGGATCATCCCGAGCTCCATCACGCCGGCCACTTCCTGGCCGAAGCGCACGCAGCGGGTGCAGTGGATGCAGCGACTCATCTCCTGCATGGAGATCAGCGGGCCCACGTCCTTCTGGAAGACCACGCGCTTTTCTTCCTCGTAGCGCGAGGAGGAACCGCCATAGCCCACGGCCAGATCCTGCAGCTGGCATTCACCGCCCTGGTCGCAGATGGGGCAGTCCAGCGGGTGGTTGATGAGCAGGAATTCCATGACCGACTGCTGGGCCTTGATGGCCTTGTCGCTCTTGGTGCGCACGATCATGCCCTGCGTCACCGGCGTGGCGCAGGCGGGCATAGGCTTGGGTGCCTTTTCCACGTCCACCAGGCACATGCGGCAGTTGGCGGCAATGGACAGCTTCTTGTGGTAACAGAAATGGGGAATGTAGGTGCCGGCCTTTTCGGCTGCATGCATCACCATGCAGCCTTCGGCGACTTCTACCTTCTGCCCGTCGAGTTCGATTTCAACCATATGCGTTTCTCGGGATCAGGCGGAGGCGGAAGCCTGGGGGGTCTTCTCTTGGCGGATCAGCGCTTCGAATTCCGGACGGAAGTGCTTGATCATGGCGCGCACCGGCATGGCCGCTGCGTCACCCAGTGCGCAGATGGTGCGCCCCTGGATGTTGTCTGCCACCGAATTGAGCAGGTTCAGGTCGCCATCGCGCCCCTGGCCGTGCTGGATCCGGTCGATCACGCGCCACATCCAGCCCGTGCCTTCGCGGCACGGCGTGCACTGGCCACAGGATTCGTGCGAGTAGAAATAGGACAAGCGCAGCAGGCTCTCGACCATGCTGCGGGAGTCGTCCATCACGATGACGGCGCCCGAACCCAGCATGGAGCCGGCCTTGGCGATGGAGTCGTAGTCCATCGTGCATTCCATGATGACGGACGCCGGCAGCACTGGCGAGGACGACCCGCCGGGAATCACCGCCTTGAGCTGGCGGCCCTTGCGCACGCCACCAGCGAGTTCGAGCAGCTTGGCAAACGGCGTGCCCATGGGCACTTCGTAGTTGCCGGGCTTTTCCACGTCGCCCGAGACCGAGAAGATCTTGGTGCCGCCATTGTTGGGCTTGCCGCACTCGAGGTAGGCCTGGCCACCATTGCGGATGATCCACGGCACGGCCGCGAAGGTCTCGGTGTTGTTGATGGTGGTGGGCTTGCCGTACAGGCCGAAGCTGGCCGGAAACGGCGGCTTGAAGCGCGGCTGGCCCTTCTTGCCTTCGAGCGATTCGAGCAGCGCGGTCTCTTCGCCGCAGATGTAGGCGCCAAAGCCGTGCGCCGCATGCAGCTGGAAGCTGAAGTTGCTGCCCAGGATCTTGTCGCCCAGGTAGCCGGCGGCGCGCGCCTCTTCGAGCGCTTCTTCGAAGCGGTCGTAGGTCTGGAAGATTTCGCCGTGGATGTAGTTGTAGCCCACGGAGATGCCCATCGCGTAGGCCGCGATGATCATGCCTTCGATGACGATGTGCGGGTTGAACTGCAGGATGTCACGGTCCTTGCAGGTGCCTGGCTCGCCTTCGTCGGAGTTGCACACGAGGTACTTCTGGCCGGGGAACGAGCGGGGCATGAAGCTCCACTTGAGGCCGGTGGGGAAGCCTGCGCCGCCGCGGCCGCGCAGGCCCGATTCCTTGACGGTGGCGATCACCTGGTCCTGGGTGAGGCCTGCGCCTTCACCCTGTGCCAGGATCTTGCGCAGCGCTTCGTAGCCGCCGCGCGCTTCGTAGTCCTTGATGCCCCAGTTCGTGCCGTCGAGGCCCGCAACGATCTGCGGGTTGATGTGGCGGTCGTGGAAGCAGGTCTGCACGCCCGTGGCCTGGAACTGCGAGAGGATATGTGCGGCGGTGGTCATGCTTGTCCTTCCGCAGCCTTGAGGCCGTCAACCAGCTGGTCGAGCTTGTCGTTGTCCATGAAGCTGCACATGGTGCGGTCGTTGACCAGCATCACGGGCGCATCGGCGCAGGCGCCCAGACATTCGCACTGCTGCAGCGTGAACAGGCCGTCCGGCGTGGTCTCGCCCATGGTCACGCCGAGCTTCTTCTCGAGGTGGTGCAGCGCCTTCTGGCCGTCGCGCAGCTGGCAAGGCAGGTTGGTGCAGACGTTGAGCTTGTACTTGCCCGTCGGCTGCTGGTTGTACATGTTGTAGAACGTGGTGACTTCATGCACCGCGATCTGGGCCATGCCCAGGTAGTCGGCGATCACGGCCTCGCTGTTCACGCTGACCCAGCCCTGCTCCTGCTGCACGATGGCCAGGCAGGCCATCACGGCCGACTGCTTCTGCTCGGGCGGGTACTTGGCGACTTCGCGCGCAAAACGGGCAAGCGTCGCCTCGGTGATGGCGGCGGCGCCAGCGGTCAGGTTCTTCGATTCGGTCGTACTCATCGGTCAATCTCCCCGAACACGATATCCATGGTGCCGATGATGGCCACGGCGTCGGCAATCATGTGGCCGCGGGCCATCTCGTCGAGCGTGGCCAGGTGCGCAAAGCCGGGCGCACGGATCTTCAGGCGGTAGGGCTTGTTGGCACCATCGCTGACCAGGTAGATGCCGAATTCGCCCTTGGGGTGCTCTACGGCGGCATAGGCTTCGCCTTCGGGCACGTGAAAGCCCTCGGTGAACAGCTTGAAATGGTGGATCAGCTCTTCCATGTTGGACTTCATGGATTCGCGGTCGGGCGCAGCCACCTTGTGGTTGTCGGTGATGACCGGGCCGGGGTTGGCACGCAGCCAGTCCACGCACTGCTTGATGATGCGGTTGGACTCGCGCATTTCGTGCACGCGCACGAGGTAGCGGTCATAGCAGTCGCCCGTCTTGCCCACGGGCACGTCGAAGTCCATGCGGTCGTAGACGTCGTAGGGCTGGGTCTTGCGCAGGTCCCATGCAATGCCGGAGCCACGAATCATGGGGCCGGTCATGCCCAGGTTCAGCGCGCGCTCGGGCGGCACCACGCCGATGCCCACGGTGCGCTGCTTCCAGATGCGGTTGTCGGTGAGCAGGGTCTCGTACTCGTCCACGCAGGCGGGGAAGCGCTTGGTGAAGTCATCGATGAAGTCGAGCAGCGAACCCTTGCGGTTCTGGTTCATGGCCTCCAGGGCCTTGGCGTTCTTGATCTTGCTGACCTTGTACTGCGGCATGGAGTCCGGCAGGTCGCGGTACACGCCGCCCGGACGGAAGTACGCCGCGTGCATGCGCGCGCCGGAGACGGCTTCGTACATGTCGAACAGGTCTTCGCGCTCGCGAAAGGTGTAGATCAGGATGGTGGAGCTGCCGCAATCGTTGCCGTGCGAGCCAAGCCACATCAGGTGGTTCAGCAGGCGCGTGATTTCGGAGAACATCACGCGGATGTACTGGGCGCGCTCGGGCACTTCCAGGCCCATCAGCTTTTCGATGGCCAGGCAGTAGGCATGCTCGTTGCACATCATCGACACGTAGTCCAGGCGGTCCATGTAGGGCAGCGACTGGATGTAGGTCTTGTGCTCGGCCAGCTTTTCGGTGGCGCGGTGCAAGAGGCCGATGTGCGGATCGGCGCGCTGGACCACTTCGCCGTCGAGCTCGAGCACCAGGCGCAGCACGCCATGCGCTGCAGGGTGCTGCGGTCCGAAGTTCAGGGAATAGTTCTTGATTTCAGCCATGGTGGGTCACGTGGGGCGCGGGCGCCTTAGTGCAGGCCTCCGTACTTGTCTTCGCGGATGATGCGCGGCGTGATCTCGCGCGGCTCGATCGACACGGGCTCGTAGACCACCCGGCGTTGCTCTGCGTCATAGCGCATCTCGACGTGGCCGGACAGCGGGAAGTCCTTGCGGAAGGGGTGGCCGATGAAGCCGTAGTCGGTCAGGATGCGGCGCAGGTCGTTGTGGCCGTCGAACACGATGCCGAACAGGTCGAACGCTTCGCGCTCGTACCAGTTGGCCGAGTTCCACAGGTCGGCAACCGAGGCCACCATCGGAAAATCGTCGTCGGCGCAGAACACCTTGACGCGCAGGCGCTGGTTCAGGCTGACCGACAGCAGGTGCGACACCACGCAGTAGCGCGCGCCTTCGTTGACTTCGTCGGCGTAGGCCGAGTAGTCGACGCCGCACAGGTCGATCAGCTGCTCGAACTGGCAGCCGGGCGCATCGCGCAGCTGCTGCATGGCAGCGAGGTAGTCGGCGGCGGAGACTTCGACGGTGACCTCACCGAGGGCCACGTGGATCTTGCGGACCTTGTCGCCCAGCACGGCGGCAACGGTGTCCTTGATTTTTTCAGGGCGAATGGCAACAGATGTCATCGTCAACCCTCAGACGCGCGCAATGGTGTTGGTGCGGCGGATTTTCTGCTGCAGCTGGATGATGCCGTAGATCAGCGCCTCGGCCGTGGGGGGGCAGCCGGGCACGTAGACATCCACGGGCACGATGCGGTCGCAACCGCGCACCACGGAGTAGCTGTAGTGGTAGTAGCCACCGCCATTGGCGCACGAACCCATCGACAGCACCCAGCGGGGCTCCGACATCTGGTCGTACACCTTGCGCAGGGCAGGCGCCATCTTGTTGCACAACGTGCCGGCCACGATCATCAGATCGGACTGGCGGGGGCTGGCACGGAACACTTCGGCACCGAAGCGGCCGATGTCGTAGCGTGCAGCCGCTGCGTGCATCATTTCGACCGCGCAGCAAGCCAGACCAAAGGTCATGGGCCACAGCGAACCGGTTTTGGCCCAATTCACCACGGAGTCATAGCTCGTGGTGATGAAGCCTTCCTTCATCACGCCTTCAATCATTGCATCAGTCCTTGTTGAAGCCCGCTGTCATTCCCAATCGAGGGCGCCTTTTTTCCACTCGTAGACGAAGCCCACGACGAGGATCGTCAGGAAAATCACCACAGCCACGAAACCGGCGGCACCCACCTCGTGCAGCGTGACCGCCCACGGGAAGAGGAACGCGATTTCAAGGTCAAAAAGGATGAAGAGAATGGCGACGAGGTAATAGCGCACGTCAAACTTCATGCGCGCATCCTCGAAGGCTTCAAAGCCACACTCGTAGGGGGAATTCTTGGCGTCGTCCGGGCGATTGGGGCCCAGGACATATCCGATGGCAAGGGGAACAACGCCTACGGCGATGCCGACCAAGATGAACAAGAGGACGGGGAGGTACTGATCGAGGTTCATCTTGAGGATGTGCTCACCGCTGTAGCCTGGCCCGACATGGCCCTTGCAGGGTCATGTCGGGGAGGCCTTTGTTTTGGTGCCGTCGGCGAGACTCGAACTCGCACAGCTTTCGCCACTACCCCCTCAAGATAGCGTGTCTACCAATTTCACCACGACGGCTGGATGTACGTGCCTGGATGGCATGAGGAACCTTGCGGTTTTGGCTTTCCAGACAATCCCGGATTCTACTCCGTAAAAACCCTGCTCCGCAGTTCAGGGCCCAAATTAGTGCAGATTATTTGGTCGGGATCTGCGCCGCGCCAGAGGCCGGCACCACAGGCACAGGAATCGCCACAGGAGCGGCACCCGACGCAGCCGAGGCTGGCGCGGAAGAAGCTGCCGCAGGCGCTTCGAGCACGCTGCCAGAGCTGGCGGGCCTCGCGTTGCCGAAGTATGCCAGAGCCAGCGTGGCAGCGAAGAACACCGCTGCCAACACCGCCGTGGTGCGCGACAGGAAGTTGGCGCTGCCGCTGGCGCCGAACAGGCTGCCCGAGCTGCCGCTGCCGAAGGCAGCACCCATGTCGGCACCCTTGCCGTGCTGGATCAGGATCAACCCGATCATTACCAGGGCGGTGATCATCTGCACCGCCAGAACCACATTCACGATCACGTTCATTCTCTGTTTACTCCTGATTTGAATAGCTTCAGGCGCGGCCCGGACGGGCAGCACCAATGATCTGCAAGAAATCGCCCGCCTTGAGCGAAGCACCGCCCACCAGGCCACCATCGATGTCCGGCTGCGCCAGCAGTTCGGCCGCATTCGCGGCATTCATGCTGCCGCCATACAGCAGGTGGATGCGGTCGGCATGCTCGCTGGCCAGGGCCAACTGCGCACGCAGCACGGCATGCACCGCCTGCGCCTGCTCGGGCGATGCCGTGCGGCCCGTGCCGATGGCCCAGACCGGCTCGTACGCCACCACGATTTCGCTGATGCAGTGGCCATTGAGGTGGATCACCGCAGCCAGTTGGCGCTTGACGACGGCTTCGGTCTCATCCGCATCGCGCTCTGCCAGGGTCTCGCCCACGCAGACGATGGGCGTGACGCCCAGCGCCAGCGCGCGCTGCGCCTTGATGGCCACGACGGCATCGGTTTCGCCGTGGTACTGGCGGCGCTCCGAATGCCCCACCAGCACATAGCGCGCACCGAACTCCTTGAGCATGGCGGCCGACACCTCACCCGTGTAGGCACCTTGTTCGTGTGCCGACACATCCTGCGCAGCCAGGGCGATGCCCGAGCCCGCAACCAGCGCCTGCACCTGGGCCAGGTAAGGCGAGGGCACAGCCACGGCCACATCGCACTGCGGCGCGGCCGAGGCCATGCCATCCCGCAATGCCTTGAGCAGCGCTTCGTTGGCGGCCAGGCCGCCGTTCATCTTCCAGTTGCCTGCGATGAGCTTCTTTTTCATGTTCACCACGTCAAAACAATCTTGCCAATGTGCTGGTTGGATTCCATCAGGGCATGCGCCTGGGCCGCATTGGCCGCCGCAAAGGTGCTGTGGATGACCGGGCGGACCGTACCGGCGGCCAGCAAGGGCCACACCTGCTCGCGCAGCGCACGGGCAATGGCACCCTTGAAGGCCACCGAGCGCGGACGCAGGGTGGAACCGGTGATGGTGAGCCTGCGGCGCAGCACCAGGCCAGCGTTGATCTCGCTCTTGACCCCGCCCTGCACGGCGATGATGACGATGCGGCCATCCTCGGCCAGACACTCGACTTCGCGCGCCACATAGCTGCCCGCGACCATGTCCAGCACCACGTCGACACCCTTGCCATCGGTGATGCGCTTGGCCTCGACCACGAAATCCTGCGACTTGTAGTTGACGGCATGGTGCGCGCCCAGGTCCAGGCAGGCCTGGCACTTGTCGTCGCTGCCCGCCGTGGCGATCACCGTGGCACCGAAGGCGCGTGCCAGCTGAATGGCGGTGACGCCGATGCCACTGGTGCCACCCTGCACCAGCAGGGTTTCACCCGTCTGCAGGCGGCCACGGTCGAAGACGTTGCTCCACACCGTGAAGAAGGTCTCGGGCAGCGAGGCGGCCTCGATATCGCTGAACCCGGCGGGCACCGGCAGGCACTGCTCGGCCGGCGCCACGCACCATTGCGCGTAGCCACCACCGGCCACGAGCGCGCAGACACGGTCGCCAATGGCCAGGCCCGAGCGGGCCAGCGCCTCGGCGTCACCCGCCTCCACCACACCTGCCACCTCGAGACCGGGAAGGTCGGAGGTACCAGGGGGTGGCGCATAGTGGCCCATGCGCTGCAGCACGTCGGGGCGGTTGATGCCGCTGGCGCCCACGCGGATCAGCAGCTCGCCTGCAGCCGGCACGGGCACGGGGCGCTCACCGAGGCGCAAGACCTCAGGCGCGCCGAACGAGGAAATCTCCACCGCTTGCATAGGAAGGTCCGTGGTTGATGGCATGGAAATCACCAGCCCCGACCACCACCCACAGGAGGCCGCTGCAAGCGGCCCACCCGATGGCGGCAGCAAAGGCGGCAGATATCAGCCGTTCACCTGGCCGGAAACGCCATCCGATGGCAGCGACTGTTGTTGCTGCTGCTGGTCGGCTGGCTGGCGATCACGGCCCTGGTCGCGGCGGGGTTCACGGTCACCACGCTCCTGGGGAGCTGGGCGGTCGCTGAAACCACCACCCGCAGGGCGGTCGGCCAAAGCCTTCATGGACAGCTTGACGCGGCCCTTTTCGTCGGTTTCCATGACCTTGACCTTGACGATCTGGCCTTCAGTCAGGTAGTCGCCGACGCGCTCGACGCGCTCGTGCGCGATCTGGCTGATGTGCAGCAGGCCATCCTTGCCGGGCAGCAGGTTGATCAGTGCGCCGAAGTCCAGGATCTTGGTCACAGGGCCTTCGTAGATCTTGCCGATTTCGACTTCGGCCGTGATCTGCTCGATGCGGCGCTTGGCTTCGTCGGCCTTGGCGTTGTCGGTGGCGGCGATGGTGATGGTGCCGTCTTCCTCGATGTTGATCTGGCAGCCGGTCTCTTCGGTCAGCGCACGGATCACGGAGCCGCCCTTGCCGATCACGTCACGGATCTTCTCGGGGTTGATCTTCATCGTGTAGAGCTTAGGCGCGAAGTTGGACACTTCGGTCTTGGCTTCGCCCATGGCTTCCTGCATCTTGCCCAGGATGTGAATCCGCGCTTCCTTGGCCTGGGCCAGGGCGACCTGCATGATTTCCTTGGTGATGCCCTGGATCTTGATGTCCATCTGCAGCGCGGTGATGCCGGCGGTGGTACCGGCGACCTTGAAGTCCATGTCGCCCAGGTGATCCTCATCGCCCAGAATGTCGGTCAGCACGGCAAAGCGGTTGGCGTCCTTGATCAGGCCCATGGCGATACCGGCCACGTGCGCCTTCATGGGCACGCCGGCGTCCATCATCGACAGGCAGCCGCCGCAGACCGAAGCCATGGACGAGGAGCCGTTGGATTCGGTGATTTCCGACACCACGCGCATGGTGTAGGGGAATTCTTCCTTGGTGGGCAGCACGGCCATCAGGGCACGCTTGGCCAGACGGCCGTGGCCGATTTCGCGGCGCTTGGTCGAGCCCATGCGACCCACTTCGCCGGTGGCGAAGGGAGGCATGTTGTAGTGCATCATGAAGCGGTCTTCGTACTCGCCGGCCAGGGCGTCGATGCGCTGGGCATCGCGCTCGGTACCCAGCGTGGTCACGACCAGCGCCTGGGTTTCGCCGCGCGTGAACAGGGCCGAGCCGTGGGCACGGGGCAGCACGCTGTTGCGGATCTCGATGGGGCGCACGGTGCGCGTGTCGCGGCCGTCGATGCGCGGCTCGCCGGCCAGGATCTGGCTGCGCACCAGGCGCGCTTCGATGTCGAACAGCATGCCTTCGACCTTGACGGCATCGAACTCCACGCCTTCGGCCTTGAGGCCGGCCATCACGGCAGCGTAGGCTTCGCGGCAGGCTTGCGTGCGGCTTTGCTTGTTGCGGATCTGGTAGGCGGCGGCGAGCTT
Organism: Acidovorax sp. A1169; assembly: GCF_030704685.1. Taxonomy (GTDB): domain Bacteria; phylum Pseudomonadota; class Gammaproteobacteria; order Burkholderiales; family Burkholderiaceae_C; genus Acidovorax. The sequence continues at coordinate 26,435 of NZ_JAUZDX010000034.1, forward strand.
CTCGTCGGCCAGGGCACCAACCTTGGCGATCAGGGCCTCGTCCTTGGCAGGGGCTTGCCACGTCCATGCGGGCTTGCCAGCATCACGCACCAGGTCGTGGATGGCGTTGATGGCGATATTGCCCTGCTGGTGGCCGAACACCACGGCGCCGAGCATGATTTCTTCGGACAGCTGCTGGGCTTCGGATTCCACCATCAGCACGGCGGCTTCGGTGCCGGCGACCACGAGGTCCATCTGCGAGCCCTTGCGCGCGGTCTGGCCGGGGTTCAGCACGTATTCGCCATTGATGTAGCCCACGCGCGCGGCGCCGATGGGGCCGGTGAACGGGATGCCGGAGATGGCCAGGGCGGCGCTGGTGGCGATCAGGGCGGCAATGTCGGCGTCGACTTCAGGGTTCAGCGACACGGTGTGGATCACCACGTGCACTTCGTTGAAGAAGCCTTCGGGGAACAGCGGGCGGATCGGGCGGTCGATCAGGCGGCTGGTCAGCGTTTCGTGCTCGCTGGGCTTGGCTTCGCGCTTGAAGAAGCTGCCGGGAATCTTGCCGGCGGCGTAGGTCTTCTCGATGTAGTCCACCGTCAGGGGGAAGAAGTCCTGGCCAGGCTTGGCTGACTTGGAAGCCACCACGGTGGCCAGCACCACGGTGTCGTCGATGTTCACCAGCACGGCGCCGGAGGCTTGGCGGGCGATTTCGCCCGTTTCCATGATGACGGTCTTGTCACCCCATTGGAAGGTCTTGGTGACTTTGTTGAAAATGCTCATGTTCAGCTCCTTTTGTTGTAGCTGGCAGCACAGTGCCAGCCTGGCGTGGAGGGCAATTCAGAACACGATGCCATTCCAGCGGACCTGCCCCCTGCGCACGGTGGCGGCAGGCCCGTTGGAATGACACAGCTTCGCTCTGTTTTGCGGCTCCGAAGTAAAAAACGCCTGAGCTAGCGGACTAACCCAGGCGTTTTGGCATGCAATGGGGATTACTTGCGCAGACCCAACTTGGCGATCAGCGCGGTGTAGCGCTCAGCGTCCTTGGCCTTGAGGTAGTCCAGCAGCTTGCGACGACGGCTCACCATGCGCAGCAGGCCGCGGCGACCGTGGTGGTCCTTGGCATGCGTCTTGAAGTGAGGGGTCAGTTCGTTGATGCGGGCCGTCAGCAGGGCCACTTGCACTTCTGGGCTGCCAGTATCGTTGGCAGCACGGGCGTTGGCCTTGACGACTTCGGCCTTGATGGAGGATGCGATCATTACTTTTTCCTTGGATTGAGGCCCGCAGCAGACAGCCGAAGACCCCGGTTTTTACTTGCGCCACCCGCTGGAATGGCCGGTGGCGTGCGTCTTGCACCATGCAAAACCCTCGGATTATAGCCTGCACCTCGGCAAATCGGTCTTTTTGGGCTTGCCGAACCCCCATGGGTGCACCCAGAATGCACTCCATCGCAAGGTGCACAACGCATCCACACCCCCACGGATCGCGCAAAAGCAAGCGACAAAACACCCGCAAGTGCAACAGAAAGCGCGGAACATCAGGTGCAGGCGCCGGGCCGCTCGACAATCCCGGAGCCAGCGCCTGTGCCTTTCAGGACACAGCCTCCGCCCGCTCGTCCCGGCTTCCATGCCACTGGTCAGTACGCAATGGTCACGTCACATCCGGTCACCTAATATGAAAATCATGCAATCAAAGAGCTTTACCCGTCGGCGAGGAATCCGCACATTCGGTGGAAACTCACGTGCCAGCGCCGGATTTACGATGATTGAACTCATGGTCGTCGTGGCCATCATGGGGATTTTGGCCGCATTGGCAGCCCCCAGCTTCACGCCCTTGATTGAGCGCTGGCGGGTGCGCAGTGCGGCGGAAAATCTTACATCAACCATCTACTACGCTCGCTCCGAAGCCATCAAGAGCGGTGGAGGCATCACCATTGATGCAACCGGAGGGTGGGACAACGGCTGGAAGGTCACCCACACTCAAAACGCTACTACGACCGACCGCCAGGTCAGCGCTCCACCCAGCAAGATCACAATGGCCCAAAGCAACAGCAAGGTAAAGCTCTATGCGGATCGCTGGGGCATGCTTTCCGAAACCAACGGCGGCGCCCCCACCGTCGGAATGAGCATCCTGATCCATCCGGCCGGCAAAACCACGACCGATGCCAACGCCATCCGGCTTTGTATTTCGGGCGGCGGGCGAATAGCACAAACAAAGCAGGGCGCTGCCTGCCCTGCTTGAGCCGTTGGAACCCCATACCCATGCACGCATGACGATCATGAATACCACATTGCACAAACACCAACGCGGCATCTCGCTGATCGAATCAATGGTCGCCCTTGTCATTGCCGCACTGGGCATCCTTGGCATTCTGGGTGTGCAAATGCGCACACTGACAGACACCCAAACCACGGTGCGCCGCGCGCAAGCCATCCGATTGATTGAAGACCTCAGTGAGCGATTGAAGATCACTCCCAATGCCATTGTCAGTGCGGACTCCTACAAGAGCGATTTCGCCACAGTGCCTACCTACACCCCAACGGCTTGCGCCACGGGTTGCGATGCCGCCGCACTCGCCACATTTGATTTGGCCAAATGGAAGAAAGCAGTAGCCGATACCCTTCCCTTGGGACAAGCCAGCATTTTTTGGGCCCAGAGTGAAGGCGCAACAGCCAACGACCCCAACCGCCGCCAACTCGGCGTCATGATCAGTTGGCGCGAAAACGAGCGCAACGGGACCAAAACAGACGACATCGACGCAAGCAAAGGAACTGCGAGCGGCGGGGCTGACGTCGCCTGCCCGGACAACCGGACCTGCCATTTGCAATATATCCCTGTCTCCGCTCGCTGCGCGCCTTACGACAACGGCAGCGGCACACCCTTGTTTTACTGCTCTTAGTGGTGCTCCCCATGGCTTCCAGATACCCCAAAGCGCATCCCATGCCTGCCACACACCCAACATCAAACCGCCTAGTAGCCATGCGCTTCAATCGACATGCACCAAGCCGCGTTGGCCAACGCGGCGTCACGTTGATCGAACTCATGGTCGGTATCACCATCGGCTTGCTGGTGGTTGCCGTGTCCATGGGCGCACTCATGGTGTCACGCGGCGTATCTGGCACCGTCAGCGATGCCAGCAACATCCAACAGCAAGCAGCCTACGTTATGCGCTCCATCGGTCAGCAACTGCGCCAAGCCGGTTCCCTGTACGTCAATACCACCCCCGTTGCAGGTGCGGTGGCCACGGACCCACTCACGGCCGTGGCCTTTGAGACGGACGCCACCAGTTCCTCGGGCATCAGTTTCGAGCAAGCCAAAACCATTCAGGGGAACACCTCCACCGGCGCCCCCACAGTCACCTACCGACGCTACAAAGACGCCGTGTTCACAGCGGCCACTCCTCAGTCTTCGGCACGAAATTGCCTGGGGGGCCCCACAGATGACGCCTCCAACGTAGACGAAGCCGTTACGAGCACATTTCAGCTCAGCGGCATCCAACTGGAATGTGGTGGAAATAGTGCAGCAGCCCAAGCAATTATCCAAAACGCAGCGGAATTTCAGGTTACCTACTTGGAGCAGATATTGACGGCAACAGGCAGCGCGATCAAGCCTGTCAATGCGGCCGCTGTAACCAATTGGCGTGCGGTGCAGGGCGTCGAGGTGTGTTTGGTGTTGTATGGCACCGAAGCCATTGATATGCCCACACCGAGCTACTACAAAGACTGTAGCAATGCAGACGTTGACATGACTGCTCTTGCAGGATCGCGCAAAAACCGGATGCACATGGTCTTCCGCAACGTTTTCCAACTGCGCAGCCAAGGGCTGCTCTAACAACGCTCGAACAAACAGGCCTCCCATGCCCAGTATCCATGCTTCCTTTGCGAAACCTCGCCCGCAACGCCAACAAGGCGTAGCCCTGTTCGTGGTGATTGTTTTCGTCATGCTCTCCATGCTGCTCGCGCTGTGGGCATCGCGCACATCGCTTTTCAATGAGATGGTGGTGAGTAACGATGCCGACTATCAGCGCGCCTTTGAAGCTGCCCAAGCCCTGGTGCAAGATGCCGAACTCGACATCCGTAGCGCCGACTACGACGTAGCCACTGGCAAAACCGTAGATGGCTTGAATTGCATTGCAGGGGGAAATATCTGCCGCAGTTTTTCGGCCGACAAATTTCCGCTGGAATCGAAGGAAATCACTGCCTTAATCAATACGATGGATGCACAAACCACCAAATGCCGCAGCGGCATTTGCACAAGGCGTACCGGACGGCAAGATTTTTGGAATTATACCAGCGCCACCCTTCCGGTGCCCACAGGCTTGCAACCTGGCGAAGTTCCGCTGGAACAACTGGCCACCGCAGGGATTGGTGCACGTTTTGGTGAGTTCACCGGGGCTAAATTTGGAACTGGCAGCAACGCCAACCCTATATTGGCTGACCGCAGTGCAAATAACCGAGGTGGATGGTATTGGATTGAAGTCATGCCATACAGCGACGCCAGTAAAACACAGAATCTCATTGTGGACACTGTAAGCAACCAGCTCAAACTCAATCTGGATGTGTATGCGATCTATCGCATTACCGCACTCGCCTACGGGCGCAAGCCAGAAACCATGGTGGTGCTGCAAGAAACTTATGCACGCCAGCGTAAAAAAGACTGAATTTTCGATTTGACGTTTATTGCTTCAACAATAAATTTTTCAGGCCAATATATCCATCGAAGGAGCAAACCATGCCCCGCACCGACGCCCCCCATTTCCGCAAAAACCTCCTCGCCCTTGCTGCATGTGCGGCATTGACTCCCCAAAGTGTTTGGGCCCTTGACTTGGTGCAAGAACCACCATTACCAACCGCAAAATCTTCGTTTGTGGCGCCCAATGTCATTATTTCAATTGATGACTCCGGCAGTATGGGATTCCGTCTGGATCAAGAAAGCTTGACCGGCGCTACCAACGAAACAGTACCCAATGCCTCTGGTGTTTGGCCAACCACCAGTCGCCGCATGAATATCTTGAGATACTCGTTGAAACAGGTTTTCAACGACACGACCCTGATTCCAGACAATAAAATTCGGCTTGCCTGGCAAGTCTTGCACAACAACGGGAACTCGGTCAATAAATACAATGACCTGTCTTACTGGTATGGCGGCAACGTGGCCAATCCCGGCAAAGGGAAAACACCCGGCGCGGATGACGTCAACACCACCGCCACTGGCGCCAAGAATAAAATGCGTTCACTGGACGCCACACACAGAGCCAATTTCTTGAGCTTTGTGGATTATCTGCTGCCCAACAATGGCACGCCATCGCACGATATGTTTTCGCAGGCAGATACCTACATGCGCGGCGCCTTGAGTGCTGATGGACCATGGGCGTACAAGCCAGGAACAACAGGCGCACCTTACCTTGGATGCAGACGCAATTACCATATTTTGATGTCCGACGGACGTTGGAATGGCACCCCCATTGCCGTCACCGATTCCACCTATCGAGACAACTCCACCAATTTGTCCCTCAATGACGGCAAAGTGTATGGCGGCAACGCTGCCGGTATAGCACAAACAAACCTTTTTCGAGACACGGACACGGCAGGACAAACTTACAGCAATACCTTGGCTGACTGGGCTTTTTTCAGTTGGTCCAAGCCTTTGCAAAGCACCGGCCTGACCGACGCAAACAAACTGAAGCCCACCAAAGAATACGATAATGCGCCAGCCACAGAAACATTTACAGCAGGCGGCAAATCCATAGCTCTTGAAAAGTATTGGAATCCCAAATACAATCCGGCCACCTGGCCCCACATGGTTACCTATACCATTGGCGTCAGTGATTCAGCGACCACTTGGCCAGGCTCCAACACGATTTTTGCGCCCACTGCCAAAACACCGTTTGGGTATGATGGCAGCTTTCCTGATTTTGTGACAAAGAACAAAGATTGGCCGGCAATGAGTGCCGAGAACAGGCGGGCACTGGACCTTTGGCATGCTGCCATCAATGGTCGCGGTCGATTTTATGGAATTACCAAAGCGGAAGACCTGAAAAAAGCC
>NZ_JAUZDX010000035.1 GCF_030704685.1 Acidovorax sp. A1169
GGGTGGTGCGGGCGTTCTTGTGCAGGGCAATCAACATGGCTTCACTCCCTGGATGGATTGCAAGGACTCTATCAACTCTCGCAGAACGGCTCTGGCCATGAAGAGCGGATAGCGTTTTGGGTCGATGCAATCATCCGGGATGCGACAGCTAGGGATCAAAATAGTATTTTTAATTTAATTTAAAATCCAGCAGTCAAATGACTTCAATTATCACTCAGACATCCAATCGCTGGGAAATTCCAAACACTCAGCACTTTGATGCAGTTGGGAACGAGGATTCTTTAGAGAATTTATTCATCTCAAAATTCAATGCAGAAATTCGAACCAAAGCGACTGGCAGATACAACTGCCACGGATTAACCTTTGCTTCTCGCAGAACATGCATAGACGATTCTTCATCTGTAGCTCGAATACTAGAACATGATAAATACAAAGAAGTAATTTTATCAACAGTCCTTCCGGGTGACGTTATACTCTATGTAGACAACGATGGTATTATTTCTCACTCGGGCATAGTTACCGAAGTGACCGATACTCTTCCAAGATGCCAAAAAATAGTTAGCAAATGGGGAGTAAATGGAGCAGAATTTATTCATTGGGCCCACTCATCTCCTTACGGGACAAACTACAAATTCTACCGAATGGATCATTCAGCGGAATCCAGCATCATTTCAAAAATAATTATTCGATGACATGAAAAACACACGAACAGCATTTCAAGATGCAATGATGCAGGTGGGAACAGCCAACACTTCCACCTATCTTAAAAACAGGCTTATCAATCACCCAATTGCAATCTATCTTGACGACTCATTTACAAAAGAGGAGCTAGCCTCAAAAATAAATGAAGAAATATCAAGTTTTGACAGAACGTTGCAAAAGATAACAATAATATATCTCCTCTTCATGGCCCTATCCAAAAAAGAAGAGAATTCCTCTATTTTGAAATATTTTATTAAAAAATCTTCTTCATCAAAAATACCATGGCTCAACGAGCTGGCAGAGATAAACAAGTCTCCGCCAAATAAAATCACCAATACAATAATATCAAAAACATTTAAAAATCCAATCAGCACATCAACGTCTAACGAAAATAATGAATTTTCACAAATATCAATAAACTCATAAAAATGCCAACAACAATTGTTTTTCATGCGCCAGTACAGTTTTAGTTGACCAGAGAACTAACACACTCTCAATAATTGATGTTTTCGAACACTTCAACACTCCCACCCTTCCATTTATTGTTCCCCAGCTATCAATAGTCTGGACCAAGAGAAAAAATCCTGACGATCTCGATTCGACAAATTTCGAACTAGAAATAGGGATGGCAAACAGAGAAAAAACATCTTTCCCAATGGTCGTGGATTTCACTAAATCAAAAATTCATCGTAGTATTTTTGCAATCGATGGCTTCATGGTTAAAGAAGAAGGAATGATTACCATAAAAATAAAGCAAGATAAAAAAATAATACACTCCCACTCCATTGAAGTTACACTATCAAACAAAACATAGCAGGTAGCTAGCCATACTTTTCTAGTGAAAATCCGCAGGTATTTCATTACAGGTCTTTCATTCCAGCCACCTAATCCCCGCGCAGCCTAGAGCCTAGAGTCTGCCACCGCACAGTCAGGCCGACCCTACTACCTCCTTCCATCAGATTAACCCGATATCCACAGGGACCAGCAGGTAGCGCCATAACTCTTGAGATAAAGCAAAGGACGTGTCATATCCAGCCCCAGGCCCTCATCTGGAAACCCAAGTCTGGCAAGCCATGGTCGGCGAGAACTCGGCACAGCCACCGACCTGCTGGCTGAGCCTGCGCTGATAGTCGGCAGCCACGGCACCCTCACTTTCGACCGCACTATTTACGGTAAGATGGCGTAGGAAGGCCCGATTGTGGGCACCGCCTTCGAGTTCAGCGACATACAGCGGAGTTTTCGACCCATGCCATGGGCATCCTGACATAGCGCGTGAAGCAGGCCGTAGCGCCGCGCGGCGACAAGGCACATAGCACGGAACAGGTTATGCACGATAGTTCGCTCCGGATCCAGGCCGATGGCCAGTGGCAATGCGTGATGCACACCGAGACGCCAGTGGACGGCTCCATGAAGGCGCCCACCAAGCATTGACGGCTGGCACCCGCTTCAGGGGCTCTAAGATTGGCGGTTTTGTTTTAACCGCACGCGGGCCATTTCCGCACCGCATCTTTCCAGCCCCATGAACTTCGCCGCACGCCTCCAGCAACTGCCCTCTGCCTCCCACCTCGCCGCCCTGCAACTGCTGGGCGCCGATGGCGAGGTGATCGCCACCATCGAGAACAAGCCCGGCCAGACCGGTTCGCTGGTGGTGTATGCCGCGCTGGCTGCGCTGTATGGCGGCAGCATTACGCCGTCAGCGGCGCGCCTGGGGCTGGAGTGGTATGGCGAGCATGTAGCTGATGCCAAGGCCTTCCCAGGCAAGCACCCCAACATCGACCGCCTGCTGGGCTGGGCCGAGGGCAGCGAGAGCTACCGCGCACAGGTGATTGCGCAGGCATAACAGGCACTGACGACCGAGCTACTGCAATATCGTCGCTGCAGATAGAAAGCGCGCGGCCCAAGCCAGGGCAGCCGTGCAAGGGTCGCCCCGCCGCACGGGCTGCGTCCCCCTTCCCGAATTGCAACGCAATTCGAGAGAAGGGGGAAGGCGCGAAGCGACTCAGGGGGTTGTACTTATTTCAGCCACTTGTCCGAGGAACCTTTCAAGACGCCCCGGCTGTCGATCTGTCCCCAGACAAAGTTCATCACGCGCGTGTAGTCCGCATCGTCCTTGGGCAGCATGAAGCCCAGGTAGCTCTTGGGCGTGAGCGGCGCATCGATGAAGGCGGCGTGAAGGCGCGGGTCGGCCTTGCTGTAGACCAGGGCCTCGTAGGTCTCGGTGATCATCACATCGCCCTTGCCTTCGGCGATGAGCGCCGGGATCTCGGCGTTCTTGTCGTGCGTGCTGACCTGTGCGGTCTTGAGGTTCTGCAGCACGAAGGTTTCGTTGGTGCCGCCGGGGTTCTTGATCACGCGCACAGTGGGCTTGTTCAGGTCGTCCACGGTGGTGTACTTGGCCTTGTCGGCCGAGCGCACCAGGGCCACCTTGCCGAAGGGCGCGTAGCCGGGCAGCATTTCGATCAACCGGATGCGCGCCACGTTGCGCGTGATGCCGCCCACGGCGATGTCGAACTGGTCGGACTGCAGGTCGGCCATCAGCTTGGGCCAGGAGGTTTGCACGTATTCGATCTTCACGCCCAGCTCCTTGGCCATGGCCTCGATCACGTCGATGTCGTGGCCCGACAGACCGGCGTCGGTCTTGATGGCAAACGGGCGGTAGTCGCCCGGTGTGCCCACGCGCAGCACCTTGGTTTCCATGATCTTGTCCAGGCGCGGGCCGGCCTGGGCGCCCTGGCTCAGGGCAAGGGTGGCGACCACGGCGGTCACGGCCACGGCAAGTAGTTTCTTGGCGATCATTTCAGGGCACTCCGAAAGGGGAAAGGGTGAGGGTACGGCTGTGGGCGACCGCCAGCGACTGCGCGGGCGGTTCGCAACAAAAGGATACAGCAGGGAACTGCCTGACCGAGCCAACTACCGATCAAAGGCGACTCAAAACCAAGGCACGTGCCATCGCGAAGACCTATTCGGCGTCGCCCTGAAGGAAGTGGGTTACCCTGCCCGCATTCACCAACCGAGAACACACACCATGACCAAAAAACTCAAAGTCACCATCGAAGTCGAAATGTCCGTCCCCGAGGACTGGTCGCTGGTCGAAACCTCCGAAGGCACGCCCGTGCTGAGCCTGCCGGACGGCCGCTTCATGGACATCGCCATCGAGCCCCTGTTCGCCACCGACCCCGAAGAGCTGTGGAGCAGCCCCGAAGACGACGAGGCGCTGCACGAAGTGCTCGACATGGTGGACAGCGAAGCCGTGACCTACGAGTTCGTGACGCACTGATGCACCCCGTGGCGTTGCGCGCCGCCTCCCCTCCATGGAGGTCGCGCTGCGGCGGCATGGCAATTCAATACATGCTGTAGTGGTAGTCATAGCTGCGCAGCCACAGGCGCGGCTTGCGCAGCCCGTCGAAGTGCAGCTGCAGCAGGTTCGGGCGCGGGTTGGCGCTGTCCACCACCAGTTCGTCGTCGGCCTCGGGCGAGTCCACGTCCGACAGCGCAAAGCGCTGGAACACGTGGGTCAGCGCGGCCTCGGTGGTTTTGGGGCGGTAGTCGTCGTCCAGCAGCAGCTCGGGCGTGGCGATGTGGTCCTGGTGCAGCCAGTACCACAGGCCTTTATTGGGTGTGCCGGGCCGGGCACCGGGGTTGCCCTTGTCACCCCAGGTGCTGGGCGGCTCGCCGGGCGTGGCGCCCGCTGGGTCCCAGGCCAGGGCCCCCAGCCCATCACCCACCTCGACGAACACGGCCAGGCTGCGGTCGTAGCGGGCGCGCACCGCAGGCGGGAGGATCTTGTCCAGCCCATCGGCGCCGGTGCGCTTATAGCCCCAATCGCCCAGCAGCAGATCGGTGACTTTGCCCATCTGGGCGGCCGGCAGGAAGTTGGAGTCACCGATCTGGATCTGCCAATCGCCCAGCACCTTCACCAACGGGGGCAGCGCCACGCCCATGGCTTTCTCCAAGTCCGCGAAGGCGGCCTTGGCAGGCTTCTTCTTGGCGCCGCCGTCACCGGGCTCGATGGAGATGCTGTCTTCCAGCTTCTTGGCGAGGTTGCGGACGCGCTCGATCCAGGGCTTGCCCTGGTCGTACAGCGGTGCGGAGAAGGGCGCCATGTCGCGCACCTTCCAGGTCTTGTCGAACGGCGAAGCCTTGCCGCCGATGGTGACCGTGCCCTTGAGACGCACACGCTTGAGGCCCGCAGGCAGCGCAAACACCAGCGCGGGTGGCTTCTTGAGGCCCGGCTGCGTGGCCTTGTGGTCGAGTTGCGCGACCACCTTGCCATCGACCATCACGTCGGCCACCACGCTGTCGCCTACTTCGATCCAGGGGTGGATGCCGGCCCTGCCTGCAGTGGGGCCGTCCGCCGCCACGACTGCCCCACCGGGAACACCCGCCACCAGCATCCAGAGCCAAGTCGATAGTCCCGCCAGAATGCTTCGCCGCTGCGCCATGAAAATCCCTCTTCCAGTATTGTTTGACGGCGGGATTGTAGGAAAGAACGTCCAACGACTCGCGGCAGACAGTTATCTCGACATGACGCACAGCCCAGCCATCGCGATCACGGCTTGTCCAAAAATCATCATTCATCCGACCAAGCCTTGCATCGCAGAACCAAACAGAGGAGTTCCACATGCCAGCTACCACCTACACCCTCAGCGCTCAAGCCCTGCAGTTGCCTCCCGACGAGCGGGTGGCATTGGTGGAGCGCATCCTGGACAGCCTGGATGTACCCGATCCTTCGCTGGATTCGCTTTGGGCCCGCGAAGCCGCCGATCGCCTTACCGCTTACCGCAGCGGTGAGTTGCAGTCGGTGGGCTTGGCGGATGTCATCGCCAAGTACAAGGTACCGGGACGCGGCGCATGAATGTGCGGTTCGATGAGCGGCAGGCTGGGCTCAGCCATGCGCGCGATGTCTACAACTGCGACTCCAACAACGCCGCCAGCCGCTCCGCCAGCCTTTCCTTGAGCGGCCGCTCCAGCCACTCCTCGTAGGTCACGCGCCGTGACTTGGTCAGGTCCTCCTCGAACACGCGCGTCTGGCGCTCGGCGAACGCCGTGTCGTAGACGTTGAGATTGGCCTCGTCGTTGAGGCTAAAGGAGCGGTTGTCGAAGTTGGTGGAGCCGACCGACACCATGCGCTGGTCCACGATCATGACCTTGCAGTGGTACATGCTGGGCTGGTACTCGTAGATCTCGGCCCCGGCCTCCAGCAGCGGGCCCCAGGTGGCACGCGACGCGGCCTTGACGGTCTCGGTGTCGGTGTGCGGGCCGGGCGTGATGAGGCGCACGCGCACGCCGCGCTTCAAGGCATCGAGCATGAGCTGGCGCGTGAGGTCGTCGGGCACGAAGTAGGCGACCGACAGGTCCAGGCTGCGCTCGGCGGCGGTGATGGCCATGTGGTACATGAGCTGCATGCTCTCGCTGCCGCTCGACGGCGAGCTGGAGAACATCTGCGCGCGCTGCGTGCCACCCGAGGTGATGGGCGCAATCGCCGGGAAGTACGCATCCCCATGCACCACCTTGCCCGTGACCTTGAGCCAGTTGTCCAGAAAGGTGGCCTGCATCTGCGCCACGGCGAGCCCGCGCACCTGGTAGTGCGAGTCGCGCCAGTGGTCCGGGTCCTGGCCGTTGCCCGTCCACTCCGGCGCAATGCCCACGCCGCCGGTGAAGCCCACCTGTCCGTCCACCACCAGCAGCTTGCGGTGGGTGCGGTTGTTCATGCGTGCCAGGTTGTACCAGTGCGGCTTGTGGAACTTTTCGACCAGCACGCCGGCCTCCTTCATCTCGGCCAGGTAGCTCTCCTCCATCTTGGCGCTGCCCACCCAGTCGAGCAGCACGTGCACCGCCACGCCCGCGCGGGCGCGCTCGGCCAGTGCGTCGGCAAACTGCTTACCGATGTCGCCGGACCAGTAGATATAGGTCTCGAAGGTCACGCTCTTTTGCGCCGAGCGGATGGCCGCGAGCATGGGCGGAAAGATCTGGTCGCCGTTGATCAGCTCCTTGACCTCGTTGCCGGGGAGGATGCCCGGGCCCAGCAGACTGCCCATGGCGCGCTCGAACTGCGGGCTGGCGCTGGTGTACAGGCGCGGTATCTGGTGCTGCACCTTTTTCTCGCCGGCCGTGAAGTTCAGGGCAAAGAGCACGAGCGCGGCCGTGGCCACGAAGGTGAGCAAGACAATGCGCAGGGTGCGACCTGTTTTTTTCATGGCGCGATTGTGGGTGGGGCCCTGGTGGGCCGATGTAGGCCAACATCGTTTCAAAGGCCCGGCACAATGGCGGCCTGCTTCGCCGTCTACCCGCCATCGATTTGCCCAAGGTCCGAACTTCCGTGCCCCATTCCATCCGCCACGCCATTCTTGCCGAGAGCTCTTCCATGAACCGCCGCACCGCGTTGCTGGGTGCAGCCAGCGGCCTGCTGGCCCTGCATGCCCCCGCGCTGCACGCCAAGGCACCGCCCGCCCCCACGGTGTGGCCGCAGCCGCTGCAGGTACCGGGCGGCGTGGCACGCCTGTCGCTCGGCCCTGCGGCCAAGCGGCCGGTAGCGCATGCGAGTGACGTGCCGGTGTTGGTGATGGGCGACGCCATCGAATGGACGGCCATTGTCGGCATACCGCTGGCCGCCGCGCCGGGCCCTGCGCACATCACCGTGCAGCCGACCGGTAGCAGTCCGGCACGGGAAGTGCCCTATACCGTAGCACCCAAGAAGTACAAGGAACAGCACCTCACCGTATCGCCCCGCACGGTGGACCTGTCACCCGAGGACCAGGCGCGCTACGAGCGCGAGCGCGACCACCAGGCGCTGGTGATGGCCACCTTCTCCGAGCAGCCCGCAGGCGTGGCCCTCGATTCGCTGCGCATGCGCGTGCCGGTGCCGGGGCGCCGCTCCAGTTCGTTCGGGCTGCGCCGGGTGTTCAATGGCCAGGCGCGCAATCCGCACAGCGGCATGGACATCGCCGCGCCCACGGGCACGCCCATTCTCTCGCCCCTGCCGGCCCGCGTGATCGACACGGGCGACTACTTCTTCAACGGCGGCACGGTGTGGCTGGACCATGGCCAGGGCCTGCTCTCCATGGTCTGCCACCTGAGCGCCATCGACGTGAAGGTGGGCGACGTGCTGGCTGCCAGCCAGCGCCTGGGCGCAGTGGGCGCCACCGGCCGCGTGACGGGGCCGCACCTGCACTGGGGAGTGATGCTCAACCGCACCATGGTGGACCCGGCCCTGTTCGTGCCGCAGGCGTGATGGCAAGCTCCATGGCACTTCGCACAGGCCGCGCACTGGCATCTGCCGCCTTGGCACTGTGCTGCACAGGCTGCGCCGTGGTCACCGTGGCCGATGCGGCGGTGAGCGTGGCGGCCACCACGGTGAAGGTGGGGGCCAAGGTGGTTGGAGCTACGGTGGACGTGGGGGCTGCTGGCGTGAAGGCGGTAACGGGCGGCAGCAGCGATTGATACGACGTGCCGCCTTGCGCCCTGCAGGCGGCGTTTGATTGCAGTGGCCCATGGCGCTGTGCATGGCCTGCACAGGGCCGGCGCCAAGCGGTTCTGCGGTTCTGCGGTTCTGGTTGGATGGGTGCTGCATGCCTTGATGAAGGGCGGAGGCCGGGGTGTGCGCCCGGCGGCGCAGTAACTTTCTCTTGGCCGCCAAGAGAAAGTCACCAAAGAGAAGGCGGCCCCCAGTCTGCGTCCCCCGATCGCCCTGTCGGGCGAACGGGGGCAACCTGCGATGCTCGTGCCTGGGGTGGCGTCGCGGAACTCGCTGCGTTCTTCGAACTCCGCTCAAACATCCGCGACGAGCCAGATCACGAAGTGCGTGTGTCCTTCGGCACACGCACCCACCCCAGCCCCTGCGCTTCTCGGCGCAGCCAGCAGGGGTGGGGAGCGGGTACCACTCGGCTGCTGCTGCGCAGCTACGCCGAGTGTCGGTTCGCGCTGCGCGCTGCCGACGGGTTGGGCGCGATCGCTCTGCCCAGGCCGAGCGCAGCGAAGGCGCAACGGGCCGAGCGAAGCAATGGCCCGAGTGGAGCCCGCTCCCACCTCCTTCTGACCGTGCCGAGAAGCGCAGGGCCTGGGGTGAGCGCGTGCCGAAGGACACGCGCATCGTCATCTGGCTCGCCGAAGCTGTTTGAGAGGAGCTGCCTCGCAGAGGCAGCGCAGGGAGTTCTTCGGCGTCACCCCAGAACCGCGCATCGCAGGCTGCCCCTCGTACGCAGTGCGAGGGGGACACGGGCAGCGGGGTCGCCTTTCTTTTGGGTACTTTTCTTTGGCGAAGCAAAGAACAAGTACCTCGGCCGCCGGGCCGAGACCCGGCCTCCGCCCTTCATCAAGGCATGCAGCCACCATCAAACCACAAGCGACGACGGCAGAGATCCGCCACGCCCTGCCTACTCGCCACGGCAAAAGGCCAGGCCGAGACCCGGCCCCCGCCTTCAGCAAAAGAACCGCAGCAACCGCGCGCAGCGAAGCGGCTTCAGCGGTGCGTCATTTCAAGAAATTCATGAACGCCGTAATGACCACTGCGTTGAAGAAATCAATGAACAGCGAGCCCACCAGCGGGATCACGAAGAACGCCTTGACCGACGGCCCGTTGACCGCCGTGAACGCCTGCATGTTCGCCATGGCATTGGGCGTGGCCCCCATGCCGAAGCCGCAATGCCCGGCGGCGATGACGGCGGCATCGTAGTCCCGCCCCATCACGCGGAAGGTGACCCAGTAGCCGTAGGCGAACATCAGCGCCGTCTGCGCCAGCAGAATCACCAGCAGCGGCCCCGCCACCTCGGCCAGTTCCCACAGCTTCATCGACATCAGCGCCATGGCCAGGAAGAAGGCCAGCGACACATGGCCCACCACCTCGAACTGCCGCAGCGGCAGCTCGCTGTTGCGCCAATCGATGATGTTGCGCACCAGCGCCGCCACCAGCATGGGCCCCAGGTACGAAGGCAGCGTGACGCCCAGGTCCTTGAGCCAGTTCACCAGCAAGGTGCCGATGCCGATGGACACGGCAATCAGGATGCTGGCGTACATCACCGTATCGCCACCACTGCCCGTGTTGGCCGTGACGGGCACCGGTATGGCCGGCGCGGTGGCAGCGCTGGCGCCATGCGCGTGCAGGCCGTTGCGCCGCATGAGCAACGTGCCCAGGGGGCCGCCAATCACGCAGCCCGCCACCAGGCCATAGGTCGCGGCAGCAATCGCGGCCGGCAGGGCACCGGCTGCGCCGGCCTGCTCCAGCAAGGGGCCAAACGCGGCCGAAGTGCCATGCCCGCCCGTGAGCGCAATGGAGCCCGCCGCCACGCCGATGAGCGGATGCACACCCAGCAGTGCGGCCAGGCCCGCGCCCAGGGTGTTCTGCAGCAGCACCAGCCCCACGGCCGCCGCCAGGAACAGGGCCACACCCACCCCGCCCTTCTTGAGCAGCTCGAAGCTGGCAGAAAAGCCGATGGTGGTGAAGAACACCAGCAGCAAAAAGGCGCGCATGTTGTCGTAGAACTCGAACGCGAAGCTGCCGCTCAGGTGGCCCGCCAGCGCGATGAGGGAGAACACCAGCCCGCCGATGATGGGTCCTGGTATGAAGTAGCGCGACAGCACGCCTACATGCTTCTTGATGAAGTCGCCCAGGACCAGGAGCACGGCGGCAACGCCGATGGTCTGTGCAATGTCCAGCTGGATGGTGATCATGGTGGTGTTGGCTGGTGCCAGGCAGCAAGGCCTGGCCGGAACGCAGCCACCGGGTGAATGTGGTGGCCATCGGGATGCAGCAGCACGCTGCGCGAGCCGGCGAGTGTATCGCCGCAGAAATGCCCCCTCCAGAGCATTCGCAGGCTGCGCGCAGCGGGCCCCTGGCTGCAGCTATGCTTGGCGGCCCGCCCACCGCTGCACTCCCTGCGCCACCGCGCTGCCCCCATGCCACCCCGCCTGATCCGCTTCAACAAACCCTATGGCGTGCTGAGCCAGTTCACGGCCGAGGGCAAATGGCAGGGGCTCAAGGACTACATCGACCAGCCGGGCGTGTACGTGGCCGGCCGGCTCGACGCCGACAGCGAAGGCCTGCTGCTGCTGACCAGCGATGGCCCGCTGCAGGCCCGCATTGCCGACCCGCGCTTCAAGATGGAAAAGATCTACTGGGTGCAGGTGGAGGGGCAGCCCGGTGAAGATGCCCTCGCGCAGCTGCGCAGCGGGGTGCAGCTCAATGACGGCCCGACCCGGCCCGCACGCGCCCGCCTGATGGACCCACCGCCAGCGGTGTGGGAGCGCACGCCGCCCATCCGCGAGCGCAAGGCCATCCCCACCGCCTGGATCGAGCTGGGCATCCGCGAAGGCCGCAACCGCCAGGTGCGGCGCATGACGGCGGCCGTGGGCTTCCCCACGCTGCGGCTGGTCCGCGCGGCCATCGGCCCCTACACGCTCGACGGTCTGGCACCGGGGGCATGGGCCGAGCAGGCCGTGCTGTAAACCACAGCGGGCCCGCAATGCAGACGAGGCAGTCACCATCAAGGGTAAACCCGGATTTTTCAAGTCCTATAGAGGACTATAGTTCTTTGCATGGAATCCCCTTCGCATCTGGCCCTGGTCGACAACTCCCCCGGTTTGCGCCGCTATGCCGCCCTGGCCAATGCCCTGCGCGTGCGGGTGGTGGCGGGCGAGTGGCCGCCGGGCAGCGCCCTGCCGGCCGAAAGCCTGCTGGCCGCCGAGCACCAGGTGGCCCTGGGCACCATGCGCCGCGCGCTGGAGCTGCTGGTGGAGCAGGGGCTGATCGAGCGCATCCATGGCAAGGGCACCTTCGTGCGCCAGGGCATTGCGGGCGGGTCCATGCTGCGGTTTTTTCGCTTCGGCGGCGGTGGCGGCAGCGAAGTACCGCAGTCGCGCATCCTCGTGCGCAAGAGCGTGACCGCAACGACCGCCGTGGCGCGCGGCCTGGGCATTGGCCCGGGTGAGCCCGTGCTGCACCTGCTGCGGCTGCGTCTGCTGGCCAGCCAGCCTTGCCTGATCGAAGAGATGTGGCTGCCGCTGGACCTGTTCGCACCGCTGGCCGACGACGACCTGGCTGGGTGGGACGACTTGCTCTACCCCATGTTCGCGCGCCGCTGCGGCGTGCACGTGCACCGCGCGGTAGACCAGATCGGCTTTGGCGCAATGACCGGCGCCCAGGCGGCCCAGTTGCGACTGCCGGCCGGCCACGCCTGCGTCGCCGTGGAGCGCAGCGCCTACGACCTGACAGGCCGCTGCGTCGAGTGGCGCACCACGCGCGGCGATGCAAACGCCTTCCACTACACCATCACGATCACCTGACCGCCCCCGGCCGCCTTCACCCCGGAACACTGGAGCACATCCGCCATGACCCATTCCAAGCACTCCACTTCAACCGCCACCCTCTCGCGCCGTGGCCTGCTGGTGCAGGCCGCAGGCGCTGCGCTGGCTGCGCCCTGGGTGGCCAGCAGCCATGCCGCCACCGTAGCGGGTGGCCGGCCGATCTCGCTGGTGGTGTCCTACCCCGCAGGCGGCGGCGCGGACCTGATCGCGCGCATCATCGCGCCGCGTCTGGCCGAAGCCCTGGGCCAGAGCGTGGTGGTGGAGAACAAGCCGGGCGCCAGCGGGCAACTGGCCGCCTCGCAGGTGGCGCGCGCCACGCCGGACGGCAGCGTGCTGCTGCTCGACGCCTCGTCGTTCGCGGTGAACCCCTCGCTGTTCCCCAAACTGCCGTACGACAGCGCCAAGGCTTTCACGCCGCTGGCAGTGCTGGCCATCTTTCCCAACGTGCTGGTGTGCACGCCGGGCTTCTCGGCCAAGTCGGTCAAGGACGTGATCCAGTTGGCCAAGGCCAAACCGGGCGAGCTGACCTATGCCTCCTCGGGCAACGGCTCGGCCCAGCACCTGGCAGGCGCCATGTTCGAGGGGCGCGCGGGCGTGCAGCTGCTGCACGTCCCCTACCGCGGCGGCGGCCCGGCCATGACCGACGTGATGGGCGGGCAGGTGCCGCTGTTCTTTGCCAACGTAGCCTCGTCGCTAGGGCACATCCAGGCGGGCAAGCTGCGGCCGCTGGCCGTGACCAGCATGGTGCGCACCCGCTCGCTGCCCGAGGTGCCCACCATGGCCGAGGCCGGCGTGCCCGGCTACGAGGTGCTGGAGTGGAACCCGCTGCTGGCCCCTGCCGGCATGGCCGCTGACACCCGGGCCACGCTGGTGGGTGCCGTGCGCAAGGCCCTGGCCGACCCCGAGGTGCTGGGCCGCGTGCGCCAATTGGGCGGCGACGTGTTCGCCGATGCCTCGCAGCAGACGGCCGGCAAGTTCATCGCTGCGCAGCAGGAGCAGTGGGCCAGAGTGGTGCGCGAGCGCAAGATTTCAGTGGGATAAGCACCCCGCCTGAGCGGCCGGCTGGGGCGTGCACGTTTCGTGCATACGCTATCGGCACGCCGTAGCGTGTGACTGAAATGACTTTTTCCACCTCTCTCCCTTCCCCTCCCGCCCTGCCTTCGGGCTGGGACACCCACGTGCATGTGTTCGACAGCGCCGCACCTGCGCAGACCGGCCACTACCAGCCCGTGCACCGGCCGCTGGCCGACATCGAGGCGCTGGCCGCAGCGCATGGCGTGGGCCACCTGGTGCTGGTGCAGCCCAGCGTGTACGGCACCGACAACCGCGTGCTGCTCGATGCGCTGGCCCAGTCCAGCGGCCGCCACCGCGGCGTGGTGGTGCTGGACGGCACCGTGCCCGATGCGGAACTGGACCGCATGCACGCCCTGGGCGTGCGCGGAGTGCGCTTCAACCTCGTCTCGCCCGTGGGCAACGGGCCTGAGACCATGAAGACCCTGGCCCCGCGCCTGGCCGACCGCGGCTGGCACGTGCAGTGGTACGCCAACCCCGAAGACCTGGCCACCATCGTCCACCTGCACCAGGGCACGCCCGTGGCCTGCGTGCTCGACCACCTGGCCGGCCTGCACGGCCTGCTGCCCTCTGATGACCGTGCCTGGCAGGCCCTGGCCAAGCTGGCGGGCCAGGGCGCCTGGGTCAAGCTCTCGGGCTGGTACCGGCTGCAGGCGAGTGCGCCGTATGGCCTGCTGCACCCGGCCATCACCCGCGTGGCCGCGCACATGGGGGATCGCCTGGTCTGGGGCTCGGACTGGCCACACACCTCGTTCGCACCCGATGCGCTGCCGCGCTATGCCAGTGTGTGGGAGCCGGTGGTGAATGCGCTGGGCCATGAGGCCGCGCTGCGCATCCGCGATGCAGGGGCGCGCCTGTACGCCTAAGAGCCCGGCAGCGACCCGACTACTCGCTGGCCTGGGCCGCCTCGTCGATCACCAGGTAGCGTTTGACCAGATCGAAGAAGCTTTCATAGAAGGTGTCCGCCGTGATGGTCTCGCTGCCTACACGCACCAGCGATTCGCTGCTCGACGAGAACGGCAGCGACACGGACCCGATGGCACCCACGCCCAGGCTGGCGGAGTTGTTGGTCTTGCGCAGCGCAAAGCTGTCCTGGATGGCCGTTACAAAGCCCAGGCTGATCTTGCCGCTGGGCGACTCGGGCACGCAGACCACGCGGATCACCATCTGCATGTGCGTCTCGGTGCCGGGCTGGAAGTTCTTCTTGCCCTCCACCAGCTCGGCCGAGCTGGTGTTGATGAGGTAGCCTTGGCTGAGCAGCGCCCGGCGCGATGCCTCGCAGGTCTGCGCCGGCGTGGCATCGAACAGCCGCGAGTAGGTGGCCAGCGAGCCGAACTTCTCCTGCGGCCCCTGAGGGCCTTGTGTGCTACTGGGCAGGGTGCCGCAGCCGGCGATCAGCATGGCAACGCCAGCCAGAAGTGCGGCGAGCGGGCGACGGGCGCGTGACGCGGCGCCGGAAGGCAACAGGGCAGACGGGTTCGAGGGCATCGTCGAATTCAAAAGCGGCACTCCGAAAAGGCAGGCATTGGAGGGTGGCCGGGGCGCCCGGCACTGCAGACTACGGCGGGCAACTGTCGCTGTGAGGCGCCGTAACTGCGGTCGGTTCCCAACATTCTAAAAATGAAATTCATCCCCGGGATGGCATTCCCATCAGGACGAAGCGTTCGAACTGTGCAGTTCTCGGCCCAAGCAACATCATGCCATGTTGCTCTCATTTCGATAGCCCGCGAGCACCCCTGCACGATATTGGTCTTGATTGTTACAAATGGCGGCGCAAGTTGCCGGCTTTCGTGGAGATAGGTTTGTCCTCGTTACACATCTGGACATATAAAAAACCATTTACTACAAATACACTAGCCGGCTATGGGCCAGCTGGCGCCCCTATGGGAGGGGGCCGCACCAAGATGCCCGAGGAGGGCCGCGCCTTGCGCGCGGTGAAGGAAGAGATACGTGAACCAAAAACCCGACCTTTCGTTTTCTCTGGAACCCATTGAAAAGGAATCCGCCGCCAAGACCGTCTTCACGGAACGCACCTGCCCGCGCTGCAAGTACGCGCGGCAGGCGACCGACACGGCGCCCGATTGGCAGTGCCCGAGCTGCGAAGTGGCCTACGACAAGGTAGACCCGCCCAAGCCCCGCGAACCCGAGCCCGCCGCCCCCGCGCCAGCGCCCTATGTCGGCAAGGCCGCGCGGCAGCGCGCAGAGGCTGCAGCGGCTGCCGAGGCTGCGGCGGCCGCCAAGAAGAAGGGAAAAGCCAAGAAAAAGGCCCCGCGCGAGCTGCCCACGACCTGGATTGCCCTGGCGCTGGCCGTGGTGGTGGGCCTGGGCTTGGTTGGCTGGAAGTACCAAGCCGACAAGGTCCGTGCGCAGGAGCGCATTGCCAAGGCCGAAGCCGATGCACGCGCCGCCGAAGTGGCGGCTCAGAAGGCGGCGCAGGACCACCAGGCGCGCCTGAAGGACCTGGAGAAGCAGGCCCGCCGCACCGATGGCCCCGAGGCCGTGCAGGAGCTGCAGGCACTGGCCGCCAAGGGTGACCTGCGGGCCATGCTGGTGCTGGGCATCACGCTGCGCGATGGCCGCGGCGTGCCCAAGGACCAGGCCCAGGCCATGCAGTGGCTCACCAAGGCCGCCAACGAAGGCTATTCGCTGGCCAGCGTGCAGCTGGGCTACATCTACGAGCGCGGCCTGGGCGAGACCCAGCAGGCCGAGCAGGCCGAGAACTGGTACCTGCGCGCCGCACGCCAAGGCGACCCCTCGGGCCTGTACAGCCTGGGTCTGCTCTACTCCACGGGCCTGGACAACGTGGGCCGCCGGCCCGTGGCCGCCCACAT
Organism: Acidovorax sp. A1169; assembly: GCF_030704685.1. Taxonomy (GTDB): domain Bacteria; phylum Pseudomonadota; class Gammaproteobacteria; order Burkholderiales; family Burkholderiaceae_C; genus Acidovorax. Next base: position 15,903 of record NZ_JAUZDX010000035.1, read on the forward strand.
GCTGCTGGACCTGGCCCAGCGCGCGCACAAGGAGCAGCAGCAGGACGACTCGCTCACCCCGCCCAACCGCGGCGCCTTCTGGGCGGCCGGCACGCAGCGCCGCCTGGCGCCCACGATGAGCATCGTGGAGGTGGCCGAGGCCAAGCGCCTGGCCGACGCCTGGAAGCCTGGACAGCCCTTCGGCTTCTGAAGCGGTGAAGCCTTCGATGGCTTTGGAGTGGTGCTTCTAAAGCCGACCCACTGAGCGGCAGATTACCGGCAGATACAGCCGCCGGGGCGCGGCGCGGGTACAGTGCAGGGCTTTCGTGGGCGTTGCGCCAGCCAGCGCAGCGCCTGCGGTGCCTGTTTCCGCCCGCCCCTCCCCCTTTTTCTCCTCCTCAGCTCCCCATGTCCAACCTCATCGTGCACGGCGGTACGCCGCTGCGTGGCCGCATCACCCCGTCTGCCAACAAGAACGCCGTGCTGCCGGTGCTGTGCGCCACCCTGCTCACCCGCGAGCCGCTGCGCCTGCACGGCGTGCCCGACATCACCGACGTGCGCAAGATCCTCGACATCTTTCGCATGCTGGGCAGCAGCGTGCACCTGGACGAGACCACGGGCACGCTGAGCCTCCACCATCAGAACACGGTGTTCGACCCCGCGCAGCACCGCCTGCCCGAGGAGATGCGCTCGTCCATCATGCTGATACCGCCGCTGCTGGCGCGCTTCGGCGTGGCGCGGCTCGAAGACAACGTCAAGGGCTGCACGCTGGGCGTGCGCGAGATCGACCCGCATGTGGAGGTGTTCCAGCGCTTTGGCGGCACGGTGGAGCGCGCCGAGGGCTCGCTGCTGGTGCGCAGCCAGGGGCCGCTCACGCCCACCGACCACTGGCTCGACTACGCCTCCGTCACCACCACCGAGAACTTTGTGCTCTGCGCCGTGGCCGCCAGCGGCACCTCCACGCTGACGAATGCGGCGTCGGAGCCCCACGTGCAGGAGTTCTGCCGCTTCATGGTGATGCTGGGTGCGCGCATCGACGGCATCGGCACCTCGCGCATCACGGTGCAGGGTGGCGCGGCACTGGGTGGTGGCGAGTTCCGCTTCGATGAGGATTTCCACGAGATCACCACCTTCCTGGCGCTGGGCGCCATCACCGGCGGCGATGTGGTCGTGCGCAACAGTGCGCCGGGCAACTTCCCGCTGATCGACCGCACCTTCGCCAAGTTCGGCGTGGTCGTCACGCACGAGGACGGCTGGTCGCGCGCGCACTGCCCCGGCCCGCTCAAGGTGCAGACGCCGTTCACCAGCAACGTGCTGACCAAGGTCGAGGCCGCGCCCTGGCCCTACTTCCCGGTGGACCTGCTGCCCATCTTCATCGCCCTCGGGGTGCGTGCGCAGGGCAACTGCATGTTCTGGAACAAGGTGTACGACGGCGCGCTGGGCTGGACGGGCGAACTCTCCAAGTTCGGCGCCCACGTGTTCTCGTCCGACCCGCACCGGCTCATCACCTTTGGCGGCAATGCGCTGAGTCCGGCCCTGGTGGAGAGCCCCTACATCATCCGCGTGGCCATCGCCCTGTTCATGGTGGCGGCCAGCATCGAGGGGCGCTCAGAGATCCGCAACGCCGCGCCCATCCGCCGCGCCCACCCGCGCTTCGTCGAAAACCTGCGCAGCCTGGGCGTGAACGTGGAGTGGACAAGCGAGGAATGACCGTCTGAGCGCCTGGACCAGCGCTCTATCGGCGCCGGAACCAGAGCACGACGCCCAGGAAGACGACGCCGGTCAGAATGGGCGACCACGACATCAGCAGCTCCAGCCAGGTCGATTTGCGGATGCCCGACCAGACCTCGACCTGCACGCGGTCGATGCGCAGGTTGCGCGACGATTCGAAGTCCAGCGACGGGGCCGCCTTGCGGTCCTCCTTGAAGCTCACGCCCTTGGAGGCCCCCACCATGGACACCGGCTGGCCCGCGCGGGCGCCCTTGTGCACCAACTCGGGCAAAAACGAGATGGGCGAGGGGCCGTCGAACTGCAGGCCGGTCTGCCAGCGCGAGCCGGCGTCGCCATCGGCCAGCGCCACGCCCGAGACCTTGACGACGATGGTGAAGGGGTTCTTGCTGGTGGGCAGCGACAGCTCGTCGCCGCGCCATCTTTCGGTGTCGGCGTAGATGCCCTTGCCCTTGTCACCCGGCTTTTGCGCCTGCTTTTCCTGGAAGCGCTGGAACTTCGCCAGTGTCTCGGGCGACAGGTCGTAAATTTTCTCCAGCGTCTTGCCATAGGCGCCGGCTTCGTCCTTGGCCTGCGCGGAAGGCTGGGCGACCGCCAGCATCAGAAAAGCGACGGCAGCCCATCGCCACACGCTGCCCGGATGGGTGGCGCAAATCACGGTACGCATCTGAAACTCCCCTGCTTGTGCTGTTGTCGTTCGTTGTGCACGCAGCCGGCGTGCGCCGCGCAGCACGGAGTGTAGGAGACAATGCGCGTCCTTTTCACTGCCCGCCAAACGCCTCCTGCCCCATGCCCCTGCCTGCTGCTGCCCTGCTCTGCCTCGTGGTCGCCATCAGCGACGGCGACACCCCCACTGCACGCTGCGGCACGCCGGGGGCCTACCAGCAGGTGAAGGTGCGGGTGGCAGCCATCGATGCGCCCGAGCGCAAGCAGGCCTTTGGCCAGAAGGCGCGGCAGCACCTGGCGCAGATGTGCTTCAAACGCCAGGCGACGCTGCAGCCCATCGAGGAGGACAGCTATGGCCGCACAGTAGCCAACGTGCGCTGCGGCGGCACCGACGTGGCCACTGCGCAGGTGACGGCGGGCCTGGCCTGGGTGTACACGCCGTATGCCGAGCGGCACCCGCACCTGGCGCCGCTGCAGCGCCAGGCGCGCGCCCAGGGCGAAGGGCTGTGGGCACAGAAGCGCCCGCTGGCGCCATGGGACTACCGGCATCGTCACCCCAGGCCCTATGGCAATTCCTAACGCAGCAGCGCCAGCACCCCCGCCGGCAACTGGTTGGCCTGCGCCACCATGGCCGAGCCGGCCTGCTGCAGGATCTGCTGGCGTGCCAGCGTGGCGGTTTCCACGGCAAAGTCGGCATCGAGGATGCGCGAGCGGCTGGCCGAGAGGTTCTCGCTGCTGTTCTGCAGATTGGCCATGGCCGATTCCAGGCGCGAGGACTGGGCGCCGATCACGGCGCGCTGGCTGTTGACGTAGTCGAGCGCACGGTCCACCGCGACAATGGCCTGGGCCGGTGAGCGGGTCACGTCGAGAGTGCTGCGCAGCCCCAGCGCCGACAGGCCCATGGCGCCCACGCGCGTCTCCATGGTCTGGTTGGCGTTGGCGCCGATCTGGAACACCTTGCTGCCGGTGGAGCCGCCCGACTTGCCGATGGTCTCGAACGCCTCGGTGAAGCCCGTGAGCACATCGGTGCCCGAGCGGCTGCCGCTGTTGGGCACGGTGCTGGTGGCGGTCTTCTCATCGCCGTTGTCCACGTCCAGCCCGCCGATGGCGCCGGTGTCGGCGTTGTTCAGGTCGAAGCCGCCGATGAAGGCCGCGCCATTGGCAGCGAACTGCGTCTTGAAGTCGGCAGCGCTGGCGAACTGGCCCTGCGAGGCATTGGCCAGCGCCTGGTCGAGCGTGGAGCCGGGGTTTGAGCTCAGGTACGTCAGCACGTCCTTCACGCCCGCGCCGCCCGCGCCCTTGATGCGGCTGTGCATGTAGCGCACGGCCGAGTAGCTCGACGAGTAGAACTCGCTGGTGTTCGTGGGGCCGTTGATGGCGGCCACCACGGCGGGCAGGCCGACGTTGGCGATGTCGCCCTTGACGCGCTCTTCCGCGCCCTGGATGAACTCGGCCGTGCCCTCGGCAAACCACAGGTTGCTGCCGGTGATGTCCTGCCAGTTGGTGGCGCGGGCCATCACGGCGTGCACCATCTCGTGCGCGATGATGCGGTCGTTGTAGTACGGGGCATTGCCGCCGTCGGGCAGGTTGGGCGGCACGAAGTCGGCCATGTCCACCTGCAGAGTCAGGTTGGTGCCACGCCCCTGGCCGTCAAAGCCCGTGGCCTGCACATAGGCGGCCACGCCACCCGCATTGTCGGTAAAACCGGTGAAGCGTATCGCCAATGCCGCCCCGTCGGCGCTGATGCCGTAGAGCTTGCTGATGAGCTGCTCGCTGCTCTCCAGCCAACTGCCCACGCTGGTCATGCCGTCGAACACGGCCAGTTGGTCCGCATCGCCCACCACGCTGGCCTGGCTGGGGTCGAACACGTTCATGCCGTTGAACTGCGCGGTGGCGGCCGTGCGGTCTATTTCGGAGGCCAGTTGCGATATTTCGGCCTGGATGGCCTGGCGGTCGCCAGCGCTGTAGGTGCCGTTGGCCGCCTGCACCGACAGCTCGCGGATGCGCTGCAGGCTGGCCGTGACGTTGGTGAGTGCGCCTTCGGCCGTCTGCAGCATGGAAATGCCGTCGTTGGCATTGCGCACCGCCTGGTTCAGCCCGCGGATCTGGCTGGTGAAGCGCTCGGAAATAGCCAGGCCTGCCGCATCGTCCCGGGCGCTGTTGATGCGCAGGCCCGAGGACAGCCGCTCGATGGACGTCGCCAGCGCGCCCTGCCCCGCACCCAGGCGGCGCTGCGCGTTCAGCGAAATCACATTGGTGTTGATGCTCAACGCCATGGCATGCCCGAAGAAGAACTCCTGACCGACTGAACAGGTAGGGCTGCGCACGCGCCGCCGCTGCCGGGGCTGGCCGCATGCCGGCCCCTTCTTTTTCGGTTATCGGCGGATGTAACAGGAACTTTCGGAAATACTGGTTTGCCCGCCGGTCAGGCAGCCTTCAGCAGCCCCGGTGCGAAGCCGGTAGCATCAAGCCCCCGGTACAAACCCTGATCGACTGGCCTGGCTCCGGCCCGGCGCAGCGTTCCCCGGCCCGCTTTCCCCGCGCCTGCCCATTTTTCGCACCTCCCGTGTCGCCACCATCCCCGAACTCCCACCCGCACCCGGCGGGCCAGCCCGCCCCCAGCGTCTACCGGCACACCGGCTTTCTGGCCTTTCTAACCGCCCGCCTGATCGCCGTGTTCGCCACCCAGGTGCAGGCCGTGGTGGTGGCCTGGCAGGTGTATGACCTGACGCGCGAGCCGCTGGCCCTGGCCTACGTGGGCCTGGCGCAGTTTCTGCCCATGCTGTGCCTGCTGCTGCCGGCGGGTGATCTGATTGATCGCTTTGACCGCCGGCGTATCCTGGCCATCAGCTGGGCCGTGGGCGCCGTCTGCAGCGCACTGCTGTGGTGGCTGTCGGGGCATGGTGCCACGGGGGTCACGGGCATCTATGCGGTGCTGGTGCTGTTCGGCTGCGCACGCGCGTTTTCGGGCCCGGCCATGCAGAGCCTGCTGCCGCAGGTCGTGCCGCGCGAGCAACTGGCCCAGGCGATTGCGGCCAACAGCATGCTGATGCGCGCAGCCAGCATCGGCGGCCCGCTGCTGGGCGGCATGCTGTACGCCGTGGGTGGCGGCGAGCTGACCTATGCGCTGTGCTTTGTGTGCTTTGCGCTGGGCGCGGCTCTGCTGGCGCGCGTGGCGGTGGCCTACGCCACGCCCCCCTCAGCGGCGCAGGGCACCATGTGGCAGCGCTTTGGCGCGGGCATTGTATTCATCCGCTCGCGGCCCATCATCCTGGGCACCATTTCGCTGGACCTGTTCGCCGTGCTGCTGGGCGGCGTGGTGGCCTTGCTGCCCATCTACGCGCACGAGGTGCTGCACGTGGGCCCTGCGGGCCTGGGCGCACTGCGCAGTGCCATGGCCGTGGGCGAGGTGGGCGCCGGGCTGTACCTGAGCATGCGGCCCTTCAACCGCAAGGTGGGGCAGACCATGTTCATCGCCGTGGCCATCTTCGGCGCGGCCAACCTGGTGTTCGCACTGTCCACGCTGTTCTGGCTGTCGTTCGCGGCGCTGCTGGTGGCCGGCGCTGCCGACATGGTGAGCGTGTACATCCGCGGCGCGCTGGTGCAGTTCTCCACGCCCGACGAGATGCGCGGGCGCGTGAATGCGGTGAACATGCTGTTCATCGGCTCGTCCAATGAGCTCGGGGAGTTCCGCGCCGGCACCAGCGCCGCCTGGCTGGGCGTGGTGCCTGCTGCCGTGCTGGGCGGCATCTGCACGCTGGGCGTGGTGGGCGCGTGGACGCTGGGCTTCAAGCAGCTGCGCACGGTGGACAAGTTCGAGGAAGCCGCCAAGGCACGCTGAGCCTGCGCGCGGCAGGGCCGGCACAACTACTCACAACCTGCGGGGCTTTTGTTTCGCCCGCGTAAAACCCGCCGCAGGCCCTTGCCTTGGCCCTGCGGCAGGCGCAGCATGGTGCCCTTGCCCCCCCATCGGTGGGGCTGATGGATGCCTGCACCATGCTCCTGCAAGACCTTGCCCCACCCTCCCCGATCAACCGCCGCCAATGGCTGGCGCTGGCAGCCCTTGGCGCCTCTGCCAATGCGGTGCCGGCCTGGGCCACATCCACCGCCGCACCGGCGGACCTGCCCGGCGAGGCCCTGCCCGCCCGCCTGATGGACCGCATCACCTGGGGCTGCACGGCCCAGGGCGCACGGGCGCTGGCCGGCATGGGTCGGGAGGCATGGCTGGCCGCCCAGCTGCGCGGCCCCGCCAGCGCGCCGCTGCCACCCGAAGCGCAGGCGCAGATGGATGCAATGGCCATCACCAAGACCCCGTTCGAGGCCCTGGCCATGCAGATGGAAGCGCGCCAGCGCGAGGCCCGCGCGCTGCCCACCGAGGATGAGCGCAAGGCGGCCCTGGAGGCCTGGCAGAAGGACATGCGCAACCTGCAGCGCGAGGCCAGCCAGCGCTTCGTGCTGCGCGCGCTGTACTCGCCCGCCCAGTTGCGCGAGAAGATGACCTGGTTCTGGATGAACCACTTCAGCGTGTTCGCCGGCAAGGCCGACCTGCGCGCCAGCGTGGGCGACTACGAGGAGCGCGCCATACGCCCGCACGCGCTGGGCCGCTTCCGCGACCTGCTGGGCGCCGCCACGCGCCACCCGGCCATGCTGCGTTATCTGGACAACGCGCAGAACGCCGCCGGCCGCATCAACGAGAACCATGCGCGCGAGCTGATGGAGCTGCACACCCTGGGCGTGGGCGGCGGCTACAGCCAGCAGGATGTGCAGGAGCTGGCACGTGTGCTCACCGGTGTCGGTGTCAGCATGCGCCCGCTGGACAGCGAGCCCCCGCGCACGAAGCCCGCGCTGCGTGCCCACTACGTGCGCCAGGGCCTGTTCGAATTCAATCCCCAGCGCCACGACTGGGAGGCCAAGACGCTGCTGGGCGAGCCCCTCCGCGCCCAGGGCCTGGCCGAGCTGGACGAGGCCCTGGACCGCCTGGCCCGGCACAGCGCCACGACCCGCTTCATCACGCGCAAGATGGCCGTCTACCTGGTGGGCGATGCGCCCCCGCCCGAGCTGCTCGACACCCTGGCCCGCACCTTCGAGCGCACCGATGGCGACATCGCCGCCGTGCTGGCCGAGCTGTTCCAGTCGAGCGCCTTCCAGGCATCGCTGGGCCAGCGCTTTCGCGACCCGGTGCAGTACCTGCTGGCCGGTGCGCGCCTGGTGCATGGCGAGCAGCAGGTGCTGGCGAGCACTGATCCCCTGCTCAACTGGCTGCAGCGCCTGGCCGAGCCGCTGTATGGCCGCGCCACGCCGGACGGCTATCCGCTGGATACCGCGACCTGGTCGGGCTCGGGCCAGATGAGCACGCGCTTCGAGGCGGCGCGTGTGCTGGGTGCCGGGGCCCTGGCACCACCCGACGCGCAGGGCAAGCGCCCGCCGCTACCAGCGCTTTCGCAAACGCCTTACCTGCAGCAGATCGACGCCACGCTGGCACCTGCCACGCGCGCCGCCCTGGTGCAAGCCACGTCGCCGCGCGAATGGAACCTTTTGTTCCTCTCTTCACCCGAATTCATGCACGGCTGAAAGGACTCCCCATGCTGCGAAGACACTGCCTGCAGGCCCTGGGCGCAAGCGCCCTGGGCCTGGCCACCGCATCGGCCCAGGTGGCCGCTGCCCCGCGCGCGGGCGATGCACGCCTGCTGCTGGTGTTTTTGCGCGGTGGTTACGACTGCGCGAGCCTGCTGGTGCCCACGAGCAGCAGCTTTTATTACGAAAGCCGGCCCAACATCGCCATTGCCCGCCCCGGGGAGGACGGCGGTGCTTTGGAGCTGACCAGCGACTGGGGCCTGCACCCGGTGCTGGCGCCTTCGCTGCTGCAGCTGTACCAGCGGCGCGAACTGGCCTTCGTGCCCTTTGCCGGCACGGACGACCTCTCGCGCAGCCATTTCGACACGCAGGACAGCATCGAGCTGGGCCAGCCCCTGGGTGGGCGGCGCGACTATGGCTCGGGCTTTCTGAACCGGCTGGCTGCCGAGCTCGGCGCCAAGCGCAACACCGCAGCCCCCATGGCCTTCACCAGCACCCTGCCCCTGGTGCTGCGCGGCACGGTGGACGTGCCCAACACGGCGCTGGCCGCTGCAGCAGGCAAAGCCGGCGTGGACGAACGCCAGGCCGGGCTCATCGACATGATGTACCGCAGCACGGCGCTGGCCGGCCCCGTGGCCGAGGGCTTTGCCACACAGGCCGAGGTGGTGCGCAGCATGCAAGGCGAGATGGACGCCGCCAGCCGCAATGCACTGAGCACCAAGGGCTTCGAGGGCACGGCCCGGCGCATGGCGCGGCTCATGCAGACACGCTACCACCTGGGCTTTGTCGACGTGGGTGGGTGGGACACGCATGTGGGCCAGGGCAATGCCACAGGTGCGCTGGCCAACCGCTTCGAGGAACTGGGCCGGGGCCTGGCCGGCTTTGCCGACGAGATGGGCACCACGGCCTGGAAGAACACCGTGGTGGTGGTGGTCAGCGAGTTCGGCCGCACCTTCCGCGAAAACGGCAACCGCGGCACGGACCACGGCCACGGCACCGTGTTCTGGGTGCTGGGCGGCGGCGTTGCGGGCGGGCGCATCGCGGGCGAGCAGCAGGCGCTGAGCGCCGCCACGCTGTTCCAGAACCGCGACCACCCCGTGCTCAACGACTACCGCGCCGTGCTCGGCGGCCTGTTCGGCCGCATGTATGGGCTCAATGCGACGGCACTGGCCCGGGTGTTCCCGGGTGCGCGCGCCGGCGATCTGAAGCTTGTCTGAGTCGACCGGGCACGTCAGGCGTTCAAGACGCCGCTGAGCAATTCAGGCAGGCGCTCGGTCTTCATCTTGAAGCCGCAGGCCTGCGCATGGCCGCCCCCGCCCATGCTTTCGGCCAGGGCGATGCAGTCGAAGTTGCGCTGCGAGCGCAGCCCCGCCTTCACGCCCTTGGCACCGGCGCTCCACATCAGGGCAAAGGTGCCGGTCTTGGCCGAGAGCATGTCGCCCACCAGGCTGTGGAACATGCCGGGGGCATTGACCATCAGCCCCTCGATGCCGTTGAACACCAGGGGCTGGGCGCCCTCGGCGATGTCGGCGCAGAGCTTTCGGTACTTCTCGTCCATGGCCGCGCCGCGCGCCATGAAGCGCTCCAATTGCTCGGGAGTGAAGCCGGCGATCTCCTGCCAGCGCTCGAAACTCTGGGTTTCCATGTCCAGCGCCGACAGGAAGGCCGCGCTTTCGGGGAACTCCCATTTCCAGATGTCGCGGTCTTCCACATACTGCAGCAGCGCGGGAACGGGTTTGTGGGGGTGGAAAAACTCCCAGGCCAGGCGCGCGCCCGACTTGTCCATGTCGAAGTGCACGACGCCGCAGCGGCAGGCAAAACCGGTGAGCTTTTCGGCCGCGCTCTTGTGGTGGTCGAGCATCACCAGGCGTGCCGCGCGCTCGTCGATGGCCGAGAGGATCTCGGCCGAGAACGAAAAGTCCAGGATGTAGACCGAGCGGCCATCGAGCGCGGGCAGGTCGTCCACCGACTGCACATCGCCATGGTCCAGGCCCACGTATTCGGCCTTGTCGCCGTAGTACAGCCAGGCCGCCAGCGCGGCGCCAAAACCGTCCGGGCAGTTGCGGCCGTGGTAGAGCACCAGGGGCGAGGGGTCGTTCAGATCGGGGGCAACCAGCAGTTGCAGGGGAAGAATCGATTTTTTCATCATTGCCGCCGATTGTCGCGCGCCTGCGTGACGGCGGGAACCAATACATTGCAGACGGGCTCGATAGGGTATGGTGTTTCGCATTCCATCCCCCTCGCTCTCCACCTTCTTTGGCCGGCCCATGTTCCAGACCCTCAAAGAACTGTTCGACAGTTTCACCGCCCCCTTTTCGCCTGAGGCCACCCCTTCAGAGCGCGCCCATTCCGTGCAGTTGGCGGCTGCCGTGCTGCTGGTGGAGGTGGTGCGCGCAGACGCCTCCATGGACGCCGCAGAACGCGATGCCATGGTCCACGCATTGCGCGAACGTTTCTCGCTCACCGACGACGAGATCGACCGCTTGCTGGAACTGGCCGTGGACACGGCCAAGACCGCCTACGACTACCAGCGCTTCACCGGCAACCTCAACGACCACTTCACCCAGGAGCAGAAGGTGCTGCTGGTCGAGGCCATGTGGCAGGTGGCCTATGCCGATGCGCGCCTCGATGAAAACGAGATGCACGCCATCGGCAAGGTGGCTGGCCTGCTGCATGTGACGCATGGCGAATACATCGCCGCGAAGATGAGGGCCAAGGAAGCTGCGGCCCTCCCTTGACCCGCGCTACACCGGCAACCAGCGCCACCAGAAGGGTGTCTTCACTTCGCGCGCGCCGCGCTCTTGCAGCAACTGCACGAACTCCGTGCGGCCATGGCGCCTGGCGGCCTGCAGCGGCGTCATGCCATCGAACTCCGAGCGCAGCTGCGGGTCGGCGCCGTTGTCGAGCAGGTAATGCGCAATGGCACCATGCCCGTGGATGAGTGCGGCCACCAACGGCGTGCACAGGATCTCGGGGTGCTGGTAGTTGGGGTTCACGCCCGCGCTGATGTGGTGGCGCACCAGCGCCAGGTCGCCTGCCACGGCGGCGGCATACATGTCTTTCCAATCGCCTGCGGACATGAAGGGGGTCTCCTTGGTTGCAGATCAGCGTGGCTTGCCGTACCTGGCTGCGTACTCGGCAGCCAGCTTGCGCGCAGCCACCTGCCCCTTGGCATCGAGGATGCTCAGCAGCTGCGCCCGGTTTTTGATGGCCTGGGGCTCGCCAGCACTGGCCGGCATGTCGATCCAGGCAAAGGCCTGCACATAGTCCTGCGGCACGCCATGGCCCTGGGCGAAGAGCAGGCCGTATTCGTTCTGCGCGGCCAGCGAGCCGGCCTCGGCCGCCTTGCGGTACCACAGCGCCGCCTTCTCGTGGCTCTGGGGCACTCCGGCGCCCTTGCGGTAGGACTGGCCCAGGTTGAACTGCGCCTGCACGTCGCCCTTCTCGGCGGCCAGCGTGGCGTAGTGCTCTGCACGCTGCATGTCCTGCGGCACGCCATCGCCCTTGGAGTACATCAGGCCCAGGTTGGCCATGGAGGGCGTGTAGCCTGCCTGCGCCGCCTCGGTGAACAGCGCGACCGCCTTCTTCAGGTCCTTGCCCACGCCCTGGCCGGTGTAGTAGAGGCTGGCCAGCATGTGCTTGCCGGCAGCATCACCCGCATTCGCCGCGGCGCTGAATTCCTTGAAGGCGGTGGCGTAGTCGCCCTTGCCATGGGCGGCGATGCCGTCGTTCACAGCAGCGTGGGCAATGGCAGGCAGTGACATGGCGGCTCCCAGGGTCAAGGCGGCAGCAATGGCGCGCATCATCATCGGCGTGGGCTCCTTCGGCAAAGAGGGATCAAGAGTTGGCCGCATTCTGGCATGCCCGGCCGAAAGTGTCCGCTCGGCACAGGCTCTGGCCAGGCCGCCCCAAAAATCACCCGCCTTGCGCCATCTGGTGGATGGTCTGCGCCAGCCTATCCGGGCACGAGAAGTAGGCCGAATGGCTCGCATCGAGCGAGGCCACACTGGCGCAGGGCGAGGCGGCCTGCATCTGCCGCTGCAGTGCAATCGTCACGGCCCGGTCCTGCGTGAGCTCGATGTAGTGCCGACGCACCCGGCCATAGCGCTCGGGGGTCAGCTTCAGGCGCGTGAGCGCGGGCAGCGCGGGCTCGGGCGTCAGCAGCGCGCTCGCCAGGGCCACATCGGCATCTGAGCAGTCGGCATACAGCGTTTCGCGGTAGGCCTCGGGTGCCAGGCTGTCGGTGAGCGTGGCCCGGTGGATGCGCAGGTGCCTGCGCACCAGCGAATCGCGGTCCTGGCGGAAGAAGTCGGCCACGCGCTCGCCGCTCTGGAGCATGTAGGCCGCCAGGTAGGCCACGCCCGCCACTTTGCCGGGTCGCACCCTCTCGGCCACGGTGGAGGCGACTATGCCGCCACGGCTGTGCGCAACGATGAAAACCGGCCCATCGAGCGCATCGACCAGCCGGCACACACGCCGCGCCATGTCGGCGAGCGTGGTGCGCCCGCGCGCCAGCCGCCAGTGGCGGCCATGGGCCGGCAGGTCGGGCACGTGCACGCTGTGCCCTGCCGCTTGCAGGTGCGGCACGACCTTGTGCCAGCACCAGGCGCCGTGCCAACTGCCGTGAAGGAGAACAATATTCATGGTGTTCAAGGGCTTTTTGCAAGCCGAAAGTGGTGAAATCAGCCCGCACGATACGGAGCCACGCCCAGCACGGCTCGCCATTTGCGGACCTGCGAATGCCCCGCACCCTGCCCCATAGCGCCATCTTTCTTGCCCCATCCCCTCACCATGAACCCGCTCCATATCCTCTGGCGCGACGAACACCTCGTCGCCGTCTACAAGCCTGCGGGCTGGCTGGTGCACCGCACGGGGCTCGATGCGGGCGAGACGCGCTTCGTGATGCAGACCCTGCGCGACCAGTTGGGCCAGCATGTGTACCCGGTGCATCGGCTGGACAAGGGCACCTGCGGCGTGCTGGTGATGGCGCTGCACAGCGATGCAGCACGCGCCCTGTCGCAGGCTTTCGAGCACCATGCCACGCACAAGCGCTACCTGGCCATGGTGCGCGGCTTTGCCCCGGCGGCGGTGGAGGTGGACCACGCCCTCAAGCCCGACGACGCCCCGGCCGACGCGCCGGTGCAGGAGGCGCACACGCGCTTTCGCACCCTGGCGCAGCTGACCCTGCCCGAGGCCAGCGACCCGCGCTTTGCCAGCACCCGCGCCTCGCTGGTCGAGGCCGTGCCCACCACCGGCCGGCGCCACCAGATCCGCCGGCACCTCAAGCACCTGGCCCACCCCATCATCGGCGACGCCACGCATGGCAAGGGCCCGCTGAACCGCTGGTGGGCCGAGCGCCTGGGACTGCAACGGCTGTGGCTGCATGCCTGGCAACTGCAGGTGCCGCACCCGGTGACGCGCGAAGCGCTGGTGTTCGACAGCGGGCTCAGGCTGGAGGCAGGCGATGGCATCCAACAGGCCGACCCCACCGCCGACTGGCAGCGCCTGCTGGCAGAGCGCCCCTGGTCCATGGTCCCGTAACGCGGGCGACATGCAGCGGGCGGCGGGCCCCGAATAATGGGTTTTCCCAAGAACAACGGAGACCGCACCCATGACCACCCCGACCACCGGCAACAACCGCGTCCTCGCCCACACGGGCGCACGCTATCCCATCATCCAGGCCCCCATGGGCTGGATCGCGCGCACGCCGCTGGCCTCGGCCGTCTCGCGCGCCGGCGGGCTGGGCATCATCGAGACCTCGTCCGGCGAAACGGCCAACTGCCAGGCCGAGATCACCAAGATGCGCGCCCTCGGCCTGCCCTTTGGCGTGAACCTGCCCATCCGCTTCTTGAAGGACGACGCCATGCTGCGCTTTGTCTGCGCATCGGGCGTGCGCTTCGTCACCACTTCGGCAGGCAGCCCGGCCAAGTTCATTGCCCCGCTCAAGGACGCGGGCATCACCGTCTACCACGCCGTGCCCACGCTGGAGGCCGCGCTCAAGTGCGTGGATGCAGGCATCGACGGGCTGGTGGTAGAAGGCGGCGAAGGCGGCGGCTTCAAGAACCCTGAGGAAGTCTCGACCCTGGTGCTGCTGCAGGCCATCCGCGCACGGGTGGACGTGCCGCTGGTCGCCGCCGGCGGCATCTGCGACGGGCGCGGCATGGCCGCAGCCTTCGCCCTGGGCGCCGAGGCGGTGCAGATGGGCACGCGCTTCGTGAGCTGCGCCGAAAGCCCGGTGCACGCCAACTACAAGAACGCCATCGTGGGCGCCAGCACCACCGGCACCTGGATGCTCAACACCCGCGCCAGCCCCTGCATCCGCGCGCTCAAGTCCGAGCGCACTGCGGCGATCCACGAAGCCGGGCTGATGCCCGCCGACAGCTTCGAAGGCATACAGCGCGTGTACTTTGGCGGCGACATGGAGGCTGCGCCTGCGCTGGCGGGGCAGACGGCGGGGCTGATCGATTCCGTCAAAACGGCGCAGCAGATCATTGACGATACGGTGGCGGAGTTCTTTGCCATCACCACGCGGCTGGGTGCACTGGGCGCGGCGCGTTCCTTCGGTTGATGGGTGGTGGGTGGTTGGCCCACAATGGCCCGGTGAACCGCACTTCCAAAGGACCATTGCCATGCCCACCCTTTGCAGACACGCCAGCACACGCCCGTACCGCCTGCCCCCAGGGGCGGGCCTGTTGCTGCTGGCTGCAGCGCTGCTCACAGGCTGCGGCACACCCGCCGCAAACACCAACACCAACACCAACACCAACACCAACACAAACACCAACACAAACACCAGCCCCGGGCCGGCCAGCGCCGAGCGGGCGCACCTGCCGCTGCTGCGCGGCTGGTTCGACGGCAAGGAGGTGCTGTACGTGACCACCGACGCATCCGACGCCGAGGTGGCGCGCGAGCACCTGGCCAACCACGTGCCCCAGCTCGCCCATGCGCTGGCCGATGTGCCCAGCGCTGCGGGCGGCAGCCGGCGCCCTGGCGCCACGTCGCGCGTGTACGGCAGCACCAACTTCCGCCAGCCCAGCGTGTTCGCTTCGGCCCCGGAGCCCGTGGGCCATGCCAACCGCAGCGCGGCTTACAGCCCGCTGTGGCAGTTGGTGAAGGTCACCTGGCGCGACCCTGCGCAGGCGGGCGTGCTGCGGTCGGAGGAGGAGGTGCTGGATGCTGCCGAAAAGGGTTTTGTGGTGCTGGAGGTGACGCGGGTGGTGCTCAACTGTCCTATCGTTCATCGTGGGGAGTTGGGGGTGTTGCCGGGGGTGACGGTGGATGGGCGCACGCCGTGAGCGAACGGTTTGACCTGTGCTTCGGTGTTCGGCCTTCATTGTTGCTGCGGCGCGTGAGGTAAGGGCGGAGGCCGGGTCTCGGCCCGGCGGCCGAGGCACTTGTTCTTTGCGTCGCCAAAGAAAAGTGCCCAAAAGAAAGGCGACCCCGCTGCCCGTGTCCCCCTCGCCGGAGGCGAGGGGGCAGCCTGCGATGCTCGGT
>NZ_JAUZDX010000036.1 GCF_030704685.1 Acidovorax sp. A1169
GTATGGGCCTGGAAAGCCGATTTGTGTAAGTCTGGAAAGGCTTCCCATGGAAGCTGTCCTGAGCGTGAGCGACGGTGGGCGAGGGATTGCTCAAGCGGACTGTGGTCGCATCTTCGAACGGTTTGAACGTGCTGGAGACTACGGTGCCGCCCCGGGGCTTGGACTTGGTCTGTACATCAGCAGACAGATTGCGAGGGAACACGGCGGAAGCATCGACGTGCGCAGCGAGTTGGGCTGCGGCTCAGTATTCAAACTCCATTTGCCGCTCCCTGCATGAGGCGCTTTCGTGTGCGCGAATGTGGCCCATGCCTCTGAGAAAGCATCAATGTTCGAGAAGATTCCGCTCGCCACCGCCCCGTATATGGATCATATCGATCCCTTGCTCTGGAAACCAGAGGCTGCACACGGAGATTCTTTGGCTTTCTATCCTTCGAGCTTTATCAAGTGGGCCACGCGGTGCTTGCCGCAGCGATCTTCCAGATCGCGCATGTCCAGTGTGAGCTTGCGATAGCCATAGACGCCGCCACTCTCCAGCAATGCGAGCTTGAGCACGCCCAACAAGTGTTGATCGTTCTTGCCAAAAGCACTCACCGGATCGCACTTGCGGCCGTGGCAGCCACCTGGGTGCACAGTCGTGAGCCTGCACATGCGACGTGCACTCTGCTGGTGCTCATGTCGCTCGATGAATGCGTACTTCATCTTGAAAAATCCGGGGCGATTCACTGTGACAAGCATTTAGCCAATTTGCTGACGGCGACAGTAGAACGCGGAGAGAGTATTGTGCCGAGCCTCCGACCTCGCCCATATCGAACGACTGACATTCGACCGCTAATGTGTGAGCAAAAATATCGCCAGGGAATTCGAACCTTTCCGGCTTTTAGACCCTACATGTAGCCGCAAATGAAGGCAACGAGACTTCGTACACAATGCGGTCATGAATACTTTTTCGAATGCATTCCGCGCCGAAGTTGTGCGCATGGCTCGCAAGGAACTCAAGCCAGAGATCCAGGGCATGCGAAAGGCGCTGACATCCCATCGCTCCGAGATAGCCGCGTTGAAGCGTGACGTGAAGGCGCTGACGTCGCAGCTCAAAGCCGCACAGCGACAAGTCAAGACTCCAGCGAAGGCGGCCGTGGAAGAAGAGGCACCCGCGCGCAAAAGCGGCCGCAAATGGGTTTTCAAACCCGAAGCGTTGGCAGCCAAGCGCGCCGAACTGGGCCTCACGGCCAAGGAAATGGGCAAGTTGCTTCAGGCAGGCCACCTTTCGGTTTACCGTTGGGAGACCGGCAAGGCATATCCTCGCGCAGCGCAACTGCTGCGGATCCGCGAGGTTCTCGACCTGGGAAAGCGCAAAGCCCTGGCTTTGCTGGCAGAGGCCCAGTAGCATTTTTTGCGCGACTTCAGCGGCCTCAGGCCGTCTCGCTGGCCTCAAGCACCTTCGCTCCAGAGAAGATGCACTCCAGCTTCTCATTAATGTAGTCCGACATCACGGGATGAAGGGGCAGGGCCTGCCCGTTGTGGACATTGCACTGCGTGAAATCGATGCCCTTGGCGTGCGCAGCGCGGCAGGCCGTGATGTACTCATTAATGAGCCCAGCGAACTCGATGAACGGGTGATTTCCAATGAGCACGGCGCTGCGATAGAAAGCGTCCGACGTCTCTTGCATGCGGCTCAAAGCCACCAGGCGTTCATTGGCATCCATTCTTTCTCTCCGCTTCAAAATGCTGATGAAGAAAGCATAGCAGGCAGCCTTTGCAACTCGGCTTGTTTCGTCAGAGCGTCACCACATTGAGGTCGTCACCGAGCACCTCCCTGGCCAGGGGCACTAGGTGATCATGATGGGTCAGGAAGATCACCTGCATTTTCCTCGATAGCTCACCGAGCACCTGCAACCCAGCCGCTGTGCGCCAGTCATCGAAGTTGATGAACAGGTCATCCGCGATCAGCGGCATGTTGAGACCTTGTTCGATCTGCAGCTCCAGGGCCGAGAGACGCAGTGCCAGATACAGCTGGTCCCGGGACCCTTCGCTCATCCCCGATACCTCAACCTGGGCGCCATTGGGGCGGATCCCGAAGAGCCGGGGTTTCTCGTCAGCGGAGTCAACGAGCAGGCGCTCGAACGAGCCCAGGGTCAGGGTGTTGAACGTCGCCGAGGCCTTGGCCAGCATCGGGCCTTGCCTCGTCTCGCGGAATTTCTCCATCGACCATTTCAGCAGGCGGGCTGCTGTGTGCAGCTTGAGGTAGCGCTCGGCCGCATCCGCCATGGATGCCACTGCTTCCTGGCGGCGTGAATCGGCCCTCGCTGCGGCGTCTGTCCCGTCCAGAGCTTCAAAGGCTTTGCGCTGTGTTCCGTGCTGGCTGCTCAACTGGGCGATCTCTTCCACCAGCTGGGCAGACTGCGCGCCCAGTCGCTCGATCTCGGCCATCAGCTCGTCGGGAGCGACGCCTTGCGCCTCTTGGCGGAGTTGGTCCAGGCCCAGTCCATCCCCGCCGTGCACCAGGTCGGACTGGGCTGCACTGACTTTGGCTTCGAAGGCTCGGCGCTGTTCGGACTGCTCGGCTGCCGCTGCAAGCGCGTTGATATCGTCCACACCTGCCGTGGCCATCAATGGCGCCAAGCGCGCGTTTTGAGTTGCTTGGCGCTGCTGGACCTCGGCGAGCTCGGCCTCGACCTGGACTAGCCTGGCCCGCAGTTCGCGTTGCGTCTTCTCGGACTGCTTGGTGGTCGTGAGGCGCGCGAAGAGTTCCTGGGCAATCACGTCCGCATCCTGCTCGACCAAGTCCAGGGCGACACGCTGAGCAAGGGCATCAGCAGTCGCTTTCAGGTCGGAGAGATCCATCTGCATCGGTTCAATGTGTTCGCTGCGGATACTGCGGATCAGGGTCAGCAACCGTTCAACCTCCCGGATTGCTTCGAACTCCGCTTCGATCTGGTCAGCGGTCGCAGCACTCTCATAGCCTGCCGCTGTTGCGGCCGCCTGCCAGGCGGTCTCCCACTCACTCCACGTTGACTGCGCTTGCTGCACCAAGTTGTGCAGTCTGGGCACGCTGTTCTGGGCGTCGGCCACCTGCTGCTCCAGTGCGCTGCGTTGGCCTTGCGCCTGGTCGACTGCAGCCAGCAGCTTGCGTGCTCGCTGCAGGCCGTCGTGGAGGGTGGGCATCTCGGTCTTTTGCGCGGCACCGCCCAGCATCGACCAGAGGGCAGTTGCGAGTTCGACACCGGCGGTCACCAGGTCCTTGTGCTGCTGGTCGAGTTGGCCCAGCTCGGCACTGATTTCCAGAATTGTCCTGCGTTGGCGCAGCCACACCGGCGCCATCTCCAGCGGCAACGGTGGCAGTCCACTCGCCTCCGCCAGGGTTTGCCATTGGCGCGTTCGGGCCTCGATCCGGTCATTTGCGGCCTGCAGCCGTGTCTGCTGTCCCTGCAGCTCCAGACGCACATGCTCGATGCGCTCGGCTCTGGACCGGTGAGTCGCGTCATGTTGGACGCGATCAAGCCTGGTGTCAGCGAGCCCATCGGCCTTGTTCACCCATTGCTCATAGGCATTGGCCTTGGCGGTCAGCTCGCTTGGCGCGGCCTTGATCGCCCGCCATTCCTTGTCTCGTGACCGGCGGGCCTCGTCCACCTGTTCTCGGGTCACCGGTTGAAAGTCCTGGACGAACTGCTGCAGCTCCAACTCCAGCCGTTGCAACTCCTCCGCTTTCGTCGCTGCCGCGTCTTGCAGCGCCTGGGCCTCTGCGACTCCAGTGCGGCTCTCATCCAGCAGGCCCTGCACAACGGTGTCGTCGGGCACGAGCATGCCTGCAAGAGCTTCCGGGTCAGCCCGCCACTTGCCTAGGCCGGCCAGGGCAGTCGCAAGCGATGTCCTCTGTGCATCCGCCTTCTGAGCCAGCTGGGAGACTGCACCGGCATGGTCGCCGAGCTTCAGCGCCTTTTCGACGGTGCCCGCCAGCCCTGGATGTACCTCGCGCGCAACCAGGCGCTCGAGCGCTTGCTGCGCCTGCTCTATCTGCTGCTCGCGATCGGTCAACGCGGACTGGGCGCTGCGCAATTGCTGGTTCAATGTGCCCCGCTCTTTGAGCAGGCTCACCAGGCGACTCCGCGTGGTCGTGGCTGGCAGGCGCTTGCGCACAGCTTCCTCAGTATCGGTCGCCCAACCCAGACCGCCGGCGAGTTCTTTCACCCGAGTCCAGTGGGTCTGGATCTCTTCGGTGCGCTTAACGATGTCCGTTCTGTGGCTGCGGTACTGCAGCCTGCGTTCGTTGAGGTCGGTGATATCCGCCGCCAGATTCAGCAGGGTCTGGTCGACTTGGATGCCCTCCAGTTGGGTGCGCAGCGCAGAGCTCTCCTGTCCGAGGCGCTCGCTCTCCGCGCGCGCCAGGGCCATGGCCTGGGCCGCATCTCGAATGGTGGAGGATGCGTTCTCTGGCAGTAGCGGAACGTCGTCAGTGAGGCCCAGTGCTTCCCTTTGGGCCTGGGCAGCATCCAGCGCTTGCAGCATGGGCCGCACGCGGCGGATGCGCTCCAGCTGGTTCAGTTGCTGGCGAGTGTCCCGGTCGCGCTGGCGTGCGTCGGCGAGGGCCTGCTCGGTTGCGAGCAAGGCGTCGTGCTGGGTTTTCCAATCCTTGGTCTTGAGCACCGCCTGCTTGAACTGGGTGCCAGCCGCTTCGTAGGCTTCGTGTGCCTGGTGGTAGACCCGGTGGCCTGCCTTTCGGGCTCCCCAGAGGCTGTCTGCTTCGGCTTCCAGCTTCTGCAGGACATCGGCGAGGCCTTCAATGCCTGCGGCCGACTGGAACAGCAGCCGGCCGACATCATCCGACGCCGACAGGATGCCGGCGCCGCCCTCGACGAGTGTGGAGTGGTCCAGCGCATACATGCGCTGGAAGGCGTTGAGCTGCATCCCGCCCAGCCAGGGCTGCAGCACCGCATCCGCCAGCGCCACGTCGTCGGGCGAGCGCACGGTGTTCTTGTTGCCCTTGATGCGGTCGTAGGCCAGTTGCTGGCCCTCTGCCGCGCCCGAAGCCAGTCGCTCCAGCATGCCGCCGATACGCAACTCCGACATCGGGTGCAGGAACCCTAACGACGTTCGGACGGGAATGCCAAACAGCCAGTCTCCGATGGCCGAGCGGACAGTGGACTTGCCGGCTTCATTCGGACCCACGATCAGATGGATGTCTCTGGGCTGCTGGGGCAGCGACAGGTGACGGTCGGTGAATTTTCCGTACCGGATCAGCTTGAGTTCGCGGATGCGCATGGAGGTGTCGAGCTGGGTGGTGAGGTCAGGCTGGGGCGCCGGCGCCGGCTACCCGAGCCATGAGTACGGGGATCGCCTGGCGGACCCGGTCGGCAATGAGCGATGGATCCGCCTGGCGAAGTTCTGCGAGTTCGAGGGATGCCTGGAGCACATCGTGCGGTAGTTTCTCCAGCATGGCCTGCCAGTCGGCCTGGAGCGACTGCAGGAACTCTGGATCGGTGTGGGCAGAGGCGGCCAGCTCTTGAAGTGCGTTCAGTGCGTCCTGCGCTTCGCCCTCCAGGCCGACAGCTTGTGTCGCAGGAGCCGTTGTGGCGACGCGCACCTTCTCGATCCAGATGCGGTCCGGGTCCAGCTCGACGGCCCGGGCGATCATCTCTTGCCGCAGCTGTCCCTCGTCGCTGGCCAGGGCCGCGTGAGCGGCGGACTGGCCGGTGAAGCTCACGCGAACGGCCAGGGGCAGGCCAGCGGGTGAGTTGGCAAGCAGGTCCTCCATGGCTTGGCCCGCCAACCGGACGGCGCTCCGCAGGTCTTCGCAGGCGCTGACATCGACGGCCAAGGCATGCCAGCGCAGCACGTCGACTTCGATCCGCTCGACCTCGGTGATCTCGCCTCCTTCGGCGCTCACCAGCAGCGCCCCGCGTGAGCCGGTCTCCCTTATGTGGCGGCCCTGCAGGTTGCCCGGGTAGGCGATGGTGGTGTCCCCGCGCTCGATCCAGTGCTCATGCACATGGCCCAGGGCCCAGTACTGGTAGCCCTTGGCCTGGAGCTCGGCCACCGAGCATGGAGCGTACTTGGCGTGTTCGTTGTTGCCCTCGAGCGCAGTGTGCAGCACGCCGAGGTTGAGCCAGCCGGCAACAGGCATGGGGTAGCCAGGGAGCAGGTTGTCCGTGGTGGCGGCCACCTTGAAGCTGCGGCCATGCAGGGCGACCTTGAGCGGCTCGATGCGGAAGGTCTCGGCCTTGCGCGATGCGAAGGTGTGGACGTTGTCCGGGAGCTCCAGGCCCTTGGTCATCTCGCTGTCGGCATCGTGGTTGCCATAGAGCAGGTACACGGGTATTCCGGCCTGGCGCAGGCGGCCCATCTGGCGCACGAAGAAGAGTCCGGTGTTGAAGTCCTTCCAGTCACCATCGTAGACGTCGCCAGCGATGACCATGAAGGCCACCTTCTCGTCGATAGCCACTGTTACCAGGCGATCGAAGGCATCGCGTGTTGCGGTGCGCAGTCGCTCGGCGGGGGCATCGGGATAGGACGACAGGCCGCGCAGGGGGCTGTCCAGGTGCAGGTCTGCGGTGTGGATGAATTTCACGCGAAAAGCTCCTCTTGATTGCCCACGGACGGACCTTGCGGCAACCTCACTTGCGGGGGACGATCTGGATGGTGCCCACACCCGATGCAGGTGGTGGCGCAATCCAGTGGACCCAGACGCCGCGTATCCAGGCGCCCAGGTAGATCACGCTCACGAGGAAGATGCCCCACTGGTCTGCCTTCCATGCGGCGTAGAACCAGGCGGGCTGGCCGAGGATGCCGAAGATGCAGGCCCAGCGCCGCAGCTTCTCGCTGCGAGCCTGGGACAGCCAGGCTGCGAGGGCGCCGAATAGGGCGATGGCGATCTGGTCGAGTTCCATGCGGTGATTGTGCATGACTGGATGGAATTACAGCGCCCATACAGCTGCGGGACTGGGTAATTTCGACTTTGCCAATGCCTACAGTTATCACCATAATCGAAACAAGATGTACATGGAGGGAGACATGGCCACATATAAATCGGCATTTGAGAGAGGCTCCGAATGGCGCCAATGGGACCTGCACATTCACACACCGGCATCGTTCCATTGGAGTGGATCGAAGTTCGATGCTGACCCCACTTCAGCCGCGAACCGGGCGCTCGTGGACGAAATGATTGCTGCAATGAATGCAGCTCAGCCAGCAGTCTTTGCCTTGATGGACTACTGGACTTTTGATGGTTGGTTCGCCCTGAAACGCCGCCTCGCAGAGGTGGATGCTCCCAAGCTGCTCAAAACAGTTTTCCCAGGAATCGAGCTTCGCCTCATGGCGCCCATGCGGACTCCAACCGCAAGGCTCAATGCGCACGTTCTATTCTCTGATCAGACACCAGATCAGGCGCTCAAGGACTTCAAAGCCGCCCTCCGGATTGCAATCATTGATCGTCCATTGTCTGACGATGCCTTGATCTCGCTGGCTCAAAGCGTATCGGAAGATGTCCTGAAGCTCCATGCCTTCAGGAAGAGCGATATGGAAGATCAAGACAAAGCGAAGTTCGCGGGATCTACCATTGCCGAGATCACAGCTGAAAGCTATCGCGATGGCATCAGACAGGTTCCTGATGGTCTTGCGATCGGATTCATGCCCTATGACACAAGCGATGGCTTGGCTGAAGTCAAGTGGCAAGAGCACTATGGCTACTTCATCAGCCTCTTCAAGGCGTCGCCTATCTTTGAGTCCCGTGACCTTCATCTTCGTTCATGTTTTGTTGGGGAAAAAACCGAAAAAAACAAAACCTTCCTAACAAGCTTCCAAGAAGGTCTAGGCAATATCCCTCGCTTGGTTGTGTCGGGTAGCGATGCCCATCGTTTCGTTGGGGTAAAGGGGGATAACGACAAGCGAGGCTACGGTGACTACCCCTCTGCTAAGGCGACCTGGATCAAGGCTGATCCAACGTTTCATGGTCTTCAACAAGCAATCAAGGAGCCTGCCAAGCGGTCTTTTATCGGTGAGCGCCCGCCAAAGCAACTGGAGGTTGACGCGAACAAGACATTTTTTATCGATCGGGTATCGATACGCAAGACTGTTCCCACTGCTATAGGAGATTGGCTCGATGGGACTGAGTTGCCGCTGAACGCTGATCTAGTTGCCATCATAGGCAACAAGGGGAGTGGCAAAAGCGCGCTTGCAGACGTTGTCGCGCTGCTAGGCAATTCGCGCCAGAAGCTCCATTTCTCTTTTCTGCTGAAAGGCCGATTTCGGGGGAAGGCGGGCGATCCGGCGAAGAATTTTTCCGCACAACTTGCGTGGCTGGATTCCACCCAAGAGATACGAAACCTGAACGACGATCCACCTCCCGATAAGGTCGAGATGGTCCGATACATCCCACAAGGTCACTTCGAGGAACTCTGCAACGCACATGTGAGTGGAAGCTCCGATGCGTTCGAGAAAGAGTTGCGTGCCGTCATCTTCTCTCATGCTGGGGAAGCGATTCGACTTGGCGCACTGGACTTTGATCAGTTGATTGACCGGCAAGAGAGCGGCTATCGCTTGCAGCTTATAGACCTTCGCAAGGACCTTCACCGGACAAATCAAGAAATTTCCGCATTCGAAGGACAGCTTCAACCGAATGTCAAGAACGAGTTGCAAGAACTCCTGCAAGTCAAAAACCGCCAGATTGAAGAGCACAACAAGCTGCGACCAATTGCGCAGATCAAACCTGCTGATGCGCTCACTCCAGAACAACAAGAGGCCGCAGCGCAAATCGATTCCATAGGAACCGAGCTGAAGGCGATTGAAGAATCCGAATCGACAAACAATTCGACAGAACTCGCCTTGCTGGGAAAGCTAAAGGCAATCCAAAATCTACGCGAACGGCTTCGAGTTCTAGAACGAGCGTACAAACAATTCATTGAAGATGCGTCAATTGACATTGGACTTCTCGGCCTAAAGCTAGAAGAGCTTGTCACGATGAATCTGAACACCCAAGTGCTTGATAGCGCGGAGGTCGTGATCGCAGAAGGCAGAGCAGCACTCAGAGATAAAAAAACCGAAGTGGAAGGACGAAGAGTCCAATTGCAAGCCCAGCAGACGGACCTAAACACCAAGTTGAACGGACCGCAGTTAGCATATCAAGAAAGTGTTCAAGCACTCGAGGCGTGGAACCTCAAGCTGTCTGAGTTGACTGGAACGCCGGAGACACCAGAAGCGCTTCTCGGCCTCCAAGCGCGTATAGAACAACTTGACAAGCTGCCGGCGGAGTTGGCCAGCCATCAAGCCACGAGAGTTAAGCTGACGGGGGAAATCTTTGACGTTCTCGAAACGCAGCGAAAAGCACGTGAGAGCTTGTTCAAGCCTGTGCAAGAGTTAATTCAGGGCAACAGTCTCATTCGCGAAGAGTACAAGCTCCAATTTGAAGCAGCGCTCCACGGCTCGGCGGACACAATAGCAGCTGCACTGTTTGACCAGATCAAGCAGACGGCAGGCGAGTTCCGAGGCACCGAAGAAGGAATCGTGGCCATTCGTGCCCTCGCCGACAGGTTTGACTTCAACAAACGCGACGACGTCATTGCTTTTGTCTCTGAGCTCCACTCGAAGGTGGCTGCAACCGGAGTGAGCAAGACACCCTACGGCATCGTTCCATTGCTAAGAAAGGACAAGACAGCGACGGATGTCTACGATCTATTGTTCAATCTTTCCTTCTTGGAACCCCGATACACGCTACTTTTTCAGGATACGCGAATCGAACAGCTTTCCCCTGGTCAGCGGGGTGCTCTACTTCTCATCTTCTACCTGTTGGTGGACAAAGGTAGAAATCCAATCATCCTCGATCAACCGGAAGAGAATCTAGACAACGAGACAGTCGTTAGCTTGCTCGTGCCTGTGCTTACCGAAGCAAAGAAGAAGCGCCAAATCATCATGGTGACACACAACCCTAACCTCGCCGTGGTGTGCGATGCGGAGCAAATCATATGGTCCACATTTGACCGAAGGAACGGCTCCAAGATCTCCTATGTCGCTGGTTCAATCGAGAATCCAGTAATCAACGGACACGTCGTGAATGTTCTGGAAGGAACGATGCCAGCATTTAACAATCGTGGGACCAAGTACCACCGCACGTAACCAAGATTCTAGGCGGAGTCCAAGTTGCCTTTCACCATAGATTTCACAGGTATCCGAGAGCATCGAGGTACCCAGATGGGTGGCTTCAAAGAACTCTGCTGTCAACTTGCTGCCCTCGAAGATCCATCAGAGGGATCGCATTTCCTCAGAAAAGGCGTGGGAGCGGACCAAGGCTTGGAATGCTATCGTTGGTACGCTGATGGGCAAGAGGTCGGTTGGCAAGCAAAGTACTTTGTGAACGGCTTTGACTCGACACAGATCTCGGACCTTGCCGACTCCCTGCAGCGCGCGATGGCCGCACATCCGAAGCTGACACCGCTAAGACAGGCTCGCGGCGATCATCCGCAACTGTGTTCGCGCTGCCTCAGCCCTGAAACGAGGAATCACCCAGTTGTGGTGGGTTCCTCGGTACCGCCCGAAGTGGGCGCGAGCGACTATGCGCACAACAGAGACGATTTCCGGGTCGTATCGAACGGCCTTTATGGCGATATCACCACTGGGCAGTTCCTTGACCGAGATCCAGCGGCCCTGGATCGTCACGATCTCTTCGGGCAGGAATGGGCGTGGCGGGGTGACATCTGGGTGTGCTGACACAGATTCCCCAAGCGCTGCCGATTCGATCTCCATAGGCTCGGGCCAAAGCCAGGTTTTGCCTTCGGTGACCTCTAGGATCGCCCGCTTGACTTGACTAACGTCAAAAGCTGTTGGGGTGAATGACTGCAAGTCGATTTCGATCGCGGGCAGTTGCAGCCGCTCGTATGCCTGGCGCTTTGCTGCATCGCAAAATGATGAGTATGCGATCTCGATGGCCACATTGACGCCGGCGGTTGTCGCAGCGAGGAGGTCTGGCCGAAGATCACCAACGGTGACTTCTTCTTCGATATCGGTGCACGCAAGGAGAAGTGAGGGCTCCAGCCGTGCGCCAAAGCCCAGGGCTGTGGATATGGCCGCAGTGACAGGAACCACCAGACCGCCGGCTTCGACAATTACTCGTTTAGCGAACCGGTGCAAATCAGATTCGTAGCTGGATGCGCAAGGCTCAGTGTTGGAGTTGTGCGCGAAATGGTGCTCCCGAACGTCGCCTTGGCGGGCGAGAACCACCTCGCCACAGACGGCGCAATGGCAATCGCAGGCCAAGCCGCGCTCAACTTCAGTCACATGAACAAAACGGTTGGAGGTGTGCAGAGCAAACAGTGACAACATAGGAAGTCCAAGAGTTGAGTGGAGGAAAACCCAGTGTTGCGATCCGATAGCCTGCCAACCAGCCCTGAACCAGTTGCCAACGGGTTGCCCGAACCCGTCTTACGAGAGCTGCTGCAATGCTTGCGGGACTGGCTGGATACCCAGCGCGACGACAACGGGGCGATGGCCCTTTTGCGTGGATTGGTCGCAGAGTCCATCAAGGCGGAAGCCAACTCCAAGGACATCCAACTGCGTGAGTTCGATGCACAAGAGCTCGCTGAAGCCTGTGACTGGCCAGAGCAAGATGACTTCACTGCGGCGTCCAAGAAGGTCAAGGGCGTCCAGTTCGACGCCTACCTCGAAAGCCGGGAACGCAGCGTTGAGGCCTTCTTCGAAGGCAAGGGCTTTGCGCATGCCATCCGATTGGGCAAGCACTCACCGCGTGGCCGGCACCGTGCAAAATGGTTCTTGGAGGCTTACGTCCCGGGCGAGCAGAAGGACCCAACTGCCCTACAACCCGTTGACCAACCGGTTGAACCGGTTTTGGAGGCCCCCAGCCAGCAGATCGAGTACGGCTACTCGGAGGCAGGTACTGTTAAGTCCTCGTACCTGGCCCATCTTCTGCTGGGCAAAGGTTCGTTCAAGGTCAAGTCGGCTCGAGGTCTGCTGTTTGCCTGCACTTTCCTTGTGCCAGGAATACTGCTGCTTTTGCTTGTAGCGACGGGTGGGCTGCATCTGTTGATGGATCGGCCGCTTCGAACTGCGGATCTCGCGTTCGCGATCTTTGCGTTCGGAATCGGCTGGTTCATGCTGGACCAGATTCGGACTACCTGGTGGCTGCTGGAAGATCGCATCATTCCGGCACCCGATGGCCTAGTCAGATTGACAGAGGAGCCCGCCCAGCTAGAGAGCTTCAAGGTTGATCAGGGAAGAGTCATTGGCTTGGTCCGCTACACGGCCAACTGTCCGGTGTGCGCTGCAGCGGTTGAGCTGCGATACGGTCAAGGTCACGAGCGACGCAGGCTGTTTGGCTGCTGCGTTGAAGCAGCTCAGGAGCACCTGTTCACTTTTGACCGAGTTACCAGGCGAGGAACTCGGGTGAGGTGAAAGACGAGCTGGTCGCCCAAGTTATGGAACGAGGATCGATTGGGAGAAAGGCCAGCCGAGACGTTCAGCGGTCTTTTGCACAATCCATTCGGACTGCAAGTCGGTACACCATTTTTTGCTGAGCAAGCTCCGAAAAACCGCTCTCAGCGTAGCCTCCTGATCACCCTGAAACGCAGCCAGTTTGCGCTCGCAGTAGGGAACCATCTGCACGACCAGGTCCTCGCAGACCTCGAAGGCGGTAGCGACCTCGGAGGGTGAGGTGCCGGGGGCATAGAACTTCCCATCCTCTTCGGTCAAGCTCATCTTTGGATGCGCGCCAGAGAGAGCAGAAGGGATCGCGGCTACAGGGAAGTCGGCGGGGACCCCACTGTAGATGGAACGGTCGATTGACATGGTCGCTCCTTGCAATGGGAGCAACATACCCCCAATGAGCCGGGCCTTCAAGGGCAGTAAGGAATCAAGGGCTCGGTATTCGTTCCTTGCTTTGGTTCTGCCCCTGCATCTTCCCTCAGAAGAATGTCCACTCAAGCCGTGGATGAACCTGTGGATATCCCCGTGGTATGCGCTGCAGAGCCTGCACCGGCGCGGGTCCTGACGGAGTGCTTAATTCCTAGGCAAGACAGAGCGCGGGCTGAAGGTCCTACCTGTCAAAGTGCGACCAAGGCGGCCCAATAAAGGCTTTCGAGGAACACCTTTGGTGCAGGCATTGGCTTTGCTATCCTGCTTGCCTCTGGACGAACAACGAGGTTCATCATGGAGCTTTACCTTGTCAACGAGCGTCCGGCGCCGGATGTCCTTTCGCAGCCCGAGGTCCAACTGCACCACTGGCGCATCCTGCGGAGGGGCAATGGAACTCTGCACATTGCCGCCCAACTTGATTCGGGGTCACTGCGTATCACCTCCTTACTGCAAGCCATAGACCTGCCCAGGGCAATAGTCAAAACGGAGTCAGGGCGGAGCTACCAGCTGTGCAATCCACCTGAGGAAGACCAACTGCTCAGGTCGCTCATGCTGCTAAATGCAGTCCGAGGCCTGGTTCAGGTCTCGGAGGATGTGAGTGACGCCATCTGGGCCGCGATCACTACCGGCGCTTGGCCCTATGAAGGATCCAGTTTGCTGCCTTCGGTGCAATAGCTCCGGTCAATCCGTTTGGACCGTCGACATAATGCCATGAGGGGAGCAGGAGCCCCGCTGATTTCCACAATGCAGGAAATGCCCGACGGACCTTCTTTTCATCCGACGGACTTTATTGGTTTTAGTCACAACGTGCCGCTCATCGCGCTGCAAACAGTCAACGTGAATGTCTTGGAGAGATTGCGCAGCTTGTCGACATCCGAAAAACGTACACGACGCCGTTGTGGCCACATTCTGATGAGTTGTTGTGCAATCAGCGCTAAGCACGTCGCAGTTCTGACGACATCCGATGAAACGCCTGGGCGCTGTGAGCGCCCACTGCGCTCCCACTCGCAAGCACTTTGGCAGCAGTGTTCGCATGAATTGCCCGCCGGGACATTTGCTCCTCCAAAGCTTCTCGAAAATTGCGATGCTTTGCCGCCAGCCTCAGTTGCGACGGACGCTTCGGCCCTCGCAAAGTGAGCTCGGCAATTTTTCGCCGGGACCAGACGAGCGCATTGCGCAAAATCCACGAATGCGTGAATGGGAAATTCTTGTGCAGGGCGACCATTACCTCCTGGCCGCTGCGCCGAAGCTCCACCATAAAAATCTGCTTGTGGACCGGACCTGTCTCGTCGGAGTTTAGAGCGGCGACGCGCCCCGCAGTTTCTTCTGAGCGGGAGAGTGCCTTGAGCTGGCTGAAAAACAACCGTTGATCACCAAACAGTGCCTCCATGCAGAACAAGTGGTGGATTGGATTGGCAACTAGGCGCACTGAGTTCATTGCTGCATAAAGTGCACCACGCACCCCATCAAGGTCGGCGCACTGCATAGTCCTGAGCAGAAAGTCCTCCTGGAAGCGCTTCTTCAGGTGATCGACAATAGTCCCGTAGTCAATTTTTCGGCCTCTTGTGTACCCCAAACTGATCGCTCGAGCCCGATACAAACCGGCCATTGCAGCCAAGTTTGAAGGACCATGATTACCCACAAGCAGATCACGCGACTGATTTGCAAGCCATATTTCGCGGCTGTCAAAAACGTACTCTGTGTCCTGCATTTCAAAATCAGCGGGAAGGAGCGGGTGATGTAGATGCTGCTCCACAGGAATGAGCCTTGTTCCATGGCGCCAGCACACGCTGGCGAACTTCAGCTGGTGGGATCGTTCCCACAAGGATCGGCCATAGATACCAAGTTGCCGCTGCACGCATTTTGGGCAGTAGTTCAACGTAGGACCGATGCTCTGCATGCGCCGTGCGTTCGCCGGCGACTGAGCTTTCGACCCGCCCAGGTTATTCATGGCGAGAGAGACTGGCGTCATGAAGGGAATGTGGTAGGGCAGTTGCAGCATGTTGTAAAGCATCGCCTTTCCAGTGAAACGGCAACTGTCAAGGTGCTTGATGATGTACGGGTAGTCTGGATGCCAATTTCTGCCATCGGAATGGCATTTGTAGGTCTGTTGTTTGAACTCTTTAAAATTCGAATACCCGGAGAGACGGTAGCCCATGATCACAAGACTGTGAAGCATCTCATCGGCTTCAGGAGAGGGGAAGAAGATGTTTGAAGCAGTCAATTTATTTCCAAAGAGCTAACTGGGCCGGCATCTGCGACTCGACGAGCTGCTGGTTCATCCATTGAGGGTCGTTGCGGACAAACCATTGAAAGGCAGCATTGGCGTCCCTGCGCAAATCTGCCGTGCTGCGGGCGCCCTGCGCTAGTGCCTCGCACACTGCCGCAGCGTGGGTGTCGAACAAGCGGCGTTTCCTTGCGGTATTCCATCGATCTCGCAGAACGGGATCGGAGAGCCAGCGGGCCACAACGCTTTTGCTAACCCCTGCCTGCTCTGCAGCCTCCTTGGCTTGCATGCCCGTCTCAAGCAAGGTGTATGCGCGTGCCGGCGACGTGGGGGTCGAAGGTGCTGTGCGATCTGCCCCATGCGGCGCTTTGCACGTCGCCGCCGCCAAGTCCTCCAGAGATGCGCCTTCCCGTACCAAGCAGGTCATCAGGAGTGCTATGCGAAGCGGATGGGGCGCACGGCTCTTCTCCAGCACGCCGCAGACTGCTGGGACGGTTTTTTGCGCATCGAAAGCAGACAGGCACTCCACGAGATCCTGCAGCTGACCCTCAAGCCACCGTTGAACATTCTGCATGGCCAGCGCGCCCCCAGCGCGAACCACACCGGCCTGCTCAAGTTCTCGACAGATCGCGGCCCTGAGAGACCGGCCATCGATCGGCCGGGCATCACACAGGGCGGCCACCGTGGACGAAAGCTGGCCCAAGAACGCATGCTGCCTGGCAGACACGCCCGGGCACAGACGCGAGTGCGCAAGCTCGGGCATCCTCCATCCGCTTGATGGACTTGCCACGGCGCGAAGCGGCTCCCGGTGCGTTCTGCACACAAGCGCTCCCGGGAGCTGATGCTCCAGGTGCCAGTATGCGAAGCCGATAGCCTGCGCGTCCGCCCTCATGCAAATGGGGCAGAGCCGTAGCGGGTGTTGTCGCTCAAACTGCGCGCTTCCCCATCCAAAAGCGAATCTCTCTCTTCCTGCACCGCAGTGGCAGCACCATGAGAGAGCGCGTTGCGCTCTCTCGGGCACCATGAACCGCAGATAGAGCGCTCCAACGGTCATCGTCTCGACAATCTCCTGCGGCTTCCCCGCGTCTCTTACGCAAGCGCTGAACGTGTTCAGACCCATGGGAGCACAGCGCTTGGAGGCAGCGCGCTCAAAGTCGAAGAGGAGCCGCCCGGTCAACGCCGGACGCTTGAATCCGGCCAGATGGTGAAACCTCGCGCAAGTGCCGTACAGCGTCTCGCCAGGCGCCGCGGTGGGGTAGTAGCGCCACAGATTGCTGCGCGCCTCGCGCAGCGCGGCTTTTGGTTCTGCTGTCATGGAGCACCGATCGCCTTCCTCGCTTGCTTGCGAAGCTTCTCGTTTGCCAACTCCAGCAGCTTTTGCGGAGGAAGCAGGTCTTCGTAGGCAAGGTAGTAGTCGCCTTCCTTTTTCCGCAAGGCCTCAAGCGCCGGATGGAGCAAGGTGCAGTGCTCCTGGTAGGCCACGTCCAAATGGCCAAGGCTCAACTCCTGGCCCGTGCGCAGCGCGATCTTTTGCGCATTTTTCAGAAGGCTGAGCAGCACCGCAGGAAGACCTTGAGACAAGTCAAAGAGCTTGTCCTTCCATGCTGCATCGAAGCGCGCGGGTTTGTCCACGAACTGGTACTTTTCAAGTGCCGCGACAAGGAGTTGGAAATGTCCGTCCTGCGCAGAGCCAGGCAGCTTCAAATGTTGAATGCTTTCGGATGAAACCCGCCGCGACGCTTCCATCGAACCCGCGATCAGATTGACCATCTGGTGCGTCCCGCTGAGCAGCAACGGTACCTTGACCACGTTCGCCAGCTGGATGATCAGATTGATGACGGGGCGGCTTTTCTTGTTTCCGACTTCCGCCAATCGTTGCAGATCATCGATGTGCAGCAAGCCCAGATGGAATGTGGAGGCGATCTGGCCGAGTTCCTCAATCTTGGTGTCCACACTGATCTTGGCGCGTCCGTACTGGTTGACGTAGCTTGCGGGTCCTTCCGTTCCCAGTGCCCGATCGATTGCTCCAAACGCGCGCAGCAAAAAGCCGGTCACCGATCCGTTGACGGGTGCATCCAGGGAAATCCAGGTGATTTGCTGGTGGTTGAAGCGTTTGCCCTCGTACCGCCGGTGTTGGATCACCTGCGGGTAGAGCGACAGGATCGACTTTATGCTGCGGCTTTTGCCGAGCCCGCTCATGCCTGTGAGAGCCAAACAAGGCGGCAAAGGTGATTCAACGCCCCCTTGAAGCCGCATTCGCTCACGTGCCGTGTAGATCTGGCGCGTAGTGTTCGGCAAGATCGGATTTCGCTTGGCGTAGCCTGAGCGAATAAGCATGCCGATCTCCGATTCCAAAGGGCTCATTTCCGGCCGGGGTATGAAGAGGGAGTCAAGCAGACTCAACGAATGCATTCGCTGGTGTGCCGGGATTGACCTCACCTCATGCATGTCGATGTCGGGACGGGCCAGCAAAATTTGCAAGGCTTCAGATGGCGAGTTGATCGCAGGCAAGGCCTCGATCAGTGGATTGCCAGCGTATGCTGGGCAGAACTTCACCGGGTAGTAGTGCGCCTTGACCCTCATGATTCACTCCAGTGCGCCATTTCTGTGGACATCAGCTTGAAGTAGTCGACGCCAGTGCCAGGGGCAGCTTCAGCGGTCGTATGGGCTGGAAGGACTTCGGGTGAGGCATGGCCTGCGGGAACAATCTGAGAAGTTTGCGTCGTCCTTGATTCCAGCGCTTGCACCTCCGCCTTTCGGTTGGCGGATATGCCCTTTGTGCGCGCAGAGTTGGTCAATGGGGTTGCCGCCAAGGTCGCCTCGGTCGCGTCCTTTGCTTCGCGCACCTCATTACGGTTCTCCCGGGACAGGTCGATGCGGATAGCTTTCGTGTCGTCCTTCAGATCCTGGCCCAAGAACTCGCAGACGGTTTCCAATTCGGTGACGTCCTCGCTGCAGAACTCCTGGGTTACGTGGTGCCGGTTTTGAAATTTCACCTCGAGCATTGCAGACTCATGCGGCATTTGGCACCAAGCCAAGGCCGGATTGTCTGGCGAAGGGGTGAGTTTGGCGGGGCTAACGGATACGTTGTGGCCTGCCAGCTTAAATTGCTCGTGCTCCTTCATCCAATCGCCCACGTAGGTTCGCTTCTCGCTCTCCAGTCCAAACCGCGTGATCAACGCTGTCGTATGGGGGAGCATGGATCGCACCGCTGCTTCCTGAGGCAGATACCTCGCACTTCCGTGCTTGTGCTGGATCCCCCAAGTCCAAAAGCTTGTGGGACTTGCGACCACCGACCTGGACACCATGGAGCCACTGAGGTGGCGGCTCATGTCCCTGGTGAGGTTGAGCTTTGCCACCTGGCGCGCGATGAAGCGAGAAAATTCCTTCAGGGTGAAGATCGCATCAAGTCGGTAATCTCGCGCGCCCCTCTCTTTTTCACGGTTTCGCACAGCTCCCGGAACCCAGTGAACACACGTGGTGTTCAGCACGCCGAAATTGCGCTCAACGATCGCTTTCCACTCGGCTCGATAAGCAGCCGCCAGACTAAGGCTGGTGGTCAGCTCCACTTGCAAGGCCCTGCTGTCGGCGCTGTGCAGCTCTCCTCGGTCGGCAAACCAAAAAGTTGGAACACAGCCCTGAGGCAGCAGATGGGCAATGTGAGGTACGCCAAGCCAATTCAACCACTGCGCCTTGTCCGAAACGGCCCGGTACATGGCGATGCGAGCTTGCGCAAAGTTGGGCCCCTCCAGCGCCAGATGGAAACCGACGATCAATGATGAAAAAGCGTCGATGACGACGTACAGAACGGGCCTCCCAATGATGCGCCGCCTATCGAAGGCACTTACCAGGTACACGTCCACCACAGTCGCATCAATGATGTAGTACTGGCCCGGGTACTCCACTCGATCTCGCGCGGAGCCGATCGCAACCCGGTTGCTCAGATTGATGCGGCGTTCACCCGCCGCATTTTCAAGCAGCTTGAGTTCACCGACGACTTTATTGAGCGCGTACCTGAATTGGCGCTCGTTCAATATGGGTACGCTTTCGTCCTTGCTTAGCTCGATCGTCCCGTCAGCCTCCTCTGTACACTTGGTCGGAGAAAACAGGTCCTCATAGTGGCTATACAACGATGCCTTGGATGCGCTCTGGTCGGCCGCAGTGTCGTAGAAGATCTTGATGAGATCGCGATCATCCTGAGTGGCGTTTCTTCCGATAGCCTCAGGGCGATGACCCGACTCCACCCGCTTGTGCTTGCGCCCCAGCTTCCGCGTGACCTTGCGCTCACTACATTCACCTTTGCGCCAGCGACCATCCAAACTTGCAGCCTCTATGTCGCGTCGGAGGCCGTAGTAGCGCAAGAGCAGGAGCGTTGCGGTTTTTTTGGAGACTTCGTGCCTCGCCGCAACAGCCTGTAGGTGCCGGGTCCAGCTACCTGAGAACAACAGCGAGAACTGCGTTTCGTCGGGCGTCAGCTCCAGAAGTATCGACTTGTTGCGCTTTGCAATCTTGGTGCTCTCCTGGGCCCAGCGCACTCGGTTAGGCGGTGTCGCGATCGATTCAACGGCAACCCGTTGAATCAAGTTCCTCTGCAGCAGCTCCTCAATGTGGAGCAGATCGCAAGCCTTCGGTTTGCGGGCATGACTGGAAAACTTCAGCGCCTCCTCAGGTTTTCCAAGCCCCATCCAGAACAAGGCTGCAAGTCGTTCGCGCTGAGCGACATAAACGACCCGGTGAACTCCGGGCCGAATCCCTTGAGTGCCTGGCGGCACCCTGATCAACTCGTCCAAGTGAATCATGTGAACACCCCTTTGAAGCTGCGCGCCGACAGCACGGGAGCGATACGCGAGGGACGACTTGGCCATGGGTCCGAGAGAACCAACTCGATGCCCAGTTGCACGACCCATTTGCGATTGAGCATCGCAAACTTGAAGGCACGGACGGCATCCTCGAAGCACAGGCCGGTTGCGTATGCAGCGGCGTCAATTCGCTCGTTCATCGGTGCGCGGGGCGGCGTGAGGCTCAGGTAACGAAGAATGGCCGCCAAGGCCGCATCGCCTTCGTTCCAGAACATTCCATCCAACGCCCAAACCATCTGGTTTGCACGGCCTTCGGTGTAGGGGGTTTCGTCGACGACGAGGAATTTGACGTGCCGGCTTCGCCAGTACTGCTTTTCGATCAACTTCAAATCGATCTGCCGATCGGACGCTTCGAGTTGTTCCTTTCGGTACTTAGCGTGGATCGCTACGTGGCTTCGGTCCGAAAAAGTCACCAGCAGATCGGTGGTCATGATCTTGGGATCGTTCTTCGTGATACTCGGGTGCTTGATACCGAGAGCGCGCGCGATTTCTGTAGTGCCCAATGCCCGCTTCGGCTGAAATAGAAACAGCGGATCCAGCTCAAAGCGTTGAAGAGGGAGCTGTTCTCGGTAATCCGAGGCCTGGAAGGACCAGGCCCAGAGGAACGTTAAAAGCTCAAGATCGCTTAGCAGGTGGTGATGTCGCTCCAGCTGCGGATTGAACAGCAGATGCGAGCGGCCCCGCGACTGGAAGCCGCTTCTTTCAATCTGTATGTAGGGCTTGTAACTCGATCCCGTTCCGACGCCTCTACCTTGTGCAACATGTCGCTCTTGTCGGCGCAGTTCAGCAGGTTTCTTGACAGGGCGCGCACGCGCGCCGTCAGGGGTGCTTAGGCCCCTTGATGGAGGTAGTTTCATAGCAAATTCTTGTTTCGTTGGGGCGTGTTTCACCCCAGCGCCACGTATGGCACTTGACGTTGCAAAGAACTGCCTCGATACTTGCTCCCAGGGTTCCGCAAACCTAAGAGTTCTCTCTTCGCAGAGTCTCGGCAACGCCGGTCTTTTTGATCGGCTTTTTGCTTTCTACACGGGTGTTCTCCTTGGCGCGAACTCAAACGCGCGTTGATTGCTCCACAGAAGCGCGGCCGAAGAGGTCGCCGGACGGCGGTTTGCGCAGGCCGAGGGCAACCCCGATCCGAAAGCTTTCCCCGCGCCTTGCCTGGCTTTTTCCATTCAAGACCGAGTAAACGAGTGCCGCAGAGAAGCCTCGTTCACGCGCCCAACAGGCAATGCTGATTCCATGGTCGTCAAATTTCTCGCGGGCCGCGTTCAACGCATCGGTGCCTGCAGCGACCGATCCGTGCCTGTGTTGCGAAGTGTGGGTCATGATCTGCAAAGTTTTGAAATTTCCAGTGAATCTGAGCAGTCTTGCACTTTTCCCTCTATTCATCAAGCATCTGCGGTGCTGGAAGCAGGGTCGACCTCGAGTGCCAACTTCGCGGGCCCTGAAAGCGCGAATGCAGCCGCCGCATGCCGAGGCTTGCGGCGGCAGTCAGCGCGCAATGGAGCAATGGTTGGCCAACGCAGATTGCTCTTCCATAGGCAACAGTGATCTGGCAAAAGGTCCGCAGTTACCTACGTTTGAATATGCGGCGCTGGAATGACTGTGTTTTGCCTTCGCTACGACCGCCCCAGCTATTCACAGCTTAGACTGCACAGATGTCCGCTGACCCAATCGTCTACTGTCTTGAGCGTGTCTCTGACTACAGAGACTTCGAGCGTCTTTGCTCCGCCCTCCTTGCCGGGACGGATTACCCAGGCATCGAACCGTTGGGCGGTACCGGTGATGGTGGGCGCGATGCCATCATAAGAAGTGATGCGTCTGGCCGCCGCATCGTTTTCGCTTATACCGTTCGCGGGGACTGGGAAGCCAAGCTTAAGAGCGACTGCAAGAGAGTTCAGGAGCTTGACCACAACCCCAGCATCTTCGTGTTCGTCTGCACCGAAGCGCTGAACGCTGCGGACAAGGATCGCGTACACGAGCTGGTCTCCAAGAGGTACGGCTGGACCCTTGACCTCTTCGACCTTGAGCGGCTACGCGTGCAGCTGGTCAGTCCGCAGCGGCATCTGCTGGCCCAGCATCCCAGTATCTTCACGCCTCCATTTTTTCCCCAATCGGGTGGGCAGTCGCTGGCAGAAAGCAGGGACACAATCCTCATCGACCACGTGTATGCGGACCATGCGTTGGCTACTTGGTTGTCGCGCCGCCTGACCTTGGCCGGATACCGGACTTGGTGTCGAGGCACAGCGCCCTTGGCCGGCGAGGACCCCGACGCCAGCGTTCGGAAGCTCATCGAGCTTCGGGGGTGTCAGTATCTGCCGGTGTTTTCCGAGGCGAGCCTCTCCGATGCGCTGTTCATTGAGCGCTGCGCTCTCGCTGCCGCCAAAGAGTCGTTTGCGCTACCTTGCAGTTGCATATATGGCTTGGACCCGCGCCTTCCGTCAAGGATGAAATCAGTAGCTGAGGCAAGCTTTGCTGATTCCTGGAACGATGGGCTTGCTAAGGTGCTTGCTCGGCTGACGACGCTTGGTATCCACCCAGGACTCGAGGGAGACCTCGGAAAGCAGATTGCGCTGCGGGACTACTTGCCCAGTAGGA
Source organism: Acidovorax sp. A1169 (assembly GCF_030704685.1). Lineage (GTDB taxonomy): Bacteria > Pseudomonadota > Gammaproteobacteria > Burkholderiales > Burkholderiaceae_C > Acidovorax. Next base: position 22,534 of record NZ_JAUZDX010000036.1, read on the forward strand.
TCACGGTTGCGAAGCCCGAGCCTGTCTACGCGAACATGTTTTCATTGCACCTCCCCTTGGCGATGCTCATCACCGACCTCACACGGTCATTGACTGCAGCCGAGACGACTGAACTGCGAGGCCGATGGGCGTTCGTTGAGCTGAGTCCTGGTCGTTTGGTCTCCTTCTGTCCGCACCCGCCTGGCAGTCTTCCTTTGCGCGATGACCGCAGGCCCCCAGAGTTTTCCTGGTCGGACACATCCCACAGAGACGGGAAGCCAACGCAGGATCTAGCCAAAGAACTCGCAAGACGCAGCCTGGAGGTTGTTTGCGTGCAGAAGGGGCTGAAGTACTGCGACGACCGAAAGATCTTCTATTTCCCAGAGCGTGAAGACGGCGAGTGGAACCAGCCGTACTGTCACGTCGACGGGCGTTCAACGCGGGTGCAACTGACCGGTGAGCGCAACAAAAAGCGGGGAGACACCGTCCAGACAACGCTCTACCAGCTGGCTCCGCGCTTTCGGCCGCAGCGGGAGGCGGACGGCACCTGGACTGTCGTTCTGAACATATACATCCGAGTGACTGATGTCGACGGCAAGTTGTTTGCGGGGAAAGATATCGCGAGACGTCGCAAGGGGGTCACCAAGGGGTGGTGGAACAACCATTTCCTGGCGCGAATGCTCGGCATTATTCAGGCTCTCGAGACCCGTGCGGGTCATATCGAAATAGGGGAAGGAAAACGAGCAGTCGTCGTAGATACCGCCCCGTTGTGCTGGCAGTGTCCAGTCGGACTGGATGTAGAGGCGTTGTCTCGTCAAGCCGACCTTGGCGAGGAGCTAGCCGCGTTCCGCACGCGTGATGACGAAGATGATGATGACGCCGCGGCGCCCTCGACGGAGACTCAAGCGGCATGACGAACACTTTTCATTTCCTAGGCGAGCCCCTTCTCGAATTCGGCCATGGACAAACTGCTGAAGACCCGCACGATGGGCTAGCACTCTTTGGACCGGCAGACTCCCGCAGCCAACTTCCCGACAACATCGTCATTGGCACGGAAAAGGGTGTCGAGGCCTGGAAGCAGTGGTGCGCAGCATTGAATGCTACATCAGCATGCATAGACCCGAGCCGACACCGCGCTTGGCCGCCGTTTCCTGGCTTCGATGTCGCCTTTGGAGCTAAATGGCCGTCACCGATTCGCAGCTACATCTTGGATGCGGCCAAGCTGTCGGAGGCTTCGCGCAAAGCCGACAAGCACGACCGCTCTTTCGAGGTGACGAACCTGTACATGGAGCAGCTCGACCGCCTCGGCAAGCTGGATTCACGCCCGGCCCTGGCTATCTGCATCGTCCCTGACGAGGTGTTCGACAACTGCCGCCCCAACTCGACTGTGTCTCGGGTCAAGCGTAGCGACGAGCCCCGTAGCAAGGACGAAGTGGCCTTCCTAAAGAAGGCCCTGACCAACCGGAATTCTGGTCAAGGAGGGCTGTTTGAGGATGACGACCCCCACGTCGCAGCAGTGCTCGAAGGCATGGACGCCTTTGAGGAGGCACGAGGCTACTCGCCCGACTTTAGACGGCAGCTTAAGGGCCGGATGATGGGTCACGAGCTGCCAGTTCAAATCATCAGGGAGTCGACGCTACTTGTCACGGCGCAGATCCGCAACGGCGAGAAGGGAACCAATCCGCTGTCTGATCGGCTGTGGAACTTCAGCACGGCCATCTTCTACAAGTGCGGCGCTAAGCCATGGAAAACGCCGTGGGCCAGAGAAGGTGTTTGTTACGTTGGATTGGCCTACAAGCTGGCAGAGGACGAGCGCACGGCGTGCTGCGCGGCGCAGATGTTCCTGGACAGTGGCGACGGTGTTGTGTTTGTCGGTGAGTTCGGCCCGTGGTATTCGGCGAAAGACGGTGAGTTTCACCTACCGCCCGAAAAGGCAGAGGCCCTGCTGCGAGGAACGGTCGCGACCTATCAAGAGCAAGACGGGCGACCGCTGAAGGAAATTTTCCTGCACTCGAACTCCGGTATCAGCGCTGAGGAGTACCGCGGGTTTCAGCGGGCGTTGCCTGAAGGAGTCAAGCTGGTAGCCATCCGCGTCAGACAGGACAGAGGCGGCATGCGGTTGTATCGCCACGACGAGCATCCTGAGGCTGGACAGCGGGGCAAGCACCCTGTACAGCGCGGCGTTTTTTGGCAACGAACTGCACGCCATGGACTACTGTTCACCAACGGTTTCAAGCCACGCCTTGCGACCTATGACGGCTTCGAGGTCCCGGTGCCCTTGTCCATCTCAATCCAGCACGGCGATGGCGACATCGTCCAGATCGCCAAAGATATCCTGGGGCTGACGAAGCTCAACTACAACTCCTGTCAGCTCGGCGAGGGGCGTCCTATCACGGTCAAGTACTCAGATCGGGTAGGCGAAATTTTGCTGGCCAACCCAGGCCTCACCTCCGATAAGTGGCGGCACAACTTCAAGTATTACGCCTGACCATCGGTCCAGCTCCCTAGCGAGCGCGTTGCAGGGTCGAAGAGAAGCCGCATGAAACCAGCCGCTGGATACGGCCATGCTCTCAGCAGGCGCGTCGACACGAAAAACACTCTGCACAGCACACAAAAATTGCGATGGCCGCACTATTGTCGAAAGTCTGGTTCGACAATTTATCTGGACATCGGTTTTCAACCTCAAGTGCACCAAACGCCCAATTCGTCGCTCTGCAAGTCGTTGAATCCATTGACAACGAATTTCAAGTTCAATTGCGCCTGACAGCGGCGTCGACAACCGTTCAGTATGACCGTCGACACTTGCCATAGGAGCAGTAGTCCCCGGGGATCCACAACTTGCTGAGTCTGCTGTCACCGCTTGAAGCGGGTGGCATTGCGTGACCAATTGCCTGGCGATCAAGAAGCTGGATATTGTGGACGGCGCGCAGAGCCAGGAAATTGTGCGCGCATCTGACACAGCCACGCCCCTTGCAAGAGGCGTGGCTGGCCCCGGGGGGCGGTTCAACGCGCTGCGGTTTGCTTCCACCAATTGGGCATGGCCGCCAGCACCTCGCCGCCCGCCTTGAGGCTGTTGGCCAGCTCCAGCGCAGCGCTGCCGGGGGCCGTGGCGATGAGGTACCAGTTGCTGGTGGTGCCCAGACGCTGGGCGACCGCCAGGCCCTTGGCCTGGGCCCAGGCGCGCACCTGGGCGTCGGTCCAGTCGGTGTTGAATTTGACGACCACGCCGCCGGGCAGTGCCATCAGCCGGCCTGCGGGGGAGTTGCCCTCGCGGTACACGGGTGAGGTGTGCGTGCCGGCTCCTTTGGCCACGCTCTGGTTGGCGGGCTGCAGCTGCACCAGGGGTGCGGGGCTGGCGCCCTCGCCCACGCTGCGCGCCTGGGTATTGCTGCCCGCTTCGGGGATCGGGGTGATGACGGCGACCAGGCTGGTGTCGAGCGTGATGCTGCGCTGGGTGTCGCCGTCGAAGTAATGCGCCGTGGTGGCAGCCAGGGCGCCGGTGGCGATGGCACCGGCAGCGACGGCTACTGCGGCAAGGCGCAGAAGGGAGAGAGTGGGGAGCTTCATGGTGTGAGGCCTCAGCAGGTATTCAGTGAAATGACTTGGTGTGCGGTGGAACAGGCGGCGCGGCTAC
>NZ_JAUZDX010000037.1 GCF_030704685.1 Acidovorax sp. A1169
CCCCGGCCTCCGCCCTCAACCAAGGCATGCAGCAACCAGAGCCATCAAAAGGCCGATATCACCAACCCCCAAACCGCGCCCACTCCCCCACCAAAACCCCACCCTCCACCGCCCGATACTCCCCATACTGCGCCCCCGTGGCACACGCATGGTTCGGCAAGATCCGCAACTGCCTCCCCACCGGAAACCGCCGCGCAATATCGCCCACGTCCGGTGACGTGGATCCACCGGCCAGCGACAAAATCCCGTGCTCCTGGTTCGCACCGCTCAGCACATAGCCGTCGAGCACCGTCCCATCCACATCGCACACCTGCCCATAGCCATAGTCGCGCGATTGCTTCAGCGTCCCCCGGTCGCGGCTCATGGCCATCCAGCCGGCGTCGACGATGGCCCAGCCCTTGTCCACCTGGTGGCCGATCACGGTGGTCAGCACGCTCAGGGCGATGTCGTCGGTGCTGCACACGCCCACGTTGTGCATCACCAGGTCGAAAAACACGTACACCCCGGCGCGCACTTCGGTCACGCCCGCGAGGTCCTTCGCCGAGAGGGCCGTGGGCGTGGAGCCCACGCTCACCACGGCGCAGGGCAGGCCCGCGGCGCGCAGGCGCTCGGCGGCGTGCACGCAGCCAGCGCGCTCCTGCTCGGCGAGGGCCGTGAGGGCCTCGGGGGTGTTCAGGTCGTAGCTGCCGCCGGCATGCGTCATGACGCCGGCCAGGCGCATGCCGCCCTCGTGCAGTGCGCGGCCCACGTCGATCAGTGCGGCCTCGTCGGGGCGGATGCCGGAGCGGTGGCCGTCGGTATCCACCTCGATCAGCACCTCGAACACCTCGCCGTGCTCGCGGCCGAAGTCCACGATGGCCTGGGCTGCTGCAAGGTTGTCGGTGATGATCTTCAGGTCGCAGCCCTGGCGGCGCAATGCCAGCACCTGGGGCAGCCTGTGCGGCACGGTGCCCACGGCGTAGAGGATGTCAGTGATGCCATGGGCGAAGAACTGCGCTGCCTCCTTGAGGGTGGACACCGTGATGCCTTGCGCGCCCGCCGCGATCTGCGCCTGTGTCACAGCCGGGCACTTGGCCGTCTTGGCGTGAGGTCGAAAGCGCACGCCCAGCGCGTTCATGCGCTGCTGCATGCGCGCGATGTTGCGCTGCATGCGTGGCAGCTCGATCAGCGCGGCGGGGGTGTCGATCTGCGCGAGAGGTGTCCTGAGGTGGTTGGCTGTTGCTTCTTGCATGGCTGGGGCTCCTTTTCTCTCGCGGGATCAGCCGGCGAGCAGGCTGCAGAAACGTTCCATGTCCACATTGCCGCCACTGATCAGCACGCCCACCTTCTTGCCCTTGAGCTCGGCGGCGCGTGCACGCGCTGCGGCAAAGCCCAGGCAGCCCGTGGGCTCCACCACCAGCTTCATGCGGGTGGCGAAGAAGCGCATGGCGTCCACCAACTGCGCATCGCTCACGGTGAGGATGTCGTCCACGTCGCGGCGGATGATGGGGAAGGTGATGTTCCCCAGGTGCTGCGTCTGCGCGCCATCGGCAATGGTCTGGGGCGTGTCGATGTGCACGATGGAGCCGCTGCGAAACGACTGCTGCCCGTCATTGCCCGCCTCGGGCTCCACGCCGTAGAGCTTGCATTTGGGCGACAGGGCTCGGGTGGACAGGGCCGAGCCCGAGAGCAGGCCGCCGCCGCCCAGGCAGACGAAGAAGGCATCGAGCTCGCCCACCTCCTCGAAAAGCTCCTTGGCGGCCGTGCCCTGGCCGGCCAGCACGTCGGCATGGTCGTACGGCGGGATCATGGTCAGGCCATTGCGCTCGGCCAGGTCGCGGGTGATCTGCTCGCGGTCTTGCGTGTAGCGGTCGTAGAACACCACGTTGGCGCCGTAGCCCTGCGTGGCCGCAATCTTGGCGGCGGGCGCGTCCTGCGGCATGACGATGGTGGCCGGCATGCCCAGCTCGCGCGCGGCCAGGGCGATGCCCTGGGCGTGGTTGCCCGACGAGAACGCGATCACCCCGGCCTTGCGCTGCGTGGCGTCGAATTGGGCGAGCGCGTTGTAGGCGCCGCGGAACTTGAACGCGCCCATGCGCTGCAGGTTCTCGCACTTGAAGAACACCTGGGCGCCCAGTTCTTCGTCGAGGATGCGCGAGGTGAGCACGGGCGTGCGGTGCGCGATGCCCGCAATGCGGCCGGCGGCGGCCACGACGTCGTCGTAGGTGGGAAGGCGGTTGGCGATGGGGGTGGTAGTGGTCATGGCAACGATGGGTGGTGGTTGAAAGCGGGATGGGAACGGAGTGAAACGGAGAGGGCCGGTGTCACCACGGCCAGGCAATCGCAGTGCCCAGGCCCTGCGCCAGGGCCTGTGTGTGCAGCATGCGAGCGACGGTCAGGTCCTGCAGGGCCAGGCCCGTCATGTCGAACACGGTGATGTCCTGCGCGCTGCGCGCCACCTGCACCTGGCCGGTGAGCACATCGCCCAGCTCGCTGCAGGGCAGGCTGGGCGGTGCCCATTGCGCCTCGCCAATCTGGCGGGCCTGGGTGGCGTCGTCCACGAACAGGCGGGCGCATTGCAGCAGGCCCACGGGCAGCTCGCGCTTGCCTTGGGTGTCGGTGCCCACGGCGTTGATGTGGGTGCCCGGCTGCACGGCCGCTGTGTCGAACAGCGCGCCACCGCCCGGCGTGGCGGTGATCACCACGTCGCTCGCGGCCACGGCTTCATTCGCATCGTTGCCCAGGGCGATGTCGCAGTGCTCGGCAAAAGCCGCCTCGAAGCCCTCGTTGCGCCGCCCTCCCTGGGCCACATAGCGCACCCGCCGCAGCCCGGGCAGCACCTGCAGCGCAAAGCGCAGCTGCACGCGCGCCTGCACGCCGGTGCCAAAGAGGCACAGCTGTTCGCTGTCCGCGCGCGCAAGGTGTTGCAGCCCTAGCGCGCCGGCCGCGCCCGTGCGCTCGGTGGTGATGGCATTGCCGTCCAGCACGCACAGCGGCCGGCCTGTTGCAGGGTCGATCAGCATGACGGTGGCCTGGTGCGGCTCGCCGCCCTGCGCGCGGTTGGCGGGCCAGAAGCCGGCGGCCTTGAAGCCCAGCAGCCCCTGCGCCGGCACATCGCCCGACTTGATGCCGAACACCCCGCCCGTGGGCAGTGCCTCGCGCACCACGGGGAACACGCGGCCCGCGCGCTGGCTGTGCAGGGTGAAGGCTTCGCGCACGGCGCGCAGCACGTCCTGCGGCTGCAGCAGGGCGCTGACCTGGTGGGTGTCGAGCAGCAGCAGTTGCGCCTGCGTGCGGGTGGGTGGAGCGATGGTGGTGCTCATGCTGTCAGCTCAGCGGGCATCGCCGTAGACGGTTGCGCGCGATACGCCCAGGTGCTGCGCCACCACCTCCATCGCGCGACGCACCTCCAGGCTGCCCGACTCCTTGAGCTCGCGCAGCAGCGCGCGCCGCTCGGCCGCCTTGAGCGCGCGCGGCGCGGTAGACAGGCGCGCCGCAAACTGGTCGATGCGCAGGCGGATTGCATCGGCGCCGGCCGGGTCGAGCGACTCGGTGAGCCCCGTGTCACCGTCGATGGCGGTGAACTGCCCCACCACGCTTTGCAGGCTGCGAAAGAGCGTGAGGTCCACGTTCAGGCACAGCGCGGCGATGTACTCGCCCGACGAGTCCTTGATGCCCACCGACGTGCTCTTGGCCTGGCGCCCGTCGGCGAACTGGTTGGCGTAGTTGGCAATCACCTGCGGGTAGTCGGGGTCGGCGATGCGCGCCAGGCCCAGCTCGGTCGTCGGCTCGCCGACCGAGCGGCCCGAGAGGTTGTTTTGGATCGCCAGGATGGACTGGCCTGGGTCCAGCAGGTCGTGCACCACCACTTCGCAGAAGGGCGCAAAGGTGGCGGCGAGGCCCTGGGCCACCTGCTCGATCTGGGAGAGCAGGGCTTTTTGTTCGGGGGTGCGGTGCGGGGCAGGGGAGGGCGTGCGTTTTGGCATTTGGATAATTTATCCAAAAATAGATAAATTGTCAAAACTTCGCCCAATGGACCACCGGCCGTCCATTGCGGCGATGAACCCGGTTTTCTGCAGCGTCTTAAAGAATTTTTAATCGCGCTAAGAAGTCCTTAAAGCCGGGTCGGCACCATGCGGTTCAGCGGCGGCGGAACCCTCGCCGCAGCTGTTGTTGAAAGAGTCGCCACCATGCCCCCTGTCCGGTTCGCTTCGGGTCTTGCCATCCTGTCCCTGTCGCTGCTGCTGTCCGCGTGCACCAGCATTCCGCAAAGTGCCATGCCCAAGGAGCGCTTTGCGCAGCTTGGCTGCCATGAGCTGGACAACGAGTTCGCCATGGCGCAAGAGAGCAACCGGGTGGCCGGCGAGGCCAAGAGCGCATCCTGGCAGCTCGTGCTGCCGGTGGCGGTGGCGGCGCGCTATTTCAACGCCAATTCCGTGCAGATTGATTCCGAGCTGCGCATGGTGAGCCTGCGGGAGCAGCGCCGCAGCAAGGGCTGCCAGCAGGTGGCTGGCTGATGGTTGGCCACCCCAACAGGGGCGCTGTGGTACGGGCCGGCCTTGTCACCATGGTGCGTTTGCTGGCAGGCTGCGCCACGGCGCTGCAGCCCGACCCCATCGAGCCCTGGAACCGCAGCGTCTTTCGCTTCAACGAGGCGGTGGATGGCGCGGTGCTGGCCCCGCTGGCGTGCGGCTATGCCCGCGTGCTGCCGCAGGGCGTGCAGACCAGCCTGGGCCATTTCTTCACCAACCCGCAGGACATCGGCTCGGCGGCCAACCTGCTGCTGCAGGGGCGGCCGGGCGCTGCGGCGTCGGACCTGGCGCGGGTGGCCGTGAACACCACCTTGGGCGTGCTCGGCCTGTTCGATGTGGCCATGCCCCTGGGCCTGGTGCGCCACGGGGCGGACACGGGCCAGACGCTGGGCCGCTGGGGCCTGGGCGCTGGCGCCTACATCGTCTGGCCGCTGCTGGGCCCGTCCACGGTGCGCGATACCGCGGGCCTGCCGGCCGAGCTGCTGCTGGCGCCGCAAACCCTGGCCGCCAGCCCGGCGGTGCGCAATGGCCTCACCGTGCTGCAGGCCACCCAGGCGCGGGCCGAACTGCTGCCCGCCACGCAGGTGATCGACCGCATCGCGCTGGACAAGTACCTCTTTGTGCGCGATGCCTACCTGCAGCACCGCCGCGCGCTGGTGCACGGTGAGGCGCAGGTGCAGGGCGATGCGCCGCCGGACTCGGCCGCTGCGGGTGGCGATGGCCGCTTCGACCTCGATGCCGATGCCGGCGCCGCTGCTGCTGCCCGCAGCGATGGCGAACACGCGCCCTGAATTCCACGTTTCTGCCTTGTTGTTTCAACCCTGAGGACCTCGACCATGCTTCCGTTTCCTTTCATCCCCGTCCCTGCAACCACCGGCCTGCGCTGGCGTGCGAGGCCTGTAGCGGGCGCCCCCGCGCCCACTCCGAGCGCACCGGTGAAGCGCCTGCGCGCTGCCGTGGCCGCCCTGGGTGTGCTGGCTTTGCCGGCAGCATGGGCGCAGGACGGCAGTACATCCGGTGGCACATCGGGCACCGGCGCTGCTTCGCAATGGGGTCTTGGCCTTGGCGTGGCGGTGGATCGGGCGCCGTACCGCGACTTCGATGACAAGGCGCAGGGGCTGCCGCTCATCTACTTCGAGAACCGCTGGGTCAGCGTGCTCCGCCCCTCACTGGACGTCAAGCTGCCGTCGGCCGGGCCGGTATCGCTCAGGCTGCGTGCGCGCTATGCGGGCGAGGGGTATGAGGCCGAGGATTCGCCCTACCTCACGGGCATGGACGAGCGCAAGGCCAGTTTCTGGGTGGGCGGCGCCGCCATCTGGCGCACCGGCGTGGCCAATGTCTCGGGCGAGTGGCTTGGCGATGCCTCGGGCCACAGCAAGGGGCAAAGGATCAGGCTGCAGGTGGACCGCCGCTTCCAGCAGGGGGCCTTCGACTTCACCCCGCGCCTGGCCGCGCACTGGGCCGACAGCAAGTATGTGGACTACCATTACGGCGTGAAATCCTCCGAAGCACTGCCCCAGCGCCGCGCCTACCAGGGCGATGCCAGCGTCAACCTGGAGCTGGGCCTGCGCGTGGGCTATGCGATGGCGCCACGGCAGAGCATGTTCCTGGACATCAGCAGCACCCACCTGGGCAGCGGCATCAAGGACAGCCCGCTGGTGGACCGCTCCAGCACCACCGGCCTGCGCCTGGGCTACCTGTACCGGTTCTGATGGTGCAGCATTTGCAATCGAGCCAAGCCACCCGGCAGTGGCCCCGCGCCCTGGCGCTGGTGGCCGCCGTGCTGTGTGCGGGCTGCGCTGCGCCGCGCGGGCCCATGGTGCCGCTGGGCCAGGGCAGCTTTGCCCAGTACCGCAGCGAAACGCGGGACTGGATGGCGCAGCACCGCGCCTTCCAGAGCGACGAGCGCGACAGCGAGCTGGCGCGCAACGCGCCCATGGAATGGCGGCCGGCGCAGCCCGCGCGCAAGGGTGTGGTGCTGTTTCACGGCCTGGGCGATTCGCCCTGGTCGTTTGCCGACATCGGGCAGGCGCTGGCGGGCCAGGGCTTTCTGGTGCGCACGGCGCTGCTGCCCGGCCACGGAACGCGGCCGGCCGACCTGATCGGCGTGGATCTGGACGACTGGCGCCGCCTGGTGGCGCAGCAGGCAGCCCTGCTGGCGCAAGAGGTACCCGAGGTCTACCTGGGCGGCTTTTCCACCGGCGCCAACCTGGCGCTGGAATACGCGCTGGACCACCCCGAGGTCGCGGGCCTGGTGCTCTTCTCGCCGGCCCTCAAGTCGGGCGTGCCGCTGGACTGGATCGTGCCCTGGGTTGCGCGCGTGCGCACCTGGCTGCGCCAGCCCGACTCCGCCCAGCCCCAGCAGACCACCTTGCGCTACCTCAACGTGCCCACCAATGGCTTTGCGCAGTACTACCGCAGCGCCGCCGCTGTGCGCGAGAAGATCGCGCGCCAGCCCTATGCCAGGCCGGCCCTGCTGGTGCTGGCGCAGCACGACTCGGTGGTGGACGTGGAGCATGTGCTCGGCACGTTCGAGACCCGCTTCACCCACCCCGCCAGCCGCCTCATCTGGTACGGCGAACTGCCAGCGGCGCGTGCTGGCGCCAGGCCACAGCGCGAAAGCACCGGGCAGCACACGCGTGTGCTGGTGCGCACCGACAGGCTGCCGCAGCAGCGCATCAGCCAGTTCTCGCACATGGGCGTGCTGTTCTCGCCCGCCAACCCGCTCTACGGCAGCGAGGGCAGCCAGCGCATGTGCTGGAACGGGCAGGAAGCCGCCGACCAGGCCCGCTGCATGGCGGGCGAGCCGGTGTGGTACTCGGACTGGGGCTACCGCGAGAGCGCCAAGGTGCATGCGCGGCTCACCTTCAACCCCTACTTCGACTGGCAGGCCGAGGTCATGCGCGAGGTGCTGGCCGCCGAGTGATACGGATTCGCCTTCAACCGAATGCAAATCCGTATGAGCCCGCCGAGCAATCAGCCTGCCTCACCATCGACGCCCTGCACCGCAGGGAACAGCACACGCACGCAAAAGCCCCGGCCCTCCACCCCTGCGCAGGCGCTGATGGTGGCACCATGCAGTTGCGCGATGCCGGCCACCAGCGACAGGCCGATGCCGCTGCCCTTCACGGCGCTGCCTGCGACGCGGACTGGTTAGGAGGCCTTGGCTCAGCCAATATCCGCCCGTAGCCCCTATTTGCATACATGCCCGGTGGCTGCAAATGCGCCGATTTGGTTTTACAGTGGGTACCCTGCCCAGGTTGCTTGACCCGGGCGCCGCCAACCCATGCCCAAACCCCATCACAACGTCTACGTCGTGGAACTCTCCATGGCGGTGCTGAGCGAACGCAAGTTCCGCAGGTGCAACCCGAATTACATCGAGGGCAAGCCCTGCGTGTACGTGGGCATGACCGGGCTGGACCCGGACGTGCGCTTCGACAAGCACAAGGCCGGCATCCAGGCCAACCGCTTCGTGCAGCAGTACGGGCTGCGCCTGCTGCCCGATCTGTACTCCGGCTTCAACCCCATGAGTTACCAGGACGCCGTGGACCGCGAGATCGAAGTCGGCATCGACCTGCGCTCGGCCGGGTTCGGGGTCTGGCAAGCCTGAGCAAAAAAGCCCTCGGACCACGTGCCGGAGCACGGAGTCCGAGGGCCTTGCGATCCCCCGAGATCGATCAGGGCAGCTTGACCTGGATCACCGCATTCGCGATGCTGGCGTACAGCACGGAATCACGGATGGCGATGCCACCGGGGCGGTTGATCACGCCTGGCAGATCACCCGCGGCGAATCCCTTGCGTCCCACCTGGCCCACCAGGGTACTGACCTGGCCCGCAGGGGTGATCTTGCGGATCACGCTGTTGGCGGGGTCGGAGACATACACGTTGCCGTTCTTGTCCACCGCAAGGCTGGCTGTTTTGAGCGATTCTCGCCAGTCCACCGAGAACAGTGCGGCGGTGCCGGTGCCGTCGGCATGGCCGGGTGCGGCGTTGGGGTTGCCTGCCAGCGTGGTGACCACGCCTTCTGGCGTGATCTTGCGGATGCTCGGGCCCAGCTTGGCGCTGTAGTACAGGCCATCGACCACGTAGACGTTGCCCGCCGCATCGGTGGCCATTTGGCCCAGCCACGAGAATTGTGCGGCCTGGCCTGTGCCGTCCCTGTGCCCCACCGTGCCCTCACTGCCTGCAAACAGCGTGGCCGTTCCTTTGGTATCGACCTTGTAGATGGCACCCAGGTAGGTGGACACATAAACGTTGCCTGCCGTGTCCGCTGCGATGCCGGTCAAGGCGTTGGAGAGGAACCGGTTCATCAGCGGCTTCAGGTCTGCCAGGAGAACGACCTCGCACGTGTTGTTGCCCATCTTCAGGATGCGCGAATCGATCGTGGTGTAAAGGTTGCCAGCGCCATCGGTGGCCAGGGCAAATTCACGTGACAGCAGTTCGTTGGACAGGCCCGTGATCGACGCGCATTGCCCGCCGGGCTGGCCCAGGGTACGTACCACGCCGTCCGATTGCACCGTGCGGATGGTGCCGTTGCCCTTGTCGCGCACATACAGGGTGCCCGATGGACTGGCGGCCAGCGACCAGGGGTTGTCAAAGCGTGCATCGGCGCCCTGCGCATCGTTCGTGCCCGTGGAGGCCACGGGGCCTGCGGCCACCGTGTACGTGCCCTGCTCGGTGTAGCTGCGCAACTGCAGGAAGGGGTTGAGCCTGTCGCGGCCGTAGCTGCGTTCGGCCACCAGGAGCTGGCCGTCGGCCTTGGCGACCATGGCGAGCGGCTGGCACAGGTCACTCACGGCGAAGGTGATACATGCGGCCTGGGCACGGACCAGGGTCGTGACGCTGCCATCGCTGCCGACACGGTGGATGGATGGTTGGTTGATGACACCAAACACAGTGGTCGACGAGCTGTCCAGAACGTTGTCCAGAACGAACAGACGATCCGCCGGGTCGAAGGTGATGGCCCTGATATTGCGGAACCTGCCACCAGACACCACAGTGGCTTGACCATCCGCAGTGTATTTTCGGATCACTTGGTCGTTGGAGTCTGCCGAATAGAGGGTTCCCGCAGAATCGGTTGCCAGGAGCAGGGGTTTGTAGGCCGTGAAGCCGTAGCCCATGTTCGAGGGGCTCTGGCTGGCCTGGCCGACCAGGGTGCTGACTGTGCCATTGGCCGTGATCTTGCGGATCCGTCCCGCCAGAGCGGGGTCCGTGCCCGACGAATCAAAGCGGCTGGTGGCTTCCGCCACATACACGCTGCCCGCCTTGTCCACGGCGATGCTGCTGGGGCTGCAGAGCGTGGCGCTGGTGCCTGCGCCATCCTGGTTGGCGCAGACCCCTGCCTGGCCTGCCAGGGTGGTGACGGCGCCCGCTGGGGTGATCTTGCGCACCAGGTGGTTCCCGGTGTCTGCCACATAGGTGTTTCCGGCGGCGTCCACGGCCACTGCGGTGGGGGCGTTGAACGCGCCAGGGCCCGTGCCGCCGGTCAGGGTGCTGACCTGTTCCTGGTTGGCGCTGAGCTTGCGGATCAGGTTGTTGCCGGTGTCGGCGATGAGCACTTCGCCCGAAGGGCCCAGGGCCATGCCCGCGACCCGCGTGCTGAAGCTCGCGGAGTTTTTGCTGGCGCCATCCTGGTTGCCATCGCTGATCGGGTTGCCGGCCAGCAGCGACACGGCGGTGGCGGGGGCTGGAGGCGGCGGTGGGGCGGGTGGTTCACCCGAGTCGCCAGAGCCGCCTCCACAGGCCGTGAGCATGGGGATCACCAATGCGGCGAGCAGGCCGATGCGTTGCAGTCGTTCGTTGAGCGCGGTGTCTGGCATGCATACTCCCAAGGTTGGATATCAGTTCTTGTCGCGCGGGGCGAGGCTGCGGCGCTTTGTTGCGTCCCTTGCATTTCGTGTAACGTTTTGTTGCGCGAAAGCAAGCGTTGAGACAAGTGCTATTCCAGCAGGGAGCTGTTCAGGAGTCTGTGATTCAGCGCACCTCTTTGGGGCGGAAGAAAGCATCCAGCACCGGCACCAGGCCCGGGAACTCCACCGCGAAGCGCTCGCGGTTCACGAAGTACGCCTCGCAGGCCACGGCAAAGAATTCCGAGGGGGAGGTGGCGCCGTAGGCATCCAGCCAGGGCATCTCGGCACCGAAGCGTTCGGCCTTGATCACCGCCTCGCGGAAATGCGCGTACGCGGGCTCCCAGGCGTTCCACCAGGCCTCGTACGCGCCGCGGCCGGTGCGGGCGCCCATGAAGCCTGCGGGCAGGGGCGGACAGCCGTTGGGCTCGCCGCTGCGCATGTCCAGCTTGTGCACGAACTCGTGCACCACGACGTTGGTGCCGCGCTCGGTGTTCTCGCGCCCGTTGGAGGCGTGCTCCCAGCTGAGCATGATGGGGCCGCGGTCCATGGCCTCGCCCAGCAGCACCTGCTCGTGTTCGTGTACCACGCCGGCTTCGTCCACGGTTTGCCGTTTGGCCACGGCCTCGCCGGGGTGCAGCACGATGCCCACGAAATCGTCGTACCACGCGAGGGCCTTGGCCGGCTCGCCCCAGTGCAGCAGGGGCAGGCAGGCCTGCGCGGCGATGTCGATGGCCATGGCGTCGGTCACCTCCATGCCGTGGGCGCCGTGAAAGCGCTTGTGGTGCAGAAAGAGGGCGCTCAGCGCGCGCAGCTTGGACTGGTCGTGCAGCGACAGCGCTGCCAGGAAGGGGTAGCGCTGCAGCGTCTGCAGCCACAGCGTGGCGGAGATGTCGGGCACGGGCGCCACGGTGGCGCGCACGCGGCGCCAGAGCCGGTTGAGGATGGGGGGCATGGTGCAGGGCATGCCAACCAGGGCATGCCTTCGAAATTCAGGACACCGCTTACTTTGGGCCGATAGCGACCCGTTCCAAGCCCGCATCCGACAAACGCAGTGTTTCCAGGCGGGGGGGCAATGCGGCAGCGTCCCAGTCGCTGAGCACCACGCGGGTGAGGCCGGGCGCCAGGGTGTGGGTGGCCGGGCGGTGCGTGTGGCCATGCACCAAGGTTGCGGCCCGGGCGGCCTGCAGCCAGGCGATGGTGGCGGGGGAGTCCACGTCGGCATACAGGGCGCCGGATTGTTTTTTGGCCTCGCTCTCCTGGCGGATGCCGCGCGCCTGGGCGCGGCGCGTGGCCAGGGGCTGGGTCAGAAAGGCCTGCTGCCAGGCACTGCTGCGCGCCTGCACGCGAAAGCGCTGGTAGTCCACGTCGGCGAGGCACAGCAGGTCGCCGTGGCTGAGCACGATGCGCTGCTCGCCGAAGACCAGCACCGTGGGGTCGGCCAGGCCGGCCATGCCGCAGCGCTGCAGGAAGGCGGAGCCGGCCAGAAAATCGCGGTTGCCATGCATGAAGTACAGCGGCAGGCGCTGCGACGCGGCGGACAATGCGGCGCAGCCCTCGGCCTCGAAGCTGCCGGGCTCGCCCATGGCATCGTCGCCCACCCACACCTCGAACAGGTCGCCCAAGATGAACAGTGCATCGGCCGGGGTGGTCTGCAGGTAGTGCCGGAACGCGGCTACCGTGGCGGGCTCGCTGGCCTGCAGGTGCAGGTCCGAAATGAAATCGACCGTGCGCCAGTGCGAGGGAGCGGTGAGCTCCTCGAACCGGGGCACGGTCGTGGTCTGATCAGGCATGAAGGCCGGCATCGCCAGCCCTCAGTCGCCGCCGGGCCGCCCCAAGGCGTCTGCGGCCCCCTCGGGGGGCAGCGCAGCACACGCAGTGGCAAGCGTGGGGGCCATGTTTACAGGGCTACGGCCTTTTCGATGATCACGTCTTCCTTTGGCACGTCGTCGTGGAAGCCCTTGCGGCCCGTCTTCACGGCCTTGATCTTGTCCACCACGTCGGCACCACCGACCACCTTGCCGAACACGGCGTAGCCCCAGCCCTGGGCCGAGGGGGCGGTGTGGTTCAGAAAACCGTTGTCGGCCACGTTGATGAAGAACTGGGCGGTGGCAGAGTGCGGGTCGCTCGTGCGGGCCATGGCCACGGTGTAGTTGGCGTTCTTCAGGCCGTTGTTGGCTTCGTTCTGGATCGGGGCATCGCTGGGCTTTTGCGCCATGCCGGGTTCGAAACCGCCGCCTTGCACCATGAAGCCGGGGATCACACGGTGGAAGATGGTGTTGTTGTAGTGGCCCTTGTTCACGTAGGCCAGAAAGTTCTCGGCCGACTTGGGGGCTTTTTCGGCGTCGAGTTCGAGGGTGATGACACCGTAGCCGGTGATGTGCAGTTCGACTTGGGGGTTGCTCATGGCAATGCTTCCTTCTGAAGGGATAAAAAGGGGGTTACTTCACGACCGTGGCGGAAGTGATGACGATGGGGGTGGTGGGCACGTCGCCGCGCCCGGTGGGCACGGCCTTGATCTTGTCGACCACGTCGGCGCCGCTGATCACCTTGCCGAACACGGCGTAGCCATGGCCGTCAGGGCTGGGGGCGTTCAGGCTGTCGTTGTTCTTCACGTTGATGAAGAACTGGGCGGTGGCCGACTCCGGGTTGGAGGTGCGTGCCATGGCCACGGTGTAGGTGTCGTTCTTGAGGCCATTCTTGGCTTCCAGAGCAATCGGCGGCCGGGTGGACTTTTGCTGCATGTCGGGCGTGAAACCGCCGCCCTGGATCATGAAGTTGTTGATCACGCGGTGGAAGATGGTGCCGTCGTAGTGCTTGGCGTTCACGTAGGCCAGAAAGTTCTCCACCGTCTTGGGGGCCTTGGCGGGGTCGAGTTGCAGCACGATGTCGCCCACGGAGGTGGTGAGCTTGACCTTGGGCGCGTCCTGCGCGTGGGCGGGTGTTGCCAGGCCGACCAGGGCCGACAGTGCGATGCCGGCCAGCGACAGGGCCGCGTTTCTCTTGGAAATCATCCAATC
Organism: Acidovorax sp. A1169; assembly: GCF_030704685.1. Taxonomy (GTDB): domain Bacteria; phylum Pseudomonadota; class Gammaproteobacteria; order Burkholderiales; family Burkholderiaceae_C; genus Acidovorax. The sequence goes on from NZ_JAUZDX010000037.1 coordinate 13,378, forward strand.
ACTCCTTCAAAGAATATTTGCCATTGCTGGCCCTTGCGCTTCCAGTACTGGCGCTTGACGGGGCCGGTGCGTGCGCCTTCGGCGACTTCGCCGAACGTTACCACCATGGTGTCGGTGGCGTCTGTCCAGCGCAGGTAAGACTTGTCCTTGAGCTGTATTTCACGGCCCTTGAGGGCGCGCGACTCGGCCTGCAGCACCGTGGTCCACTCCGACAGGGGCTTTTGCCGGTAGCTCTGGAAATCGGGGGCGTAAAAGCCCGTCAGCCGCGCCATGTCGCCCTGCGACTTGGCGGTGCGCCAGGCGTTGAGCACGGCCTCGAAGGCGTTGCGCTCGGCCTGCACGCTGTGCGCGGCCACCCACTGCAGCTGGCGGGCAATCACCACGGGGGTGGAGCGGGGCTCCACCTGGCGCAGGATGCGCTCCAGGTCGGGGTTGGCCAGCACCACGCAGCCATCGGTGGCCAGGGGGGCGCGCGCGAACTGGTCGGGCGGTGTGCCGTGCAGCCAGATGCCGCTGCCGGTCTTGCCCCGGCTCTGGTCCAGCGGGTTGGGGTAGTTGATGGGCAGGGCGCCGGCGCCGTAGAAGTCCTTGAGCGTGACCGGGTCCAGGCGGCTGGTGATGAAGTACACGCCCAGGGGCGTGCGCTGGTCGCCCTCGACCAGCTTTTCGATGCCCAGCTTGCCGACCGAGGCGTAGTAGTCGGCCACCAGCTGCAGGCCCTTGGGCGTGTTCTCGAACAGGTACAGGCGCGAGCGCGATGCGTCGATGGCGATCGCGTGGCGCGAGCGGCTGGACAGCTCCAGGAACTGGGCGGGTATGCGGTCGGGGCCTGGGCGGTTCTTGTGCGCCTGCACGCGCTGCAGCGACTCGGTGCGCAGCTCGTCGAGCATGCCGCCGGCTTCGGGGGCACGCGCGGCATCGGCCTCGGGCACGTCGCCGAGCTTGCGCACGGGGCGCACGCGGGCGTTGAGAAGGTCGCCCAGCGCCAGTTGCGCGAGCTGAAAATTGGGGTAGTCGCGTGCCAGGCTTTCGGCGCGGGCCAGTGCCTCGCGGCCACGGCCCTGGCCGGTGAGCTGGTAGACCTCCATCAACCGCGTCTCGGCCTGGCCGTCGCGCAGGTTCTCGGGGGCTTTCGCCTGCTTGGCGGCACCGGCGCCGCGCATGCGGTTTTGCGGATTCTGGGCGAAGGCGGGCGCTGCCTGCGCGGCGGCAGCCAGCAACAGCACAACGGCCGCCGTGCGGCGGCCCCAGCGGGGCGAATCCACCATCATGTCCGTCAGTCGGTCAGCGGCTGGTTCGAAACTGTTCGCCAGCCCAAAGGGTGGGCGCCGTCGCCATGTCGTGCACCACCATCAGCCGCCGGTGGCTTCCCGCACGATGGCCCAGCGGCCGCCGTTCTGCACCAGGTCCAGCGTCTTGCGGCTGGTCACGTTGAGCGCATCGGCGCTGTAGGCCTGGCGAAAGCGCGCCGTGGCCTTGTTGCCGGTCACGCTCACGGTGATGTCGGAGACCTGCACGGCGATCTTGGATTTGCCCACGATGCGCGATTCGCGCTCTTTCTCCCAGGCGGCGCGGGTCTGGCGGCCTGGTGGGTCGAAGTCCTTGTCGTAGGCGCCCAGGTAGGCCTTCATGTCCTTGGCGGCCCAGGCGGCGGCCCAGGCCTGCACGGCGGCGGTGACTTCCTGGGTGGATGCGGGCGCAGCAGCTGCGGCGGCAGGGGCGGGTGCCGTTGCCGCGGGTGCCGGCGCTGCGGCTGCCGGGGCAGGAGCGGGTGTTGGAGCAGGGGCTGCGGGCGCAGGCGCCGGTGCGGCGGCTGGAGCCGGGGCAGGGCGCTGCGTGGCGACCACGGCGGGGGCGGGTGAGGGTGAAGGTGAGGGTGCTGCAGCGGCAGGGCGCGCCTTGCCCGACGGGTCGGCCGAGAACAGCTCGCGGATCAGCGCCAGCTTGGGCTTGACCGAGTTGGCGTTGGTCGCGTCGAGCTGCAGCGCCTTGTTGTAGGCCTGGCTGGCCAGCTTGGCGTAGATGTCGCCCAGGTTCTCGTGCGCAGTGGCGTAGCTGGGGTTGGTGCGGATGGCCATCTCCAGCGCGGTGCGGGCCTTGTCCAACTGGTTCTGGTTGGCGTAGAGCACGGCCAGGTTGTTGTAGGGCTCGGGCAGCTCGGGGTACTCTTCGGTCAGCTTGGTAAAGGTGGCGATGGCCTCGGTGGGCTTGCCCGAGTCGGACTGGGCCACGCCGCGCAGAAAGCGCAGCTGCGGGTCGCGCGGGCTGGTGGCCAGGCGCTGGTCGGCCTTGGTCAGGGCTTCGCCCGCCTTGCCGGCCTTGAGCAACTGCGTGATGTCGGCGTAGTCGTCGGCCGCATGTGCCAGGGTGGTGCCCACCAATGCCGTCAGGGCCAGCAGGCGCAAAATTCGGGGGAGGGTGCGGCGGACTGGTTGCTTCATGAGGGTATGGAAGGTGATGGACAGCGTCGAACCCTGGCGGGGCTTATACTGCGGCGGATTGTAGCTGAGGGGGTGGTCATGACGGTGCGCTGTTGCCGCTGGTGATTTCGATGGGCGTTCGCTGACGAACGCGCCCCCCGAGGGGCCTGTTCCCGCTGCTGCCGGGTGAACGGGCTTCACCCACATCCCCTTTCGGTTTCCCCCTGACTGACATCCCATGAGTTTGCGCATCTACAACACGCTTTCGCGTGAGTTGGAGAACTTTTCCCCGCTCGAATCTGGCCACGTGCGCATGTACGTGTGCGGCATGACGATTTATGACCTGTGCCACATCGGCCACGCCCGCATGATGATGGCGTTCGACGTGGTGCAGCGCTGGCTCAAGGCCAGCGACCTGCGCGTGACCTACGTGCGCAACATCACCGACATCGACGACAAGATCATCCGGCGGGCGCTGGAGCGCGGCATCACCATCCGTGCCCTCACGGACGAGATGATCGCCGCCATGCACGCCGACATCGCGGCCCTGGGCATCGAGCCGCCCTCCATCGAGCCGCGTGCCACCGAATACGTGCCGCAGATGCTGTCGCTGATCGGCGCCCTGGAAGGCAAGGGCCTGGCCTACCGTGCCAGCAATGGCGACGTGAACTACTCGGTGCGCAAGTTCGACGGCTACGGCAAGCTGTCGGGCAAGTCCATCGACGAGCTGCGCGCCGGCGAGCGCGTTGCCGTGCTCGACGGCAAGGAAGACCCGCTCGATTTCGTATTGTGGAAGGCCTCCAAGCCCGAAGAGCCGCCCGAGGCCAAGTGGGACAGCGCATTCGGCTCGGGCCGCCCCGGTTGGCACATCGAGTGCTCGGCCATGTGCGGCGCCACGCTGGGTGAGACTTTCGACATCCACGGCGGCGGCATGGACCTGCAGTTCCCGCACCACGAGAACGAGATCGCCCAGAGCGAAGGCGCCAACGGCAAGCCCCTGGCGAAGTTCTGGGTGCACAACGGTTTTGTGCGCGTAGACAACGAGAAGATGAGCAAGTCGCTCGGCAACTTCTTCACCATCCGCGAGGTGCTGGCCCAGTACGACGCCGAGACGGTGCGCTTTTTCATCGTGCGTGCCCACTACCGCAGCGCCCTGAACTACAGCGACGCCCACCTGGACGACGCGCGCCAGGCCCTCAAACGCCTGTACACCGCGCTCAGCCTGGTGGCACCGGCCCCTGTGGCCGCCATCGACTGGACTGCGCCCCACGCTGCGCGCTTCAAGGCGGCCATGGACGAAGACTTCGGCACGCCCGAGGCCATGGCCGTGCTGTTCGACCTGGCGGGCGAGGTGAACAAGACCCGCTCGGCCGAGCTGGCCGGGCTGCTCAAGGCCCTGGGTGCTTGCCTGGGCATTCTGCAGGGCGAGCCAGAGGCCTTCTTGAAGGCCGGTGCCGGGCTGGACGAAGCTGCCATCGGCGAGCAGATCGCTGCCCGTGCCGCCGCCAAGGCCGCCAAGAATTTCGCCGAGGCCGACCGCATCCGCCAGGCGCTGCTGTCCCAGGGCATCGTGCTCAAGGATTCCGCCACCGGTACCACCTGGGAAGCCGCCCAGTGACCCGCATGCCCCCGATAGAACAACGCATGAACGAAGAGAACAAGAACAACCCCCATGGCAGCGGCAAGAAAAATGGCTAAAGAGGAACTGTTGGTACCTGCCGCGATTGCTGCGGCCGCGCCGGCCGTGGCCGTTTCCACGCCCGCCTACTGGGCCGAGGCCTGCAAGCACCTGATGAAGAAGGACCGGGTGATGAAGCGCCTGATCCCCCAGTTCGGCGACGCCGCGCTGCAGACCCAGGGCGATGCCTTCACCACGCTGGCGCGCTCCATCGTGGGCCAGCAGATCTCGGTGAAGGCCGCGCAGACCGTTTGGGAGCGCTTTGCCCAGCTGCCGCGCAGCATGAAGCCGGCCAGCGTGCTCAAGCTCAAGGTGGACGACATGCGCGCGGCCGGCCTGTCGGCGCGCAAGGTCGACTACCTGGTCGACCTGGCCCTGCACTTCGACGGTGGCAAGCTGCACGTGAAGGACTGGGCTTCGATGGACGACGAAGCCATCATCGCCGAGCTGGTGGCCATCCGCGGCATCGGCCGCTGGACGGCCGAGATGTTCCTCATCTTCTACCTGATGCGCCCCAATGTCTTGCCCCTGGACGACGTGGGGTTGATCGGCGGCATCAGCCACAACTACTTCTCGGGCGAAACGGTGAGCCGCAGTGAAGCCCGCGAAGTCGCCGAGGCCTGGAAGCCATGGGCCAGCGTGGCGACTTGGTATATTTGGCGGTCCATGGACCCCCAGCCAGTCGTCTCTTACTGAGCATTGGGCAAGCGTCATACCAAACTCGTAACGCGTCGGTTACAGTGCGTGCCTCATTCATGGCACGCCGCCTTCCGGCGCGACCCAAGGAGAACAACGTTGGCGAAAAAGACCTTTCTGGATTTCGAGCAGCCGATTGCCGAACTCGAAACCAAAATCGAAGAACTGCGCTACGTGCAGACCGAGAGCGCCGTCGATATCTCGGAAGAGATCGACCAGCTGAGCAAGAAGAGCCAGCAGCTCACCAAGGACATCTACGCCGAGCTGTCGCCCTGGCAGATCACCAAGATCGCCCGCCACCCCGAGCGCCCCTACACGCTCGACTACGTGCGCGACATCTTCACCGACTTCGTCGAGCTGCACGGTGACCGCCACTATGCGGACGATCTGTCCATCGTGGGCGGCCTGGCACGCTTCAACGGCCACGCCTGCATGGTGCTGGGCCACCAGAAGGGGCGCGACACCAAGGAGCGCGCGATGCGCAACTTCGGCATGAGCAAGCCCGAGGGCTACCGCAAGGCCCTGCGCCTGATGAAGACGGCCGAGAAGTTCAAGCTGCCGGTGTTCACCTTCGTCGACACGCCCGGTGCCTACCCCGGCATCGACGCCGAGGAGCGCGGCCAGTCCGAAGCCATCGGCCGCAACATCTTCGAGATGGCGCAACTCGAAGTGCCCATCATCACCACCATCATCGGCGAAGGCGGCTCCGGCGGCGCGCTGGCCATCAGCGTGGCCGACCAGGTGGTGATGCTGCAATACGCCATCTACTCCGTGATCAGCCCCGAGGGCTGCGCCTCCATCCTCTGGAAGACCAGCGAAAAAGCCCAGGAAGCGGCCGACGCCCTGGGCATCACCGCCCACCGCCTGAAGGCCCTGGGCCTGGTGGACAAGATCGTGAGCGAGCCCGTGGGCGGCGGCCACCGCGACCACAAGCAGATGGCCGCCTTTTTGAAGCGCGCCCTGGGCGACGCCTTCCGCCAGGTGGCGGACCTCAAGACCAAGGACCTGCTGGACCGCCGCTACGAGCGCCTGCAGAGCTACGGGCGGTTCAGCGACACCAAGTCAGAGCGCTGAGCCTCTGCCGCCAACCCCACTCCAACGGCCCTTCGCGGGCCGTTGTTGTTTTTTGTGCCGCAGGGAATGCGCGCGCGCCAACCCTCTGGCGCCTCAACGGTAACCGGATGTAGCATGGCGAATCGCCTGCTGGGTGGTGGGTGGATTGAAGGGGCACCATGTCGTTCCTGAAGACTCTCAAGGGCCAGATCCTCCTGGTCTCCATTGCCTGCCTGGTGGCGGGGCTGCTGGCCCTGACGGTGGCCAACTACCTCACGGCCCGATCCCAGGCGCAGGCCTCGCTGGCCGAGGAGAGCCTGGCCACCGCGCAGAGCCACGCCGAAACCATTGCCGAGTGGGCGCGCGCCAAAAGCGGCATCATCGTCGCGTCGGTGCAGTCCTTCACCGAGGCCGAGCCCGCCAAATCCCTGGCCATGCTGCGCGATGCAGGCCAGTTCAGCACCGCGTACTTCGGCTATGCGGACAAAAAATACGTCTTCTCCGAAGCGCGCAGCCTGCCCCCCGACTACGACCCCACAGCGCGGCCCTGGTACCAACAGGCCGCCAAGGCTGGCGCGCCAGTGGTCACGCCACCGTATATCTCCGCATCGGACCAGAAGCTGGTGGTGACCTTCGCCGCGCCCGTGGGCAGTGGCGCGGCGCTGAAAGGCGTAGCCGCAGGCGATGTTTACATGGAGTCGGTGGTGGCCAATGTCGCCTCGATCCGGCCCACGCCGCAAAGCTTCGGCTTCCTGGCTGCGTCGGACGGCAAGATCATCGCCCACCCCGACGTGGCGCTCACGCTCAAGCCAGTGACGGACCTGTCGAAGGATCTGAACGCCGAGAAGTTGCAGCAGGTCGCCAAGGACAAGGGCGTGCTGCGTTCGGAGATTGGCGGACGCAGCCGGCTGTTGAGTGTGGCGCCTGTGGCTGGCACGCCCTGGATGCTGGTGGTGGCGCAGGATGAGAGCGAGGCCATGGCGCCGATCCGCACCATGCTGGGCACCTCCATCGGCACAGGCATCGTGGTGCTGCTGGTGGCTCTGTTGGTGCTGGCGGGCATCCTGTCGCGGCGCTTGCGCCAGCTGACGCTGGTGCGCGATGCCATGCACGAGATTGGCGCGGGCGACGGCGACCTGTCGCGCCGCATCGACGCCCAGGGCGAGGACGAGCTGGCGCAGATCGCGGCCAGCTTCAACAGCTTTGCGGGCAAGCTCGCGGGCGTGCTGGCGCAGATACGCGACGCCAGCAACTCGGTGCGCGTGGCGGCCGAAGAGATCGCCACCGGCAACCACGACCTGAGCGGGCGCACCGAGCTCACCGCGTCCAGCCTGGAAGAAACCTCGGCCTCCATGCAGCAACTGACCGAAACCGTGCGCCACAACGCCGATGCCGCGCGCCAGGCCAACCAGCTCGTGGGGCAGGCCTCCAGCGTGGCCCGGCATGGCGGCTCGGTGGTGGGCAACGTGGTGAGCACCATGGATGAGATCAATGCCGCATCGCGCAAGATCAGCGACATCATCGGCACCATCGACGGCATTGCCTTCCAGACCAATATCCTGGCCCTGAATGCCGCCGTGGAGGCCGCCCGCGCGGGTGAGCAGGGCCGGGGCTTTGCCGTGGTGGCCAGCGAGGTGCGCAGCCTGGCGCAGCGCAGCGCCGAGGCCGCCAAGGAGATCAAGCAGCTCATCAGCGCCTCGGTGGAGCAGGTGGCCACCGGCTCGCGGCTGGTGCACGATGCCGGCGCCACCATGACGGACATCGTCAACTCGGTGCAGCGCGTGACCGACATCATGGCCGAGATCACCGCCTCCACCAACGAGCAGAGCACCAGCATCAACGAGGTGGGCCAGGCCGTCTCGCACCTGGACCAGATGACGCAGCAGAACGCCGCCCTGGTGGAGGAGAGCGCGGCCGCGGCGCAAAGCCTCAAGGACCAGTCGGTGCGCCTGTCGGAGGTGGTGGGCACCTTCCGGCTATCGGCCGACGGAGCTCATGCGGCACCGCAACTGGCCGGCCCTGGGGGTTGAGAGCACCGCCAAGGGGGGCGGGGGGGCTCGATAATCGGCAGCCATGCGCTGCTGCCCCGTTCTTCCCTTGCTGACCCGCTGCCCGGCCACGCCGGCGTGCCGTGTGCCCGGGGAGTGCACGTGACCCAATCCTTCGACGCCGCCATGGCGGCCTTCGCGCCCGCGCTGCCTCTGGCCGTGGGCCTGAGCGGCGGGGCCGATTCGACGGCCTTGCTGCTGGCCTGCGCGCGGCGCTGGCCGGGGCAGGTGCGGGCCATCCACGTGCACCACGGCCTGCAGGCCGCAGCCGATGGCTTCGAGCAGCATTGCGTGGACCTGTGCGCGCGCCTTGCCGTGCCGCTGGCCGTGCAGCGCATCGACGCCCGGCCGCAGCCGGGCCAGAGCCCCGAAGACGCCGCGCGCCAGGGCCGCTATGCGGCGCTGGAGGCGGCGCTGCAAGCCCCTGCGATGGCGGGCACCGCAGCGGTGGCCCTGGCCCAGCATGCCGATGACCAGGTGGAGACACTGCTGCTGGCCCTCTCGCGCGGGGCCGGCGTGGCGGGCCTGGCGTCCATGCCCGCCCGGTGGGATCGCGCGGGCCTGCCCTGGCACCGCCCGCTGCTGCGCGTGCCGGCCCAGGCCGTGCGCGACTGGCTGCAGGCACAGGGGCAGGTGTGGGTGGAAGACCCCACCAATGCCGACCCGCAGTACACGCGCAACCGCATCCGCGCGCAGATCCTGCCCGTGCTCGAAGCCGCATTCCCTGCATTCCGCGACACGTTTGCGCGGTCTGCCGACAATGCCGCGCAGGCCAGTGCGCTGCTGGACGAGGTCGCCCAGGCCGACCTGGCCGTGGTGGGTGTACCGCCGCAATTGGCTGCGCTGCAGGCCCTGGGCCGTGCCCGCCAGGCCAATGTGCTGCGCCACTGGCTGCGCAGCGCGCACCGCACCACGCCCAGTGCCGCGCAGCTGGCCGAGCTGCTCGGCCAGCTGCTGGCCTGCACCACGCGGGGCCACCGCATCCACCTCAAGGTGGGCTCTGGCTTCGTCGTGCGCTCGGGCACCGGGCTCGATTGGTACAATCCCCAGGTTTTGGTCCCTGGGGACTGATCCGTGTCGTCCTGATGAAACCAGCGTGGTTTCGGCAGGAAACCACGGGCCGGTCCCTGCTTTCCCATCTGCACGAAAAACAGCGGCGCGCCAAAACAGTGTCCAACCGGCGCCGTGGCAAGTGTTTCGTCACCCCAGAAATCCAATGGCATTGATCGTTCACAAATACGGCGGCACGTCGATGGGCTCCCCCGAGCGCATCCGCAACGTCGCCAAGCGCGTGGCCAAGTGGGCCCGCGCAGGCCACCAACTGGTGGTCGTGCCCAGCGCCATGAGTGGCGAAACCAATCGCTTGCTCGCCCTGGCCAAGGAGCTGGCGCCCGCACGCGCCACCGAGGCTTACAACCGCGAGCTGGACATGCTGGCCTCCACCGGCGAGCAGGCCTCGTCCGCGCTGCTGGCGATTGCGCTGCAGGCCGAAGGCATGGGCTCCGTGAGCTATGCCGGCTGGCAGGTGCCCATCCGCACCGACAGCAGCTACACCAAGGCGCGCATCGAGTCCATCGACGACCAGCGCGTGCGCGCTGACCTGGCCAATGGCAAGGTCGTCATCGTCACGGGTTTCCAGGGCATCGACGACGACGGCAACATCACCACGCTCGGCCGTGGGGGCTCTGACACTTCCGCCGTGGCCGTGGCCGCCGCGATGAAGGCCGCCGAATGCCTGATCTACACCGATGTGGACGGCGTCTACACCACCGACCCCCGCGTCGTGCCCGAAGCGCGCCGCCTGCACACCGTCAGCTTCGAAGAGATGCTGGAAATGGCCAGCCTGGGCAGCAAGGTCCTGCAGATCCGCTCGGTGGAGTTCGCAGGCAAGTACAAGGTGCCCATGCGCGTGCTGTCGAGCTTCACGCCCTGGGACATCGACATCAACGAAGAAGCCAAGTCCGGCACGCTGATCACTTTTGAGGAAGACGAAAAAATGGAACAAGCCGTTGTATCCGGCATCGCATTCAACCGCGACGAGGCCAAGATCTCCGTGCTGGGCGTGCCCGACAAGCCAGGCATCGCTTACCAGATCCTGGGTGCCGTGGCCGATGCCAACATCGAAGTCGACGTGATCATCCAGAACCTGAGCAAGGACGGCAAGACCGACTTCAGCTTCACCGTGAACCGCGGCGACTACGCGCGCACCGTCGAGCTGCTCAAGGAAAAGGTCGTGCCCGAGCTGGGCGCGCAGGAAGTCGTGGGCGACGCCAAGATCTGCAAGGTCTCCATCGTCGGCATCGGCATGCGCAGCCACGTTGGCGTGGCCAGCAAGATGTTCCGCGTGCTGAGCGAAGAGGGCATCAACATCCAGATGATCTCCACCTCGGAAATCAAGACCTCGGTCGTGATCGACGAAAAGTACGTCGAGCTGGCCGTGCGCGCGCTGCACAAGGCCTTCGAGCTGGACCAGCCCGTCGCCTGATCGACCCATCAGGCCCCATCTCGGCTGAAGTGCCCTAAAAATGGGGCATAATAGCTGGATTGGAAACGTGACCGAGTGGCCGAAGGTGCTCCCCTGCTAAGGGAGTATGGGGTGTAGAGCCTCATCGAGGGTTCGAATCCCTCCGTTTCCGCCAAAACCGAAGCCCCTAAGTAGTTGATCTGCTTGGGGGTTTTCTGTTTTCTGGCTGGGGCTCCCCGCGCCCACACCAAATATCGCTGCAGCCGACCCTTCGGGCGGCCTGTCAATCGAGGCGGTCACGGCGGCCAGGTTTGCCCCCCGGTCGGCGCTAGGGATCCACTTCGCGTAGTCGCGCATCACTTGCACCGAGTGCCCGTGCTGCATGGCCACCACCCTGGGCTGGGTGTACCTCGGCCAGCGCGACGTCCTGGCCAAGGCCACCGAGCAGCGCGACATCGCGCGCGGCGATGCCCTGGCCTGCAGCGATGCAACCGAGGCGCTGCGCGAACTGGCCGCCAAGCGTGCAGCCGCCCGCCGCGCCGGCCCGCGCCGCCGCCACGGTGTCCAGCACGCACCAGCAGCGCGCCGACCACACGTTGAGCCTGCAGCCGAGCAAGCCCGCCGAACTGTGCGCGAGCATGCAGGCGCTGGGCGACGAGTGGCTGCAGGGGAGGGCGCGACCATGAGGGCCGGCGTCCTGCTGCTTGGCCTGCTGGCGCTGGTGGGGTGCGCGAGCCCCGCGTCCGCCGGCCGAACCCTGGTGCCCTTGCCGGTGGAGTGCCGCGAGCCCGTGCCCGACCGTCCCGCCATGCCGACCGAGCTGCTGCTGCCTGGGGCTTCGCCCTGGGTTCTGATGCGCGCTGCACTGGCCGAGATTGACCGACGGGAAGGCTATGAGGTACAGCTGCGCACGGCTTTGGTGACGTGTACAACACCGTTGACTCCAAAAAATAACGCGCCGAAGCGCGTTATTTGTGTTGCAAATTCTTTTCAGAATTATGCGAACTCTTCTTCATGCACTCTTTCTTCCAAGCGCACATGGATACTGAATCCCGCGTTCGCAACAATCTTCACCAATGCGTCAAGTGAGAACTTTGAGATCTTGCCATTGAGAAGATCAGTCATTCGGGGGCGCGTAACTTGACAAAGTTCCGCCGCCTCCTGATGGGTCATGTTGCGTCTTTTGACATGCTCGACAATTTGATGGATGAGTTCAGCTCTCACCTTCATGTTTTCCGCTTCTTCTGGCGTATCTGTCAATGCATCCCAAACACTCTTATACGATTGCGATTGAACCGCCTTTTTAGCTTGAGCCATTAAAAACCCCTTTCGAGGTTGCCATTCAAAAATGATAAATTAATAAAAAATTCTGCGCAGTTAGAGCTGCGCAGAACCTTCAGCATTGCAGACCTCAACTGCCCTTCGAGATCCGCTTGTACCTCTCCTTAGCAAGATCAATGTCTGCCTGAGAGATCGCCCTTTCCTTCTTCTTGAATGCATGTAAAACATGCACCCTGTCAGCGATTTTCGCCACATATATCACTCGGAACGTGCCCTGTTCGTCCCAAATTCGCAGCTCCATCGCCCCGCTGCCGACCCGCGGAATCGGCTTCCAGTCATCAGGGTTTTCACCCAACTGAACCTTGTGAAGC
>NZ_JAUZDX010000038.1 GCF_030704685.1 Acidovorax sp. A1169
AACAACTGCTGAACTTCGCTCAAACTCAATTTCAACGGCCCACGCAACGCGATGGCACGCGGGGTGGGCGCGAGTCCTCGCCCATGGGGAACAAACAGCGGGTCATCAAAGCATTCCCGCAGCCGCCCCAACATCCTGCTCACCGCTGGTTGGGACCGATGGAGCCGTCCTGCGGCTGCGCTTACAGAACCGGTATCCAAAAGCGCATCCAGTGCAATCAGCAGATCCAGGTCCAGTCCTAACAGTTTCATATTCTGAATGGGTTCATCTGAAATATGCAATAGACGCATTGATTCTAGATCTTGATGATTGAGCCATCAAGCACTGATGAACCTCCTTCGTGAACACTCTCAAACACACCTTGCCGGGATCTTCCGTCCTGACAGCAGCACTGACACCCAATGCATCGGGCAATTCAATGCCCGGACCCCATCGCGCAATACCCTCCAGCGACAGTTGGCCTGTTTCTGAGCAGGACGCACAGATCGTGACACTGACGGCGTCTGACTTGGCACGCAAGATCCAGGCACGGGAGCTCAGTTCTGTTCAGGTGGTGCGGGCGTTTGTCAGCCAGATCGCGCGTTACAACGAAGATTTCAACGCTATCGTCGTGCTGGATCTGAACGCCGCAATGGAACGTGCACAGGCTGCGGACCAGGCGTTGGGGCGCGGTGAGATCTGGGGCCCGTTGCATGGAGTTCCCGTGACGGTGAAGGATACCTATGCAACACGCGGGCTGCGCACGACTGCCGGCTCATCTGATCTGGCCAACTACGTTCCCGAAAATGACGCCGTTGCGGTGGCTCTTTTGCGCCAGGCGGGGGCCATTGTCCTGGCCAAAACCAATGCCGCAACGCTGGCGATGGATATGCAAACGACCAACACCCTGTTTGGAACCACCAACAACCCCTGGAATGTGAAACTGACCACAGGCGGTAGCAGCGGTGGGTGCGCTGCCGCGGTCGCCTCGCACATGTCGCCTCTTTCCTTCGGCTCTGACTTGGCGGGCTCGATCCGCCTTCCCGCCGCTTACACCGGTGTCTGGGGCTTGCGGCCAACCCATGGTGTTGTGTCGATGCTTGGCCATATCCCACCCAAGCCCGACGAGGTGGACGGCATCAGGACCATGGCTGTGTTGGGGCCTTTGGCCAAGAGTGTCGAGGATCTCGAACTGGCCTTGTCGGTGTTGGCGCGAACCTCGCCCGAAGACGCAACGGTCGCTCCGCTGCATCCTCGATCCGCCCAACCGGTAGCGTTGACAGGTCTGAAGATTGCCTATGCGGTCGAGTTGGGGGGAATGCCTGTCGGTGTGGACGTCAAGAAGGCCATTGAACAGCTGGTGGACGCGCTGCGGGCAGCAGGCGCAATTGTCGAAAAGGCCGAACCCCAAGGCTTTTCATACCAACGCGCCTGGGAAACCTGGGGGGCACTTGTAGGGATGCAAGGCGGCTATGAGCGCTCGAACCTTGCACGCCGCATCGGGCGCCTGTTTGCAGGAAAATCGGTAAAAGATATTCCCCACCAGCGCAGGATCCTCGACCCGATCTCCGTTGAAAGCTACATGCGAGCGCTGACAGAGCAGGCGCAGCAAACCAATGCAATGGAGCGATTCCTCATTGGCTATGACGCATGGATCGTCCCTGTCTCGCCGGTGCCCGCTTTTGCGCACCACAAGCACAGCCGGACATTCGGAATTTTCAATGTGTACGATGAGCCGCTGTCAGTGGATGGCAAGGCTGTGCCGTACTACAACGTCACGCAGTCCTACACGACATTGTTCAGTGTCACAGAGGGCCCCGTGGTCTCCATACCCGCATCTCAGACCGCACAAGGATTGCCCGTCGGCCTTCAGTTGGTCGGCCGCCGCTTTGACGACTGGCATTTGCTGTCTGTCGCCAAAGCAATGGAGCCGCTGCTGGCAAGATTGCGGCCCAACCGTGGAGCCAACGGCATTGGCGCACTCGGCGCGGCGATAAATGAATGAATAAATAGCTGAACTCTGATCGTGGCGATTGGTTGAAATCCCACTCACAGCAAATCTAGTCTGCCCACGTTCAACGTCATGCGCAAGCCATTGTTCTCCGCGGTTGCCAACGGGAGCCGCGCGACGGTCGGCACCGTTCCCTTTGTGTTCGTAGGCGCGGTCCATTGGGGAGCGCACGGAGTCCTGGTGGGTCAGCTCATTGGCAACGCCGTGGTTGCTGTCATCGCTTTAGGCCTATGCTGGATCTTCGTGAGGCGCCAGATCATGACTTTGCAGGCGTAGTTGTAGGGGCGGCGTGGTGCTGTCCGTTGGAACGCCCTAGTGTCCCGAGTTGGAAATTCGTCGAATAAATCGTAAGCGGCCGGGCATCCCATCTTGACGGGCAGGTCCGGTGGAGCGTTGGGCTAGACTTCGGCTGTCGGCCAGGAGCGGCCTTTCAGACGTTAGAAGGAATCTCGTCAGGAGCAGACACTGATTCCGTCTGTAGTTCGACGAGAAAATACAACGGGTAGGGTTGGATGCGAATGATTCGAAGGTTGAAGAATGTTGCCGCGCTCGAATCGCCTGGGCCGTCGGAATGCGCGCATTGGTTGTTGCAGCTTGCTGCACCTTTGTCACCCAGCTCCCTGCGTAGACCGTCTCAGCGCTTGAATTTGGAGCCGCCGTTCAACCTAGTGAAGCGCCCCCGCAGTTTGCATCGCCTTCAAACCGAGAAGTCCAGTGGCGACCCACATCCGCCCCAATGGACCAAGCCAAATCACGTACATTGATGAACTCTGCCGCAAGAGGTGGAGGTCGGCTCGGCGATGCGTATTCATTCTTCGCTCCAAAACCCAAGTCATAACTAACAGCACAAACTTCAATTCTCATGAAAAAAATACTTCCTTTCTCGGCCGCGCACTAGCAGTTATTGGATGCTTGGTCGTACTCTCTGGCTGTGCATCGATGTCGACTACCAAGTCTGAGCCCATCGCAAACGGATCCAAAATCTTGATCATGCCTTCACGCGACGTTGTACAAGGGGGGAAAGCCCATGCGCAAGGAGCAGGAAGTGGTAAAAACCTTCAAGTGGCAGTGCACCGCGAACTCAGTACCCTGTCTCAATTCAAGGCGACACCCTTCGAAGCGAATGAAAAACTCAATCACTCTGCGAGCATCGTTAAATCAGACGCCCTAGAAGCGGGCAAGAGCGCTGCGGCCGATTACGTGCTCATCCTGGACCTCGGTGAATTCAGAAACGCTGCGCCAATGACTTTCCGATCTGACTTCGTGACACTCCAAAGTGGTTCGCTCGTCCGCGTGAGCGATGGCAAGGAAACGTGGGTTTTGAATAGCCCAGTGGTCTTGGAAAAATCCAACATAGGAAATCATTTGATTTTGATTGACAACCTCGCCAAATTGGTGGCCGAGTCCATTCTTCGGTAGTAGCCCACGGAGCTTTGCGCTGTTCAATTTCAATTTTTTGTCCGACGATGCAAAGCACAGCGCTAGCTGCATATCGCTGGCCATAAGAAATCCGGGAATGCGAAATGGGTAGTGGTGCGCACGTTTGAAGGGTTCCGATAGGGTTGTAGAGCAAGACTGTCAGAGGGTTTCGCAAAGCTGGGAGTTACTTTGAGGCAAAATCGAAATCAATCACTGCACACCTTCTTAGCAATTCCTCATTCGGGCCTTTGGCGTCCATGTGGCAGGCGCCAGCTGCTATGGTTTTTGCAGCGTTGCGTCGCTTCGGTGGCGCAGTGCTTGTTCGTGGATGGCGCACGTCTTCAAACCATGGCCGTTCGGCGGCTTGGACAACTGTCAACTTCTCCTGTTGCTGAAGGACTGCGCCGGGCGCATTGCCGACTCTCGCCTCATCCCAGAACCAGTCGTTCAATTCGCGCACGGTGAGTGACCGCTTCCCGGTATCAGCGTCCGGCGGCTATGGGCCGAGGCTGTGTGAAAACCCAACCCGAAACCGCTACCCAAAATAAAATACCAGCACCCGATTCAAGCGAGGTGCCCCATGAAGCGATTCATCGAAGGCGAAGACCGGCAACAGGTCACCATGCTACCGGAGTGTCTGGACGACTACATCGCAGAGGACAACCCGGTGCGCGTTGTCGATGTGTTTGTCGAAGAGCTGGATCTTCGGGCACTCGGTTTCGATGGGATCAATCCGGCAGTCACTGGCCGACCTGCGTACCACCCTGCCGTACTGCTCAAGCTCTACATCTACGGGTACTTGAACCGCATCCAGTCCAGCCGCCGCCTGGAGCGTGAAGTCCAGCGCAATGTCGAGCTGATGTGGCTGACCGGGCGCCTTGCACCGGACTTCAAGACCATTGCGGACTTCCGTCGAAGCAACGGCGCTGGCATCCGCAACGTCTGCAAGCGCTTCATCACCATGTGCCGGCAATTGAACCTCTTCTCACAGGCCATCGTGGCCATCGACGGCAGCAAGTTCAAGGCCGTGAACAGCCGCGATCGCAACTTCACGCCCGGCAAGATCGAGGCCCGCCAGCAGCAGATCGAGCAGAGCATCCAGCGTTACCTGGACGCGCTGGAGACCGCAGACCGCACGCAGCCCACAGAGGTCGAAGCCAGGACAGAACGACTGCAGGAGAAGCTAAAAAAGCTGCGCGAACAGATGCGCCAACTCGATGGCATCAAAGAGCAATTGAAGAGCCTGCCGGATGGCCAGGTCTCCCTCACTGACCCCGATGCACGTTCGATGGCCACCCAAGCGAAGGGCTCAGGCGTGGTGGGCTACAACGTGCAGACCGCTGTCGATGCCAGGCACCACCTGGTCGTTGCGCACGAGGTCACGAACGTGGGCAATGACCGGGCACAGCTGCACAACATGGCCTGTGCCGCCGAGCAGGCCATGGGAGGCGAGAACCTGCAGGCCTTCGCCGACCGGGGCTACTTCAGTGGCCCGCAGCTCAAGGCCTGCGAAGACGCTGGCATCACGACCTTCGTGCCCAAGCCGATGACATCCAACGCCAAGGCCCAGGGGCGCTTCGATAAAGGCGACTTCATCTACATCGCCAAGGATGACGAGTACCAGTGCCCTGCAGGCGAGCGTGCGATCCATCGGTTCAGAACGGTCGAGAAAGGCCTGAGCCTGAGCATCTATTGGTCAAGCGCCTGCCCCAAGTGCCCTCTCAAGGCGCAGTGCACGACCAGCAGCAATCGGCGCATTCGCCGCTGGGAGCACGAAGAGGTACTGGAGCGCGTTCAGCAACGGCTGGACAGCAACCCCGAGGCGATGACATTGCGCAGGTCCACGGTGGAGCATGTCTTCGGCACGCTCAAGCACTGGATGGGCTCAACGCACTTCCTGATGAAGACCCTCAAGCACGTGGGAACCGAGATGAGCCTGCATGTGCTGGCCTACAACCTCAAGCGGGTGATGGGCGTGATGGGTATCGCGCAGTTGATGCAGGCGATGCGGATGGTGAAGGCGTGAGGCCTTTGTTGGCTTTTTTAACAGGCCCAAAAAGGCTTCAGGAAGGCGTCAAAAGGCTCCAGGCGCGCCAGCAATGGCTCTGCAAAAGCGCTGGAAGAAAATGAGGCTCAGTGCGGCGGGGATGGAGCTGGCCCGTATGTTTGTTGAGTGTTTCCACACAGCCTCGGCCCCAAGCTGTCGTTTGATTCACTCGTTTACCGAACGAGACTTGGGTCATCCCGGGCGTATTTCGCAGCGAGATCCCGCTGCGACTGGTCCTGACCTTGGGAAAGCAAAGGCAACAGCGCGACCGCCACCAGCGCCAGGGCGCCGGAGAACATCCTCACCAGAGTGCTGCGCCATTCCCGCCCTTTCTATCGAATGAATGCATGGCTGGTAGTTCGCTTGCAGCAGAAAGCGCCATGTAACCGCAAGCTGAGTGACCGCTCTTGGCCGAGGCTGTGTGAAAACGTCGATAGACGACTTTTGCAGGGGTACTTCAACCCTTGCTCGCATCGAGATCGTGCGTTGTAGGCCGATCTGAGCGGTCGACTTCTGAGTCGACTGGCAGGTCAAGGGCGCAACGCGCGTTTTCACACAGCCTCGGCCGCTACCGGAAGTCTAGCCCACCGCCCCAACCGTTCCTCAGCGATGGTTTGGCCGACCATTCACGGCCCTTGCTCACGGTGCTGAACTCTGTGTCCACAGTGCCGGGCTGGCGGTCCAGAAAGCCGAAATACGCAGCAGGCTATCGAGGGAGAATTCCTCGATGGCCTCTGCAAGTGCAAGGGTGCGGTGGTGGGCGGGTTGCATGCTCATGCGCCCAGAGAGTTGTCGATGCCGTTGTCGCGCAGCCAGACCGGGTCGGTCTTCCACAGGTGATCCTGGTCTTCGTGCTCCAGATCTTCGCGGAACTCCGTGCCGCTGCCTTCACGCCAGTTCAGGTGGCCCAGGTGCATGAACCAGGTCTGCACGCGCGGGGCATGCACGCTGCCTTGCACGCAGGCATAGCTGCGGCCCACGTAGTCCGCACTGTCGGGATCGTCATGCCCGGCGGTGGCCAGCACGGCGCGCGTCGCGTCCAGGTCGCCGGTGATCCAGGCCAGGTCGCCCTGCCAGAACTCAAAGGCGCCGCAGCGCACGCTGCCGAAGACGAACAGCGCCTGGCAGCCACGCGTGTCGATGCGCGGAGCCTGCAGGCTGCCATTGACGACCACGGTGCAGGCGCGCTCCAGCAGTTCTTCCAGCGGGGTGATGGCGCCGGCCATCTGGCCGCGCCGCTTGGAGCCTGCGGCCATGGCATCGAAGGGTTCATCGAGCCGCGTGTCGCCATCGAATACCAGCGCCATCAGCGGGCCGCCGGCATGGGGCGATCCGAAGGAAGGGACCATGGTGTCTTCCATCGCATCGTAGCGGCCGTCGCGGTGGAACAGTGCCTCCAGTCCGAACGTGGCGATGGCGGCAGGCAGGGGAATCAGGCGGTGGTTGGCAGGGATCATGGGAGGCAACGGGTTCTCAATGCCGGTCTTCGCCGGCCTGGTAGGTGTGCAGCAGCACGGCGGCGAAGCCGGTGCCGGCCGCGATGTGGCCACACAAGGCGTCGAGCTGAGCCAGCTCCTCGGGCGTGTCCGTTTCGTGGCCGGGGTGGTTGAAAAACAGCGTCCAGCCTGCCTGCGGGTGCTCCGGAAAACGCAGCACTCCGCGCTTGTCCGCATTGGGGTAAAGGTCAAAATACCATCTGGGAGACTGCTTGTGGAACTGGCAGTAGTAGTGGCTGTACTGCGGCTCCAGATCAGGGCGCTCGGGGTTGCGCAGGCCCGTGGGCTGCTTGCGGTACAGCGGGCGCCAGCCCTGCGCCGCGAGGAAGGCGTTGACGTTTTTCACCAGCAGCGCTTCGTCGTCGGTGGCGCAGACCAGTCCGTATTCGCAGGCTTGCATGGGGACTTTTCCTTTCGGTCTGCGTGGCGGTCCTTAGCGCACCGGCAGCAGCTTGTCGGGCTCTTGCCCGCGCTCACGCATGCGTTGGCGCTCTTCGTCGCGCGAGGGCGGGGGCCAGGCCACGCCCATGCCGATGATGCGGTCGCGGACCTGCAGCATACGGCGCTGTGCGAGTGAGCCGCCTTGTTGCCGCCCGATCTGGAACTGCAACTGCCCTGCGAACGATACGCCATTGATGTTGACGAAGTGCGGGCTGGCGCCCCGGTCGAGCAAATACACCACCTGGTCGAGTTGCATGCCTTGCAGCGCCTGCATCAGTGCGGTGTTGCCCAGCGTGTTCTTCTTGTCGATGGCCGCGCCGCGGTCGAGCAACAGCGCGAGCGTGGCGGCGGTGTGCTGTGTGGCGGCATCGAACAGGATGGGCGAGCTGCCGCGCACGGTGTCGGGGCTCACGCCGCCGTCGAGCAGCGCCTGCACGTACAGCGGGCTCTGGGCACGCAGCGCAACGCCGAGCACGCTGCCGAGATCGGGCACCTCCTGCATCGGGCTGGCGCCCGCGCGCACCAGCGCGGTGATGATCTGCAGTGGCCGGGGCTTCTCGCCCATGGCGTTTTGCAGCGCGAAGAACAGCAGCGTCATGTCCTGCGCGCCGGGGCGGTTCAGCCCCTCATGGCCCAGGCGGTGCGCCAGCGGGGCGATGTCTGCCATGACCCCTTGGTAAATGGCCTGCGCCAGGGTGAGCTGGTCTCCGGAGAAAAACGTTGGTGGCTGCCGGGCTGCGGCACCACCGGCCAGCAGCGATTGCAACGCAAGTACCAGAGAGCAGAGCAATGCACGCAGAGGGCGGTGGGTCATGGTGTCTCGTCCGTCAGATGCAGCAGAACCTTGCCATGGTCGCGGCGTGTCTCACAAGCAGTTCGGGGCACTTTGTCATCCTTCGGCTGGGTGGCGCAAGGTGTCCGCAGCCTTGGCCATCTTTGGTGGCCTGTTTTAACGCAGGCTGACGTGCCCTACGGCCCCACGGCTTCAAGACGCAGGTCAATTTCGTGAAATTGTTGGCTTGTTTCGTGAGAGGACATGGAGAATCTCAGCCCAGCGGTCGCCATCAAAATACGCAGCACCACAGGAGTCCCATCGTCCACCACGACGCCCGGACTGCCGGACTGCATATCGCCGCAGCTTTGCTCAGCAGGCTGCCTCGGTGCGCGTGCTGCCTGCGCCTCAACGCCAGGTTGCGTGCCAGGCTGCGTGGTTGACACCATCAGCCCAGGTGCCCGCGGCCTCCTTCACGCCCGCGCCGTGCTCGGCGGGTGCCCGATGATGCGCTTGTACGCCCGGCTGAACGAGGCCTCGGACTCGTAGCCCAGGCGGTTGGCCGCCACAGCCACGCGCATGCCGTCGCGCGCGATCCAGCTGCGCGCCTGCGACATCTTCACCTTGGCCACATAGCGCGCCGGGCTTTCGCCCATGGTGCGCGTGAACGATTCGGAAAAGCTCGAGCGCGATGCGCCCATCAGGTCGGCCAGCAGCGGCACGCTCCAGTCGCGCTCGGGGTCGGCGTGGATGGCGGCGATCACCTTGCCGATGCGCGGGCAGCGCACCGCGGCGATCCAGCCCGTGGGGTTGTTGCAGCTGCACTCCACCCAGGCGCGGATGATGCTGGCGGCCAGCGCATCGGCCAGGCGCGCCAGGATGGCGCAGGCGCCCATGCGGTCCTGCGCCACCTCGCGCTCCATGGCTTCGAGCAGCACCGGCACGGTGGTGTCGCGCCGCGCCAGGTCGCCTGCCACCATCACCTCGGGCATCATGGCCATCAGCGGGTGCAGCGGGTCGAGGTTGAAGCGCAGCGCGCCGCAGAACATCACGTCGGGCGCCTGCGGCGGGGGTGGAGCCACGGCGGCGCCCAGGTGCGCGTTGTTGGCATCGCGCCCGTCCACCAGGTAGATGTTCTCGGACACGGCCTTGCGTGCCAGCGAATCGATGTCCACCGGCGGCACGTCGGGCGAGCTGGCCAGCACGTGAAAACTGCCGTGCGGCAGCAGCACCGCGTCACCCGGGTTCAGGCGCTGCCAGTCGGTCGTGGGTGTGCGCAGCCACGCGCCACCATGGCCCACGAAGTGAAAGCGCGCCGAGCGCTGCGCCGGGAAGGCAATGGCCCACGGCGGGTGCAGCACGCAGCGGCCATACTCCACGCCATCCAGGCGCAGGCCCAGCAGGATCTGGGTCAGCAGGTCCGGCGGGTCGGCAAATGGCTCTTGAGCCACCTGGTCGAAGGGTCTGGATAAAAAGTCAAGCATTTCGGCTTTTATGGCATGGAAACGCCGCCATCTTATCCCTACGATGGCTTTCCATCCACCCGAAGGCCTTTCCCGTGTCCTCCTCTCCCTCCTGCTCCGCCTGCCTTGATGCGCCCACCGGTGCCGTCGTTGCCGAGGCCACGCCCGCCCCCCATTCCGCCCCCGAGCCCACCGAAGCACGCTGGGCCGCCGTGGCCTCCATGGCCCTGGGTGTCTTCGGCCTGGTCACCGCCGAATTCTTGCCCGCCAGCCTGCTCACCGCCATGGCCAGCGACCTGCGCGTGAGCGATGGCGCCGCAGGCCAGGCCGTCACCGTGACGGCGCTGGTGGCCGCCGTGGCCGCCCCGTCGCTGCCACTGCTCACGCGCCGCATCGACCGCCGGATTGTCATGATCGCCTTCACCCTGCTGCTGGTGCTGTCCAACGTGATGTCGGCCCTGGCCGGCAGCATGGCCACACTGCTGGCGGCGCGGGTGCTGCTGGGCGTGGCGCTGGGCGGCTTCTGGTCCATGTCGGCGGCGCTGGCCATGCGGCTGGTGCCGGCATCGCTGTTCGCAAGGGCCATGTCGTTCATCCTCACCGGGGTGTCGGTGGCCACGGTCTGCGCGGCGCCCATCGGCGCCTGGATGGGCGACCTGTGGGGCTGGCGCAGCGCCTTCATTGCGGCCGGAGGCATCAGCCTGATCACGCTGGCCGTGCAGCTGGTGGCCTTGCCCGCCCTGCCCCCGCGCGACAACCCCAACCTCAAGGTGCTGGGTGAGCTGCTGCGCCGCCCACCGGTGCGCGTGGCGCTGCTGGCGGTGCTGCTGGTGATCTCGGGCCACTTCGCCGGCTTCACCTACATCCGCCCGCTGATGGAGCAGATCACGCATATGTCGGTGGCCACCATCACGGCCGTGCTGCTGGGCTATGGCGTGGGCGGCTTCTTCGGCAACTTCGTGGGCGGCTGGATCGCCGGGCGCAGCGAACGCCAGGCCATCGTGGCCGGCGGCGCCGTCATCGCCGTGCTGGCCGCCACCTTGCTGGTGGCCGGGCAATCGGCCGCCATCACGGCCGTGGCCGTCACGCTGTGGGGCTTTGCCTTCGGCGCCTTCCCCGTGGGCTTTCAGACCTGGATCGTGCGTGCCGCGCCCGACCAGGCCGAGGGCGCGGGCGGGCTGCTGGTGGCAGCCTTCCAGATCGCCATCGCCAGCGGCGCCATCTTCGGCGGGCTGATGGTGGACCATGTGGGTGCCCTGGGCGGGCCCGCGTTTGCGCTGGGGGCGCTTACGCTGGGTACCTTGCTCACACTGCGACACGGCCCTCGGCCTGCGGTCGCCGCCTGATTCAGGAAGCAAGCCTCATGGCAACCGAGACCAACCGGCGCATCACGCTCGCCGCACGCCCGCAAGGGCTGCCCGAGCCAATGCATTTCGGGCTAGAGACGCAACCCGTGCCAGAGCCCGCCGACGGCCAGGTGCTGCTGAAGACGCTGTACCTGTCCATCGACCCCTACATGCGCAACCTGATGGATCCCATCGGCCCCGGCTACGCGCCGCCCGTGGACATCGGCGCGCCCATGGTCGGCGGCACCGTGAGCCGCGTCATCACCTCGCGCAACGCCCAATTCCGTGAGGGCGAGCTGGTGCTGGCCAATGCCGGCTGGCAGGACTACGTCCTGTCCGACGGCAGCGACCTGCTGGCGCTGGGCGATGCGGCGCAGCCCTCGCAGTCGCTCGGCGGCCTGGGCATGCCGGGCTTCACGGCCTATGTCGGCCTGCTCGACATCGGGCAACCGAAGCCCGGCGAGACGGTGGTGGTGGCCGCAGCCACCGGCGCCGTGGGCGCCATCGTGGGCCAGATCGCCAAACGCAAGGGCGCGCGCGTGGTGGGCATTGCCAGCGGTGCCGAGAAATGCCGGCATGCGGTGGAGGATTTGGGCTTCGACGCCTGCCTGGACCGGCGCGAGCCCGGCTTGGCCGAGCGGCTTGCTGCAGCGTGCCCGCAGGGCATCGACGTCTACTTCGAGAACGTGGGTGGCGAGGTGTTCGACGCCGTGCTGCCGCTCTTGAACCTGTATGCGCGCGTGCCGGTCTGCGGCTTCATTGCCCACTACAACAACAGCACGCCCAATCCCGGGCCTGATCGGTTACCCCAGCTCACGGCCACGCTGCTGCAAAAGCGCGTGCGCATGCAGGGCTTCATCATCCTGGACCACTACGGCGAACGTTTCGACAGCTTCCGCCGCGAGATGGCTACCTGGATCGCCCAGGGCCAGGTGCGACTGCGCGAGGACATTGTGGACGGGCTGGAGAACGCGCCCGAGGCGCTGCGCCGGGTGCTGCAAGGGCACAATTTCGGAAAGACTGTGGTCCGCGTGGCGGAGTAGTTCAACAGCAGGCGACCACTCACTGCACCTTGGCGGCTGCGGTCGGCTTGGTCGCAGCCGCCTGCGGCTTGGCCTGCGCGCCCTTGCCCGCAGCCTTGGGCACCACACCCGTCGCCACGCGCTTGCGAAACTCCGCCAGGCGCACCTTCAGGCGCTTTTCGTTCTCCGGCCCCATGCGCACCAGTATCTTCTGCCCGCTCGACAGCCCCTGCAGCTGCGGGTCCACGAACTCGTAGCGCACCCAGGGCCGGGTGGAGGTCACTTCGCCCTTCACCTCGGTCAGTTCCACCAGCAGCGGGTCCGTGGGCTCGGGCGTCTTGAGCAGGTGGTCGAGCACGGCCACCAGGCGGTCGTTGAAGTATTTGTTGGGATAGCCCAGTTCCTCATACGCCTGCTGGAACAGCGGGTACAGCCGCGCGTACACCGCCACCGCCTGGTCGACGGGGATCGCCTCGGCAAAGGCCACGAAGGCGCTGTAGCGCCCGGCATTGCTGCCCGCAATGGCCAGTTGGCCGTGGGTGCCGGGCACGCCCTCCACGCTGAAACGGCGCGGCGCCAGCTGCACCGGCCATATGCGCGAGGGCGCCTGGGCGCGGGGCAGGTTGTCCACCGTGGCCACCACGCGGCGCACAAAACCGTCGAGCTGCAAGAACGAGCCCACCGAGGGCTGGCCCAGCAGCTCGGTCAGCGCCTGGGCCACTGCCGCATCGGACTCGGCCAGTTCAGGCAGCTGCGCAGCGTCGGCCGGGGCCAGCGGGTCAATGAGGTTCTGCGGGCCCGTGGGCTCCAACGCAGCAGCCACGGGTGCCGACGCAGCGGCCTCGGGCGGCGCCGCGGCGACAGGCGGCTCGGCCACCGCGTTGTTCTTGGCCTGCCATTGCCACCATGCGTAGCCCGCACCCACCAGGGCCACCACCAGCACACCCGCCACCCAGCCTGCCGCCCAGCCCGTGCTGCGCGGCGGAGCCGGACGGTGGTCGCTGCGCAGTTCGGAGAAATCGCGGTCGGGGTCGAGCACTGGATCGGGCATGCAGGGGTCCTTGCGTCATGGGCCGGGGTGCGGCAAACGCAGCGGCCCGGATGATCATGGCCTGACCATTGGAAACCCTTTAGGTTCCGGCAAGACGTAACGCCCTGTTTTCGTCATGGGCACGCTGCGTGCAAGCAACAGCGCCCGCAGCACGCGGGAGATTCCTACAAGGTCTGCAACCAGTCCACCGTAGCGGCCAGCTCGGCCGGGCGGATCTCGTGCATGCCAGGGAACTCGCGGTAGTTCATGGTGACTGGCAACTGCGCGAAGTGGTCGCGGATGGCATGGGCCTGCACCAGCGGGATCACGTTGTCCTGTGTGCCGTGGCTCACCCACAGCTGCTTGCCCTGCAGCGCAGCGGCTGGCGCGGCGGCTGGCAGCACCTGGGGCAACAGCCGGCTGTGCCACACCATCGCGGCCTGCAGCAGCGCCGGCTGGGTGAGCAGCAGCGACAGCGACATGATGCCGCCCTGGCTGAACCCGCCCACCACCACCCGGCTGGCCGGCACGCCCAATTGCGCTGCGGCAGCCTCCACCGCCTGTGCCACCAGCGCGCGGCTTTGCAGCTCCTGCGGCTCGTTGATGGTGCGGTCGCCATTGGGCGCCACCGAAAACTCGAACCAGGCGTTGGCCCCCGGCCCCATGCGGAACGGCGCGCGCAGGCTCAGCACATGGAAGCGCCCGGGCACATGCGGCGCCAGGCCGAACAGGTCCTGCTCGTTGCTGCCCACGCCGTGCATCAGCACCAGCAGCCAGGGCTCGGCGGTGCCGGCGGCGGGGGGACGGTGCAGGTAGGTCAGCGGCAGGTTGGGAGCGGTCATGGATGAGGATGGTTGGGGTGGAAGGGCTGGCGCCGCACCTGGCGGCACCGAATGCACCATTGTCAGGTCAGTGGGCAGCGGCAGCAGGTGCCGTTGTGGGCTGGAGCGCGAAGGCATCCATGGAGAGCATGCTGTACATGACTTCGCGGCTCAGGTACTGCGGCCGCAGGTCGTCGCCCGCCGCGCCCAGCGCGAAGAAGAGGGGCAGAAAGTGGTCTTCCGTGGGGTGCGCGCGCGTGGCATGCGGGGCCTGGCTGCGGTAGTTGAGCAGCGCCTGCATGTCGCCACGGGCCAGCGCATCCTCGATCCAGCGGCTGAACTCGAGCACATAGGGCGCAGGCTCGCGCGCCCCGCCAAAGAACTCCGACAGGTTGTGCGTCATGCTGCCCGAACCCACCACCAGCACGCCCTGGTTGCGCAGGCCGCGCAGCGCCGCGCCCAGCGCAAACACTTCGGCGGGGCCCGCGCCCACAGGCAGTGCCACCTGCACCACGGGCAGGTCGGCATCGGGGAACAAATGCATCAGCGGCACCCAGGCGCCATGGTCGAAGGGCCGCGCGGCATCGCCCTGCGCGGCCACGCCAGCCGCCTGCAGCAAGCCCAGCACCTCCTGCGCCAGCGCAGGCGAGCCCGGGGCCGGGTACTGCAGCTGGTACAGCGCCTGCGGAAACCCGCCGAAGTCATGCCAGGTGGCCGGCTGAGGCCCCGTCATCACCTGCGGGCTGCGCGCCATCCAGTGCGGCGACATGATCACCACGCCGCGCAGCCCCGGAAACTGTGCCCGCAGCCCCTGCCCCCACTGCGTGAGCGCAGGGCCGGTGATGCCGGCATCGATCGCGAACAGCGGAGCGCCGTGCGATACGAACAGGGCGGGGACCTGGGTGGACGAAGAAGGAGAAGGGGCTTGGGTGGTGGCAGACATGGGGCGCGTACTTTCTCTCGGGTCTGAGAGTACTTTAGGACTTACCTGGGCCGAGACCAAGCACCGGGGGTCAAACGGATTGTTGCGATTTTGGCGCCAATGAATGCCCTGACACGCTGACACGCCCCAAGAAAAACGCATCCCGAAGGATGCGTTTGAGTGCCCCCGTCAGTTGGCGGGCCGGTGAATGGGGATCCGCCTCAGTAGACCACCACCTTGCCCGTGGAGCGCGGACTGTAGCAGTCGTTGTAGAAGTACTCGCCGGGCTTGTCGAAAGTGTGCTGGGCCGACTGTCCGGGGGCGAGGCGGAAGTTGAAGCGCCCTTCGAAGAACTGCGTTGCACAGTGCACGCCGGTGTTGTCGGCCGGGTTGGTGAACGTCACCGTCGTGTTGGCGGGCACGCGCATCCAGGTCGGCGTCACCGCATTCACCGCGCCCGATTCCACTGCCCCCGGCGTATTGGTCGCCGTGGGGATGCGGCCCAGGATGACGGTATTGGGCGTTGGCAAAGCGGCCCCCTCCACAGGGTTGCCGGACACGGGACGGCGTACCTGTGGCGGAATGGGCGCGGGCGCCGGTGCGACGGTGCCGCCCACCTTGAAGGCCCACAGGTGGTCGCCCCGCGGCGCATCGCTGTACGGGATGGACGTGCCGCCGGCATACACGGCAACATACTGCTCGCCGTCGATCTGGTAGGTGACCGGGCTGGCGCTGATCGACGCGCCGGTCTGGAAGCGCCAAAGTTCTCTTCCGTTTTCTGCTTCCATCGCCAGCAGGTTTCCGTCCGGCTGGCCGATGAACAGCAGGTTGGAGGCCGTGGTCAGGATTCCGTTGCCGTGTGCCAGCGAGTACGGCATCTGCTTTTTCCAGCGGACCAGGTTGGTGCTCGGATCGACGGCCACCACCGCGCCGGTGACGTACGAGCCGGGCGGCCGCAGGCCGTTGCTGGATTCGCTGAGCGAGTGCGCGGCCCCCACGTACCCCATGCCCGTGTAGACCAGGCCTGTGGACCGGCTGAACGACTGGTGGTTCCAGTTGGCACCGCCGCCGTGGCCCGGCATGGAGAGAATCGGTGTCTCCCAGTGCGGATCGAACAGGCAGCCGGTCTGGTAGTTGGGCACCGCACGGTTGGGATCGCCGGGAACCTCCGTACCCAGGGGTTGCTGCACCACGCACAGCTCGGTGAAGCCACCCTGCTTGGGATACGGCTGCGTCGGCCACGTGGCCTGGCGCGCGTCCTGCTTCACGGGCCGCTCTTCAATTCCCAGCGGCGCACTGCCATCCTTGCGGTCCAGGATGTAGTACATCCCGGTCTTGCTTCCGTAGATAACCACCTTGCGCTCGCGCCCTTCGATCTGCACATCCGCCAGCACGGGGGACATCACGTTGTCCATGTCCCAGATGTCGTGATGGACCGACTGGAAGTGCCACTTGTAGGCGCCGGTGGTCAGGTCCAGAGCGACGATCGAGTTGGAAAAAAGGTTCTGCCCAGGCCGCTCCGAGCCGTCCTGCGACGAACCGCCGCGCACGTTGCCGAAGGTCCAGTACACCAGGTTGAGTTCGGGGTCCACGGCGGGGTGGATCCATGGCGTGGCCCCGGTCCGCTTGGCCTCTTCCGCACCGCCCCAGGTTTCATAGCCACGCTCTCCCTGGCGTGGTATGCCCCAGAAGTAGTTCAGCACATTGCCGTTCGTGGCATCGGCGGCAAAAGCCGCCCCGCGGTTGCCGTCGTTGGTGCCAACGTGCAACCGGCGGTTGTGGTACACGATGGCCACCTTTTGCACGGCCCCCAGGTAGTTCGGGTCGGTGGCGTCGGTCGGGTACTGCTTGATCCAGGCAACCGCGCCCGTGTCCTTGTTCAGCGCCACCAAGCGGTTGCCGTTGGCGACGGTGTAGACCAGGCCCAGGTCCTTGGCCACGGCCACGCCGCGGCGGGTGATCACGCCGTACGGAGTGGTCCATTTCCACTTGGTCGCGCCCGTCTTGCCGTCCACGGCAATCACATTGCCCAGCGCCGATTCAATGTAGATCACGCCATCGACCACCACCGTGGTGCTCTGGTTGGTTCCGGTGTTCAGACCCCCTTCGATCCGGTTGGTCCATGCGCCCCCCAGATTGGCGACGTTCTGCTTGCCGATCTGCGCCAGCGCCGAGTAGTTCTGGTTGCCCAGGTTGCCGCCGACCTTCGGGAAGTCCTTGTCTCCCGCAGTACAGCAGTTCTGCAGGTCTGCCGCTGCGCCAGCAGCGTTTGCAGGGCCGCCATTGCTTCCCCCGCACCCGTGCAGGAAGGCGGCCGTGGCCAATGCGACTGCCGTGAGCGACACAGCCGTGGTGAGTTTCTTGTGCATCGATGTCTCCTTGCAGATGGAACCCGGCGGGCTACTTGGTCGCGGTGCAGAACGGAGTAAGTCCCATGACGGACTTCACGCCCTGGACGACCAGCTTCTGAAACGCCTGGGCGCCCGGTCCTTCGGAATTGGCCTGAAACGAGTGCGTGTTGTGGCCCAGCGTGGTGAGCCAGGCCCGGCCGCCGTCGTAGTATTGGCACCAGGCGACGGGGTGGAAGTCCTTGTGGCCCGGGTGTGGGCTGGCGGTCAGCGGATCGAGAGTCGCCGTGTCCACCTTCGCGAGGAACTTCACGTTCGTCGGAAACGGCGTGAGGTTGTACCACTCGTCCTGGAACGCGAATCGTGCCGGCACACCCTGGGTGGAAGGGTCGTCCGCCAGGATCTGCACGTCACCATTGCGGTTGGGGGCATGGTTGTAGAAGTTGGCGTTGCCCAGCAAGCCCTCGTAGTACGGCCAGTTGTATTCGGCCCCGAACGCATTGTGCAAGCCCACGAAGCCGCCGCCGCGCCGCATGTAGTTGCGCAGCGCGGTGCGGGCGGCATCGTTGCTGGTGGTGACGGCTTCGTTCCACAGCGTATCGCGGTTGGAGCTGGCGAACACCACCGCCTTGTAGTTGTTGATGCGGTTGGCGATCACCGTGACGTCTTCCGTCCAGTCTGCGGCAATTCCCGCTTCCTCGAACATCCGCTTGAGGCCCGCCTGCATGACGTTGTCCGCATTCATCGCCGGATTAAGTCCGGCGGCCATCGGGGTACCCAGGTTCGCGTGGCGCGGCCCCGCCGTGCGCGAATAGATCAGTACCCGGTTCGGGGTGTTGGCGAAGGCACCCCAATCGTTGTAGCAGGCCGGATCGACCCCACGGCACACGTTGTAGTACGGGTCGATGCTGGGGGCCACCACCGTTTGCGGGTCGGAGTCGCCGCCGCCACAACCCGCCAGTCCCATCAAGATCGCTGAAAGCATGCCTGCCAGATGCAGGGCGCGTGCCGAAGTGTTCAAAGTTGTCTCCTGTGTGGTTCTGCGTTTGTCGGAACGAAGGTCTCCCCGGTCCGCCAATGCATACTAAACACAATGGAAACATTTTCCAATATGGAAACTCTTTCCTTTTTACACTTGAAAACACTTTTCAGATGGCTAGCAGGCACCTCCGGTCCAGGCGACAAGGGGCAAGCGCATGGCCATTCCTTGTCAGGGGCGCTTACGAAACAGCGCGGAAGCGCCACTGGCCCGTGAAACCTCTGCCGCAGTCGAAAGGATGTCGGGAGCCAGCTTTGCCATGCGCTGCTCGGTCAGTCGGACCATGGGTCCGGCGATGGTGACCACTCCGACCGCAACCCCGTCGGCGCCAAACACCGGCGCAGCCATGGCCGTCATGCCAGGGGAAAAGACCTCGACAATCGTGCTGTAGCCTTTGTCACGGGCTGCATTCACATAGTCCATCACGGCTGCAATGGAGGTTGGCGCATTCGGGCCGAAGTCACGGGGATTGCACAGGCCTTTTCGCGCCACTAGGGACAGCGCATCGTCTTTCGGCAGCGTGGACAGCCAGGCATGGCCCGCGGCACTGCACGCCAGCGTGACCGACAGGCCCATGTCGGGGTCATACCGCAAACCGTGGCGGGCACCCTGCGCCTTGGCGACGAAGATGAGTTCTTCTCCATCCACGACAGCCAGGCGCACCAGCTCCCCGGAAACGCTCGCCAGCTGGTCGAGCAGCGGCTGCGCCAGGTCGACAACTCCCGTGCGGCTCAGGTAGGCGAGCCCGATCGACACCATCTTGGTGGTGAGCCGGTAGTGGCCATCACGGGTGTCCTGCGATACATAACCGTATCGGATCAGGTCGGCCAGCAGGCGGTGGGCTGCAGACAAGGGGAGCTCCAAACGGCCGGCAAGCGCCGACACCGCGCTTCCTTCAGGATGTTCGGCCAGGTACTCGAGAACCTTCAGGCTGCGCTCTACTGCTCCGCTCATTGCACCACTCCACCGGTTCAACATCCCGGCACAGCAGGACTGTAGCAATCTCCCGAGTCAGATTCCGTGCGGGAAATTTTTTCAGATCATCCATGGCGTGTCGCTCACCTGCCCGCGCAACGTCCCCAAGTTTGAGGAAAACGGTCTTGTTCACGCCATGCGCCGAGTCGCGCCGCTCAATCCACTACCCTGCCCCGCAACGCCTTCGTCTCACTCCGCTGGCTCTTGCCCTCCAACCGCCGCT
The DNA here is from genome assembly GCF_030704685.1 of Acidovorax sp. A1169. Lineage (GTDB taxonomy): Bacteria > Pseudomonadota > Gammaproteobacteria > Burkholderiales > Burkholderiaceae_C > Acidovorax. Next base: position 19,355 of record NZ_JAUZDX010000038.1, read on the forward strand.
GCTTGGACCCATAGGTGGGCTTGGTCGCCCGCCGCACGCGCGGCGGCGCGGCCACGGTGTTGACCAACGCATTCAGCCGCTCAATCGCATCGCTGCGATTCTGCTCCTGGCTGCGGTACTGCTGGGCCTTGATGACGACCACGCCCTCTTGCGTGATGCGCGAATCGCGCAGGGCCAGCAGGCGCTCCTTCACGCCTTCGGACAACGAAGACGCGGCGATGTCGAAGCGCAGGTGTACGGCGCTTGAGACCTTGTTGACGTTCTGCCCGCCGGCACCCTGGGCGCGCATGGCGGTGATGTCGACCTCGCGCTCGTCGACCTGCAGCACGGCGACCTGGCCGTTCACGCGCGGGGCCTCCTGCGGCGGGCGCGGTGGACGTGGCGCTGCCTCGGGCAAGGCTGCGGCTGCTGCGGCAGGCGCCGGTGGCTTGGGGTCGAGCGGGGTGTCTGCCATGTCAGCCCCTTCGGCCCGCCGCGCCATCGGCCAACGCCGCCAGCAGCGTCTGTAAAAAAGCCTCTGGCCGCTCGAACTGCACCCAGTGCCCGGCATCGGCCACCAGGGCCATGCCGCGAAAATCCGGCACGGCGGCGGCATACGCAGCCTCCAGCTCGGCCATGAAGCCTTGGTACAGCGCATCGGCTTCGCCGTAGATCACGTGCACAGGGCAGGTCACCTGCGGCAGCGAGCGGGCCAGGATGTCGGTGCGCGCCAGGCGGCGGCGCGTCATGCGGTCGCGCACCACATTGCCCACATGCACTTCAAGCGCCAGGCCCTCCACCAGTGCCGGGTCGCGCAGCATCAGCGCGGCCAGGTTGTAACGGTGCATGTCGAGCTGCTCGGCGGGCGGCAGGTGGCGCCAGCCCTTCAAGCGCACGGGCCGCTCGGCCACCACGCCCATGGCGGGGGCACCCACCACCACCAGCTGGCGCGCCAGTTCGGGGTGGGCCGCCAGCGTGAGCCCAGCGGTGAGCCCGCCGAACGAAAAGCCCACCAGGTCCACCGGCTGCGGGCCGAACAGCGCGCGCAAGCCATCAGCCATGGGCTCGACCAAGGCATCGGCATCGCCGCCCTCCGGCGGGGTGGCCGAGTCGCCAAAGCCCGGCAGGTCGGGTATCCAGATCTGGCGGCCGGCGGCCACCAGGGGTTCGATGTTGCGCACCCAGTGCGTCCAGCTGCCGCTGCCGCCGTGCAGCAGCACCAGCGGGGGCTGGCTCTCAGAAGCCTCGCCCCAGCTGTGCCACACCATGTCGCCGCTGCCGCAGGGCGTGGTATGGCGCTGCGCCGGCGCCCGCAGGCGGTCGATCTCGGGGGAAGGCAGGCGGGCGACCTCGCGCGCAGGGGCTGCGGGGTTGTGGTCCTCGTCGTCCCCAGCGGCCATCACATGCCCGCCAGGCCGTCGATGGCCAGCGCATAGCCGCGCACGCCAAAGCCGCACATCACGGCCTTGGCCGCTGCGGCGATGTAGGAGTGGTGGCGGAAGGCTTCGCGGGCGTGCACATTGCTGATGTGCAGCTCGATCAGCGTGATGGCCGTGCCCTTGGTAGCGTCGTGCAGGGCCACGCTGGTGTGCGTGTAGGCCCCGGCATTGAGCACCACACCGGCCAGTTCACCAGCAGCATGCAGGCGGCCGGCCTCGTGGATCCAGTCCACCAGCGCGCCTTCGTGGTTGCTTTGGTGGAAGCGCAGCGCAAAACCGTGGCGCTCGCAGGCCTCAACGCACATCTGCTCGACATCGGCCAGGGTGTGCGCGCCGTACACGGCGGGTTCGCGTGTGCCCAGCAGGTTCAGGTTGGGGCCATTCAGGACAAAAACGGTTTTCTTCTGGGCAGACGACATGGTGCAGCAGCTCTCCGGGCGTTGGGATGGGCCTGCCGATCGTTTGCCAGGCAAGCCGAGGTGGAAGCGCCAAAAACGCTCCCTGCCAACGCGGGATTATGCGGTGCCCGCCACCGTCGCACAGAGCCCCTGGCCACCCCCAAAGGAGTGGCGCAGGGCTTGGCGGCCCTTACGGGCGCGCCAGGCGCAGCAGGTCAGCGGTCCCAACGGCCATGGCCGTGGCCATGACCGTGGTGGCGATGGCCGTGGCCGTATCCGCCGCCGCGGTAGTAATACGCGGGTGGGGGAGGCGCGTAGTACACCGGTGGGGGCGGTGCGTAGTACACCGGCGCAGGGGCCGAGTACACCGGGCGCGGCGCGTAGTAGACAGGCGCCGGGGCAGAGTACACCGGGTAGCCGTTGCCCACGCCCACCACCACACCTGGCGAATTCAGGCCTATCGACCAGTTGACATCGCTGCGGGCCTGGGCGGAGCCGGCGGCTGCAAATAGCGCCAGGGCCACACCAGCGGCGGCGGCCATGGACTGGATAGAACGGGTTTTCGTCATGTAAATCTCCTGGTAGTGGAGGCGGCACCCTTGGTTGGGATTCGCCTCACTGGTACTCAACGCACCAGATGTCCGAAAGGATGGCACGAAACACCATCTTTATTGTTTCTTTACGTACACGTGAGTGCGCACTCCTGCGCAATAGTTCACACCAGAATGCTCCAGTTGCAGGGTTCGGCAGGAAATCGCCTGCGCACGCAGGCTGTTTTAGGGGGGCCGCGGTGTTACAAGTCCGGCGCTGTAGGCCCCGGCTGCAGCGCGCTGCGAGCCCCCTGGCGCCCCTGGCCGCGCTGCACCGCAGCAAGCGGCCCGGCCTGCCCATAAAATGGGCCCATGACCACGTCCACCCCAGCCAACACCACTGCCGCAGCCCCCGAAGCGGCCCCTGAGACCGCCAAGACGAGCAACTTCCTGCGCCAGATCATCGAACAGGACCTGGACAAGGGCACCTACGCCAGCCGCCAATGGGGTGGCACGCCAGGCGATGCTGCCCACCACGCCAAGGGCCAGCCCGACCCGGCCAAGATCCGCACGCGCTTCCCGCCCGAACCCAATGGCTACCTGCACATCGGCCATGCCAAGAGCATTTGTATCAATTTTGGCCTGGCGCGCGACTACGGCGGCGTGTGCCACCTGCGCTTTGACGACACCAATCCTGAAAAAGAAGACACCGAATACGTCAACAGCATCATCGATGCCGTCAAATGGCTGGGCTTTGACTGGAACGGCAGCCCGAACGCAGCCCCCTATCAGGCCAGCGACTATTTCGACTTCATGTACCGCGCGGCCGAATACCTGGTCGAGGCCGGCCACGCCTACGTGGACGAGCAGACCGTGGAGCAGATGCGCGCCAACCGCGGCGACTTCGGCAAACCCGGCGTCGACAGCCCCTTCCGCGCCCGCACGCCGGCCGAAAACCTCAAGCGCTTTCGCGAAATGCGCGACGGCGAGCACGAAGACGGCTCCATGGTGCTGCGCGCCAAGATCGACATGGCCAGCCCCAACATCAACATGCGCGACCCGGCGATCTACCGCATCCGCCGCGCAACGCACCACAACACCGGTGATACCTGGTGCATCTACCCGATGTACACCTATGCCCACCCCATCGAGGACGCGCTGGAGCAGATCACCCACAGCCTGTGTACGCTGGAGTTCGAAGACCAGCGCCCCTTCTACGACTGGCTGCTGGAGCGCCTCACCGAAGGCGGCCTGCTGGGCAACCCGCCCCCCCGCCAATACGAGTTCTCGCGCCTGAACCTCACCTACGTGATCACCAGCAAGCGCAAGCTGGCCCAACTGGTGTACGACCACAAGGTGAGCGGCTGGGACGACCCGCGCATGCCCACCATCGTCGGCCTGCGCCGCCGCGGCTACACGCCCGAATCGCTGCAGGTGTTTGCCGATCGCATCGGTGTGACCAAGAGCGACAGCTGGATCGACTACAGCACGCTGGAAGGCTGTCTGCGCGAAGACCTGGAGCTCAAGGCCTTCCGCGGCATGGCCGTGCTCAACCCCGTCAAGCTGGTGCTCACCAACTGGGACGAGGTCATGGGCGCCGGCCACCTGGAGCCCTGCACCCTGCCCTCGCTGCCCCACCCGCCCGAAGGCGTGGAAAGCCCCGAGCGCCACTTCACCATCGGCAAAGAGGTGTGGATCGAGCGCGAGGATTTCGAGCAAGTGCCCCCCAAGGGCTACAAGCGCCTGTTCCCGGGCAACAAGGTGCGCCTGAAGGGCGGCTACGTCATCGAGTGCACCGGCTGCACCAAGGACGCCGACGGCAAGATCACCGAAGTGCTGGCCACCGTGGTGCCTGACACCAAGAGCGGCACCCCCGGCGCCGACACTGTCAAGGTCAAGGCCGCCATCACCTGGGTGGGAGTGGCCGACGGCGTGAATGCCGAAGTGCGCATGTACGACCGCCTGTTCCTCGAAGCCCAGCCCGACGCGGGGGGCAAGGACTTCATCGAAGGCTTGAACCCTAGCAGCCTGAAGACCGTGACGGCCATCGTGGAGCCCTCCCTGGCCAACGCGATGCCGGACGACAAGTTCCAGTTTGAACGGCACGGCTACTTTGTGGCCGACCGGGTGGACCATCAGCCGGGCAAGCCGGTGTTCAATCTGGCGGTGGGGTTGAAGGATTCGTGGGGGAAATAAGCTTCACCTAGACAAAGGCGCCATGGGCGCCTTTGCTGTTTCAGCGCTTGCGGTCTACAATCTGACCTGTCTAGTCAGATATCCAGGAGCACTATGCAAACATGGCAAATGCAGGACGCCAAGGCCCGCATGTCCGAACTGGTGAAATCCGCCCAGAGCCAGCCGCAGGACATTACCGTGCACGGAAAGTCGGTCGCCGTCGTGGTTTCCCGCGAAACCTTCGACCGGCTTTCGCAGGCGCAAGGCTCGCTGGTGGACTTCATGCAGCGGTCGCCCCTGTTCGGAGCCGACGATGTGGAGTTTGAACGCGACGCCAGCCTGACGCGCGAGACGGGGTTCTAGGCCGTTTCCATGAGCTACCTGATCGACACCAATGTGCTTTCCGAGTTGCGACGCAAGGCGCCCGATCATGGTGTGGTGGACTGGTTCAACAGACGCCCGCCCAGCACACTGTTCCTCAGCGTATTGACCCTAGGCGAAATTCGCAAAGGGATAGAGGTTGCATCGGACGCGCAGCGACGCCAGGTACTGACCGACTGGCTCGAAACGGATCTGCCGCTTTTCTTCACGGGCCGTGTACTGTCTGTGGACGCGCCTGTCTCTGATCGATGGGGCAGGCTGGTTGGCGCCGCCGGGCGCCCCCTGCCCGCCATCGACAGCCTGCTCGCTGCCACCGCGCTGGTGCATGACCTGGTACTCGTAACGCGCAATACCAAAGACTTTGCGGGGCTGTCTGTGCAACTGTTCAATCCATGGACAGACAAGCAATGAGCGCCTGCCAGACCTCCCCTGCCCACCCAGTTGATGCTCGGGCGTGCCAGCAAGCGGCACGATCACCGATACTGGAGTCCGTGATACCTGACCCGAGGAATGCCCCTCCTACCGGCGCCCACGTCGCCATGGTCAATGTCGCCTTCACCTGGGTGAGCGCCGTCTACGGCGTGCAGTCCGAAGTGCGGAGTATGACCGCCTGTTCCTCGAAGCCCAGCCCGACGCGAGCGCCAAGAACTTCATCGAAGAACCCTCGCTGGGCCATGCCCACAGGAACGAAATTTTCCAGTTCGATCGCCACGGCTACTTCGTCTTCGACCGGGTGGACCAAGAGCCGGGCAAGCTGCTGTTCAACCTGGCGGTGGGGTTAAAGGGTAGCTAGG
>NZ_JAUZDX010000039.1 GCF_030704685.1 Acidovorax sp. A1169
GCCGAGCATCGCAGGCTGCCCCCTCGTACGGAGTGCGAGGGGGACACGGGCAGCGGGGTCGCCTTCTCTTTGGTGACTTTCTCTTGGCGACGCAAGAGAAAGTTACTGCGCCGCCGGGCGCACACCCCGGCCTCCGCCCTCCACCAAAGCACGCAACAACCATCACCACCACCGTGCCATAACGTCCCGCAAGCGAGATGAAGAAGCGATGGCAGGCAGTGACGGATGCGGGCGCACCGCTCGATTGACAGGCCCGCACGCCGTTGCAGCTCACTCCGGCGTCTTGAACGACGCCCAATACTCCATGATCTTGAGCACTCTGCGCAGTTGGCTTGTCGGCATGGTCTGCGTGCCCCAGGTGGCATAGCGCCCGGCCGTCTCGCCCATGATCCAGAACTGCCGCACGGTCAGAAAGGCGGCAATCGCATCGACGTCTGCCTGGGCCAGCGGACGCACGCTGCGGTAGCCCGCCAGGTAGTGGCGCCAGCGCATAAGCCCGGCCTCGTCGAGCACACCGTCCACCTTGCGCGGCAGGTTGTTCCACAAATAAACACACAGCTCATAGGCCAACAGCCCAGGGCCGGTGTCGTCGAAGTCGAAGAACGAGGCCACGCGGGTGCCATCCGGCCCATCGCTCATGAAGTTGTTGGCGCCGTGGCAATCGCCATGGCATGCCACGCGGGTGAGCGTGGGCAGCAGGGCGGTGATGCGCTCGTCCAGGCGCTCGGCCAGCGCTGTGTAGTCGGCGCGCAGGCCGTCGTCCATCGCGGGTGCCGCACACAGTTGCTGCAGCGGCGCGCGCAGCAGGTCGGGCAGGTCGAGCTGGTACAGGCTGGGCGGGCCCGCGTAGCCCTGCGCCAATTCATGCAGCAAGGCCAGGCCTCGGCCTGTGGCCTCGGTGTCCGGCACCGACTCGCCCGGCCATTCGCCCGGGAGGTGCTCGAATAGCACCAGCGGGCGTGGCCCCTCGGGCAGCGGCAGGTCGATGCTGGCCGCGCCATCACGCGCGGCCAGGGGCGCTGCGACAGGGGCGCCTGCGGCCTTCAGGTGCCATAGCATCGCCGTCTCGTAGGCCGTATTGGGTGCGCCGCGCGGGCGGTCGACGCACAGCCGCGCCACGGCCTGCCGGCCATCGGCAAAGCGCAGCTCGTACACCTGGTTGTACCCGCGCCGCATCAGCACGCAGTGGGCCACGTCGCCCAGGGCGTAGTGCGCCATCACGATGCGGGCAATGGCGCCGCCGGTAGGGGTGGACTGGGCGATGTCGATGGTCGTCGGGGCAGTCATGGGGCAGAGCCTGTGGCGTGGAGGGCCGGGGATTCTGCCTGAAGTCGCAGCGGAGGTCTGTTGCAGGATTGCGCTGCCGTGGGTTGGGTGACAAGATCGCTAGAGCCTTACTGCCTCCAACTCAATCAGCTTGCCAATGCCTCTGTATACCTACGTCATTTCATTCAAGGGCGCGACCCACATCGCGCAGAGCAGCCACAGCAACTTTCGGGGATTCATTTCCTGGGTTGATGCGGTGCCGAATCTGGGCCCCTCTCTCAAGACGCAACTTGCCCACAAGGCATACCGGGGCGATTTCAGTGCGGTTGACAACAAGAAGCATGTCTGGCGAAAGTCCATTGACCTTGATGGTGCCGAGATGGTTGTGCACGCCATCCAGACACAGCCCTAGCGATGTAAGGGCGCTGTAGCTGGCTGCCGTCGCTGCTTGCTTCTTGCTTCAAAACACACTCCCCACCACCGCAAAGTCCGCCTCGCGCACCGCCATCTCCCGCAGCGCTCCCACCAGCGGCCGCAGGTCATCGCGCCGGTGGTGCAGCGCGTAGTCCAGCAGCCCCAGCGGCACGGGGCTGGGCAGTTCCTGCAACACTCCGCGCTCGAACAGCGCCCGCGCCCAGCCCTGCGGCAGCAGGCCGATACCGCCACTGTGCGCCAGCAGGCCAGCGATGGCGCCCCAGTGGTTGCAGAACAGGCGGCGTGCGGGTTGCGCGCTGGCCTGGCGCAGCCAGTCGTCGATGAGGTGGGTAACGCCCGAGCCCTGGGGCAGGCTGACCAGGGGGTGGGCCTGCAGGGCGTTGGCATCCATGGCCGCCAGCCCCGCAGCCACCGCAGGGCTGGCGCACCAGGTGAAGGCGGCCTGCGCGATGGGCACCGAAGTGAGTGCGTTGCGGCTCGCCGGCCCGGCGATCACCGCCACGTCGAGCTCGCCCTTGTCCAGCCGCTCGGCCAGGGCGGCGCCCACGTCCACATGCACGCTCACCTCCAGGTCGGGGTGGGCGCTGGCGATGGCCGCCACTAGGCGCGGCAGCCAGGTCAGTGCCGTGAGCTCGCCCACACCCAGGCGGCAGGGGCCGCGCAGGCCGGCGGTGGCGCCCATGGCCTGGTGCACCAGGTCGGCCTGCTGGAGCAGGGCGCCGGCCAGGGGCACCAGGCGCGTGCCGGCCTCGGTCAGCGCGGCGCGGTGGCCGGCGCGGTCGAACAGCACCTGTCCCAGCGATGCCTCCAGTTCGGCGATGCGCTTGGACAGGGACGAAACCGACAGGTGCACGCGCTCTGCGGCCAGGGCAAAGCTGCTGCAGGTGGCGGCCCAGTAGAAGGCTTCGAGTTGCTTGAGCGTCATGGATTTTGTTTCTATTTAGCGAACAAAGTGATTCTTCTAAATTCGCTTTCTTGCGGAATGCTAATGCAAGACACTGTCTTTCGGTCCTCATTTCCATGGAACTCCCGCGATGTCCACTTCTGCCGCCCCCGCCATCAACCCCTGGCAAGCCTTCGACGGCACGCGCCGCAGCGGGCGCACGCGCGACCTGCTCTCGCTCGGCGACTTCGAGGCCGCCGCGCGCCGCGTGCTGCCGCGCCCGATCTTTGGTTACATCGCTGGCGCGACCGAGGACAACCGCGCCCTGGCCGACAACCGGCAGGCCTTCGACGAACTGGCGCTGGTGCCGCGTGTGCTGTGCAACGTGGCGCAGCGCGATCAAGGTGTCACGCTGTTCGGCACCCGCTACGCCAGCCCCTTCGGCATCGCGCCCATGGGCATCGCGGCGCTGTCTGCCTACCGGGGCGATGTGGTGCTGGCGCGGGCAGCGGCCGCGGCGTGCATTCCGGCAGTGCAAAGCGGCAGCTCGCTGATCCGGCTGGAGGAGGTGATGGCAGCGGCCCCCGGCACCTGGTTCCAGGCCTACCTGCCCGGCAAGCCCGAGCGCATCGATGCGCTGCTGCAGCGCGTGGCTGCAGCCGGTGTGCAGACCCTGGTGGTCACGGTGGACATCCCTGTGGCCGGCAACCGCGAGAACAACCTGCGCGCGGGCTTTTCCACCCCGCTGCGCCCCAGCCTGCGCCTGGCGTGGGATGGGCTGGTGCGCCCGCGCTGGCTGGCGGGCACCTTGCTGCGCACGCTGGTGCGCCATGGCATGCCGCATTTCGAGAACTCGTTTGCCGAGCGGGGTGCGCCCATCCTGTCGTCGCGCGTGCAGCGCGACTTTTCGGGGCGCGACCACTTCGACTGGAGCCACATCGCACGCATCCGCAGCCAGTGGCGCGGGGCCCTGGTGGTCAAGGGCATCCTCAGCCCGCACGATGCGGTCCTTGCGCGCCAGCACGGGGTGGACGGCATCATCGTCAGCAACCACGGTGGCCGCCAGCTCGATGGCGCCGTGGCCCCGCTGCGCGTGCTGCCCGCCATTGCCGAGCAGGCCGGCAGTGCCATGGTGGTGATGCTCGACGGCGGCATCCGCCGCGGCACCGACGTGGCCAAGGCCCTCGCGCTGGGCGCGCAGGCGGTCTTCGTGGGCCGCCCGTTCAACTACGCCGCCGCCGTGGATGGCGAGGCGGGCGTCAGCGCCGCCATCGGCCTGCTGCGCGCTGAGCTGGACCGCAACCTGGCGATGCTGGGCGCCACCTGCTGTGCCGACCTGGGGCCGCAGCACCTCATGGACCGGCGCTCGCCCTGGCCGCTGGCGGGCCCGGCCAGCCCCGCCGTCTGAACCGGTGCTGTGCTGACCACCGGGGTGATGGTCAGGTGATGCTCATCTCCAGCGGCGTGGTCTGGAACGCGATCTGCCGCCAGGCGCCGCCATCCTCCTGCGTCCACACCTGAAGCACGCGCGAGTCGATGCGCACGGTGCCGGTGCCGTCCTTGCGCACCGCCACCAGCAGTTGCCTGCCGGTCATCACGGCGCTGGTGCCCAGCACCTGCACCTGGAGCTCGGACCGGTCGATCTGCTGGTAATCGACATGCGTGCCGCCGGAGCGGAAATAGCCGTCGTAGTCGTCCGTCTTCCCCTTGGCATGCACGTGGGTGAGGCCGGGGTGCAGGATCTCGCGCAGCCGTGCAAAGTCGGCGCGCTTCATGGCATTGCAGCGCTGGGCCTCCAGGTCCAGCAGCAGGGATTCGGTGTTGCCGGGGAGGTGGGTGTCGGATGTCATGTGGGTCGTTGGGCCAGCCAGCGGATCTCGCCAAGCAGGTCCACCAGGCCAGCCTGGATGAAGCCCAGGGTCGGCTCGTCCACCAGGCGGCCGTCCTGGATGCGGGTGGCCACGCCCGCGATGGCGATGTGCTGGCGCACCAGCGGCCGGGCCAGCGTGGCGGCCAGGGCGTCACGGATCTGGGCCTGCGCGCGCACGCCGCCGGCCGTGCCGGGCGATGCGGTCATGACCAGCACCGGCTTGCCCTTGAGCGGCGAGGCGAAGCCCGGACGCGATGCCCAGTCGATGGCGTTCTTGAGCACGCCGGGGATGCCGTAGTTGTACTCGGGCGAGCAGATCACCAGGCCGTCGGCCCCCGCGATGGCAGCCTTGAGCTGCGCCACGGCGGCGGGCGGGCTGTCGCTATCGAGGTCGGCGTTGTACATGGGCACGTCATCCAGGGGGAACAGCTCCAGCGTGACTGCGGGGGGCAACAGCGGCGTGAGGCTGCGCAGCACGGCCGTGCAGTGCGATGCGCGGCGGATGCTGCCCGATATGGCAACGAGGCGGAGGGGGGCGGCGTTCGGGTTGGCGGTCACTGGGGTTTGCTCCTTCTTTCAATGGCTTGAGTTTATGCATAAAATTCAAAACATGTACAAAAAAGAAACGCCCACGCGCACACCGCCCCTGGTTGACCAGGCGTTTGCACAACTGCGCCACGATGTGCTCAGCGGTACCTACGGTGCCGGTGCCAAGCTCAAGCTCGACGAGTTGCAGACGGCGTATGGTTTTTCCAGCAGCCCGCTGCGCGAGGCCCTGAGCCGCCTGGCCCAGGAGGGGCTGATCCGTTCCGACGAGCGGCGCGGTTTTCGGGTGGCGGCGATTTCGGAAGAAGACCTGGCCGACATCACCCGCATGCGCGTGATGCTGGACGTGCAGGCGCTGCGCGAGTCCATCGCCCATGGCGACGATGCGTGGGAGGCCTCGGTGGTGGGGGCCTTCCACCGGCTTGAAAAGGTGGAGAGCCGCCTGGGCAATGGCCCCGCCATCCTGGACGAGGGCTGGACCGACCTGCACACCGCCTTTCATATGGCGCTGATTTCCGCCAGCCCTTCGGAACGGCTGCGCGCGATGAGTGCCAGCCTGTTCGACCAGGCAGAGCGGTATCGGCGCTATTCCGCGCGTTTTCGCAAGAGCTTCAAGCACAAGTCCAACGAACACCGCAAGCTCATGGACGCCACCCTGCGGCGCGATACGGACACGGCCTGCGCGCTGCTCGAAGAGCACATTCTGAGCACCCAGCGCAATGTGATGGCCGTGCTGGCCCAGGTCGAGCAGCAGGTGGGCTGAGCCCGCGGCCCCTCCTGGGGCCACCTCGCCCGGCACTCGGCGACCTGTAACCCGTATCCGCATCCACGCAGACCAGGCGACACGCCGCTGCGGGTTCGCCCCTGCCTGCCTGGCGCCCGCAGGAGAGGGTCAAGCTGCCGCATCCCCCAGCCAACTTTCACCCTCTTGATCGCCTGCGGCACCGCCCTCTGGCAGGCCTTTTCGTGCCTCTTCAATTTTGTGCTTGGTGTAAACCACTATGCATTTACGGTGTTTTATGCATAAAAATAACTTCATGCACCAAGTCGTGCGGCTGGAAGCATTCACTTCGGGTCGCCTTTCCATTCACCTCTCCCATCCCTTGAAGGAAACCCATGAAACTGATGTCCTACTCGATCACCGGCCGTGAAACCTGGGGCGTTGTCGTCGACGATGGCGTGGCGGAACTGGCGGCACGCACGGGCCACGCCACGCTGGCCGACTTCATCGCCAGCCCCGACTTCGCGCGCCGCGATGCGCTGGTGGCCGGGCTGGGTGCCGATGCGAAGCTGGCCGACGTGGTGTACCTGCCCGTGATCCCCCGCCCCGAGAAGATCGTCTGCGCGGTGCGCAACTACATGGACCACCACCAGGAGGTGCTGGCCGCCGGCATGCACCGCGAGCTGTCCGAGCAGCCGCCGATCTTTTTGCGCGTCTGGCGCTCGCAGACGCCGCACCAGGGCCCCATCGTGCGGCCGCACGTGTCGGAGTCGCTGGACTGGGAGGGCGAGCTGGCCGTCATCATCGGCAAGGAGGGGCGCGACATCAGCGAGGCCGACTCCTGGGCGCACATTGCAGGCTACAGCTGCTACAACGATGCCAGCGTGCGCGAATGGCAGTTCCATGCCAAGCAGATCGCATCGGGCAAGAACTTCGAGTCCACCGGCGCCTTTGGCCCCTGGATGGTGACGGCCGACGAGATCGCCCCTGGCCGCGAGCTCAAGCTGGAGACGCGGCTGAACGGCGCCGTGGTGCAGTCCAGCCACACGGGCCACATGATCTTCTCCATCCCGCGCCTCATCGCCTATGCATCGACCATCTTCACGCTGGTGCCCGGCGACGTGATCATCACCGGCACGCCGGCCGGCGTGGGCTGGAGCAAGAAGCCCCCGCAGTACATGAAGCCCGGCGATGTGGTGGAGGTGGAGATCGAGGCCATCGGCTTGCTGCGCAACCCGGTGGTCGCCCAGGGCTGAGCACGGCCCACCTGTATTCACCCATTCACCACGCAAGGGTAGAGCCAAGCCCCACGCGGCCGCCGCCCATGGAGACAAACACCATGAACAGAAGACACCTGCTGGCTGCCTGCAGTGCAGCTGCCGTTGCGTGGCCGGCGTTGCCGGCCCTGGCCCAGGCCTACCCGGAGCGGGCCATCAAGCTCTACCAGGGCTTTGCGCCCGGCGGCAATGCCGACGCCATCGCCCGCGCAGTGGGCATGGAGATGGCCCGGGCGCTGGGCCAGTCCGTGGTGGTGGAAGCGCAGTCCGGCGCGGGCGGCACCATTGCCGCCACCACCGTGGCGCGCGCCAAGCCCGACGGCTACACGCTGCTGCTGGCCACCGGTGGCCATGCGGTGGCGGGAGCGCTGTACAACACGCTGCCCTACAAGTCGGTGGCCGATTTCGAGATGGTCTCCACCGTCACCTACTTCCCCTTTCTGGTGGTGGTCAACGCCAGCGCCAAGGTGCAGGGGCTGCGCGAGGTGATCGCCAACGCACAGGCAGCGCCCGGCACGGTGGCCTATGGCACGGCGGGGGTGGGATCCACCCACCACCTGGCGGGCGAGCTGCTGGCCAGGCTGGCGCGGGTGGACCTGCTGCACGTGCCCTACCGGGGCGATGCCGCCTCGCTCACCGCCTTGCTGGCGGGGGATGTGCCCTTCATCATCGCGCCGCCCACGGCGGTGATGGCCAACATCCAGGCGGGCAAGCTGCGCGCCATTGCCACCACCGGCCCGCAGCGCTGGCCGGGCCTGCCCAACGTGCCCACCGTGGCCGAGCAGGGCGTGGCCGGCTACGACGTGCGCTCGTGGGCCGGCCTGATGGCACCGGCCGGCACGCCCCGGGCCGTGGTTGAGCGCCTGAACGCCGAGGCCCTGCGCGCGCTGCAGGCGCCCGCCGTGCGCCAGCGGCTGGAGGACATGGGCGGCGAAGCGCGCGGCAGCACGCCCGAAGAGATGAAGGCCATGGTCAGCCACGAGATCGAAAAGTGGCAGCAGGTGGTGGCCGATGCCAAGATACCGAAACAATGAACGCTTGAAAAATTCACGGAAAGACTTTTCGCATGACTCTGATCGCCATCCGCAAACGCAGCCTCAGCATTGAGACCATCTACCACGAAGGCGGCCCGCCAGCGCAGCAGCCGCTGCGCGTGGCCGCAGCCTGCGCGGTGATCCACAACCCCTATGCCGGCCGCTACGAACCGGACCTGCTGCCCTTCATGGCCGAGCTGCGCAGCCTGGGCACCCTGCTGGCGCAGGAGCTGGTGGACACCCTGGGCAAGGAGAACGTGCAGGCCTACAGCAAGGCGGCCATCGTCGGTGTCAACGGCGAGCTGGAGCACGGCGCGGTCTGGCACGAGGCGGGCGGCTGGGCCATGCGCCAGGTGCTGGGCGAGCCCAAGGCCATCGTGCCGGCGGCCAAGGCCGTGGCGGCCACGGGCTACCGGCTGATGGTGCCGCTGCACTACATCCATGCGGCCTATGTGCGCAGCCACTTCAACAGCACCGAGGTGGGCATTCAGGACGCGCCGCGCCCCAACGAGATTTTGTTCGCGCTGGTGATGGCCGATGGCGGGCGCGTCCACTCGCGCCTGGGCGGGCTCACGCGCGAGCAGGTCTCCGTGCACGACGGGCAGCGCTGAGCATGGCGGCACACACCACCATGACGATGAAGGCCGTGCAGCTGCAGGTCACCGGCGGCCCCGAGGTGCTGTCGCTCGTGGACCTGCCCGAACCCCAGCCGGGCCCCGGCGAAGTGCGCGTGCGCGCCCACGCCATCGGCGCGGGCGGGCCGGACGTGCTGATCCGCAACGGCACCTACAAATGGATGCCCCCGCTGCCCGCCGTGCCCGGCAATGAGCTGGCCGGCGTGGTGGACGCCGTGGGCCCTGGCGCCAGCCGTCTGGCCATTGGCGACCGCGTGCTGGTCAGCGCGCGCGAGCTGCCCCAGCGCGGCGGCTGCTACGTGCAGGCCATCTGCGTGGACCAGGCCGTGCCCTTCGTGCTGCCCGCCAGCATTGGCTTCGACGACGCGGTGAGCCTGGGCAACTTCCAGCTCGCGCTGGCGCTGCTGGCGAGCAACGGCAACCTGCCGGCGCAGGCCATCCTGGTGCCTGGCGCGGCCGGCGGCGTGGCCACGGCGCTGGCACAGGTGGCGCGCTCGCGCGGGCTGCGCGTGATCGGCACCGCCTCCACGCCGGAAAAGCGCGCTTTTGCGCTGGAGAACGGAGTCACCGACCTCGTCCATGGCGATGACGTGCAAGCCCTGCCGCAGCGCGTGATGGAGCTCACCGGCGGGCGGGGCGTGGACCTGGCCTTCGACCATGTGGGCGCGGCGCTCTTCATCGCCTGCCTGCGCTCGCTGGCGCCCTCGGGCATGGCGGTGTCGTACAACATCCTCGCCGGCCCGCCGTCGAGCGACGTGTTCGACGAGCTGCGCAAGCTGCTGGCCAAGAGCCTGGCCATCCGCACCTTCTCCATCCACGCGGTGGATGCTGACATCGCACAGCGCCGTGGCCTGATGGAGCAGGCCATTGCGCTCATGGCCAGCGGCCAGGTGCGCGCACCGCGCGCCATGCGCCTGCCGCTGGCGCAGGCCCGCCAGGCGCACGAGCTGCTGGACAGCGGTGGCACGCTGGGCAAGCTCGTCCTCATCCCCTGACCCCATGGAGGCCGCCACCATGAACCCACCCTACAGCGCCAACCTCTCGCACTGCGGCATCTTCTGCCGCGACCTGGAGGTGATGAAACGCTTTTACACCGGCGTGTTCGACATGCAGGAGACCGACCGGGGCGAGGGCGTCACCTTCCGCTTCGAGATCGTGTTCCTGAGCGGGCGCGACGACCAGCACCACCAACTGGTGCTGGCCGGCGGGCGCGTGGCCGAATCGCCCAGCACGGTGATGCAGCTGTCCTTCAAGGTCCAGACCATCGACCACCTGCGCGAGGCGCGCCGCCGTGCCCTGGCCCTGGGCGCGACCAAGATGCGCGGCCTGAACCACGGCAACGCGATCTCCATCTACTGCATGGACCCCGAAGACAACACCGTGGAGGTGTACCTGGACACCCCCTGGTACGTGAGCCAGCCCCACGGCGACCCGCTGGACCTGGACCAGGACGACGAGGCCATCTGGGCCCAGACCGAGCGCGTGGTGCGCACCGATCCGAGCTTCATGCCTGTCTCGGAATGGGCGGCACGCTTCGCCCAGCGCCGCCAGGCCCTGCAGCAGGCTGGGGGATCTGCGCCGGGCTGAATGCCTGCAGCCTGCCAACGGACTTTGGCTGCGCGTACCATCGGGCCACCTCAACGTGGCAAAGGATGTCGTTCGTGCACCGATTCAGTTTCAAAGCCATTCTTGCCGGCGTCGTGTTGATGCTGGTGCTGCTCCCCGCCATTGCCTATGGGCTGTGGTACCTGGCCTCGTGGTGGTTCCAGTCGCAAGGGGGTGGCGACGCGCAGATGGCGCAGGCGGTCACCGAGTTCCTGGATGGCAACCTGGGCACGCTGGCACTGCTGCTGGCGGGCGGGGCCATGTGCATACCGGGCGGCTATGTCACGGCGCGGCTGGCACCGGCCCACCCCTACGCCAACAACCTGGTGGTGGCGGCCCTGCTCACCGCCATCTCCATCGGCTTGGCCATCGGCACGGGCTCGGGCTGGGACTGGTGGTTCGACCTGGCCAATGCGTTCTTCACCGTGGCGGGCTGCTGGTTCGGGGGCTGGCTGGTGGCGCGGCGCGGCCGGTGAGCGCATGCCGCAGCACGAGCGCCTGGAGATCTACCCCGCCGATGGCAGCCTGGCGCTGCAGCCCTCGGGGCGGGTGGTGGGCAAGGGCCTGCGCAGGCAGGATGTGCAGGCCTTGCTTGCCGAATACTTTGGCGGCTCGCATGAGCATGGCAACAGCTACGCCTGGCTGTCGTTGCACGGCTTCGACCTGGGCGCCAAGCCCTGCTGGCTGTCGCTGGGCTTTCACGAAGGGCTCCTGAACATGGTGCTCATCGGCGTGGGCCTGCCCGGCGCCGAGGAAGAGGACGGCTGGCCCACCCAGAAGGCCATCGACAACGAGATCGCCTTCGTGCGCCAGGCCCTGGGCAAGCAGCTGGGCCGCCACTTCGGCAACGGTGACGTGGCTTTTCCCTGGGGCACGGCCTGGAGCCGGTTCGATCCCAAGGGGTTTGCGGCCAGCGCGGGCCTGCGCTACGGCTGATACGGATTCGCCTTCAACCGTCTAGCGTCGTTGGTTCGCCTTGCCGTGCTACAGCACTGTCTGCGGCTTCCCGCCTAGCTATGCGGTCGAATGCCAATCCGTATGAACGCGTATTTACTTGCCCAGCAACTGCTGCTGTGCCGTCTTGCCCTTGCCGCCCAGCTTCATCGCCGCCAGTACGGTCCGGGTGCTGTCGGGCAGGGCCAGGCCATGCGCCAAGTGCAGCTCCAGCAACAATTCCAGCAAGGGGGCCTGGTCCTTGCGCCAGGTGGTCATGGGCTCTTGCACCATGGCGCACAGCAGCGCAAACACCGCCGCTGGCATGGCCGTATGGGCCTGGGCTGCGGCCGCCAGGCTCCTGGCATAGCGCGGGCCCTTGACCAGGGGCGTGGCCCACAGGCGGGCCAGTGTGTCGCCCAGGGCGGTGGTGTCCAGCCGGCCGTCCTGCACGCCCAGCACCAGCGCGTCCACTGCCAGAGCCGTCTGTCCGGGCTCCTTGCCCGCCAGGGCCACGGCCAGCAGCAGCAAGGCCATGGGGGTGAGCGGGGTGGTGGGTTCCAGCAGCAGGTCGAGGTAGGCGCGGTTCTGCCACTGGGCCTCGTCCCAGTCAACGTTGTTGCCCATGGTGTTTGCGGCTTCGGCAAACAGCGGCTCCAGGCCCGAGGGCAGCAGGCTGGCTACAAAGCGGATGTGGGCAGCCTCGTGCTCGATGCTCCAGCGCGTGTCGGCCAGGTGCTTGGCGCACAGGGCCAGGGCGGTGTGGTGGGGCTGCGAGTGCTCCTGCGGCTGCAGCGTGGGTTGGTGTGTGAGGTACAGGTGGTGGAAGGTGTAGCCGTACTCGGTGCTGCGGCTCAAGACATGCCAGCCCAGGCGAGGGTGCAGCGGGCCGCCGGGGCCCAGGTCGCCGTAGGCGGCCAGCGTGGGGGCGTCGTCCGCATGCGGGGAGCGGATGCGCGCCGCGGCCAGGAACAGGGGGCGTGCCGCTGCATCCTGGGGTACCTCGACACCGCCATCGCCCATTGCGTAGCGCAGGGCCTGCACCAGCGGGTCCTGGCTCTTGATGCCCTGTGCCTCGGCCAGTGCGGCACGGGCCGCATCCGTGTCCATCTGCGCGGGCACCAGCCGCATCAGTGCCAGCACCTGTTCGGACAGGGGGGGCGTGACCCCGGCGTGCCGTTGCGCCTGGATGCGCTGCACCAGTTGCCGCGGGTCGATGAAGCCACCCCGGTGCGTGGGTGTGGACAGGGGCGTGAGGCCGTGGCCCGCGAGCGCCTGGGCGATGAGGCCCTGCACGCGCGGGCCGATGAAGTGCTGCGCGCCCGCAGGGGCATTGCCGGGCACCACCATCACATCCTCAGCCGTGCCCTCGCCATCCACCGCAGCGGCCATCACGCGAGCCAGCGCAAAGGGCAGGGGCTTGCTGGGCCATTCCAGCTTGCGGGCGCGCTTTTGCAGCGCGAGGAAGGCGGCTCTGTCTGCGTCCGCGATGGGTGCCAACCGCACCAGCGCCCCGGCCACGCGCTCCCATTCGTCCACGTCGGCGGGGTTCTCCAGCGCATAGGCCATGCGCTCGACCACATCGGGGATCTGGTCGAGCGGGGGCAGGGCGCGACTTGCGTCCAGCGGCGAGACCGGGCGGGGCGCGTTTGTGGGATCGGTGGCCACAGGGGGCGCAGCAAGCTGCGCTGCCTCGGCCTCGCCCACCAGCCTGGCCAGCGCCGGCCGGTTCACGGCCGAGACAAAGGGCAGGTAGCTGCGCGCCAGCTCCTGGCCGGCTTCGTCCAGGCCCAAGGTGGTGAGGAAGGCGATGGCCTTCTTCTGCACATCCGCCGCCGTGTGTGCCAGGGCCTGTGCGGCGATGCCGCTGGCGCGGTGGGCCAGCCCGGCATCGCCCTTCGCCACCAGGCCCAGCAGCTCCAGCGCCGCCAGCACCTGTGCCTTGACGGTGGCCGATGCGACAGGCACCGCAGCGTCGCACACGGCATCGCCCGGCACGTGCCCGGCCTTGTGCAGCGCGGCCACGGCCTGCAGCGCCATGCCTGCGGTGGGCGCGATGCGGCTGTGGCACAGGGCCAGGTAGCGGTCGGCCTGCAGCGCCATCTCGTCCACCGTGGGTGCCAGTTGTTCGTGAAAGCGCGAGAACCAGCCCGACTTGAACTGCGGCCAGTCGCAGGCCAGCGCGCCCAGGGTCTTGTCGAGCAGTTGCGCTCGGGTGTACACGCCGCGCTCGCACAGGGTCAGGAAGGCGTGGCTCCAGTAAAGCTCGGGGTCGTGGCAATACTTTTCGCGCGCGGCAAAGCTGCCGTCGGAGCTGCCTTCGCGCTCGAACAGTTTCAGCAGATGCGGCGCAATGCCCGGGTCCGCATCCACATGCTTGAGCACCAGGTTCGACTCGCCGCGCAGGTCGCCGAAGAACAGGGCGTCGAAGTACTCCTCGGTCTCGGGGCGCTCCACCAGGCCGGCGACAATGGCGCGGTGGATGTGGTTGGGGTAGTGCCACTGGTGTTCGCCGCGCAGCTGCGTGGCGATGGGCACGGCGGACGGCGCAGGCGCATAGCGGGCCCTGTAGGCCGCGATGTCCTGGATGCCGATGTGCTGCCAGTAGTCGCAGGCCGGCTGCTCGTCGGCGCACAGGAAGCGCGCCAGCTCGGTCGCGCGAAACAGCCGGTTGGCGCGCTCCTTGTCCGTGCGCCCGTCCACGCTGAGGGGGCTGTCGGGGCCGGCGCGCAGCAGCTGCCACCGGCGCGATATCAGGCGCTCTACGGCGCGGCGCATCGCCTTGCGTTCGGCCTCGTCTGCGGCATCGATGCAGTCCATCACGGCGCCGAGATCGCCCGCGAGGATGTGCCGTTCGAGTTCGCTGCCGCCGGTGGCGTTGTCTTCGTCGTTGTCGTGCATGGGTCCGGATACGGTTCAGTGTGAAGGGGTTGCTGCCTGCGCAGCAAAGGCGGCCAGCACATGCTTGCACGGCCCGCGCTCGCCCTGGTGTTTGGCAAACCAGGGGCAGGTGCAGCGCAGCATCCCATCCACCTCGCGCACGCGGTAGCTGACGTCGGCGCTGTGCACTTCGGCATCGAGCGGGGTGGTGGACAGCAGGCGCACGCCGCCGGCCTGCAGCAGGGCACGGGCATCGGCCAGGCGCGGGTTCATGTCGTCGAGCTGGGCCAGGTCCATGGGCAGCACGCGGTGGAAGTAGGCGCCGTGCACCAAGTCATAGCCCACCAGGCCCGATGCGCCCAGGAGCTGCAGTGCGCGGTCCACATCGGCCACGGGCCACTGCAGCGCGGCCGCCAGCGCATCGCTGCGCAGCGTGTCCTGCCAGTGCAACTGCGCGCGCACGGCGCTGGCGGGGCGGCCTTCATCGGCCAGCACCAGCGCCTGCAGGGCCTGGCCCTCGCCCGAGAAGCCGCGCCACACCTCGGCGCTGAGCACCAGGGTCAGGCGCATGGCGCCGAAGTCCAGGCACCAGGCGCTGGCCTGCTGCTGCGCGTCGGCAAACAGCGTGAGGCTGCGCGCCTTGGGCAGCAGGGTCTCGAGCACGCGCAGGCGGCTGCTGTCGGTAAACCGTACGCCGCTGCCATCGTTTTGCGCCGTGGTGCGCAGGCCCTGGGGGCCGGCCACCACCCACAGCGGGGTCTTGCTGGTCGATGCCCGGGGCAGGCCGCGCACAAAGCGCAGGGCCGGTATGGCACCGACCTCGAAGACCTTGCGCATGGCCGCCTGGTAGCTCTGCACGGCCACCATGCTACGCAGCCAGCGCAGGGGCAGCTCCACCTTCTTCTCGATCACCTGTGCGCCGGCGGTGTGCAGCGTGAAGGCTGCGGCTCCTACCGACAGGGCCAGGCCATCGGCATCGCGCACCTGGGCCAGCGCGGCGCGCATGGGCGCGTTGAAGTCGATGTTGGTCGTGCCCTTGCCGACGATGTCGCCCGCATAGGCGGCCGGCTCCATGTCCACCCGGATGTAGGTGCTGCAGCAGGCCGAAAAGCCTTCGAGCCGCAGCATGCCGCTGCCGACCGTGACCACCGGGTCGGCCAGTGCAATGGCCTTGGCCACGCTGTTGGCCGGCGTGAAGAAGCGCGAGCCCACGAGCAGGTGCACTGCGCTCAGCAGTTGCGCGGCCAGTTGGGGCTGGTGCAGCCGGCCCTCGAAGAAATGCGGGTGGGGCACTTCGGCGGGCGACGAGGTGGCCAGGCGCAGGTGGGGTGCGGCGCCGGCCCCCACCTCCATGGACGAGGGCTCGGCATAGCGGTAGGTGTGGGCGAACTGGAGCATCGGTTGGCTGCGGTGGCGGGGCGATTCTGGCAGAGCCAGCGGTCAGGGTTTTGGCGCCAGCCGTGCGTCGAGAATCATCTTCAGAAGCCGGCCGAACTGTTCATCGTTCACCTGGTTCCTGGGGTTGTCGGTGTCCACCCGGTGCACCACCACCAGGTCGTACGCCGGTACCACGACCACCAGGTGCACGCCAACGCCCTGCGCCGAAAAGGTGCCCGCAGGCACGCGGACGGACGGCAGGTGGCGCCCCTCCACCTCCACCCACCACATGTAGCCATAGCCCCCGTCCACCCCTCTATCGGAGTAGGACTGCAGGCTTTGCTGGATCCATGCAGCCGGAATCAGCTGCTTGCCGCCCCATTGCCCGCCGCGCAGGTACAGGAGCCCGAAGCGCGCCAGATCGCGGGCCGACATGTGCATGGGGTAGGCGGCGTGAATCGAATCATTGCCCCTGAAATACTCACCGTCTTGCGCGCGCCAGTCCTGCATCTGCAGAGGTTTGGCGAGGCGCTCTACGAAGGCGGTGTAGAAGCCCGTTTTGGCCTGCGCTTCGTAGATGGTGTTGAGCGCATTGAAGTCCCAGTTGTTGTAATACCAGAAGCTGCCCGGCGCATGGCTGCCACGCGCCGGCCGGGCGGCCGCCATGGCGGGGCTCTCGTACAGGGCGGGGTGGTAGACACCGGATCGGGCCTTGAGCAGGTCGCCCACGGTGGCGCGCTTTTCGGCATCGGTGAGCGCGGGCGCGTTGTCGTCGATGCCCAGCTCGCCCAGGGTGGCGTCGAGCCGCATCTTGCCCTCGCCCACCGCGATGCCGATCAGCCCGCTCAGGATGCTCTTGCGAATCGAGTGGATGTGGTAGCGGTCCTGCGTGCGGCCCCATTCGTCGAGCACCTTGCCGTTGACCACCAGCATGACCGCCGCCGTGTCGAGGCCCTTCGAGTGCTCGCGCGCCAACGCCAGCTTCGGGGTGGACCAGCCCACCGCCTCGGGCGAGGCGATGCGCTCCCACTCGGCGCCGGGTACCGGGGCCACGTCCGGGGCGGCGATTGCCTGCCCTGCCACAAGCAGGGCGATGCCTGCAACCCACCGCCACGCTCCATAGATGATTCTTGCCATCGCTTGCATAGGATGCCTTCCTCCAGGTGGAACAGGGTGCCGGATCGGATCCCTGGTGCTGCCGATACTAGTCCACTGAAACCGAGAAATCGGCTGTGCGTGAGGGTCTGGCAGGGCCGCAATCTAGGCGCTGGGCGCAGCCGGGTTGCACACCCGGCGAGCACGGCAACGACGAGTGCGGCCCTGCCAGGCCCTCACCCTGCGGGCCGGGGTGGCAGCGGGCGCATCGCGGCGTTGCGGGCTTTGCCAAGGCGGCCAGCCTTGGCGGCAGCCCGCGCCTTGCGCTGCATCCCGCTGCCACCCCGGCGCACAGCCGATTTCTCGGTTTCAGTGGACTTGCCACTTCGATGCCCTTTCCGGGCACGTTGTGTGCTTGCCAGCCTGCAGCGCCTGCGCGCAGTACCCTGCGGCGCCTGCGCGCAGTACATTACGCGGGCCAACAACCTTGAAAGCGTCTACGGTGAACCGAATCAACCCCAAGGCCCTCATCGTGGGCACCTCGCTCCTGCTGGCACTGTCCATCCTGGCCGGTGTGGTGCTGGTATCCCTGCAGGGCCTGCTGCTGGCCATGGAGGGGCAGAGCGAAGAGCAGATCATCCAGGCCCTGGCCGATCTGGCCGACGATGACGGCTACCTGGTCTGGAGCATGGTGCTCGGTGCGCTGGTCAGCGTGCTGGGCGGCCATGTCGCGGCGCGCATTGCAGTCGTGTACCCGTATTTCAACGGCCTGGCGGTGGGCGTGCTGAGCACGCTGGTGGGTTGCGCCTTCTGGAGCGAGCTGCCGCTGTGGTTCAACCTCGCGGGCATCGTTGTCACGCCGGCCTGCTGCGTGCTGGGGTCGCACCTGGCGGTGCTGCGCGCGCAGGCATCGGCTGGTCGCCTGGGATAGGCCAACCCCCATAATCCGTGCCAGAGGCCGTCTGCATCGGCCCGCAACAACCATCTTGGAGGAAGTGCACATGAAGGGCAACGTCGCTGCCATCGTTCTGGTCGTGCTGGGGGTGTTCTTTTTGCTCACCAACCTGGGGCTCATCAGCATCAGCCTCAAGGAATTGCTGGTGACCTGGTGGCCGCTGGCGCTGATCGCCATCGGCGTGGCGCTGTTCTTCACGCCCCGGGAAAAGTAAGCCACGCCTGCCGCAGGCGCTTGCGTCCGCTACGATCGCCGCTCCAACAAGGGAGGGGTCATGGGTAAGAACGTGGTGGCGCTGGCGATGGCGTGGGCGCTGGCTGGCGCGTGGGGCGGGGCGCTTGCGTCCGAGAAGCCGGTCGAAGCGGTCAGCGCGCTGGTCCAGGGCGTCAGCAGCCGTGCCGGCGCCGGGGCCGAGCTGCTGGCAGACTTTCAAGGGGTGGCCGAGCCAGGGCTGTTCAGCAAAGGGGACGATGCCGCCCTGGCCCTGGATGGCGCCATCGCCGCAGTCCAGCGCATCGACACCTCGGCCAGGCCCCAGTTGGCGGTCGCATCGCTGGCGTACCTGAAGGCGGCGCAGAACCTCGTGAAAAGCCTTCTTGACGCCCGCCGCAAGGCGCTGCACGCAGACACGCTGGACCGCGAAGGCGCCAAGGCCGTGACTGACTTGAAGGCCGCCAAAGACAGTGACAGGCCGGCGCTGCTGGCGCACATGGAGACGGTCTTTGGCCAGAGCGACGAGGCCGAAGCCGCCATGAAGGCGTCGGTGGCCCGCGCGACCTCGGCCCTGGCCGAGCTGGCGCTGCGCAGGGAGCTGCTGGCCGCCCAACTGGGTTCATCGGATGCGCTGGTGCCAGAGAAGACCCTGGCTGCGGTCAAGCGTGGCTTGCAGACGGTGCAGCCTCAAGAAGAGTAGGCCACCGCCACAGCTTTCAGGGGTGTGGCGCCGCATCCTTGTCGCGCGCATCCACAAACGCCGGCTCCGCTCCGAAATACCCGCGGAACAGATTGCGCGCAATGCCATGCGCCGCCAATTGCAGCTCCTGCGCGAATGCGGGCGCGAACAGGCGGCCCGTGTTCTCTTGCCACAGCCCTACCCAGGCCGCGAAATGCGCGGGCGTGATGCCGGTCAGCTCCATGTGCTTGCCGAACACATCGCCCTTGAAGCTGCGCGCGCCCAGCGCCACCGTGCACCAGAAGTCCACCAGCCGCGCCAGGTGCGCGTCCCAGCGGCCGTGCAGCGCGGCCTCGAACACGGGGCCCAGCAAGGGGTGGGCGCGCACGTCGGCATAGAAGCTGTGTACCAGCACGGTCATGCTCTCGGCATCGGGTTCCAGAAAGCTTGGCTCGGTCATGGCGGTACCCCCGTTCAATGGCAGCCGCAGCGCGGGCTGGCGCAGTCCGACGCGCCCGCCTCCAGGCCATGGGCGGCGCCGGCCTGGGCCTCGAACGGCGGGAACAGCACGTTGTTCTCCAGGTGGATGTGGGCGATCAGGTCGTCGGCCAGCTGCGCGATGCCGGCGTACAGCGCGCGCCAGGTGGTGCAGGCATCTTCGGGCGGGGAGGTGTCATTGGTCAGCGCGTTCAGGCGCTCCAGCGCGGCACCGTGGTCCGTGTGCTCGGCGCGCATCACGCCGATGGGCGTGCCCACGAACGGGTTGCCGCCCGCGCGCAGCAGCGGGAACAGCACGGCTTCCTCTTTGCCCATGTGCTCCAGCAGTTCCACGTGCATGGCCTCCAGCGCATCGGCCAGGCCCGTGGGCACGGCGGGGTGGCTGCGGTGCACGGCCTCCACGCGCCGCGCCATGCGCACCAGCTCGGGCAATTGCGCGCGGTGCACCTCGTGGTAGCGGGTCATGATCAGGTCAATGAGCGCGCTGGCACTGGCACCCGCCTGGGGCAGTGCATCGCCGCGCTGCAGCTGCGCCAGTTCGGCCAGCACCGCCTCGGCATCCAGCCCCTTGTCGGCCGCCGCCTGCGCCAGGCTCACTTGGCCGCCGCAGCAGAAGTCGAGCTTCAGGCGCCGGAAAACCGCCGTGGCGCCGGGCAGTTGCACCGCGATCTGACCGATTGGCCGCTGCGCATGCAGGTCAAAGGGCGCGCCAGCAGGGGCGTGGGCAAAAGAGGCAGTGTCACGGGCATTCATGGCGGTCCTTTAAAGATTTATTTGATATGTTTATTTTAAGCGGTATTTGAAATGAATCTTTATTTTGACCATGGTGCCGGTGGTCCCTTTGATCTGTCCTGGGCATAAGGCCCGATGGGAGCGCAGATTTCCGGTGCTGTATGCGCTTTCAATATGGAGCTTTGGCATTTTTCGCGGTGGGAATCCGGCCTGTTTGAGGAGGAAACAGCGCCGCCAGCGATGCCCGTTGCTTATCTCATACCATCCGCATTTCGCATGTGTGTCGTACTTGGCCCAGGGCGGTTGCTCCTATGCCGCTGCGAACGCCTGCCGGTAGCGCGCCGGCGTCATGCCCATCTGGCGCGCGAATTCGCGCGTGAAATGGGGTTGGTCGGCAAAGCCGCAGGCAAACCCGATCTCGGCGATGCCGTGGGGTGTGCCCAGCAGCCACTTCGCGGCGGTGCGGGTGCGGGCCTCGGTGGCAATGGCGCGGCAGCTCAGGCCGTGGGTGGCCAGGTGGCGCTGCAGGGTGCGGCGCGCCTGGCCCAGCGACTGGGCCAACTCGTCTACGGGATGCTCGCCCGCCGGGTCGTGCAGTACGCGCCGTGCAATCTGGTGGGCCGGGGGCGGCCAGGGCAGGGCGTCGCACAGCGTGGCCTGCGGATTGGGCTGCTGTGAGGGTTCGGAGACTGCGGCTGCGTTGGCGGGCTGCCAGTGCAATGCCCAATGGCTGGCATGGCCCTGGGCGATGGCGGTGGCCAGCCCGGCCGCCTGGTGGGCCCCGGCTGCGAGCGGCAGCGCAGGGCTGTCGCTGCCGCCCAGGTGCACCGTCAGGCCAGTCACCCCCAGGGCCTCGCAGGTGCCCAGCAACACGCCCAGCACGGCCAGGCTTTCGGGTGGCTGGGGTGTGCCGTCTGTGCCGGTGTGTGCATGGTGCTGCAGGTGCAGGCTGTGCGGGCCCTGGGCCCGCACGCTCACCTGGTGTGCTGAATGCACGTAGCGCTCCAGCCGCTGCCAGCGGGCCAGCAGGGCGGGTACGTCACCGGCGCCCATCAGCGCGCGGTACACCGGGTCATCGCGCAGCAGGTGCACCTGCCGCGCCAGTTGCAGCAGCAGGGCCGGGCCGCCCTGGGCCAGCACCGCGTGCACCACGCTGCGCTTGCAGTCGAGCGGCACATGGCTGCCGGCCAGAGCGGCGGGCGCGGGCAGGCCGGGCGGCAGCGCCAGCCCCTGCGCGGCCATGGCGCGCACCAGCAGGCGGACCATGGCAGCGCTGGCGAAGTCGTCGTTGTGCATGCCGGGCATTGTGAAGGCCTCAGCCCTTCAGCGCCTGCAAGACATCGCCGCTACGCACCGGAAAGCGCGTGAAGCGATGGCCCGTGGCGTCGCGCAGCGCGTTGGCAATGGCGCCTGCCCCGGCCACCATGGCGGTCTCGCCCGCGCCGGTGGGTGAGGCGCTGCTGTCGATCAGGTACACATGCAGCGGCGGCACGTCGCCCATGCGCGGCAGCGGGTAGTCGGCAAAGGTGGTGGCGGCCACGCGCGATGCGGCCACGGGCAGTTCCTCGTGCAGCACCATGCCCAGGCACCACACCAGGTTGCCCTCGGTCTGGGCGCGCACGCCGTCGGGCTGCAGCACCAGGCCGCAGTCGTGGGCGCACCAGATCGCCGTCACGCGCACCTGGCCGGTAGCCCGGTTCACCGCCACGTCGGCCACGGCGGCGGCGTAGCTCACGCCCTTGTAGATTCCGCCGGCGATGCCGCGCCCGCGCAGGGTGGTGGCGTCGCTGGTGGGGCGGCTTTTCCAATGCGCCTCGCGCGCCACCCGCTCGAAGGCCGCCGCCAGCCGCGCATCGCTGGTGTGTGCCAGGCGCCAGGCCAGCGGGTCGGCGCCGGCATGGCGCGCGCATTCGTCCATGGCGCTTTCCACCACCAGGGTGTTGGGGCCCGCGCCCAGGCCGCGCCAGGGGCCCGTGTGCACCGGCAGGCGCTGGGCTGTGAACTCGGTGCGCTGCTGCGGCACGGCATAGGCCAGTTGCGATCCGCGCGCCACGCCGCTGTCGCCCGCGAAGTCGGCCAGGGACTGCATCCACGGCGGCATGGCGGCCGGGGTGAAGAGGATGTGGCTGCTGGCAAACGCATGCCACCAGTGCGTCACACGGCTCTGTTCGCGGCCCTGGTGCACGCGGGCGCGCACCCGGTGGCTCGACGGCGGGCGCTGGAAGCCCTGGGCGAACTCCTGGGCCCGGCTCCAGTGCACCTTGACCGGCGCACCCACGGCCTGGGCGAGCACGGCGGCTTCGAGCTCCACCGTGCACAGCGTGCGCCCGCCAAAGCCGCCGCCCACGCGGCAGGCCTGCACCTCGATCTGCTCTGCGCTGAGCGAGAAGTTACGCGCCAGCACGTCGCGCACATAGAACAGGTCCTGCGTGCCGGCCCAGACGCGCAGCACGGGGGCGTTCTGTTGTGCCTTGCTGCGGCGCCAGGCCGCCGTGGCGCTGCGCGGCTCAATGGGCGCGTGCGCAGCCAGCGGGATGTCCATGCGCAGGTCCACGCTCCAGGTGCCGCCCTCGGGCATGGCATCGCTGCGTGGCCTGTGGCGCAGCGCGCCGCGCGCCAGGTACCGGTCGATGTCGATGCGCGCGGCAATGTCCTCAGCTTCGAAGCCATCGCCATCGACCTGCCACTGCACGGCCAGCGCAGCCTCGATGCGCTCCAGCGCCGCCGGGCTGCGCGCCACGATGCCCACGCCCAGGCTGTTCATCTGCACCAGCAGCGGGCTGCGCACCACGGCGATGCAGGCCGGGTCGGCGCGGGCTGTGGCTTCGTCCATGGCACTGGGGCGCGAGTCCAGCTCGGCCGAGACCGGCGCGCGCAGCACCCGGCCATAGAGCATGCCGGGCAGGCGCGTATCGCCCGCGAACAGCGGCTGGCCCGTGACGATGGCGTGCAGTTGCCCTGCCGGAGGTGCCGCAGGCCGCGACCCCGATGCATCGGCCCGCGCCAGCGCCTGGAAGCTGCGCAGCGCACGGGCCGGCAGCGGTTGGGAGCGCAGCGTGGTGTTGCCTGCCGCAGCAACGCCGTTGGCCAGCAGCGCTTCGCGCAGGGTGGCGCAGGCCTGGGCCAGTGGCAGCGCAAAGTCCTGCACGCTGGCGCTGCCCACGGTGGCGCGCACGCGCGCAATGTCGCCGGTGGCGGGCAGGCGCAGTTGCACGGCCTGGGGCTCTACGCCCAGCTCGGCGGCGGCCAGGCCCTGCAGCGCGGTGCTGATCTGCTGGCCCATCTCGGTGCAGGGCACCCACAGGGTGTAGCGGCCGTCGGCATCGTGCCGTATCCAGCCCTGCGCGTCCTCGGCGCCCGGCGTGGGGCGCTTGGGAATCACGGGCACCAGCGAGCAGCCGGCGCCAAAGACCACGGTGATGGCGGCCAGGCCCGTGCCGGCGAGCAGGTGGCGGCGCTTCATGAGGGCGTTCCTGTGCTTTGCCCGGCCGCATGGTGGATGGCTGCGCGCACGCGGCGCTGCGTGCCGCAGCGGCACAGGTGGCCGGCCATGGCGGCGTCGATCTGCGCGTCGCTCGGTTGTGGCGTGGCGCGCAGCAAAGCCACTGCGCCCATGATCTGGCCGCTCTGGCAGTAGCCGCATTGCGGGACGTTGTGGGCCACCCAGGCTTGCTGCACGGGGTGCAGTTCAGCGCCTGGTGGCGACAGTCCCTCGATGGTGGTGATGGTGCGGCCCTGCAGTGCCTGTGCGGTGAGCAGGCAGGCGCGGGCGGCTTCGCCGTCCACCAGCACGGTGCAGGCGCCGCACAGGCCTGCGCCGCAGCCGAAGCGGGTGCCGACCAGGCCGGCGGTTTCGCGCAGGAGCCAGAGCAGGGGTTCTTGTTCCCAGCCGTCGGGGACGGGGTGGGTTTGTCCGTTGATGGTGAGCTGCATGGTTTGTCTCCGGCGTTTGCTGTGGGTGTGGAGGCAGTGTCTGGCTTGGAGGTTGTGGCGTCTTGAAGAATTGCGCCAGTTGGTTGTTGTGCTGGTTGCATGCTTTGGT
>NZ_JAUZDX010000004.1 GCF_030704685.1 Acidovorax sp. A1169
ACGAAGCAAAAGAAGGTAGGTGCGCCGCCGGGCGCACACCCCGGCCTCCGCCCTCAAAACAACACCAGGAGCAACCACCGCCCCAGCCATTCCAATAGCGATCCAATAGCTCTTCATTTCAACCACGACACAAACTGCATAAACAGGGGATACAGGCTGGCGAGACACTGTGCACACGGTCACCCAGACAGCCAAAGGCAGCGCAGTCCGGGTGGATGGTTTCCTTCTTCAACAGAACCTGCAAGCCCATGAACACCAACACCCTGCACCACGACGACGACACCGCCCACCACCACGGGCTCCAGCACGACCTGAAGACCCTGACGCGCCAGGCCGCCACGCGCCGCAATGCGCTGCGCTGGCTGGCCGTGGGCAGCATGGCGCCGCTGTCCCTGCTCTCGGGCAACAGCATGGCCGACACGGCCAGCGACACCAGCACCGTGCTCAACTGGGCCCAGGCCACCTACCCGCAGTGGTTCCCGGCCAGCTCGGCCGTGGCGCAGAGCAATGCCAATTTCATCTTCCGCTTCTACCCCACCACCGACAACTACCTGGGCGTGAGCCTGCAGGATTCGAACCTGTACGCCTACGGCCGCGAGACCGGCTATGCCTTCCTGAACCTGGGCCCCCTGTCGCACTGGGTGAGCATGGCGGGCGGCGGTGCCACCAGCCAGACCTGCAGCATCATTCCGCAGGAGACGGCCGGCCCCTATCCAGGCGACGGCACCAACAGCAACCAGTCGGGCGTGGCCAATGCGCTCACGCTCTCGGGCATCGTACGCAGCGACATCCGCCCCAGCATCGGCGGCGCCACCGGCATCGCGGCCGGCATCCCCCTGCGCATCGAGCTGGAGCTGGTCAACACCGCATCGAGCTGCGCCACCCTGTCGGGCTATGCCGTGTACCTGTGGCACTGCACGCGCGACGGCCTGTACTCCATGTATTCCAATGGGGTGACCAACGAGAACTACCTGCGCGGCGTGCAGGAGAGCAGTGCCTCGGGTGTGGCCACCTTCCAGTCCATCTTTCCTGGGTGCTACTCGGGCCGCATGCCCCACATCCACTTCGAGGTGTACCGCAATCTCGCCAGCGCCACGCGCGGCTCCAACGCCATCCGCACCTCGCAACTGGCCTTTCCCACCGCCACCTGCCAGCAGGTCTACACCGCCGACGGCTACAGCGCCAGCGTGCGCAACCTCTCGCAGATCACATTTGCCACCGACAACGTGTTCAGCGACGGCGTCTCGCTGCAGACCGCCACGGTCACGGGCAGCAACAGCGCCGGTTATGTGGCCAAGCTGCGCGTGGGCGTGAACGGCTGAGACTGCGCAGCCGCCATTTCTTTCTCTCTTCCCTCCCTTGGGTGCTGCCGGCTTGCCGGCGCACCCTTTTTTTAATGACCTGCGGGAACGCGCCACCGCCGAATCCGCACTACAGCCAGGCCACCCATCGACCTACACCCGTCCGGCCCTTGCGCGCCCAGACTCTGCCCACGACACCGGGAGACTTCCATGAGCGCGATTCCACCCAAGGACACCTACCAACTGGTCTTCGACAGCCTCACCGAGCAGGACTCGACGACGGCGGAGCGCACGGCGCGGCTGCTCGCCCAGGTCATCGACCACCTGGAGCAGCGCCGGGAGCTGGACCGACAGGAAATCGAGGACATGGTCCACAAGCTCGGCTGACCTGGCCGGCCCCCCCGCACGGGCGGGTATCCATGCGCAGCCAATGCCTTTGGCGCAGCAGGGCCAAAGACTGGTTCAGTAGCATGTCCGCTCACCTGTACAAGGACCTGGATCTACCCATGAATGCTTCGCTTCGCACCACCTCGGCCGTCATCGCCCTGGCCATCGCCGCCCTGGCCGTTCCCACGCTGGCGCAGGCCAAGCGCATGGGTGGCAGCAGCAAGGCCGCTGCGGCCCGCCCAGCACCTGCAGCAACCCCGGCTGCCACCGCCGCGCCCAAGGCACCGGCGACTCCCGCAACCCCGGCAGCTGCCGCACCGGCTGCTGCAGCCCCTGCTGCCGCAGCGGCACCTGCGCCACGCCCCGGTATCGGCTCCACCCTGGGCGCTGCCGCCGTAGGCGGCGTGGCCGGCGCCATGATCGGCAATGCCATGGCCAGCCCCAGCGCAGACAAGGATGCCAAGGCCAAGGAAGCCAAGGTGAAGGAAGCCGAAGCCGCCGAAAAGGAAGCCAAGGAACTGCAGCGCAAGGCCGATGAAGCCAAGGCCAAGGCCGAGGCGGCTCGCACGGCTGCCAAGTAACAAGCAGCGCGAGTTGCAGCGGGCCCGCACGGCCCGCTACTGCGCTACTCCAGCGCCCTTGAGGCGCCCAGTGCAAAGACCGAGTTGGGAACCCCTTCCCGGGGGAGTTGCGGCCGGGGCTTCATCCGCTTGGCAGGGCTGCTCTTTTCTGCGGCCACCGGCATGCGCTCGACGGGTGCCTGCTGGCTCACCAGCTCGGCCACGGACACCGATGCCAGGTACTCCATCACCGAATGGTTGAAAGCCGCCCAGAGCTCCGCCGTCATGGCCCCTTGCGAAGAACTCATGGCATCGGCCGGCCCGCCTGCCCCACCCGGCTTGCCAACCTCTGAAGCCAGCACGATGTCGGCCACCGAAATGTCGCGCGCCCCGCGGGCCAGCGTGTAGCCGCCGCCCGGGCCCCGGGTGCTGATCACCAGCCCCGCCTGGCGCAGGCCGCTGAACAGCACCTCCAGGTAGGACACGGAAATCTCGTACCGCTCGCTCAGGGCGGACAATGCCACCGGGCTGCCCACGGAGCGGGACGCCAGGTCCACAATGGCGACGACGGCAAACTTGCTACGGGTGGTCAGGCGCATGGCTTGCTCCGGAAATGGGGGCGTTGTGGCAGGCGTGCACCCCGGTGTTCTTGTTCATGGTGCTCAGGTGGGCAATGGCACCTGGGCCCGCAAACCCGCAAGGGTTGGACAGCCGCTTGGGCAGGGGAAAGGCAGGCACGGTGGCGATTTCCATGGTGAATGTCTGGGGCCAGTCGCCGGCGCCACGGGTTGGCGGCGCAGGGAATTTCGATGGGCGTTTCGGTGCAGAGGGGATGCGGCAACAGCCAGGTGCGCGTGGCGCAAGGCTGCCGTAAGGCAGCCCCCAAGAGAAACACCGCTTCAGCAGCGAAGGGGGAGCCGGCCGTGGGCCGGACGCTCAGGCGAGGATGCCCAGAGCTTTTGGCGGTTTGTGCGGTGGCGCAATGGCCGCAGAAGGCGTTCGCACGGGGGTAACCGCAATCAGGCCCCTGTCAGCAACGGTGCCGGTATCTGCCAGGGCCTGGGGCTGCAGCAGATCGGGAAAGTCCTGCCGGTCATCGAGCAGGGCATGGTCGTCCGCATCGGAATTGGCACCGGGCGCTTCGTGCCCTGGTGCAGACTGGCACAGCGCCGCCACGTCCTGCGGATCGAACGACATGTAGGGCTTGCTGGAACCGACGACGGAAATCCCCACGCACAGCAAAAAGTGCAGAAGAAAGACGGCGACAAGGCTCCGGAACATGGTGGCCAATTATAGGCAGCATGGCGGGCCTCCCAGGCCCGCCATGGATTCACATCGCCATCGGCAATGACCTCGATCAAGGAAGCACTTCAAACACCAGGTATTGGTTGCGGTCAGTCTGCGAGTCTGCCGTGGGGAAGTTGTCGTCCGCCACCACCACCAGCGAATCGCGCCCGTTGGCCAGCTTGGGGCCGAAGGTGATGCCTTCCAGGTTGGCGATGCCGCCCAATGGGCCCTTCAAGGTCTCGAAATCGAGCACCAGGCGCTTGGTGACCGGCGTGTAGGCGGCCCCGGCCAGTGCAGCCGTGGCCAGCACATTGCTGGCGTTGGCGGTGTTGATCTCGTACAGCCGCGCCTGGTTGCCCACCACGCCCACCGAGAAGCTGCGTTCCAGCACCAGGAAGCGCGTGGCGCTCAGGGCCAGGATTTCCGTGGCACCGCTGACCGTGAACTGGTCCGCCGGCACCGGCACGGCCTGCACCCTGTCGACGGGATAGGCGTACTGCGCCACGGCCGCGCCGGTGGCACGGTCGAACATGGTGATGCGCGACACGCTGCCGGCCGTGGTGGTCGATGCGGGGCCATCCTGCAGCAGCGCACCTTCCATCAGCACGGCAGCCCGGCTGTTGTCGGGCGTGAAGGCGATGCCCTCGAAGGCCAGGTTGCCGCGCGGACCGGTGTTGTCGGCCGACATGCGGAACATCGCGGGGATCTGGTACTCGCGCACATGGGTGCCATCGGCGCGCACCTCGCGGATGAACGGGTCGATAATGCGCGCGGCGCTCGTGCCGGACGCCAGCGTGCGGTCGCCCTCGCTGACCCAGACATAGTTGCCCGTGGCGCGGTCGATGCGCACCGATTCGGGGTCGGCCACCAGTGGATCGGGCACCTTGGGGTACACCGCGCCATTCGGCTGCTTCATGCTGAAGGTCGAGAGGAACTGCACGCCGCTGAAGCTGCTCGTGTCGTAGTTCAGGCGCACGGTGTACATGCGCGGCGCATTCGCCGAGTCGGTATTCGTGCGGTCGTCCGACAGCAGCACGAACTGGTTGCTCTTGTCGTCATAGTCGATGCCCGAGATGCCGCCCACCACCGTGCCCTGGTACTCCATGCGCCGCGGCAGGATCTGCTGGCCGATGAGGCGCAGGGAGCCGACGCTGCGCTCGCCGTTGTTGTTGTTGTCATCGCTGCCGCCGCAGGCGGCGAGCAGTGCGGTGGCGGCGCATACCGCGCCCAGCGTCCAGATGCTGCGAAAAACTGTCATTGTGGTTTTCTCCCGTGAGTGAAGCGGGCGAGTCTAGGGAGGGCATGTGACAGAACGGAGACCGACTCGTGGCGCGAGATGCAGACACCCGGCTGCCGCAAGGCATGCAAGTGATGGTAAATTTTCTGGCTACTCCCAAGGACACCTTGTGCCACTGTTGAAACTTTCGTGCGCCAACTGCTCTGCCCCCCTGCAAATCGGAGAAGACCTGGAACGCTTTGCCTGCAGCTACTGCGGGACCGAGCAAATCGTGGAGCGCTCCGGAGGCATCGTCTGGTTACGGAAGGTGGAGACCGCGATCAAGGCCGTGCAACGGGGCACCGACCGAACAGCGGCAGAACTCGCCCTGGTGCGCCTGGACCGTGAACTCGGCGAAGCCCAGGCGAGCAAGGCAGCGTTGATCCACGCGGCGAACGCGCAGTTTGCGAAAGCCAACGCCCACCGCAGCAGCATTGCTTCGATCTCGTTCATGGCTGCAGCTTTGCTGTTCCCCATGGTCGTTGGCCTTTTCGGCAGGCACATCAGGGAGGGTGAATCCTTGTTCGTCTGGGCCATGGTCAGTCTGGGCACGCCCCTGGCAGTCTTCTATTCGATCAAGGCGCCCACCCGCGTCGACATACAACAGCCCTTGGCGGAAATCGACGCCCGAATCGCCCAGATTGAGGAAGACATCGGTGCCAGCCGTGCCATTCTGGATGCTCCATCGTGAATCGTCGAAACGCCATAGCCGCCGTCAAGTCGGCAGCGTATCCAGAATGCGCCGGTTCGCCTTGATGTGCGCCCGGATCTTGTCGATCTTCTCATCCAGGTGCTCCGTCTCTTGCACCAGATCGAACTTCGGCAGCTTGGTCTTCCTATAGACCAGGGTCGAGGTCCCGATCACCACCACCCAAAAAAGCACGATTTTCACGATGTTGCCCAGCGTCGATGTCGGCGTTATCGGACTCACAAAGATCGCCCATAGAATCGCAACGCTGAACGTGGCGATGATGACCAACGTGTGCCGACCGGTTTTGGCTTGCTCCAACCGCTGTTGCAACCGGTGCACCACCTGAGCCCTCTGTTCCATGAGTTCATCCAGTTCACGGTTCAAGCGGGGCATGGCCAACTCCGCCGCCGTCCGGTCGGTGCCCCTTTGCACTGCGCTGATTGCCGCCTCCAGCTTGCGCGTTGACACCACCCCGCCCGAGCGCTCAACGATCTGCGCCGTCCCACAGTAGCTGCAGGTGAATCGCTCCAAATCTGCGGCCACCTCCAGCGGCGCAGAACAGTTTGCACAAGACAACGTCAACAACGGCACAAAGATCCCCTCTTTCGAATCGCCCGAATCTACCATCGGTGACCGAATGTAAAAACACCCAAATGTCGCAGATGATCAAAATGAAAATGCAGACCTGAGCATCCTCGGCAAGCCAAGGCCCGCACCACGCGGGCCGTTTTATTTCTGGCTATAGAATCGCGCCCAGCTAGGGGTGCCGAAGCCGGGAAACCGGGTGAGGCTGAGAGAGTCCCTTTGAACCTGATTGAGATCATCCTCGCGCAGGGAAGCAGTCCGCATACGCCATACCTGGCGCTCCACTCCCAGTGCACTGGGAGCTGGTGCGTTGGGGTCCAGCCAGTACGCTGCCGACCCTGCTCTGTCGTTTCTGAACGGAGAGCCCAACCACCATGTCTGCCCACGTTTCCGCCCCCGCCAACGAGGCGCTGGCCCCGGTTTCACCGGACCGCCGCGTCTTCCATTGGCATGACCATGCCTCGCTCTGGTTCAGCCTGGGTGTGGGCCTGCTGGTCATGCAGGTCGGGGCCTACCTCATGCCCGCGCTGGGCACCAAGGAGGCGCTGATCGCCATCGTGGCCGGCTCCATCGTGGGAGCGGGCCTGCTCGGCTGGGTGGCCAAGCTGGGCTGCGACAGCGGGCTGGCGAGTGCGGGGTTGATGCATGCGGTGTATGGCCGCACCTTCGCGAGCCTGCCCATCATTCTCAACATCGTGCAGCTCGTGGGGTGGGGCACGTTCGAACTGGTGGTGATGGGCGAGGCCACGGTGGCCATTGGCCGGCAGTCCGGCAGCATGGCCGGCACGCAGTGGCCAGTGCTGGCCACTCTGCTGTGGGGCGGCGTGGTGATGCTGCTGATCAGCGCATCGATGGTGCAGCTGGTGCGCAAGGTGATTGCGCGCGTGGCGCTGCCGCTGGTGGTGCTGTCGCTGCTGTGGCTGAGCTGGCAGTTTCTGTCCCTGGCCAACGCCCAGGGCTTTGCGCAGCTGTGGAACCGGCCTGGCGCCGGTGGCATGGGCGTGCTGCCCGCGCTGGACCTGGTGATCGCCATGCCCATCTCGTGGCTGCCGTTGGTGGCCGACTATGCGCGCCATGGCAAGAACGGTAGCTCCGCATTGCGCGGCACCTGGCTGGGCTATGCATTGGCCAATATGTGGTGCTACACGCTGGGTGTGCTGGTGGCGCTGACCTTGCCGAGCAAGGACCTGGTGCAGGCCCTGCTGCTGGCCCAGGGCGGGCTGATCGCGCTGTCGCTGATCCTGATCGACGAGGTGGACAACGCCTATGGCGACGCCTATTCGGGCGCCGTGTCGGCCCACAGCCTGCTGCCGCGCTGGGGCGTGCGCCGTTGGGGCATCGCCATGGCTGCGGGCTGCACAGCCCTGGCGCTGGTGCTGCCCATGCACAGCCTGGAGCCCTTCCTGCTGCGGCTCAGCTCGGTGTTCGTGCCCTTGTTCGGCGTGATCATCGGCCGCCTGGCCTTTGGCACCAACGCCCCGGCACTGCTGCAGCGCGCCCCCCAGGTCAACTGGCTGCCTGTGGCCATCTGGCTCGTGGGCATCGCGGTGTACCACGTGGCGCCGCTGGTGCTGCCGGGCGCGGGCTCTGCCCTGCCGGCGCTGGTGTTCAGCTTCAGCCTGGCCTGGGCAACACGACCCAAAGCCTGATCAGAACACCCGCTGCGCCACCGGCGCATAGCCATGGTTCAGCGGACCATGGCCGCCACCGGTGACCACATTGGCACCGGCGGCAATCGCCCCCAGGATGTAGGCGCGGGCGCTTTCCACGGCCTGCTGCAGCGGCAGGCCCAGGGCCAGGTGCGCGGCGATGGCGGACGACAGCGTGCAGCCCGTGCCGTGGCCGTTGTGCGTGGCGATGCGGGCCGACTGCAGGCGGTGGCCTGGCTGGCCCGGGGCGGTGGCCAGCATGTCCACCACCCAGTCGCCGGGCAGGTGGCCGCCCTTGAGCAGTGCAGCGCGCGCGCCCAGGCCAAGCAGATCCTGCGCAGCCTGCTCCAGATCATCCAGGCCCGCCAGGGTGCGGCCCAGCAGCCAACCGGCCTCATCGAGGTTGGGGGTGATCACCTCGGCCAGCGGGAACAGCTCGCGTACCAGAACGCCCACGGTCTCCTGCGCGATGAGGCGGTCGCCGCTGGTGGCGACCATCACCGGGTCGAGCACCACGTGGGGCAAGCGGTATTCACGGATGGCGTTGGCCACCACACGCACCACCTCGGGCGAGTGCAGCATGCCGATCTTCACGGCGTCCACGCCGATGTCCTGCACCACGGCGTCGATCTGGGCCTTGAGCATTTCGGGCGGAATGCCGTGGATGCCGGTCACGCCCCGGGTGTTCTGCGCGGTGATGGCGGTGATGGCCGTCATGCCGTAGCAGCCCAGCGCGGCAAAGGTCTTGAGATCGGCCTGGATGCCTGCGCCGCCCCCGCTGTCGGAACCGGCGATCGAGAGCACGCGCGCATAGCGCGGGGCCGTGGAAGGCCCAGCGGGCGCGTTGAGAGGGGCAGAAGTCATAGGGGGAAAATTATCGCGCATGACCTGGGTCAGCGCCGGCCCGAAGGGTTGTGCTGTAATTGCGGCTTACGGACGAAACAGGGGTGTCCCGCCCATGCGGCGCGCGACTGAGAAATACCCTGGGGCCCGCGTACACGCGGCCCCGCTACCCGATCCAGGTCATGCTGGCGTGGGGAGTTTCCACAGTGACGGAAAGCCATCCCGTTTTGTCCACCTGTTGCACAGCTGGACGCATGAAACTCCCTTCCTCCTCGTCGTTTGCCATTCTGGGCGCCGGACTCATGGGCCGGCTGCTGGCCGTCGAACTGGCACGCCACGGCCACGCCGTGGACATCTACGACGCCGCAGGCCCGGCAGCCGAGCAGTCGGCCGCCACGGTGGCCGCTGCGATGCTGGCGCCGCTGGCCGAGTCTGCGGTGACCGAGCCCGGCGTGGTGCGCATGGGCCAGCACGCGCTGGTGCGCTGGCCGCAGTTGCTGGCAGGGCTGGAGAAGCCCGTGTTCTTCCAGCAGCAGGGCACGCTGATCGTCTGGCACCGGCAGGATGCGGCCGAGGCCCAGCGCCTCACGCGCCAGTTGCAGGCGAACAACCAGGCCATTCCCGAACTGCCGGCCCTCGAAGTGCTCGACGGCACGGGCCTTGCAGCCATAGAGCCGGCGCTGGCCGGCCGCTTCACCAAGGGCCTGTACCTGCCCGGCGAAGGCCAGCTCGACAACCGCCAGTTGCTGGCCGCCCTGCTGCACGAAATGCAGCGCCTGGGCGTGCACACGCACTGGCATGCGCCGCGCCACCCCGATGCCTTTGCCCCCGGCAAGCCGGACCAGCCCGACTGGGTGCTGGACTGCCGCGGCCTGGGCGCACGCGACCCGTGGCGCGCCCTGCGCGGCGTGCGCGGCGAGGTGGTGCGCGTGCACGCGCCCGAGGTCACGCTGCAGCGCCCCACGCGCCTGGTGCACCCGCGCTACCCGATCTACATCGCCCCCAAAGAGGATCACCTGTTCGTGATCGGCGCGACCGAGATCGAGTCCGACGACCTCTCGCCCGCCAGCGTGCGCTCCACGCTCGAACTGCTGAGCGCAGCGTATGCCGTGCACAGCGGCTTTGCCGAGGCGCGCATCGTCGAGGTGGCCACCCAGTGCCGCCCCACGCTGCCCGACAACCTGCCCGCCATCCGCCAGCAGCGCCCGGGCGTGCTCGAGGTCAACGGCCTGTACCGCCATGGCTTCATGATCGCACCGGCCATGCTGGACGTGGTCATGGAGCTGCTCGCTGCGGGCCAGTCCCGGCTCGCCCCCCGATTCGATCTGAACCTGCAATTGCTGCAGCAGCCCCAGGAGGCGGTTGCCGCCGCCCTTTTGCCATGAACGTTTCCATCAACCAGACCCCGCACGAGCTGCCCGAGGGCGCCACCGTCGCCTCTGCCGTCGCCGCCATCGCTGCCCGCCCCCCCTTTGCCGTGGCCGTGAACACGGTCTTCGTGCCCAACAGCCGCTATGCGGCGCAAGCGCTGAACCCGGGCGACAAGGTCGAAGTCATTTCCCCTGTAACAGGCGGCTGAGCACACCCCCACCACCATGACAACACCCGCAATCAACGACCCCCTGGTCCTGTACGGCCAGACCTTCGCCAGCCGCCTGCTGCTGGGCACCTCGCGCTACCCATCGCCCGCCGTGCTGGAAGCGGCGGTGCAGACCGCCCGCCCCGCCATGGTCACGGCTTCGCTGCGCCGCCAGGGCAGCAACCCGGCCGAGTCGGGCAGCAGCTTCTGGGAGCTGCTGCGCCGCCTGAACGTGCCGGTGCTGCCCAACACCGCCGGCTGCCACAGCGTGCAGGAGGCCATCACCACCGCGCAGATGGCGCGCGAGGTGTTCAACACGCCGTGGATCAAGCTCGAGCTGATCGGCGACGACTACACCCTGCAGCCCGACACGCTGAACCTGGTGGGTGCTGCCGAGCACCTGATCAAGGAAGGCTTCCAGGTGCTGCCCTACTGCACAGAGGACTTCGTGCTGTGCCAGCGCCTGGTGGACGTGGGCTGCCAGGCCGTGATGCCCTGGGCAGCACCCATCGGCACCGGCCGCGGTCCGGTCAATCCGTATGCGCTGCAGATGCTGCGCGAGCGGCTCAAGGTGCCCATGCTGGTGGACGCCGGCCTGGGCCTGCCCTCGCACGCCTGCCAGGTGATGGAGTGGGGCTACGACGGCGTACTGCTCAACACCGCCGTGGCCCTGGCGCAAGACCCCGTGGCCATGGCCGGCGCGTTCGCCAATGCCGTGCAGGCTGGCCGCACTGCCCGCCTGGCCGGTGCCATGACCGCGCAGGACGCAGCCCAGCCCAGCACGCCCGTGCTCGGCACCCCTTTCTGGCACCACGACGACCATGCCTGATACCGCACCCACCGAACTGGCCAAGGCCATCCTCGCGCACCACGCCGCCACGTTTACGGGCTTCGGCGCCGAACCGGTACCGGCCCCCACTTCAGGCGAGCCGGCGTACCTGGCCGCCCTGCAGGCAGCCAGCACCCTGGGCTTCATCGCCCACGATGCCGAATGCATCGCCCGCGCCTGGCAGGCACGCACTGTGCGCACGGGTGCCGCGAGCCCAGAGGACTGGCCCGATGAGCCCGAGGATTTCGGCCTGCAGCGCCTGCCGCGCGCCCTGGCTTTTGCCGCCTGCCCCAAGGACCTGGGCCTCTACGCCGTGCTTCCCGACGCCGCCTGGGTGGGCCGCATGGCCCGCGCGGGTGTGCCCACGGTGCAGTTGCGCTTCAAATCGGACGACCCGGCCGCCATCGACCGGGAGGTGAACGCTGCCGTGCAGGCGGTGCAGGACACCGGCGCGCTGCTGTTCATCAACGACCACTGGCGCGCGGCGATCAATGCCGGTGCCTACGGCATCCACCTCGGGCAGGAAGACCTCGATGCCCTGAGCGCGGGCGATCTGCAGACCCTGCGCAACTCGGGCCTGCGCCTGGGCGTGAGCACCCATGGCTATGCCGAGATGGTGCGCGCCGATGCCGTGGGGCCGAGCTACATCGCCATGGGCGCCGTGTTCCCCACCACGCTCAAGAAGATGGCCACCGCGCCGCAGGGCGTGGGCCGGCTGCAGGGCTACGCGCGGCTGCTGCGCAGCTACCCGCAGGTGGCGATCGGGGGCATCGGTGCAGAGCAGTTTCCCGAGGTGCTGGCCACGGGCGTAGGCTCGATTGCGGTGGTGCGGGCGCTGGTCAACGCGCCCGACCCTGAGGCCGCCGCCGCAGCGCTGATGCAGGCGATGCAAGGCTCTTAGCAACACCCCAGGCCCAACGGCGGTCCTATAAAAACAGGCCTTGAAGGCCTGTTTCTTTTTCTACTTCTTGGGTTCGTCGTCGTCCTTGCGCTGCTCCAGCTCCAGGCGCAGCTCCATGAGGTCGTTCTCCGCCCCGAAACCCACGGCCTGGCCGGCGGGCGGAGGGGGCGTGACCGGCACGGGCGGCAGGTCGCTCAGCGTGAGGTGCAGGGGCTCCGACAGGTCCACATCCAGGTTGATGGACGACTTGGTGTAGGTTGCCGGCGGATGGCGCGGCTGCGCGGAATTCAGCGGTGCCGGGGAAGAGGAAACCCCCATGATGGGCGACAGGCCCGATGCGGGCTCCAACCTCAGCTCGGCAGGCCCGGAATGCCGTACCACCGGCGCCGGAGCGGGCGAGGGAACCTCACCGAAATCGAACTCCAGGCTGGCGGCCAGCGAATCGAGCGGAAAGTCGGGTTGCGTGTTGTCCAGCGGCGACAGATGGCTCAACCCCTTCTCGGCAGCGGCCTCGAACGAGTCTTCCACAGGCGTGGTGCGCTTGCGCGGCGGCGGTGCGCCCCGCGCGCTCGACGGCGTGGTCTGCGCAATGCCCAGCAGCAGCAGCAGGTCGTCGTAGGCGGCCAGATCGAAGGGCTCTGCCGCCTGGTTGCCCGGGCGGTGGAACAGAAACTTGTCCAGCGTGTGCAGCACGGCCGGTGAGCTCCACTCGGCTTCGACCTCGGCCAGCGCATCGGGGTAGCGGTCCAGAGGACGGCCCTGGCGGTTGAAGGCCGAAAACTCGGGCACCTTGGCGTTGAAATAGCGCATGAACTGCGCACGCAGCTGCATGAAGTCCTCGGCCCGGCTCAGGGTGTGGAACAGGCGCAGCAGCTCCAGGTAGGCCACAGGCGTGGTCTCGCGGTGGTCGACGATGTGCTTTCGCAACACCTCCACCGCCTGGTTGTGCTCGCCCACCGAGACAAAGAACTCGGCCTGCTGCTGGATGTCGAACAGGTCGTCGGGGTTGACGATCTGCAAGGCCCTTGCCGGCTCGACCGCAGGGGTTGGCGCCTTGGCAGCCACCGGCACCCGGGCGGCGGCAGCCGCCTCAGCAGTCGAAGCGGCATACAGCGGCGCCGGTGCGGAGACCGGCTTGACATCCTTGAACAATGCGGCGCTGCCGGATGGTGCCAGCAGATCGCTCTTCATCGAAGGGATGGGCAGGGTTTCGAGCGGCTCCCATCCAGGGTCGACCTGCCCTGCCGTGGGCGCACTGGAGTCCACCGCGCTGACCTTGACCGACTCGCGCCATGATTTTTGCGACAGCGTGGCCTGGCGGCTGGCGCGCTGCCAGACCCAGGCCAGCAGGCCCAGCGCCAGCGCCAGCAAGGCGCCCAGCACGTAGACCACCGTGGCGGGGAAGCGCTCCTGGGCCTCGTCGAGCTGCTGCTGCAATTGCTGCGTGGTGGCCAGTTGCTGGGCCGAGCCCGCCTTCACGGCCTTGGCCTCGGCCTCCAGCACGCGCAGGCGCTCGGCGTCCTGCGCCAGGGTTTCCGGCGTGGCGTTCAAGGCCTTCCAGGCGGCAGCCGCTTCGGCACGCTGGGGCGACGATTCCTCTGCCGGGGTGGACAGCAGCTGTGCCGTGGCGCGCAAGGCCACCGGGCTTTCGAGCCACAGGTCAAGGGGTTCCAGCACCAGGCGCGGGCCGGCGGCTGCGGGGGCGGGTGCCTGCGCACCGGCGAGCACGCGCGCATTGGTGCGGGCGGGTGCAGGGGCGGCGGCACGCGGGGCACGCGCCACAGCGGCGCTGGCCGGTGCCGCCCGGGTGGGCGCTGCGGCAGCGCCACGGGCCGGTGCGCCGGCAGCATTGCGATCGGGGGGGGAAGAAGCACCGGCCAGGCCCGAAGCGCCCGCAGCGAGGGTGCCCGGCAGTGCCGCCGGCACCGCCGGCAGTTGCCCAGCGGCAACAGGGGGAAGGCGCGCGGGGGGGTCTGCCAGAAAGGTGTAGCTGCGCGTGACCTTGCCTGCACAGCCGGCGGTGAGCGTGACGGTCAAGACGGGCTCGTCAACCACCGAGGTGGTCTGTACGCGGACGGAGGCCGCGCGCCCAGCCGATTCGGCCTGGGGCGTCACGCGCACCCGGGAGGCGCTGATGGGGGTGTCGCCCGCGACCAGGGTGGCACCGATACATGACGATGCGACATCAGAGCCCTGGTCTGGCTGGATGTCGAAGACCAGGTCGACAGGCGAGCCGATCACCACGGCGCCCCGCCCGTTGCCCATTGAAAGCGCCGAGGCGCCCATGGCAACCACCCACAAACCGGCTCCCAGAATGGTGTTACGGATATTCACAATAGTTTCTGTTTTGAGCGCGGCCCATTCTTGCACATAAGTGCGCAGGCATGTCCACAGCCATAATGGCGCTATGAAAATTCAGTTTCTCAATGTCGGCATCGTGGGTTCGGGCGCCATGGGTCGCGGTATTGCACAGATCGCTGCCCAGGCCGGCAGCCAGGTTTTTTTGCTGGATGCCCAAGATGGTGCAGCACTTGCCGCCAAAGACAGTATCCACGACCAGTGGCAAAAACTCGTAGGGAAAAATCGCATTTCTGCAGAGCAGGCCACGGCCTGGTCTGCGCAATTGCACATTGTTGACAATGCGGCCGGCCTGGCGCAGTGCGACCTGGTGATCGAGGCCATCGTCGAGCGGCTGGACGTGAAGCGCGGCCT
This sequence comes from Acidovorax sp. A1169, assembly GCF_030704685.1. Classification (GTDB taxonomy): domain Bacteria; phylum Pseudomonadota; class Gammaproteobacteria; order Burkholderiales; family Burkholderiaceae_C; genus Acidovorax. The sequence continues at coordinate 14,601 of NZ_JAUZDX010000004.1, forward strand.
GTTCGCCGACCTGGAGAAGGTCGTCGGCGCTGACACCGTGCTGGCCACCAACACCTCGTCCCTGTCGGTCACCTCGATTGGTGCGGGCATGCAGCGGCCCGGGCGCCTGGCGGGCTTTCACTTCTTCAACCCCGTGCCGCTGATGAAGGTGGTGGAGGTGATTGCCGGGCTCAAGACCGAGCCGGCCGTCTGCACCGCCCTGTCGGCCTACGCCAAGCAGATGGGGCACACGCCCGTGCTGGCGCAGGACACGCCGGGCTTCATCGTCAACCACGCCGGGCGCGGCTACGGCACCGAAGCCCTGCGCATCGTGGGCGAAGGCGTGGCCGATTTCGCCACCATCGACCGCATCCTGCGTGACCAGGTGGGCTTCAAGCTCGGGCCCTTCGAGCTCATGGACCTCACGGCACTGGACGTTTCGCACCCGGTGATGGAATCCATCTACCAGCAGTACTACGACGAGCCGCGCTACCGCCCCAGCGTGATCACCGCACAGCGCCTGGCCGGCGGCGTGGTGGGCAAGAAGGTCGGCGAAGGCTTCTACCGCTACGACAAGGGCGTGGCCCAGGTGCCCGCCGAGCCCCCGGTGCCCGTGGTGGCCGAGATCCCACCGGTGTGGGTGTCGCCCCGCGCCGCGCGCCGGGCCGAGCTGTACCAGTTGCTCAAGGACCTGGGCGCCACCATCGAAACCGGCACCTCGCCGTCGCCCACGGCCCTCACCCTCGTGGCGCCCCTGGGCTTTGACGTGACCACCGTGGCCGTGGTGGAGCGCCTGGACCCGGCGCGCACCATCGGCATCGACATGCTGGTGGAAGAAGCCGCCACCAAGCGCCGCGTGCTGGCCACCAACCCCGCCACGCGCGTGGACATCCGCAACGCCGCGCACGCCCTGTTCGCCCGCGACGGCAAGCCGGTGAGCGTGATCCGCGACAGCGGCGGCTTCGTCACCCAGCGCGTGGTGGCCACCATCGTCAACATCGCCAGCGACATCTGCCAGCAGGGCATCTGCAGCCCGCGCGACCTGGAGACCGCCGTCACCCTGGGCCTGGGCTACCCCCTGGGCCCACTGGCCATGGGCGACCGCTGGGGCCCGACCAACATCCTGGAAGTGCTGTTCAACATGCAGACCGTGTACGGCGACACCCGCTACCGCCCCAGCCCCTGGCTGCGCCGGCGCGGCGCCATCGGCCTGAGTCTGACGCACGTCGAAGAAGCCTGAGCCCCCTCTAGAAAAGAAAAGCGACCCGGAGACAAGATGCCCGCAGAACTCAAAAGCACCAGCCAGGGCAAGACCCTGGTCCTGACCATCCACAACCCCGAGCGGCGCAACGCCATCGAGCCGGCCATCTATGCGGCCGGTGTGGAGGCCCTGAGCGTGGCCGAGAGCAGTGACGACATCCGCAGCGTGGTCATCACCGGTTCGGACAACATGTTCTGCGCGGGCGGCAACCTGCAGCGCCTGCTGGCCAACCGCCAGGAGCTGCCCGAGGTGCAGGCGCAAAGCATCGAAGGCCTGCACAACTGGATCGAGATGGTGCGCACCTACCCCAAGCCCATCATCGCGGCAGTGGAAGGGGCGGCAGCGGGCGCGGGCTTTTCGCTGGCGCTGGCCTGCGACATGGTGGTGGCCGCGCGCAACGCCGTGTTCGTGATGGCCTACAGCAACGTGGCCCTGTCGCCCGACGGCGGCGCCAGCTGGAGCCTGGCGCAGGCCCTGCCGCGCCAGATCGCCACCGAGATCCTGATGTGCGGCGACCGCATCCCCGCCGAGCGCCTGCACACGCTGGGCGTGGTCAACCAGTTGGCCGATCCGGGCAGCGCGCTCGAAGTCGCCATGGCCCTGGCCGAGCGCCTGAACGCGCGCGCACCGAACGCACTGGCCAGCATCAAGGAACTGCTGGGCGACGCGCCCGGCAACCACCTCACGAAACACCTCGCGAGCGAGCGCGACCACTTCGTGAAGAACCTGCACCATGCCAATGGCGGCGTGGGCATCTCGGCCTTTCTCGAAAAGCGCACGCCGACCTACGAGTAGGCTCAATCGCCCTGCCCTGGGCGCAAACCTTGTCTTCACCGCACACTCACGGCCCCTGCACAGGGCCGTGTGTGTTTGCGCTCGCGTTCGCCCAACAGATATCCAAGACGCTCAGGTGACAACCCTGACGCGGCGCGCCGGTCCCTCACGCGACAATGGGGCTGTTTCTAGTCACGCAAAAGACAGGCCATGGACGACCCGATTCTTACCATCGAAGAACGTGAAGCGATCAACTCAGGTCGCTGGTTTTCATCCCTATCACCTTCTCTACGCCACGACATCCTCCGATGTGCCTACGTCAAACGCTTCAAGGATGGCGGCCTCATCGCCGCCCGCGGGGACCCACCCGAGGAGTGGATTGCGTGTGCGCGCGGCGCGGTGCGGGTGAGTTCCACCTCCATCTCGGGCAAGCAGATCACGCTGACCTATGTGGAGCCGGGCATCTGGTTCGGCGACGTGGCGATCTTCGACGGGGACCGGCGCACGCACGATGCCTACGCCCATGGCGACACCACCATCCTGTGCGTGGCAAAGGCCGACTTTCGCAAGATCCTGGCGGCGCACACCGAGCTCTACGAAGCCATGCTGCGCCTGCATGCACGGCGCATACGCCAGCTGTTCGGGCTGGTGGAAGACCTCAACACCCTGCCTTTGCGCTCGCGCCTGGCCAAGCAGCTGGTGCACCTGGTGCGCAGCTACGGCGTGCCCAGCCTGTCGGACGGCAGCGAGATGCGCATCGGCCTGCAATTGGCGCAGGAAGAACTGGCGCAACTCCTGGGCGCATCGCGCCAGCGCGTGAACCAGGAACTCAAGTCGATGGAGCGCGAGGACGCCATCCGCATCGAGCCGGGCGGCCTGGTGATACGCGACCGCGAAGCGCTGATGCGCATAGCCGACGCGGACACCTGAATCTGGCCGCAGCGAAGACCGGCACGGTCCTCGCCACCTACAAGAACACCACCGCCTGCGTCTGCCGGTGGACAGAGACAAGCACGCGGCAACCCGCGTGGGGAACCCCAGTACATGAGCAATTTTGACCACTTCGTCGGCACCCGCGCGGTGTCCGAGCAGCACGCATTCGACGTCGACGCCCTCACCGCCTGGCTCACCACCCACATGCAGGGCTTCGAAGGCCCGATGACGGTGGAGATGTTCAAGGGCGGGCAGTCCAACCCCACCTACAAGCTGGTGACCCCAAAGGCGAGCTACGTGATGCGCGCCAAGCCAGGCCCCGTAGCCAAGCTGCTGCCTTCGGCCCACGCGGTGGAGCGCGAGTTCGCGGTGATGAGCGGCCTGGCGGGCACCGACGTGCCCGTGCCGCAAATGCATGTGCTGTGCGAGGACGAGTCGGTGATCGGCCGCGCCTTCTACATCATGGAATGCATGCAGGGCCGCGTGCTCTGGGACCAGTCGCTGCCCGGCATGACCCCCTCCGAGCGCGGCGACATCTACAACGAGATGAACCGCGTGATCGCCGCGCTGCACAGCGTGAAGTTCGCCGAGCGGGGCCTGGCCAGCTATGGCAAGCAGGGCAACTACTTCGACCGCCAGATCGGCCGCTGGAGCAAGCAGTACGTGGCCTCCATCACCCAGCCCATCGAAGAGATGGACCGCCTCATGGAATGGCTGCCCGCGCACATGCCCGCCAGCGCGCGCGACGAAGGCCATGTCTCCATCGTGCACGGCGACTACCGCCTGGACAACCTGATGTTCCACCCCACCGAGCCGCGCGTGATCGCCGTGCTCGACTGGGAGCTGTCCACCCTGGGCCACCCGCTGGCCGACTTCAGCTACCACTGCATGAGCTGGCACATCCCTGCCGGCATGGGCCGCGGCATCGCGGGCATGGACATCGCGGCGCTAGGCATCCCCGACGAGGACAGCTACATCCGCCTGTACTGCGAACGCACCGGCATCACCACGCCCGAAGCACTGCGTGCCGACTGGAACTTCTACATGGCCTACAACATGTTCCGCATCGCCGCCATCCTGCAAGGCATTGCCAAGCGGGTGGAGGCAGGCACCGCCTCCAGCGCCCAAGCCAAGGCCTCGGGCGACACCGCGCGGCCGATGGCCGAGCTGGCCTGGTCGTTCGCCCAGCGCAGCTGAGCGCCGATGCAGCCCGAATTTCTTCCACGAATTTTTTGACGGAGACTCCCCATGGACTTTGACTATTCCCCCAAGACCAAGGACCTGCAGGCCCGACTGCTCCAGTTCATGGACGAGCATGTCTACCCCAACGAGGCGGCGTACAAGAACGAGCTGGCGGCCAATACCGCCGCAGGCAAGCGCTGGACGGCCCTGTCCACCATCGAGAACCTCAAACCCAAGGCCCAGGCCGCCGGCCTGTGGAATCTGTTCCTGCCGGTGGACAGTGCCGCCGCATCGGGCTACGCCGGTGCCGGCCTGACCAACCAGGAGTACGCGCCCCTGGCCGAAATCATGGGCCGCGTGCCATGGGCCAGCGAGGTGTTCAACTGCTCCGCGCCCGACACCGGCAACATGGAAACCATCGCCCGCTACGGCGACGATGCCAACAAGGCGCGCTGGCTCAAGCCGCTGCTGGAAGGCAAGATCCGCTCGGCCTTCGCGATGACCGAACCCGACGTCGCGTCGAGCGACGCCACCAACATCGAGACGCGCATCGAGCGCGATGGCGACGAGTACGTGATCAACGGCCGCAAGTGGTGGATCTCGGGCGCGGCCGACCCGCGCTGCGCCGTGTTCATCACCATGGGCAAGAGCGACCCCGACGCCCCCCGCCATTCGCAACAGAGCATGGTGCTGGTGCCCGCCGATGCCAAGGGCATCACCATCATCCGCCCACTCAACGTGTTCGGCTACGACGATGCGCCCCACGGCCATGTGGAGATGACCTTCGAGAACGTGCGCGTGCCGGTCTCCAACATCCTCTTGGGCGAAGGCCGCGGCTTCGAGATCGCCCAGGGCCGCCTTGGCCCCGGACGCATCCACCACTGCATGCGCCTGATCGGCTTGGCCGAGCGCGCGTTGGAGCTGATGTGCAAGCGCGCCAGCTCGCGCGTCGCCTTCGGCAAGAGCGTGGCCCAGCAGACCGTGACGCAGGAGCGCATTGCCGAGGCCCGCTGCAAGATCGACATGGCGCGCCTCTTGACCCTGAAGGCCGCCTGGCTGATGGACGTGGCCGGCAACAAGGTCGCCAAGACCGAGATCGCCATGATCAAGGTGGTGGCCCCGAGCATGGCATGCCAGGTCATCGACTGGGCCATGCAGGTGCATGGCGGCGGCGGCATGTGCGACGACTTCCCGCTGGCCTATGCCTACGCCGGAGCGCGCACCCTGCGCTTTGCCGACGGCCCGGACGAAGTGCACCGCAACGCCATCGCCAAGTGGGAGCTGGGCAAGTACGGCGCCTACGGCCGCGATGCCGGCGTGCCGATCACGCGCGGCAGCTGAGCAAGCCCTGCCCCTGCGCGCAGCGCAGGGGGTCTGCGCTGACGCACGGCTTCAGCTTGATTCAACGAGTGCAGAAGCGATGCGCACCTCACCGGTCAGCAGCTTGTGCACCGGGCAGGCATTGGCCACCTGCAAGAGGCGCTCGCGCTGCTCATCGCTCAGCGCGCCCCACAAAGTGATCGTGCGCGTGATGTCGCTGCCGCTGGCGGGCGTGGCTGCGGGGTTGAGCTGCAAGGCCACCTGCACGCCGGCCAAGGGCCATTGCTTGCGCGCGGCGAACATCTGCAAGGTGATGACGGTGCACGTCCCCAGGCTCGACAGCAGCAGGTGGAAGGGAGAAGGCCCGGCATCGGCCCCGCCCATCTCCGCAGGCTCGTCGCCCAGCCAGGTATGCCCGGCCTCATCGGTCAGGGTCACAGTGAAAGGGGTGGTCCCGCCAATGGCGCGGACAGAGGGTGTGGTCATTCTGAATCTCTATGGAACGCAGGCCCTGATGATAGGAGCACGGCGGACCCGGCGCCGCAAGCGGGAGATTCGCAGAAGCCTGCCCCTGAAGGCGGGGCGACGGGTCAGGAATCCAGGTCCACCGGCGGTGCCGGCAGGTGCTGCGCTGCGGCCTGGGCTGCCGTCAGCAGCACGGAACGGGCATGGACGATTTCGGACAGGGAGCGGCGCGTGTGCTCGGTGCGCAGGTAGACCCGGCCGCGCGCAAGCATCAGCACCATGGGGGTTTCCGAGCGCAGCGCGCCCTGCTCGCCCTCCACCGCGTTGAGCAGTTCGGACACCAGGTGCGCGTGAATCCAGCGCTCGGCATGGTCGATGCGCTCGGCCACCACGGCGAAATGGCGCCGGAACGAGCCAGGCAGTTCGGGCCAGGACACCTCGTCGAACATGGACAGCCAGCGCATCTCCTCGGGCAGGCGCGCATCCACGCTGGTCTGCAGGCTGTCGGTGATGGCGTTGTAGGCATGGCGCTCGAGCGCGTCGCGCAGCGGGCGGTTGAGCACCAGCACCGCGGCGTCGGGGTCGGCATCCACATCGGCGCGCCCGCGCAGCTCCAGGCCCAGGATGTAGTCGCGCGTGGAGGTGCTGCCCTCCAGCCGCCAGGGTCGGCCCAGTATCTCGCCGCCCACGTCGAAATGGCCTTCGACCGGCTGCGGCACGCTGTGCAGGCCCTGCTCTGCGATCCAGCGGGCCAACTGCGCGCCGGTGACCGGCCCCGCGTGGCCCTGGGTGGAGTCGGCGTCGGCGGCGGTGCCGGCAAAAGCCTGGCGAATGCGATCGAACATGGTGGTCACAGGCCCGGGGGCCTTGCGGAAGTCGCGGGTAGCGCCATTATTGGCACAAACCGCTACGATTGGGGGGCACCATGACACTGTCCACCGCTACCAACCCCGCTCTCCGTGAATTTTTGGCGCTTTCAAGCGCGCAGCAGCCCTGCGCCATGCCGCGCCGCGCCCTGCTGGCCAGCGCCGGGGTATGGCTGGCAGCAGCCGCATGGTCACCCGCTGCCCTGGCGGCGGCTGACCCGTGGAGCCGCTCGGGCGCCTCGGTGGATGCACAGCGGCTGGTGCGCTGGGTCAGCGCCAGCGCCAACCACCAGGGCATGGCCTTTGCCGTGATCGACAAGCCTGCCGCCACCATCCACGTGTTCGGCCCCGCAGGCGGCTACGCCGGCAGCGCGCCGGTGCTGCTGGGCTCGGCCCTGGGCGACCACTCGGCGCCCGGCATCGGCCAGCGGCCGCTGTCGCAGATACGCCCGCACGAGCGCACCACGCCAGCTGGCCGCTTCGTGAGCGAGCCCGGCAGCAACCTGCAGGGCCATGACATCGTGTGGATCGACTACCAGTCGGCCGTCTCCCTGCACCGCGTGCGCGGCAACCCGGCCGAGCGCCGCGTGCAGCGCCTGGCCAGCCCCGTGCTGGCCGAGCGGCGCATCAGCCACGGCTGCGTGAATGCGCCGACGGAGTTCTACAACCGGAACATTGCGCCCTGGTTCGGGCGCGAGGCGGGTGTGGTGTATGTGCTGCCCGACTCGGAGCCCTTCGCCAGCTTTTTCCCGGCGGCCGATGCGGCCTACCCCCTGCCCTCCTGAGCCTCGCTGTCAGACCCGTGAAGAGCCGAGCTGGAACACGGGCCGGCGGGTACCCACCTCGATCCCCTTCGGATTGACCAGGTGCACCGAGCGCCGAGGGGCCAGTGCCGCGCGCTGCTCATCGCTGAGCCAGCCGAGCTGATCCATCACTTCGACGGCCGCCGCCACCTGGGCGGGCATGTTGCCGTCCATGATCTTGAGCGCGAAGGCCTCGCCCCGGCTGCGGCTGCCCACCACCTGCACGCCATCGGCCCCGGTCTTGGAGACCCAGTCGCCCGCGCCCACGCGCATGAAGTCGAGGTCGTGCCGACCCGTGCCCGAGCCCAGCTCGGGCCGCGCCACCATGGCATCGGCCAGCGCCGTCAGGCTCTCGTCGAGATCGGTGTCCGGCGCGCCGCCGGCCAGGCGTGCATAGCCGCGTGCCAGGTTGGCCAGCGGCATGGCGTAGTTCGGGGCCGAACAGCCGTCGGTACCGGCGGCCAGGCTATCGGGCTCCAGGCCCACGGCCTGGGCCACGCGGCTGCGTATCTCCACCTGCAGCGGGTGCGCCGGGTGCAGGTGGTCGTCCAGCGGCAGGCCCTGCCGCACGCAGTAGGCAACGAAGCCGGCATGCTTGCCGCTGCAGTTGTTGTGGCGCTCGTCGGGCACGAAGTCCGCCGGCAGGAAGCCGAGCCCCAGCTCGGCAAACAGCGGCCGGTGGCAGCCGCAGTGCAGCGCGTGGTAGTCCTTGCCGACGCTGGCGAGCATGTGCTCCACCTGTGCCACATGCATGGGCTCGCCGTTGTGGCTGGCGCACAGCAGCGCCAGGTCGGCCGGGCCCCAGCCCAGCGCACGGGCGCCGCCCGACTGCATGAAGGGAAGCGCCTGGAAAGCCTTGATGGTGGAGCGCGTGAACACCACCGAGTGCGGATCTCCCACCTGGGCGAGCAGCCTGCCCTCGCGGTTGGCCACGGCCACGGCACCCCAGTGCTGGCATTCGACCAGGGCGCCCCGGGTCACTTCGATCAACGGTATGAAACCCACGGGAATCCTTGGAAACTGTTCTTGGATCAAGGCGCCGGCGCGAGCGTAAGGGCGTGGCTGAAGCGCGCTGGCTGGCGCTGCAGCAGCCGGGTGCCAGCACCCGCCCAGGCGGTCGCCATGTCGCGGTAGCGCGGCGAGAACACCAGGCCGCTTTGCCCCGTCTGGTAGATGAAGGTCGATTTTTCCAGGTCCGCCAGGTCGTAGATGGCGCGCAGCGACGCGGCGTGGCGGTTGGCGAACGGGCCCTTGGCCTCGCCCGCGTTGTACTGGCCCACGTTCACGGTGTAGCCGTCGCCATCGGAAGGCACGCTCACGTCGAAGAAGCGCGCCAAGGCCGCCACACTGCCAAAAGGCCGGTGGGCGCTGAGCGCGGGGTGGGCATCGCCCCAGCGCCACGCGGCCGGGTCGGCGCCATAGGCGGCCTGCAGGCGATCGAGCGCACGGCCCAGGGCCGCGCCGGACTGCTCCGCACAGGTAGAGGGCTGGCACCACCAGGTGTCGTTGCGCTGCAGGATGCCTTCGATGCCGGCGCGGTAGTCGCGCTTGCCGTAGGTGGCGGCAAAGCGTGCCTCGCCAATGCGCGCAATGATCACACCACGCGCCAACTCGTCGGCCCAGGCGGCAAACACCAGCGGCGCTGCACGCCCGGCGTCCATCACGCCGTCAAAGTCCTTGAGCAGGGCCTGCGCCCTGGCGGCCAGCGGGTGGCTGGACTTCGCCTGCTGCAGGTGCGGCAGCAGGCGCCGGGTGGCCAGCGAGGTGATGTCGAGCTGGATGGCCTGCAGGCTGGCAGCGGTATGCCGGGGGCGTGCCTCGATCAGCTCGGCAATGCGCTCGTAGCGGTAGGGCAGCACCCAGTCCTGCGCCAGGTAGTGGGGGTAGCCAGGGGGCGTGACGCGCTGGTTGGCCGTGGCGATCCAGCCCTTGGCGCCCTCGTCCTGCGGGGTCTGGTCCAGCGGCAGCCAGCCCTTCCAGTCGTAGCGCGCTTCCCAACCGGGAGATGGAGCCACGCCGCGGATGTCGTTGTCCGGCGCACGCACGGGCACGCGGCCCACGGCCTGGAAGCGGATGCGCCCGCTCACGTCGGCCGCCAGCACGCTCTGCATGGGCGCCTGGTGGTACTCAAAGGCGGCGAACAGGTCCTCCACCGTGGTGGCCTGGTTGACCATCAGTCCGGCCAGCACGGTCTGGTTGTCCGCCTCCAGCGCCGTCCAGCGCAGGGCCAGCACGTACTTTTTCAGGTCGAGCACGTCGGCGTGCGACTTCTGCGCATCGCTGAGCACCGGGCCGTGGCGCGTGCTGCGCAGTGCGATATCCACGTCGGGCTTGCCCTTGATGCGGATGGTCTCCTTGCGCACGGCGAATGGCGCCCAGCCTTCGGGCGTGCGGTACTGCGTGGCGTCCGCCGGGTTGATCTGCTCCAGGTACAGGTCCTGCACGTCGGGGCTGGTGTTGGTAAAGGCCCAGGCCACGCTGGCGGTGCGGCCCAGCACCACGAAGGGCAGGCCCGGCAGGGTGGCACCCATGGCATCGATGGCGGCGATCGGCGAACCGTCCGACGCCTTGCCGGCCGGCGCCTGCAGGCGCGCGAAGTACCAGATGGCAGGCGCGCTCAGGGAGAGGTGCGGATCGTTGGCCAGCAGGGGCTTGCCGCTTTCGGTGCGTGAACCGGCCACCACCCAGTTGTTGCTGCCCTTGCCGTCGCTGGTGCCGGCATTGCGCGTGAGCTCATCGGCCCAGGCCAGCATGCCGGCACTGATCTGGCGCGAGAGCGGGTTGCCGCCCTGCTCTGCCGCAGGCGCAGCGTCGGGTTTTCGGGCCTGCAGCGCGGCGCCACGGGGCAGACCGGCGCTGGGCGCTGCGGCAGCGGCATCGCTGCGGTAAACGCCCAGTTGCCGGTACAGCGCCGCCAGGTCGGCCGATGCGGCGGGTGGCTCGCCCGGGTACGGGGGCATCAGCTGCCACAGACGGTCGGTGTCGAGCGTGCGGGCCACGGACAGGCGCGCGAATTCATTGCCCCAGTTGCCGCCCAGGTCCAGCGCCATCATCAGCGCCCAGCCCACGCTGTCCTCGGGCTCCCACACCGCGCCGGCCTCGCCGCCGGGCTTCACCCCCAGCACCAGGAACTCAGGGGGCAACGCCTGCGGGCGGTCCTTGTGGAAGGCATGGATGCCCTTGCTGTAGGCCTGCAGCGCCTCGCGAGCGTACAGGGGCAGGCCGGCGTACTGCTTGCGCGCCGTGCCGATGATGTCCAGCGAGCGCATGAGCTTGTCGGTCTCCAGCGTGGCTTCGCCAAACACTTCGGAGAGCTGGCCATGCATCACGCGGCGGTTGAATTCCAGCTGCCAGGTGCGCTCCTGCGCATGCACATAACCCATGGCAAACCAGGCGTCCTGCGGGCTTTGCGCGCCGATGTGCGTCACGTCCGCGCCGTCGCGCCGCACACTCACGGGCCCTGCCAGGCCGGCGACGGTGATCTTGCCGTCCACCACCGCAAACGTGCGCTGCACGTACATGGCAGCGCCCGCCCCTATCAGCAAGGCCGCAGCCACCAGGCCCACGGCCGTTTTCTTGATCCACGCCATTTCGTTCCGTCCTGTCTTGTCGCCGGGCATTGTGTCAGAACGTTTCGAATTGCCCCTGTAAAAAGGGCCAAGGGAATCAACCCAAGTGCACGTTGCCGCCCACCACCTGAAAGCGCATCTTGGGCGCAGTGGACTCGCTGAAAGAGACGCCCAGCGCAATCTCCCCCGTGCCGTGCAGGATGCAGGCATCGCGGCGCAGGCGCACGGGCGAGTCGCTGCCCTTGAAGCGCACCCAGGTGCCGAAGCTGCTCATGTCGGTCAGCACGAAACCGCTGTTGCGCCAGTCGATGCGGGCGTGCAGGCGCGACACGCGGGGGTCATTGATGCGCAGCTGCATCTCGGTGGCTCGGCCCACATTCACGGGGGCATCGGCCGAGCTGAACGACAGGTCCACCCCATGCCAGGAGAACTGGATCTGCCCCAGGATGGAATCCACCGGCGAGAAACTGCTGATCAGCGCCGACTGCATGGTGAGCGAGTCGGGCTCCTCGTTCTGGCGCCACTCCACCTGGTAGAGCATCAGGGTCTCGGCCTTGCCACGGATTTCCATCATCCCGAGCTTGCGGTACCAGACCGAGGCCGCAGCGCCTGCCAGCAGTACCGACGTTTCGGTGGCCCAGATCTCGGACGGGCCGGCCCGCTCGCACAGGCGGGAGGCCACGTTCACGGCGTCGCCATAGCAATCGCCATCGACATCCACCACCTCGCCACTGGCCACGCCCACGCGGATGTCCATGCGCAGGGGGTGGGGCCAGCGGTCCAGCCGGGCCAGGTGCTTGCGCTGCATCTCGGCCATGGCCGAGACGGCACCGGCGGCATCGCCAAAGATGCCCAGGACACCATCGCCCAGCTTCTTGACGACGCGGCCGGCATTGGCCTCGATGGTGTCGGCGATCCACTGGGTCAGCTGCGTCACCGCCTCGGTGGCGCGCTCGTTCCCAAGCGTCTCGTACAACGAAGTACTGCCGGAAATGTCGGCAAAGACCACCGTCGATAAAACCGTCATGGGTACGCAAGCGCAGGTAACTTCATGTGAATCAGTTTAGTTCAAGCGCCAACAGAACGCATGGCGCCACCGCGGCTGCGCACGCCTGGCAAGGGCCCTGCACTGAGGCCACGGCGGCCCGGCCGGGCCAGCTTTGCTGGCGCAGTTACACGGCAGGCTTTCGCCCGCATTCACAGGCCAGCAGCGCTTTGCAAGCAGCTGCCGGTGGATGGCTCCAAGCGTTCACAGCACCGGGCATGACTTCTGCTTAATCCATTCGTACTACATTCAAAAACAGATCGAAAACTTGCAATTGTTTGCAAAAAGCTATCAAGGCTTGTTGGCTTTATGCGAAAAGCGAGAGCGGCCCCCTTGCATTTGCGCAGTCGGCCACGTACCTTGAGCTCCTTGTTACTTATTTATGGTGAAGAACCATTCCATGCGCTGGAACAAACCCTACGTACGCGGCAGCAGCCTGCACGGCCTGATTGGCCGTGACGCACCTGCGTCGACCGCCTGGGTGCGCGACCAGCAACTGGAGGAAGTGCGCCGCGCCATGATCGGCAGCCTGTCGGGCTTCTCCGGCTGCGAGGTGGCGCGCATGAACATCCGCCTGCGCTATGCGGGCGACATCGAGGCGCTGTGGTACCTGCGCACCGACCTGCAGAGCACCCTGGTCCCTTTGCAGGGCGAGCCTTCTGCCAAAAACGTCATCGCGCAGGTGACACTCCTGTTCCAGGGCCTGTTGCCGCGCGCCCTGGGTACGCCGGTGGCACGCGCGTCGTCGGCATCCTGAGCGGCAAGCCCCTGCGGCGCGCGGGGCCTTTTTGCAGGGCCTACAGATGCCCCCAATAAATCAGCGCGTCCCGCTCTTCCACCGACAGTGACACCGTGGCCCCCACGGGCAGCAGCACCTTGGTCTCCACATGCCCGAACGGCAGGTTGGTGAGCACGGGCGCCTTGATCTGGCTGCGCAGCCAGTCCACCACCGATTGCAGCTTGTAGCCCTTGTCGTGCGGCACCAGCTTGAACTGGGTGAACTGGCCCAGCACCACGGCCTTTTGCTGCGCCAGCACGCCCGCGTGCAGCAATTGCGTGAGCAGCCGCTCGATGCGGTAGGGGTGCTCGTTCACGTCTTCCAGGAACAGGATGCCGCCCTTCACGCTGGGCAGGTAGGGCGTGCCCACCAGCGATGCCAGCACCGCCAGATTGCCGCCCCACAGCTGGGCGCTCTTCACGTAGATGTCGGGCACGGCCGGCTTGCCGGTGGTGGCATGGGGCTTTTCGCGGTGCATGCGCCAGCCCGCGCCTTCGCCGTGGCCGGTCAGCAGGTCGTCGAAGCAGGCCTCCATGATGTCGTCGGGCTCGCCCGCGACGCCGAAGTCGGCGCCCAGGGCGGGGCCGGCCCAGCTCACGGCGCCGGTCTGCGCCAGCAGCGCATTCTGGAAGGCCGTGAAATCGCTCAGGCCGACGAACTTCATGCCCTTGTCGATGGCCTTGGCCACCGCCTTGTAGCGGATGCCCGGCAGGATGCGCGAGAGCCCGTAGCCCCCGCGCGAGATCAGCGCCACATGCGCGCCGCTGGCGGCCGCGCGGTGGATGGCGGCCAGGCGGGTGTCGTCGTCGCCGGCAAAGCGCGTATGGCTGGCCAGCGCGTCCACATCCACCTCCACCTCATGCCCCAGGGCCTTCAGGCGGGCAATGCCCCGCTTGAAGGCTGCCTTGTCGCGCACGGCGCTGGACGGCGAGTAGATATAGATGTGCTTGGGACCATGGTCATGGTCGCAATCGGCGTGGTCGTGATGGTGGTGGTCGTGATCGTTGTGCAAAGCGTTCAGGCGCCCGTGTCGGGCCTGCTCCGTGAAATGGATGCCGCTGGCGGGCCGCAAAGAGCGGCGCTGGCGTGCGGTCAGGGTGCGAAGTATTCCACAGCCCGTTCGGCTATGCCCCGGCCATGCTCCTGCACGAAGTGCCCGGCCTGCGGCAGCACGACGGGATCGGGGCAGTTGCGGATGTCCTTTTGCAGCGCCTGCATGCTCGCCGGGCCCAGCACCGGGTCCTGCGCGCCCACCACCATCAGACTGCGGCCCTGCCACTGCTGCCGCCAAAAGTCGCGCGCCCGGCGCGAGATTGCGGCGCCCTCGTCCTGTGGCCCGGCGGGCACCCGCTCGGGGAAGGCACGCAGCGCAGCGCGGTAGCCCTTGTCGGGAAACGGCGCATCGTAGGCCGCGCACTCGGCCGGCGATAGCTGCGGGTTGCCGCGCGCGAGCAGCCGGCCCACCCCGAAGAGCGGCTTGTCGCGGCACATGGCACGCCAGTCGACGAAGCCCTGCGGCAGCGGCACGTCGCCGGTGGCGAGCAGCGTGTTCATCACCAGCAGGCCGTCGAAACGCTCAGGGCAGTCCATGGGCAGCGTGAGCCCCAGAATGCCGCCCCAGTCCTGCACCACCAGCACGGTGCGCTGCAGGCTGAGGCGCTCCACCAGCTCCAGCAGCACCTGGCGGTGCCATTCGAAGCGGTGCGCGGCCTCCTTCTTGGGCTTGTCGCTCTTGCCAAAGCCGATCAGGTCGGGCGCCACCACCCGGTCGCCCGCCGCCAGCCACACGGGCAGCATATGGCGGTACAGATAGCTCCAGGCCGGGTTGCCATGCAGGCACAGCCAGGTACGCGGTGCATCCTGCGGGCCTTCGTCCAGGTAGTGCAGGCGCAGCCCGGCCAAGCTGGGCAGGTCGCTCACATAGTGCGGCGCCCAGGGGTAGCCGGGCAGGTCGGCAAAGGCCGCATCGGGCGTGCGCAGTGCGTCGTCGCGCAGCGGGTGGCGTGCCAACGCGTCGGCACGCTGCTGGCTGCGCCGCGCACCAAAAAAACCGGTGAGCAGCGCACTGCATTCGTCCGCCAGCACCCCGCCCTGCACACACGTCTGGTGGTTGATGGCGGTGTGGGCAAACAGGTCGAGCACCGAGCCCGCAGCGCCGGTCCGGGGCTCCGTGGCACCGAACACCACGCGCGCCAGCCGCGCATGCAGCATGGCGCCGCTGCACATGGCGCAGGGCTCCAGCGTGACGTAGAGCGTGCAGCCATCGAGCCGGTAGTTGCCCAGGTGCTGCGCGGCCGCGCGCAAGGCCACGATCTCGGCATGCGCGGTGGGGTCGTTGGCCTGCACCGGAGCATTGCGGCCGGTGGCGATCACCCGGCCGTCCTTGACGACCACGGCGCCCACCGGCACCTCGCCCGCATCGGCGGCGGCCCGCGCCTCGGCCAGCGCCAGGCGCATGCCGTCCTCGTCGGTGAGCACCACGGCCACGTCCATCACTTGTCGGCGTCCGGCAGGGCCTGCGTGCGCTGCTTCATGATGTCATCGAGCTGCTGCTGCACCTGTTGCTGCACCTGCTGGCTCTGCTCGCGCACATTGCCCGTGGGGTTGATCACCGGGGCCGATGCACCGGTGCCCGCGATGGGCGCCTGCTGCAGCGCCGCCGCAGGCGCGCGCGTGGCCGACAACTGCTTCTTGGCAACGATGCCCACGATGGCCAGCACCACGACCAGCCCCACCAAACCAAACAATCCACGCATGCTCTGCTCCCGATACCGTGCAACACCGCACTGTAAACCGGGACGGCAGTGAAGGAGGTCAATGCGTCATCGGCAACGCCGCCCCCATCAGCCCGAACAAGGCCCCACAGGAGCGGTTGAACTTGCGCCCCGTACGCTGCAGCCAGGGGCGGATGCGGTGCGCCAGGCTCGCCAGGCCGAACTCCACCAGGCACTCGACCAGCGCGAAGGTACCCGCCATGACCACGAACTGCAGCCACAGGTCGCGCCCGGGCACGATGAACTGCGGCAGGAACGCACCGTAGAACAGCAGCACCTTGGGGTTGGAGATGGCGGCCAGCAGCCCTTGCCGAAACAGCCTGCCGCCCGTGACCACCCGCTCACCCTGGGCACTCGGCAAGCCCTCCAGCTGCATGGCCGGGGCCCGCCACAGCTGGATGCCCAGCCACACCAGGTAGGCACCGCCCACCCACTTCATCACTGTGAGTGCATGGGCCGACGTTTGCAGCAGCACCCCAATGCCCAGCATGGACAGCCCGATCAGCGCCACAAACCCCACCGCCCCGCCACCAATGGTCCACAGCGTGCGCGCCCGCCCGTGCAGGGCGCCATGGGCCAGCACCAGCAGGCTGTTGGGGCCGGGGGTCAGCGACAGGCCGATGACCGCGAGCAGGTAGATCAGCCAGATTTTCAGTTCCATTGCAGCACCATCTCTCCAAACATGGCCTGCAGTCTAGTGGCGTACAGTGACACACACCGCATCCAAATTGGCTAATATCCATACCAAATTTGACACCCGCATGAGCACCCCCATCCCCCTGCCCCGCCCCGACGTGCGTCTGCTGCTCATGCCGCTGCCCGACTTAGCGCTGCTGCCCTTTGGCGGCTTTCTGGACAAGCTGCGCTTTTCGGCCGACGACGAGGACCACAGCCGCCAGCGCTATTGCGCCTGGACGCTGCTGGGCATCGACGGCGCCCCGGTGGTTTCCAGCAGCGGCGTGCAGGTGAACATGGACACCACGGTCGATGCCGTGGACCTGGCGGCATTCGACTACCTGGTGGTCTTTGGCAGCCGCACGGTGCAGGCCTCGCGCGCGTATGTGCAGGCCTACGGCCCGGTGCTGCGCAAGGCGGCGTCGCGGGGCCTGCCGCTGGTGGCCATCGACAACGCCAGCTTCCTGCTGGCCGAGGCGGGCCTGCTCAAGGGCCACCGCGTGGCCCTGCACTGGCGCCATGTGGCCGAGTTCCGCCATGCCTTTCCACGCATCGCGGTGGCCAGCGAGCAGATCTATTGTTTTGACCGCGACCGCATCACCTGCGCGGGCGGCACGGCCGCCATCGACATGGCGGTGGAGCTGCTGTCGCGCCACTGCGGCCGGGTGCGCGCCTTCAAGGGCCTTGCCGACATGCTGGTGGACGCGCCCCGGCACCAGGGCCACCACCTGCAGTCGATGGAAGGCGGCGGGCCCGACCTCACCCGCCACCTGTCGCGCGCCGTGGCGCTGATGCGCAGTTCCCTGGCCGATGGCCTGACCGTGGCCGACTTGGCCGAGCGCATCGGCATCGGCCGCCGGCAGCTGGACCGGCTATTCACCGAGCAGATGGGCATGAGCGCCCATGACCACTGGACGAAGATGCGCATGGAGCAGGCCCACTGGCGCGTGACCCACTCGCACCACAGCCTGGCGGCCATTGCCGACGAGGTGGGCCTGGGCAATGCCAGCAGCCTGGCACGGCTGTTCCGCAAGCACTATGGAACCAGCCCCGGCGCGTTGCGCGCAGAGCGGTCCAGAACCGCGCCCTGAGAGATCAGTTCAGCGCGACGCGGCTGCCGTCCTTGTAGGTGTACAGCGTCACAGCAGGCGTCGTCAGCTCGCCCTTGGCCGTGAAGGCGATGTTTGCCGTCACGCCCTTGTACTCGGTCTTGCCGATGAAGGGGATGAACACCTTGGGGTCCACCGAGTTGGCGCGCTTCATCGAATCGACCAGCACCATGGCCGCGTCGTAGGCGTAGGGGCTGTAGATCTGGAACTGGCCGGGGAACTTGGCGTCGTAGCGCTTCTTCCAGTCGGCGCCGCCCTGCATCTTGGCCACCGACGCACCGCCCGTGGCGCAGGTCACGTTCTTCAGGGCCGGCGTCTTGCCCGACAGCTCGGGCAGCTTCTCGGTGCACAGCGCATCGCCGCCAAAGAACTTCACGCCGCCCAGGCCCAGTTGCTCCATCTGGCGCAGCATGGGGCCGGCCTGCGCGTCCAGGCCGCCGTAGAAGATGGCATCGGGCTTCTTGTTCTTGATGGACGTGAGGATGGCCATGAAGTCGGTGGCCTTGTCGTTGGTGAACTCCTCGCCCACCACCGTGAGGCCCTTTTGCTGCGCCGTGGCCTTGAAGACCGAGGCCACGCCCTGGCCGTAGGCCGTGCGGTCATCGATGATGGCCACGGACTTGAGCTTGAGGTGGTCGGCCGCGAAGATGGCCAGTGCCGCACCCAGCGCGCTGTCGTTGGCGATCAGGCGGTAGGTGGTCTTGTAGCCTGGCTTGGTCAGGTCGGGGTTGGTGGCGGCGGCCGTGATGTGGGGCACGCCGCACTTGTCGTACACCGATGCGGCGGGGATGGAGGTGCCCGACTGCAGGTGGCCCACCACGCCGGCCACCTTCTGGTCGCACAGCTTCTGCGCCACGGCCGTGGCCTGGCGCGGGTCGCCCGCATCGTCTTCGGCAGCGATCTCGAACTTGATCTTCTTGCCGCCAATCACCAGGTTCTGCGCGTTCAAATCGTCCAGCGCCAGGCGCACGCCGTTTTCCGTGTCCTTGCCGATGTGGGCGATGCCGCCCGACAGCGGGCCTGCATGGGCGATCTTGACGACCTGCACGTCCTGCGCCAGGGCGGCGGTGCAGACAACGGTGGCGGCTGCCGCAGCAGCCAGAGAGAGGTGAAAGCGCGAACGGGAAGCAAAGGACACAGGCAAAACTCCGGATGAGCAAGGACAAGGGAGGGCGCGCTGGCCAAGCCAGGCGCCGCCATCCTATCCCGACTTCGGCACATCAGACTTGCACAACAGAATTGCATACAGTATTAGTTGGGCTAATTAAAATCCCATTGGACCGCGAGTGACCGCCGCTGGAATAATCACGCCCCATGTCTCTCCTGCCCCACCAGCTCGAACTGCTCGCGCCTGCGCGCGATGCGGACATTGGCATCGAAGCCATCAACCACGGTGCCGACGCCGTCTACATCGGCGGCCCGGCCTTCGGCGCACGCGCCGGAGCGGGCAACGACATCCGTGACATAGCGCGCCTGGTGCGCCACGCGCACCGCTTCAACAGCCGCATCTTCATCACGCTCAACACCATCCTGCGCGACGATGAGCTCGAAGACGCGCGCAAGATGGCCTGGCAGGTGTACGAGGCGGGGGCCGATGCGCTGATCATCCAGGACATGGGCCTGCTCGAAATCGACATGCCGCCCATCCAGCTGCATGCCAGCACGCAGACCGACATCCGCACGCCCGAGAAGGCGCGCTTTCTGCAGGACGCGGGGCTGTCGCAGATCGTGCTGGCGCGCGAGCTCACGGTGCAGCAGATCGCAGCCGTGCACAAGGCCTTGGGCCCGGTGGATGCGCCGGGGCGCGCCAACATCGAGTTCTTCATCCACGGCGCGTTGTGCGTGGCCTACAGCGGCCAGTGCAACATCAGTCATGCGCAGACCGGCCGCAGCGCCAACCGCGGCGACTGCAGCCAGGCCTGCCGCCTGCCCTACCAGGTGACCGACGCGCAGGGCCGCTTCATCGCGCACGACAAGCACGTGCTGAGCATGAAGGACAACAACCAGAGCGACAACCTGCGCGCACTGATCGATGCCGGCGTGCGCAGCTTCAAGATCGAAGGCCGCTACAAGGACATGGGCTACGTGAAGAACATCACCGCCCACTACCGCACCCTCATCGACGGCATCATGGAAGAGCGCGAGTCCTCGGGCCACCCGCTGTCGCGCTCGTCGAGCGGGCGCACTAGGTTCACCTTCACGCCCGACCCGCTGCAGAACTTCAACCGCGAGTTCACCGACTACTTCGTCACCGGCCGCAAGCAGGACATCGGCGCCTTCGACACGCCCAAGAACCCCGGCCAGGCCATCGGCTGGGTGACCAAGGTGGGCGCCGATTTCGTGGAGCTGGAGGTGAGCAGCCCCGCCACCGTGCTGCACAACGGAGACGGCCTGTGCTTCTACGACCTGCACAAGGACCTGGTGGGCATGGCCATCAACCGGGCCGAGCCTGTGTCGCCGCGCAGCACCACGCAGTGGCGCGTGTTCCCCAAAGACCCGATGGAGGGCTTCAAGGACCTGCGCCGGGGCACCGAGATCAACCGCAACCGCGACATGGACTGGGTGCGCACGCTCGACAAGAAATCAAGCGACCGCCGCATCGGCCTGTGGGTCTACCTGTCGGAAACGCCGACCGGCTTTGCCCTCACGCTGACCGACGAAGACGGCTACGCCGGCGGCGCCCAGTTGGACCATGTGCACCAGCCAGCGACCGACGCCACGAAGGCCGAGGCCAGCCTGCGCGAGCACCTGGCCCGCTTCGGCGCCACCATCTTCGCGGTGAACGATGTGGGTCTGCAGCTCTCGCAGCCCTGGTTCATCCCCGCATCGGCCGTCAACGCGCTGCGCCGCGACGCGCTGGCCGACCTGGAGGCCAACCGCGCCAAGGTTTTTACGCGCCTGCAGCGCGCCACCCCGGTGGAGCCCCCGGCCCTGTACCCTGAGGACACGCTGAGCTTTCTGGGCAACGTGTTCAACCACAAGGCGCACGACTTCTATGTGCGCCACGGCGTGAAGGTGATCGATGCGACCTACGAGGCGCACGAGGAAGAAGGCGAAGTCAGCCTCATGATCACCAAGCACTGCGTGCGCTTCTCGATGAGCCTGTGCCCCAAGCAGGCCAAGGGCGTCACCGGCGTGCAGGGCACCATCAAGGCCGAGCCCTTGATGCTCATCAACGGCAAGGAAAAGCTGACCCTGCGCTTTGACTGCAAGCCATGCGAGATGCACGTGGTGGGCAAGATCAAGCGGCAGGTGCTCAACAACCAGGCGCGCGAGGCGCCGATGAACTTCTACCGCACGCGGCCGCAGCAGGGCAATTGAGCCACGGCCGCATGGCGCTGCCATGCGGCACCGCGCAGTGCGCAGTGCGCATAAGCACATAGCAAACGATTCGATCTGCCCGGCAACGGGCGGTGCAAGAATAGTCCGGCGCACAGGCCCTAGTCCCCCAACTGGCGCCCTGCCCCTTTCTTCACCACCGTTCACAGAGAGACAAACGCCCATGCAGATCGAAACCCTGGCCGTGCACGCCGGCTACAGCCCCGACCCCACCACCAAGGCCGTCGCCGTACCCATCTACCAGACGGTGGCCTATGCCTTCGACAGCGCGCAGCATGGCGCCGACCTGTTCGACCTCAAGGTGCCGGGCAATATCTACAGCCGCATCATGAACCCAACCAACGACGTGCTCGAAAAACGCGTCGCGGCGCTCGAAGGCGGCATTGCCGCGCTGGCCGTCGCATCGGGCATGGCCGCCATCACCTACGCCATCCAGACCATTGCCGAGGCGGGCGACAACATCGTGTCGGCCAGCACGCTCTACGGCGGCACCTACAACCTGTTCGCCCACACCCTGCCCCAGCAGGGCATCACAACCCGCTTTGCCGACCCGCGCGACCCGGCCAGCTTTGCGCAGCACATCGATGCGCGCACCAAGGCCATCTTCATCGAAAGCATCGGCAACCCCCTGGGCAACGTGACCGACATCGCAGCCCTGGCCAAGGTCGCGCACGACCATGGCGTGCCACTCATCGTGGACAACACCGTGCCCAGCCCCTACCTGCTGCGCCCCATCGAACACGGCGCCGACATCGTGGTGCACTCGCTCACCAAGTACCTGGGCGGCCACGGCAATAGCGTAGGCGGCGCCATCGTGGACAGCGGCAAGTTCCCGTGGGCGCAGCACAAGCAGCGCTTCCCGCGCCTGAACGAGCCCGACGTGAGCTACCACGGGGTTGTGTACACGGAAGCCCTGGGCCCCGCCGCCTTCATCGGCCGCGCCCGCGTCGTGCCCCTGCGCAATACGGGCGCCGCACTGGCACCGCAGAACGCCTTTCTTATCCTGCAAGGCATCGAAACCCTGGCCCTGCGCATGGACCGCATCTGCGACAACACCCAGGCCATCGCCGAGTACCTGCAGGCCCACCCCAAGGTCGAATGGGTGCGCTACGCCGGCCTGCCCGACCACCCTGACCATGCCCTGGTCAAGCGCCAACTGGGCGGGCGCGCGTCAGGCATTCTGAGCTTTGGGGTGAAAAACAGCGACGCGGATCCGCGTGCTGCGGGAGCGCGTTTTCTTGATGCATTGCAGCTGTTCACCCGCCTGGTGAATATTGGCGATGCGAAGTCACTGGCCACGCACCCGGCATCGACCACGCACCGCCAGCTCAATCCCGAAGAACTGGCCAAGGCCGGGGTGCGCGAGGGGATGGTGCGCTTGTCGGTGGGGATTGAGCACATCGATGATTTGAAGGCGGATTTGGAGCAGGCGCTGGCGAAGGTGTGACTTAGGACTACCAGTTGTTGATTGATCGGCATCTGGTGCGCATTGCAGTAACCTAGTTCGCCTGGAAACGCCAGGGCGGGTACCATGGGCTGATCGGGTCCGGAAATCTAGCTAGGAGCGTGCGCAGCAGAAGGAGCATCGGCTGCAACGCCCGACAAACCGGTCTCGCCGGGTATCACCTCCGGCGCCCAGGGGTCCACCCTGGGCTTGTCGGTACTACCCAGCGATCCTCGGTTTTCGGACGTTTCGCTTCGATGCCTTCTGCCGCGCACGCTCCTAGGCTGGAATGTCGAAGACCGGAACACCAGGAGAGGCGCACGAAGACACTCCGTGGGCCGTCCTGCAAACTGGACCGGTTGGATCTGATCCGCTCAAAGCATTTCCCCCGGATCTGGAGCAGACGCTGGAGAAAGTCCGACCAACTGCGTTATTGGACATGCCGTCTTCGGGCATTGCCCAGTCACTTGGCAACCGGTGGATTTCGCATCCTGGGCATTGACCCCTCAATCCGCGCGGTTGCTCGGAACCAATACCCACACGCAGATGCCGCCACCGGGCACAGGCTCCACACGCAGTAGTCCTCCGACCGAACGGGCGCGGTGGTGCATGCCCCGGATGCCACTGCCGAGAGCAGACGCCATCGCGCTGGTTTCTGGCGGCGTGCTGGCACGCACACCAGAGCCGTTGTCGCGGATCTGCAGTGACCAAGACTGGGCTTCGGGGGCGTAGCGCACGGTCACCACTACCTCACTGGCCTGGGAATGTTGCAGTACGTTGCTCAATGATTCCTGCACGATCGCGATTAGCTGGGCAGTGCCCTGTGGGTGCAACGGGTTGACACCATCGGGCACGTCGATATCCCACACCATGGCGATACCGCGTTGTTCCAGTACAGGCCGCATGCGGTGGCGCACGCGTGCCAGGCGATCGATGAAGGGTTCGCCCGCGCCATCCATTGAGTCAACAACCAGGCGGATATCGAGCATGCACTGCTCAAGGATGGTGCGTACCTCGTGATCGGGAGTGGGCCGAGTGCTGAGCAACGTCATGGCGCTGACCAGTTGGGAGCCCAGGTTGTCATGCAGGTCGCGAGCGATGCGCTGGCGCTCGGCCGCCACTTCGGCGCTGGGGCGCACGCTTCGCCGGGGGCGCCACTGCAGGGCCCTCGGCAGTTGCCACACGAGCAGCATACCCAGCACTATGGAGATGCTTACCACCGTCATTTCCCACCAGGGCGCGGCAGCATCGTTGCCCTGCCATCCTGGCCAACTGCGCCGGTAGAACAGCAGCCACACGGTAAGCACCAACTGCATCAGCCACAGGCCGACGCAGACCATGGCCACCAATGGCGGACGGGCACGAAACACAGGAGGACTCCCTTCGTTGCGCAACAAGACCATGCCACTCAGGCAGGAAGGCGTGCCGGTGCTGGGCGCAACCTGCTAGAACAGACCTCGCAGCGACGCAAACCGCACGGCTTGGGCGCGGGTGCGCACCTGCAGCTTGCGGTAAATATTGCGCAGGTGGGTGTTCACCGTCATGCTGCTGATGAGCAGGCGGGTGCCCACCTCTGCGCTGGTGTAGCCGCTGGCCACCATGCGCAGAATTTCCTTCTCGCGTGCAGACAGACGGTTGGCCTCGTCAGGTACTCGCCGTTTCGATTCAGCCGAGTGCGTGCGGTCAAAGCGTTGCAACAGGCGGCGCGCCAGGTTTGGCGTGATGGAGGCCCCCCCATTCGCCACCTGCAGCACGGCCTGCGCATAACTTCCGAACCACGAGCCCTTACCCACGTAGCCAGCGGCGCCCAACTCGAAGGCTCGCATCACCTGGTCATCGTTCTCCATGACGGAGATGACTACAGCCTGGGCGCTGGGACGCACGGGATTGAGCAGTTCGAGCAGGCTGAAGGCGTCGCCGTCACCCAGGTTCAGATCGACCAGAAGCACATCGAACTCGTGGAGTCGAATGGCCTTGCGCCCCTCACGCATGCTGCCGGCCTGGGCCACCAACATTGTGCGCGGGTCGGCCATGAGCTGCTGGGCGATAACCAGGCGCACATGTGGGTCGTCGTCCACCAGCAGCACGCGTACCGGGCTAGTCTCTTGCCCCACCAGGAAAGCAGGCCATAGCGATGGCGGGTTGTCATAGCTTAGGAACTGCTGCGGCGGCAGGTAGGCCGGCTGGTGCAGATGCGGTTTCAGCGCCGGTGCCGCATGCGGCTGTGCTCCACCCGCCTGCGGATGCGTCCGCACCAGTGTTGCAATGTCTCTGGCTTGCCCATCCTTGATCGTCATGCGCTCATCTCCTAGTGGGCGCCCAGAATCTGCCTGCAATCTCCCAGAAGATCGCACAGCGCAAGACGCCCACCGAGCAGTCGATGCACCCGCAGCTACCTCTCACACCCCGTTTACCACTGGCCATCTAGCCTGTGTGGAATGGCGCCACAGTGCAACAAAAAGCAAACCACCCCTAGCGGAAAATATCCTTGTTGCACAAGTTGCAAATAGTAACTACCAAGTTTTTTTGCGGATTGCAGCTCTTTCTGGCGGCGCAACATCGCGCTGCATCCGGCTTTTAATGCGCAAACCGGTAGTCGGGGCTCCCCCGCCTTAGGTAGCCGCGGCTGTGTATTCGCTCTGCGGCGCCCCAGCCAGACACTGGCCTCAGGCAGTAAGGAACGGTAGCAGATGCCTCGCCAAGCGAGCAGCGCCACCGGCCCGAACTGCCCCGCCGTGCACCGCAGATCCGCTGCGGCGCAAACCGTATGTAAGACGCATCCACCATCGAAAGAACTGCCATGAAAACCCTCGCTTTCCTCGCGCTGAGCGCCATTGCTTCCGCCGCCATGGCCACCGGCCCCGTCTCTTCGAGCCCCGACATCAGCATCACCGGCAACTCCACGCAATCCGCATCGCTGACCTCTGTGGCCGTGCGCAACAACTCTACGGGCTCCAAGAGCGAGGCCTTCCAGAACCTGGCCACCAATACCGGCAATGTCACCATCAGCGGCAACTCCACGCAGTCGGTCAG
Organism: Acidovorax sp. A1169; assembly: GCF_030704685.1. GTDB lineage: Bacteria > Pseudomonadota > Gammaproteobacteria > Burkholderiales > Burkholderiaceae_C > Acidovorax. The sequence continues at coordinate 39,950 of NZ_JAUZDX010000004.1, forward strand.
CGGCCGCGGCGGCAGCGTCACCAATACAGCCAGCGGCAGCGACGCCTATGCCAGCCAGAACCTGTCGACCAACTTGGGCGAGGTCACCATCGGCGGCAATTCGCGCCAGACCACCACCCTGGTGAACGCCACGCTGACCAACCTGTCCAGCGGCAGCAATAGCAAGGCGGTACAGAACATCGCCAGCAACAACGCCTGCTTTACCTGCCAGCCCACGCGCACCAGCAGCGGCGGTGGCTACGGCGGCCACTGAGCCCGGCCTTTGGCCGCCACCGGGCGTGCACGCCATGCCCGGCGGTCAACCCGACTCTGGCCCGTCTTCTTCGCAAAAGGTGTTCCATGAACTTCGCCCCCTTCCTCATGTCCGCCATAAGGGTTCATCATTGCGCCCTGGCTATGGCTCTGGCCTGCTCGGCAGGAGCCGTCTGCGCGCAGGCGCCCGGCGAAGACCCGGTGCTGCTGACCAAGAAGCTCATCGTGCAGATGCAACCCACTGGCACGGCGGCCGCCTCGACGGGGCTGGACGCCAACGGCTCGACTCCAGCCTGGTTGCGCGCGCGCATAGCCCGCTACGAGGCACGTGCGTTCGCCGAAGACACCACGGGAGTGCTGACCAACAATGACGTGGTCACGACGGCCACCGCCCAGGGCATGCAAAAGACCTGCGTGCAGGAAGTGGGCAGCAACACTGTGCCGGCGAGCACGGGGCGCTACGGAGCAAATCAGGCACCGCAGGTCGTGGTGCTGCGGGGAGACCTGGTCAACATCTGCCGGTAGGCATGCCCCTGACCAGCGAGAAACAGAGAACATGGCCCGCCGCATAGGTGCGCGCAAGGGCCAGAGGAACCAGAATATGCCCTCCCCCAATATTTCGTTGCCGGCTGACGGCCTGGGTTCCAGCGCTTGGGTGTCCCGCTCGGCAGCATGGGTTGCTCTGACAGCAGTTGCACTGGTGCTGCTTGCCGGCTGTGCCATGCCCATGGACCCACGCAAGGACGCCGACTTCCTCTCGCGAGCGTCGGTGGCAGACCGACCCGCTGTGCGGCCGGCGCGCTCACTCTCGAGCTTTTCCGATTCGCTGATGTGCATGGACCGCTTGCTGCGCGACGCGCAGTTGCCAACCACGCTGATCACGAGCAAGCAGATTCCCGATGCGTCGAATCGCGTGGCAGTAGCCACAAAAGAGATGGTGATCACCGCGCTGTCGCAGATGTCGCGTCTGAGCAATGCGTTCCGCTTCGTGGACTATGAGGTCGACATCGCTCGGCAGGACACGGTGCAGAACCTCACCACCATCCTGCTCAACAACAACCAGATGCAACTGCAGCGGCCCGCGCTGTACCTGTCGGGGGCGGTGGCCTTCGTGGACCAGAACGTCATCAACAACCGGGCGGACGCGGGCCTGTCGGGCCCGCGGGTGGACGTGGGTTACAGCCAGAGCCGCAACGCCACCATCATTGCACTGGAGATGCACCTGGGCGACTTTCGCACGCGCACGCTTATCCCCGGGCTGGACTCCGCCAACGAGGTCATCGTGGGCACAGGCGGCCAAGGGGTGGACCTGGCCGGGCGCATCGGCAGCTATGGCGTGCAGTTCAACGTGGGCCGCGACTACACACAGGGCTCAGGCAGCGCAGTGCGCACTCTGGTGGATCTGGCCACCATCGAGCTCATTGGCAAGTGGGCGCGCGTGCCGTATTGGCAGTGCCTGACGCTGGAGCAGAACCATCCTGATTTCCAGCGCCAGTTGCGCGACTGGTTTGACGAGGGTGGCCCATCGGTGCGCACGCAGCTTATTGTTCGCTCGCTGGCCAGCCAGGGCTATCTGGACGCGGGCAACGAGGCCACGCCTGACCATAGCCCGCGGTTGCGCATGGCGCTTGCGCGCTTTCAGGCCGACAACGGCATGGTGGTGAGCGGCGCAGTGGACTTCGCCACGTACGAGCGTGCGCTGCGCCATTTTGTGCGCCTGTCGCCCGACGGCACGCTGGCCCGCGTCGGCTGGGACAGTGGCCATGCTCGACCCATCGAAGTGGCTGCGGTCGCCTCCGTGGGCGATGTACCTGTTGCAGCAGCCCCCGCAGGCCCCAGGTACGGCGCGCCCGCTCCTGCCCGCACCATCGACCTCCAGATCGAGAACGTGCTGCTGGATCGCACCGCCTTCGAAGTGGGCGAGCAGATCTTCCTATCGGCCACAGTGTCGCGCGCCTCCTACCTTCAGTGCTATTTGGCAGACGCCACCGGCACCATCATCCGCCTGCTGCCCAACAAGGCCAACAGCACGGGCTGGGCATCGGCCAACCTGGCCATCCGCATCCCGGATTGGATGAGCCCCAACCCTGGCTTCATCATGGACGCGGCGAGCCCCGGAACCGAAGGCGTGGCCTGTTTCGCTACCGACGAGGACAGCACCCCCCGTCTGCCTGAAGAACTGCGAGGCCCGCCTCTCAAACCCATTCTCGGCTACCGGGCGCTCGAGAAGCTCAACGAGGCCTTTGCTGCCGCGTGGGGAAGCGAGGGGTATACCGGCAACGCAGTGTTCTGGAATGTGGCGCCGCGACCGGGGCCGGCCATGCCCGCCGCTGCACCCGCAGGTGCGCCGCGCAAGTGAGCATTCCACCCCGAAGGCGAGCCATGCGCACAGAGACAGCCACGCCCCTCACACGCCGGTTCAATGCGGCAGGGCTCGCCGTGTTCGTGTGCTGTGGTCTGTTGTTGGCGTCTGCGGCCAGCACCCAGGCATACGCACGTGCCCTACCCGGCCCGCAGGAAGACGCGCCGCTGATCGAGCGCTCGGCACTCGGCGCAGCAGCTCCACTGCGGCCCAGCCCCGAGGTCGCTGTGCTGGACAAGACCTTGCAGGCCCTGCGTGCCACGGCCCTGCAGGAGCCAGCCGCACCGAGCGACGGCTCCGCCCCACCTCACGCGCGACAACGCACCACCGCACCCCGCACGACGCAGGGCAATAGTGCGCCTGCCGACGCGGCCTGGCTTCTAGGCCTGCTCGCATTGCACGGACTGGCCATGCCCGCGGATCTTCCGCTAGCCCAGCACTGGTTCGAACGCGCTCACTTGCTTGGCCACCCACTGGCAGCCGCGGGCGCGGCATGGTGTCAAGTCAGTGGCTGCGTCTCCCCGCCCAGCCCCAGCGGCGCGCTGCGCTTCATTGCCCCGCTGCGCCGCACCGACCCGGCTCTGGCCAGATACCTGGAATGGCACGTGGCAAGGGCAATGGCGCCTTTGCCCCCGCCCACTGCGGCCTTGTCACCCGCCAAGGGCCCGGTAGCGCAACTGCTTGCGGATGCGGCGCGCGCAGGCAATGTTCAGGCACAGAACGAGCTTGGACTGGAATACCTTGCCGCAGGCCATCTGGAGCAGGCGCTGGCGCAGTTCCAGGCGGCAGCGCCGCGCTCTTATGCAGCCGCAGCCAATGCCGACCTGCTTGCCGGCCGCATGGGAGTTGCAGGCGAAGGAGGCCCCGCGCACCGCGCGGGCACCGCACGGACCGAGCCAACCCGCCCCGAAGACGTGCGCCGGGGCGCCGCAGACCGCTACCAGCAGGCCCGTCGCTATCACCAGGGCGATGGCGTGCCGGCCAACTACACCGAGGCCGTGCGCCTGTACCAATTGGCTGCGGCCGGCGGCGACCTGCGGGCCAGCCAGATACTGCAGCAGATATTCTCGCGCCCAGGCCCCGGCGGCTCGATCGACATCGCCTGGATGCAGCAGTTGGCCCCACCGGGCCGCCTGGACCACAACACCGGCATGCGCCAGGGCACGACAGCCCCCGCCGGCCCCACTGGATGGCAGCGCGACCCCAGTCCGCTATACGATCGCGTACCAGCCGAATGGCGCGCCCAGAGCACCGGCGCCGTGCGCTGATGCGCTGATGCGCTCCACATCGAAGCGGACCATTCCTACTCGGTCTGCCCAATAAGCGGCCACATCATCAGCATTTGATGGACCAAGGTAGTGCTGCCCGTGGTGGGGTTGGTGGTTTCGTTGGTGAAGCGCTTGGAGCCCAGGGTGGGCTGTTCGTCGCCAAATGCGCTGTAGGCCCATTGCCAAGCCACCTGGCCGTCGGGCTGTGTCAACTTGCGCGGGGTGTTCAGGTGGTCGCTGTGCACGGCATACGCCACCCCATTGACGATGGCGGCAATGGGCATGGGGCCGTTGGCCGTGGGCAGGTAGATGTACTGGGTGGTGCCGGTGCTGTTGCTGCCGCCCATGCCGTATTCGCCCAGCAGAGTGCCGTCCTGGCCGTAGACGTAGGCGAAGCCGAGTTTCTCGTCACAAGCCGTCATTTAATCGCTATGTGCTTGCGCACTGCCCAAAATCAACAACGCGCACGCCCCCATCGACTTGGCAAGCCACGTCAACATTCCAGCCATCGCACGGTTACTTTTTTGAACAAGCCGGTACGGCGAATTGCAGCCAGCGATTCATGAAGTCTCACACAGTAGGGCGACTGCAAAGAATGTTTACAACAGCGGTTGGTGTTTCACCAACGGGTGTTCAGGAGCAGACGCTCAGCGCCTGGGCCCTACACATCCCGCGCCAACCGCACCCCCGAAAACTGCCACCGCGCAGTCGCCGGAAAGAAGTTGCGGTAGGTCGCCCGCACATGCCCGGCCGGCGTGGCGCACGAGCCCCCGCGCAAGACATACTGGTTGACCATGAACTTGCCGTTGTACTCCCCCACGGCACCCTCGGCCGTGCGAAAGCCGGGGTACGGGGCGTAGCTCGACTGGGTCCACTGCCAGGCATCGCCGAACATCTGCGCCATGCCCGCGCCCTCTGCCGCGCCGGGGTGCAGCAGTGCATCGGGGCCGTCGGCAAAATGGCCCTGCAGGGGCTGGCGCGCGGCGGCGCATTCCCATTCGGCCTCGGTGGGCAGGCGGGCGCCGGCCCAGCGGGCGTAGGCGTCGGCTTCGTAGTACGACAGGTGTACGGCGGGCAGTGCGCTGGCCAGGGGCTGCAGGCCGGCCAGGGTGAATTCGTGCCAGGCGTCACCCTCATCACCACCGCCCTGCCCTGCGCGGTGCCAATAGATCGGTTGCTCAAGGCCCTGCGCGGTGCGCCAGTCCCAGCCTTCGGCCAGCCAGTGCACGGGGTTGCGGTAGCCGCCGTCTTCGATGAAGGCGGCGTATTCGCCGTTGCTCACCAGGCGCGATGCCAGGGCGTGGGGCTGCAGGTAGACGCGGTGGCGCGGCAGTTCGTTGTCGAAGGCAAAAACGCCGTTGTTATTGTTGTTGTTGCCACCGGCATGGCCGATTTCGACCACGCCGCCGTCGCTGCGGTGCCAGGTGAGGGGCTGGGCGGGGCCGCTGCCTACGGTAGTGGCTGGCTGGAGGGCGTGGTACGGCGGGAACAGCGGGTTGCACGACAGCAGGTGCTTGATGTCGGTAACCAGCAGCTCCTGGTGCTGCTGCTCGTGGTGCAGGCCCAGCTCCACGAGGGCCAGCAGCTTGGCGTTGCCGGCGTGGCGGGCCAGCAGGCGCTGCATGCGCTCGTCCACATTGGCGCGGTAGGCCAGCACTTCGGCCAGCGAGGGGCGGGTGAGCAGGCCGCGCTGCGGGCGCGGGTGCTTGGCGCCCACGCCGTTGTAGTACGAGTTGAACAGCACGCGGAACGCGGGGTGGAACGGCGCAAACGCCAGTTCATGCGGTTCCAGCACAAAGGTCTCGAAGAACCATGTGGTGTGCGCCAGGTGCCATTTGGCGGGGCTGGCGTCGGGCATGGACTGGGCGCAGGCGTCTTCCGCCGACAGGGGGGCCGCCAGCGCTACCGAGCGCTGGCGCACGGCGGCATAGTCGGCGGGCTGAGGGGGCGGGTTGGTCGTCGTCGCCAGCGTGTTCATCATCCTGCCAGTGTGCCCCAGCGTGGCAGCATTCGGCTGGGGGAGTCGCGTGCCGTGCAATGGTTGTGGCGGCGCAAGCCGCGTGTCAAGGCTGCGCATGCACCACCGCAAACCAGCCACGTGGATCGGTCCAGGCCTGGGCACGCGAGAAGCCGGCGCGCGCCAGCATGTCGGTAAACACGGGCAGCGTGTACTTGTAGCTGTTCTCGGTGTGGATGCACTCGCCCGCCGCAAAGTCGCGCACGCCGCCGCCCTGCCAGCGCACCTGCAAGGGCGACATGGCCTGCAGGTGCATTTCGATGCGCGACTGCAGGGTGTTGAAGAAGGCCAGGTGGCGCCACTGCGCGGGGTCGAAATTGCTGCCGATGAGGCGGTTCACATGCGTGAGCACGTTGAGGTTGAAGGCAGCGGTGACACCGGCGGCATCGTCGTACGCGGCCTCCAAGACATCCACGTCCTTGGGCAGGTCGATGCCGATGAGCAGGCCACCGTTGGCATGCGGTTCGCCCTCGCCGTCGACCAGGTCGCGCATCTGTTCGAGCAGCATCAGCGCGTGCGGCGGGTCGAAGTTGCCGATGGACGAACCGGGGTAGAACACCAGCCGCCCGGTGCGCGGGATGTCGGCTGGCAGGGTGACGCCGCGCGTCATGTCAGCGCCCACGGCGCGGGCGTCCATGCCGGGGAACTCTTCGCGCATGCGGGCGACGGCGTCGTGCAGAAAGTCGGCCGAGATATCCACGCCCACAAAGCAGGCCGGCGCCAGCGTGCGGCACAGGGTGCGCGCCTTCTCGCAATTGCCGGCGCCCAGCTCGATCAGCGTACGGCCGTGGCCCACGGCGTCGGCAATGGCGGCGGCGTGCTGCTGCATCACCGCGTGCTCGGTGCGCGTGGGGTAGTACTCGGGCAGGCGGGTGATGGACTCGAACAGCTCTGAGCCGAGCTGGTCGTAGAAATACTTGGGCGAGATGGTGGCGGGCTGCTGCAGCAGGCCCGCGGTGATCTCGTCGAACACGGACGGGTCTGCCAGCGCGGGCACGGGGGCCTGGGCGCTGTCGGGCTCGGGGGCCAGCCCCTCGAAGGCTTCGAAGGCCAGGTGGGGTGGCTTGGCATTCCAGGCCGCCTGGCGCGGCGCGCCCTGGGTTGGAAGCAAGGGCGATGGAGTCTGGAGGAGTGCTTGGGCCATGGTTCGGTAGGTTAGCGGCGGAGCCAGGGCCCCAAAGTAGGACGAGCGCGCATGTGCCTGATCATGGGGCATCCTGGATGTTGCTGCTGGGGCGCATCGGCGCAGGTGTTCCTGTCATCGGGCCATGCCACCATCATGTCGCCCCGGAGCAGGCGCGGCAAGCCCTGTTGTGGCTGGCCCGCATTTCGCTTGCAGACACATCTTTGCCACAAATACACCAGACAAGGACACACCGCCCCATGGATTCATTGACCCAGATCGCCCTGGGCTGCGCCGTCACCCTCGCCACCATGGGCCGCCGCACCGCCGCGTGGAAGGCGGTCTTCTGGGGCGCCGTGGCCGGCACCCTGCCCGACCTGGATGCCTTCATCGACCATGGCGATGCCATGCTCAACATGGTGCTGCACCGCAGCAGCAGCCATGCCCTGCTTTACCTGACCCTTTTGTCAGGCCCGCTGGCCTGGCTGGTGGCGCGCATGCATGGCGAGATGCGCTACATGCTGCGCTGGTGGCTGGCGCTGTGGCTGGCGCTGGTCACGCACCCGCTGCTCGACGCGATGACCATCTACGGCACGCAGCTGCTGTACCCGTTCACCAACTACCCTTATGGCGTGGGCAGCGTGTTCATCATCGACCCGATGTACACGGTGCCGCTGATCATCGGGGTGGTGGCCGCACTGGTGGCACGCGGCAGGGACGGCAGGCGCGGCCTGCGCTGGAATGCCTGGGCGCTGGTGTTCAGCACCGCCTACCTGGGATGGAGCGTGCTGGCACAGCAGCATGTGGAAGGCATTGCGCGTGCATCGCTGCAGTCGCAGGGCATCGCCGCAGAGCGCGTGCTGGTGACGCCAGCGCCCTTCTCTACCGTGCTGTGGCGGGTGGTGGCGATGACGCCCACGCACTACCTGGAGGGCTTTCGCTCGCTGGCCGACGGCGGCAACCAACCCATGCGATGGACGCGCCATGAGCGCGGCGCGGACCTGTTCGCCACCTACCAGGGCAACGCGCATGTGCAGCGCCTGTCGCGCTTCACCCATGGCTTCTACCGCATGAACGAGGCAGGTGGGCATGTCTACATCACCGACCTGCGCATGGGCATGGAGCCTGCGTACTCGTTCCACTTCGACATCGGCACGCCGCAGCAGGTGCTGGCCGGTACCGCCAAGGCGCGGCAAGAGTTGCAGCGGCCGGACCTGGAGACAGCCCTGCCCTGGCTGTCGCGGCGCATCCGAGGGATTGACGACGGCGCGCGCCCGCCGCCTGCCCCGAAGGCCGAACCCAGCTGAGCGGGTGGGCAGTACAGACGGCGCTGCTGGCAGCAGCTGTCTGTATCTTGCCGGGCAAGGCGGCTGCGCATAGAGTGGGCGGTCCACCGACCACCCCGAGGCCCCGCCATGCTCCAGATGCGCCCCAGCTGCGAATGCTGCGACAAAGACCTGCCCCCTGATACGACTGCCGCGCGCATCTGCACCTTCGAGTGCACCTTCTGCAGCACCTGTGCGGGCGGCCCACTGGGCGGCATCTGCCCCAACTGCGGCGGTGAGCTGCTGCAGCGCCCGCGCCGGCCGGCGCCCAAGCTCGCGAAGTTTCCCGCATCGACCGAGCGCGTGCACAAACCGCAAGGCTGCGGCCCGGTGCTGGCATGAGCCTCGCCACGCTGCTGGTCTTTGCGCTGGTGGCCCTGGTGGCCATTGCCACACCCGGGCCCACGGTGCTGCTGGCGCTGGCCAATGGCTCGCGCTATGGCGTGCGCCGCTCGGTGCCGGGCATGCTGGGCGCGGTAGCGTCGGACTTCGTGCTGGTGGGCGCCGTGGCGCTGGGCCTGGGCGCGCTGCTGGCGGCCTCGGAGTTCTGGTTCTCCGTCGTCAAGTGGGTGGGGGCGGCGTACCTGGCCTGGTTGGGCGTGCGCCTGCTGCGCTCGCAGGGCGGGCTGGACCTGTCGCAGGCCGGCGGTGCCGAGGGCGTGACGGCCCGCAGCGTCTTTGCCAAGTCGTTCCTGGTGGCGGTCACCAATCCCAAGGGCTATCTGTTCTGCTCGGCCCTGCTGCCGCAGTTCATCGACGCGAATGCGCCGCAATGGCCGCAGTACGCAGCCATTGCAGTGGTGTTCGCCGGCCTGGATTTCGCAGTGATGCTGGCCTACGCCATCGTGGGCGCTAAGGCGGTGCAGTTGCTGCACCGCCGCGCCGTGCTCTGGCTCGACCGCTGCTGCGGCGGGGCGCTGTTGGCGCTGGCCGGGTCTTTGGCGTTCTACCGCCGTAGCGCCTAGAACCGGTAGCCCAGGCCCACGCCGACCAGCACCGGATCCACTTTGAAAGTCCCCGCCTTGGCGCCGCCAGCGAACACGTCGGCCTGGATGTAGACCTTCTTCACGTCCAGGTTCAAATACAGGTTCTTCGACAGGGGAATGTCCACCCCCAACTGCAGCGCGCCGCCCCAGCTGCTCTTGTCGATGCCCACGCCGGCAGGCAGGTGCACGCTGGAAAAGCGCGTGTAGTTCAGGCCCGCACCCACATAGGGTTTGAAGCCGGGGGCGTCGAAGTGGTACTGCAGCAGCAGCGAGGGCGGCAGGTGCTTGAGCGTGCCGATCTTGCCGCCGAGCGTGCTGGCGCGCACATCGTGCTTCTGCGGCACGGTGAGGACCAGTTCGGCGGCGATGTTCTTGGTGAAGAAGTAGGAGACGTCGACCTCGGGGATCACCTTGTCGTTGATCGACAGGCCCAGGCCGGTGGTGTCCTTGTTGGCGCTGGCCAGGTTCACGGCGCGGGCGCGCACCAGCCAGGGGCCTTCGGATTCTTGCGCCATGGCGGCGCCGGATGCCAGCGCGCAGGCGGCCACCAGGGCCAGGTTCAGCAGCTTGTTGTTCTTCATGGGAGCGATTCGATGCGGTTGCACGGGGACGACCCCCGTGCATGCATTGGGCCCCCGCGCGCAGCGATGCGCCTTGCCACAGATCAACCATAGGCACCGCTGGCGCGGCGCGCCACCGACCCAGCGCCCAGGCTTCGATCTGGATCAACAATCTGTGCGCCACCCGCGGCGCATGAAACTGGCGCGGCCTAAGCCAGCGCCCCCGCGCAAGGGCCGCCCCGCCGCGCTGGGGGCGTCCCCCTCCCGAATCGCGTAGCGAGTCGAGAGAGGGGTGAAGGCGCGCAGCGCCTCAGGGGGTGCTTCACTTCAGTGCGCGGCCGCGCCCTTGCCGCGCATTTTTTGCACGGCGGTCACCACTGCCACCACCAGGCCGCCGGCAATGATGCCCACCACGGCATTGAGCAGGTTGGGGACCAGCACGGCCCACAGCCCGCCCACGGGCCACAGGGCGGACGCAGCGCCTGCACCCTCCACGGCGTGGTGCAGGGCCGGCACGCCATGCACCAGGATGCCGCCACCCACCAGGAACATGGCGGCCGTGCCGGCGATGGACAGGAACTTCATGAGCCAGGGCGCCGCATTGACGATGCCCGTGCCCAATGCCTTGGCCACGGCGCTGCGCTTGTTGTTGAGCCACAGGCCCAGGTCGTCAAGCTTGACGATACCGGCCACCAGGCCATACACCCCCACCGTCATGATGACGGCGATGCCCACCAGCACGGCCACCTGCTGCGCAAACGAGGCCGTCGCCACCGTGCCCAGCGTGATGGCGATGATTTCTGCCGAGAGGATGAAGTCGGTGCGCACGGCGCCCTTGATCTTGTCTTTTTCCATGGCCACCAGGTCCACGGCGGGGTTGGCATTGGCCTGGGCACGGCTTTCGTGCTCGGCCTCGTCCTTGCTCTCGCTGTGCAGGAACTTGTGGGCAATCTTCTCGAAGCCCTCGAAGCACAGAAAGGCGCCGCCCACCATCAGCAGCGGCGTGACGGCCCAGGGCGCGAAGGCGCTGATCAACAGCGCTGCCGGCACCAGGATGGCCTTGTTGACCATGGAGCCCTTGGCGACGGCCCAGACCACCGGGAGCTCGCGCTCGGCGCGCACGCCGGTGACCTGCTGGGCATTGAGCGCCAGGTCGTCGCCCAGCACGCCGGCCGTCTTCTGCGCGGCCACCTTGGTCATGACCGACACGTCGTCGGCCATGGCGGCGCTCTTCTTGGCCGCCACCTTGGTCATGAGGGCGACGTCGTCGAGGATGGTGGCGATATCGTCCAACAGGGCTAAAAGGCTGCCAGCGGCCATGGAATGTCCTTGAGATTGCGGTGAATGCGCGACTATAGCAATGCGCAGGGTCCGTCCCCACGCGCCCAACGGCTACATGCAAAGTAGGCCAGGAGCCCATTGCGGGTCACGCCAAGAAGCCCCTCCTGGCCAAAAGGCGCATACTTGGCGCTGCACCACCAACCTTTGGGGTCCCTTGATACCGGGCTTCTCGCCCGGGCCATGCCAGGCTACCTCACCAAGCAAGACAGCGTCCCGATCGCGGGCGCTGCGAATCTCACCATCCGTTCGCTGCTGGACAGGCAGCAGTTCTCCGACCCGCTGGGCGAGGCCGAGCGGCTGGGCATTTCGTCGGCTCTGTGGCCGCTGTTTGGCCTGCTGTGGCCCTCGGGTACGCAACTGGCCGAGCGCATGGCCACCCGGCCGCTGCAGGCGGGCGAGCGCGTGCTGGAGATCGGCTGCGGCCTGGGCCTGGCCAGCCTGGTGTGCCACCGGCGCGGCATGGACATCACCGCCAGCGACGGACACCCGCTGGCCGACCGCTTTCTGCTGGAAAACCTGCGGCTGAACGCCTTGCCGCCCATGAAATACTGCGCCGGCCACTGGAACCCGCCCGAAGGCACCGAGGGCGACGGCACCGCCGCCAGCACCGTGAGCGGCCAGTTCGACCTGATCATGGGCAGCGACGTGCTCTACGAGCGCGACGCACGCGCCACCCTGGCCGGCTTCATCGACCGCCACGCTGGCGTGGGCGCCCAGATCTGGATCGTGGACCCGGATCGCGGCAACCGCAGCGCCTTCCACAAGCAGATGGCCGCGCACCGCTTCGCCGTGGTGGAAGAGCGCCTGGACCACCCGGCCCTGGACGACCGGCCCGCCTACAAGGGCCGGCTGCTGGTGTACCAGCGCCCTGCGCTAGTGAGCTGAGGCAACAAGCGCCTCGCGCATGAAAAACGGGGCCGAAGCCCCGTCTTGATCGTGGTTACGGCCTTTCGACCATGCCAGCGGTCAGCCGACCCACTTGCGGGCATTTTGCCAAAGGCGCATCCACGGGCTCAACTTGCTGCGGTCTTCACTGGTCCAGCTCATCTGCACGTTGCGGAACACGCGCTCGGCGTGCGGCATCATGGCCGTGAAGCGGCCATCGGCCGTGGTCACGGCGGTGAGGCCGCCCGCGCTGCCGTTGGGGTTGAAGGGGTACTGCTCGGTGGCCGCACCGTGGTTGTCCACGTAGCGCATGGCCGCAATCGCCTTGTCGGCATTGCCCCGGTAGCGGAAGTTGGCATAGCCCTCGCCGTGCGCCACGGCGATAGGCAGGCGGCTGCCGTTCATGCCCTGGAAGAACAGGCTGGGCGATTCGAGCACCTCCACCATCGACAGGCGGGCCTCGAAGCGCTCGCTCTGGTTGGTGGTGAAGCGCGGCCAGTCCTGCGCACCGGGGATGATGTCGGCCAGTTCGGCAAACATCTGGCAGCCGTTGCACACGCCCAGGCCAAAGGTGTCCGCGCGGCCGAAGAAGCCCTGGAACTGCTCGGCCAGCACCGGGTTGAAGGTGATGCTGCGCGCCCAGCCGATGCCGGCACCCAGGGTGTCGCCATAGCTGAAGCCGCCGCAGGCGACCACGCCCTTGAAGTCCGCCAGTTGGGCGCGGCCGGTCTGCAGGTCGGTCATGTGCACGTCGTAGGCCTCGAAGCCCGCTTCGGTGAAGGCATAGGCCATCTCGATGTGCGAGTTGACGCCCTGCTCGCGCAAGATGGCGACCTTGGGGCGCGCCAGGTTGAGGTAGGGCGCAGCCACGTTCTCGGCCGTGTCGAACGTGAGGTGCACATGCATGCCGGGATCGGCCGGGGCGCCGGCAGCGGCGTGCTCGGCATCGGCGTTGGCGGGGTTGTCGCGCTGCTGGCAGATCTTCCAGCTCACGGCGTCCCACACCTGGTGCAGATCGACCAGCGGCGCGCTGAACACGGCCTTGGCATCGCGCCAGACCTGCAGCTCGCCCTTGCCAGCGTCGATGGGCGAGGACACCGGCCGCGTCTTGCCCACGAAATGGCTGAAGCGCGACAGATTGTGCTCGCGCAGCAGCTGCATCACCTCGTTACGCTCGGCGGTGCGCACCTGCAGCAGCACGCCCAGCTCTTCGTTGAAGAGTGCCTTGAGCGTGAGTTCTTCACGGCGCGCGCTGACCTGGGTGGCCCAGTTCTTGGCGTCGCCGGTTTCCATGCGGCTGTCGCTGATGCCGTCGCCCTCGGTGACCAGCAGGTCCACGTTGAGCGACACGCCCACGTGGCCGGCAAAGGCCATCTCGGCGGCGGCGGCCAGGAGGCCGCCATCGCTGCGGTCGTGGTAGGCCAGGATCTGGCCTTTGGCGCGCAGCGCGTTCACCGCGTTGACCAGGTTCACCAGGTCCTGCGGGTCATCGAGGTCGGGCACCACATCGCCGCTTTGCTCCAGCGTCTGGCCCAGGATGCTGCCGCCCATGCGGCTCTGGCCCTTGCCCAGGTCGACCAGCACCAGGGTGGTGTCGGCTTCGGTCGCGTCAAGCTGCGGCGTGAGCGTGCCGCGCACGTCGGCCAGCGAGGCGAAGGCGCTCACGATCAGGCTCACGGGCGAGGTGACCTTCTTCTTGTCGCCGCCCTCTTGCCACTGCGTGCGCATGGACAGCGAATCCTTGCCCACGGGGATGGAGATGCCCAGGGCCGGGCACAGCTCCATGCCCACGGCCTTCACCGTGGCGTACAGCGCCGCGTCTTCACCGGGTTCGCCACAGGCGGCCATCCAGTTGGCGCTGAGTTTCACGCGCGGCAGCTCGATGGGCGCGGCCAGCAGGTTGGTGATGGCCTCGGCCACGGCCATACGGCCCGATGCGGGCGCGTTGATGGCCGCCAGGGGCGTGCGCTCGCCCATGCTCATGGCCTCGCCGGCAAAGCCTTTGTAGTCGGCCAGGGTCACGGCGCAATCGGCCACGGGCACCTGCCAGGGGCCCACCATCTGGTCGCGGTGCGACAGGCCACCCACCGTGCGGTCGCCGATGGTGATGAGGAAGCGCTTGGAGGCCACCGTGGGGTGGGCCAGCACGTCGATCACGGCCTTTTGCAGCGGCACGCCGGTGAGGTCCATGGGCGCGAACTGGCGCTCCACCGTGGCCACGTCGCGGTGCATCTTGGGCGGCTTGCCCAGCAGCACGTTCATGGGCATATCGACCGGGCTCTTCTGGTCGCCAGCGGCCACGGCCGTGTCGTCCAGCACCAGCTGGCGCTCTTCGGTGGCGGTGCCGATCACGGCAAAGGGGCAGCGCTCGCGCTCGCAGAAGGCCTGAAACTGGGCCAGCGAACCGGGGGCGATGGCCAGCACGTAGCGTTCCTGGCTCTCGTTGCTCCAGATTTCCTTGGGCGCCATGCCCGACTCTTCGAGCGGCACGGCGCGCAGGTCGAAGCGTGCACCGCGGCCGGCGTCGTTGGTCAGCTCGGGGAAGGCGTTGGACAGGCCGCCCGCACCCACGTCGTGGATGGCCAGGATGGGGTTGGCATCGCCCTGCGCCCAGCAGTGGTTGATGACCTCCTGCGCACGGCGCTCGATCTCAGGGTTGCCGCGCTGCACGGAGTCGAAGTCCAGCTCGGCCGCATTCGTGCCGGTGGCCATGGAGCTGGCGGCGCTGCCGCCCATGCCGATGCGCATGCCGGGGCCGCCCAGCTGGATCAGCAGCGAGCCGGCGGGGAACTCGATCTTCTTCGTAAGGCCCGCGTCGATCACACCCACGCCGCCCGCGATCATGATGGGCTTGTGGTAGCCGCGCTGCACGCCCCCCACGTTCTGCTCGTACTCGCGGAAGTAGCCCGCCAGGTTGGGCCGGCCGAATTCGTTGTTGAAGGCCGCGCCGCCCAGGGGGCCTTCGACCATGATCTGCAGCGGGCTGGCGATGTGCTCGGGCTTGCCGACCTCGCTGCCCCAGAGCTTGGACACGGTGAAGCCGGTGAGGCCCGCCTTGGGCTTGGAGCCCCGGCCGGTGGCGCCTTCGTCGCGGATTTCACCGCCGGCACCAGTGGAGGCACCGGGGAAGGGCGAGATCGCCGTGGGGTGGTTGTGCGTTTCCACCTTCATCAGCACGTGCTGGGTGGCTTCGCTCTTGGCGTAGCCCACCGTGCCGGCATCGCCCATGCGCGCCAGGAAGCGCTCGACGGTGTGGCCTTCCATGACGGAGGCGTTGTCCGAGTAGGCGATCACCGTGTGCTGGGGCGCCAGCTGGTGGGTGTTGCGGATCATGCCGAACAGGCTCTTGTCCTGCGCCACGCCGTCGATGGTGAACTCGGCGTTGAAGATCTTGTGGCGGCAGTGTTCGCTGTTGGCCTGCGCGAACATCATCAGTTCGACGTCGCTGGGGTTGCGCGCCAGGCCGGTGAAGGCGTTGACCAGGTATTCGATCTCGTCCTCGGCCAGGGCCAGGCCGAAGCGGGTGTTCGCAGCCTCCAGCGCGGCGCGGCCGCCGCCGAGCACATCCACATGCTCCATGGGCGCGGGCTGCAGCTCGGTGAACAGGGCTGCGGCGCCGCTGCGGTCGGCCACCACCGATTCGGTCATGCGGTCGTGCAGCAGGGCCGCGACCTGGGCCACCTGGTCGGCGCTCAGCTCGGGCGTGCCGCCCAGCAGGCCGGGCTTGAGGGCCACGCGGTATTCGGTGATGCGCTCCACGCGGCGAATCGCGATGCCGCAGTTGCGCGCGATGTCGGTGGCCTTGGAGGCCCAGGGCGAGAGCGTGCCCAGGCGCGGGGTGACGACGATGACAGCCCCGTTGTCGGGACCGGCGTAGGGGTCGCCGTAGGTCAACAGGGCCGCCAGGCGCTCCTGATCGGCTGGCGAGGGTGCCGCATCGGTGGCCACCAGGTGCACGAAGCGCGCAGCGATGCCAGTGATCTTGGGGTGGATGGCCTCGAGGGCAGGCTGGAGTTGCTGGGCGCGAAAGGTGCTGAGGGCGTTGCCGCCCGCCAGCGTGGTCATGTGCAAGGTCACGGTAGCGGCCTGTTGGGGTGTGAGGGGTACGGTGGGCGCCGCCGCCATCCGAAAAACGCAGGCTTGGTGGCGGTTAGCCTCCCATTTTAACCGGCGGCGCTCCTCCCCATGCAGCAGCAGAACCTGTTCACGATCTCCCAGGGGTCGCGCAGCGGCCTTGGCGGGTGGTATGCAAGGCGCGGTGCGCAGTTGATAGCCCGGCTATCAACAAGCGCCGCAACGCCGCAGACCGCCCGCCAAGGCCACTGCCCGAAGGGTTGGAGCGAAATCGGGCGATTGGACGCCCCGGCTGCTTGCATGGGCATGGGCCCATGCGGCGCATCCGAAGCATCCACTCATCCCGATTGCGCTCCAACGCGATCCCCTGCGAGAGCGTGAACAGGTTCTTCACCGCAATGGGATAATCCCGGCATGAGCATCACCATCAAAACTGCACAGGACATCGAGGGCATGCGCGTGGCATGCCGCCTGGCGTCTGAAGTGCTGGACTACATCGCCCCCCACATCAAGCCCGGCATCACCACCAACGAAATCGACCGGCTGGCCGCCGAATGCATGGTCCAGCAAGGCACGATTTCGGCCACGGTGGGCTACCAGCCGCCGGGCTACCCGCCCTATCCCAAATCGCTGTGCACCTCGGTCAACAACGTGGTGTGCCATGGCATTCCCAACGACAAACCCCTCAAGAAGGGCGACATCGTGAACGTGGACGTCACCGTGATCACCAAGGAGGGCTGGTACGGCGACAACAGCCGCATGTACCTGATCGGCGAAACCTCCATCGCCGCCAAGCGCCTGTGCGCGGTGACCTTCGACGCCATGTGGCACGGCATCGTGCAGGTCAAGCCGGGCGCCCACCTGGGGGACATCGGCCACGCCATCCAGAAGTTTGCCGAAGGCCTGGGGTTTTCCATCGTGCGCGAGTTCTGCGGCCATGGCATCGGCCAGCGCTTCCATGAAGAGCCCCAGGTGCTGCACTACGGCAAGCCGGGCACGCTCGACGAGCTCAAGCCCGGCATGGTGTTCACCATCGAGCCCATGATCAACGCCGGCCGCCGCGAGGTGAAGGACCATGGCAACGACGGCTGGACCATCGTCACCAAGGACCACAGCCTATCGGCCCAGTGGGAGCACACGGTACTGGTCACCGAGACGGGCTACGAGGTGATGACGTTGTCGGCCGGCTCGCCGCCGCTGCCGTCCTTTGTGACTTCCACAAAGACATAAAAAGTCAGCGGGAACCCCGCTGCGCACGACTCTTGCGTGGAACACTGCATGGCCATATCGACTGCAACGCCCCTATCGTCCATGACCGAAATCCACGCCCTTCGGGACGCCTACCGCCGCGACAAGGCGGCGCTGATGGCCTCCATCCAGGCCACGGGCGCCTCCACGCGCGGCATCCGCGTGCTGCTGCGCAAGCTTTCCACCCTGGCGGGTAGCCTGCTGCAGGAGCTGTGGCGCCGGGCCGAGCTGCCCCCCGACCTAGCCCTGGTGGCGGTGGGCGGGTTCGGGCGCGACCAGCTGTTCCCGTATTCCGACGTGGACGTGCTGCTGCTGCTGCCCGACGACCGGGCCGCCGATGGCTGCAGCGTGCTGCGCGCGCAGCTCGAAGCCTTCATCGGCAGTTGCTGGGACGCGGGGCTGGAAATCGGCTCCAGCGTGCGCACCGTTACCGAATGCCTGGCCGAGTCGGCCGCCGACGTGACGGTGCAGACCTCGCTGCTCGAAGCGCGGCAGATCTGCGGCAGCACCGGGCTGTTCGCGCAGTTCCAGGTGCAATACCGCGCGCAGATGGACCCGCAGGCCTTTCTGGTGGCCAAGACGCTGGAGATGCGCCAGCGCCACAACAAGTACGAGAACACCCCCTATTCGCTGGAGCCCAATTGCAAGGAGTCGCCCGGCGGCCTGCGCGACCTGCAGATGATCCTGTGGGTGGCCCGCGCGGCCGGCCTGGGCAGCACCTGGAAGGAGCTGGCCACCAGCGGCATGGCCACTGCCTTCGAGGTGCGCCAGATCGAGCGCAACGAGGCCGTGCTGTGCCTGATCCGCGCGCGCCTGCATGCCGCAGCAGGCCGTCACGAAGACCGCCTGGTGTTCGACCTGCAGACCACGGTGGCCGAATCCTTCGGCTACCGCTCGCAGGCGCCCGACGGCTCACGCCTGCCCATGCGCGCCAGCGAGGCCATGATGCGCCGCTACTACTGGGCGGCCAAGGCGGTCTCGCAGCTCAGCCAGATCTTGCTGCTCAACATCGAGGAATCGCTCAACCCCTCGGCGCACGAGCCGCGCCCCATCAACGAGCGCTTCTTCGAGAAGTCGGGCCTGATCGAGGTGGCCAGCGACGACCTGTACCTGAAGGACCCGCACGCCATCCTGGAGACCTTTCTGCTCTACCAGACCACCGTCGGGCTCAAGGACCTGTCGGCCCGCACCCTGCGGGCCCTGTACAACGCCCGCAGCGTGATGGACGGGGCCTTTCGCAGCGACCCGGTGAACCGCGCCGCCTTCATGCGCATCCTGCAGCAGCCCGCCGGCATCACGCATGCCATGCGGCTCATGAACCAGACCTCGGTGCTGGGGCGCTACCTGTGGGCGTTTCGCGGCATCGTGGGGCAGATGCAGCATGACCTGTTCCATGTCTACACAGTGGACCAGCATATCCTGATGGTGCTGCGCAACGTGCGCCGCTTCTTCATGGCCGAGCATGCGCACGAATACCCGTTCTGCTCGCAACTGGCGGGCGGCTGGGACAAGCCCTGGATCCTTTACCTGGCCGCGCTGTTCCACGACATCGGCAAGGGCCGAGGTGGCGACCATTCGCAGATCGGCGCCATGGAGGTGCGGCGGTTCGCCCGCCAGCACGGCGTGGACCGCGAGGATGCGCAGCTCGTCGAATTCCTGGTCAGCGAGCACCTGGCCATGAGCCGCATCGCGCAAAAGGAAGACCTGAGCGACCCCGACGTGATCGCCGCCTTTGCCAAGCGCGTGGGCAATGAGCGCTACCTCACGGCGCTGTACCTGCTGACGGTGGCCGACATCCGCGGCACCAGCCCCAAGGTGTGGAACGCCTGGAAGGGCAAGCTGCTGGAAGACCTGTACCGCGCGACCTTGCGCGCCCTGGGCGGGCGGGCACCCGATGCCGCTGCCGAGGTCGAGGCCCGCAAGCGCGAGGCCCTGGTGCTGCTGGCGCTGAGCGCACTGCCCTTCGAGGCGCACAAGGCCCTGTGGGCCACGCTGGACGTGAGCTACTTCATGCGCCACGAGGCCGCCGACATCGCCTGGCACACGCGCCACCTGTCGCGCCACGTGGGCGCGCCGCGCGCCGTGGTGCGGGCACGCCAGTCGCTGGCCGGCGACGGCCTGCAGGTGATGGTCTATGCGCCCGACCAGGAAGACCTGTTCGCCCGCATCTGTGGCTACTTCGACCGTGCGGGCTTCAGCATCCTGGATGCGCGGGTGCACACGGCCAACAACCAGCATGCGCTCGATACCTTCCAGATCGTGGCCGACGACCAGGCCGGCCACTACCGCGAGCTGACCCACATGGTGGAGAGCGACCTGGTGCATGTGATCGAGGAAGGCGGCCCGCTGCCCGAGCCCACGCGCAAGCGCGTGTCGCGCCGGGTCAAGAGCTTCCCCATCGCCCCGCGCGTCACCCTGCGCCCGGACGAGAAGGCCCAGCGCTGGCTGCTGGCCATCTCGGCCAGTGACCGTGCCGGCCTGCTCTACCTGGTGGCCCGCGTACTCGCCAACCACCACCTGAGCGTGCAACTGGCCAAGGTCAGCACCCTGGGTGAGCGGGTGGAAGACACCTTTCTGGTGCAGGGGCCCGAGCTGCAGAACAACGCGCGGCAGATCCAGATCGAGACCGAACTGCTGCGTGAGCTGTCGAACTGATCTTCAGGTCACTTCAGGCAGCTTGTCGAGCAGCTTGTCCAGCGTGACGGGGTAGTCTCGCACCCGCACGCCGGTGGCGTTGAAGACTGCGTTGGCCACTGCCGCCGCCACGCCGCACAGGCCCAGTTCACCCACACCCTTGGCCTTCATGGGCGAGGAGACCGGGTCCGTTTCGTCCAGGAAGATCACCTCCTGGTGCGGAATGTCCGCATGCACCGGCACCTCGTAGCCCGCCAGGTCGTGGTTCACGAAGAAGCCCTGGCGCTTGTCCACGGCCAGCTCTTCCATCAGCGCCGCGCCCACGCCCATGGTCATGGCACCGATTACCTGGCTGCGCGCGGACTTGGGGTTGAGGATGCGTCCGGCGGCGCACACCGCCAGCATGCGGCGCACGCGGATCTCGCCGGTGGCCACGTCCACCCCCACCTCCACGAAATGCGCGCCGAAGGTCGATTGCTGGAACTTCTTGTCCAGGTCGCCGTACTCGATGCTGTCTTCCACCACCAGTTCGCCACCCACGGCGGCCTCGGCGAGCGGTACGGAGCGCTCGCCCGAGCGCACCATGCCGTCGGCAAACACGGCGCCATCGACCGGCACGCCAAGCTTCTGGGCCACGGCCTCGCGCAGCTTCACGCAGGCGGCATACACGCCGGCAGTGGACGAGTTGCCACCCCACTGCCCGCCCGAGCCGGCCGACACGGGGAAGGCCGAGTCGCCCAGGCGCACCATGACCTTGTGGATGGGCACGCCCATCATCTCGGCAGCGGTCTGCGCGATGATGGTGTACGAGCCGGTGCCGATGTCGGTCATGTCGGTCTCCACCGTCACCATGCCCCGGGCATTGAGCCGCACGCGCGCGCCCGACTTCATCACCATGTTGTTGCGGAATGCCGCCGCCACGCCCATGCCCACCAGCCAGCGGCCATCGCGCACCTGGCCGGGCTCGGCCCGGCGCTGGCCCCAGCCGAAGCGCTGGGCACCGGTGCGCAGGCACTCGACCAGCTGGCGCTGCGAGAAAGGCCGCTCGGGCTTTTCGGGGTCGACCTGGGTATCGTTGATGGCGCGGAACTCCACCGGGTCGATGCCCAGCTTGGTCGCCATCTCGTCCATCGCGATTTCCAGTGCCATCATGCCCGGCGCCTCGCCGGGCGCGCGCATGGCGTTGCCCTCGGGCAGGTCGAGCACGGCCAGGCGCGTGGCGGTGAGCCGGTGGGCGCCGGCATAGAGCAGCCGCGTCTGGTTCACTGCCGTCTCGGGCTTGCCATTCGGCAAGTCGCCCGACCAGCTCTCGTGCGCAATGGCGCTGATCTTGCCGTTCTTGGCCGCGCCGATGCGGATGCGCTGGATGGTGGCGGGGCGGTGCGTGGTGTTGTTGGCGATCAACGGCCGCTGCAGCGCCACCTTCACGGGCTGGCGCGCGGCCTTGGCGCCCAGGGCGGCCAGCAGCAGGTCGGCGCGGATGAAGAGCTTGCCGCCAAAGCCGCCGCCGACGAAGGGCGAAACCAGGCGCACGTTGTCTTTGGGGATGCCCAGGGTCTTGGCCAGGTCGCCCACGCTCCAGTCGATCATCTGGTTGGAGGTCCACACGGTGAGCTTGTCGCCCTTCCACGCTGCCGTGGAGGCATGTGGCTCCATCATGGCATGCGAGTGGTCGGGTGTGGTGTAGGTCGCATCGTGCTGCACCGGTGCCGTATCGAAGGCTTTCTCGAAATTGCCTTTGCGCGTGTCGGCAGGCGACCCATCCTGTTCGGGGGGCTTGTGCGCCGAGGGGCGGGCCGCAGCCAGATTGAAACGGCCGTTGGCGCGGCTGTACTGCACCTTCACCAGTTGCGCAGCCGCCCGCGCCTGCTCGAAGGTCTGGGCCACCACCAGCGCGATGGCCTGGTGGTAGTGCGCGATCTCGGGGCCGCCGAGCAAGGCGGCAGTGTTGAACTGGCCCTTGCCGAGCTTGCCAGCAGTCTGCGCCGTGACGATGGTGATCACGCCCGGCGAGGCCTGTGCGGCGCGCAGGTCCATGGACTCGATGCGCCCCTTGGCAATGGCCGCACCTACTACCACGCCGTAGGCGGGGTTCTGCACCGCGTCGTGGCGCTCATAGGCGTAAGGGGCGGTGCCGCTGGTCTTCATGGGCCCGTCGATGCGGTCCATGGGCTGGCCAATGAATTTGAGCTGATCAATGGGGTTGGTGATGGCGGGGGTATCGAACTTCATGGCTCAGCTCCTTGCCTGCAACAGTACGGCGGCGATGGTGCGCTCGGCCAGCGTCAGCTTGAATGCGTTGTCGTGCGCCGGCTGCGCGCCAGCGAAGAGCCTGGCTGCCACGGCCTTGGCACCTAGGGGCATCTCGGCCTCGGCCGCCGCCACGCGCCAGGGCTTGTGGGCCACACCACCCAGGGCGATGCGGCCGGAGCCATTGCGGTTCACGATGGCGGCCACCGATACGAGCGCAAAGGCGTAGGACGCGCGATCGCGCACCTTGCGGTAGATATGCGTGCCGCCCAAGGGTTTGGGCAGCGTCACGGAAGTGATGAGCTCACCGGGCGCCAGCACCGTCTCCACATGCGGGGTGGTGCCGGGCAGGCGGTGGAAGTCGGCGATGGGAATCACCCGCGTGCGGCCATCGCCGCGCACGGTTTCCACCGTGGCGTCGAGCACGCGCAGGGCCACGGCCATGTCGCTCGGGTGCGTGGCGATGCAGGCCGCGCTGGCGCCAACCACCGCATGCTGGCGCGTGACCCCGCCGATGGCGCTGCAGCCGCTGCCCGGCTGGCGCTTGTTGCAGGGCATGTGGGTGTCGTAGAAATACGGGCAGCGCGTGCGCTGCAGCAGGTTGCCGGCCGTGGTGGCCTTGTTGCGCAACTGGCCCGAGGCACCGGCCAGCAGTGCGCGCGAGAGCACGGCATAGTCGCGCCGCACGCGCTCGTGCGCGGCCAGGTCGGTGTTGCGCGCCAGCGCGCCGATGCGCAGGCCGCCTTCGAGCGTGGGCTCTATCCTGTCGAGCTGCAAGGCGTTCACGTCCACCAGGTGCACGGGGTTTTCGATCTGCAGCTTCATCAGGTCCAGCAGGTTGGTGCCGCCGGCGATGAACCTGGCGCCGGGGACGCGTTCGACGGCGGCGGCCGCCTCTGCGGGGGACTGCGCGCGTTCGTAGGTGAAGGGCTTCATGCTTTTGCTCTCGCCGCCACTTCGGTGATGGCATCCACGATATTCGAATAGGCGCCGCAGCGGCAGATGTTGCCGCTCATGCGCTCGCGCAGTTCATCGGCCGACAGCAGGGGCCGCGCCGTGAGGTCGGCGCTCACGTGGCTCGGGATGCCCCGGCGGATCTCGTCGAGCACGCCCACGGCCGAGCAGATCTGCCCCGGCGTGCAATAACCGCACTGGTAGCCGTCGTGCTTGACGAAAGCCGCCTGCATGGGGTGCAGGTTGCGCGGCGTGCCCAGGCCTTCCACCGTGGTGACCTGCGCGCCCTCGTGCATCACGGCCAGGGTCAGGCACGAATTGATGCGCCGACCATCCACCATCACCGTGCAGGCGCCGCACTGGCCATGGTCGCAGCCCTTCTTGGTACCGGTAAGGTGCAGGTGCTCGCGCAGCGCGTCGAGCAGCGTGGTGCGGGTGTCCACCTCCAGCTCGCGCGGTTGGCTGTTCACGGAGAACGTGACTTTGGCCATGGGGGTGGGAACGGTGACGCCAGGCGGCTGGGGCGCCACGGGTGTCTGGGCATCGGCGGGCATGGCCGCTGTCGCCGTGCCGGAAGCGGCGCCGGCGATCAGCAAATCGCGCCGGGAGATCGGCAGCGCAGTCGCTTGTTGCATGTTTTTTTCCTGTGGGGACGGATCAATGCATGCTGGGCGCTGTAGCCTGCCGCGCCATGGCGGCCGTGTCCTGATTTTCTGTAGGACCAGGCCCCGCCCTCCCCCAGTGGACCGGGGGTCAGGCCCGGCAGGCCTGGATGAAGCTGTACAGCTCCGCATCCCGGTCGTGCTCGTGTGCGCTCACGTAGCGCGGCTCGGGGTAGACCGCCAGATTCACCACCACCAGCTTCTCGGCGCGGTGGATGTAGATGCGCTGGCCCGAATGGCCCATGGCCAGCATGGCTCCGTCATCAGTCAGCCACCAGCCAAAGCCGTAGCCCGTGAGCCCCAGCGAGCGCCGGGCAGGATGAAAATCCTCGGGGATGTCGAAGGCGCGGGTGGCCATGGTGTCCACCCAACCCGGGGGCAGAATGGCCGCGCCGTCCAGCACCCCGTCCGCGGCGACCAGCGAAGCCAGCCGCCCCATGTCGCGAAGCGACATTCCCGCTCGGCTGCCCGCGATCTCCTGGCCGTCCTCCGATTCGAGCGTGTAGTACGCATCGTCCTCCATGCCGCAGGGCTGCCATAGGCGGGCGCTCATGTAGTCGGCCAGGGTCTGCCCGGTTGCCGCACACAGCACGCAGCCGAGCAGGTAGGTGTCGCCGGTGTTGTAGTGCCAGTGGCTGCCGGGTGCATGCTGCGGGGGCACGGCCTGCAGCATGCGCAGCACGCCGCCCGGCACCTTGTCGGCGAGCGACTTGCTGTAGCGGTTCACATCGGATTGCCTGTCGGTGTAGACCTCGGACCAGGCCACCCCCGAAGACATGGTCATCAGCTGCCGCACGGTGACCTCGGCGTAGCCGGACGCCTGCAGTTGCGGCAGATAGCGCACCACCGGGTCGTCCACGCTGCCGATGGCGCCATCGCGCACGGCAGCCCCCACCAGCAGGGCCGTCATCGACTTCACGGTGGACATGGTGCTCCAGCGCTCGCCGGGCTGCAGCCCCAGGCCATAGCGCTCGAGCACCACCTGGCCATCGCGGATCACGAGCAGGCCGGCCACGCTGTTGCGGTCCATGAAGTCCTCGACCGTGCGCGGCTCGCCTGCGTGGGCATAGCGCAGCTGCAACTCGCGGCCGCGCACGGCAGGCCTTGCAGCACTGCCACGCCGGATGGTGCGCGTGGCGAAGAGCTGATCCACGATGCGGTAGCCATAGGCCTGCAAGGGGGGCGACCAGAGCAGGAAGTCCTCGCTGCGTGGCAGGTGCACCCTGGGTTGTGCAGTGGGGGCCGTGTCGATGGAAGGAGAAATAAGCATGTCGGACACCGTGTTGCGCTGCATGGAGGGTGCTCACTCGTTCTGGATGCCCAGGCGCTTGATGATCGGGCCCCACACCAGGGCCTCGTCCTGCATCGTTCTGGCCACCGCTTCGGGCCCCAGGGCCGTGGGCGGGTCCATGAACAGCGCGTCCATGCGGGCCTTGACGGTCGGGTCGGCCCAGAATTTCTTCGTCTCGGCATTCAGCAGCGCCACCACCTCTCTGGGTGTGCCCTTGGGCACCATCAACCCATACCAGCCGCCGGCAGGGAAGTCCTTGAGTCCGGCTTCGTAGACCGTGGGCACATTCGGCAAGGCCGGTGAGCGCTGGCTGCCGAACACCAGCAGCGGCACCACCTTGCCGCCCTTGGCCTGGGGCACCACGCTGGTGATGGCATCGGCCGTGACCTGGGTCTCGCCGCCGATCAGCCCGACCATGGCGGGGGCCGCGCCCTTGTAAGGCACGTGGGTCATCTGCAGGCCATGGTGCTGCGCCAGGAACTCGACGTTGAGGTGCGTCGAATTGCCCTTGCCGGCAGACCCGTAGTTGAGCGAGTCGGGCTTGGCGCGGGCCAGCCTGACAAGGTCGTCCAGCGACTTGATGCCCGAGGCCGGGTTGGCCACCAGCACCTGCGAGGTGCCCGCGAGCATCAGCACCGGATCGAAATCCTTCACCGGGTCGTAGGCGAGCGTCTTGTACGAGAAGCGGTTGAGCGACATGTTCGACGTGCTGCCGAACAGGATGGCATAGCCATTGGCGGGCTGCTTGGCGACGTAGCTGGCTGCGATGCCGCCATTGGCACCGGGCTTGTTGTCGACCACCACGGGTTGCCCGAGCGATTTGCCCACATGGTCGGCCCAGGCCCGCGCCAGGCCATCCGCGGCACCGCCTGCGGCCACCGGCACCACCACCGTGATGGCCCTGGACGGATAGGCCTGCTGGGCCTGCAGAGGCATGGCGGCGAAGACCACCAGGCCAGCGAGGCCCATCGCCAGCCCGGAGAAAAGAGGATATGAAACCATGGTGCGCGCCTTTGCAGTGAGTGGATGCAGGGCGATGCTATGCAGCGCCTGGCAGAACGTCCAATGCATAATTATTTGAAATCCCATTACCCACCCTCATGAAACCCGAGGCTGTTGCATGAACCTCCAGCAGTTCGAGCACTTGCTCGCCGTCGCCGAAACGGGCTCCTTCAGCCGCGCGGCCGAGCAGCTATACCTCACGCAGCCCGCGCTCAGCCGCAGCATCCTGGCCATGGAGGACGAGCTGGGCGCACCGCTCATCGAGCGCTCCGGCAAGCGCAAGCAGCTCACGCCGCTCGGTATTCTGGTCGCGGCGCGCGCCCGGCGCATCGGGCTGGAGCTGTCCGAACTCAAGCGCAGTGCCAGCCTGCTGGCGGACCTGCAGATCGGCACCGTGAAGCTGGGCCTGGGCCCTGCGCCCACGGCGATGCTGGCCGTGCCGCTGTTGCAGCACATGCTTGCGCACCACCCGCGCATCAAGGTCCAGCTCTCCAGCGGCCCGGCGGAGCTGCAATTGCAGAGCCTGCGCGCCAGGGACCTGGACGCGCTGGTGATCCACCGGCGCTCCCTGCCCCCGTACGACGACCTCAACGTGGCCTTGTTCCCGGAAATGCGCCTGGGCTTCGTCTGCCGCAGCGGCCATCCGCTACAGGGGGCCGCGCAGGTGTCGTTCGCCCAGTTGCGCCAGTACCCGCTGGCCGCCAGTGGCACGGGCCTGAGCGATGAGGCGGTGCAAAGCCTCAATGCCCACTTCGGCCAGTCCGTGCACTTCAACGAAGCCATCCAGCTCCAGTCGGACGAGGCGGCCTGCCTGCTCGAAGTGGTGCGCACCACCGACGCCGTGTTCCTGGGCGCCATCGAAGTGGCACGCGCGCTCATCGACATGGGCGAACTGGTGGAACTGAGGCTGAGCCGCCCGCTGCGGCTGACTTCGCAGTTTGCCTTCGTCACGCTGGAAGGCATCACCGAAGCCCCCGCCCTGAAGGTGGTGCGGGACTTCTGCGCAGAGCGGATGCACGACCGCTGACGGCACGGCCGCCACGCAAAGGCTCAAATGCCGTCACATTGAGCGGATCGGGAGTCGATTTGATTGGCTTTGGAACGTCTCCGGCGCGGCATGTCCCTAGAATTCGCCAACACCCATCCTTCACACCCAACACAGGACACAAGCCATGCAACTCACCAGCCAAAGTTTTCAGGACGGCCAGGCGATCCCAGGCGAATTCGCGTTCGCGGTGCCCGACACCGCCACGCATGTCGCGCTGTCATCCAACCGCAACCCGCACCTCGCCTGGAGCGGTGTGCCCGAGGGCACCCAGTCGTTCGTGGTGGTCTGCCACGACCCCGACGTGCCCAGCCGCGGTGACGACGTGAACCAGGAGGGCTGCGAAGTGCCCGCAGCGCTGCCGCGCGTGGACTTCTTCCACTGGCTGCTGCTCGATCTGCCGGCCGATACCCGGCAGATCCCGGCGGGCAGCCATTCCGACGGGGTGACGCCGCGCGGCAAACCCGGTGCTGCCGCACCCGGCGGTGCGCGCCACGGCATCAACGATTACACCGGCTGGTTCGCGGGCGACGAACAGATGAAGGGCGACTACTACGGCTACGACGGCCCCTGCCCACCGTGGAACGACACACTGGTGCACCACTACATCTTCACCGTCTATGCACTGGCCACGCCCACGCTCGCCGTCGCAGGTCCGTTGACGGGCGCCAGCGTGCGCGCGGCGCTGGCCGAGTCCTCAGTGCTCGGCCAAGCCAGCATCACGGGGCTGTACAGCCTCAATCCTGCGGTGTCGGTTGGCTGAGCGATTGGCAGGATGGCGCCCAGGCAGGTCTTTTCCACCGGCACGCACTCGCCGCAAGAAGCCAGCGGCACGCCCGTGCCCTGGCAGTTCCCATCGGGTGCGCCCGTGCTGCGGCGCAGCCTGTGCACGCTGGCGCAGCCCTGCCTGAAACAGCCGCAGCACACGCCACGTTTCGTGTTCCACGAGGCTGCGGTGGTGCTGGTGACGGCAGGCCGGCTTGATCTCGACGACGGCGTTGCGCAGGTGGCGGTGGACTCACCGGCATCGCTGCTGCTCGTCGAGCCCAACACCCGCGCGGACCTCGTGAAGACACCAGGTGGCAGCGAACAGCGCTTTCGCTCGATCCTCTTGACGCTCGCCTCCCCGCTGCTGGAGGCATTCCATCGCGCCCGCTCACCCGCCCCAGCGGACCGGCAGCCGCACCCAGCCCCGTTTCGGCAACTGCTACTGGACGACGACCTCGCCTCGACCTTGCGTCACGTGCATGCCAGTGTCGAGGTGCAGCGCGTGGGCGATGAGCGGCTCCAGTACCGGCTGATGGACCTGCTTGCAGCCTTGGCTGAACGCGGCCATGTCTTTGCGCCAAGCGCGCAGCACAGCACCGCCGGACGCCTGCGCACCCTGATCGGCGAGGCACCCGAGAGGCGCTGGACGGCCCATGAGGCCGGGCGCGCGCTCGCCATGAGCGAAGCCACGCTGCGCAGGCGCCTTGCGAACGAGCGCGAGCGCTTTGACAATCTGCTGATCGATGTGCGCATGCACCACGCGATGATGCTGGTGCAGACCACGTCGTGGAGCATCCCGCTCATCGCGCAGGCCTCGGGCTACCAGTCGCGTACGCGCTTTGCCGAGCGCTTTCGCGCGCGCTTCGGCTACCTGCCCTCGGCCGTTCGCTGACCCGAGGCCGCCCGATTCAAAAACACCCTGTCGGTAAATAGGCGAAAGCGTCCCGTAAATACCGCCGTTGCAGCCCCTGATTCTGGCCGGATTAATGCCCAGAACCGTGCGAGCAAGAAAAAAGGGTTACGCCATTGCTGACGTAACCCTTTAATTGTGGCGGAGTGGACGGGACTCGAACCCGCGACCCCCGGCGTGACAGGCCGGTATTCTAACCAACTGAACTACCACTCCTGGTAGATAGCTTTCGCCTGCATCTTTGTGACACAGGCCAAGCGCTACAACTTGGCGACCCTACGGGGATTCGAACCCCGGTACTCACCGTGAAAGGGTGATGTCCTAGGCCTCTAGACGATAGGGTCAAAACCTTGGAACCAACTCACTGACTGACTGACTGACTCAACAAACCGTGGTGGAGGTAAACGGGATCGAACCGATGACCTCTTGCATGCCATGCAAGCGCTCTCCCAGCTGAGCTATACCCCCACAAACCCCTGTGAGCCACCAATGCGACACACAACGGCAATAAACTGGCGGAGTGGACGGGACTCGAACCCGCGACCCCCGGCGTGACAGGCCGGTATTCTAACCAACTGAACTACCACTCCTGGCAGGCAGCTTTCGCTTGCAACGATGTCTTCACATCACACAAGCCAAGCGCTACAACTTGGCGACCCTACGGGGATTCGAACCCCGGTACTCACCGTGAAAGGGTGATGTCCTAGGCCTCTAGACGATAGGGTCAAAACCTTGGAACTTGCGAACTGTTTCCGATGTAAGTGGTGGAGGTAAACGGGATCGAACCGATGACCTCTTGCATGCCATGCAAGCGCTCTCCCAGCTGAGCTATACCCCCACTTGAAGTGGTCGAAAATTTCTTTTCAACCACCCTTTTCAGACTTCATTCACACTGTGTATGTCGTCATCATCAGAGCCTTGAATTATAGACAGGTTTTTAGCGGTTTTGCAAACGAACGCCAACTTTTTCGCGTCCAACCAATTCCAGCACCGCATCGACCGATGGAGTATGCGCCGTTCCGACCGTCAGCACACGCACGGGCATGGCCAGTTGGGGCATCTTCAGACCCTGTGCAGCCAGCACCTGCTTGAAGGCGGCGCTGATCGCGGCCTTGTTCCACTCGCAGGTGGCCAGTGCTGCAGCCAGCGCATCGATGGCGGGGGCGATGGCCTCGGTCACATGCTGGGCGCGCTCGGCTTCGTTGGGGGTCACGTCGCCATAGAACACCTGGGCCCAGTCGGCCAGGGCCACCGTGGTGTCGCAGCGGTCCTTGAACAGTGCGCAGATGCGGGGCAGGCGGCCATCGGCCAGCTCGGCCGCGGGCACACCGCGCTTTTGCAGCAGGGCCGACACCAGGGCAGCCAGGGCCTCGTCGTCCATGGCCTTCAGGTGCTGGGCGTTCACCCAGCGCAGCTTGGCCTCGTCGAACTGCGCGGCGCTGCGGCCCAGGTGGTCGAGGTTGAACCATTCCAGAAACTGCTGGCGGCTGAAGATCTCGTCGTCGCCATGGCTCCAGCCCAGGCGGGCCAGGTAGTTGACCATGGCGTCGGGCAGGTAGCCCTCGTCGCGGTACTGGGTGACGGGCTTGGCTCCATTGCGCTTGCTCATCTTCTCGCCCTGCTCGTTCAGGACGGTGGGCAGGTGGGCGTACACCGGCGGCTCCTTGCCCAGCGCGCGGAAGATGTTGATCTGGCGCGGTGTGTTGTTCACATGGTCGTCACCGCGGATCACGTGGGTGATGGCCATGTCGATGTCGTCCACCACCACGCAGAAGTTGTAGGTAGGCGTTCCGTCGGGGCGCGCGATTACCAGGTCGTCGAGCTCGTCGTTGCTGATCTCGATGCGGCCCTTGACCTTGTCGTCCCAGGCGACCACGCCGCCCTGCGGGTTCTTGAAGCGCAGCACGGGCTGCACGCCTTCGGGGATGGGCGGCAGGGTCTTGCCGGCCTCGGGGCGCCAGGTGCCGTCGTAGCGCGGCTTTTCCTTGGCGGCCATCTGCGCCTCGCGCAGGGCGTCGAGCTCGGCAATGCCCATGTAGCAGGGGTAGACCAGGCCGGTGGCCTTGAGGTCTTCGAGCACGGCGCGGTAGCGGTCCATGCGCTGCATCTGGTAGAACGGGCCCTCGTCGGGCTGCATGTTCAGCCATTCCATGCTTTCCAGGATCACGTCCACCGCAATCTGGCTGGAGCGCTCCACGTCCGTGTCTTCGATGCGCAGGATGAAGTCGCCGCCCATGGCACGCGCGAAGGCCCAGGGGTACAGGGCCGAGCGGATATTGCCCAGGTGGATGAAGCCCGTGGGCGACGGGGCAAAGCGGGTGCGCACGCGGCCCGCAGCTGGGGTGGGTGTGTTGTTCTGGTCGGTCATAGGTCTTGCTAGGTGGGCCGCCCTACCCCGCTGCGGTCAGGCAGGTTCAGGCGGCGGTCAATGCCGTTAATGATAAGTGCCGCGCCGTGACCGGGCGTTCAACACCCGGAAACGGCATGGGCGCACCGGATGATCGGCGCGCCCATGACTGGCTTATCAACGAAGAATATGGCCCCGCAAAGGGGCACCCGTCATGCGTCTTGCGCGTTGGGCAATGCCAGGCGCGAGGTATCTTCCTCGTTCTCTTCCACACCCACACGGCCTTCGTTCAGGCGCGCGATGTCTTCGGCGGTGATGTCGCCCGTCACATAGGTGCCGTCAAAGCACGATGCGTCGAAACCGACGATGGCCTTGTTGAGCGAGCCGATGGCGCGCTTCATGCCGTCCACGTCCTGGTAGATCAGGGCGTCGCAGCCGATGACCTGGCGGATCTCTTCCACCGTGCGGCCATGGGCCACCAGCTCGCTGCTGGTGGGCATGTCGATGCCGTACACGTTGGGGTAGCGCACCGGCGGCGCGGCGCTGGCCAGGTAGACGTTGCGGGCACCGGCGTCGCGCGCCATCTGCACGATTTCGCGCGAGGTGGTGCCGCGCACGATGGAATCATCCACCAGCAGCACGTTGCGGCCCTTGAACTCGCTGGCGATCACATTGAGCTTCTGGCGCACGGACTTCTTGCGCACGCCTTGCCCCGGCATGATGAAGGTGCGGCCCACGTAGCGGTTCTTCACGAAGCCCTCGCGGTACGGAACGCCCAGCAGGTGCGCCAGTTGCGTGGCGCTGGGCCGGCTCGATTCGGGGATGGGGATGATCACGTCGATCTCGTTGGGCGGCACCGTGGACACCACGCGCTTGGCCAGGGCCTCGCCCAGGTTCAGGCGCGCCTGGTAGACCGAGATGCCGTCCAACACCGAATCGGGGCGTGCCAAGTACACGAACTCGAAGATACAGGGGTTGAGCTGCGGGTTCTCGGCGCACTGGGCCGAATGCACGGTGCCGTCGAGCGTGATGAACACGGCCTCGCCGGGTTCGACATTGCGCTCGAACACGTGCGAGGTGCCCTCCAGCGCCACCGATTCGCTGCCCACCATGACGTTGCCGTCCACGCTGCGGCCAATGGCCAGCGGGCGGATGCCATGCGGGTCGCGGAAGGCCAGCAGGCCGTGGCCGGCGATCATGGCGATCACGGCATACGAGCCCTTGATGCGCTTGTGCACGGCACGCACAGCGTCGAACACATTTTCGGGCCGCAGCGGTACGCCTGCGGTGGCGCGCTCGAGTTCGTGCGCGAACACGTTGAGCAGCACTTCCGAGTCGCTGTCGGTGTTGGTGTGGCGGTGGTCGGTCTGGAACAGCTCGGTGCGCAGCGTCTGGGCATTGGTCAGGTTGCCGTTGTGCACCAGCACCAGGCCGAAAGGCGCGTTCACGTAGAAGGGCTGGGCCTCTTCTTCGCTGTAGGCGTTGCCGGCGGTGGGGTAGCGCACCTGGCCCAGGCCCACATTGCCGGGCAAGGCCCGCATGTTGCGCGTGCGGAACACGTCGCGCACCATGCCCTTGGCCTTGTGCATGAAGAACTTGCGGCCCTGCTGGGTCACGATGCCGGCGGCATCCTGGCCCCGGTGCTGCAGCAGCAGCAATGCGTCATAGATCAACTGATTGACGGGCGCGGTACTGACGACGCCGACGATTCCACACATAGTTCGTTTCCATCCGTTTGCGGGAACATCCCCGCTGCAAACCCACGACAACAGCTTCTGGCCGTTGCCGCCTCACGAAGGCAAGTGCCTCGTAAATTCTTCCGGAAGCGCCGGTTTCAACCCTTCGAGCACCTGGGTCAATACCGGTGCACCCCTCGATTCCTGCCACCACGCAGCCTCGTGCAGGGGCGTGAGCCCCGCCACCACGGCCACGGCCAGCAGCAGCACCATGCCCCGGAGCACCCCGAAGGCCGCACCCAGCGTGCGGTCCACCGGGCGCAGGCCGATGGACTCCACCAGCTTCTTGACCAGCCACGCCACGAATCCGCACGCAAACACCGCACCGATGAACACCAGGGCAAAGCCCGCCGCATAGCGCAGGCCAGCGGCCGATTCGCCCATGGGCAGCAAAGCTGCCATATCCTCGGCCAGCCACTGCGCCACAAAAAACGCCACAACCCATCCCACCAGGGACAGCACCTCATACACCAGGCCGCGCCAGGCCCCCATCAGCATGGAGGCCAGGAGCACGGCCACGAAAACCCAGTCCAGCGCGGCCATCACCGGCGCAGCCTGCTCCAGCATCAGAGCGTCAGCACCGATGCCGACAGTTCCAGCGCACGGATCTTGCCAGCGGCCTTGTCCGCATCGGCCCGGTTGTTGAAGGGGCCCACGCGCACCCGAGTGCGCTTGCCGTCCTTGGTATCCACCACCTGCACAAAGGTCTTGAGGCCGGAGCGCTCCACCTTGGTGCGCGCCTCGCGGGCCTTGTCCGCGTCGGCAAACGCGCCCACCTGCACGATGAAACGGGCATCCTCGGCGCTGGCCGAAGCCACGGCGGCAGCGGCCGGCGCCGCAGTGCGGCCCTCCAGCAACGCGCGGGCCCGGGCGGCCTCGTCGTTGGCACGCGCCGGCACCGCCGGGGCGGGCGCTGGCGCAGCCGCCACCACTGCCAGCTTGGGCTCGGGTTTCGGCTCCGGTTTCGGTTCGGGCTTGTGCTCTGGCTTGGGCGCGGCGGCCACCACGGGCGGCCTGGGCACCATCGCGGGCTTGGGGCTGGCGATGATCTCCTCGCCCTCGCTCAGGCCATTGCCTGCGCTGGCCTGGCCCACCGCAGTGCGGCTGCCGGAGGGCGTGGCCGGGGCCGCTGGGCGTGCCACAGCTGCAGAGGCCGGCGCAGGCGATGGGGCCTGTGCGGCAGCGGGTGCTGGCACCACCACGGGCGCGGTCTTGTTGCGGTCGGGGATCTCGATGGGAATGTCCACCGCAATGGGGCGCGGCTGGGTGTCGAACAGCAGCGGAAACCCCACCACGCCCAGGGCCACCAGCACGGCAGCGCCGATCAGGCGGTGGCGCGCACGCCGGCGCATCGCTTCGATGCTTTCGGCCGGGGGCGCTGCGCGCGAGCGCTTGGCCGGCTTGTCGGCCGGTGCGGGTTCACTCTGACCGGGCCACCGAAACTTGAAAAATGCCATGGAGTTGCGACTCGTGCGGGGTGCTTACGCGCCCAGATGTTTGGCGTGCAGGCGAGGGGTGCCGTTGATCAATACCCCGCCCACCGTGTAGAACGAGCCAAAGACCACGATTCTATCAGCGGGCCCTGCCGCCGCCACGGCAGCCTGCAGTGCCTGCATGGGGTCTTGGTGCACGCTGGTGGCCACCTCGCGGCGCCCGCCAGCCACCATCTGCAGGGCGTTCCACTTCTGCTGCAGCGCCGCCCCCGTCTCGGCCCGCGGCGTGGGCAGGCTGGTGAAGTACCAGCGGTCCACCAGCGGGCCCACCTTGGCCAGCATGGTGGCCAGATCCTTGTCCGCCATGGCGCCGAACACGGCGTGCGTCGTGGGGAAGAAGCCCATTGCATCCAGGTTGGCCGTGAGGGCCGCCACCGAATGCGGGTTGTGCGCCACATCCAGCACCAGCGTGGGCTCGCCCGGCACGATCTGAAAGCGACCGGGCAGCTCCACCATGGCCATGCCCGTGCGCACGGCCTGGGCCGTCACGGGGATGCGCTCGCGCAGCGCCTCGAAGGCGGCCAGCACGCCCGCAGCGTTCACCAACTGGTTGGCGCCGCGCAACGAGGGGTAGGCCAGGCCCGCATAGCGGCGGCCGCGCCCGGCCCAGCTCCACTGCTGCTTGTCGCCCGAGACATTGAAGTCGCGGCCCGAGCGCCACAGGTCGGCGCCGATCTCCGTGGCATGGTCCACCACGCTCTGCGGGGCCATGGGGTCGCTCACGATCACCGGGCGGCCGGTGCGCATGATGCCGGCCTTCTCGCGGCCGATGCTTTCGCGGTCCTTGCCCAGGAACTCTGTGTGGTCGATGTCGATGCTGGTGATGATGGCGCAGTCGGCATCGATGATGTTGGTGGCGTCGAGCCGCCCGCCCAGGCCCACCTCCAGGATCGCCAGATCCAGGCGCGCCTGGCTCATGAGCCGCAGGATGGCCAGGGTGCTGAACTCGAAGTAGGTCAGCGAGATGGCCGCGCCGCCCTGCACCCGGGCGGCCTCCACCGCCGCGAAGTGCGGCACCAGGTCGGCGGCGGCCACGATCTCGCCATGCACGCGGCAGCGCTCCTCGAAGTGCACCAGGTGGGGCGAGGTGTACACCCCCGTGCGGTAGCCCGACTGCAGGCCCACGGCCTCCAGCATGGCGCAGGTGGATCCCTTGCCATTGGTGCCCGCCACGGTGATCACCGGGCAGTCGAAGCGCAGCGCCATGCGGCGGGCCACTTCGCTGACCCGGTCCAGGCCCATGTCGATGTTGTGCGGGTGCAGCTGCTCGCAGTGCTGCAGCCAGCCTTCCAGGGTGTCGATATTATTGGTGTGCATACAGCCTGCGATTGTCGCCGAGCCCACGGTCGTGCACACCTTCAATCCCTATTACCCATGACAAGCCCCCGCACCATCACCCTCTACGGCATTCCCAACTGCGATACCGTGAAGAAGGCCCGCACCTGGTTCACCGACCAGGGGCTGGCCTACGTGTTCCACGATTTCAAGAAGCAAGGCGTCCCCGCCGACCGCTTGCCCGCCTGGCTGGCCGCCGTGGGGCGCGACAAGCTCGTGAACCGCCAAGGCACCACCTGGCGCAAGCTCGACGCGGACACCCAGGCCGCCGTGACCGACGACGCCAGCGCCAGCGCCCTGCTGCAGGCCCAGCCCAGCGTGGTCAAACGCCCTGTGGTGGAGTGGGTGCAGGGCGGCACGACCCGTATTTCGGTCGGTTTTGTGCCCGAGACCTGGAACGAATGGGGTTCAGCGGGCTCCAACAGCTGACATCGCAGGGATTGCGTGCACTGAAACCGGAGATATTGCACAAATCTTTACGCAGTTTTACGGCCTGCCCACCCGGTATTGACGGGTAGCGCCTAAACTTTTCAACAGTCTGGTGCGTTATGTACCGACCTGAAAGGAGTTTCTCCATGAAAAAGATCGTCGTTTTTTCCGCCATGGCAGCCATTGCCTCCATGGCCGCAGCCCAGGAACAGGGCCGCGTGCTCTCGACCACCCCCATCGTCCAGCAGGTGGCCGTGCCCCAGCAGGTATGCAACAACGAGACCGTGTACAGCGGCAACCGCACCACGGGTGGTGGCGCAGTGATCGGTGCGATTGCCGGCGGTGCCGTCGGCAACCAGATCGGCAAGGGCAGTGGCCGCGCGGCGGCCACTGCACTGGGCCTGATCGGTGGTGCCGTGCTGGGCAACAACATCGAGGGCGGCCAGCCGCAGTACGAAAACGTGCAGCGCTGCCAGAACCAGACCTACTACGAGAACCGCACCGTGGGCTACAACGTGACCTACGAATACGCAGGCCGCCAGTACACCACCCGCACCCAGTACGACCCGGGCCGCTGGATCCCCGTGAGCGTGCAGCCGGGCCAGACCTACTCCACGGAGCCCTCGTACCAGCAAGGCTACGCCCAGCCCGGCGTGGTCACCTCGACCTACCCGGCACCGCCCCCCACTTACGTGACGCCCCCGGTCACGGTGATCGAGTACGGCTACGACCGCTCGTACCACCACCCGCGCAATCCCTACTGGCGCTAAAAACCGCTGAGTTCGGGTGGGCAGCCCAGGCAGCCGGCGGCATGCGCACGCTGCCGGCCCAGTGACCATTGCCGTTGACGGCTGCCCTCCCCTGGCGTCCAGCCCTCCAAGAGCCCTTCGGGGCTCTTTTTTTTGCCCTGCGCCGCATCGAAAGCTTCAATGCGGCACGGTGGCCTAAAATCAGGGGTTTCCCTCTAACCAACGCGCATCCATGACCACCGAAAAAATCGACGGCGTGTCCGTCACCACCCAGGCCAATGTGTACTTCGACGGCAAGTGCGTGAGCCACAACATCACCTTCCCCGATGGCACGAAGAAGTCGGTGGGCGTGGTCCTGCCCGCCTCGCTGACCTTCAACACCGGCGCGCCCGAGATCATGGAATGCGTGGGCGGCGAGTGCGAGTACAAGCTCGACGGCACCGATGCCTGGGTCAAGTCCGCCGCAGGCGAGAAGTTCAGCGTGCCCGGCAACTCCAAGTTCGAGATCCGCGTCGCCAGCGCCTACCACTACATCTGCCACTTCGGCTGAGCCGCCAGAAAGCCCTGAACGACATGGCCACCATCCTCCAGAACCTGCCCCTCAACGAAAAGGTCGGCATCGCCTTCTCCGGCGGCCTCGACACCAGCGCCGCGTTGCGCTGGATGAAGAACAAGGGCGCCGTGCCCTACGCCTACACGGCCAACCTTGGCCAGCCCGACGAGCCCGACTACGACGCCATCCCCGCCAAGGCCATGGAATATGGCGCCGAAAAGGCCCGCTTGGTGGACTGCCGCACGCAACTGGCGCACGAAGGCATTGCCGCCCTGCAGGCCGGCGCCTTCCACATCAGCACCGCCGGCGTCACCTACTTCAACACCACGCCGCTGGGCCGTGCCGTCACCGGCACCATGCTGGTGGCCGCCATGAAGGAAGACGACGTCCACATCTGGGGCGACGGCTCGACCTTCAAGGGCAATGACATCGAGCGCTTTTACCGCTACGGCCTGCTGACCAACCCCTCGCTCAAGATCTACAAGCCCTGGCTGGACCAGCTGTTCATCGACGAGCTCGGTGGCCGCGCCGAGATGTCGGCCTTCATGACCAAGGAAGGTTT
The DNA here is from genome assembly GCF_030704685.1 of Acidovorax sp. A1169. GTDB lineage: Bacteria > Pseudomonadota > Gammaproteobacteria > Burkholderiales > Burkholderiaceae_C > Acidovorax. Next base: position 78,111 of record NZ_JAUZDX010000004.1, read on the forward strand.
CGGCTACAAGATGAGCGCCGAGAAGGCCTACAGCACCGACAGCAACATGCTGGGTGCCACGCACGAGGCCAAGGACCTGGAGTTCCTGAACAGCGGCATCCGCATCGTGAACCCCATCATGGGCGTCGCGTTCTGGAAGGACGACGTGCAGGTCAAGTCCGAAGAAGTCTCGGTGCGCTTCGAGGAAGGCCAGCCCGTGGCCTTGAACGGCGTGGAGTTCAGCGACCCCGTGGCCCTGATCCTTGAAGCCAACCGCATCGGCGGCCGGCATGGCCTGGGCATGAGCGACCAGATCGAGAACCGCATCATCGAGGCCAAGAGCCGCGGCATCTACGAGGCCCCGGGCCTGGCGCTGCTGCACATCGCCTACGAGCGCCTGGTGACGGGCATCCACAACGAGGACACGATTGAGCAGTACCGCCTGAACGGCCTCAGGCTCGGCCGCCTGCTCTACCAGGGCCGCTGGTTCGACCCCCAGGCCATCATGCTGCGCGACACCGCCCAGCGCTGGGTGGCGCGCGCCATCACCGGCACCGTGACGCTGGAGCTGCGCCGCGGCAACGACTATTCGCTGCTGAACACCGAATCGCCCAACCTGACTTACGCGCCCGAGCGCCTGAGCATGGAAAAGGTCGAAGACGCGCCGTTCTCGCCCGCCGACCGCATCGGCCAGCTGACCATGCGCAACCTGGACATCATCGACACGCGCGCCAAGCTGGGCGTGTACGCACGCAGCGGCCTGCTGTCGCTGGGTGGCAATGCCGCCCTGGCGCAACTGAACGACGAACGCAGCGAATAACAACGCCCTGCAGCATATGGAAAGCCACCCTCGGGTGGCTTTTTTATTTGTTCGACAGTCCGAAAGGACTACACCACCACCGGCTCCGGCTCCAGCCGGATGCCGAAGCGCTCGTACACACTGGTCTGAATCGCCTTGGCCAGGGTCATCACCTCGCCGCCGGTCACGCTGTGGGCACCGCGCCCGCGGTTGACCAGCACCAGGGCCTGCTTTTCGTACACGCCGGCCTTGCCGATGGACTTGCCCTTCCAGCCGCAGGCGTCGATGAGCCAGCCCGCTGCCAGCTTGATGCTGCCGTCGGGCATGGGGTAGTGCACGATCTTGGGCTCGCGCGCAATGATGTCGGCGCACTGCTCGGGCGATACCGTGGGGTTTTTGAAGAAACTGCCGGCATTGCCCACCACGGCGGGGTCGGGCAGCTTGGCGCGGCGGATGTCGCACACCCAGTCGAACATCTGCTGCGCCGTGGGCTGTTCGATACCGGCCTCGGCCCTGCGGCGCTCCAGCTCCACGTAGCCCAGCACCGGCTTCCAGGGGCGCGGCAGCCGAAAGCGCACGTGCGTGATCACCGCGCGCCCGGCCAGGCCCATGCCGCGCGGCAGCCCGCCGGCCACCTCGGGTTGTGAGGGGGCGTGCTTGAACACCGAGTCGCGGTAACCGAAGGCGCACTGCGCGGCGTTGAGCGTAAAGCGCTCACCCGTGGCCAGGTCCATCGCGTCCAGCGACTCGAAGCGGTCCTGCAATTCCACGCCATAGGCGCCGATGTTCTGCACCGGCGATGCCCCCACGGTGCCGGGGATCAGCGCCAGGTTTTCCAGGCCCGGATAGCCCTGCGCGAGGGTCCAGGCCACGCAGTCGTGCCAGACCTCGCCGGCGCCCGCCTCGACGATGAAGGCCTTGGGGGTTTCATCGACCAGGCGCAGGCCCTTGATCTCCATCTTCAGCACCACGGGGCGCACGTCACCGGTCAGAATGATGTTGCTGCCACCGCCCAGCACGAAGACCGGGCTGCCAGACAGTTCTTTATCGGCCAGGAAGGCCGAAATATCATCGGCCGAGCGCACGCGCACCAGGGTTTGGGCGCGTGCCGCAATGCCGAAGGTGTTGCAGGGCTGCAAAGGGGCGTTTTTCTCGACTACCATTGGCCCGATTGTCGCACCCGCGCATCCTGGCGCTGCGGCGAAAACCGTATTCCCGAGAGAGAGAACCACCACCATGCCATCTTTTGACACCGTCTGCGAAGCCAACCTGGTCGAAGTGAAGAACGCGGTCGAAAACACCGCCAAGGAAATCGGCACCCGTTTCGACTTCAAAGGCACCTCGGCCAGCATCGAGATCAAGGACAAGGACATCACCCTGATCGGCGACGCGGACTTCCAGCTCACCCAGATCGAAGACGTGCTGCGCAACAAGCTCACCAAGCGCAATGTGGACGTGCGCTTCCTGGACATGGGCGACGTGCAGAAAATGGGCGGTGACAAGGTCAAGCAGGTCATCAAGGTACGCAACGGCATCGAGAGCGAGCTGGCCAAGAAGATCCAGAAGCTCATGAAGGAAAGCAAGCTCAAGGTGCAGGCCGCCATCCAGGAGGACAAGGTGCGCATCACCGGCGCCAAGCGCGACGACCTGCAGGCGGCCATGGCGCTGATCCGCAAGGACGTGACCGACGTCCCGCTGTCGTTCGACAACTTCCGCGACTGAAGAACAGCGCGGCCACCATCTCCATGCAAGCCCTTCGCACTGCGATCTCCCTGGCCCTGGCGGCCGGCCTGGCCCTTGCGCTGCCTGCGGTGGCCGCCGACCAGTCCATCGCCCTGGCCGGCGTGCTCGGCAGCAAGGCCCTGCTGGTGGTCGATGGCAGCGCGCCACGCGCCGTCGGTCCGGGCGAGACGCACCAGGGCGTGAAGGTGCTGTCCGTGACACGCGATGAGGCCACGGTGGAAGTCCAGGGCACCCGCCGGCTGCTCAGGCTGGGTGAGTCCCCCGTGGCGCTGGGCTCCAGCGGCAGCGGCAAGCGCATCGTGCTGATGGCAGACAACCAGGGCCACTTCATCAACACCGGCACCATCAACGGCAAGCAGATGAAGTACATGGTGGACACCGGCGCGTCCGTGGTCGCCATCGGCAGGCCCGACGCGGAGCGCATGGGCATCAAGGTCGACGACAGCCAGAAAGTGATCATGAGCACGGCCAACGGCTCCGCGACCGGTTGGCGTGTGCGCCTCAATTCCGTGCGCCTGGGCGACGTGGAAGTGCTCGGTGTGACGGCGGTCATCATGCCCGAGGGCATGCCCTTCGTGCTGCTGGGCAACAGCTTTCTGACGCAGTTCCAGATGACCCGCACCAACGACCAGATGGTGCTGGAAAAGCGCCACTGAGCAGACGTGGCCCCACCAACCCCGCCATGAACGCCACCACCCACCTGCCCAGTAACAGCAGCCCCCATGAGGGCGAGTACGAGGACTTGCTCGGCCTGTGGTCGGACCTGGAGTCGGCCCTGTCGGTGCTGCTGTCGAAGCCGCTGCAGGTGCAGGATTTTCCGGGCAAGGTGCGCAGTTTCGACCTGTGGCTGCAGGACCTGGTGGCGCACGACATCGACGCGGCGCTGTACCTCATGTTTCAGTTGGCCTCCACCTCGTCGGTGGGCTACAGCGCAGCGCACGCGCTGGTCTGCGGCACCTTGTGCCACATCATGGCGCAGGACCTGCGCCTGGTGCAGAGCGAACGCGACAGCCTCGTGCGTGCCGCACTCACCATGAACATCGGCATGACCGCGCTGCAGGACGAACTGGCCGAACAGCGCGAGCGCCCCAGCAACGTGCAGCAGGAAGCCATCCGCAGCCACCCCGAGGAGAGCCAGGCCCTGCTGGAGCGTTTGTTCGTGAACGACCCGCTGTGGCTCGAGGTCGTGGGCCAGCACCACACCAACATGGCCGATCAGGTTCCCCTGGCCCAGCAGAACCCCGAGGACCGCCTCACGCGCATCCTGGGCACCATCGACCGCTACGCGGCCATGATCAGCCCGCGCAAGTCGCGCGCGGGGCGCAGCGCCACCGATTCGGTGCGCGCCATCGTGGGCCAGGAAGTGGACCAGCGCGACGAGGTGAGCTATACGCTCGTGCGCTCCATCGGCCTGTGCCCGCCCGGCACCTTTGTGCGGCTGGACAACGGCGAGGTGGCCATCGTGCTGCGCCGCAGCGAAAAGGCCAACTACCCGCTGGTGGCCAGCCTGCTCGACCCCGTGGGCCAGCAGCAGAACCTGCCCAACCTGTACCAGACGGCCAGCGGCAAGCCGCGCATCCAGTCAGCCGTGGCCCGCTCGGCGGTGAAGGTGGAGCTCAACCACCGCACCATGGTGCGCCTGGGCCTGTATGCGGCGCAGCGCATCTCGAGCATGCGCTCGCTCATCACGGCACCCGCATCGCTCGGAACGCGCTGATCTATTGCAGAGCAGCCCACCGGGCTGCAGCCTTCGCGATCATGGAAGAACTCAGCCCTTGGCGCCCTTGGCCTTGACCACCTTGCTGCTGCCCAGGCGCGACTCCTTGCCCTCCAGCAGGCGCTTGATGTTCTCCTTGTGGCGCCAGGCCAGCAGCAGGGCCATCACGGCCATGGCTGCCGCAATGCGCCCATCGGCATTCCAGACCACGCCATCGGCCAGCAGGTAGTACACCGGCGCGAACACCGCCGCCACCAGCGAAGCCAACGACGAATAGCGAAAGAAGAAGGCGATGATCACCCAGGTGACCGCCGTGGCCAGGCCCAGCCAGCCGCTCACGCCCAGCAGCACGCCCAGCGCCGTGGCAACGCCCTTGCCGCCTTCGAAACGAAAGAATACCGGCCACAGGTGGCCCAGAAAGGCCGCCAGGCCGACCAGGGCCATGGTGCCCTCCTGCATCCCGTAGGGCTTGCCGAACCAGGCCACCAGGGCCACGGGCAGCCAGCCCTTCACGGCATCGAGCACCAGGGTGACGACGGCCGCCACCTTGCTGCCCGAGCGCAGCACGTTGGTGGCGCCGGGGTTCTTGCTGCCATAGGTGCGCGGGTCGCGCATGCCCATGGCGCGCGTCACGATCACGGCAAACGACAGCGAGCCGAGCAGGTAGGCGGCTATGGTGGCCAGAAGGGGGTACACGGCGGTCAAATCAGCTCCTTGGAATGGGGTGCGCACGGCGGGCGTGCGCAGGCCCGCTATTCTGCCAGCGCGCAGTGCACGGTCTGCGCACCGAGCAGTTGCACGCAGACCTGCGGGTCGATCTGCACCAGAAAGCCGCGCCGCCCGCCATTGATGGCGATGCGCGGCAAGTCGAGGATGCTGCTTTCGATGTACACCGGCATCTCGCGCCGCGTGCCAAAGGGCGAGGTGCCGCCCACCAGGTAGCCGCTGTGGCGGTTGGCGACCTCGGGGGCGCAGGGCTCGACCGACTTGGCGCCGATCTGGCGCGCCAGGTTCTTCGTGGAGACCTTGCGGTTGCCGTGCATCAGCACGATCAGGGGCTTGGCGTTCTGGTCCTGCATCACCAGGGTCTTGACCACGGTGAACGGATCGAGCCCCAGCACCTCGGCGCTGTGCAGGGCGCCGCCGTGTTCCAGGTACTCGTAGGGGTGCTCGGTGAAGGCCACCTTGCGCGCCTTGAGGAGCTGGGTGGCAGGGGTTTCGGAGACGTGTTCTTTCTTGGCCATGGCGCAGCGATGGTACCCATTCACACGGGCACACGCTTGCGCCGCCCCACCTTGCGCTTGCCGTACTGCTCTATGGCGGCCACCAGCACGCCGGTGAACTCCTGCACCAGCGGAGGCTGCACGCGGCCGTCGAGCGCCAGCACCTGCAGGCGGCGCTGCTGCAGCTGCACGTCCTCGAACGGGCGGGCGGCGAGCACGCCCTCCTCCACCCAGCGCGCTGCCGTGAGGTAGCTGGCCAGCGCCACGTCGCGCGGGCCCAGCAGCGGCAGCAGCGCTGACGAGAAGTTGCTCACCACCGCCGGCGTGTAGCGCAGGCCCTGCAGCGTGCACGAGAGGTCGAACAACTGGCGCCCGGTGATGCCGGCCGTGCCCAGCAGCAGCGGGTAACGCACCACGTCGGCCACGCTCACCATGCGCTGCTGCGCCAGCGGATGGGCTGCCACCGTGATGGCGAACACCGGGGCAATGGCCGAGTGCAGCACCGCAAGGCCCTTCTCGGGCGCCACGCTGTATTTGAGGGCCAGGTCCGCATCGCCGCGCGCCACCTGCGCCGAGACCTCCTCGGGCACGCCCACATGCAACTGCAGTTCGACCTCGGGGTGGGCATCTCGGAACTGCGCCATCACCAGCGGCATGAAGCCCGCGGCGAAACCTTCGGTGCAGGCCAGCCGTACGCGCCGCGCCTCCTGCGCCGCCAGGCCCTGCAACTGCTCGACGAGCTGGGCCGACTCCTGCGCATGCGCGCCCGCATGGGCCAGCAGGCGCTCGCCTGCGGCTGTCAGGCGCATGCCGCGCGACTGCCGCTCGAACAGGGCCACACCCAGCGAATCCTCCAGCTTGCCCAGTTGGCGGCTCACGGCTGAAGCGGCCACATGCAGGCGCTGCGCGGCCTGGTTGACCGAGCCGATGCGGGCCACTTCGAGGAAGTAGCGCAGGGGCAGGCTCAGCAGGGACAGGGACATGGGGTGCTCTTGTATTGCCTTCAAGGCAATGGTTAGTTGCTTATTCTCTATGAATAGCAATGGTAAACCAGCATCGATCTTGCGTGCATAGAGGCTCCAATCAACCGATAGCCACGCTGGGCCCACCCCTTGTGGTGCAAGGCCCGGCGCCCTACCCTGGAGCCCCCATGACACAACGCCTTCGCGCCTCCCTGCTTCTGGCAGCCCTTGCCAGCGTATTTGCCGCGGCCAATGCCCAGACCGCCCCTGCCGCCAAAGACCCCTGGCCAGAGCAAAGCGTGCGCCTGGTCGTGCCCTTTCCGCCTGGCGGCGGCACCGACGCGGTGGCCCGCGCCCTGGGCCAGAAGCTCGGCATCCGGCTGGGTACGCCCGTGGTGGTGGACAACAAGCCCGGCGCCTCGACCATCATCGGCACCGAGGCCGTGGTGCGTGCCAAGCCCGACGGCTACACCCTGCTGGTCTCGGGCTCCACCAGCTACTCGGTCAACCCCGCGCTGCGCAGCAAGCTGCCCTACGACCCCGCGACCGACCTGATCCCGGTGGCCACCGTGGCCCGCGCGCCACTGGTGATGGTGGTCAGCGCCAGCGCGCCCTACAAGGACCTCAATGCCCTGATCGCAGCCGCCAAGGCCGCGCCCAAGACCATCCACTACGCCACCTTCGGCTCCGGCTCAGGCCCGCACCTGGCGGGCGCACTGCTGGGGCAGGCCGCCGGCATCCAGCTGCAGGACGTGCCCTACCGCGGCAGCAGCCAGTCGCTGATGGCGCTGATCGGCGGCGAGATCCAGCTGGGCATCGACACCGTGGCGGCTGCCGCGCCGCAGATCCGTGCGGGCAAGCTGCGCGCCCTGGCGATTGCGGGCAAGAGCCGCTCCAGCATGCTGCCCGGCGTGCCCACGGTGGCCGAACTCCAGTTGCCCGATGCCGCCTTCGACGCCTGGTACGCCATCGCCGCGCCGGCACGCACGCCACTGCCCATCATCCGCCGGCTGGTGACCGAGGTCGAGGCCATCACGCGCGACCCCGCCATACAGGAGCAGATGCGCGCCCAGGGCATGGAGCCCGTGCACCTGGGGCCCGTGGCCACGCGGGCCGTGATCGACGACGAGATCGGACGCTACCGCGCCCTGGCCCACCGCGCCAAAATCATTGTGGAGTGATGACAGCATGACGACAACGACGATGAACCCATCCCGCGAACAACTGCTGGCCAACGTCCAGCACCACTTCGATGGCGGCAGCTTCGAGGCCGACCTGCGCCGCCGCGTGGGCTGGCGCACCGAGAGCGATACCGGCCAGCCCGGTGCCCCCGCCCTGCGCCAGTACCTGACCGACGAGATCGTGCCCGGCCTCATCCCGCTGGGCTTTGCCTGCGAGGTGCTGGACAACCCCGATGCACGCGGCGGCCCGGTGCTGCTGGCAAGGCGCGTGGAGTCGCCCGATCTGCCCACGGTGCTCACCTACGGCCATGGCGACGTGGTCAACGGGCAGGACGCCAACTGGCGCGAAGGCCTCTCACCCTGGGAGTTGAAGATCGAAGGGGACCGCTGGTACGGCCGCGGCACGGCCGACAACAAAGGCCAGCACACGGTGGTACTGGCGGCCCTGGCGCAGACCATCGACGCCCGCCAGGGGCGCCTGGGCTACAACGTGACCCTGCTCATGGAGATGGGCGAGGAGGCCGGCTCACCGGGCCTGGCGGCCTTCTGCCAGCAGCAGCGCGAGGCCCTCAGGGCCGATCTCTTCATCGCCAGCGACGGCCCGCGCGTGAACGCAGCGCGGCCCACGCTGTTCCTGGGCTCGCGCGGCGCCATCAATTTCTCGCTCAAGATGAACAGCCGGCCCAAGGCCTACCACTCGGGCAACTGGGGCGGCGTGCTGTCCAACCCCGCCACGGTGCTGGCCCATGCAGTGGCCAGCATGGTGGACGCCCGTGGCCGCATGCTCGTGCCCGGCCTGCTGCCCCCACCCCTGCCCGAGAAGCTGCGCACCGCCCTGAAAGACGTGGTGATCGGCGGCGGCGCCGACGACCCAGCCCTGACGCCGGGCTGGGGCGAGCCGGGCCTGACCCCGGCCGAGCAGCTCGTGGGCTGGAACACGCTGGAGGTGCTGGCCCTGGGCGCAGGCTTGCCCGCGCGCCCCGTCAATGCGATTCCCTCCAGCGCCGTGGCGCACTGCCAGCTGCGCTTCGTGGTCGGCACGGACTGGAGAAACCTCAAGGACATCGTGCGCGCCCACCTCGACGCACACGGCTTTGCCGACGTGGAGATCGAGCTCGGGATGCAGTGCGGCGCCACGCGCCTGGACCTGCACAACCCCTGGGTGGACTGGGCGTTGGCGTCCATGCAGACCAGCGCAGGCAGCCCGGCCACGCTGTTGCCCAACCTGGCGGGCTCTTTGCCCAACGACATCTTCGCGGACGACCTGGGATTGCCCACGCTGTGGGTGCCCCACTCGTACCCGGCCTGTGCCCAGCATGCGCCCAACGAACACCTGCTGGCCAGCGTGGCCCGCGAAGGCCTGGCCGTGATGGCGGGCCTGTTCTGGGACCTGGGCGAGCCCGGTGGCGTGCCCTGGAAGGAAGGCGCGCTGGCCACCGAGGCTTGACAGCACGGTGACGGCCAGGGCCGTCACCCGGCCGTCACAGCGCCGGGTCGCGTAGCTCCAGGCGAATGGCGTCGATGGCCTTGAGCAGCTCGGGCGAGAGTTCCGTGCCCCAGGCGTTCAGGTCTTCTTCGAGTTGCGCCACCGAGGTCACGCCGATGATGGTGCTGGCCACCTGCCACTTGGTGTAGCAGAACGCCAGCGCCAGCTGCGTGGGCGTGAGGCCGTTGTCGCGCGCCAGCGCGTTGTAGCGGCGCGCGGCCACCAGCGACTCGGGTCGGCCCCAGCGCTGCTTGCGCACCGACTCGTAGGACGAGATGCGCGCACCCTTGGGGGCATCCGGGCCGGTGGTGCCGCTGTCGTCGTACTTGCCGGTCAGCAGGCCGAAGGCCAGGGGCGAGTACGCCAGCAGCGACACATTCAGGCGGTGGCAGGTCTCGTCCAGCGCGTTTTCCCAGGTGCGGTTGACCAGGCAGTAGGGGTTCTGCACGGTGGCCACGCGCGGCAGGCCATGCTGCTCGGCCAGGCGCACGAACTCGTGCACACCATAGGCGGTCTCGTTGGAGAGGCCGACATAGCGCACCTTGCCCGCCTTGACCAGGCCCGCCAGGGCTTCCAGCTGGGCGTGGATGGGCGTCTCCGAGGTTTCCTTGGCCGGGTCGTAGTACATGGTGCCGAAAGCCGGCACATGGCGCTCGGGCCAGTGGATCTGGTAGAGGTCGATCACGTCGGTCTGCAGGCGGCGCAGGCTGCCTTCGCAGGATGCGACGATGTCTTGAGGCGTCAGGCCCTTGCCTTCACGCACCCAGGGCATGCCGCGCGAGGGGCCGGCCACCTTGGTGGCCACCACCAGCTTCTCGCGCGCACCTGGGTTCTTCGCGAACCAGTTGCCGATGATGGTCTCGGTGGCGCCAAAGGTCTCGGCCTTGGCGGGCACCGCGTACATCTCGGCGGTGTCGATGAAGTTCACGCCCCGGGCCAGCGAACGGGCGAGGATGTCGTGGGAATCGGATTCGTTGACCTGTTCACCAAAGGTCATGGTGCCCAGGCAAATGGGGGTGACGTGCAGATCGCTCTGACCGAGCTGGATGGTTTTCATGCGGACTCCGTTGGCAAGCCGCGCAGTTTACGGGTTGCCGGAAAAGTCTGCAGGCCAGGGCCGGACCACCCCCAGCCCTTACCCCGACAGACCCCAGACGCTGCGCAGCAGCTGCAGCGTGGCCACGATGGCCGGGTCGTGCTCGGCTGCGCGCGGGTAGATGAAGCTCAAGAGCGCCCCCACCCGGGCATGCGGCCAGATCACCACCTCGCCGCGCTCGCTGGCGGGCAGCGCCACGTCCTCGCGCAGCAGCGACAGGCCCACGCCCGCGCGCACCAGGCTTTGCGGCAAAGAGACCTCGTCGGACTCGATCACCTGGTGCGGCGTGAGCCCCTGGCGCGCGAACATGTCGCGCATCAGCGTCTGCACATGGTGCAGCGGCGGCGCACCGATCCAGGGCATGGCCGCGATGTCGCGCCAGCCCGCATGCAGCACCTGCGGCGCCTGGCTGGCCGGCCCGGCGATGCGGTAGTGGATGGTCTGCAGCGCCAGCCCCATCACCTCGCGCGGGATGTTGGGGCCGATGTAGAAGGCACCCTGCAGCAGCCCCGCCGCGACCTGCTCGCGCAGTTCTTCGGCCGGGCCATTGCGCGTGCGTATTTCCAGCAACGGCAAGGTGCGCACCAGCGCGCCGAGCAGCGAGCCCAGGCGCAGGGTGTCGGGGTCGGCCACGGTGCCCAGGGTCAGCGAGCCGGTGACCTCGCCCTGCAGGTCACGCGCCTTGCCCAGCAGGTGCCCGGCGGCCGTGAGCACGTTCTCGGCATCGGACAGCAAGGCCTCGCCGGCCCGCGTGAGGCTGATGCGGCCGGGGCGCCGGTCGAACAAGGCCACGCCCAGCTCCTCCTCCAGCGCCTTGATCTGGGCGGTGATGGCCGGCTGTGTCAGGTGCAGCGCCTCGGCGGTGCGCGTCACGTGGCCGAGCTTGGCCGCCGTGACGAAGGCACGCAGTTGGTAGATCTCCATGCCGGTCAGGCCACGGAGAAGCAGAAGAAGAACGGTTCAGGCATTGGGCTGGATTGTGGCGTGCTCACACCTTCTTACTGGTCCAGAAAACGCACCTGCGTGGGCTCGATGCCCAGGCGTACCTCCGAGCCGGGCGCGAACATGGCCAGCCCGGCATAGTGCGGCTGGTCGGTGACCATGGCCACCTCGCCCACGCGCACCCGGTAGCGCGAGAACTCGCCCAGGAACTCGGCACTCTCCACCAGCCCGTTGAGCCACAGGCGCGAGGCATCGACCTGCTCGTCGCGCACGCGAATGCTCACCTGGTGCGGGCGGAAGGCCAGGGCCGCCGCGCCCACGGCCGGCGGGTCGGCCGGCCGGGGCAGCGTGAGGTTGCCCAGGCCCTCCACGCGGAACACCAGCGTCTCGCCGCCCACCGACACAACCTGCCCCTCCAGCAGATTGGCCGTGCCCACGAAGCCCGCCACGAAGCGGTTGATGGGAAAGTCGTACAGCCCCGTGGCGGCCCCCACCTGCTGCAGGATGCCCTTGTCCAGCACGGCCATGCGGTCGGCGGTGGTCATGGCCTCCTCCTGGTCGTGCGTCACGAAGATGGTGGTCAGCCCGAGCTTGCGCTGCAGGTTCTTGAGTTCCTCGCGCATCTGCACGCGCAGCTGCTTGTCCAGGTTGGACAGGGGTTCGTCGAGCAGCAGCAGCTTGGGCTCGATCACCACGGTGCGCGCCAGCGCCACGCGCTGCTGCTGCCCGCCCGAGAGCTGCCCGGGCCGGCGCTGCCCGTAGTCGGAAAGGCCCACCAGCTCCAGCACCGCACCCACCTTGCGGCGGATGGCATCCTTGGTCTCGCGCCGCTCCACCAGGCCAAAGGCCACGTTGTCCCACACCGTCATGTGCGGCCACAGCGCGTAGTTCTGGAACACCATGCCCACGTTGCGCGCATGCGGTGGCGTGCCGGTGATGTCCTGCCCATCCACCAGCAGCTCGCCGCGCTGGTGCTGGTTGAAGCCTGCGATCAGGCGCAGCAGGGTCGACTTGCCCGAGCCCGAGGGGCCGAGCAGCGCGAAGAACTCACCAGGTTCGATGCGCAGGTTGACGTCGCGCAGCACCTCGGTGCTGCCATAGCTCAGGCTGATGTGCCGGGCTTCGAGAGAGACTTTGTTCAGATGCATGGAATGTTCACCCCTGTTTGGCCTGCACCGTGGTGCGCGAGCGCTCCACGAAGCGGTGCGAGAAATATGTGCCCAGCCCCACCACCACAACGGCCAGCACGCCCAGGGCCGCGCCCGGGCCGCGGCCCGAGATGCTCTGCATGTACAGGTAGATGCCGTAGCTCATGGGTGCCTGGCTTTGCGCCGACGAGAGCAAAATGGTGGCCGACAGCTCCACCGCCGCTGTGATGAAGCTGGTGACGAAACCCGCGAGAATGCCGCCCATCATCAGCGGCACCATGATGCGGCGGATGGTGGACAGGCGCGACGCCCCCAGGCTCTGCGCCGCTTCTTCCAGCGACACATGCACCTGCTGCAGCGCCGCCATGCACGAGCGCAGCGCATACGGCAGGCGCCGCACCGCATAGGCCAGCATGATCAGCACCCAGGTGGTGACCACCGGCGTGTCGGTGAACGGCAGGTTCACGCCCTTGAACATGCGCAGGTAGCCAATGGCCAGCACCAGCCCCGGAATGGCCAGAGCGGCCGAGGCCAGGTAGTCGAGCCAGCGGCGCGCCGGCAGCTGCGTGCGCAGGATCAGGTAGGCGATCGAGGTGCCGATCACCACGTCCAGCCCCGCCGCGATGAAGCAGTACAGCAGCGTGTTGCCAATCATCTGCTTGGAGTCGGTGAACACCGTGGCGTAGTGCTCCAGCGTGTAGGAATCGGGCAGCACCGAGAAGCTCCACACCTTGGAGAACGACATCAGCAAAATGCCGATGTGCGGCGCCAGTGTGACCAGCAGGATGAGCCCTATCCAGCCATAGGCCAGCACCGACTCCCAGGCCGACAGCCGCCTGCGCTGCAGCGAGCTGCCGCCCTTTTGCAAGGTGGCGTAATCCTTGCCCTTCATCACGTGCGCCGCCATCCACAGCGCGAGGATCGAGAAGGCGATCATGATCACGCTGATCACATAGCCCAGCGGGTCGTCGATGCCCACCGAGGTGATGCGCAGGTAGGCCTGGGGCGCGAGCATGTTGGTCACGCCCATCACCAGCGGCGTGCCCAGGTCGTCGAACACCTTCACGAAGACCAGGGCCGCACCGGCCAGGTAGCCCGGCATGGCCAGCGGAAAGATCACCCGGCGGAACAGCCGCCAGCCGCGCGCGCCCAGGTTCAAGGCCGACTCTTCCATGGCCCCGTCGATGTTGCGCATGGACGCCACCAGGTTCAGCAGGATGAACGGAAAGTAGTGGATGCTCTCGACGAAGGTCACGCCCACCAGGCCATCCATGATGGGAATGGTGAAGCCCAAATACTCATTGAGCAGCAGGTTGAGGGAACCATTACGCCCGAAGATCAGCTGCAGCGCCACCGCCCCGACGAAGGGCGGCATGATCAGCGGCAGCACGCCCAGCGTCTGGATCAGCAGCGCCCCGCGGAACTCGAAGCGCACCGTGAGGTAGGCCAGCGGCACCGCAATCAGGCTCGCAAAGAACACGCTCGCCATCGACACCACGAGGCTGTTGAAGAACGACTCGCGGAACACCGACTGCTCGAAGAAATTGGCGAAGTGCCCGATGGTGAGCGCCCCCGTCTCGTTGATGAAGGCGGTGTAGACCACCAGCCCCACCGGGATCAGCAGGAACAGCAGTAGAAAGGCCAGGATCAGCCCGAAGGCGACCCAGGGCCCCACACCCGTGAGGGCGTGCAGCAGACGGCGCGGGCGGGCCGCACCGGGCCCGGCGGCGCCGGGTTCGGAATAGACAGCAGACATGGTGGTGGCTTCCCGGCGCACCTGCAGGGCGCCCAGTTGAAGGAGAGAGGGTGGAGGCCCCTACTTGGCCATGCCTTGCGCTTGCTGCGCCAAACCCCGCGCGCGCTCGTAGTTTTCGCGCGCCTTGGTGGCCCACAGCTGCTCCAGGCCCGTGAGCTGCTTGGAGACCTCAACGTCGCGCCGGTTCTTGCGGAACAGCGCCAGGAACTCCTCGTTCTTCACGTTGCTCTCGCCCACCAGTGCGGTGTAGGCAAGGCTGCGCGCCTGCGCCAGCAGCTCGGTGCCCTTGGCGTTGGGCTTGGCCTTCAAGGCCTTGTCCGCGTCGTGGATGGCGCGCGTGGCGGCCTGCAACTCCTTCAGGCGAAAGGTCACCATCTGGTCGAACAGGCTGGTCACCACCTGGTAGCGGTTCTCCGACAGGTCCGCATCGAACTGCACCTTGGCGCGCTGTGCCACGTCCTGCGGCACCGGGTAACCCGCGGGCGCCTTGAGACTGCTGTAGGGCAGGATGGGCAGGCGGCTGATCTTGGGATCGAACAGCAGTTGCTGGCCCTCGGTGGACATGCTGAAGGCCATGAATTTTTTGGCCTCATCGGTGTTCTTGCCGCCCGCGATCAGCGCGATGTTGGCCGGCACCACGGCGGTCATGGCCGGGTAGACGAAGTCCACCGGAAAGCCCGAGTACTTGCCTGCCAGGCCGAAGAAGTCGATCACGATGCCGATGCCGTACTGGCCGTTGTTCACGCCATCGGGCACGGCAAAGCTGCGGTCGGTGACGGCGGCGGCATTGCCCATCATGGCCAGCAGCTGCGACCAGCCCTTGTCCCAGCCCTCGCCCTGCAAGATTGTCTCCACCGTGAGCTGGGTGGTGCCCGAACGCGATGGCGAGGAGATCGCCACATGGCCGAAGTATTCAGGGCGCGTGAGGTCAGCCCACTCCTTGGGCGCTGCCAGCTTGTTGGCCTGCAGGTAGCGCGTGTTCCACATGATGCCGTAGCCCGCCAGCGCCTGGCCGTAGTACAGGCCCTGCGGGTCGTTGAGCGGGTAGTTGCCGATCTTGGCCGGCGCTGCAGGGTTCTTCGTGTCCGGGGCGGCCTGCAGCAGCTTGTTGCGCGCCAGCACCTCGAAGGCATCGGGGGCCGATGCCCACATGATGTCGGGCCGCTGGCCCTCGGGCAGCTCACGCACGTAGGCGATCGCCGCCGTGGTGTTCTTGTTCAGGATCTCGACCTTGATCCCGGGGTTCTTCGCCTCGAACGCCTTCTGGTAGGCCGTGGTCAGCTCCTTGGGGAACGAGGTGAGCACCGTCACTGTGCCCGCCTGGGCGCCCTGCACGAACAGACCGACGGCCAGGGCCCCGGCACAAAGAATGCGCTGCATGGATGTCTCCTTGATGTTCTAGTGGCCCCAATGTAGGCGCGCGCAGCAGCGGCGGCCAATCATTGTTTCTGATGCGGCACATCAGTCACACGGCCTGTCGGGTTATCACCTAGAACACAGAGACCGCGGGGTCAGCGCTCCATCAGCTCATTTGACGGCAACGTTTCATCGAGCAGCTTGCGCGCCGTCTCCACCCCCGCCACGGGCAGGCCCTTGGGATCGAGCAGCCCCACCTGCACCAGCACGCTGGCCTGGTCCCAGTAGATGTGCTCGTGGTAGAGCTTGTCGCCGCGGAACTTCACCACCGCCAAGAGCGGTATCTCCACGCGCCGGCCGGTGGGCGCCACGCCGGGCAGCATCCAGGGGATCTCGGTGGTGTGGGTGAAGCAAAACAACATCTCGTCGACCACCTGCGTAGCCCCAACAGTGCGCGAGATCGGCGTGAGGCGGGTATCGGGCGGGTTGCTGTTGACGAAGTGGCGCGTGTAGAAGTCGTGCAGGTGGCGATGGCCCACGCCGCCCGTCATGGTGGGGATGTGGTTCACATAGGGCTCGGCCACCATGGTGGACATGGTGGCGTCCACGTCGCGCGTGGCGAACTCGTATTCGCAGTGCTTGTCCCACAGCGCCGACAGGTCGTAGTGCGGGCCCATTGCGCGCCGGAACGCGGCCACGCTGCGCTGGTGCGCCATGAGGGCCGAGGGCTTGTGGAAATGGTCGCCGCCCACTCGTGCAAACGCATGGTCGGTGCCGGGGTAGACGTACAGCTCCACGTTCTCGCGGCCCGACAGGGCCTGCACGATGGCCTCGCGCGCGGGCGGTGGGCAAAAGCCGTCGAGCTCGGCGATGTGCAGCACCAGGCGGCACCGGATGTCCGTGGCCTCGGCCAGCGCGGCCTCGATGCCCACGCCGTAGTAGCCCACGGCCACGTCGGCATCGGTGCGGCAGGCCGCCAGGTAGGCCAGCTTGCCGCCCAGGCAGAAGCCCAGCACGCCCACCTTGCCGCCCTGCGTGCGGACCTCGGGGCGCGCACGCAGCGCCGAGATGGCCGCCTGCAGGTCCTGCACGCCCTTGGCCTCGTCAAAGCCCTGGTAGAGCCCGAAGGCACGCGGCATGTCGCTGGCGGCATCGAGCTCCACGGCCGGCTCCTGGCGCCAGAACAGGTCGGGCACCAGCACCACGTAGCCTTCCTCGGCGTAGTAGTCGGCCACGTCGCGCATGGTCGCGTTCACGCCGAAGATCTCCTGCGCCAGCACCAGCCCTGGGCCGCTGCCGCTGGCGGGGGTGGCAAGGTAGGCGCGAAAGCTGCCGCTGCCGTCTGCGGCGTCCAGCGTGGTCCATTGTCCTGGCATGGTGGGGATCCTTTATGTGTAGTGGAATTTGGTGAAGGGTTCAGGAGGCAGCAGCGCCGGGGGCTGCCTGGGGGGCGCCTGCCGTGGAGGGTGCGCCCGCATGCCGCGCCAGCAAATGGCGGGTGACCACAGCATAGTCCGACGGGTCCACCGGCCCCAGCCACTGCTTGAAGCGGGTGAACACGCCCAGGGGCAGCTCCATGTCCTGCAGCAGCTCGTCGATGTTGTGCACCGAGAACGGGATGATGTTGGTGCCCTTGGAATGCTTGCCGTCGGTGCGCTCCTCCATCCAGGCCAGGCGCCGGTCGATCTGCGCGTTCATCTGGTCCGGCGGTGGCAGCTGCAGCCCGCCGCGCAGGTGGTTGGCCAGCCACAGCGCCCCGATCTCGCAGTTGAGTTGGCTGAAGAAGGATGAGTTGTAGCCGTTGAACGCCAGGCGCGGCATGGCCACCGGCAGGATCGAGCGGTACAGGCGGAAATTGCCGCGCGCATCGGTCACGCGCTGCAGCACGCTGCTGTCGAAGAAAGGCACCTGCTGGTGCCAGCCCGTGCCGCAGACCACGATGTCGGCAGGCACCGTCTCGCCGGTGCTCAGCACGGCCTGGCCGGGCTGCAGCGTGCGGATGCTCACGCCCTTGCGCACGCCCAATTCGCCGGCAGCCACCTTCTCGTAGAAGCCGTCGGTCACCAGGCTCACGGTGCTGCGGGCAATGGTCTCCAACGGGGTGCCCGGGTGCAGACCGATCTCGCGCAATTTGAGCTGGCGCGTGACCACCGACTCCACGCTGCCCAGCATGGAGTTGCGCACCGGCAAGCCCGGGCCGTGCAGGAATTTCTCGAAGCCCTTGGGCTCGATGTACTTGAACAGCGCCTCGCCCATGCGCGTGAGCAGCAGGAACTTGAAGTTCAGCACATTCATGAACTTCTTGGGGATCTTCCAGATCAGCTGGCGCGCGAGCACCGTGGTGCTGGCGCTGTCGGCCGCGATGGCATTGGCCACGTCGCACGACGATTTGCCGTAGCCCACCACCAGCACATGCTTGCCGCGCGCCTCGTTCGCGTCGTTGAACTGGCTGGTATGGCACACGCGCCCGCCCGCAGCCACGAAGGCATCCGCGCCCGGGTACAGCGGCACGGCCGGTTCGCTGAAGATGCCGTTGCACACCACCAGGTAGTCGAAGCGGTGCACCTCGGCCGGCAAGGCGCCGCCCTGGGCGGTCGCTGCACGGCGCGCCTTCACGGTCCACACACCGGCCTCTTCATCGAGCACCGCGCTCTCCACCGTGGTGGACATGCGCAGGTGCGGCACCAGGCCAAAGTGCTCGGCATACGACTGCAGGTAGGCCTGCACCTGCTGGCCCGAAGGCCACTCGGGGTAGCTGGCCGGCATCGGAAAATCCGACAGCGCATAGGTGGTGCGCGGGTTCTGCGTGGTCAAGCCCGGGTAACGGCGCGAGGCAGCCCAGACGCCGCCCACGTCGGGCTCCTTCTCGAACACCGTCACCTCGAAGCCGAAGGCGCGCAGCACCTTGGCTGTGGAAAGGCCGGCAAAGCCGGCACCGATGATGCCTACGGTTCTGGTCATGGTGGCACTCCTTCAGGACATGAGTTTGGGAATGGCAGGCTCATGCGACTCGGGCCCCATGGCCGAGTAGCCGCCGTCGCACGCATAGTCGGCACCGGTCACGAAGCTGGCCATGTCCGAGCACAGGAAGAGCACCACGTTGGCCACCTCGGCCGGGTCGCCGACTCGGCGCAGCAGGTGGAAGGGCGCGGCAACGCGGTCGGTCTTGGCACGGTCGCCGCCGGTGAGCTGGTCCATGATGGCCGACCAGGTCCAGCCGGGCGAGACGCTGTTCACGCGCACGCCCTCGCCCGCCAGGTCCATGGCCATGCTGCGCGTGAGCTGCACCATGGCCGCCTTGCCCACGGGGTAGAGCCAGCGCCCGGTCTGCGCCACGCCCGAGGAGATGCTGGTGAAGTTGACCACCGCCCCGCCGCCCGCGCGCTGGAAGTGCGGGCGCACGGCCTTGAGCACCATCACCGCGCTGACCAGGTTGACGTTGAGCGAGGCCAGCCAGTCCTCGCGCGGCGAGGCGATGCCATCGTCCAGGTACGAGCAGGCCAGGTTCACCAGGTAGTTCACCCCGCCGTGGCGTTCTGCGGCCAGGGCCACGCAGGCGGCCACCTGGGCGTCATCGGTGATGTCCGTGCGGCTGAACAGCACCCCGTCACCCAACTCGTCCGACAGCGCTTGCCCGGCCTCGGCGTTGATGTCGGCCACCACCACCCGCACCCCAGCCTGGTGCAGGGCACGCACCACCCCGGCGCCGATGAGGGTGGCGCCCCCGGTCACGATCGCGCTCTTGCCGCGCATGCTGTCGAATCCCTGGACCATGCTGACTCCTGTGGGTTTTGCAATGACTGTTGCAGTGCATCAGCGGTAACACGCCGTCACATCCGCCCCGTGCACCCGGGTGCTAACGCTCTTGCGCAGCACCCGGGGCATGCACAAGAATAGAAAGGCGACCCGCGCATCCGCATCCCGAAAGCGCGGGGCGTATCCCGCAAACGCATGTTTTCGCGCCCCTGCCGTGGCGTGTTTCGTGCTTACCCAAGAACCAATACCCCACCGGCCGAACCGCATGCACACCGCCCAGCAGAGCAGCACCGCGCACCCGCTACCGCTGGAGCGCTTTCGCCTGTTCGACAGCCATGACCTGGACGAGGCGCGCGAATTCGTGGGCCGCGTGTTCTGCCCGCACGAGCTGGCCACCCTGCACCCGGGCGCACAGCTCGATGCCTGCCACCACAGCGTGCCCCTGCACCGCGATGCCAGCCTGAACTACGTGCAATACGGCCCGGCCGTGCGCATCGAGCCCGGCCACCTGGGCGGCTTCTACCTGCTGCAGATACCGCTGCGCGGTGGTGCCACGGTGCGTTGCGGCGGCCAGGCGGTGGAGTCGCATGCGCTCATGGCCTCGCTGCCCTCGCCCACCGAGCCGCTGTCCATGCGTTGGCACGAGGACAGCCCGCAGTTCATCGTCAAGATCGACCGCGCGGCCTTGCATACCCGCCTGTCGGCCCTGCTGCAGACACCGGTGCAGCAGCCACTGGTGTTCGAGCTCGGTGTGGACCTGGCCCAACCCTCGCTCATGGGCATGGCCAGCTTCATTGCCTACCTGCGCTCGGCGGTGGAGACCAACGCCTTCCTGCTGGGCCACCCGGTGCTGGCCGAACAGGCCGAGAACCATCTGCTCACCAGCCTGCTGCTGTCCACGCAGCACAACTATTCACAGGCCCTGGCGGCCGGCACGGCCAAGCCGGGCAACGCACCCGTGGTGCTGCCGCGCGTGGTCAAGCGCGCGCAGGAGTTCATGCACAGCCGGCTGGAGCTGCCCATCACCCTGGCCGAGGTGTGCGCGCACGTCGGCGTCAGCGCGCGTTCGCTGCAGCAGACCTTTGCACAGTGCACAGGCAAGAGCCCCATGGCCTTCCTGCGCGAGTTGCGGCTCGATGCCGTGCGCGCGGCACTGCAGCAGCCCTGCCTGGCGGAGCGTGCCCCGCAGGTCTCGGACATCGCGGCGCGCTACGGCTTCTTTCACCTGGGCCACTTTGCCGAGGGCTACCGCAAGCGCTTTGGCGAAACCCCGTCGGACACCCGCCAGCGCCACGGCGAGCCCCACTGAGTCCGGCTCACCCCGGCTGCGCCACGAAGGCATCGGCAAAGAACGCCATGGGCCGCATGCCGGCCTGTGCCGCAAAGTCGCGCCGCGCGGCGTCCACCATGGCCGGCGCACCACAGGCATACACTTCGTGCTGCGACAGGTCCGCATGGTCCTGCAGCACGGCCTGGTGCACCCAGCCGGTGCGGCCGGCCCAGGCATCGGCAGCCGGCGCATCCGACAGCACGGGCACATAGCTCAGGCGGCCCTGCAGAGCCTGCTCCCACTCCAGGCACAGGCTGTGCAGATACAGGTCGGCCCGCGCACGGCCGCCCCAGTACAGGTGCACGCGGCGTTCGCTGCCGGTGGCCAGCAGTTGCTCCACCAGGGCCTTCACAGGTGCAAAGCCAGTCCCGCTGGCCAGCAGGATGGCCGGCGCCTGCGATGCGCCATCGTGCATGCCGAATGTGCCGAACGGCCCCTCGATGCGCAGCACGTCACGGGCTTTCAGCTTGCAGAACACCTGGTCGGTGAACAGCCCGCCCGGCAGGTGGCGGATGTGCAGCTCCAGCAGTTCCTGCCCCTCACGGGCCAGCGTGGCCAGTGAGTAGCTGCGCCGGCGCTTGCCGGGCAGCAGCACGTCCACATACTGGCCTGCGGCGTAGTGCAGGCGCTGGCCTGCCGGGGGCTGCAGCTGCACACGCATCACGTCGTGCGCCAGGCGCTCCATCGCCACCACGCGCACCGGCAGCTTGCGCACGGCGATGCCCGGGATGTGCGGGATCTCGGTGCATTCGATATGCAGCGGGCTCGCGGCCTGGGTGCAGCACAGCAGGTGCATGCCCTGCCCGGCTTCCTCCGGTGACAGTGCGGCAGGCTGCGCATCTGGCAGGCACACGGCCTCGCCATGCACCACACGGGCGCGGCAGGCGCCGCAGGTGCCGGTCTTGCACTGGTGCGGCAGCAGGATGCCCTGGCGCAGCGCGGCGTCGAGCACGCTTTCGCCCGCCGTGCTGGAGAAGGTCTTGCCGGACGGCAGCAAGGTGATGGCGTGCATGGGCGCGTCGGCCACGGCTGCGCCGGCCTCTTCGGTCATCTGCATGGGGAAACCTTTAAGGGTCTAGACGGTGAGGTAGCGCGACCACAGGCTGCGGTCGGCATTGAGCGCGGCGGAATCGCCCTGCCAGACCACGCGGCCGCGCTCCAGGATCACGTGGCGGTCGGCCAGTCCCACCAGGCGGTGCACGTACTTGTCGACCACCAGAATGGTCTGCCCGGCGGCCTTGAGCGTGGCCAGACAGCGCCAGATCTCCTCGCGGATGACAGGGGCCAGGCCCTCGGTGGCCTCGTCCAGGATGAGCAGGCGCGGGTTGGTCGACAGCGCCCGGCCGATGGCCAGCATCTGCTGCTCGCCACCCGAGAGCTGGTTGCCCAGGTGGTTCTGGCGTTCCTTGAGGCGCGGGAACACGCCGTAGATGCGCGCCAGGTCCCAGGCATCGCGCAGGCCATTGCGGTTGTCGGCAAAGGCCAGCAGGTGCTCGCGCACCGTGAGGTTGGGAAACACGTGGCGCCCCTCGGGCACGATGGCCAGGCCCAGGCGGGCGATGGCGTCGCTCTTGAGGCGATCGGTGGCCTGCCCCGCGAAGCGGATGCCTCCGGCCGTGGGGCGCAACGCGCCCACCAGGGTCTTGATGGTGGTGCTCTTGCCCATGCCGTTGCGGCCGAGCAGGGACACCACCTCGCCTGCAGCGATATCGAGGTCGATGCCGAAAAGCACCTGGCTCACGCCGTAGCCGGCCTCCAGGCCCTGGCAGCTCAGCAAGGGTTCGGGGGCGCTCATGGGGTCGTCTCCAGGGTTTCGGTGCCCAGGTACACGGCCTGCACCTCGGCGTTGTTGCGGATTTCGTCGGGCGTGCCGGCGGTGAGCACCCGGCCATAGACCAGCACCGAGATGCGATCGGCCAAGCGGAATACGGCCTCCATGTCGTGCTCGATCAGCAGCACGGCCATGTCCTTGCGCAGGGATTCGATGAGCTGCACCATCTGCAGCGATTCGTCCGGCCCCATGCCGGCCATGGGCTCGTCCAGCAACAGCAGCTTGGGGGCCGAGGCCAGCGCCAGCGCCACATCCAGCGTGCGCTGCGCGCCGTGCGGCAGGGCCCCCGCCACCTCGCCCATGCTGGCCTGCAGCCCCACGCGCTCGGCCAGCCGGTCGGCGGCCTCGTACAGACCGTGCGCCTGCGAGCGCGGCTGCACAAAGCGAAAGCTCGACCCGCTGTGCGCCTGCACGGCCAGCAGCAGGTTGTCGCGCACGGTCTGCGTGGGAAAGATGCGCGTCACCTGAAAGCAGCGCGACAGCCCCTTGGCCACGCGGCGGTGCATGGGCAGCGCGGTGATGTCGGCACCATCGAGCAGCACCCGGCCCGCGTCGGGCGCCAGCAGGCCCGAGATCTGGTTGACCAGCGTGGTCTTGCCGGCGCCGTTGGGGCCGATGAGGGCATGCACCTCGCCATGCGCCACCGAGAGGTCCACATGGTCGGTGGCCAGCAGGCCGCCAAAGCGCTTGACCAGGCCCTGCACTTGAAAGAGGCTCATCGCGGGCTCCTTGCGCGCAGGTCTGCCAGCGCGGCCAGGCCCTTGGGCGCATACAGCGCGGTGGCGATCAACAACACGCCCAGCGGCATGTGCCAGTAGTCGGTGTGCAGCTTGAGCACCTCTTCGAGCGCAAGCCACACGGCGGCGCCCAGCGGCCCGCCCCAACGCCGGCCCAGGCCGCCGATGACGACCATCACGATCAGCGTGGCCGATTGCGTCCAGTGCATCATCGAAGGGCTCACGAAGCTGTTGCCCGTGGCCAGCAGCGCGCCCGCCAGGCCGGCGACTGCACCGGCCAGCGTGAAGGCCGCCAGCTGCAGCAGGTACACCGGGTAGCCCAGGGCGCGCATGCGCGTCTCGTTGTCGCGGATGCCCGCCAGCGCCGCGCCGAAGCGCGAGGCCGTGGCCCGGTCCAGCCACCACAGCACCAGCGCCACCAGGGCCAGCACCACCCAGTACAGCGTGGGCTCGTGCATCACATCGAGGCCCAGGCCCAGCGCCGGCCGCATGGGCAGCGTATAGCCGTCGTCGCCGCCATAGCTGCGCAGCGACACGAACACGAAGTACAGCATCTGCGCGAAGGCCAGCGTGATCATGATGAAGTACACGCCCTTGGTGCGCAGCGAGATGGCGCCGACCAGTGCAGCCACCAGCGCGGCAACCACCATCGCAGCGCCCCAGACGACCCAGGCCGAGGTGGCGCCCGCATCGCTGAGCACCACCACCGCATAGGCGCCCACGCCCACGAAGCCCGCATGCCCGAGCGCCACCATGCCGCCAAAGCCCATGATGAAGTTCAGGCTTGCGGCGGCCAGCGCCACCACCAGCACCCGGCGCACGAAGCCGATGTAGAAATCCAGGCCCAGGGCCGAAGCCACCAGCGGAAACAGCGCCAGCGCCACCAGCAAGGCCAGCGGCAGCACTGCGCCGCGCCAGCGCGGCACGGCGGAGTCCGCAGGCAGGGAAGAAGTCAGGGAAGCGGACATGGTGGCTCAGGCCTTGGCAGAAAACAGCCCCGCAGGGCGAAAGCTCAGCACCGCCGCCATCAGGGCGTACATGGCCACCTCGGCGCACAGCGGGCCCAGATCGGCGGCCACGGCGGGTGGCAGGGTGGCACGCAGCAGCAGCGGCAAGAAGGCGCGGCCGATGGTGTCCACCAGCCCCACCAGCAAGGCGGCCACGAAGGCCCCGCGCACCGAGCCGATGCCGCCGATGACGATGACCACCAGCGCCGGGATCAGAATGGCCTCGCCCATGCCCACCTGCACCGCCATCAGCGGGCCCATGAGGGCCCCCGCCAGGGCAGCCAGCGCCGCCCCGAGCACGAAGATGCCGCTGAACACGCGCTTGACGCGCACGCCCATCAGCTCGGCCATCCACCGGTCCGATGCCCCCGCACGCACCAGCATGCCCACGCGGCTGTGGTTGACCAGCAGGTACAACAGGCCCGCCACCAGCACCCCGGCCGCCAGCACCACCAGCCGGTACGAGGGGTAAGGCAGGCCGGCGAACAACTCCACCGGGCCCGACAGCAGGGCGGGCGTGGGCGCCATCACCGGCGATGGGCCCCAGACCATCTTCACCGCATCGTCGGCCACGAGGATCACGCCGAAGGTGGCCAGCACCTGGGCCAGGTGATCGCGCCCGTAGAGGCGGCGCATCAGCGTCACCTCCAACAGCACGGCCACCAGCACCGTGGCTGCAATCGCCACCAGCACCGCCCCCGCGAACGAACCGCTGTGCACATGCACGGTGGCCGCCACGTAGGCGCCCACCATGAACAGCGAGCCGTGCGAGAGGTTCATCACGTCCATGATCCCGAAGACCAGGGTCAGGCCCGCGGCGATCAGGAAGAGCATGAGCCCGTAGCCTGCGCCGTTGAGCAGTTGTTCGATGACGAGGATCGGGTTCATGGCGTGAAGGGGCTGCGCAGGGGCAATGGTGGCAAGGTCACTTCAGCGGGCATTGCGCGGAGAACGCGTCGCCGTAGTTCTCCAGCACCGTCTTGATGGTCTTGTTGGTCACGCGGCCCTCGGCGTTCTTGCCGATGGTGCGCAGGTAGAAGTTCTGCACCGGGTAGTGGTTGTTGGCATAGCGGAAGCTGCCGCGCACCGAGGGGAACTGCGCCTTGACCAGGGCCTTGACCAGGGCCTCGCGGTCGGACACCTTGCCGCCCACGGCCTTCACGGCCGAGTCCATGGCGCTGATCACGTCGAAGGCCTGCGCGGCGTAGATGGAGGGGTAGCGCCCGCCGTATTCCTTGCGGAAGGCCGCGACGAAGGCCTTGTTGGCCGCGTTGTCCAGGTCATGCGCCCAGTGCGAGGTGTTGAACAGGCCCAGCATGGGTTCGCCCACCGCGCCGATGATGTCCTCGTCGGCCGAGAAGCCGCTGGTCACCAGCATGATGTCCTTGGACAGCCCCGCACCCACGAACTGCTTGATGAAGTTGATGCCCATGGCACCGGGCAGGAAGAAGTACACGGCCTCGGGCTTGGCGGCGCGCAATTGCGCCAGTTCGGTCGCATAGTCGATCTGGCCGACCTTGGTGTACATCTCGTCGACCACCGTGCCCTTGAACTTGCGCTTGAAGCCGGTGAGCCCGTCCTTGCCGGCGGGGTAGTTGGGGGCGATCAGCACCATGCGGCCAAAGCCGCGGTCGGCCGCGAACTGGCCCGCGGCCTCGTGGTACTGGTCGTTCTGGTAGGCGGTGCCGAAGAAGTAGGCATTGCACTGCGCGCCGGCCAACTGGCTCGGGCCGGCGTTGTTCGACAGGTAGGGCACCTTGGCGGCGAACAGCGTGGGCGCCACGGCCAGTGCCACGTTGGAGGCGATGGGCCCGGTGAACAGGTCGATCTTCTCGCGCTGCACGAAGCGGTCGACCAGTTGCTTGGCCTGGTCGGGGCTGCCGGCCATGTCGGTCTGCACGAACTCCACCGGCTGGCCGCCGAGCTTGCCAGCGAGTTGCTTGATGGCCAGGTTGAAGCCGTCGCGTGCGTCGGCACCAGGTCCGGAAAAAGGGCCCGAGATGTCGAGCGCCATGCCGACCTTGATGGGGCCCTGCTGGGCCGCCGCCGTGAAGCTTGCGCAGGCGGCCAGGGTGGCCAGGGCGGCTGCGCCCAGCCGGTTGCGAAGCGAGGTGCTTGAGAGTTGTGCCATCTTCAATCCTTATCCATCAACAAAAGGGAAAAACCAGAACCAAGAGCGCTGCGGGAGCGGAGGCTCAGAGCCCCACTTCGACCCGCCCGGCCACCACGCGCACCGGGAACGTGCGCACCGCTTCGGTGACAGGCGCCTTGCAGGGCGCCCCCGTGCGGATGTCGAAGGTGCCCTGATGCAAGGGGCATTCCACACAGCCGTCTTCCACCCAGCCGTCGGACAATTTGGCGGCGCCGTGGGTGCACAGGTCGTACAGGGCAAAGAGCCCTTCCCCGTCGCGGAACACCGCCACGGGCAGGCCGTCCACCACCACGGGCCACACGGCACCGTCCGGGAAATCCTCGGGCTCCCCCACGTCGTGCCAGGCGGCTGCCGCGCCCTGTTCCAGTGCGCTGTCGGTCGTTGTCTGCATGGCGCTGGTCCTCAGATGGGGGTGGCAAGCAAGGTGGCCACGCGCGAGGTGTCGTACACCACGCGCTTGCTGCGGTAGCGCCATTCGCCTTCGTGCAGCACCACCTCGTCGAGGTAGGTGCCGGCCTGGTACACGCTCGAATCGCCAGCCGTGCCGGTGATCACCACCACGTAGCTCGACTGCGTGTGCACCACGCCGTCCTTCACGGCCGTGATCACCAGCCCCGAGGTGCCGTGGCGGTACACGTGGTCCTCGAAGATGTTGGCGTTGCGCAGGGAGAGCACGCGGTCGCGCAGCATGCCGGCATTGCGGCAGTACATGATGGGTGCGGGAAAGCCTGCGTCGAAGTTCTCCTTGGGGATGATTTCGTAGCGGCCTTCCTCGACGAAGAAGCCGGGCCACTCTTCGAGCCGGTTGTTGTCCAGCGCGCTCACGTAGCGGTGCTGCAGCTCCAGCAGTTCGGTCCACAGCTGCAGGCGCTCCTGGCGGCTGATGCCGATGGGGGCGATGGGGGCGGTGGGGGCGATGGGGGGTGTCATCGTGGTCATGGTGTGCGGTGCCTCAGTAGCCCATCAGTGCCTGGTAGCCCACCCAGAAGCGGCGGATCAGGTTCTCGGTGATCACGGTGTCCATCTGCTCGGGCGCTTCGCGCGCCATGGCGATGTAGGAGTGCTTGTCGCCGTCGCGCGCCGTACCGCGCTGCACCAGCTCGGTGGCCTCGGTGTCTTCCATCGAGATGTAGCCCGCAGGCCCCACCAGGTTGGCCTGCAGCATGCGCAGTTCGCGCAGCTCGGGGGTGTCGTCGGCATAGCCGAAGAAATGGAACACCAGCTCGAAGTTGCCCGGCCCCTTGGGCAGCAGCTGGCGCGCCACCAGCGTGTTGTGGATCTGCTGCACCACCAGCTGCGGAAAGATCGGCTGGATGTGGTTGGTGGTCATCTCGTCGAACTCCTGGATCTGGCCCAGCAGTGCAGGCTCTTCGAGTTCGAAGCCTTCGTCCATGGAGCGGATGTTCTGCGCGCTGTAGGCCGCAGCGGTGTCCGTTTCCACCTCGGGCTTGGTCACGGTGATGATGCTGTGCAGGCCATGGTTCGCATCCGGGATGGAGCGCGCCTTCATCCCCACGCGGAAGATGTTGAAGGTGGTGTGGAACAGGTGCAGCAGGCTGGCGTGGTAGGGGTCCTTGACGTTCTCGAAGTACAGCTTCCAGTTCGACTTGGAGAACTGGCGCGTGCAGCCCAGGTACTCGATGGGCTTGTGGAAGATGCGGTCGATCCACGGGCGCATCTGCTCGCCCAGGTACTCAGGCAGCGGCGGCGTCTCGTCGCTGAAGGTGGCGAACAGCAGGCCCTTGTAGCTGTCCACGCGCAGCTTCTGCAGGCCGTGCTCTTCGGTCTTGAAATCCTTGGGCATGCCGACCATGCCCTTCTGGCCACGGCGAAACGGCACGCCCTGCAGGTCGCCGTTGGCGGCAAAGCTCCACTGGTGGTACACGCAGGTGTGGCTGGCGGCATTGCCGCGCTTTTCGCGGCAGACCATGGCGCCCCGGTGCGCGCAGCGGTTGACCCAGCAGGCCAGCCCCTCGGCCGTGCGCGTAACGACTACAGGGGTGTCGCCGACGAAGGTGGACTTGAAATCACCCACGTTCGGGATCTCGGCCTCCAGCCCCAGAAAGCTCCACACCGGGCCGCGGAAGATGCGCTCCTGCTCGCGCTCGTACACCTCCTGCGAGCTGAACACCCGGTAGGGCACGCTGGAGCCATCGGGCTGCGGAAAATGCACCTGCCGCTGCGCCTTGAGCGAGACGGGCGGCGCAACAGCGACAACGGTGGTTTCGGACATGGGCAAGACCTCTTCGATTGGTATGCCTCCATGCTAGGAATGACCGCCCTGCCCCGCTATCCAGTATCGGCACCCAGGGCGCGCAGGCTGTCCGGTTCTTGCAAATGTGGAGTTGGAAATGCGGTCCCACCGCTGAAGACGGACGTACCCTCCCCTCAGGCGGCATGCCCTCTGCGGAAAATCTGCATGGGTCGTTCTAATTGCCCGCCGTCTGGCTCGGCAGTTCGCCGAAGCGCTCGCGGTAGTAGCTGGAGAAACGGCCCAGGTGGCCGAAGCCGAACTCCAGCGCCGCGTCGGTCACACAATGGCCGCGACGCTCCTGCAAGCGCGCGCGCACGGCGTCGAGACGCATGTTGCGCAGCAGCGCCATGGGCGATTCACCGTGGTGGCGCTGGCACAGCATGTTCAGGCCACGCACGCTGACGCCTGCGGCGCGCGCCAGGTCTTCGAGCGCCACGGGCGCACACAGGCGGCTGCGCATGTAGGCATCGAGCCGGTCGAGCCGGCGCACATCGCCATGTGCGCCTGGCAAGAGCTTGTCGGCACCCGCGTCCAGCAAGGGCGCCGCAGGCACCGGCACGCTCTGCGCGCACGAAGCCAGGAACAGCGCCACGTTGCTTTCCATGTGATCCACCCAGCGCGCATGCGCGGTGCTTTCCACCGCCTGCTGGCTCACGTGCAGCAGCGATTGCATGAGGAAGTGCCACTGCTGGCCCTGCCCCGCGCTTAAGGGCAGCAGCGGGTGCGCGAAGGTGGAATCACCCACCAGCAATTCGGGTGCCCAGGCGCGCAGCAACTGGCACGGCACCTTGAGGATGAGCTGGCGCGCGCCCTGCTGCCAGCGCATGTGCAGGTTGTGGCGCGGCGCGATCAGCGCGGCGGCGCCGGCGGGCAGGCGGATGGGCACGCCATCGGACACCATTTCGGCCGTGCCCGAGAGCGACAGGTGCACCAGCACGAAATCGTCGAAGGGGCGCGGGCGGATTTCCACCTCCGCACCGTATTGCAGCATGAACAGTTGCAGCTGGCGCACGCGCACCTTGGACAGCGAGGTGGCCACCGGCCCGCCGCACCATTTCAGCCCATGGTCCGAGAACTCGCGGGCCACCAGGTCATGGGAGTCCACCCGCAGGTCCGACGTGAACAGCGGGCGCTGCTGCAGCGCCGACAGATCCAGGGACAGGGCAGACATGGGAACCATCAGGCAGGACCTCGGCGTGGGAAGGGACGCAGCATGCGTCGAGGCCTGCCGCTTTGATCTGCATCAACACCAGCAATTTCCATACCCATGGGCGGGCAGGCGCCAAGGCGACAACCCCGCAGCCACGGTCGCCGGGCTACCGACGTACCATCGGAGCAACGCCTGTTCACCCATTCACCTCGCTTCCTCCATGTATTCCACCGTCCGCACCTCGCGCAGCGAGTTCGTCCCCATCCGCACCCTGAACTACCACGTCCGCCACTGGGGCGAGGTGTCGCTGGACAGGACCCAAACCCCGCTGGTCATGGTGCACGGCTGGATGGACGTGGGCGCCTCCTACCAGTTCGTGGTGGATGCGTTCTCGGCCGCGTTCGCCGATGGCCGGCACATCATCGCCCCCGACTGGCGCGGCTTCGGCCTGAGCAAGTTGCCCACGCCCTGCGACCACTACACCTTTCCGGACTACCTGGCCGACCTGGATCTGCTGCTCGACCACTACGTGGGCGACCAGCCCGTGGACCTGGTGGGCCACAGCATGGGCGGCAATATCGCCATGATGTATGCCGGCGTGCGGCCCGAGCGCATCCGCCGGCTGGTCAACCTGGAGGGCTTCGGCATGCCCGCAAGCAAGCCCGAGCAGGCGCCCAAGCGCTATGCCCAGTGGATCGACGAGATCAAGCAACTGCAGACGGGCGACATGGCCCTCAAGGCCTACGACGGCGTGGCCGGCGTGGCCCAGCGCCTGATGAAGACCAACCCGCGCCTGTCGCAGGACAAGGCCGACTGGCTGGCCCGGCACTGGGCCGAGCCCAATGCCGAGGGCCGCTGGGAGATCCTGGGCGACCCGGCGCACAAGATCACCAGCTCGCAGCTGTACCGGCTCGACGAAGCCCTGGCCCTGTACGAGCGCATCTCCGCGCCGGTGCTGGCCGTGGAGGCCAGCGACGACAGCCTGGGTCAGTGGTGGAAGGGCCGCTACGACCTGGGCGAATACCACCAGCGCCTGACCCACGTGCGCAACTGCCGCACGGCCGTGGTGCAGGACGCTGCCCACATGCTGCACCATGACCAGCCCGAAGCCGTGGCACGGTTGATCGAAGAGCACCTTTCTTCCTGATCGGTCCTGCGTACTGTTCCGAGGCTGTTTTCACGAGGGCAAGGGGCATTGCCGGCCCCCATGCCCATCCATGAGAAAATGGCCAATTCGGGCGATGCTGAACCATCCCGCCCCGGTGCGGGTCATCCCCTTGCGTGCGCCCACAGCGCAGCGCACCAGGGGCCTGTTCAGCCTTGTCACCCTCTACAGAACACACTTACCAGGACACCATCATGGACGCAGAACGCATCAACCTCATCGGCAACACCTTGAGCGACCTGACCGTGCGCACGCAAGAGTTACGGAGGTATCTTTGACTTCGATGCCAAATTCGAACGTCTGAGAACCGTCAACGCATCGCTCGAAGACCCCTCGGTCTGGAACGATCCGAAGAAGGCCCAGGAACTGGGCAAGGAGAAGAAGTCGCTGGACGGCGTGGTGCTTACGCTGGAGCGACTCACGCGCGAGCTGGCCGACAACACCGAGCTCTATGACATGAGCAAGGAAGACGGCGACGAAGACGGCCTGATGACCATCGAGGCCGAGACCGCCAAGCTGCAGCCCGAGATCGAGCAGCTCGAGTTCCGCCGCATGTTCCGCCACGAGGCCGACCCGCTCAACTGCTTCGTCGACATCCAGGCCGGCGCCGGCGGCACCGAGGCCTGCGACTGGGCCGGCATGCTGCTGCGCCAGTACCTCAAGTACGCTGAACGCAAGGGCTTCAAGACCACGGTCGAGGAAGAAACCCCGGGCGACATCGCCGGCCTCAAGAGCGCCACGATCAAGGTCGAGGGCGAGTACGCCTACGGCCTGCTGCGCACCGAGACCGGCGTGCACCGCCTGGTGCGCAAGTCGCCGTTCGACTCGTCGGGCGGGCGCCATACCAGCTTTGCCAGCCTGTTCGTCTACCCCGAGATCGATGACTCGATCCAGATCGACATCAACCCGGCCGACGTGCGCACCGACACCTACCGCGCATCGGGCGCGGGTGGCCAGCACATCAACAAGACCGACTCGGCCGTGCGCCTGACGCACATGCCCACCGGCATCGTGGTGCAGTGCCAGGACGGCCGCAGCCAGCACGGCAACCGCGACATCGCCTGGCAGCGCCTGCGCTCGCGCCTGTACGACCACGAGATGCGCAAGCGCCAGGAAGAGCAGCAAAAGCTCGAGGACACCAAGACCGACGTGGGCTGGGGCCACCAGATCCGCAGCTACGTGCTGGACAACAGCCGCATCAAGGACCTGCGCACCGGGGTGGAAATCTCGGCCACGCAGAAGGTGCTGGACGGCGACCTGGACGCCTTCATCGAAGCCTCGCTCAAGCAGGGCGTGTGATGCAGCGCGACGCAGCAGCCGCCACCACCGTCGCAGCCACGGCCCCGCGCGGTAGCCCGATTGCCGTAGAGGCCTTCATCTTCGACATGGACGGCACCATGATCGACTCCATGCCCTGGCACGCCAAGGCCTGGGTCGAGTTCACGCGGCGCCGCGGCATGGCCATCGACGTGCCCGACCTGATGGCCCGCACCACGGGCCGCAATGGCACCGAGTGCATCCGCGAGCTGCTGCAGCGCGATGTCGAGCAGGCCGAGGCCGACGCGCTCACGCGCGAGAAGGAAGACATCTACCGCGAGTTGTTCGGCCCCTCGTTCACCGAGGTGGCGGGCTTTCGCGCCTTCGCGGCGCAGGCCTGCACACGCGGCTACAAGCTGGCCGTAGGCACGGCAGGCGACATCCACAATGTGGCCTTCGCCATGTCGCGCCTGGCCATGGCGCCCGAGCCGCTGACCATCGTGCGCGGCGA
Source organism: Acidovorax sp. A1169 (assembly GCF_030704685.1). Classification (GTDB taxonomy): domain Bacteria; phylum Pseudomonadota; class Gammaproteobacteria; order Burkholderiales; family Burkholderiaceae_C; genus Acidovorax. The sequence goes on from NZ_JAUZDX010000004.1 coordinate 110,649, forward strand.
CGAGGGCCTGCCCGGCAAGCCCCAGCCGGCCATCTTTCTCGAAGCGGCGCGCCGCATCGGCGCCGCGCCCGAGCGCTGCATCGTGTTTGAAGACGCACCCTTCGGTATCGAAGCCGCACGCCGCGCGGGCATGCATGCCGTGGCGGTGTGCAGCACCCACAGCGCACAGGAACTGGCGGGCCCGCATGTGCTGGCCGCCGTGCGTGACTACCACGAACTCATGAACACCGACTTTCTGGAGCGCATCCATGTTGCCATCGCCTAACGCAGACGCAAGCGGCGCGGGACCGGCCATTGCCATCCGCCGCGAGGATTACACCGCCCCCGCCTACTGGATCGACAGCGTCGAGCTGACCTTCGACCTGGACCCCGCCAAGACGCGCGTGCTCAACCGCATGACGCTGCGCCGCAACCCCGACGTGGCCGAACAGCCCCTGAAGCTCGATGGCGAGGACCTGAACCTGGCGCGCGTGCTGGTCAACGGCCAGGGCACCTCGTTCAAGATGGAGGGCTCGCGCCTGGTGCTGGAGAACCTGCCCACCGGCACCGATGCCTTCGCGCTCGAGATCTTCACCACCTGCTGCCCGGCCAAGAACACGCACCTGATGGGCCTGTACGTGAGCCAGGGTACCTTCTTCACGCAGTGCGAGGCCGAGGGCTTCCGCCGCATCACCTACTTCCTGGACCGCCCGGACGTGATGGCCAGCTACACCGTCACGCTGCGCGCCAACAAGGCCCAGTACCCGGTGCTGCTGTCCAACGGCAACCTGGTGGACAGCGGCGACCTGGAAGACGGCCGCCACTTCGCCCAATGGGTGGACCCGCACAAGAAGCCCTGCTACCTGTTCGCCCTGGTGGCGGGCAAGCTGGTGGCGCGCGAGCAGAAGATCCGCGCCCGCTCGGGCACCGACCACCTGCTGCAGGTGTACGTGCGCCCGGGCGACCTGGGCAAGACCGAGCACGCCATGAACTCGCTGATGGCCAGCGTGGCCTGGGACGAGGCGCGCTTTGGCCTGCCGCTGGACCTGGAACGTTTCATGATCGTCGCCACCAGCGACTTCAACATGGGCGCCATGGAAAACAAGGGCCTGAACATCTTCAACACCAAGTATGTTCTGGCCAGCGAATCGACCGCGACCGACGTGGACTTCGCCAACATCGAGAGCGTGGTGGGTCACGAATATTTCCACAACTGGACGGGCAACCGCGTCACCTGCCGCGACTGGTTCCAGCTGAGCCTCAAGGAAGGCCTCACGGTGTTCCGCGACCAGGAGTTCAGCCAGGACCTGGCCGGCAGCCCCTCGGCCCGCGCCGTCAAGCGCATCGAGGACGTGCGCGTGCTTCGCACCGCCCAGTTCCCCGAGGATGCAGGCCCCATGGCCCACCCGGTGCGGCCCGACAGCTACATCGAGATCAACAACTTCTACACCGTCACCATCTACGAAAAGGGTGCCGAGGTGGTGCGCATGATGCACACCCTGGTGGGCCGCGAAGGCTTCGCCCAGGGCATGAAGCTTTATTTTGAGCGCTTTGACGGCCAGGCCGTGACCTGCGATGACTTCGCCCAGGCCATTGCCGACGCCAACCCCGCCAGTGACCTGGCGCGCCTGCTGCCCCAGTTCAAGCGCTGGTACAGCCAGGCCGGCACGCCGCGCGTGAAAGCCACGGGCAGCTACGATGCCACCGCGCGCACCTACACGCTGACCCTGGCGCAAAGCTGCGCCCCCACGCCCGGCCAGGCCGAGAAGCTGCCCTTCGTGATCCCCGTCGGCCTGGGCCTGCTCACGCACGAAGGCGCCGCACTGCCCCTGCAACTGCAGGGCGAAGACACGGCCGGCGCGCCATCGCGCACCGTGGTGCTGACCGAAGCCAGCCAGACCCTGGTGTTCACCGGGCTCGACGCCGAGCCCGTGCCCTCGCTGCTGCGCGACTTCACTGCGCCCGTGGTGCTGGACATCGGGTACACCGACGAACAGCTGCTCACCCTGCTGGCCAACGACACCGACGCCTTCAACCGCTGGGAAGCCGGCCAACGCCTGGCGCTGCGCACCGCCATCCATGCCATCACCGGCAACGGCCCCACCAGCGGCGACATCCTGCCTGCGGCCGTGGTCGACGCGCTGCGCAGCGTGCTGCGCAACCCGGCGCTGGACGCGGCCTTCAAGGAACTGGTGCTCACCCTGCCATCGGAGACCTACATCGCCGAACAGCTCGACGTGGTGGACCCGCAGCGCATCCACGCTGTGCGCGAAGGCATGCGCGAGCAGCTCGCACTGGCCCTCAAGGCCGACTGGGAATGGGCCTGGGAGCAGAACCAGGACACCGGCGGCTACAGCCCCGACCCCGTCTCCTCCGGCCGCCGTTCGCTCAGCGGCATGGCGCTGCACATGCTGTGCATCGCCGCCCAGCGCAGCGGTGACGAAGTCTGGCCCGGCAAGGCCTACCAGCGCTTCAAGGTGGCCAGCAACATGACCGACCGCTTCAACGCGCTCACGGCCCTGGTGGCCAGCGGCAGCGCGCATGCGGCCGCCGCGCTGGCGCGCTTTCACGCGCTGTTCAAGGACGAGCCCCTGGTCATCGACAAGTGGTTTGCGCTGCAGGCCGGCGCGCCGGACAAGGGCGGCAACGTGCTGCCGGCCGTGCGCCAGCTCATGCAGCACCCGGACTTCAGCCTGAAGAACCCGAACCGCGCGCGCAGCGTGATCTTCAGCTACTGCAGTGCCAACCCCGGCGCTTTCCACCGCAGCGATGCGGCGGGCTATGTGTTCTGGAGCGACCGCGTGATCGAGCTCGACGCCATCAACCCGCAGGTCGCCGCCCGCCTGGCGCGCGCGCTCGACCGCTGGAAGAAGCTGGCCGAACCCTGGCGCACGGCCGCCCGCGAGGCGATTGCCCGCGTGGCCACGCGCCCCGACCTGAGCAACGATGTGCGCGAGGTGGTCACCCGCGCACTGGCCGACTGACAGGCAGCAGCACCCATGGCATCACCCTCCCCTGCCGAGCAGTTCGCGCAGCGCTTCAACCCGCTGCGCGATACCGTGTACGACGCCAGCGCCATGTTCAGCGGCTCGGCCATGTCGGCCGACCTGGCGGCCCTGCGCCCGCTGGCGGAAGGTCTGGGCGCCGAGTCCTCCGAGCTGGCCCAGTTGCTCTGGCTGCAGTTCGTCGTGTATTCCAAGCGCCAGATGGACGACGAGGGCCTGCCCCTGGGGCTGCGCGCCCTGGCCATCCGCAGCGCCCTGTCGGACCTCACGCCCACGGACCGCTACGAGCAGCACTACGCCATCGGCGAGTCGGCTCTGCAGTCCGAAGAGTACGACACCGCCATCGAGCACCTGCGCCAGTCGGCCCACTGGGCCGACCATGCCGGCGCCACGCTGGGCGCCGAGCAGAAGCTGGGCATCCGCGAAGAGATCGGCTATGCGCTGCACGAGGCCGGGCGCTTTGCCGAGGCACTGGCGCACAACCAGCAGTTGCTGGCCGATGCGCAGAGCGCCTTTGGCTCCGACAAGGACGAGCGCCTGTCGGGCCTGATCAACAACTTGGCGCAAAACGCCTACGAAATGGGCGATGCGGCCCAGGCGCGGCGCTACCTGCAACAGCGCCTGGCGCTGGGCCAGGCCCTGAAAGACGACGGCATCGTGCTGGACACCCTGTTCCAGCAGGGCGTGCTGGCGCACGAATCCGGCGACAGCAGCCTGGCGCGCAGCCTGCTGCAGCAGCGCGTGGCCATAGCGCATGCCAGCGGCGACGAAGACCTGCTCGAAGAAGCACAGGCCACGCTGGCAGAGCTGGCCGAGCGCGAGCAGTCGAACCCCTGATTTCACAAAAACCCAAAGCCCAAGGACACACCACCGATGAGCTCCCGCATCTCCCTCACCCGCTACCTGGTCGAGCAGCAACGCATCGACGGGCTCATCCCCTCGCAGCTGCGCCTGCTGCTCGAAGTGGTGGCCCGCTCGTGCAAGAGCATCAGCCAGGCCGTCAACAAGGGCGCACTCGGCGGCGTGCTGGGCACGGCGTCCAGCGAGAACGTGCAGGGCGAAATCCAGAAGAAGCTGGACATCATCGCCAACGAAGTGCTGATCGAAGCCAACGAATGGGGCGGCCACCTGGCGGCCATGGCCTCTGAAGAAATGGACGGCATCTACCTGGTGCCCAACCGCTACCCGCAGGGCGAATACCTGCTGCTGTTCGACCCCCTCGATGGTTCGAGCAACATCGACGTGAACGTGAGCATCGGCACCATCTTCAGCGTGCTCAAGAAGCCCGATGACGACCGCGGCGTGGAGGCCGGCGACTTCCTGCAGCCCGGCACGGCGCAGGTGGCAGCCGGCTACTGCATCTATGGCCCTCAGACCACCCTGGTGCTCACCGTGGGCGACGGCGTGGCCATGTTCACGCTGGACCGCGAGCAGGGCTCGTTCATCCTCACCGAAGAGAACGTGCGCATTCCCGACGACACCAAGGAATTCGCCATCAACATGAGCAACATGCGCCACTGGGACACCCCCGTGAAGCGCTACATCGACGAGTGCCTGCAGGGCAAGGATGGCCCGCGCGGCAAGGATTTCAACATGCGCTGGATCGCCAGCATGGTGGCCGACGTGCACCGCATCCTCACGCGCGGCGGCATCTTCCTGTACCCCTGGGACAAGCGCGAACCGAACAAGCCCGGCAAGCTGCGCCTGATGTACGAGGCCAACCCCATGTCCTGGCTCATCGAGCAAGCCGGCGGCGCCGCCACCAACGGCAAGCAGCGCATCATGGACATCGAGCCCACACAGTTGCATGAACGCGTCAGCGTGATCCTCGGATCAAAAAATGAGGTCGACCGCGTCACAAGCTACCATTCCACGCTATAATCTGAGGCTTACGCCGGTGTAGCTCAGTCGGTAGAGCAGCTCATTCGTAATGAGAAGGTCGGGTGTTCGATTCATCTCTCCGGCACCAAATGAAAGCCCCTGATTCGCAAGAGTCAGGGGCTTTTTGCATGGCGGGGTGGCAGCGCAGATTTTGATGGCGCATCGAACGGCCCGGCCACCGCCACGCCTGCAGAGGCCTGAAGGCGCGGCAATTTCCCGGCTCCCACGCAGAATCTGCGCACGAAGGCTACACTGCGCCATAGCAGTCGCATTCCACCTTGCCGATCGACAACCACAACCCCATGCACGCAGCCGCCTGGCCTCCCCTGACGAAGACACGCTGAACGCGCTCGCATGTCGCGCACGCCACCACTGGCGCGCCTGACTGCTGCAGCCGCGTCTGAGGCACCTGCCGGATCCAGCCATCCGGCAGGCTGCTTCACATCGCCCCCTCCCTGACACTGCACCGCACCACGCCCTGGCGCGGTGGTGCGTGCCCGCGTGCGGGCGGCATCTTGTTCCGTTGTCATCGCCACCTGGATACCCCATGCTTGCCTCTTTTTTCAACACCGCAGTGGCCCGAGCCATTGCCCATGTGCCCCGTCCACTCGTCCAGAAAATCTCGCGCCGCTACATTGCCGGCGCATCCATCGCCGAGGCCGTCGTGCGCGTGCAGGCACTCAATGCACAGGGCTTCACAGCCACCATCGACGTGCTCGGCGAGGTCACCCGCGACCTTGCGCAGGCGCAGCAGACGGCCGATGAATACCGGGGCGTGCTGGACGCCATCCACCACCACGGCTTGCGCGCGAACATCTCCGTCAAGCCCTCGGCGCTGGGCCTTCTGCTGGATGCGCAGCAGTGCGAAACCCACATCGCGGCGCTGGCCACGGCAGCCCGACAGCACGGCAATTTTGTGCGCATGGACATGGAAGACCTACAGTGCACCCAGGCGGAAATCGACCTGCTCCAGAGGCTCAAGGCCGATGGCCATGGGAATACCGGATTGGCCCTGCAGGCCTACCTCAAGCGCACCTACCAGGACATCGAGCCACTGCTGGGCAGCCACAACAACCTGCGCCTGTGCAAAGGCATCTATGTCGAGGACAAGGCCCACCTGGTGGAGGGCGCCCGGCACGACCGGCACGCCATCAACAGCCACTTTCTGCACCACGTCGAGCGCTGCCTGGACACAGGCACCTTCGTCGCAGTGGCCACCCACGATGAGGCGCTGATCGAGCAGGTCATTGCGGCCGCCAGGCGCCGTGGCGGCAACACCGCCCCTTCAGGGTTGGAATTCCAGATGCTGCTGGGCGTGTGCGAGCCCTTGCGCGACCGCCTGCGCGACAGGGGCTACCCGGTGCGGATCTACGTGCCCTATGGACAGGACTGGCATGGCTACAGCATCCGTCGGCTCAAGGAAAATCCGCAATTCGCGGGGTACCTGCTCAAGGCCGCGCTGACAGGCTGACACATCCAGCCCGGCGTGGCGACACCCCGCCCCCAGGCATGCCCGCCGCAATCGTGAACAAGCGTTGCGGGGCGGCTTAGGCACCCATTTCACGCCAGCAAACGGTGGCCGCTCGGGCATACTCAAATCAACCTGAGGGCAGGCACAAGCGCAGTGCCTGCCGCGCGGCCAATGCACCCCACCCACTACCGACCCCAATATGGACAAGCACATCCCTTGCGAGCGGCGCAGCGGCAAGGACCGCCGCCAGACAGAAGCCGGCCCACCGGACAAGCACGAGCGGCGCCGCTCCATCGAGCCGCGCCAGCCCGAAGTGCGAGAGCTGCACCTTTCGCCTGAAGAATTGGTGGCCATGGGCTTTGGCACTGTGCAGGCGGACACCACCGCGCCGAACAAGGCATCCTGAACGCAGCACAGACAGCAGGGGTCGCCGCGCGCAGCGGACGACAGGGCACAAGGCGGCAACGCCCACCCCACCAAGCAGTTGCGGGTCAGTTCGTTTGCGTCTGGCAGGCGTCGCGCGCGCTCATCACGCGGTGGGCGACCATGTCGAGCGCCGGGCGCACATTGCCCTGCTTGTCGGTCCACACCTTGGGGGTGACCGAGCCAGCCACCGAGATGGACTCGCCATCGTGCAATTGCTCCATGGCCATGCACACGTCGTCGTCAAACGCGATGACGTTGACGAACAGCATTTCGCCCTCGGCACTCGGCGCCCGTACCTTGGCCACCATGTAGGGCTTTCCTACCTTGTCCAGACGCCGCTCTGGGCCCCCGTAGAGACGGCCCGAAATCAGTCCATCGATCATGCAATCCCCATCCAGCACTTGTTGTCGGTTTGTTCTCGCCGGGGCCATCGCCCCACCCACCCAGCCGGAACACAGCAGTCTCGAAAAACCTGCCACCCCTGCCCACAAAAAAAGCCCAGGACCAACGGCTCTGGGCTTTCGCTGCGAATGATGGGGTCGCCGCCAGCACGGGCTGCTTCAAGGAGTGCCAGGCCGCAGCAGCATCGCCAACCCGTGGCGATCACCCCACCCCGCTCCCCTGAAACCATGGCCCGCCCCGGAGCCGAACTGCCCCGTCGCATCGGACCAACCCGCTTGGCGCCTTGTCTTGACCTGCGCAGCAACCACCATGGGCGCCACGCACATCCATCCAAAAGCCAGTACGTATTGTAACCACCGACCTTTCAAACAGGGCGCTTTGACCACACGGTGCGGCATGCGCGCGACACTGCCAGCCCACTTCGACAGGGCCCCGTCCAAGCCAGCTTCACACCGGCGCACAATCCGCATTTGGCGCACACCGGCAAACCGGTCACAATGGTCCGGCAAGCTCCACCAGTTCGCACCCACCATCTTTCGAGAGGGGCCACCATGACTGTTCTGGACGACGCCAGCATCGAACTGCCCTGCCCGCACTGCCAGCAGACGTTCAAAGAGCGGCTGGGCAAGCTCAAGCAGAGCCCGCGCATCACCTGCCCCCGGTGCCGCCGCACCAGCGAGGTCACACCCGAAGCATTGCAGCGCGCCACCCACAAGCTCACCCAGGCCTTTGCCAACATCCAGCAATCGCTGGCACGCTTGGGCAAGTAGCAGCACCACAGCGGATCTTGCCCCAACCCGGGCGAGTGCGATCGGACAATGAAAAACGGGCTACCGCTTGTGGCGATAACCCGTTGTTCTTCGAAGAAAATGGTCGGCGTGGCGGGATTCGAACTCGCGACCCCTTGCACCCCATGCAAGTGCGCTACCAGGCTGCGCTACACGCCGACAAGACTTAGATTATATGCACAATTTCGGGTCAGTTTGGAGAAAGCAGTGCTCTGATCTCAAATAATTCCTGGCGCACCGCATTCGAGTCGAAAGCAAAGGCCGACGAGCCGATGGAAAGGTCACCCGCATCGTCCACCAGCATGCTGGGCAGCTCGCCGTCGGCACCGTCTGCATCGCCCTGCCCTGCATCGTTGCGCGCGGGCAGTGCCAGCTCCTGCAGGCGGTTGCGGGCACCGCTGATGGTGAAGCCCTGGTCGTACAGCAGGTCGCGGATGCGGCGGATCATGAGCACCTCGTGGTGCTGGTAGTAGCGGCGATTGCCGCGCCGCTTCATGGGGCGCAGCTGCGTGAATTCCTGCTCCCAGTAGCGCAGCACATGCGGCTTCACACCGCACAGCTCCGCCACCTCACCGATGGTGAAGTAGCGCTTGGCAGGAATGGCGGGAAGCACAGTGCCCATGGGGTTCCGGATTCAAACAGGAAAGCCTGCAAGGGTACTGCAGGCCGGCGGGAACTGCCAGCCCACCCCTGAAATTCAGCGCGCAAACTGGCAAAAATTCACAATCCGGCAGCCGCCTGGATCTGCTCCTTGAGCTTGCTGCTGGCGTGGAAGGTCACCACGCGGCGCGCCTGGATCGGAATCGCCTCGCCCGTGCGCGGATTGCGCCCGGGGCGCGGCGCCTTGGTGCGGATCTGGAAGTTGCCAAAGCCCGAGAGCTTCACGTCCTTGCCCTCCACCAGGCTCTGCGAGACGAGGTCGAAGAACGCATCGATCATGTCCTTGGACTCGCGCTTGTTCAACCCGATCTGGTCGAACAAGAGATCGGCCAGCTGCGCCTTGGTGAGCGCAGGGGTTTCCAGGCTTTCGACTGCAAATTCGATCACGGCATCTCTCCCCGTCAGCATGGTCATGTTGTTGTGTTCGTTCGCTCGGGCCTATTGTCGCCGCGATGGTCAGCCGCGCAGCCGCGCGCCCACGCGCTGTGTGAGGTGCGTCACAGCCGCCTGCACGGCGGACTCGATCTCGGCCTCGGTCAGCGTCGCCTCATCACTGCCCAGGGTCAGGCGCACCGAAACACTCTTCTCGCCGGGGGCCAGGCCGCCCGCAGGCGTTTCCTCGCCGGCCTTGAGCGGCTTGGGGCGGTAGATGTCGAACACCACGGCTGAACGCAGCATGCCGCCAGGAACGGCCTCCTGCACGGCCGCGACGATCTCGGCGTGCGTCACGCGCTCGGCCACCACCGGGGCCAGGTCGCGCTCGACGGCCTGGTGCTTGGCGACCGACTTGAACTGCGGCACCACGCGCTGCAGCACGGCATCGAGCTCCAGCTCGAACAGCACCGGCGCCAGCGGCAGCTCCCACGACTGGCGCCACTGTGGATGCAGCTCGCCCACGAAACCGATGGACTTGCCCTGCACCAGCACGCGGGCACAGCGGCCGGGGTGCATGGCCGGGTGCTCGCCCGGCTCGAACGTGGCCTGCAGCGGCGCCAGCAAGGCCTCCACATCGCCCTTCACGTCGAAGAAGTCGATGCCCTGCTCCTTGCGGCCCCATTGCAGCATGTCATTGGCGCCATAGGCGACGCCGGCCACGCGCATGGGCTGGTGAAAGCCCTCCACCGTGGTGTCGGTGTTCTGCACGCTGGCATCGCGCAGGAACACGCGGCCCAGTTCGAACACGCGCACGCGCTCGGCACGGCGGTCCAGGTTGAACTTGAGCACCTGCAGCAGCGAGCCGAGCAGGCTCGAGCGCATCACGCTCATCTGGCTGGCGATCGGGTTGAGCAGCTTGATGGGCTGCGCATTGCCCGCCAGCTCCTGCTCCCAGCGCTCTTCCACGAAGCTGAAGTTGATTGTTTCCTGGTAGCCCAGGCCGGCCAGCGTGCGGCGCACGGCAAACGGGCTGCGCGTGGCCTCGGCCGGCAGCTTGGGCGTGATGGGGGCCAGCGGCGGCGTGGTGGGCAGGTTGTTGTAGCCCACCATGCGCGCGACCTCTTCGATCAGGTCTTCCTCGATGGTGATGTCGAAGCGGTAGGCTGGCGGGACCACGGTGACGGAGCCCTCGCCTTCCGTGAACGGCAGGCCCAGGCGCTTGAACACGTCGGCGCACTGCGCCTGCGTGATCGGCATGCCGATGACCTTGGCCGCGCGTGCCACGCGCAGCGTGACGGGCGCTGGCACGGGCACGTTCACGCGCTGGTCGTCCATCGGGCCGCAGGCCGTCTCGGGCGTACCGCAGATGTCGATCACCAGCTGCGTGATGCGCTCGATGTGCTCCACCGTCAGCTCAGGGTCCACACCGCGCTCGAAGCGGTGGCCGGCATCGGTCGAGAAGTTGTAGCGGCGCGAGCGCCCGGCCACGGCCTTGGGCCACCAGAAGGCGGCCTCGATGTAGATGTGCTTGGTGTCGTCCGAGACGGCGGTGGCATCGCCCCCCATGATGCCGGCGAGCGATTCGACCTGCTGGCCGTCGGCGATCACGCCGACCTTCTCGTCCACTGTGATGGTATTGCCGTTGAGCAGCTTGAGCTGCTCGCCGGCCTTGCCCCAGCGCACGTCCAGACCGCCGTGGATCTTGTCCAGGTCGAAGATGTGCGAGGGGCGGCCCAGCTCGAACATCACATAGTTGGAGATGTCCACCAGCGGCGACACGCCGCGCTGGCCGCAGCGGGCCAGGCGGTCGAGCATCCACTGCGGCGTGGTGGCGCGGGTGTTCACGTTGCGCACCACGCGTCCGCTGAAACGGCCGCACAGGTCGGGCGCGCTGATCTTCACGCCCAGCATGTCAGCCACCTTGGTCGCCACGGCCGGGAAGGCCGGCTGCGAGAGCGGCACACCGGTCAGCGCCGAGACTTCGCGCGCAATGCCATACACGCTCAGGCAGTGCGCCAGGTTGGGCGTGAGCTTGAGGGTGAACAGCGTGTCGTCAAGATTCAGGTGCTCGCGGATGTCTTGGCCCACGGGCGCGGAGGCATCGAGTTCGAGCAGGCCGCCATGGTCTTCCGAGAGCTTGAGTTCGCGCGCCGAGCACAGCATGCCCTGGCTTTCCACGCCGCGCAGCTTGCCCACCTTGATCAGAAAGGGCTTGCCATCGTCACCGGGGGGCAGCTCGGCACCCACCAGGGCGCAAGGCACCTTGATGCCTACGCGCGCATTGGGCGCACCGCAGACGATGTTGAGCAGGGCGCCCTGGCCCACGTCCACCTGGCACACGCGCAGGCGGTCGGCGTCGGGGTGCTGCACGGCCTCCTTGATCTCACCCACGACGATCTTCGCGAACGGTGGCGCCACAGGGCGCAACTCTTCCACCTCCAGGCCGGCCATGGTCAGCGTCTCGGCCAGCTCGGCGGTCGACAGGGGTGGATTGCAGAACTCACGCAACCAGGATTCAGGGAATTGCATAGTCGAACTCTTGTACGGAAAGTGCCTTGCGCGGCCAGGATCTCGAAGCGCGCGCCAAGGCGAAAACGGCTGGGTGGCCCGGCCTTGCAGGCAGGGCCGGCCCTTGCTTACTGGAACTGCGACAAGAAGCGGATGTCGCCGTCGAAGAACAGGCGCAGGTCGTTCACGCCATAGCGCAGCATGGTCAGGCGGTCGGGGCCCATGCCGAAAGCAAAGCCGATGTACTTTTCAGGGTCCAGGCCCATATTGCGCACCACGTTGGGGTGCACCTGGCCCGAACCGGCCACTTCCAGCCAGCGGCCGGCCAGCGGGCCGGTCTGGAACTGGATGTCGATCTCGGCGCTGGGCTCCGTGAAGGGGAAGAAGCTCGGACGGAAGCGCAGCACCAGGTCATCGCTCTCGAAGAAGGTGCGGCAAAAGGCCGTGAAGATCACCTTCAGGTCCTTGAAGCTCACGTTCTCGCCGACCCACAGGCCTTCGCACTGGTGGAACATGGGCGAGTGCGTGGCATCGCTGTCCACGCGGTAGGTGCGGCCCGGCGCGATGACGCGGATCTCGGGCATGGGCTGGCCGGCATCCAGCGCGGCGCGGTGCTTCTTGACGTGCTGCACCGCGTGGCGGATCTGCATCGGGCTGGTGTGCGTGCGCAGCAGGTTGGGCGCCTCGGGGGTGCCGCCTTCCACGTAGAAGGTGTCGTGCATGGAACGCGCGGGATGGTCTTCCGGCGTGTTCAGTGCGGTGAAGTTGAACCAGTCGGTCTCGATCTCGGGGCCCTGGGCCACGTCGAAACCCATGGAGCCGAAGATGCCCTCGATGCGCTCGAGCGTGAGCGACACCGGGTGCAGGCCGCCCTGACCGCGCTGGCGCCCTGGCAGGCTCACATCCAGGGCCTCGGCCTTGAGCTGGATCTGCAGCTCCGCATCGGCCAGAGCCTGGCGGCGGGCAGTGAGTGCGGCCTCGATGGCCTGCTTGGCGACGTTGATGGCCGCGCCGCGGGACTTCTTCTCGTCCACCGACAGCTGCGCCATGCCCTTCATGAGCTCGGTCACGCGACCGGCCTTGCCCAGAAACTGCGCCTTGGCGTTTTCCAGATCAGCAGGGGTGGCGCTTTGGGCAAACAGTTGCGTCGCGCTCTCGACCAGGGAATCCAACTCGTTCATATCGACTCTTGAAAATGAACAAGGGCTAGTGCCTTCACAAGCCCTAGCCCTTGCTGTTATTGCGCAAACAGCCGTCCGGTAAGAGACGGCCGCCTGTCGTGAACTCAAGCAGCCAGCTTGGCCTTGACTTGCTCCACGATGCTGCCAAAGGCAGCCTTGTCGTGCACTGCGAGGTCGGCCAGCATCTTGCGGTCGATCTCGATGGATGCCTTCTTCAGGCCGTTGGCGAACTGGCTGTAGGTCAGGCCCAGTTCGCGCGAAGCGGCGTTGATACGGGCGATCCACAACTGGCGGAACACGCGCTTCTTGGTGCGGCGGTCACGGTAGGCATATTGCCCAGCCTTCATTACCGCCTGTTTGGCGATACGGTAGACGTTACCGCGGCGACCACGGAAGCCCTTTGCAAGGGCGAGAACTTTCTTGTGACGGGCACGGGCCGTTACACCACGTTTGACGCGAGGCATGTGAGTACTCCTTGTTCGTCGTTATTAAAGGCCAGCACCGGGCAGCATTTGTGCAATAGAGCCCATATTGGTCTCATGCACAGCAACCGAACCGCGCAGTTGGCGCTTGTTCTTGGTGGTCTTCTTCGTCAAGATGTGACGCTTGAAGGCTTGACCGCGCTTGACGGTGCCACCGGGACGAACGCGGAAACGTTTTTTCGCGCTGCTCTTGGTCTTCATTTTGGGCATGTGAATGCTCCTTTTCGTTGTGCTCGTGAGGCGTTTGCAAAGGGATCTGCAAACTTGTTGGCCCCGAGCCACTTTTTCAGCCGGTTTGCACCGGCTGTGCGGCAGCGTGTGACCGCTGCCTATCACCCGACGAGCCCCTTGCGGGACCCGCCTGGCAAATTCTGTCTCTTCCTTGAGGACTGCCAGCCGTCAGGCTGCGCTGCCGGAAGGCGTGCTCTCGGCACTGGCCTGCTTGGCAGCGGCGGGCTTTTTCTTGCCCGGCGCAATCATCATGATCATCTGGCGGCCTTCCAGCTTGGGAAACTGCTCGATCAGGATGGTGTCGGCCAGCTCGTCGCGGATGCGGTTGAGCAGCGCCAGGCCCAGTTCCTGGTGGGTGATTTCACGGCCCCGAAAACGCAGCGTGATCTTGCACTTGTCACCCTCGGCCAGGAAGCGGCGGATGTTGCGCATCTTGATGTTGTAGTCGCCATCGTCCGTGCCCGGACGGAATTTGACTTCCTTGATCTCGATCACCGTCTGCTTGGCCTTCGCCTCGGCAGCGCGCTTTTGCTCCTGGTACTTGAACTTGCCGTAGTCCATCAGGCGGCACACCGGCGGATTCGCTGTTGCAGCGATTTCCACCAGATCCACATCCAGCTCACCTGCCATGCGCAGGGCTTCCATGAGGCTGACCACGCCCAAAGGCTCATTTTCCGGCCCGGAGAGACGGACTTCCGGGGCCATGATTTCACGGTTCAGGCGGTGCTTGCGCTCTTCACGGTGGCGACGATCACGAAATTCAGTAGCGATGGCTATCTTCCTTCAATCAAAATACTACAAAAATTGTAGCTACAACCGTACAGCTGGCAAGCGACAAAGCAGGTTTTGAATCAAACTCAGGCTTTGGTGGCGATGTCATTGGCGATCAACTCAGCGAACGCTTCGATGGACATCACTCCGAGGTCACGATTGCCCCGGCCGCGTACTGCAACGGCGCCTGCGGCCTTCTCCTTGTCGCCCGCGACAAGGATATACGGCAGCTTTTGCAACGAATGCTCGCGTATTTTATACGTAATCTTCTCGTTGCGCAGATCCACCGCCACCCTAAGGTCTTGATTCGGCAGTGCTTTTTGCAGCCGTTCAACAATTTCGCGACAGTAATCGGCCTGCGCGTCGGTGATATTGAGCACCGCAACCTGCACCGGGGCCAGCCACAGGGGGAAGGCGCCGGCATAGTGCTCGATCAGCATGCCGATGAAACGCTCCATGCTGCCCACGGTGGCGCGGTGCAGCATCAGGGGGCGCTTGCGGCTGCCGTCCTCGGCCACGTACTCGGCGTCCAGGCGCTCGGGCAGGTTCGGGTCGATCTGCATCGTGCCGCATTGCCACTGGCGGCCCAGAGCGTCCTTGAGTGTGTACTCGATCTTGGGGCCGTAGAAGGCGCCCTCGCCTTCGGCGATCTCGAACTCGCAGCCCGAATGGCGCAGGCCATCCATCAGCGCCTTTTCGGCGCGGTCCCACGACTCATCGGTGCCGATGCGTGCCTCGGGGCGCGTGGCCACCTTGTAGATGATGTTGGTGAAGCCGAAGTCCTTGTAGACCTTCTGCACCAGCGCCGTGTAGTTGGCGCACTCCTCCAGCACCTGCTCCTCGGTGCAGAAGATGTGGCCGTCGTCCTGCGTAAAGCCACGCACGCGCATGATGCCGTGCAGGCCGCCGGTGGGCTCGTTGCGGTGGCAGGCACCGAATTCGCCGTAGCGCAGTGGCAGGTCGCGGTAGCTCTTGATGCCCTGCTTGTAGATAAGGATGTGGCCGGGGCAGTTCATCGGCTTGAGCGCGTACTCGCGCTTTTCCGACTCGGTGGTGAACATGTTCTCGTGGTACTTGTCCCAGTGGCCAGTCTTCTCCCACAGCTGCTTGTCCAGGATCTGCGGACCCTTGACCTCCTGGTAGCCGTTGTTGCGATAGACGCGGCGCATGTACTGCTCCACCTCCTGCCACAGGGCCCAGCCCTTGGGATGCCAGAACACGGTGCCGGGCGAGTGCTCGTCCATGTGGAACAGGTCGAGCTCGCGGCCAAGCTTGCGGTGGTCGCGCTTTTCCGCTTCTTCCAGCATCGTGAGGTACTGCTGCAGCTCGTCCTTGGTAGACCAGGCCGTGCCGTAGATGCGCTGCAGCATCTCGTTGCGGTGGTCGCCGCGCCAGTAGGCACCGGCCACCTTCATGAGCTTGAAGAACTTGAGCTTGCCGGTGCTGGGCACGTGGGGGCCGCGGCACAGGTCCTCGAAATTGCCTTCGCGGTACAGGCTCACATCCTCGTTGCTGGGGATGCTGGCGATGATCTCGGCCTTGTAGTTCTCACCCAGGCCCTTGAAGTAGGCCACGGCCTCGTCACGCGGCAGCACGCGGCGCACCACGGGCTCGTCCTTGGCAGCCAGGTCGGCCATGCGCTTTTCAATAGCCACCAAGTCTTCGGGCGTGAAGGGGCGCTTGTACGCGAAGTCGTAGAAGAAGCCGTTCTCGATCACCGGGCCGATGGTCACCTGCGCTTCGGGGAACAGGTCCTTGACGGCATAGGCCAGCAAGTGGGCGGTGGAGTGACGGATGACATCCAGGCCATCGGCATCCTTGGCCGTCACGATGGCCAGCGGGCTGTCGGCCGTGATCTGATAGCTGGTGTCCACCACCTTGTCGCCGATCTTGCCGGCCAGGGCCGCCTTGGCCAGGCCAGCGCCGATCGAGGCCGCCACTTCGGCGACCGTGACCGGGCCGGGAAACTCTCGCTGCGAACCGTCGGGGAGCGTGATGTGAATCATGAGGGGTCTCTTGTCCGTGGATGTGGGTATGGGGTCGATCACGGGGCAGGTGCTGCGGCGCACGCCAGCCGGAATCGGAAAACAAAAAAGCGCGGAACCGGCCGCGCTTTTGATTGGGGAGAGGTAAATCTCGTGCAGGCGCGAACGGCCAGCCACTAGTGGCCGGTGGAGAACTCCGTTGTAGTTCGCGGTGTCATAACCAGATTGCCTTTCTCGCCCTTGTGGGAAATCAAACAGTTGATGCCGCCATTTTAACCATGTTCGCCGAAGGGCGCACGGCCCCAGCCACCCGACGGCCCCGCCAGTCGCGCCCCGACAACATGCGCAGCGCGAAAAAACCAGCAGCCCAAAGCAAGAAGCCACCCCGCGGGGTGGCTTCTTGCAGTCTCCTCACCCCTCTTGCCGAGGGATTTCAGATCAGTGGAACTGCTCTTCTTCGGTCGAGCCGGTCAGCGCGGTCACGCTGGACTTGCCGCCCTGGATCACGGTGGTCACTTCGTCGAAGTAACCCGTGCCCACTTCCTGCTGGTGCGACACGAAGCTGTAGCCACGGTCGCGGGCTGCGAATTCGGGCTCCTGCACCTTTTCCACATAGGCCGACATGCCGCGGGCCACGTAGTCCTGGGCCAGATCGAACATGTTGTACCACATGGAGTGGATGCCAGCCAGCGTGATGAACTGGTACTTGTAGCCCATGGCGCCCAGCTCGCGCTGGAACTTGGCGATGGTGGCATCGTCCAGGTTCTTCTTCCAGTTGAACGAAGGCGAGCAGTTGTAGGCCAGCATCTTGCCGGGGTGCTTGGCGTGCACGGCATCGGCGAACTTCTTGGCGAACTCCAGGTCCGGCGTGCCCGTTTCGCACCACACCAGGTCGGCGTACTCGGCATAGGCCACGGCGCGCGAGATGGCCTGGTCCATGCCCTTCTTCGTCTTGTAGAAGCCTTCGGCGGTGCGCTCACCGGTCAGGAAGGGCTTGTCGTTCTCGTCGTAGTCGCTGGTCAAGAGGTCGGCGGCTTCGGCATCGGTACGGGCGATCACCAGGGTCGGCACGCCGTACACGTCGGCAGCCATGCGGGCGGCGATCAGCTTCTGGCAGGCTTCCACGGTGGGAACCAGCACCTTGCCGCCCATGTGGCCGCACTTCTTCACGGAAGCCAGCTGGTCTTCGAAGTGCACGCCACCGGCGCCGGCGCGGATCATGGCCTTCATCAGTTCGTAGGCGTTGAGCACGCCGCCGAAACCGGCTTCGGCATCGGCCACGATGGGTGCGTGGTAGTCGATATAGGCCTTGTCACCGGGGTTGATGCCCTTGGACCACTGGATTTCGTCCGCACGGGTGAAGGAGTTGTTGATGCGCTCCACGACCTTTGGCACCGAGTCGACGGGGTACAGCGACTGGTCGGGGTACATGGCCGAGTATTCGTTGTTGTCGGCAGCGACTTGCCAGCCCGACAGGTAGATGGCCTTGATGCCGGCCTTCACCTGCTGCATGGCCTGGCCACCGGTCAACGCGCCCAGGCAGTTCACGTAGGGCTCGTTGTTCACCAGGTCCCACAGCTTCTCGGCACCGCGGCGGGCCAGCGTGTATTCGACCTGGAACGAGCCGCGCAGACGCACCACGTCAGCAGCGGAGTAGCCGCGCTTGATGCCCTTCCAGCGGGGGTTGGTGGCCCAGTCTTTTTCCAGGGCGGCAATCTGCTGTTCGCGGCTCAGTTGTTCGTTGAAGGATTGGGGCATGGGGTCTACTCCTGAGGTTGGTTGAAAACACCGGGCTGCGTCTGCGGCCCATGGAGAGAACTTTAAGTCTTCTATAAGAGTTGCACAAGCTCTTATGTCTTATATAAGAGATAAATTTTTCTCTTTTAAAACAACACCTTATGCTTCAGATTCCTCAATATGAAAACCGTTTTCTCGTATTGAGAGAAATTGCCGCACCGCAACATTCTTGCATTCCATATCGCCAAAAGCAATTTTTGCAATGTGAAATTGCATGGATTCCGTCGCGCAAAAGTCCCCGCAGTCAGGCGCAGCAGGCAGCGCTCCCAGCTACCGCCTTGCCTGCAGCCTCATTTCCTTACAGGGCGTGACAATTCAAGCATCCAGTCGCCGCCCTCGATGCGCGCCGCGGCGGTCACCCGGTCGGGATTGATCTCGTACACCAGGCAGTCGACCAGCAGGCCGGCCACCGGCAGCGTGAGCTCGCGTTTGAAGTATTCGTCGTCAGGTCTTCCGTGGATTTCCTCGATCCCATCGAGACGCTGCTCCAGCGCAGGCTCGATGGCGTAGACCTCCCCCACCACATCCACGGCACCGCCCAGCAGCAGCCCGGGATAGGCGCCCAGGTGGTACAGCGTGCCCGCAAGGCGCGCCATGCCGACAAAGCGCGGTGCGGGCAGCAAACGCGTGATGTCGTTGGAGCCGCCCTTGCGCAGGGTGCCGTACACGAACACGCAGCGCAGCGGGCCAGGGAGATGGGATGCGTCAGGCATCGTGCAGATCCTTTTTTGGGACAACCGTCATGCGGTGAGCGTGATCTTTCCGGCGCGGCCCGGCACGTCGCTGGCGGCAGCCGCCCTGGCCGCATCAGCGATGTCGAAGGATGCTTCCACGGGCAGGCGCAGTTCGCCGCTGGCGGCCAGGCGGATCAATTCGCCGATCAGCCGCGCCATCTCGGCCGGTGGCGTGGCCTCGGAGCGCTTGGCACCCCAGAAGCCCTTGACCGTGGCCTGCTTGAAGATCAGGTTGTTGGCGCTCAGCACCAGCGGCTGGCCCGACATGGCACCAAACGACACCAGCGTGGCGCCCGCCGCCACGACGTTCATGATCTGGTTGGCGGCGTCGCCGCCGATGGAGTCCACCGCACGCACGATGGGCTCACCGCCGGTAATGGCCTGCACGCGCTCTTCCCAGCCGGCCTGCTCGGTCGAGACGCCGTTGGCGATGCCCAGGGCATCGAGTTCGGCCACGCCCGCATCGCGGCGCACCAGGTTCACCACCTTCACGCCGCGCGCCTGGGCGAGCATGGCCACGGTCTTGCCCACGGCGCCGTTGGCGGTGTTCTGCACCATCCACTGGCCCGGCTGCAGTTGCAGGTCTTGCAGCAGCATGGCGGCCGACAGCGGCATCGCAATCAGCTGGCAGGCCAGGCCGTCGGACACCGCATCGGGCACAGGGATCAGCTTGGCGCCCTGGGCCAGGAAAAACTCGGCCCAGGTGGCGCTGGCGCCGGCCAGCATCACGCGCTGGCCGGTCTTGAGGTGCGTGACGCCCTCGCCGAGCGCGTCGACCACCCCCACCGCCTCCGTGCCCGGCACCGCCGGCAGCGGCGGCTTGTAGCCATATTTGCCGCGGATGATGGCCAGGTCATGGTTGTGGATGGGCGACATCGCCATGCGCACGCGCACCTGGCCGGCCGCGGGCTCGGGCTCTGGGCGGTCGGCCAGAACCAGCACTTCGGAAGGCTCGCCAAAGGATTCGAAAACGACACTGCGCATGGGGTATTCCTCGGAACAATGGTTTGAAAAAAGAGCGGCGCCAGATCTGCGCCATGAACCCAAGGGAGCTTAGCGCCTGTGCAATCATCGCGGGGTCGCTCTGCCGACACCTCCATCCCGCTCGCGACCCCGGCGCTCCGTACCGGAACGCGGGTGCGAAAGCCGCCCTGAGCCCAATGACCGCCCCCAGCCGCACCGTTGCCTACCTTTGCCTGGCCCTCAGCATGTCGCTGGTGGGCAGCTATGTCGCCCTATCCAAGCCGCTGGCCGCCGTTCTGCCGGTGTTCCTGCTCGCGTGGATGCGCTTTGGCATCGGCGGCCTGGCCATGCTGCACTGGCTGAAAAAGCCGGCCGACGAACCACCGATGACGGCGCAGACCCGGCGCCTGCTGTTCCTCGAATCCTTCCTGGGCAACTTCCTGTTCACCGCCTGCATGATCTACGGCGTGAGCCTGACGAATGCGGTATCGGCCGGCGTCACCATGGCCAGCATGCCGGCGGCTGTGGCGGTGATGAGCTGGGCCTTTTTGCGCGAGAAGGTGGCACCCCGCACCTGGGTGGCCGTGGGTTGCGCCGTGGTGGGCATCGCCCTGTTTGCCCTGGCAAGCCCCAGCGCCGGCCATGCAGGCCCGGCAGGTGCCGATGCGCCTGCAGGCAAGGCCGACCTGGCCTGGCTGGGGCAGTTGCTGCTGCTGGGCGCCGTGGTGTGCGAGGCGGCGTACTCCGTGATCGGCAAGAAGCTCACGGGCGCGCTGGGGCCCAAGCGCATCACCTCCATCATCAACCTGTGGGGCTTCACGCTGTCGATGCCCCTGGGCCTGTATGCGGCGTGGCACTTCGACTTTGCCGCCGTGGGCTGGGGCACCTGGCTGCTGCTGGTGTTCTACGCCCTGGCCGCCAGCATCTGGACGGTGTGGCTGTGGATGACCGGCCTGCGCGTGGTGCCCGCCGCACAGGGCGGCGTGTTCACCGTGCTGCTGCCGGTGAGCGCGGCCCTGGTGGGCGTGCTGGTGCTTGGCGAATCGCTCAGCGGCCTGCAGTTGCTGGCCTTCGGCATCGCGCTGGCCAGCGTGCTGCTGGCCACCCTGCCCTCGCGCCTGGCCTGGCGCGTGGGCACTGGCTCACGCCGTTAGCGCCGCCGCGCTGACCACGATGCCATCGGCATCGGCGTAGAGCCAGTCGCCGGGGCGCACCCAGACGCCCTGGATCTGCACGGCCACGTCGCGCTGGCCCTCGTTGCGCTTCTCGGTGGGCAAAGGCATCAGGGCCAGGGCACGGATGCCGACGGCCGCCGCACGCAGCTCGACGATGTCGCGCACGCAGCCATCCACCACCACGCCGGCCCAGCCATTGCGCACGGCCGCAGCGGCCAGGTTGCCGCCCACCAGCGCGCGGCGCAGCGAGCCACCGCCATCCACCACCAGCACGCGGCCGTTGCCAGGGGAATCGACGGCGGCCTTGACCAGGGTGTTGTCCTCGAAGCATTTGACGGTGCTCACCGGCCCGCTGAAGGCGGCCACACCGCCCAGGTCCTGGAACACCGGGGGCAGCACGCGAAAGGCACCGCTGTCGTCGCCCTTGTGCGCGTCGCAGAAATCACAGGTGCTGAAGGCTGCAGAGGAGGGGGCTGTCATGTTGCAAAGACCTTTCGTGCAAAGAAGACCAGAAGAAAAAGGGGGTGCTGCGCGGACTCTCAGCGCCTTTCATTGTCATGCACTGTGGTCGGGTGGCGCCCGCACCCGCATAAATCGCCAGGAGCCACTTCCCCCCTAGGGAAAGCACCAAAACGGTGAGCTTTACCTTCCCTGGGGCACCCAAGCAACAAATCGAGGCAAAAAAAGCGTTTTCTCCCTTGGAAACGCGTTTTTTTCCCAGTAGCATCGGCCTGCCAGCAGAGAGGCTAGGCTTTCACTGGTCAGACAATCTACTTCCAACAAGGAAAATCCAACATGGCAACTGCAAAAAAGGCTCCGGCAAAAACAGCACCCGCAGCCAAGACGCCCGCCACCAAGGCGGCGGCTCCTGCCAAGAAGCGCACGCCCAACGCTGCGTTCATGAAGGCCCTCACCCCCAGCCCCGCTCTCGCGGCTGTGGTCGGCTCGGCACCGCTGCCACGCACGGAGATCATCAGCAAGCTGTGGGTCTACATCAAGGCCAACAACCTGCAAGATGCGGCGAACAAGCGCAACATCAATGCAGATGCCAAGCTCAAGGAGCTCTTCGGCAAGCCCCAGGTGTCGATGTTTGAACTGGCTGGCCTGATCGGCAAGCACGTCAAGTAAGCGCACAAGCGCACAGAGCGCACCCCGCACTCTCTGAAAAGCCGGCCTCGCGCCGGCTTTTTTGCGTCCTTTTTCGTGAAAGCCATTCAGGATCGTTGCAAACCAGCAACATTGTGAATATGAATAATACGCAATAAGATTAATATTCCGACGCCTTGAAGCACAGCCACGCACGCGATCTGCCGTTGCCAGCCACTGCACCCTTTGCAGATCTCCTGCCGTGCACGCCGCCTGCCAGCCAGTGCTTCTGAACACCCCCGCCGCGGACCCCGCAGCGACCCTTTTGTTCCGTTGGAGAAGCCACCTTGGCCAAGAAAAACATCCGCCGTGCAGGACAGCCCGCTGCGCGCGCCGCCGCCGCTGCCCCCATCGCTGCAGCCCCCACCTCCTTCACTTCCGACAAGGGCCTGCTGCCCCTGGGCGCCCTCATGCTGGCCGCATCGGTGAGCAGCTGGGCGCAGACCGCCGCGCCCACCCTGGGCACGGTGACTGTCAAGGAAGCTGCAGAAGTGCAAGGCAAGGACACCCTGCTGCTCAAGAAGACCACGGTTGGCAAGGGCAACCAGGACATCAAGGACATTCCCCAGTCCGTGACCGTGTTCACAGAAAAGCTCATGAACGACCGCAACCAGGACGACTTCCGCGAGGTGCTTCGCACCACCGCGGGCGTAACCTTCCTGTCCGGCGAAACAGGCGAAGAAGATGTGCGCCTGCGCGGCTTCTCCCTTGGTCAGGCCGGCGACATTTATGTGGACGGCATGAAGGACGCCCCGCTGATCGAGCGCGACACGTTCAACAACGACCGCATCGAAGTGCTCAAGGGCTCTGCCTCGATGCTGTTCGGCAAGGGCTCGACCGGCGGCGTGGTCAACCAGGTGAACAAGTACCCGCTGCTGATTGACCAGCACGAGGCCGCCTACACCTTCGGCACCGGCCAATACCACCGCGCCACGGGCGACTTCAACTTCAAGACCGGCGAAAACGCGGCCCTGCGCCTGAACGCGATGGTGCAGGAATATGACAACTACGGCGCCAAGCAGGACAAGCGCGGCATTGCGCCTACCTTCGCCTGGGGCATCGGCACGCGCGACGAGTTCTCGATCGGGCTGTATTACCTCGAATCCAAGGGCCGCCCGCTGTACAACCACCCCTGGCGCGTGGTCGACGGCAAGATCAACACGCACCTGGAGGCGCGCAACTACTACGGCCTGGCCAGCGACCACAACAACAGCTCTTCGCAGTACGTCACGCTGGGGCACATCCACCGTTTTGACGACAACGGCGAGGTGAACACGCGCCTGCGCTACGGCAAGTACGAGCGCGACCTGCTGGCCAGCACCATCGGTTTCCAGAACGGCGCCCTCACGCTGGACCAGATCAACGGCGACACCGTGCTGACCCGTGGCTCCAAGGGCCGCCTGGGCGAAAGCGAAGTGCTGCAGCTGCAAAGCGACTACAACAACACCTTCAACTGGGGTGGCCGCAAGCATGCGGTACTGGCGGGCGTGGACTACTACGACGACGATGCCAAGCGCAACCAGAACTACGCCAACACCACGCCACGCCCTAACACCACCGTGGGTTCGCCCAACGATGGCGCCTGGGTGGCCGACGGCCGCGCACCGGTGCAGTGGAACACCTTCACTTCGCGCAACCTGGGCCTGTACCTGCAGGACACGGTTTCGCTCAACGACACGCTCAAGCTGGTGGCCGGCCTGCGCTATGACGACTTCAAGGCGTCTTACAAAAACGCCACCGGCGCCCTGAGCAACTCCCGCTCCGACAGCCTGCTCAGCCCCCGCGTGGGCCTGGTGTTCCAGCCCAACGAGCTGGCCTCGTACTACGCATCGTTCGGCACTTCGTACAACACCTCGGGCGACACCTACCAGTTCGGCAACCCCGGCAACGGCACCGCCCGCACGGCCAACACCCCGCCAGAGAAGAGCCGCAACTTCGAGATCGGCAGCAAGTTCGAGATGTTCGAGCGCCGCGCACTGCTGGGTGTGGCCGCGTTCTACAGCCAGAAGTACAACGAGCGCAACACCGACCCCGACACCGCAGCCCAGCAGGAGCTGCTGTCCGGCAAGCGCCACGCCAGCGGCATGGAGTTCAACCTGGCAGGCCGCCTGACGCCCCAGTGGGAGCTGTTCGCCAACCACACCTGGATTCCTTCGGCCAAGATCGACGACAGCAACGTGGTGCTGCCAGCCAATGGCGGCGGCGCGCAGGTGCAGGGCGACCGCCCCGGCCTTACGCCAAAGCACAGCGGCAGCGTGTGGACGACCTATGCGGTCACCTCCAAGGTGCGCCTGGGTGCAGGCCTGACCTACCGTAGCAAGCAGAACCCCGAAGGTTCGCGCGCGGTGTACGCCAGCGGCTTTGCGGTAATGGATGCCATGGTCGAATACGCCTTCGACGACAAGACATCGCTGAAGCTGAACGTGAACAACCTGTTTGACCGCACCTATGCGGACGGCCTGTACCGCGGCTTCTACACGCCAGGCGTGCCACGCTCCGTGCAGATGACGCTGAAGACGCGCTTCTGATGCTGTGACGAGATGACTGCGCCCCTTCACCGGGGCGCAGTCACAATCAGGCCCCATGTTCCTGCACATCAAGAATGTACTGACGGCCGAAGAGATCGCGCACTTTCGGCAAAAGCTCTGGGCACCCGACACCCCGTGGGTGGACGGATCTCGCAGCGCGGGAAGCCAGGCGGTGCACCAGAAGAACAATCTGCAGCTTTCGCAGGGCAGCGAGCTCTCGGGCCAGCTGCAGGGCCTGGTCAAGGCGGCGCTCGCCCGCAACGCATTGTTCTTTTCAGCCGCCCTGCCTCGGCGCATTTACAACCCGCTGTTCAACCACTACGCAGACGGCGCCAACTTCTATGGCGACCACGTGGACAGCGCCGTCATGCACTCCAGGGCCGACAATGCGTGGATGCGCAGCGACCTGTCGTGCACGCTGTTCCTGACCCCGCCGGACGAGTACGAAGGCGGCGAACTCGTGGCCACCGAGGCCTGGGGTGAAAAACGCATCAAGCTGCCGGCTGGCGACATGGTCATGTACCCCGGCAGCACCGTGCACCAGGTGTTGCCCGTCACCCGCGGCCATCGCATCAGCAGTTTCTTCTGGGTGGAAAGCATGGTGCGCGGCCTGGAGCAGCGGCAATTGCTGTTCGACATGGACATGGCGCTGCTGCGGCTCAGACAGAGCGTGGGCGAAACACACCCTTCGGTGATCACGCTGTCGGGCACCTACCACAATCTGCTGCGCATGTGGTCCGATGTGTGACCTGACGCCAGGTTCTTCTGTCATTTCATGACCTACGTTCCATCACGCCAGCAGCTTCCCCCTGGCATCGCCAGCTTGGCGGATCACGAGCAGCACGCCAGGCTGCACCTGGACGACAACGCCTGGGCCTACTTTGCCGGTGGCGCGGCCGACGAAATCACCCTGCGCGCCAACCGCAGCGCGTGGGACGCACTGACCCTGTGGCCGCGCGTGCTGCGCCCCCTGGCAGGCGGCCACACGCGCATTGAGCTGCTCGGCCGCACGCTGGCCCACCCCGTGCTGCTGGCGCCCGTGGCCTTTCAGCGCATGGCCCATGGCGATGGCGAGCTGGCCACGGCCTACGCGGCTGCGGCGATGGGCGCCGGGCTGGTGCTGAGCACCCAGGCCACGCTGCCGCTGGAAACCATTGCCCAGGCCGTGCTGAACGACGCCGGGCGCGGGCCCCTGTGGTTCCAGCTGTACCTGCAGCACGACCGGGGATTCACCCGCGCCCTGGTGGAGCGTGCCGAAGCCGCCGGCTACGAGGCCCTGGTGCTCACCGTGGATGCACCTTCCAGCGGCGCGCGCGACCGCGAGCGCCGGGCGGGCTTTCGCCTGCCGCCCGGCATCGGCGCCGTGAACCTGGCCCAGATGCCCCCGGCACCGACCGTGGCGCTGCAGCCCGGCCAGAGCGCCCTGTTCGATGCCCTGCTGCACCAGGCGCCCACCTGGGACGACGTGGCCTGGCTGCAGTCCATCACCCGCCTGCCGGTGCTGCTCAAGGGCGTGCTGCACCCGGCAGATGCCCACCAGGCTGCCAGCCTCCAGGTGGCGGGCCTGGTGGTGTCCAACCATGGCGGGCGCACGCTCGACACCGCCCCCGCTACGGCCACCGCGCTGCCGCGCATCGTGCAGGCGGTGCATGGGGCCCTGCCCGTGCTGGTGGACGGCGGCATCCGCCGGGGCACCGATGTGCTCAAGGCCATGGCACTGGGCGCATCTGCGGTGCTGGTGGGCCGCCCCGTGGTGTGGGGCCTGGCCAATGCGGGTGCTGCCGGGGTGGCGCATGTGCTGCGCCTGCTGCGCGACGAGCTGGAAATCGCCATGGCGCTCACCGGCTGCGCCACGCTGGCCGATGCCTCGCCGGCCTTGCTGGGAGCCGATCTGGAAGCGGACTACCGGGTTTTCCCCTCCTGACAGAATTGATTTATTGCAAATGCGAAAAATTCGCATTTATAATCACGCATCTTCTACCAGCCAGCCACCACTGCCTGCCGCCATGATCGTCTGTGTTTGCCGCCGGATTTCTGACCGCGAGATCGCCCGCCATGCCCGGGCAGGCATGAGCTTTGATGAAATCCAGTTCGAACTGGGCGTCGCCACCCAATGCGGATGCTGCGAAAGCTGCGCCCGCGACGTGGTCGCCCAGTGCAGCGCATCGAGTCCGGTCGCCGCCCTGCACAACGAGGCAGCGCCCCAGACGATCCAGCTTGCCAGCTCCATCATGGAAAGCAGGGCATGGAACTCCTCTCGACACTCGCCGGCAGCCTGATCCTCGTCGCAGGCTCGGCCTGGTGGATCTTCCGTAAATAATCAAGGTCTCACAGGCCTGTGCCGCTTGCCGTGCAAGCGGCGGCAGCTGCCATCACACTTATGTCTCACCCTGATCGTTTTGCCCCTCCCGGGGGCGTCAGCCGCAACACCGTGATCGTAGGTTCCGTCGTGCTGCTGCACGTGGCCGGCATCTGGGCACTGCAGTCGGGCCTGCTGCGCCGCGCGGCAGAAGTCATCGTGCCGGCAGAGCTGCTCAGCGAATTCATCGCACCGCCTGCCCCCAAGATAGAGCCGCCGACGCCCAAGCCACCGGTGCCGCCGCCACCCAGGCCCGCCCCCCAGGTGAAGGCCCCGCGCCCGGCCCCCATGCCCGTGGCCATTGCCGACCCGACGCCCGCGCCCAATGCCCCCACGGGCGTGACCACGCCGCAGCCGCCTGCCCCGCCCATCGAGGCGCCCGTGGCCGTGCAGGCGCCGCCCCCGGCACCGCCCGCCCCTCCCGCCCCCCCCAAGATCGAGCTGCCGTCGAGCGACGCAGCCCACCTCAACAACCCATCCCCCGGCTACCCGGCCATCAGCAAGCGCATGGGCGAGCAGGGCAAGGTCATCCTGCGCGTGCTGATCGGCACCGACGGCGTGCCGCAGAAGGTCGAAATCAACAAGTCCAGCGGCTATGACCGGCTGGACCGCCAGGCCCAGGAAGCGGTCACGCGCTGGCGCTTTGTGCCAGGCAAACGCAATGGAGTGCCTGAAGCCATGTGGTACATGCAACCCGTCAATTTTGTTCTCGAATAATCATCAGGAGTTCTCATGGAATCGCAATTCGGCATCGCCAACGTCTGGATCCAGGGTGACTTTGTCACCCGCGCTGTGGCCGTGCTGCTGCTGGGCATGTCCCTCGCCTCGTGGATCGTCATCATCATCAAGGCCCTGGACATCATCAAGTTCAAGAAGCACACGCGCTCAGCCCAGGACTTCTGGCACAGCGAGGACTTTGCTGCCGGCCTGACCAAGCTGGGCCAGGACAACACCAACCCGTTTCGCCACCTGGCGCTGGAAGGGCGCGAAGCCACGGCCCATCACCGCAACACCAAGGCCCACCTGCACGACAGCCTGGACGTGAGCGACTGGGTCACGCGCTGCCTGCGCAACTGCATCGACGAGTTCACCGCACGCCTGCAATCGGGCCTGGCCATCCTGGCCTCGGTCGGCTCCACCGCCCCCTTCATCGGCCTGTTCGGCACCGTCTGGGGCATCTACCACGCCCTGCTGGCCATCGGCACCTCGGGCCAGTCCACCATCGACAAGGTGGCCGGCCCCATCGGTGAAGCGCTGATCATGACCGCCCTGGGCCTGGCCGTGGCCATCCCCGCCGTGCTGGGCTACAACGCCCTGGTGCGCGGTAACAAGTCCATCCTGGGCGGCCTCAACAGCTTTGCGCATGATCTGCACGCCTATTTCGTCACCGGCGCCCGCGTGTCCGCTGGCGGCGGCGAGCAGGGCAAGGTGCTGCCCATGAAGAAAGGCGGCTAAGCCATGGCCTTCGGAACGCAAGACGACGCCGATGACGTGATGAACGAGATCAACATGACGCCGCTGGTGGACGTCATGCTGGTGCTGCTCATCATCTTCATCATCACCGTGCCCGTCATGAAGCACTCGGTGAACGTGGACCTGCCGCGCGCCACCAACCAGCCCGAGAACATCAAGCCCGAAACGGTGCGCCTGTCCGTGGCGGCCGACGGCAAGTACTACTGGAACGGCTCGCAGGTGAGCGACGAGGAATTGCAGTCCCGGCTGCAGGCCGAAGGAGCCAAGCAGCCCCAGCCGGATCTGCACATCCAGGGCGACAAGGAAGTGCGCTACGAACGCGTGGCCCAGGCCATGGCCAGCGCCCAGCGCGCCGGCGTGCGCAAGATCGGCTTCGTGACCGATCCGCAGTGATGCCCTGCACCCGCAAGGCGCAGTCCTCTGCCACGCAACAACAGGCCTTCGGGCCTGTTTTGCTTGGTGCCTGTGGCGCACAAGCCGCAGTGGTTCACCTCGATCCGGGCCCCAACCAGGATTCATACCGTTCAATGTGCGAAATCACTTGACCAGTAATTGCGAATCACTATCATTAGCAAACCGTACACCATTCAACGTACCAGGAACCCTTCCATGCAAGCCACCCTTACTGCCGCCACGCTCGTGCGCCCCGCCTCTGCAGACTCCCTGCAGCCGCAGCAGGCCGCCGCATTGCGCAGCGCTGCCGCAGTGGATGGAGCAGCCGCCGTGGACAGCAGCGATCTGCTGCAGGGCCAGAAGGCCGTGGCCATCAGCCACAACGGCTCGATGTACCGCCTGCAGGCCACCAAGCTTGGAAAGCTGATCCTCACCAAATAACAGGTTTCATCGTGGGGCGACTCCCGGGCTTACAGTCCGCAAGGGTCGTTTTTGCCAGCCAACGGGCCAGATTGTCCCGCGTAGCCAGGCCTTTTTTTCCACGAGAGCTTCTTCATACATAGCCAGCCGTCGCCACGGCCCTCGCCCATCCAACGGCCCTTCGGGGCCGTTTTCTTTTGGGGCACAGCGCATCGTTGCCGGCAAATGCCCGAAATGGGCGGATTTCACCCTGCTGTTCCGGCGCGGAATCCGGGGTCCTGTGTGAAACACTTCTTGACGTTTCTCCCCTTTGCGCGCATTGCCACAGAGATCCCATCTGGCGGCCACCCACACGCCACCGGCGTGACGCACAAGGGGCCATCCGCCCACCCAGTGCACAGCCCATGACCCAGCCCACCGCCGCCCGGCCCGAGATTTCCAAAGCCCAGTTGCTCCAGGAGCTCTCGGCCTTCGCCAATCCCAGCGACCGCAAGGGCGTGACCCTGGTGCTGCGCGACCATGTGCTGTACTGGGCCTTCATCGCCACCGTGCTGCTGGCCGAGCCGATGTGGCTCAAGGTGGTGGCCGCGCTGATGGCGGGCGTGCGCCTGTCCTCGTTCTACACCCTGGCGCACGATGCCGCGCACGGCACGCTGGCGCGCTCCAAACGGCTGAACTGGGTGCTGGCGCTGGTGGCCGGAGTGCCCGCCACGCACAACTACCGCATGTGGTCGCACGACCACAACAAGGTGCACCACCCCTACACCAACGGCGACCACTTCGACTACTACACGCCCTACTCCAAGGCCGGCTACGACGCGCTGCCCTGGCACAGGAAGGTGCTGGAGCACATCTACCGCGCGCCCCTGGGTATCGGCCTGTGGCTGTACTTCGCTATCCACTGGTTTCCGACCCGCGTGTACCCCAACGTGCGCACGCCCAAAGACCAGGTGCCCGAGTCGCGCAAGTACTCCGCCCTGCTGCTGGCCTACCACGGCAGCTATGTGGCCTTGCTGCTGTGCTCGCCCGCCTTCGCCCCCATCACGGCCCTGCAGGCGGTGTTGCTGGGCTGGGTGCTACCCCTGTTCACGCTGATGTTCCTGAGCAGCACCTCGCTGTACATCATGCACACCCACCCCAACATCCCCTGGTTCAAGAGCGACGACCTGCGCCACAACCGCCACAGCCCCGAGGTCTGCTCGGTGGTCTGGGTGCTGCCCGACTGGATCTCCAAGGTGGTCAACAACGTCTACAACCACGCCGCGCACCACGCGCATGCCGGCATCCCCTCGTACCACCTGCTGGCCGCGCAAAAGCGCATGAACGAGCTGGTGGGCCACAAGCTGGTGATCGAGCAAGCCTCGGTACGCACCCTGCTGCGCACCATGCGCACCTGCAAGCTCTACGACTACGAGAACCACCAGTGGCTCGATTTCAAGGGCCAGCCGAGCGCACCGCGCATCGACCTGGAGCAAAAGGGCCTAGTCGCACTGCGCCACCCGCTGCGCCGCCCCGCAGCCCCGAGCCAAGCCCCCATCGCCTCGCCCATGCCAGCACCCGGCGCCAGCGGCACAGGCCACCCCGTGCCGGACGCGCTGGCCTGAGAAGCACCGGCCCGCAAAGAAAAAACCGGCCTCGGCCGGTTTTTTCATGGGCGCATGCCGCAGGGCATGCTGCCGATCACAGGCCGATGGCGGCGATGCCGGCGCGCGCGACCTGCGCATCTTCGGTCGACTTCACGCCGCTCACGCCCACGGCGCCCAGGCACTGGCCGTCCTTGAGGATGGCCACGCCGCCTTCGAGCAGGCCATCGATGGTCGGGGCGCTCAGGAACGCGGTGCGCCCGCCATTCACGATGTCCTCATAGACCTTGCTGTCCCGGCGGCCCAGGGCCGCCGTGCGGGCCTTGGAGGGGGCGATGTGCGAGGACACGGCGGCTGCGCCGTCCAGGCGTTGCAGCCACAGCAGGTGACCGCCATCGTCCACGATGGCGATGGTCACGGCCCAGTTGTTCTTGAGCGCTTCGGCTTCGGCAGCGGCGGCAATGGCCTTGACGTCGGCCAGTTCGAGTTCGTGCTTGGTTTTCATGGGTGCAATGCCAGGGTTGGAGGGGGTGCGCGGGGCAGCCCCGGATGGAAACCGGCAAGCATAGCGGCTCCCGATGCGGCCACAAGCACTGCCTGGAGCGAAAGAATATTGACCCAGCCGGTGCAATGCCCCACCCTTTGAAAAGATCGCAAGCCCGTTGGCCGGTGCGGGTATTGCCATTTGCAGGAACGCCACCACCTAGAATTTGTCAAGTCTGCGACGTGCAGGCCACAAAGGAGAGACACAAGATGATGAATGACCAAGTCACCACCCTGGGGAGCTCTGCGGGCTATGGCATCTCGCAGGAAGAGCGCCACAAGGTGCTTCGCAACACTTACTGGCTGCTCGCACTGAGCATGATCCCCACCGTGCTGGGCGCCTGGATCGGCGTTGCCACGGGCATCACCCGTTCGCTGAGCGGCGGCGTGGGCCTGATCGTGTTCCTGGGCGGCGCGTTCGCCTTCATGTACGCGATCGAAAAGACCAAGCGCTCCGCCGCCGGCGTGCCGGTGCTGCTGGCCTTCACCTTCTTCATGGGCCTGATGCTATCGCGCATGATCGGCATGGTGCTGGGCTTCAAGAACGGTACCGACCTCGTGATGACCGCGTTTGCCGGCACCGCAGGGGTGTTTTTCGTGATGGCCACCCTGGCCAGCGTGATCAAGCGCGACCTCTCGGGCATGGGCAAGTGGCTCATGGTCGGCGCGCTGGTGTTGATGGCCGGTGCCATCATCAACGTGTTCGTCGGCTCCTCGGTCGGCATGATGGCCATCTCGGTGGCGGCCATCGGCATCTTCAGCGCCTACATGCTGTATGACTTGAAGCAGATTCTGGACGGCGGCGAGACCAACTACATCAGCGCCACGCTGGCCCTGTACCTGGACATCTTCAACGTGTTCCAGAGCCTGCTGGCGCTGCTGGGCATCATGGGCGGCGAAAAGGACTGAGCTCCTTTGGCACCGTTCCCCAAAAGGCTCCTTCGGGAGCCTTTTTGTTGACCACGCGCAATGGTCAACCCTCAATACCGCTGGCCAGCTGCCGATAATGAGACTACATGCGCTCTACTGCCCCCTTTGTCCCCCTCCCCATCCTGCGCCTCATGGTCGCGTCCGTAGCCGCGTTGCTACTGGCCGGGTGCGACAAGATCCCGGGCCTCGGACCGGATGTGGGCGCCATCCAGCGGGAAGCCGACGCCAAGGCCATCGGCGGCGCCTGCCGGCATGCGCTGCGCGGGGTGGAAGACTGCTATACCCTCAACCCCAAGGCCACCAAGGCGGCGGTTTTCGACGGGTGGAAGGAGATGGACCAGTACATGCGCGAGAACAAGATCGACGGCAGCCCCTCGGTGATCACCAAGGCTGCGCCGCCGGAGGCGTCCGCGCGCGCCGCATCGAGGGCCGCCAGGGAAAACTGAGCTGACCAAAACGAAAGGAGCCCGCAGGCTCCTTTTTTATATCCAGCCTCCTGGCGGCGCAGGTCAATACCGCTCGAACACCGCCATGCTCTCCACGTGCGCCGTGTGCGGGAACATGTTGACCATGCCCGCCGCCGTGCAGCGGTAGCCACCCAGGTGCACCAGCAGGCCCGCATCGCGCGCCAGAGTGGCGGGGTTGCAGCTCACATAGACGATGCGCTTGGGCGGCGTCCAGTGCTCGGCCCCGGGGGGCAGCGGCGCAGCGCCCTCAGCACCGATGCGCGATTGCTCGATGTCGGCCAGCGCCCTGGCCAGCGCGAAGGCCCCTTCGCGCGGTGGATCCACCAGCCATTTGTCGGCCGAGCCATCGGCGATCAGCATCTCGGGCGTCATGTCGAACAGGTTGCGGGCCACGAAATCGGTGGGCGCCAGCGCCTTGCCGCCTTCGGCCACCAGTCGCTGGTTGAGCCGGTAGTTCTCGCGCGAGCGCGCCACCAGCGCCTCGCTGCCTTCGATGCCCAGCACCTCGCGGCCCTGGGTGGCCAGGGGCAGCGTGAAATTGCCCAGGCCGCAGAACCAGTCGATCACGCGCTCGTGATTTTGCACGTCCAGCAGGCGCAGCGCGCGCGTGACCAGCACGCGGTTGATGTGCGGGTTCACCTGCGTGAAATCGGTGGGCTTGAAAGGCATGGTGATGCCGAAGTCCGGCAGCGCATAGGACAGCTGCTCACCGCCCTCGTCCATCAGCTTCACGGTCTCGGGGCCCTTGGGCTGCAGCCACCATTGCACTTGGTGGGCGGTGGCGAAATCGCGCAGCCGGGTGAGGTCGTCCGCGCTCAGCGGCTCCAGGTGGCGCAGCACCAGCGCGGTCACGCTGTCACCGCAGGCCAGCTCGATCTGCGGGCAGGTGTCGCGTGCGTCCATGGAGGCGATCAGCGCGCGCAGGGGCATCAGCATGGCGTCCACATGCGGGGGCAGCACAGGGCAGGTCTGCATGTCGGCCACGTAGCGGCTCTTGCGCTCGTGAAAGCCCACCAGCACCGTGCCCTTCTTGATCACGTGGCGCACCGACAGGCGCGCGCGGTAGCGGTAGCCCCAGGCGGGGCCCTCGATGGGGCGCAGCACCATCTCGGCCCGTACCTTGCCCAGGTGCCAGAGGTTGTCTTCGAGCACGCGCTGCTTGACCGCCACCTGCCCGCCCACGTGCAGGTGCTGCATCTTGCAGCCGCCGCAGGCACCGGCGTGCAGGCCGAAGTGCGGGCAGCCCGGGCGCACGCGCTGGGACGACTCGCGGTGGATCGCCGTCAGGCTGGCCTGCTCCCAGTTGTTCTTCTTGCGGTGGGTGTTGGCGGTGACGTACTCGAACGGCAGGGCGCCGTCGATGAAGACCACCTTGCCATTGGGACGGCGGGCCACGCCCTGGGCTTCGAGGTCCAGGGACTGCACGGACAGCCAGCCTTCCGGCAGTTCTCCCGCTTCCTGCTCGGCGGGTTCATACGAGGGGGACAATTCTTTGGGTTCACTCATCCTCCGATTGTCTCAGAGGCTGCGAACCGTCCTGCGCACCCGTCCACGGGGTGTGCGGATGCAATGGCTCAGCCGCGGTCGGCGCGCGGCGCGCGGCGCCCGCCAGGGCCGGTCATGCGGGCAGGTGCGAAGCGCGGCAGTTCGTTGATGCGCAGGTCGCAGCCATAGTTGTCCAGCGTGAACACCAGCGTGCTGCCAGGTGCCACGCGGGGCAGGACTTCGTGGACCTGGAACGACATGTCCACCGGCGGCTCGGGCGCACGGTAAATGATTTCCTTGGCCGGGCTGTAGACCACGTAGCAGGCGGCGGAGGCGGTCTGGCTGAAACAGGCGGCCACCAGGGCCGCTGCGGCGAATTTGAATGCGGACATGAGAACTCCTCCTGCGACTTTCGAGTATTGCGCCCATTATGCGGGCTTGCAGGGCGCTCGCCAATGCAGGCGTTGCGCACATGCCTACCGCAGCACCAGGTGGTTGGTGTGCTTGACCTCTTCCATGACGGCATAGGTGCGTGTCTCGCGCACGCCCGGCAGCTGCCAGAGCACCGCCCCGGCGAACACCCGGTAGGCATTCATGTCGGCCGAGCGGGTCTTGAGCAGGTAGTCGAAGCCACCCGCCACCATGTGGCATTCCATGATCTCGGGGTGCACCTGCACGGCCGCTTTGAACTGGTCGAACACATTGGGCGTGGTGCGGTCCAGCAGCACCTCCACGAAGACCAGCATGCCGGCACCCAGCTTGAGCGGGTTCAGCCGCGCCTCGTAGCCCAGGATGAAGCCGTCGCGCGTGAGCCGCTGCACGCGCGCAAGCACCGCCGTGGGCGACAGGGCCACGGCCTCGGCCAGCTTGAGGTTGGCAATGCGCCCGTCTTCCTGCAGGATCGACAGGATCCGGCGGTCGATACGGTCCAGATCGGCATCATTGGTCATTGACTCTAGTGATTCATTCGTTCGATCAGCCGATTTTCGAACATTTATTCACCGCAAGTCCAGAGATGATCCATTTCGTGGGGCCCGCAGCCGTCGGGCCCGAATTTCTCACCAGAGATACCGCCATGACCCATTCCGCCGCTTTTGCAGACTTCGCCCCACGCCCCGCACTGACCAGCCCGCTGCGCGCCGCCATCACCGCGGCCTGCCGCCGGCCAGAGCCCGAGGCCCTGGCCCCGCTGCTGGCACAGGCCCGGGTGCCGCAGGACATGGCCGCCGCTTCAGAGCAACTGGCGCTGCGCATCGCGGGTGCCCTGCGCCAGCGCAAGGCCGCCAGCGGCCGCGCCGGCATCGTGCAGGGGCTACTGCAGGAGTTCTCGCTGTCGTCCCAGGAAGGCGTGGCCCTGATGTGCCTGGCCGAGGCGCTGCTGCGCATCCCCGATGCGGCGACGCGCGATGCGCTGATCCGCGACAAGATCAGCAACGGCCAGTGGGAGCCGCACCTGGGCAAGAGCCCGTCGCTGTTCGTCAACGCCGCCACCTGGGGCCTCTTAATCACCGGCAAGCTGGTGGCCACGCACAGCGAAGGCAGCCTGGGCGCATCGCTGGGGCGGCTCATCGGCCGGGGCGGCGAGCCCTTGATCCGCAAGGGCGTGGACATGGCCATGCGCATGATGGGCGAGCAGTTCGTCACCGGCGAGACCATCGCCGAGGCGCTGTCCAACGCCCGCCGCATGGAGGCCGAGGGCTTTCGCTACTCCTACGACATGCTGGGCGAGGCGGCGCTGACCACCGCCGACGCCGAGCGCTACTACGCCTCGTACGAGCAGGCCATCCACGCCATCGGCAAGGCGTCTGCCGGGCGAGGCATCTACGACGGGCCAGGCATCTCGATCAAGCTGTCGGCCCTGCACCCGCGCTACAGCCGTGCGCAGTTCGCGCGCGTGATGGACGAGCTCTACCCCCTGGTGCTGCGCCTGACCGAGCTGGCCAAGCGCTATGACATCGGCATCAACATCGACGCCGAAGAGGCCGACCGCCTGGAGATCTCGCTCGACCTGCTCGAGCGCCTGTGCCATGAGCCCAGCCTTGCGGGCTGGAACGGCATCGGCTTCGTGATCCAGGCCTACCAAAAGCGCTGCCCGTATGTGATCAACTTCGTGATCGACCTGGCCCGGCGCACCCGCCGCCGCCTCATGGTGCGCCTGGTCAAGGGCGCCTACTGGGACAGCGAGATCAAGCGCGCGCAGATCGACGGCTTGGCCGACTACCCGGTCTATACGCGCAAGGTGCACACCGACATCTCCTACGTCGCCTGCGCGCGCAAGCTGCTGGCCGCGCCCGAGGCGGTGTACCCGCAGTTCGCCACGCACAATGCCGAGACGCTGGCCACCATCTACCACCTGGCGGGCAGCAACTACTACGCGGGCCAGTACGAGTTCCAGTGCCTGCACGGCATGGGCGAGCCGCTGTACGAGCAGGTGGTGGGCGCCATCAGCGCCGGCAAGCTGGGCCGGCCCTGCCGCATCTACGCCCCGGTGGGCACGCACGAGACGCTGCTGGCCTACCTGGTGCGCCGCCTGCTCGAGAACGGTGCGAACACCTCCTTCGTGAACCGCATCGCCGACGAGACCATCGCCCTGGCCGAGCTGGTGCGCAGCCCCGTGCAGGTGGTGGACGAAACCGCCGCCCGCGAAGGCACGGCCGCCCTGCCCCACCCGCGCATCCCGCTGCCGGGGGCGCTGTATGGCCACGGCCGCGCCAACTCGCAAGGGCTCGATATCGCCAGCGACGCCACGCTGGCGCAGCTCG
Source organism: Acidovorax sp. A1169 (assembly GCF_030704685.1). Classification (GTDB taxonomy): domain Bacteria; phylum Pseudomonadota; class Gammaproteobacteria; order Burkholderiales; family Burkholderiaceae_C; genus Acidovorax. The sequence goes on from NZ_JAUZDX010000004.1 coordinate 147,552, forward strand.
CCGCAACGCTGCAGGCCAGCGCGCTGCACGAGTGGAAGGCCGGACCGCTGCTCGCCGCCGACGCGCCCCCCGGCCCGACCATCCCCGTGTGCAACCCCGCCGATCTGCGCGACGTGGTCGGCCAGGTGCAGGAGGCCACGGCAGACGATGTCGATCAGGCGCTGGCGAACGCTCAGGCTTCAGCTCCCGCCTGGGCCGCCATCGCCCCCGCCGAACGCGCCGCCGTCCTGCAGCGCACCGCCGACCTGCTCGAAGAGCGCCTGCAGCCGCTGATCGGCCTGTTGATGCGCGAAGCCGGCAAGAGCGCCAGCAACGCCATCGCCGAGGTGCGCGAGGCCGTGGACTTTTTGCGCTACTACGCGGCCCAGGTCGAGAGCACTTTCGACAACGCCACGCACATCCCCCTGGGCCCGGTGGCCTGCATCAGCCCGTGGAATTTTCCGCTGGCCATCTTCATGGGCCAGGTGGCTGCGGCGCTGGCCGCCGGCAACCCGGTGCTGGCCAAGCCGGCCGAGCAGACGCCGCTGGTCGCCGCCGAGGCCGTGCGCCTGCTGTGGCGCGCAGGCGTGCCTCGCGGCGCGGTGCAGTTGCTGCCCGGCCAGGGTGAAACCGTGGGCGCGCGCCTGATCGGCGATGCCCGCGTGATGGGCGTCATGTTCACCGGCTCCACCGAGGTGGCGCGCATCCTGCAGCGCACCATCGCCGGCCGGCTCGATGCCGCTGGCCGCCCCATTCCGCTGATCGCCGAGACCGGCGGGCAGAACGCGATGATCGTGGACTCCTCGGCCCTGGTCGAGCAGGTGGTGGCCGATGCCGTGTCCTCCGCCTTCGACAGCGCCGGCCAGCGCTGCTCGGCCCTGCGCGTGCTGTGCGTGCAGGAGGATGCCGCCGACCGCGTGGTGGAAATGCTCAAGGGCGCCATGGGCGAGCTGCGCATGGGCAACCCCGCAGCCCTGGCGGTGGACGTGGGCCCGGTGATCGACGCCGAGGCCCAGGGCGGCATCAACAAGCACATCGAGGCCTTCAAGAGCCGTGGCCAGCGCGTTTTTCAGCACTGCCGCAGCGATGCTGCCGAGGCGGCCCAGGGCACCTTCGTGCCGCCCACACTGATCGAGCTTAACGCCATCAGCGAGCTGCAGCGCGAGGTCTTCGGCCCGGTGCTGCACCTGGTGCGCTACGCGCGCAACGACCTCGACAAATTGCTCGACCAGATCAATGCCACCGGCTATGGCCTGACCCAGGGCGTGCACACCCGCATCGACGAGACCATCGCCCGCGTGGTGGACTGCGCGCACGCCGGCAATGTCTACGTCAACCGCAACATGGTGGGCGCCGTGGTGGGCGTGCAGCCCTTTGGCGGCGAAGGCCTGTCGGGCACCGGCCCCAAGGCCGGCGGCCCGCTGTACCTGCTGCGCCTGCTGGCCGCGCGCCCGGCCAACGCACTGGCGCACACGTTTGCCGCCGCCGACCGCGCCGTGCCCGCCGACATGGCCGCACGCGACCACCTGCTCATGCCCCTGCGTGCCCTGGAGCGCTGGGCCCAGATGGAGGGCCATGCCCCCCTGGCCGCCACCTGCCGCCGCTTTGCCGCCGAAAGCCAGAGCGGCACCGCACGCACCCTGCCCGGCCCCACGGGCGAGCGCAACGTCTACAGCCTGCTGCCGCGTGCCACGGTGCTGTGCATCGCCACCACGCAGGACGAACTGCTGACCCAGCTGGCCGCCGTGCTCGCCAGCGGCGGCAAGGCCGTGTGGAGCGATGCGCACACTGCCCTGCGCACCACGCTCCCGGCCGAGGTGCAGGCGCGCATAAGCACCACCGGCAATGCCCTGGCCGACGGCGGCATCGAACTGGCTGCCGTGCTGCACCACGGCAGCCCCGACGCACTGCGCAGCGTGTGCGAACAGCTCGCCCGCCGCCCAGGCCCCATCGTGGCCGCCACGGCCCTGCCCCCCGGCAGCACCGAGGTGCCGCTGGAGCGCCTGGTGATCGAGCGCGCGCTGAGCGTGAACACCGCAGCGGCCGGAGGTAATGCGAGCCTGATGACGATTGGCTGAAGCGCAGGCGCCGGGCTACCTGGCCTTGCCCGCCGGCTTGGCCGCCGCAAACCCCAGCTTTTCCATGGCCTCGTGCGTCTCCAGCAGCATGGCAGATACCTCGGCCACCGTCACGCGCAGGCCGGTGGCGCGCTCACGCATGTGCTCGTAGGCCTGGGCCTCGGTCATGCGCTGGTAATCGACCAGCACGCGGATGGCCTTTTCGATCTGGCGGCGCGACTTGATGGTGGACTCCAGCTTCTCGATCTTGCCCTGCTGGCGCTGCTGGAAGCCCTGCGAGGCCCGCGCCAGCACTAGGGTGCTGAGGATGCCGGAGGAGCGGAACGGCTTGGTGATGACGCCATGCGCCTTGGTGTCGAGCAACAGCTTGAGCGTGGTCGGGCTTTCATAGTCCGACAGGGCCACGAAGGCGGCGTCCACGGCGCTGGCGTTCCAGGCGCTGCTGCCTTCCAGGTCTTGCGAGACCTGGAAAAAGATCACGTCCACCCCCGTGGGCGGCTCGGCCGGGAACGGCCACACCACCTTCAGGCGGCAGCCGATGCGCTGCAGCTGCTGCACCACCACGTCGCGGTCCTCCCCCGGCGGATAGACCACGGTGACGCTGATGCTGCGCAGGTCTTCGTACAGACGGCGTAGGCTTGAACTCATGGTTTCCTCACCTCAGCCAGAACTCGGAAAAACCGAAGGTGGACAGGTACGGATCGGGCCGTACCGGCTCGGACGCTTCCCAGGCAATGTCGAACTGCCCATCCGCTCGGCAGATGCCGATGCGCGGTGTGAGCGCGCAGTGGTTGTTCTCGGCATCCACCGTGACGCGCCCCTCGGGCGAGTCGAAGGACACGGCGCGCGCCGCCTCCACCAGCTTGCGCCGGTCCATGCTGCCTGCACGCTGAAGGGCGCGGGCGAACAGGTGCACCTGGGTATAGGCCATCTCGGACCAGGTGCTGGTGGGTCGGTCGCCAAAACGCTTGCGCCACAGCGCCACGAAGCGCTGATTGCTCTCGTTCTGCACCGAGCCGAAGTAGGTGGCCGAGGTGATGTGCCCCTCGCACAGCGCCGGGCCAATGAGGCGGATCTCCTCCTCGGCCATGGACAGGCTGGCGATCGGCATGGTCTTGGGGTCCAGACCGAAATCGCGGTACAGCTGGTAGAACAAGCGGGCCGACTGGCCCACCAGCGTGGAGAACACCACGTCGGGCTGCTGGGCCTTTATGTCCGCGAGCACTTCCTTGAGTTCGGAGGGGCCGGCCTCGATGGGCAGGTAGACCTCTTCGAGAATCTCGCCGCCATGCTGTTCGACCATGTCGCGCATGATGCGGTTCGATTCGCGCGGGTAGATGTAGTCCGCGCCGACGAGGAAGAAGCGGGTGCCCCGGTTCTGCATCAGGTAGGCAGCCAGTTGCACGCTGTTCTGGTTGGGCACGGCACCGGTGTAGATCACGTTGGGTGAATACTCGAAGCCTTCGTAGAACGAGCAGTACCACAGCAGTGCGTTGTTGCGCTCGATCACCGGCAGCACGGCCTTGCGGCTCGATGAGCGCGAGCAGCCGAAGACCACATTGACCTCATCTTCCAGCAGCAGCCGCGTGGCGAGCTTGCGGTACTCGGCAATATCGCCCTTGGGGTCGTAGACCACGGGGATCAGCGGCCGGTCGAGCACACCGCCGAGCTGGTTGATCTCCTCGATGGCCAGGGCCGTGCCGAAGAAGTGCTCCGACTCGGTGACGCCCGTGGGCCCCGAGCGGGAAAACAGCACGCCAACGCGCCAGCCGTCATCGGGCTGCTGCATGGAGGGATCATCGGACATGGCATTCCTTCATTGGTCGAACATGCTTTGCAGCTGGTGCGGCGTTCGTGCGCCCTGCAGCAACAGCATCAGCAAGATGCGCGCCTTGTGCGGGCTCAGATTGTCGGCGAACACGGCGCCCGCGGCCTGCAGCGTGTGCCCACCGCCGTCGAATCCGTAGGCCGGCTGCACGCGCCCGTTGGGCACGCGGGTCGAGATGACCACGGCCACCCCACGCGCGATGGCTTCGCGGATGGCCTCGAACATGCCGGTATTCACGTTGCCGAAGCCCAGCGCCTGCACCACGATGCCGCGCGCACCCAGCGCCACTGCGGCGCGCACCAGATCGCCACTGGCGCCCGCGAACATGGGCACGATTTCGACGCGCGGCAGATCCACCGCGTGCAGCGGCACATGCTGGCGGCGCGTGGGCTGGCGCGAGAAGACCACGCGGTCCTCGTCGACCACGCCCAGCAGGCCGAAGTCGCCGGACTTGAAGGCCTCCACATCCGCCGTGTGGGTCTTGGTGGCCTCGCGGGCAGCGTTGATCTGGTTGTTCATCGCCACCAGCACGCCCTGGCAGCGCGCCTGGCTGGCTACGCAGATGCGCGCCGCATTGAGCAGGTTGCGTGGCCCGTCGAAGTCGGGCACCGAGGCATTGCGCTGCGCACCCACCAGCACCACAGGCTTGTCGCTGGCCAGGGTCAGGTCCAGGAACCAGGCCGTCTCCTCCAGCGTGTCGGTACCGTGGGAGATGACGACGCCGGTGATCTCGGGGCGCGCCAGCGCCTCGCGCACCGCGTGCCACAGCGCCACCCAGCGCCCGGGTTCCATGTGATCGGAGGGGATGTTGAACAGCTCGCGCACCTCCAGCCGCGCCACGCGCGACATGGAGGGTACTGCCGCCAGCAGGTCCTCCCCCGACAGAGCGGGCACGGCCCCACCCCGCTCGGGGTCGAGCTTCATGGCGATGGTGCCGCCGGTGGCGATGAGCTGGCACAGCGGCAGGGCCAGCGGCAGGGGCGTTGGTGCCGACAGGGGGCAGTCCTGGGCGTGCATGTCAGACCCTCAGGTGGCTGAAAACCGCCTCGACAGCCCCATCGGCCTTGGCCAGGCCCTCGTCGACCAGCTCGCCCTGCTTGAGGACCACGTAGCGGTCGGCCACCTTGAGCGCAAAGGGCACGTTCTGCTCCACGATCAGCAAGGTGGTGCCGTGCTGCTCGCGCTCCTGCAGCAGGGCATTGGCCAGCCGGTCGATCACGGAGGGCTGCAGCCCTTCGGTGATCTCGTCGAGCAGGATGACCGAGGGCCGCACCATCAGCGCCCGCGCCAGCAGCAGCATCTTCTGCTCGCCGCCCGACAGCGTGCCCGCGTACTGCGCGAGGCGGCTGCCGAACACCGGGAACAGCGGCTCCAAGACGGCAAAGCGCTCTTCGAACAGAGACTCCTGCGCCAGGCCCAAGCGCAGGTTGTCGCGGATGCTCAGGTCGGCGAACAGCGGCTGCTCCTGCGCGGCATAGGCAATGCCCTGGCGCGCGATGCGGTGCGGCGGCAGGCGGGTGATGTTCTCGCCATGCAGGTGGATGGCGCCGGCCTTCTTGGCCAGATAGCCCATCACCGTCTTGAGCAGGGTGCTCTTGCCCATGCCGTTCTTGCCCAGCAGGGCCACAGCCTCGCCCTTGCGGATGTCCAGGCTCAGGCCACGCAGCACCACGGAGGCGCGGTAGCCGCTGGTGATGCCATCGAGCACCAGGGCCGACGGGGATGCAATGGCGTTCATGCGCCCTCCTTCACGGCATGCGTGCTGCCCGAGTAAATGGTCTTGACCAGAGGCGAGTTGACCACCTCCTGGAAGCTGCCCTGCATGGCGATGGCACCCTGGTGCAGCACCACGATGCGGGTGGAGATGAGTTCCACGAAATCGAGGTCGTGCTCCACCAGCAGGCAGCACAGGCCGTAGCGGTGCGCCAGCGACGACAGCACCTCGCCGATCTGCGTGCGCTCCGTCTTGGTCAGCCCGGCCGTGGGTTCGTCGAGCAGCACCACGCGTGGCTCCAGCGCCAGCACCATGGCCAGCTCCAGCGACTGCTGCTCGCCGTGCGACAGGTCGCGCGCCACGGTGGCCAGCTTGCCCTCCAGCGCCGTGGCCCGCACCACATGCAGCGCATAGGGCGGCAGGCGCAGCACCGGATCCTGGTGCAGCAGCGAGGGGCGCTCCAGCCGCGTACCGGCGATGCGCAGGCATTCGGCCACGGTCAGCGACTCGAAGATGTTGGCGTTCTGGAACTTGCGGCCCAGGCCCAGGCGCACACAGGCCTCGGGCGGTAGCTGGCGGATGTCGCTGCCGCACAGCTCCACGATGCCGCCGCTGCGCTCGGCGCCGTCGCTCATGCAGCGCATCAGCGTGGTCTTGCCCGCGCCGTTGGGCCCGATCAGCCCCACCAGCTCGCCGGGGCGTGCCTCGAAGTCGATGCCCTGCAGCACCTTGAGTGAGCCAAAATGCTTGGTCACGCCCTGCAGGCGGATGGCCACCGCATCCGTCGCCTGGCCATCGGTGCTGCCCGGCCGCTCCTGCAGCTGCGGCATGCGCCTGGCACCCTGCAGCACGCCGAAAGGCTTGAGCAGCAGCGGAATCAGCCCCTGCGGAAACAGCACGATGACCACCACGAATGCCCCGCCCAGGATCAGCTGCCAGGCAAAGGGCATGCTGCTGCTCAGGTAGGCCGTGGCCACGTTGATCAGCACGCCACCGGCCAGCGGCCCCCACAGCGTGCCGCGCCCGCCCAGGGCCACCCAGATGATGAGCTCGGTACCCAGCGCAAAGCCCGTGAGCTCCGGCGCCACCACGCCGCTAAACGCGCCGTAGCCAAAGCCTGCGATGCCGGCCATCACACCCATGGCCGTGAGCAGCGCGATCTTCACCCGCGAGGTATCGATGCCCAGGTAGGTGCAGCGCACCTCGTTGTCGCGGATGGCCGCCAGCACGCGGCCCGCATCGCTGCGCACAAGCACCCAGCCGATGGCGCCGGCCACGGCCAGCATGGCGCCAGCCACCCAGTACCAGGCCTCGAGCGACCAGTCGAAACTCGGGTAGCCCGTGAGCCCCGAGCTCGACCCCGTGAAGCTGCCGCCCGACAGCAGCAACTGCGTGAGCACGATGGGCAGCACCAGCGAGATAACCGTGGCGAAGAATGGCGAAGCCCCGCGGTAGAACGAGAGCCAGCCCACCAGGCCGGCCACCGCCGCGCTGGCCAGCACCGTGGCGCCGACGGCCAGCAACACGGTGAAGGTGCTGAACCCGACGTGGGTGAACACCAGCCCGGCGGCATAGGCGCCGATGCCGAAGAAGGCCGACTGGCCGAAGGTGAGGTAGCCGGTGTAGCCCCAGAGGATGTCCACCGTGATCGCCGCGATGGCGAAGAAGAAGGCCTTGATCAGGATGTTCAGCAAATAGGTGTCGAACACCCAGGGCCCTGCCACGAGCAGCGCCACACCGATGGCGCCGAGCACCAGGAGGCTGTTGAAGGGACGCGCCCGTAACACCGGGTCAGCGGGTTCGGCGGGCATGGCGGGCGGCAATGCCGCATTGGAATGGGTGTTGGTATCAGCCACGGGCAAACCCCTTGGGACGGATGCGCAGCGTGACTGCGGCGAGGACGGCGATGGTCAGCCCGCCGAGGACGGGGCTGGCGTAGGTGCTGACCAGCACCTGGGCCGCGCCGAACACGACGCAGGTCAGCAGCAGGCTGGCCATGGAATGGCCCGACACCATGACCAGCATGAAGGCGCTGACCAGCCAGGGCAGGCCCATGTTGGGGTCGACGCTGGACAGCGGCGTGATCATGGCGCCGGCCAGCGTGCCCAGGCCCGCGCCCAGGCTGAAGGTGATGAAGCGCACGCGGCCCGAATGGATGCCCAGGCTGCTGGCCAGGTCATCGTTCATGATCACGGCGCGGGTGCGCACGCCAAAGCGCGTGCCGTTGAGCAGCCCCGTGAGCGCCAGGCACAGCACGATGGCCACGGGCACCAACACCAGGCGGTAGGCCGAATAGTCGACCCCCGCGACCTGCCAGGTGCCCGACAGCGGGGCACTGACGAATTGCACCTCGCGCCCGAAGCCCATCACGATGAGCTGGCCGATGACGATACCGAGCCCCCAGGTGGCCAGGATGGCGTCGAGCGGCCGCTTGTACAGCGGGCGCACGATGAGCCCTTCCACCAGCATGCCCACGGCCACGCCGACCACGACGGCCAGCGGCCAGGCCAGCCACGGGTCCATCTGCAGCCGGGTGACCACGTAGCTCGCATAGCCGCCCAGCGTGAGCAGGGCGCCATGAGCAAAATTGACGATTTTCATCACCCCGAAGACCATCATCAGCCCCGCCGTGACGACGAACAGCATCGCCGCAGTGGTGAGCAGATCCAGCAAGAGAACCATGGTGCGCTCCTACGAATGGAAAGGAATCGGGCCGCGCAGTGACAACGCGGTGGTGACGGCGGTACGGGTCATGGGGTGTCTCCTGGGTCTTGTAGGTAGCTCAAGCAGTGCATGCATTGCCTGCACAGGCAATGCACAGGCCATGCCTGCCAGGCGGGCCTGGCGCACGGAATCGGTCAGTGAACGGAACAGCGGGAAGGGACCCACAGAGAACATGTTTTCAAACTCCAGAAAGCAAAAAGCCCCTGACCGCGCGGTGTGCGCATTCAGGGGCTTTCATAGCCGGTATGTGGTCAGCAATGCTGCTGAGGGACTGCAGTGGCTTGGCCAGTGCGGTCATTTCAATTATGACAGCCGGTCACACCAGCGTCAATCAACTGCGAAGCTGCTTTCTTCGCGATTTGTCCTCCCTGCAGGCGCCCTCAGGCGGGTCATTCAAGCGGCCCAGCTCACTCCATCTGCGGGCACTGCGCGCCCGGGTCCACGCTCGCGTAGGTCTCCAGGATGCGGATGCTGCCGTCTGAGCGCACCTGCCCCAGGCGCATGGCCAGCGGCGTGTGCCGGCCCTTGCCCATGCGCAGCGTGCCGCGCGGGCCGGTCACCGTGACCTCACCCAGCGCCTTGATGACCTTGGCGGCATCGGTGCTGCCGGCCGCCTCCACGGCCGCCTTGTACTGGAAAAAGGCCTCGTACTGGGGCACCGAGAGTTCGTTGGGCGCCTTGAGCTCGGCGCCGAAACGCACCAGCATGCGCATGCGGAACGAGCGGTTGTGCGCCGTGTCGATAGAGGGGAAATACGACGCCGCCAAGAGCATGCCCGTGGCCGCGCTGCCCATCTCCCGCGCAGTGCTTTCGTCGATGGACAGGTTGCCAAGCGGTATGCGCACGTCGGCGGCCTTGAGCTGCCGGGCCAGCGACACGTTGGGTGCGCCGCCCGCGGTGGCACTGATGATCGCGTCGGGCCTGGCCGTGCGGATTTTGGCGATCACCGCCGTCCAGTCGCTGCCGTCCACGGGCAGGTATTCCTCGCCCACCACCTGCCCACCGCCCTTTCTGATGGTCTGGCGCGCAAACTCGAGCATGCCGCGGCCGAAGGCGTAGTCGCTGCCCACGAGAAAGAAACTGCGCGCATTCCGGTTGCGCGCGAGGTACTCGACCACGGGCGCAACCTGCTGCTCGGGCACCCAGGCGTTGACGTACATCCAGGGGCTGCACGAGCGGCCCTCGTAGAACGAGGTATAGATGTAGGGCAGTTGGCCGCGCGCGACGATGGGCAGCGCCGCATTGCGCGCCGCGCTGGTCTGCATGGCGATGAGGGCGTGCACCTTCTTGCCGAACACCAGGACCTGCACGGCCTTCTGCGCACCTTCGGCGCCAGAGGCATCGTCCACTATTTCAAGCTGCACTGGCCGCCCCAGGATGCCGCCGTTGGCATTGATCTCCTCGACCGCCAGTCGCGAGGACTGCACCACGGCGGGCGCCACCACGCTGTTGGCGCCCGAGAGGCCCACGGCCACGCCGATGCGGATGGGCTCGGCCGCACGCGGCTGCGCCGAGACAGTGGTGGCCATGGCAAGCAGCACCGCCGTGGCGAACAGGGCCAGCACGGCCATCTGCAGTGTGTTCAGAAGCATCTTCATCGCAGCATCTCCCGCCGTGGTCAGCGCGCAGCGGCAAGGGGCAGCCACTGCGGCGCGCCCCCGCGCGAGGCTGCTGCAGGCACGGCCCTGGCAGTGCCTGCCGGTGGCGCGCTGTCGACGGGCTCGGCCCCCAGGTGAAAGGTGGACACCAGCGCGAGCAGGCGGCGCGACTGGTCCTGCAGGCTGGCGGCTGCGGCTGCACCCTCCTCCACCAGCGCGGCGTTCTGCTGCGTGGCATGGTCCAGCGCAGCGATGGCATGGTTGATGCCGTGGATGCGCCCGCTTTGCGCGGTGGATGCTCCGGCTACCTCGCCGATGATGGCGGAGACCCGCTCCACGCTGGCCACGATGTCGGTCATGGTGGTGCCGGCGCCTTGCACCAGGCGTGCGCCCGCCGCCACATGCGAGAGGCTGTCGTCGATGAGGCCCTTGATCTCCCTGGCCGCCGACGCACTGCGCTGGGCGAGCGCCCGCACCTCGCCCGCTACCACGGCAAAGCCACGCCCGGCATTGCCCGCGCGTGCCGCCTCCACCGCAGCATTGAGCGCGAGGATATTCGTTTGGAAAGCGATGCCATCGATGACGCCGATGATGTCGGCGATGTGCCGGGACGAATGGGTGATCTGGCCCATGGTGTCCACCACCTGGCCCACGGCTGCGCCGCCGCGCTGGGCCACCGCCGCCGCATGGCCCGCCAGGCCATTGGCCTCGCCTGCCGCCTCGGCGCTGTGGCGCAGGTTGCCTGCAAGCTGGTCCAGGGAATGGGCCGTCTCCTGCAGGCGCGTGGCGGCCTGCTCGGTGCGCTGGCTCAGGTCCAGGTTGCCGGCCGCCACCTCGGAGCTGGCGGTATCGATGCTCACGGCGGCATCACGGATGTCGGCCACCAGGCCGCGCAGGCGCCGCTGCATGGTGGCGATGGCGTCGAGCAGGCGGCCTACTTCGCCCTGCCCCGCGCCTTCGATGGCATTGTCCAGCGCGCCCTCGGCAATGCGCTCGGCGATGCGCACCGCGCGCTCCACCGGTCGCTGGATGCCACGCGCGATGCGCCAGGCCACGAGCACACCGAGGGCCACCGCGGCCAGTGCCAGCAGCGCGCCGATGGCGGTGGAGCGCTGGATCTGCGTGCCCACCGCCGTGGCCAGCACGGCATTGCGCTGGGTCTGCAGGGCAATGAGTGCATTCACCCTGGCGCGCCACTGCGCCTCCACCGGCCGCAACTCCTGCGTGAGCGTGGTGGTGGCGTCGATGTTGGCACCGGCCAGGCCGTGCCTGGCGGCCTGCTGCACCAGCGCCATTCCGCGCGCGCCCAGCGTGGCGATGTCTGCTGCCAGCTGTCGCTCGTCGGCCTGGGCATCGGCCATGGCTGCGGCCAGCGCCTTCTCGGCGCGCACGTACTCGCCGCGCGCTGTCTCCAGGGTAGCGCCCTCGGCCTTGAGCTCGGCCATGTCGGTGAGCAGCACGATGGAGCGCACCTGCACGGCCATCAGGTTGATATTGTCCAGCAGTTCGCGGGCGAAGGCGGCGCGCTGGTTGTTGACCTCCACGATCTGGCGCACCTGGCTGCCCACCTGGTGCGAGGACCAGGCATTCATGCCGGCCACGCTCATGATCAACGCCAGCAGGCAGCCAAAGCCGAGCGCCAGGCGGCTGGCGATGGAGTGGGTGAATCGGTGCAAGGTCATGGAAAACTCCTCGAGTCGGGCATGGCTGCTCCCAGGGGTGGCGCGGGTGGCGCCGCCCCTCGTGCAGCGGGTCGTGGTGGTGTGCGGGAGGAAACCCCCGGCCCTTGCGGCCGGGCGGGGCCAGCGGCCGGCACCGCAGCAGGGTACCGGCAGCCTTTGCTGGCAGGCTTACTTCAGGTCAGGGCACTGCGCGCCGGGGTCCACGCCCTTGAAGGTCTGCAAAATCTTGATGGCGCCGCCGGCCTGGATCTGGCCCAGGCGCATCGCCAGTGGCGCATGGCGGCTCTTGTTCATGCTCACCTCGCCGCGCGGGCCGGTGTAGGACACCTCGCCCAGCGCTTTGATGATCTTGTCCTTGTCCACCGCGCCCACCTTCTCGACGGCGGCCTTGTACAGGTAGAAGGCCTCGTACTGCGGTTCGGACAGCTCATTGGGCGTCTTCAGGTCGGCGCCGAACTTCTTCGTCATCGCAGCGATGAACTTCTGGTTCTCGGGCGTTTCGATGGTGGTCAGGTACGAGGCCGACATGTACATGCCCGTCGCCACGTCGCCCATGTTCTTCGCGGTGGCTTCATCAATGGCCAGGTTGCCGTAGGGCAGGTTCAGGCCCGAGCCCTGCAGCTGCTTGGCCAGCGAGACGTTGGGCGCGCCGCCGGCGGTGGCGCTGATCAGCGCATCGGCCTTGGCCGCGCGGATCTTGCTGAGCACCGGAGTCCAGTCGGAGCCGTCGATGGGCAGGTACTCCTCGCCCACCACCTTGCCGCCATTCTTCTCGATGTACTTCTTGGTGAAGTCCAGCATGCCGCGGCCGAAGGCGTAGTCATTGCCCACCAGGAAGAAGTTGCGCGCCTTCAGGTTGGACCAGAAGTAGTTGACGATGGGCGCCACCTGCTGCTCGGGCACCCAGGCGTTGACGTACATCCAGGGATTGCACGAGCGGCCTTCGTAGAACGAGGTGTAGATGTAGGGCACCTTGCCGCGCGAGATGATGGGCAGGGCCGCATTGCGCGCGGCACTGGTCTCCATGGCGATGACGGCATCGACCTTCTTCTGGAACACCAGGGTGTCGAAGGCCTTCTGCGCGCCCACGGCGCCCGAAGCGTCGTCCACGATCTCGAGCTCGACCTTGCGACCGAGGATGCCGCCTGCGGCATTGATCTCTTCGACCGCCAGTTGCGAGGACTGCACCACGGCCGGTGCCACCACGCTGTTGGCGCCCGAGAGGCCCACGGCCACGCCGATGCGGATGGGGTCGGCGGCCTGTGCCTGCAGGGCCAGCGCAGCCGCCAGGGCGATTGCGCCGTAGCGCAGGAGGGAAGCAAAGGGGGACATCATCAGAAGGCTCCTTGGGTTGGGGTTGAACGAAAAAGAAACACGGGGCGGGAAAATTCGGAGGTAGGCATCAGTGCCGCGGCAGCGGCCAGCCGGTGCCCAGCATGGGGTCGTAGACGTCGTCGCGGCGGTCACGCAGCACGTGGTTGAAGGCGTTGAGCTGGCGCGCCTGGCGTGTGGCCTTGAGGTCCAGCTGCGCCGTGAGCACCAGGTCATCACCGCCCACGGCAGCGGGGCCCGCCAGCGGCCAGCCCTGGGCATCGACGATCAGGCTCTGGCCGATGAAGGGCTGACCACGCTCGGTGCCGGTGCGGTTGGCGCAGACGATGTTCAGCGCATTGCTGTGGGCGCTGGCCATGGCCAGCGTGTTGGCCATGGCCGGGCTGCCCGGGGGCTGGCCCGGCATGGGCACCCAGTTGGTGGGCATGGCCACCACGTCGGCGCCCTGCATGGCCAGCAGGCGGTAAACCTCGGGGAACCAGCCGTCGTAGCAGATCACCACACCCAGGCGCCCCCACGGCGTGTGGAACAGCGGCAGCCCCTTGTCGCCCGCCTCGAAGAACAGGTGCTCGTCACCCCACAGGTGCAGCTTGCGGTAGGTGCCCAGCCAGCCCCCGGGGCCTATGACCACGGCCGCGTTGTACAGGCGCTCGCCATCGCGCTCGGCAATGCCGGCCACGATGAGCGTGTTGCAGCGGCGGGCCACCTCGATCCAGGCCTGCGTGCTCGGGCCATTCGGCACGGGCTCGGCCAGTGCGAAGGCCTCGGCGCGGCTCTCGAACATGTAGCCGGTGTTGGCCAGTTCGGGCAGCACCACCAGGGCAGCGCCGCCCGCGGCCGCACGCTCGGCCAGGGCCACCGAGCGCGCCAGGTTCTCGTCCTTGCGGCCGATGCGTGGCTCCATCTGGATGCTCGCCACGGTGATGAGGTGCCCCGCAGTGCTTGGCGCGGGGAGGTTTCCCGAATCGGACGACAACGACATTCAAACTCCAAAAAGCAAAAAGCCCCTGACCGCGCTGTACGCGCATGTCAGGGGCTTTCATAGCCGGTATGTGATCAGCAATGTTGCTGAGGTGCTGGTGCAGCGAAAACCGAACCAGTGCCGCGAATTATGGACGTGGAAAAAATCGGAGTCAACAACTTGTCACAGTGTCGTTGTTGCGCCCTGTAGTCGATCGGGCATGCGGGCGAACAAAAAATAGCAATAGCGAGCAGCGTGAATTTTCCGGAGCGCAATAGGCGCCCCTGCTTCGCCTCGCCAACTCGCACTTTCGCGGTCACGCACGCAAGACTTGATGCACGTCAAGCCGGTGAACCTGCACTTGGCCGACCATGGGAAGGTACCCGGCCCCACAACGGTTCCGGTGCACCGCCCAGCAGGGCTACCCACGGATTCCGCGCCCCATGAACCTTTCCGAGCTCATCGTCACACAGGCGCCCGACGGCATCCTGTTCGTATCGGACGCCGGCACCATCGTGCTTGCCAACGAGGCGCTGTGCACGCTGTCAGGCTACCAGCCCCATGAACTGCTTGGGCAATCCGTCGAACTCTTCTTGCCGGCCGACCTGCGCCGATTGCATGTCGAAAACAGGCAGCGCTATGCGAGCGAACCCCAACGCAGACCCATGGGGACCATGGGAGATCTGACCCTGCTGCGCAAGGACGGAACCAAGGTACCGATAGACATCGCACTGAGCCGCGTGGATGGCGGGGGCCATGTTGGCACCATCGCCTTTGTTCGAGACACCAGTGAGGCAAAGCAGTCCGAACGGCAACTGCAGCACCAGGCAACGCACGACGCGCTGACGGGCCTGACCAATCGCTGGCTGTTCAGTGAGTACCTGCGTCACGCCGTCGCGCATGCACAGCGCGCTGGCCGGCGGGTCGCGCTGTTGCTGCTGGACCTTGATGGCTTCAAGTCCGTCAACGACACCTTCGGCCATGCCCTTGGAGACAAGCTGCTGATCGATGTGGCCGGGAGCCTGACAGCCCAAGTGCGTGCCAGCGACGTCGTTGCGCGCATTGGCGGGGACGAGTTTGTCGTTTTGCTGCGCGAGGTCGACGCGCTCTCGGACGCAGTCATGGTGGCCACCAAGCTCATCGCCGCGCTCTCAAGCCCTCGCAACCTCGATGGCTTCCCGGTTCAGACTGGCTGCAGCGTGGGCATCGCCATGTACCCCATGGATGCGCAGGAGCCCGATGCCTTGATGCACTGCGCCGACCTCGCCATGTACTACGCCAAGGCACAGGGCCGGGGGCGCAGCATCGTGTTCACGCCCGAAATGTCAGATCTGACAGCGGCCGCCGGACGACTTTGAGCAACGTCTGCAACCCGCAGTCAGCACGTCAGGCCGTGTCTCAGCCAAGCAGCCGAGGGCGCAATCGGGCCCAGGCGGTGGCTGAAGCCTGCGCATCTCCCTCAGCGGCAAACACCTCCAGTTGCTTGGCCACCTTGCCGTCCTCTGCCCAGCCCAACGTGCGAAACACGGTGGCAAGGCTGTGTGACAGGCGCTGCAGCGCCGCGAGATCGATGGAGCTCAAGGCGGCATCACCCGCCACCAGATCGTGTTCAAACTGCACAAGGCACTTGGCACGGTATGCACGGAACAGGCTTACGTCGCCGCCAAAATAGGCAAGGACCGCGTCGCTTTCCACCCTGCTGGAAGCGGCAGGCTCCAGCGGTACAACTGCAAGGGTTGCCGGCGCAACTTCATGCTCCACAAAGGCATCCAGCACACACGCCTGCAGTTGGGCAACCGACGCCGGTTTGCGCAGGATGCGCCATATGCCACGGCCTTCAAGCCGCGCCTGCTTGTCCAGGTTCACGCCCGCGCTGAAAATGACCACCTTGGCGCCAGCGAGCAGCGCGGGCTCGGAATGCAACCGATCCACGAGATCGTAGCCCGACAAGCCGGGCAGCATCAGATCCGTGATGACCAGCCCCACAGGACGCTCTTGCAGCGCGGCCAAGGCACTTTCCACATCGCCGCACACGGTCAGATCCACCCCCTGGTCTTCCAGCGCCATGTCGATGAAGCGTGCAATCGAGGCATCGTCTTCCACCAGCAACACGCGCCGAACCGGCGCATCAGACGCGCTGGTCATAGAACGCGCCCTGTGCTCAAGAGGCAGCCCTGAGTTCCGCGCTCTGGGCAAGAAGCGCTGGCAATTCAGCCACCAGCCGGGGCTTGTGGATGAGGTTCACCCCCTGCAACGCAAACGCATAGGGGGCACGCTGGGATTCGTCCAGCGAGGTCACGACGATGAGACTGCTTCTGGCGAACTGGGGGTGCGAGCGCAGCGTAGTGATGAGGGCCGCTCCATCGATTCCGGGCAGCAGGATATCCACGATCAGGATATCGGGCTGGATCTGGCCGTACATCGCCAGCCCGGTGATGCCGTCATTGGCAATGTGCAGCTGCCAGGCCGGAAAGTGCTGCTCCACCAGCAAAGACACCAGATTCTGGAAATGGATGGAATCCTCGATCAGCAGCACCTTCATATCGCCGGGCGCCTGCACTCGGCCATCTGCAAGCTCCGGGATCGGCCTGGCTGGCTGCCTGAAAGGTTCACGCACTGGGGCAGCCGGCAACTGCGCCTCAGCCGCTGGCACCGATCCACCAGAGCGCGAGCGCAACCACTGCTCCACCGAGCGGCGCGAAATACGCCGGTGCCCTCCCGGCGTCTTCCATGCCTGGAGTTCGTTGCGATCGACCATCAGTTGCACGGAGCGCACCGCCATCCCCAGCATGCGCGCCGCCTCAAAGGTGGTGAGTTGGTCGGCCGCAGGGGAAGCGTCGGAAGATGATGTTTCAATTTTCATGGCTGCACTATTTTACTTGCAAATCATTTTTATTGAAGGCGCTTGCAAGTGATTTAAATGATTGATATGATCAATCAACGACAAAATTTGGCGGATTTACCAAATATGCCAACAACTGCAAACAGGCGCCCCATGAAAAAAGTACTCATCGTCGAAGACCACGCCGACATCCGCAAGCTACTGCACATGACCATGGAATTCGAGGATTTCGAGATCTATGAAGCCGCCAACGGCGATGTTGGACTGGAGATGGCCTGCACCCACTCACCCGACGTAGTGCTGATGGACATCATGATGCCCGGCACCCTGTCGGGCCTGGACGTCTGTCGCTGCATCAAGGCAAACCCCGCACTGAAGCACACCAAAGTCATCATGCTCACGGCACGCGGCCAGGCAGAAGACCGCCGCGACGGCATGAAGGCGGGCGCAGACGAATACCTCACCAAGCCGTTCAGCACCATCCAGGTATTGGAATCAATTTACCGGCTGGAAGCCGCCCATGACAGAAGCCATTGAGCAGATTGCCTCCCGCCCTGCAGGCGAGACTACCCGCTTCGACGCAGCAGCAGCTGAACAGATGCTGCGTTTCGTGGAAGACTTTGGGCACATGTACCGTGAGCGAAACAAGGCGCTGGAAGAAATCGCGCGGGCGCACAATGAAGCATTGCTGCGGTTGTGCATGGCCGCCGAAGCCCGCGACGACGACACCTCCGTTCACATCGTGCGGATAGGCTTTCTTGCCGAGGCGTTGGTGCTGCTCGTAGGATCGACACCGGGCTTTGCCCGCATGCTTCGGCGCGCTGCACCCATGCACGATATCGGCAAGATCGGCACCCCGGACCATGTGCTCAAAAAAGCCGGTCCCCTGACCGAAGAGGAGCGTGAAATCATCAAGCGCCATCCGCGCATTGGCGCCGAGATCATTGGCAACTCTCGGGTGCCCGTGTTTCGCTTGGCGGCTGAAGTGGCGCTGACCCACCATGAGCGCTTCGACGGCATGGGTTATCCCAGCAGGCTGGCAGGCCACGACATACCTTTGTCGGGCCGTATCACTGCCATCGTCGATTTTTACGACGCATTGACCATGGACCGGGTCTATCGTCCAGCCTTGACCCCGCTCAAAGCGCGTGGAATGCTCGTGGAGCAGCGCGGCAAGGCGTTCGATCCCCAGATCGTGGACACTTTCGTTCATCACTTCGAGCAAATAGACGCCCTGCGACGCAAAATTACAGAGCTACGCCCCACATTTGCCGACTTGATCGACGCCCCCTGATTTCAGGCCTACCCTCATGGAGACCGCCATGCAGCCCATCATTCGAATCGCCTGCGGCAGCGCCCTTGCCAGCCTGCTCATCTGCGGGGCCGCGTCAGCAGGCCCTGTGCACGACAGGGTAATGACGAGGCACGTTGTGCGTGTCTGCATTTGGCCCGAATACTATGGCGTCACTTTCCGAAATCCACGCAACCAACAATTGGTTGGTATCGACATCGACCTGTCCGCCGAATTGGGCAAGGATCTCAAGGCGAAGGTGGACTATGTCGACTCGTCTTTTGCCACCATCGTGGAAGACCTGCGGGCGGACCGTTGCGATGTGGGCATGTTCGCCATCGGCATTTTGACCCACCGCATGGCCCACCTCAAATTCACCCAGCCCTACCTGAGCAGTGATGTCTACGGTATCACCACCAAGAGCAATGCGGTCATCAAGCAATGGGCCGATATCGACCAGCCTGGCGTTCTGGTGGCCGTGCAGGCCGGAACCTCCATGGAGTTGGTGATGGGCGAGCGCCTAAAGCACGCCAAACTAGTCAGTGTGAGCCCTCCGTCCAAGCGCGAGCTAGAGCTGGAAAGTGGCCGCGTAGACGTGTTCTTGACCGACTACCCCTACAGCCGCAGGTTGCTCGACAATGCAGACTGGGCACGCATAGTTTCTCCGCCCCAGCCTGTGCACGTTCTGCCCTATGCCTACGCTGTCAAAACCGGAGACGACGCCTGGCACAAGACGTTGGATGACTTTGTCACGCGCATCAAGCGCGATGGCAGACTGAATGCGGCCGCCAGCAAAAACGGCCTTGCGGAAATCGTAGTTCGTTGACATGCCGGTAGCGCCTGGCCCCATGACGTTGCGCAGCAATCTGCGGACGGCAGCCGTGAGCTTGGGCCGCAATTTAAGCACCATCGCGCTGATAGCCGGTTTGCTGCTGACCGCCAGTGTTCTGGGTGCAACCCTGTGGGTAGCCGCCAGCGACAAGGCTGGCACCGTACGCTCGGCGCAGGCAAAAGCGGAACTGCTGGCGCGCATGCTGGAGGACCAGACAACTCGCACCGTCGAGACCGGATTCTTCGCAATGGACACCCTCGTCGAATTTGCCTCGTTGCACGCTTCAGCCGGGGGCAGGGAACGTACCGAGGCATTTTTGAAACAATCATTGGCAGGCTTGCCCTTCATGCGCAGTCTTGCGCTGGTGGACAGCGAGGGTACGTTGTTGCCAGCAGCGCACCGGGTGATGCGGGACTGGTTGTTGACCTGCTGAAGCTGGGCTACCGTCCCCCAAGAGGCGTGCATGCGCTGGGCCCCCTTATTCCAGGTCGCAGCATTGCAAGTTTGAGCACCGACAAACTCCAACGCGCAACGCCAGCGGGCTTAGGGTTCATCCCTCTTTTGCGGCCGTTCGTGGCGCAGAATGGCCAGCCGCTGGTGCTCGTTGGCCTGCTCAACCCCGATTCACTCGCGAATCAGCAGCAGATGGCCGTGGGGCAAGTCGGCTTCAGTTCCATGATCGCTTCGTACGACGGTAAGGTTCTTGCAACCTCCGGTGCGCTTGCGGTGCGAGGTGCCGACGTTGGGCACTTGCCGGTATTTCGCACCCACCTGCCCGCACACCAGCACGGCGTTTTTACGGGACAAGGTTTCGGCGGCCAAGAGCAGATCGTTGCATATCGACTCTCCAGGACCCAGCCCTTGGTCATACTGGTAGAGGAGTCCATGGCCAGCGCCATGGATCGGTGGCGGCAAGACGCCTTGGGGTATGTCTCTGTAGGTTTTGCGGCCAGTGCACTGATGCTTCTGCTTTCTCTGGTGGTGTGGCGCAGCCTGCGCTCACGCGAAGCAGCACAGCGCCTTACTGAGAAAACACAGATCCTCATTGCCAAGAGCGAACGCGAACTGGCAGTGCTGATGCGCAGTGTGCAGGAGGTCATCTTCCGCACGAATACTGCTGGTCGTATCACTTTCGTCAACGCGCGGCTACCGTTGCTCACCGGTGGCAGCGAATCAGCGGCCATTGGCCGCCCACTGCAGGAGTTGGTGGACCCCAGCTACAGGTCCGAGGTAGACAAGCTCTTTGCCCGTGGAGAGGCAGGCGGTGTCCGCACCTGCCAGGCCATGTTCCGCCTCGACGGCGGTCGCCAGTTGCTGTTCGACGTGGCCATAGTGCCCCTGCTGGAAGACCAAAAACTGGCGGGATACGCCGGCAGTGCCGTTGACGTGACGGACCGCTGGGTGGCCCAGAAAGCGCTTCAAAATGAGCTGGAGTTCCGCGGGCTGATGCTGGAGATGAATCCCCTGCCAATCTCCATGACCGACATGCAAGGACGTCTTCTGCTCGTCAATCGCGCATGGGAGGAATACAAAGGCCGCTTTCGCGCACAGGTTATCGGCCTGCGCCTGTCGGACTTCCTGCCCGCTGAGGAAGCTGAAGTCCACGAAGCCGCAGACCGGCAACTTCGGCGCCGGGGTGGCCAGGTGATGTTCGAGACAAGGATGCTCCACGGAGGCCAGACCTGGCGAGACACGCGGGTAACGAAAGCTGTGGTGAACGATGCCCGCGGGCAGGCCACCGGCATTCTGTCCACGTTGATGGATGTCAGCGACTTCCGCGAGGCCGAGCGGCTGACCCGCGAGGCCCACGAGGCCGCAGAGGAGGCATCCCGCTCCAAATCCGAGTTTGTGGCCAACATGAGCCATGAGCTGCGCACACCGCTGCAGTCCATCATGGGCTTTTCGGAGCTGGGCATGCTGCGCGGCAAGGCCGACGCCCGGCTGGCGGGCATGTTCGAGGACATCCACCGCTCTGGCGAACGCATGCTCTCGCTGGTCAACGACCTGCTGGACGTGGCCAAGCTGGAAAGTACCGTGGGCACCTTCCACCTGGAGCGGGTGGATCTGCGCGGCATCATCCACCCCGTGCTGCGCGAGCTGGAGCCGCTGCTGGCCCAACGCAAGCTGCACCTGGAGGTGGCGCTGGGCGACCTGCCGCTCACGGCCAAGGTCGATCCCGTGCGGTTCCAACAGGTCATACGCAACGTGGTGGCCAACGCCATCAAGTTCTCTCCCGAAGCATCGTCCATCACCCTGCTGGGCAGGGTCGACCGCCGGGGCCAGATACGGCTGGCCGTGCGCGACCACGGCCCGGGCATCCCGCACGAAGAGCTCGGCGCCATCTTCGAGGCCTTCAAGCAGTCCAGCAAGACCAAGGACGGCTCAGGGGGCACAGGCCTGGGCCTGGCCATCTGCAAGAAGATCGTGGAGGCCCTTGGCGGGCAGATCTACGCCGAGAACGTGCGGCAAGGCGGCTCGGTGTTCCACATCATCCTGCCCGCACGCGGCGCCAGCGAGACCATGCCGGCAGAGCTGGAATAGCCCGGCCTCCAAAAGCCGCACAGCCGGCAAGAAGGTGGCAGGTGGGTGGCTTGTGCATGCCGACGGCCTGCTGGGCGCAGCTGCGTCGTATCGCGCGCACGACAACCCTCAGGCACCGCGCACTTTGGTGAGTGCTTTCCAAGGATCACGGTGGTGCGCAGGCCGCCAGCGGCGGCCCCGCGCTGGGCCATCTCCCTACCCCAACGGCGCCGCCTGCGGAATCCCCCAAAGGTAGCAAATATGAATTTATCGCCAAAGCACCACGTAAATCTCTTGCTTAAATCATTTTTATCATTAAAATTACGGAAAACCCGCAAGACACCACTTTTTTTATCATGAACACCACAATTTCCACCACCCCCAAAAACTCAGGCATCGCTCTGGACTCCGCCGCACCGGGTGAGTACCTGGCCTTTCGCCTGGGCGCCGAGCAGTACGCCATCGACATCCTGCGCGTGCAGGAGATCCGCTCGTACGAGCAGCCGACCCGCCTGGCACACGCGCCGGACTTCATCAAGGGGGTTATCGACCTGCGCGGGCGCATCGTCCCCATCCTGGACCTGCGCATCAAACTGCAGTGCGCCGAGGTCGCCTACAACGACTTCACCGTGGTCATCATCCTGGACATCGGCACCTCGGTGATTGGCGCGGTCGTGGATTCGGTGGCCGACGTGGTGTCTCTCGCGCCCGAACTCATCAAGCCGGCTCCTCAGTTCGAAACCCAGGGCGACGTGGACCCTTCGTTCGTGCAGGGCATCGCCAATGTGGACGGCCGCATGCTGATCCTGATGGACATCAACGCCCTGCTCAGCCACGAGGAAATCGGGCTGGTCGAGTCCACGGCGACCGCCTGATCCAACGCACTGCAATCAACAACCTCCCAAAGAACGCCCACTATTGCCGAGTTGGGCACGGATCCACCTTCCTAGAAGCATTCCCATGAACAACCTGAAAATCTCTACCCGCCTGGCCGGCACGTTCGCGGTACTGGTCGCCGTTTTGCTGGCCGTCGTCATCGCCGCCTGGTCGCAATTGGCTGCCATGGGCGCCCAGACCCGCGAGATCACCGGCAATTGGCTCCCCAGTGTGGAACTGGTGAACCAGCTCGACACCGCCATTGCCAAGGCCCGACTCTTTGAACTGCGCCATGTGATGGCCGCCGATGCAGCCGCCACCGCCACCCACGAGAAATCCATGGGCGAGTTGCAGGCAGAGCTGGACAAACTGAAAAAATCCTACGAAGCCCTCATCAGTTCGCCAGAAGAGCGAAAGATGTACGACGATTTCATCGCCGACAGCAAGAAGTACTTGGAACTCACAGCGAAAATATTCGAGTTCTCGCGCAAGAGCGACAAGGACCAGGCGGCAGCCTTGCTGGGTGGCGAATCCCTGCAGTTGTTCAACAAGACGTCTGCCACCCTCGGTAAGCTGGTGGAGCTCAACAGCAAGGGAGCACGGCAAGAAGCTGAAAATGCCAAACAGACTGAGGCAACCGCACGGGTGGTGCTGATAGCGGCGGCAGCCCTGGCCGTGGCCTTTGCAACGCTGGCAGCCTTGTGGTTGATCCGCTCCATCACCCGCCCCCTGGAACAGGCCGTCGAAACGGCCGATCGCATCGCCCAGGGCGACCTGAGCGGCCAGATCGTGGTCCAGAGCCAGGACGAAACGGGTCACTTGCTCAGTTCCCTGCAGCGCATGCAGCAAAGCCTGGTGACCACCGTGGGCGCCGTGCGCCAGAACGCCGAAGGCGTAGCCTCGGCCAGTGCAGAGATTGCATCGGGCAACAACGACCTCTCCAGCCGCACCGAACAGCAGGCCAGTGCGCTGGAAGAGACTGCAGCGTCCATGGAGGAGCTGTCCAGCACCGTCAAGCAAAACGCGGACAGCGCCCGCCAAGCCAGCCAATTAGCCATCAGCGCCTCCACGGTGGCAGTGCAGGGCGGCGATGTGGTGTCCGAAGTCGTGGAGACGATGAAGGAAATCAACGCCAGCAGCAGCAAGATCGCCGACATCATCTCGGTCATCGACGGCATCGCCTTCCAGACCAACATCCTGGCGCTGAATGCCGCCGTGGAAGCCGCCCGGGCGGGCGAACAGGGCCGGGGCTTTGCCGTGGTGGCCAGCGAAGTGCGCAGCCTGGCCGGGCGCAGCGCTGAGGCGGCCAAGGAAATCAAGAGCCTGATCACCGCCAGCGTGGAACGGGTGGAACAAGGCACCCTGCTGGTGGACAAGGCCGGCACCACCATGACCGAGGTGGTCGCCTCCATCCGTCGCGTCACGGACATCATGGGTGAGATCAGTGCTGCCAGCAGCGAGCAGGCTGCAGGCGTCGCGCAGGTAGGAGAAGCGGTCACGCAGATGGACCAGGCCACCCAGCAGAACGCAGCGCTGGTGGAAGAAATGGCGGCAGCAGCCAGCAGCCTGAACGGCCAGGCAGGCGAGCTGGTCAACGCGGTGGCGGTGTTCAAGCTCGATGCCAGCGCCCGCAGCGCGCCGGCCCCAGCGCCCCGCCCGGCCACCGCCGCGCCGCGCCCCACCACGTTACAGCGCAAGGCGCTGCCCAAGGGCAATGGCGGCTTCACGCAGGCCAAGGCCAAACCACTGACGGGCCCGGCATCGTTGCGGACCAGCCCCGCCCTGGCCACCGGCAAGCCCGCGCAAGGCAACAACGACGAATGGGAAAACTTCTGACCGGCTGCTGCATGGTTTCCGTCTCGCCCCGGTGGTGCAGTAGCCGCAGCAGGGGCAGCGCCACCTACAAAGCAAGTCTTGGTCATTTGACTTTTGCCCGGCTCCACACCGAGCGATTCGCCTGACCAATCCATCTCCCGAGAGCTTCTCCATGAACTCCACATCCATCGCCGCATCAGATTTACTGCTGGCAGAACAGGGCCCGCGCACGCAGGCGCTGTACGCAGCCATCAACCGCGTGCAGGCGGTCATCGAGTTTTCGCTTGATGGCCGGGTCCTGCACGCGAATGACAATTTTCTGCAGACCTTTGGCTACTCGCTGCAGGAGGTGCAGGGGCAGCACCACCGCATGTTCTGCGCGCCGGAGTTTGCCAAGTCCCGCGAGTACGCCCTCTTCTGGGACCGACTGGGAAGGGGCGATTTCGATGCGGGGGAATACAGGCGCATGGACAAGCAGGGTAAAGAGATCTGGATACAGGCGTCCTACAACCCGGTACTGAACGCCGACGGGCGGCCTGAAAGCGTGGTCAAGTTCGCCACAGACATCACGGCCGAAAAGCTGCGCAGCAGTGAATTCGAGGGAAAGCTCGATGCCCTGTCGCGCTCACAGGCGGTCATCGAGTTCGACATGCAGGGCAACGTCATCGACGCCAACCCCAACTTCCTGCGCGCCCTGGGCTATACGCTGCCAGAAATAAAGGGCCAGCACCACAGCATGTTCTGCACGCCAGAGCTGGTGAAGTCTGCCGAGTACCGCAACTTCTGGGCCGATCTGTCGCTGGGCCAGTTCCAGAGCGGACGCTACATGCGCATGGGCAAGCATGGGGCAGAGGTCTGGATCCAGGCCACCTACAACGCCATCCTGGATGCAAATGGCAATCCCTACAAGGTCGTCAAGTTCGCGATTGACGTGACCGAACAGGTCCACAGGGAACAAACGATTCGCGAAAAAGTCCCCGAGATATCTGCGGTACTGGAACAACTGTCGGACTCTACCGATGGCATCACCAGCAGCTCGCAGCAGTCGCTTGCGCTCGCTCTCTCGGCCCAGGAGGAGGCATCCGGCGGCACGGCGCTGCTGGAGCGCTCACGCGAAGCGACGCGGCAGATACAGAATGCATCGCGCAGCGTCAACGACATTGTGGACACCATCCGCGACATTGCCAGCCAGACCAACCTGCTGGCGTTCAATGCCGCCATTGAAGCCGCCCGTGCCGCCGACCACGGCCTGGGCTTTTCGGTCGTGGCCGACGAGGTTCGCAAGCTGGCAGAGAAATCCTCCGCCGCGACCAAAGGCATCAGCCAGTTGATGACCGAGACCCTGCTGCGCATCGAAGAGGGAAGCAGGCTCTCGGAGCAGGTCGAGGACGTGTTTTCGCGCATCACGCGCGCGGTGGGCAACTCCTGCTCCGCCATGACGGATATCCACAAGGCATCGGCGCAGCAGGCCCAGGCGACGCACAGCGCTGCGCGCCTGCTGTCCGAGTTGCATGGCTCGGCGAACGGAGGCTGAAGCAGTGTCGACTTCGTCCTCTCTCCCCCCACCCAGGGCCAACCGCTATGCCATGGTCCGAACAGCAGGCATCACCCTGGCCTTACCGGTCAACGAAGTGGGCCAGGCATTGCCGCTCAACGGACCGGCCGCCCATCTGCCGCGCAGCGAACGTGCTTTGGTGGGCGTATTCCAGCACCGGGGACAGGTGGTGCCCATCGTGGACCTGGCCTGCTGGGGCAGCCTGCTGCATGCGGATGAAACCGCCACGCCTGCGCAGGTCATGATCCTGCAAAAATCGGGGCGGATGACCGGCATCGCCATTGAACGCACGGTGGGCATCGTGCTGGTTGAGCCTGGCGCCGTGCACCAGATACACCATGACAGCGCTGCGCAAGAGCTGTTCCACAGTGTCCTTCACGTCAAGGGGTTCGAGCACCCGGTTCCCCTGCTGGATACCGAGCATCTTCTGCAGCTAACCCAGGTCTGGGTGCAGGAACAGTTGGCCATGCGCCAGGCGCTGGAAACGTCTTCAGCATCCGACAGCCCGCCCGCCCAGCAAGGCAGCATCGACGATGCGCGCCCTGCCCCCACGGAGGCCCACGTCGTGGTCGGGCTGGGAGGGTTGCGCTTTGCGGTGCCAGTTCAGTCGGTGGGCACCTTGATGCCGACCCCGCCCCTGCAAAAGCTGCCGAGCCTGGTCAAGGGTTTGCAAGGCGTGTTTGCCTGGGGCCAGCGCAAGGTACCAGTGGTTGGGATCCACCACGAACTGGGTCTGCAACTCCCCTCTCCCGACACCCCGCTTCAACCGTGGCTGCTGGTGCTCCGCACGCCAATCGAAGCCCTGGGGATACTCGTCGACGAGTTCGTGGCGGTACAACGGTTTGAGTCAAACCGGCTTCAGCCCGCGGTCACCCCGCTGGGCTCCAGCGTGGTCTCAGACCCCGGCGACCCCGCCGGGCGCCCCATACAGCTGCTGTCGGTCACAGCACTGTTCAGCGCCTTGCCCATGGGTGCCATCGGCTCCGAAGAGATGCAGACGCTCGGCCAATCCGGCTCCAGCCTGGGCAAGGGTCTCGATGGCCGGTCTGGAGATGAGGCCAATGTCTCACCAGAAGCACACCTGGTCTTTCAGGCAGGTCGTGCCATGGCGACCCCTTTGAAGGGCATACAGGAGATCGTGAAGGCAGAAGCAGACGAGGGAGAGGCCGCACTGCCCTTGGCAACCCACTACCAATGGCGGGGGACACTGGTGCCGCTGCTGGACCTGCGCCTTGCCACAGACGGGGTGCATTGCATCACCGGGCCGGAACGACGCCTGCTCATCGTGAAAGAAGCGAACCGGCTGACCGCGCTGGTGGTGGAGGCTGTCATCGATCTGGTACCCGCGTTTGTGGGCAGCATTGTCTCGCTGCACCTGAACAAGGGCCGCAGCCTCAACGTGCTCACCACCGAAGTAGCCGGCAAGCAAGGCAGCTATGAAATTGTGGACATCGGGCGCCAGGCCGAGGCATTCCAGGACCATGGCCTGCATGCACAGGATTCGACGCCCTCCCCGCCAAACAGTGGCTCCGGCGCCACCTCAGCCACGACGCCTTCCAGCCGGAGCAAGCCCTGCCTGGCTGACAATGACGTTCTTCCATCTTGAAATCTTGATTGCTGCCGAAGCGCAGCCAAAACGGGAAATTCTTCATGCTCAAGCGCATCAGCATTCAGCACCTTACCTTGGGCATGTATGTGCACGATTTCTGCGGTTCGTGGATGGATCACCCGTTCTGGCGGGCCAAGTTCGTCTTGAAGGAGCCCAAGGACCTGGCGCGCATCAAGGCCGCGTCCATCGAAGAGGTCTGGATCGATACGTCCAAGGGGTTGGACGTGGCGGCCGGTGTGCGCTCCGTCTCGCGCGAGGAGGCGGATTTTCAGGTGGAGACCGATTTCGGCATGCTCGACACCATGCCGCCCCTGGTGGTGGATCCGCCTCCCCCGCCCTCGCCGCCGCCCCGCCGTGCGCGGGGCCGGGCACCTGCCAGCATGCACAGCGAGCTGCAGGCGGCCGCCTCCATCTGCGGGGAGGCCAGGCAGGCCATGGTCTCGATGTTCAGCGAGGCGCGCATGGGCAAGGCGGTGAATTCCGAAAATGCGCGCAGCCTGGTGGAAGAAATCTCCGACTCCGTCACGCGCAACCCGAGCGCGTTGATCAGCCTGGCCCGCCTCAAGACAGCAGACGATTACACCTACATGCATTCGGTGGCCGTGTGTGCGCTTATGGTGGCTCTGGCCAAGCAGATCAACCTCAACGAAGAGCACACCCGCAGCGCCGGCATGGCCGGGCTGCTGCATGACCTGGGCAAGGCGGCCATTCCGCTAGCGGTGCTCAACAAGCCGGGCAAGCTCACGGATGAGGAGTTCACCGTGATCCAGAGCCACCCGGTCCAGGGCTACCTGATGCTCAAGGAGGGCGGCAGCGTGGAGGACTCGGTGATGGACGCCTGCCGCCACCACCACGAGAAGATGGACGGCTCAGGCTACCCCGACAAGCTCAAAGGCGAGGAGATCAGCCTGATCGCGCGCATGACGGCCATCTGCGATGTGTACGACGCCATCACCTCCGACCGCCCTTACAAGCGCGGCTGGGACCCGGCGGAGTCGCTGCGCCGCATGGCCGAGTGGACCAAGGGGCACTTCGATCCCCGGCTGTTCCAGGCGTTTGTGAAGAGCATCGGTATCTACCCCGTGGGCTCGCTGGTGCGGCTGACCTCCGGGCGCATCGGCGTGGTGACCGAGCAGGGCCAGCAGTCCCTGACCTCGCCCAGGGTGAAGGTGTTCTTCTCCACCAAGTCAGACATGCGCATTCCGCCCGCCACCATCGATCTGGCCGAGCCGGGCTGCACCGAGAAGATCGTGGCCCGCGAGGACCCTGACCAATGGAAGTTTCCGGACCTCAACGAGCTGTGGTCGGGCCTGCCTTCAGCCTCTCGCTGAAAGCAGGAGGCGCCCCGCGCGACACACCAAACCACCAGTTAGGCGGACCTCACCACGGCTCCTTCTCAGGCATCCTGAAGCAGACGATCCAGGATTGCCTCCATGTCCGACCAGGGATGCCCTTGCGACAGATCGCCGGTGGCTGCTGGGCTCCCGGAGTGCAGCTCTGCACTGAACAACCCCATCTTCGCCCTGGGCGCTGAGCGGCGGGCATGGTGCTGGAGCACCCCGAGCATATCGCCCGCGAGCCCCGTATCCACCACCACCACATCGACGGGCTCGCTCAAGAGCACCAGCACCGCATCCGTCACGCTGGGTACGTCGGTGACGACGCAGCCGGGATCGCGCACCCGGCAAACCGCCTGAACCGCCTGCCTGTGCCAGCGGGTCGGCAACACGGTCAGAACCCTGCAGGGTGCAGTGTTCTGCCCGACGGCGTTCAGCCTGTCTGGCACATGCCACTCCTCAAGAGCCCAGGGCCCTGCGCTGCTTCACGAGGGCACAGAAAGGCGGCGCCCGAGATGTCGGCTACGGCTCGCATGTCTTGGAAAGGCCCTTCAGGAAATGGAACATTGGCAACGTCGCCATTGCAACGTGCAGTGGGTGATTGTGGTTTGCAGCCCCCGTTGGCGCCTTGATCCATGTCAACCCGCACCGATTCCACAGGCCCCGATTCGAAAAGCGCTGCCCAGGGCACACGGCCGGCGAGCACCGCCTGCATGGCGCCGGTGTCCAGCGGGCGCGCCAGCAGAAAGCCCTGCCCCTCGTCGCAGCCCATGGATTGGAGCAACTTCAGTTGGGCCTCGGTTTCGATGCCTTCGGCGATGCAGCGCAGGTTCAGCCGGTGCGCCATGTCCACGATGAGGCGCACGATCTCGCAGGCACTGGCGTCGTCCCCCATGGCGGACACAAACTGCCGGTCAATCTTCAGGTACTGCACCGGAAAGCGGCGCAGGTAGGCCAAGGAGGAATAGCCCGTGCCGAAGTCGTCGATGCTCAGCGCAACCCCCAGGTTGCGAAAGGACTGCAGCGACTGCATCACGGCATCGATATCGCCAAACAGCAGCGACTCGGTCAATTCGATTTCGAGCAGCCGGGCAGGAATGCCGTGGCGGTCCAGCGCAAGCGCAACGTGCTGCACGTAGTTTTGCCGCTGGAACTGCAGCGCAGAGAAATTGACCGCTACCACGGGCGCTGCCAGCCCCATCGTCTGCCAGGCCGCGAGCTGCGCCAGCGCCTGCTCCATCACGCTGTCGCCAATCAATCCGATCAGGCCACGGCGCTCCGCCAGTGGAATGAACTCAGCAGGGGAGATACTGCTGCCATCGGGCAGCACCCAGCGGGCCAATGCCTCGACTCCCGACAATTGCCCGGAAGCCAGATTCACCTTGGGTTGATAGGCTACGGTGATCTGCTCCAGGCGCACCGCATCGCGCAGCGCGAGCGCCATGCGGCGCTGTCCATCCTGAGCCTCATAGCACTGCAACATGGGCAACCCCGGCACGGCTTCCTGGCGGGCCGCCGACGCATGGAGCAGTGCTTCGGCAGCGCTTGCACACCCCTGCGCCAACGATGACAAGCCCACACTGACCGAGATCTGGATGTGCTTTCCCTCGCCGAGGTCAAAGGGCAATGCCGTCTTCGCATACAGGCGCGAGGCGAACGACTGAACCGCATCACCGCCCCCCGCATGGGGGTCTGCCAGCGCGATGGCGAACTCATCGGGCCCGACGCGGGCCACCGCCGCCGGCCGGCCGTCGGCAGCGGCGACCTCCGTGCAGCGCAGCGCCATCTGGCGCAGCACGGCGTCGCCCGACACCAGCCCGTGCAGTTCATTGAGTTCCGTGAAGCCATCGATGTCCAGCGCGAGCACATGCACCAGGGGGGACTTCTCGCTCAGGAGATCGGCGGCCTCGGTGAACGCCTTGCGGCTGAGCAAGCCGGTGGTTGCATCCGTGGCGGCATCGCGGCTCGCACGCCCGCTGCCCAGCTGTTGCGAGGCTTGCCCGGCATAGGTGCCCAGATGGTATGCGGCCACGCCATCCGATCCACGCAGGGTGACGATGGTCAGGTACTCCTGCGACAGCTGGCCGTCTTTGCGGCGGTTCCAGATTTCTCCTTGCCAGCGCCCCTGGCTGCCCAGCGACGCCCACATGGTGCTGTAGAAACTGCGCCCCTGCAGCCCCGAACGCAGCATGCCCGGGCTGCGCCCGACCAATTCGTCCATGGCGTAGCCGGTCGCGCATTCAAACGCCTCGTTCACCTTGAGGATGCATCCGTCCGGTTCGGTGAGCACCATCGGTGCAGGTGATTCCCGCATGGCCTGCAGCAGCATGCCGACCACCTCACTGCCAAATGCGGGGTGGGCGCTGTGTGCGTCGATGGAGATTGTGGATTGATCGGCCATATGTTTCCTTGAAGAGGAACCGGGAGCGGGCGTGTCGCGCTCCTGATGGCCCAGTGTAGGAACTGCCGGCAGCCCGGTCTGTGGGGAAGTCTCGATGGCCTGGGTGGGGGGGAGCTCGACAGGAAACGGGTCGACACAGGCGCAAGAGCCCGCCGCGGGCCTCCCCTGCCCTCGGCATCGGGTAGCCGCAGCAGCACTGCGCCGGCCCCCGGGTGCAGGCTATTGAGGGTCCGCCCCCAGCAATTGGTGGCGCATTGCCAGACGAACCAGTGCGGTCACATTGGGCGTACCCAGCTTGCTCATGAGACGGCTGCGGTAGGTGTCCACGGTCTTGGGAGACAGGTGCAGCTCGCGGCCGATGGCGGCACTGGACAGGCCTGTGACCACCATGACGACAATCTGCCGCTCGCGCGGTGACAGCGCCCCGAAGGGGTCGACGTCTGCATCCGCCGTGAGGGCCTGCACCGCCAGGTCCGCCACCTCCTGGCCAAGGTAGCGGCGGCCCTGCAACACCACCTCGATCGCGCGCAGCACCTCGCTCGATGGCGCACCCTTCAGCACATAGCCCACTGCGCCCATGCGCAACGATTCGGCCACATGCTGGGGTTGTGCCGACATGGTGAGCATGACGGTGCGCACGCTCAGCGAGCGGCGCTGCAAGTCGGCGAGCACTTCGAATCCAGACCTTCCGCCCAGGCTCAGGTCCAGGAGAAGTACGTCCGGCATCAGCCGCAGAATGTCTGCTACGGCCACGGTGGGGTCGGCGGTCTCGCCCACAACCTCATGGCCGGCGATCTGCAGCACCGCCCGCAGCCCCTCGCGGACCATCAGGTGGTCGTCCACCAGGTAGAGCCTGCTCATCGGTGCGCACCCCAGTCCAGCCGCACGATGGTGCCCCCGCCAGGGTTCGGCGCAATGCTGAAGCGGGCACCCGTGGCAAGGGCCCGTTCGCGCATGCCCACCACGCCCAGGTGCCCGGGGCGAGCGATCTGCGTATCCAGGGGCCAGCCCTGCCCATCGTCAATCACCTCGATCCGAAACTGGCTTTCATCGCCTGCCAGTACAACCCTCACAAGGGTGGCTTTCGCGTGCTGTACTGCGTTGGAGGTGGCCTCTCGCGCAACCATGAAGGCTGCGTACTCTGCATCGGCTGGCCAGCGCGTGCGCGAGACCTCGGGCTCGACTTCAAGCAACAGGTCAATGCCCGGAAGGGTGAGGTCGCGCGACCTCAATTCGTTGTCCAGGGCTGCTGCAAGCCCGTCATCGTCCAGCAATGGCGGGCGCAGATCCACCAGAACCTGACGCACTTGCTTGATTGCCTGGTCAATCAGGCCGCCCAGTTGCTGTCTGGCCTTCCCGCTGGCCTGCACATCCTGAGCGTTCGCCGCGCTTGCGTCGAAGGTGAGCCGGATCGCGGTGAGCGTCTGACCGAGCTGGTCGTGCAGTGCCTGGGCCAGGCGTTGCGTCGTCTCTTTTTCCTGGTGCATGAGCTGCTGCGCCAGATCCGACAGCTCGCTCTGGTAGCGCAGCAGTGCTTCTTCTGCCCGCGCCCTTTGTGTGACATCGCGCAGGATCGCCGTCAGGGTCAGCTTGCCATTGACCACCGCACGCGAGATGGACGCTTCCAGCTCCAGAACCTCTCCGTCGGCGCGCACGCCTTTGACGCGGCCTGCGCCCATGGCGCGCCGCGTGACCTTGGATTCCACAAACCCATGCAGGTCGGCGCCATGCCCGCTGCGATAGCGCTCGGGCATCAGGGAGTCCAGCGGTTGATTGAGCATGCTGGCTGCGGTGCGCCCAAAAATGCGTTCGGCCGCCGGGTTGAACAGCACGATGCGCCCATCCTCGTCGCAGCTGATCACCGCGTCGCTGGCCGCATCGATCACCGCGGCCAGGGTCTCCTGCTGCTCGCGCAGACGCAGCTCATTCTGGACCCGCTCGGTGACGTCGCGCAGGATGACGGTAAAGAGCTTCTGCCCGGCAATCTCCACCTGCGAGATGGATGCCTCGATGGGGAACTCCTCCCCGTCTGCCCTGAGGCCGCTGATGGCCCCGATGGAGCCCATGCGGCGGGTGGTGATGCCTGTGGTGCCGAACGCTTCGACGTGCGCCGCATGCTGCCCACGAAATCGCTGGGGCATGAAGCGGGTGATCGGGTGGCCCAGCGCTTGCGCAGCCTCGCAGCGGAACATGCGCTCCGCCGCCTTGTTGAAGAGCACGATGCGCTGCGTTGCATCGATCGTGACGATGCCATCCATGGCCGATTCGAACAACGCCCGCAGCCGGGCTTCGCTGTCGGAAAGCCCGGTCTGTGCCTCGGTCGGCAGTGGCGGCATGTCAGTCAAATGGAGGTACGCCTCTTGTTGGAACCAGGCGGCAGGCAGCGCATGCACCGATGCACCACCCATGCCGCTCCACCCTCTTTCGGTCATTGTAGGTTCGCTTTGTCAGGGCGGCCAAGGAAACATGACCGAAGCTCCCGTCAGGCGCAGTGGAGAACTCCCCACAGCCAGATCCCGGCCGGCTGCCTACAGTCGTGACACCAACCGGGGACCTGCACCATGACCAACGCTTCTACCACCGCCACCTGCTCCCAGTGCACACAACGCGATGTGTGCTTTCCCGTGGACCTGGAGCCATCGCAACGGGTGCGTCTGGACCAGTTGTCGATTCGGCGCATCCGGATCAAGCGGGGCGAGCACCTGTTTCGCGACGGCGATGCGTTCAAGGCCCTCTTCACCGTGCGCAGCGGCTTTTTCAAGACAGGCCTGGCCACCGAGACAGGGCACGAGCAGGTGACTGGATTCCAGATGGCCGGCGAGATGATTGGCCTGGACGGGATCGTCACGGAGCGCCACATGGGCAGCGCGGTGGCCCTCGAGGATTCGGAGGTATGCGCCATTCCCTACACCCGGCTGGCCGAGCTTTCGCGTGAATTGCCCGCCATGCAGCAGCACCTGCACAAGGCGATGAGCCGGGAGATCGTTCGCGAGCACCAGATGATGCTGCTGCTGGGCAGCATGCGGGCGCAGGAGCGGCTCGCGACATTCCTGCTGAACCTGGTCAAGCGCCTTCATGCGCGCGGATTCTCGGAGTCGGAGCTGGTGCTGCGCATGACGCGGGCAGAAATCGGCTCCTACCTCGGGATGAAGCTCGAAACCGTCAGCCGGCTGTTCTCCAGGCTGACCCAGGAAGGAATCCTGACGGTTCACCAGCGGCACGTTTGCATCGCCGACGCAGGAAGGCTGCTGGGCAACGAGTCGCAAGCAGCCATTCACTAGCAGGGCTTGGCCCCACTGCCACCCACCCATTCCTAAGAAGGATTCCCCATGCAGATCAACCTTCCCGTCACCCACCGTGAGCACGACTATCCCGATACCGACTCCCTGGTGTCGATGACCGATCGGCAGGGGGTCATCACGCACTGCAACCACGCCTTCGTCGACGTGTCCGGTTATGCGTACGAAGAACTCATTGGCCAGCCGCACCACATGATCCGGCACCCCGACATGCCCGCGCAAGCATTCAAGGACATGTGGCGGACCATAGGCGGTGGCGAGCCCTGGACCGGCCTGGTCATGAACCGCCGCAAAGACGGCGACCACTACTGGGTGGTGGCGAACGTCACGCCCATCATGGAAGGGGGCAAGCCAAGCGGCTACATGTCCGTTCGCACCAAGCCGACACGGGAGCAGATCGACGCAGCACAGTCGCTGTACCTGCGGCTGGCACAGCAGGAGAAGAACGGCAAGGAGGACTTTTATATTGCAGCCGGCCAGGTTCGCAGACGGGGTGTGCGAGGCCTGGCTGCCTCGGCGATCCAGTCATCGCTGACATCGCGCATGGGCTTCGCACTGGCACTGGTGGCCACCCTGTCGATGCTTCCCGACGCCATGGACTGGCAAGGCGCGTTGGCGACCATCGCGCGAACCAGCATCCTCGCTACCGGCCTCGGCATCGTATTTGCCTGGTTCACCTGGCGCCTGAATGCGGCGCTGCACGAAGCCTTGCGATTTGCGGGCGAACTGTCGGCGTGCAATCTGACGGGCCTCCCACGCCTTGACTTTCCCGAGCCCATGGGTGCCTTGATGCGCCGGCTCAACCAGGTCCAGATCAACCTTCGTGCGGTGGTCGGCGATGTTCGCAAGGAGATCACCGGATTCAACGCCTCCGCCAGGGAAATCGCGCAGGGCAGTTTCGATCTGGCGGGCCGCACGGAAACGCAGGCCGCCAGCCTGGAGGAAACCGCAGCGGCCATGGAGGAACTGGCAAGCACAGTGCGCCAGACCGCAGAAACAGCCTCAGTGATGGCGACACGCAGCGATGACAGCGGCCTCATTGCAGGCCGCGGAGAACAAGCGGTGCAGGATGCCCGTGTGGCGATGGACGCCATAGAGCAAACCTCCCGCAAGATCGGCAGCATCACGGCGGTCATCGAAGGCATCGCATTCCAGACCAACCTTCTCGCCCTCAATGCAGCGGTGGAGGCCGCTCGCGCCGGGGAAAGCGGCCGGGGATTTGCCGTGGTCGCGACGGAAGTGCGTGCGCTGGCCCAACGCAGCGCCACTGCCGCCAAGGAAATTCAGCAGTTGACTGCGGAAGCCGCCCAGCGCATCGCCGAAGGCTCTGAACGCATCCATGGCGCAGGCAAGACACTGGTGGAGGTCACAACCTCCGTGCGCGAGGTGGGCGACATGGTGAGACAGATCACCGGTGCGACCAGGGAACAGTCGCAGGGCATCTCACAGGTTAATGAGGCGGTGCTGCAGCTGGACACCGTCACCCAGCAAAACGCCGCACTCGTGGAAGAGTCCGCCGCGTCCGCTGGAACCCTGAGCCAAAGCGCCGAGACAGTGCAGCGCGCCATTTCGGTATTTCAGATCCATGTTCATGGCAATGAGAGCCGCCCTCGCCCACTTCAACAGAAGACGCCAGCGCAGCACAAGGCCAAAGGAAGGGAGCTGGCGTATGCAGGAAAAAAGCCCCAAGCGGCACGTATAGCCCCGGGGTTGCCCGCAATGGGCCGCGCCCTCCAACTGCCTTAGGGCTGGGCAGCTTTGGATTCAGAAAAGCACAAAAACAAAATAATTCACTCATTTGATTGAAATGATAAAAAATCGCAATGTGAATCATTATCACCACTATCTAGGTGAGGCTTTCGGTCCACCACCCTGATTGGAGCGCGCTCAGGGGCAGGCCAGCGTTGACTCTTTATTCCGAACCATCAACACATCCCAACCTGAACCCTCCCATGAACTTCCAGCACACCAAAATATCCACCCGCCTCTCCCTGCTCCTTGTAGCAATGTGCACTTTGATGGCTGTCATTGGCTCAGCAGGCCTGATGGGCATGCAACGCTCCAACGCAGGCCTGAACACCGTCTACCAAGACCGGGTGGTACCACTCAAGCAGATCAAACTGGTATCCGACGCGTATGCGGTCAACATCGTTGATACGGCGCACAAGGTGCGCGACGGTGCGTTGACAGCCCAGCAAGGCCTGGACTCCATCAGCAAGGCCAAGAAGGAGATCGGCGACAACTGGAATGCCTACCTGGCAACCACTCTGGTGCCTGAAGAAGTGCGCCTGGTGGAGCAGTTCAAAAAGCTGCTGCCCGCCGCCGACGGCTCGGTAAAAATCCTGGAGGGACACCTTCAGAAAGGCGACCTGGCCGCATTGACCCAATTTGCCGCCAAGGACATGTACCCTGCACTCGACCCCTTGCAGGACGTGCTAGGGGGCTTGGTGCAGGTGCAGCTGGATACTGCGCGCGCCGAATACGAACATGCAGTCGCGTCCTACCAGAACACGCAGCTCTTCGTCGCCCTGGCCATCGGCATGGGCCTTCTGTTTGCGCTGGGTTTCGGCTACCTGGTGGCCCGCAGCATCATCCGCCAGCTGGGCACGGAGCCTGGCACTGCTGCCCATCTGGCAACGAGCGTGGCGCAGGGCGACCTCACTGTGGCCATCGCGCTGAAGGATGGAGACACCACCAGCCTGATGGCACAACTCAAGCGCATGCAGGACAGCCTGGTGGCCATGGTTTCCTCGGTGCATCAGAGCTCCGAAAACGTGGCCAGCGCCTCGGAGCAGATTGCCCAGGGAAATACCGACCTGTCCTCGCGCACAGAAGAGCAGGCCAGCGCCCTGGAGGAAACCGCGGCCTCGATGGAGCAGCTGAACTCTGCGGTAAAGCAGAACGCTGAAAGTGCCCGCAGGGCCAATGAACTCGCGTTGAGCGCTTCGACGGTAGCGCTGCAGGGCGGTGCCGTGGTGGCCGAAGTGGTCCACACCATGAAGAGTATCAACGAGAGTTCCGTGCAGATCGCGGACATCGTCGGCGTGATTGACTCCATTGCCTTCCAGACCAACATCCTGGCCTTGAACGCGGCCGTAGAGGCGGCCCGCGCAGGCGAACAGGGCCGGGGCTTTGCCGTCGTGGCCACCGAAGTGCGCAACCTTGCAGGCCGCGCCGCTTCGGCGGCCCGCGAAATCAAGGGACTGATCGGTGCCAGCGTGGAACGCGTGGAAGCCGGCACCGCCCTGGTGGACCGTGCAGGCCAGACCATGGGCGAGGTGGTCGATTCCATCCGGCGCGTTACCGACATCATGGGCGAAATCAGCGCCGCCAGCGGCGAGCAGAGCATGGGGGTGGACCAGATCAACGAGGCGGTGACGCAGATGGACCAGACCACCCAGCAAAACGCCGCCCTGGTCGAAGAGATGGCTGCTGCTGCGTCGAGTCTGAGCCACCAGGCGCACGGGCTTGTGGAGACCGTTGCCCAGTTCAAGTTACCCAATGCTCTCACCCGCGCATTGCCTCTGGCCAGAGGCGTGCCTCGCCTCTCCCTCATTGGCCATGCGCGCGCTCCTGGCGCCGCTTGAACCCATCCGCGTCCGGGTCTAGTGAAACCGGTGGTGGTCCCACCGCCATCGCCCCAGCGCCCGGTGGGGGCCGCCCGAGCCCAGCCGGTTGTAGAGCAGCTGGAACTCGCGCACCGTCCAGCTCAGCGGCTCCACGGGGTGCTCCGGCACGTCGCGGGGGCTGTAGTACAGGGTCATGTGGGGCGCGCTTGTCCAGTGCGCGGCGGGAACAAATGCCCAAGGATGTGCGCCTGCAGCGCATTGCGCGTGCGCTCATCGCCGACCCGGCGGACGGGCGCGACCTGGAGGCCTGGGCCCGGTGGGCGGCCCTGAGCTCGCGCACGCTGAGCCGGCGCTTCGTGGAGGAAACCGGCTTCAACTTCACCGCCTGGCGGCAGCGCGCGCGCCTCATGCGCTCACTGGAGATGCTGGCTGCCAACGTGCCCGTGAACAGCATCGCGCTGGACCTGGGCTATGCCACGGCCAGCGCCTTCATCACCTTGTTCAAGCGCAGCTTCGGCGAGACCCCTGCGGCCTACCGGCAGCGGCTGTGAGGAGCTTCAGACCTGCACCGTGAGGTACACCCCCTCGCGCCCCACCACCGGATCGCGGGTGGGCATGAAAATGGTGCAGCCGTCGCAGGGCGAGCGGATTTCCTTGTCGGCGTCCACCGCGATCAGTTCGCCCTTGGCAAAGGTTTCGAAGCCGATGACCGGCCGCGTGAAGGCAAATTGCGGTGTCTGCACCAAGTGCACCTCCAGCAGCCGAAAGCGCCGCGCGGGCGCGCTGTCGGCGGGTGCAGGCAGGGCGTCGATGAGCCCATGGTGCGCCAGAAAGCGCAGCGTGACGTCGGTGGCCAGGTCGGCAGATGACCGGGCGAAATGCTGCCCGCACTCCACCACCACCGCGCCCAGGCTGTCGCTGGCCGGGTCGCCGTGGCGGGCATAGGACATCACCCCTGTGCCTGGTGCCGAGCCCGGTGGCATCACCAGGTGCACCAGCGGGTTGCCCACGGCCAGCGCCAGGCCGGCATTGCGCTCGAACTCCGGGTAGACCCAGAAGGGCTGCACCGGCGCGCGCGTGGAGTGGATGTCGAGAATGCTGTCGGCCGCAGCCAGCACCGGGCGCAGTTCGCGCGCACGGCGCAGCTCGGGGCTCTGCTCGGTGCCGTCCAGCATCTCGGGCGACCAGATGCGGTTGAGGTTGTGTACCAGTTGGCGGTTCTCGTACGGCCGGTCGATGTCGAAGGCCTCGTAGGCCTCGACATTCGCAAAGCCCACCGTGAGCGTGCCGATCTTCGGGCGCACGCCGGTGTCGAGCAGGTGCGTGGCGGCCACCATGCCGCAGATCTCGTTGCCATGCGTGAGCGCATTGATCAGCACGTGCGGACCGGTCCGGCCCGACTCGAAGCGGTGCACATAGGCGATGCCGGTGTTGCCCTGGCGGTAGGCCGACAGGTCGCGCGGCAGCACCTCCAGGGGCGAATTGTCGGGGGCGAAGGCGGCTTGCGTCGACATCGGCTTACTCACCCCGGATGCCCAGGCGCTTGACCAGGTCGCCATACACCGCCAGGCGCTCACCCATCATCGCGGTGAACTGCGCGGACGACAGGGCCTCGGGCACCAGCGCGCCGCGTGTTTGCAGCGCTTCGATCATCGCGGGCTGCTCGGCCACCGAGCGCACGGCCTTGTACAGCGCGGCCAGCACCTCGGGCGGCGTCTTGGCGGGCGCGGCCAGGCCGATCCACGAGGTGGAGTTGCTCAGGGGGTAGGCCAGTTCTTCGAAGGTGGGCACATCGGGCAGCACCGACAGGCGCGTGGGCGCAGCCACGGCCAGCGCACGCAGCTTGCCGGCCTGGATCTGGGGCAGGAAGGGCGCGAGGTTGTCGAGCCCGAACTGCACCTCGTTGGCCATCAGCGCCGTGACCAGCGGGCCACCGCCCCGGTAGGGCACGTGCACCGCATCGAGCTGCGCGGCGTTCTTGAACAGCTCTGCATTGAGCTGGCCCATGCTGCCCGGCCCGGCGCTGCAGAAGTTGAGCTTGCCGGGGTTGGCCTTCACGTGCGCGATGAACTCCTTGAGGTTCTTCGCCGGCACGGCCGGGTTGACCACGAGCACATTGGGCGTGCGCGCCAGCTGCGCGATGGAGGCAAAGTCCTTGATCGGGTCGTAGCCCACGTTGGACTGGGTGAGCGGGTTGGCCAGGTGCGAGCTTTGCGAGGACACGACCAGCGTGTAGCCATCGGCCTTGGCGCGCGCCACCTGGGCGCTGGCGATGGAGCCGCCGGCACCGGCCCGGTTGTCGACCACCACCGAGGTGCCCAGCGCCTTGGCCAGCGGCTCGGCATACAGCCGCGCGATCAGGTCCACCGAGCCGCCCGCAGGGAACGGCACCACCAGTGTCACCGGCCGGGATGGAAAGGCCTGCGCATGGGCCGCAAAAGGCAATGCGGCAGCGGCGGCAGCAAGGCCGGCACCCAGGAGCTCGCGGCGGCGCAGGGTGGAGGCAGGGGATGTGGAGTTCATTGGCGTCCTGGGGTGGTAGAGCAGTGGGATGGAAAAATTTGAAGATATTCTTGCAGTTTGATTTCAAATTTGCAACAACACGCGCAAAATGGACATTGCCTAGATCTGCGCACAATCGGATGGCCATGAACCTGAACCAACGCATCGCCAGCTACGGCAAGAAGCTCACCAAGAGCGAGCAGCGCCTGGTCGCCGAGCTGCAGGCCCAGCACCCGCAGGGCCTGCTCGAGTCGGCCACGCAGCTAGCGCGCAAGGTGAACACCAGCGCCTCCACCGTGGTGCGCCTGCTCGTCAAGCTGGGCTACGAAAGCTATGCCCAGGCGCAGATGGAAGCCCGCTCTGAGGTGACAGCCCTGCTGGCCACACCCGGCACGCGGGCCAGCGCCGTGATCGGCGACGACATCTCCATCCGCTCTTGCCTGGACAACGTTCTGCTGCACGACCAGCACAACCTGGCCACCACCTTCGCCGCGCTCGACGTGGCGGCCTTCGAGGCCACGGTGCGCCTGCTCACCCAGCGCAAGGCGCGCGTGCACGTGCTGGGCCAGCGCCACGGCGCCCCCATTGCCAGCCACCTGGCCCTGCACCTGAACCTGTGCCTGCCCGACGTGCGGCTGATGGCCGCGACCACGCCCCTGTTCGTAGAGGATGAAATGCTCTGGATCGGCGAGCACGACGTGCTGCTGGCCCCCACATTCCGGCGCCACTCGCTGGCCATCACGCGCGCCGCAAAATACTTCAGGGAGCAAGGCGCCCAGGTGGTGGTGATGACCGATGCGCCCACTGCGCCGCCCGTGGCCTCGGCGCACCAGGTGCTGTTGGTGCGCACCTCCAGCGCATCGCCGTTCGACTCGTACACCGCCGCCCTGTCGGTCTCCAACGCACTCATCATGGCCGTGGCCCAGCGCCGCAAGAAGGAACTGGGCGCTGCGCTGGAACGCGGCGAGGCCCTGTGGGCCAAGCACTGGAATGAAAACCCGGGCTGACAGCACCTGTGCGGGAACTCGCGCCCCGCCCTGCGCTCACATGGCGATGCACACCACCACGCCAGCGCCCACCACCACCGCCCTGCCCCGGCGCACCGTCGCCGCTGCCCTGGTAGTCGCCCCCGCGCTCTGGCTGGGCGCCCGGGCCCAACCGGCTGCCACACGCATCGCTACCCCATCGCAGACCGAGGGGCCTTTCTATCCCGTTCGCCTGCCTGACGATGCCGACCACGACCTGCTCCGCAACGGCCAACTGAGCTACAGGGGCGGCCAGCCCGCCTGGGTCGAGGGCACGGTGACCGACCTGGCCGGCAAGCCCGTGCGCGGCGCACAGGTCGAGATCTGGCAGTGCGATGAACACGGCCACTACCACCACCCGGGCGACGGCGACAAGGCCGACGCCGCCTTCCAGGGCTTTGGCAAGGTGACCGTGGGGGCCGACGGCAGCTACCGCTTTCGCACCATCCGCCCCGTGCCCTACAGCGGGCGCACGCCGCACGTGCACTTCAAGGTGCGCCTGGGCTCGCGCGAGCTGCTGACCACGCAGCTCTACGTGGCCGGTGACGCCGGCAATGCGCGCGATTTTCTGTGGCGCAACCTGTCCGAAGCCGGGCGCGATGCGCTCACGGTGCCGTTCACCCGCGGTGCGGATGGGCTGCAGGCGCGCTTTCCTATCGTGGTGACGACCTGAGAGAGAAATTGTTCAGGCGCTGCAGCACACGTGCAGCGCCAGCAGTGCCGATGCAGGGGTCTTGGCGCCTCCCGCGATCAAGCCACCATGGCTCGCCGCACGACTTTCTGCGCCGCAGCCTGGGCGCCGGTGAAGGCCGGCGTTCCATAGTGCGCGCCCCAGGCGCACCAGGCGCCCGGTGTGCTGGACAGGGTCCACCCAACCTTCATGCGCCAGCGCCACCCGTTCTGGTACGCAGCGCAGCGCGTGCCTTCACTTCGGCATCACTTGCCACCTGTCCAGAGGCAATCTGCGCGCGCGCCGTCTCGACTTTAGTGCGCAAAAACGCGTCGGACTCGCGGGCCTGCCGTTGGCGCTCGATGAACTCGCGCATCAGTTCGCGCACCACCTGCGATGCCGGGCGGTGGCTGGCCTCGGCCTC
Organism: Acidovorax sp. A1169; assembly: GCF_030704685.1. Classification (GTDB taxonomy): domain Bacteria; phylum Pseudomonadota; class Gammaproteobacteria; order Burkholderiales; family Burkholderiaceae_C; genus Acidovorax. Next base: position 190,015 of record NZ_JAUZDX010000004.1, read on the forward strand.
GGCCATGAAGGCGTCGCGCAGCTCCGGCTCCAGCTTCATGGTGAACACGGCTTCTTTGGACATGCCCGGCTCCGCAAACGTTGGTATCAATAAAGTATATACAACGTCAATACCAGCGTTTCATATGCGACCCAGCTTTGCCGATAGTGGGCCAACGCCAACAAGCAGCGCATCAACCTGAGCGGTATTGCCACGCACGTGTATGGCAGTTCGCGCAATGCGTGGGTGAAGGCGAGCTACACGTTCTGCACCCGAGGCTGCGGGCTTGAGGGCTGATCGCCCAGAAGATCAGGTAGCACAATTTATCTATTGTCATGAACTGGCGCAGCGCAACACGGGCCCAATACCACCACCGACCCGCGCACCGGCCTGCAATCCCATACCCGAGCATCCGCTTCGGCGACTCGGGCTACGACCGGCATGCCGCCCCGCCGCTAACGCGGCGAAAAGCACTGGCCCGCAGCGATGGCCGCAGTGACCACAGGCTCCAGGCTGGCGGCAGTGGAGAAGGTCGACAGCGTTGACGGGTCGTCCAGCAGGCACAGGTGATTGGCCTTGCGCACCAGCGCCACACGCGTCCAGACCGGGGCCAACAAATGGCCATATGGGAAGGCTTGGGTGTTGCCCCAGAACACCGCCAGGCCTGCCCCGAACTCCGAGCGTTGCGGCTGGAACCAGAAGGTGCGGCTCAAGGCACCCGGGGTCGCTACACCCACGCCATCGCATTGCCCATTGGGGTAACTCACAGTGCCCACGCTCACGTCAACCGACGTCCAACCCTCGCTCCGACTTGAAAGGCGCCACAGGTCCCGCAAGCCACCACCGGCCGAGGCCTGGCACCGGTCGTGCTGCCATTCACCGTCCGGCAGAGTGGACAGCGGCGCACACCGCACCGCCACCGTGTTCACCGCAGCAGCGGCCACCACGCCAGAACCATTGCGCACCACGCAACCCGAGCCAGCAGGGGCCGTCTTCACCGTCACCGAGTAGCTTGCGCCGTTCGCCAGCGGCCTGGCGAAGGTGAACGCACCGTCGGCAGCAACGGCAAGGTCTTCACCGCCCGCCGTGGTGAGCACCACAGCCTGGCCAGCGGGCACGCCGCTCACCGTGCCACCCAGCGTGAAGCCGGCGCCTGCGCTAACGCAATCAACCCGCACGTTCGTGGACGTTGCCGCCAAGGTGCCCGTACCCTGCCCCACAGTGCACTGCTGGCCAGCGGGCTGGGTCTTGACGGTAACGGCATACGAAGCACCAAGCGCCATCGGCTGCGCAAAGGCAAATGCACCGTTGGCGCTGAGTGCCAGGTCATCACCGCCGTTGTTCTGCAAGACGAGGGACTTGCCCTGCTCCAGACCGGACAGCACCCCGGATACAGAACCCAGGCCGCCCGAGGGATCGTCCCCGCCCCCGCCGCATGCCGTGAGCACGCAGGCCGACAGGGCGCACAGCGCGGTGAGAGAAAGACGCGCAGGGGCGCGCTGGATCATGGGAGGCTGAGTGAAATGCATGAAGCGTTGACTATTCGGGTGACGGGCGAAACGGCGATGCCGACCGCATTCATTCACTCATTCAGCAACGGTTCGCCGCGCGCAGCAAGGCGTTGCACGACGCGGGAGCGGGGGTAGTGGCAGAGCCACCACCGCCCTGCCCTGCCATGGCCGTGCAGATCGCATCCGACTGCGGCGTCTGGCCGAAGGTCATCGCCTTCGTGAACTGCGAGGGCGAATACATGTAGCAGGAATAGCTGGCGCCCTCGCGCGTGCGAACGCGGTAGTTGATGCGGCCGTTGCTGCCTTCTTCCTTCTGCTGGTCGCTGATGGTGAAGGTGCCGACTTCGCGGCCAATGGCCTGCGACGTGCGCTGCTCGATGCCTTGCTGCGTGACGGTGGTGCCGCAGCCGCACAGTACCAGGAGGGATGCGGCGCACGCAGAGGAGATTCGCGGAAAGGTCATGGGCATGATTTGGGAGGTAGAGATAGAGAATGGCCAGTTGCATTGCGCATTGCCATGCGCGAGCGAGAGCAATACGGTCCAGGCCATTGTGGAAGCGCATTGCAGGCTCGGGAACCCTACTGAGGTATGGGTTTCGCCGGGGGACCCACGCAGAAGATCGACATCCGCAAGCGGCTGCTTGGTTGAACCCATGCTTCGAAGGTGAGGGCATGATGGATGCAGCGCCGTCAGGCGTTGTCTCTGACACCCGCCTGCTGTCGGCCCTGCTCGAACCCATCGGGTATATCCCGCCTGCTGAAGCTGAGGCAAACTACTACCGGCAATTCGCCAATCAGGCCACTGCTGTGGTGACCTGACTTAAAGCAAACAGCCTCTGCGGAACGCGGGGCGATTCAACATTCTTCCATCGCCCTTTTGGTGCGGCTCAGCGGGACTTCACAACAACAGCTCGCTCCGGAAATCTGGTCAAACTCCCCGAGTGTTCCTGCTGCCACTGCATGTCATCGACGAAGCCGTACGGAGCATTCACGACGGCTCGATCACGGGCGGGACATATGATCTAAATACGGCTTTTTAGATTTACCAGTCTCTATAGACGCTAAGGAGAACAGCCTGCGGAAACTGAGTCGTCGATAACCGAAATTAACCTTCAGCTCCAATGACGATTTGCTGACCAATTCGTGCACGAACTTGATTGTAGATAGGCAGGGCAACGCCTTCAGCGACTTCAAGTGAGACGCACAGTGCGAACTCGACAGGACTCAGCAATCGACCAGCCTCCGCGACACAATTCACTCGTACCATGAGGTGCTGACCTGATACAACCGGCACAGCGCCTTCGCCTTCAAATGTCTCGTGCTGGAGCGTTCCCAACTGGAGTTGACGCGCCTCACCTTCCAAGCGAGTCAGATTCAAAGGATCGCTTGGCAAGTCCATCCATAGCTTTGCGACACGGTACTTAGAGTGCCGTGGATTTGGCGGAGTCAACCATGCCAACGTTATTGTCAAACGTCGGCGAACCAACGTCGCGTTCAACGCTTCGGGGATAGGCACCTTGAACTCCCAAGCCTTGTCGTTTCGCAGTTCGCCCACGCCAAGCATCGTCGCGCGTTGCTCGGTGCAAGTTAGCGCACGCTGGACGTCGGCCACACCGTAACCTGCATATCTACTGACAAGGCGACGCTGCGCATGCCAATGCTCAACATCTGGGCGCGCGGCCAGCACTTGTGATTGGATGCTCCCAAGGTTCGCCCCATGAGCGAGCAACGCCTTTATCAACACAGCGTCGTAGCGGCGGGGGAGATTCTGAGGGTTGCCCGCACGCAGTGCTTCCAGCACATAGAACGCTTGAGCAGCCCCGCGCGTCGCCAGGGCTGTCGCGTTGCTGGTGCCACGCGTGTAGGCTGTATCGCCAACCGCATCCGGGGGGGATGCCACGCGATGACCAGGTGGTTGCGGTGTGCTCCAAACCCCGGAGACGTGTGTTTCATTCGCCGGTGAAACCGGCCGCTCCCGGTAAAGCGCGCGGCCTCCTGGCAGCAGAATTTCTGGCTTAATTGCTCGTCGGAAGCCCGGGCCGATACGGGAGTAAGGCGCTATACCATGCTCTGGAAATAAGGTATGCCGTCCTATCACAGAGGGGAAAATCGATCCATCGCTGTAGCTTGCGCCGACAGTGAGCGCGTTAACCGACTCCGCCGGAGAAAGTAGCCGACGGTGCATGTCTAGGCCCATCAAGGCCTGCATCGAATGGCCCGCTTGCTCCTCCGGCGGCATCGCCCCCAAAGATTCTCGCGCCACCTTCAGGACAAGGTCGTCTGAACAGTTCCCGCAACTGACGATGAAGAGCACGTTGTACTTGTGGCTCAACCAATCGAGCAGCCGCGCCCATGGCGACAGTTCGCCAGCAAATGGGCGATAACCGTCGCCGACCGAGAGGTTGATCACCTTCACTGTCGGAGCTGCAGCCGGCACGGCTGGAGTGCCTTCAAACATGCGGCGTACAGCGACATGTACAAGATCTATGAGCAGCTGATCATCAGGCGTACATTCCACCTGCGAACTGCAACCCAGTTCAGGCCACATGATGGGCCGTACGTAGATTGGCGCAGCCAACGCCCCACTTGCGCTATCAAGTTCACCCCACGCAATGAGGGACGCCATGGCCGTCCCATGCACTCGTGCGGCTACTGGGTAGGTGTCGGCCCATTGATCCGGGTCATCGATGATCAAGCGTCCCTGCAAGCGTGGATGGTTCGCCAAAGGCAGGCCATCAAGCATAGCCACTATCGGACTGCCCGAGGTCAATTGCTGAGGCACAGCAGCATCGGGCAGCCGCGGGGCTGTGTCGGAAATCCGCGACATGGCTTGTCCCTGTGGTCGGAGCAGCATAACCCGCTCGGATCGCAGCAGAGGAGCAGGTACCGCGTCTAACAATCGCTGAACGCCTGGGGCCGGCACTTCGACCAGGAACCCCAGGTAGGCGATGTCGACGATCAACCCCTCGTCAAGAACCCGTCCCCCAAGCTCAATGACGAGCGTTCTTATCTCGGCAGACGAGGCAGCATTCTTTGCGGCCGATGCGAAGCACCAGGCTTCGATCTCAAACCTCAGAGCCGTGGTGCCGTTCTCCAATCGAAAGCGCCAAGCTTGCTTGAGCTCGTCGTTCAGCCGATCTTGTGGCCCCCAGAAACGCACATCCTTCAGGTGTTTGAACAATTCCTTCCAAGCGCTAAGACCGGTGCCCAAATTTCCTGTCGGCGTCTCCTTGTATATGCCCCACAGGCGAACTACCTCGCCGAGCGCTTGTCTGTTACTGCCCATTAAGAACAACCTCCCACCGAGCGCTTTGGTGGCGTCTTGGGTCGAATAGAAGTCTTCATCGGGTTCGACTTGCGCGTCGACCATACCTGCCAGCCATTCAAGCCCCGGTATGCGTTCGGCCGAGCTGATGAAGTCGACGACAGCGCCAACCGTTTCAAAGACCACTACAAGATCGGGATCGCTGTTGCTTGCGGCAGTCAGAAGTTCAAGGCGCCGGGCCTCAAAGGCAGCTTGGAGAGTTTGAAATTGTGGCGTAAGTCGCTCCGCTTGGCGCCCATGGCTTGGCACATGCAAGGTGGGAACCATTCTCTGGCCGCCCTGCCGCCCAACTGCCGACGGTTGAGGGAAGATGAGCAGGGGCAAATGCCCGGTTGCGCCTTCTGGCAAGCTTTAGCGCTCAACGGCGTCGTCGATGGCTGCTCGCAGTTTCCATTGCACGATACGTTCGGCAATGATTTCCTTGAGGTCACCAGATGGCAGCGCTAAAACATAGCGCCTGTGAATGTCCTGGCAGAACTGCTCCAGGTCGGAGAAGCTGGTTACGTTCAAACGACTGGCCAGTGTCTTCGGCGTCATGCCGAGTGGCACGCCGAGGCGTCCCTGGAATCGCTCGAACCATTGAGTACGCTGCGCTAGCGTAGGGGCTGGCAGAGTGAGCCGCAATTGAAAACGGCGCCAAACAGCCCGATCTAGCAATTCGGCATGGTTTGTAGCGGTGACGACAACCACATGGCTTGGAAGTCCGTCGATCTGCAAAAGCAGCGAACTGACAACCCGCTTTATCTCACCGGTTTCGTGTGTGTCCCCGCGCTCTTTGCCCAGCGTGTCGAACTCATCAAAGAAGAGGACGCAATGATGCGTACGCGCGAAATCAAACAGTCGTTTCAGCCGCCCACTGGTTTCGCCGAGAAAGCTACCTACGACAGCCTCATAGCGCACGACGAAAAGCGGAATCATCAGCTCATAGGCCAGGGCCTCAGCTAATGTTGTTTTCCCGTTCCCAGGCGGCCCTGACAGCAATACTCTATGGCGTGGCTCAAGTCCATAAGAGCGAAGTAGATCCTGACGCTGTTGCTCCTCGACCAACTCTCGCGCCGCAGCCCTAACCTCTTCGGCAAGCAGGATCGAATCAAGGCTCCGCTTAGGCTGGAGTTCGTAAAGAAGCCCGCCGTGTCCGCCGTCAAATGCGCGAACGACCTCTGTTGCTTTCTGAGGCACGGCGACCGCACGCAAGTTTTCTTCCAACCTGTCGGCTAGCAATGTGTGGCGCTTAGCGCGCTCCTCGGCGGCGATGGCTTCAACGGTCGACCTGAACATCTTCTGATCGCCTTGCGTGCCAGCGCGCACGAGATTGACGATTAGATCGGCTCTAGGCATGTGTTGGCTTTTGTGGTGTCCTCAGTATACCCACCATCCTCAGAGAAGCACCCTCCCGGGAGGGCGTATCTGGCCCGACTTACGTTTGCGCGTTGCCTAGAGATGGTCCAGCAGACCGTGCAGAGCCTCAGCGCTTTGCAAGCCGTGCAATGCAGGGTGTCACCCCGCCAACGGCCAGCAAGTTGGCTCGGCCGCTATCCGGCGAGAGATTCGGCATCCGTGGCCGATGCATCCTCTATGCCCACCAGCTCCCCTCGACTTGGGTACCGCCATAACGTGCCGCCCAGCGACGGCTGCAATGGTTGCCGAGACTCACTCTTTGAAAGTGAAAAGTCACGGCAACGTTCAGATAACTGATCTCCGAGAAAACTGACTCACTCCCACTCAATCGTCGCTGGCGGCTTGCTGCTCACGTCGTACGTCACGCGGTTGATGCCCCGCACCTCGTTGATGATGCGCCCCGACACCTTCTTGAGCAGAGCGTACGGCAGCTCGGCCCAGTCGGCGGTCATGAAGTCGCTGGTTTGCACGGCGCGCAGGGCCACGACATAGTCGTACGTGCGGCCATCGCCCATCACGCCCACGCTCTTGACGGGCAGGAAGACGGTGAAGGCCTGGCTGGTGAGGTCGTACCAGTTTTTGCCGGTGGCTTCGTCGACATGGTTGCGCAGCTCTTCGATGAAGATCGCGTCGGCGCGGCGCAGCAGGTCGGCGTACTCTTTTTTCACCTCGCCCAAAATGCGCACGCCCAGGCCGGGGCCGGGGAAGGGGTGGCGGTAGACCATTTCGGGCGGCAGGCCCAGGGCCACGCCGAGTTCGCGCACTTCGTCCTTGAACAAATCGCGCAGGGGCTCCAGCAGCTTGAGGCCCAGCTGCTCTGGCAGGCCGCCCACGTTGTGGTGGCTCTTGATGGTGACGGCCTTCTTGCTCTTGGCGCCGCCGGATTCAATCACGTCGGGGTAGATGGTGCCCTGGGCCAGGAAGGTGGCGCCTTTGTGGCCACCGTCGCCGGCCTTCAATTTGGCGGCCTCGGCCTTGAACACGTCGACGAACAGGCCGCCGATGATCTTGCGCTTGGCTTCGGGTTCGCTCACGCCGGCCAGCTTGCCGAGGAACATGTCGCTGGCGTCCACGCGGATGACCTTGGCCTGCAGCTTGCCGACGAACATGTCCATGACCATGTCGCCTTCGTTCAGGCGCAGCAGGCCGTGGTCGACGAACACGCAGGTGAGCTGGTCGCCGATGGCGCGGTGGATAAGCGCTGCGGCCACGGACGAATCGACGCCGCCCGACAGGCCGAGGATCACTTCTTCATTGCCCACCTGCTGGCGGATGAGTTCCACGGCTTCGGCGATGTGGTCGCGCATGACCCAGTCGGGGCGGGTGCCGCAGATGCCGAGCACGAAGCGGTCGAGCAGCGCACTGCCCTGTACGGTGTGGGTGACTTCAGGGTGGAACTGCAGGGCATAAAAGCGGCGCTCTTCGTCGGCCATGCCGGCGATGGGGCAGCTGTCGGTGCTGGCCATGAGCTTGAAGCCCGGGGGCAGCTCGGTGACCTTGTCGCCGTGGCTCATCCACACGTTGAGCATGCCGTGGCCTTCGGGGGTGGTGAAGTCGGCAATGTCCTTGAGCAGCGCGGTGTGGCCGCGGGCGCGCACGGCGGCAAAGCCGAATTCGCGCTTGTGGCCGCCTTCGACCTTGCCGCCTAGCTGGTGCGCCATGGTCTGCATGCCGTAGCAGATGCCGAGCACGGGCAGGCCGAGCGTAAACACGGCTTCGGGCGCCTTGTCGGTGGTGTCTTCGTACACGCTGGCGTGGCTGCCGGAGAGGATGATGCCCTTGAGCGAGCCGTCCTTGGCGTAGTCACGCACCCACTCGTCCGTCACGTCGCAGGGGTGCACTTCGCAGTACACGTTGGCTTCGCGCACGCGGCGGGCGATGAGCTGGGTGACTTGCGAGCCGAAATCGAGGATGAGGATTTTCTGGTGTTGCATGGCGGTGGGTGGCGTCAAGGGGATTAAAAAGAAAACGGGGCTGATCGAGGGAGGAGCGGTCAGAGGGTGGACAGGTCCAGCAGTTGCACGCCACTGCGCTTTGCGGCGGCGGCCTGGGCAGCATCGAACGTGGCCAGGGGCAGGCGCAGGGAGCGGGCGAGCCAGAGGTAGGCGGCGTCGAAGGTGGGCAGGCCGGTGTCGAGCGCGACGTCGAGCACGGCCTTGTGCTGAGCGGGGGCCAGTTCGTGCAGCTCCACGCGGTGGCGTATGGCTTCGAGCACGCCCCACAGGCCTTCGACCGATGCGGGCGGTATGCGGCCGCTGTGCACGCCGCTGCTGATGAGGTTGCTGCACTCCCACTGCCAGAGGTTGGGGGCCTGGGGCTCGACCTCGTCGCGGCGGATCAGGGTGTACAGGCGGCGCGTGTGCTCGCTGGCCGCGTCGGGCAGCAGCCAGGCGGCGGTGACGGAGGCGTCGAGGACGAAGGCGGTCATGCTGCTGCGGCCCTGCCCTTGCGGCGCAAGGTGTCGGGGGCGGCGGTAGTGGCGGCCTCGCCTGCGGGGCGGATGCTGGCGTGCAGTGCGTCCATCTGGCCCAGCTCGCGGGCGATCTGCTCGTCGGTGATGACGGGGCGGCGGCGCACGGGCAGCAGGCGCACCACTTCTTTGCCATGGCGGGTAATGCGCACTTCTTCGCCCTGCTCGACCAGCTCGATCAGGGCGGAGAACCTGCTCTTGGCTTCGTAGATACCGACGGACTGCATGGATGCGCGGACCCCCAAAAAGAAAAAGTCTGGCCTGAATGGCGAATTCAGACCAGACTATATCATTCTGACCAGATATTTTCAATCAGGCCAGATTGCATCCCCAACGGTCACTCAGCGCGGTAGTTCGGCGCTTCCTTGGTGATCTGCACGTCGTGCACGTGGCTTTCGCGGATACCGGCGGTGGTGATCTCGACGAACTCGGCCTTGTTGTTCATGTCGTCAATGGTGGCGCAACCGCAGTAGCCCATGGCGGCGCGCACGCCACCGGCCATCTGGAACACGATGGAGACCATGGAGCCCTTGTAGGGCACGCGGCCTTCGATGCCTTCGGGCACGAGCTTGTCGGCGTTGGGGTTGCCGGTGGTCGACTCTTGAAAGTAGCGGTCGGCGCTGCCCTGCTGCATGGCGCCGATGCTGCCCATGCCGCGGTAGCTCTTGTAGCTGCGGCCCTGGAACAGGATGACTTCGCCGGGCGCCTCTTCGGTGCCCGCGAACATGCCGCCCATCATGATGGTGCTGGCGCCTGCGGCGAGGGCCTTGGCGATGTCGCCGCTGTAGCGCACGCCGCCGTCCGCGATCAGCGGCACGCCGGTGCCCTTGAGGGCGGTGGCCACGCTGTCGATGGCCATGATCTGGGGCACGCCCACACCGGCCACGATGCGCGTGGTGCAGATGGAGCCAGGGCCGATACCAACCTTGACCGCGTCGGCACCCGCCTCGACCAGCGCCAGCGCTGCCGCGCCGGTGGCGATGTTGCCGCCGATGACGTCGATCTGGGGGTAATTCTGCTTGACCCAGCGCACGCGCTCGATCACGCCGCGGCTGTGGCCGTGGGCGGTGTCGACCACGATGGCGTCGACACCGGCACGCACCAGCGCTTCGACGCGCTCTTCGGTGCCTTCGCCCACACCCACTGCCGCGCCCACGCGCAGGCGGCCGGCGCTGTCGCGCGCGGCGTTGGGGAAGCTGGTCTGCTTGGTGATGTCCTTGACGGTGATCACGCCCTTGAGCTCGAAGTCGTCGTTGACGACCAGGATGCGCTCGAGCTTGTACTTGTTGAGCAGCGCCTTGGCTTCGGCCGGCGTGGTGCCGTCCTTTTCGTTGACGGTGACCAGCTTTTCGCGCGGGGTCATGATCTGGTGGACCTTGACGTCGTAGCGCGTTTCAAAGCGCAGGTCGCGCCCCGTCACGATGCCCACCACCTTGCCGCCGTCGCACACGGGGAAGCCGGAGATGCCCAGTTGCTCGGACAGCTGCAGCACCTGCAGCACGGTGTGCTCGGGGGTGATGACCACGGGGTCGCGCAGCACGCCGGATTCGTAGCGCTTGACCTTGGCCACCTGGGCGGCCTGCTCCTGCGCCGTGAGGTTCTTGTGCACGATGCCGATGCCGCCCTCCTGGGCAATGGCAATGGCCAGGCGTGCTTCGGTCACGGTGTCCATGGCGGCGGACACGAGAGGCAGGTTCAGCTGGATGTTACGGGAGAGTTTCGTCGCGAGGGACGTGTCCTTGGGCAGGACCTGGGAGTACGCTGGCACCAGCAACACATCGTCGAAGGTGAGCGCTTTTCCAAGAAGGCGCATGAGAAGGCTCCAAAAGACGGATTGTACCCGCCTGCGCAACGCGCTGCAGGGCGCCACACCCGCCCGTGCGGCGTTGCAGCATGCCCCACCCCGTGCGCCCGCACTGGCGGCAGACTTGTTGCACGGCTAAACTTGTCTGTATGAAATTGCACAAGATTGTTTTACTGGCCGTCGCCTGCACTTGGGCCCTGGGTGCTGCCGCGCAATGGCAGTGGATCGACAAGGACGGCCGCAAGGTCTTCAGCGACCGCCCGCCACCGCAGGACATTCCGGAAAAGAACATGCTCAAGCAGCCGGGCTTTGGCGGCCCGCGCGTGACCACGCCAGCTGCCGCCAGCGCACCTGCAGCAGCAGCCGCCCCGGCGACGGCTGCGGCCTCTGGCACGGCAGCGGCCCCCGCAGCAGCGGCCAGCGCCGCCAGTGGCAAGGACAAGGAGTTGGAGAAGCGCAAGGCCGAAGCCGAGGCCGCCGAAGCCGCCAAGAAGAAGGCCGAAGACGAGAAGATTGCCAAGGCCAGGGCAGAAAACTGCACCAAAGCACGCGATGCCAAGGCCCTGATGGACTCAGGTACGCCGCTGCGGCAGACCACGGCGCAGGGTGAGCGCGTGTTCCTCGACGAGGCCCAGCGCGCGGCCGAGACCAAACGCATCAACGCGGTGATTGCCGCCGACTGCAAGCGCTGAGCTCGGCAAAAGGCCTATTCGTTGCAGAAAAACGGCGCCTGGGGCGCCGTTTTTGTTTCATTTAGTATCCTGATTTGCCGCCCGGCCGCTGCCGGGCGAAAAGGCCGGTGGCGCGTGCACCCTGGCGTGCAAAGCGCTCGCGGCGAGCCACCTTGGGGTCGACCTTGAGGCCCCGGTACAGCTCGACCCGGTCCTGGTCCTTGAGCACAGTGGTCTCGGGCTGCACCCGGCCCCAGATGCCGCACACCATGCCCTCGCGCTGCGCAGCCATGGGCCCGGCGGCCTGCAGGGCGTCGGCCAGGGTGCTGCCGGGGGGCAGTTGCAGTGTGCATTCGCTTACCTGCCGGGGCGCCAGCGAGACCACCACGGTGATCTGCAGGGCTGCCGCTACCGCCGGTGCGGCACCTGCGCCATCAGCCATACACCTGCTCCGCGCGCTTCACGAAGGCGTCGACCATGCTGCCGGCGATGCGGTCGAACACGGGGCCCACCAGGGCGGCCAGGGCGGCGTTGTCAAAGCCGTAGTTCAGGCCCAGCTCGACCTTGCAGGCGCGCTGGCTGCCGTCGCCCACGGGGTGGAAGTGCCAGTCACCGTCGAGCTGCGAGAACGGGCCCTTGACCAGGCGCATCTGCACGCGCCGTCCGGCCTCGTGCGTGTTGCGCGTGACGAAGGCCTTATGGATGCCGCCAAAGGCAATGCCCACCTCGGCCGTCATGCCCTCGTCCGACTGCTCCAGCACGGTGGCACTGTCGCACCAAGGCAGGAACTCGGGGTATTTTTCGACCCCCGTGACCAGGGCGAACATTTCTTCGGGGCTGTACCAGATGAGGACGGACTTGTTGACGGTTTTCATGCAGGGGAAGGGCTTTGGCCACGATCGTCGCCACATGCGGTGGCATGGGGCAAAGAAGATCGAGGACACGCCCTAAAATGACAGGTGCGAGACACAAGCATTGTAGGGAGGCCTTTTATCTCCTCGTTTGCGCCTCAATTAATAACTCATGGCCAAGAAACCCGATCCAACCGCCCGCATTGCCGATAACAAGAAGGCGGCCTACAACTATTTCTTCGAAGAACGCCACGAGGCAGGCATGGTCCTGTACGGCTGGGAAGTGAAGGCGCTGCGCGAGGGCAAGGTGCAGCTGACCGACGGCTATGTGCTGATCCGCGACGGCGAGCTGTTCTTGCTGGGCTGCCAGATCAACCCGCTCAAGACCGCCTCGACCCACGTGAGCCCCGATGCCATACGCACCAAGAAGCTGCTGCTCAAGAAGGATGACATCAAGCACCTGATCATCAAGGTGGAGCAAAAGGGCTACACGCTGGTGCCGCTGAACCTGCACTGGAAGAACGGCTACGTGAAGTGCGAGGTTGCCCTGGCCAAGGGCAAGGCCGAGCACGACAAGCGCGACACCATCAAGGACCGCGAAGGCAAGCGCGAGGTGGAACGCGCGATGAAAAGCCGCAATAAGTAAGGCTGCAGGCGCCCTTTCTTCGACGCGCCTGCCGCAGCTGCGCGGCCTCCCGGAGGCCGCCACGATCTACTTATTGCTGAATGAAGTTCAGAAGGTCGTTGTTGAGCCGGTCCTTGTGCGTGTCGGTCAACCCGTGCGGTGCACCGGGGTAGACGATGAGCCTGGCGTTCTTGACCAACCGGGCCGAGGCACGGCCCGACGCATCGATGGGCACGATCTGGTCGTCATCGCCATGGATCACCAGCGTGGGCACGTCGAAGCGCTTGAGGTCTTCAGTGAAGTCGGTGGCCGAGAACGCGGCGATGGAGTCGTAGGTGTTCTTGTGGCCGCCCAGCATGCCCTGGTGCCAGAACGACTGGATGGCGCCTTGCGACACCTTGGCGCCCGGGCGGTTGAAGCCGAAGAACGGCCCCGAGGCAATGTCCAGGTAGAGCTGCGAACGGTTTTCGAGCGAACCATTGCGAATGCCGTCGAACACCTCTATGGGCAAGCCACCCTGGTTGCTGGCCGTCTTGAGCATCAGCGGCGGCACCGCGCTGACCAGCACCGCCTTCTTCACCTTGGCCGTGCCGTGGCGGCCGATGTAGCGCGCAACTTCACCACCGCCGGTTGAGAAACCGACCAGGGTCACGTCCTTGAGCTTCAAGGCATCGATCACTGCGGCGAGGTCGTCGGCGTAGTGGTCCATGTCGTTGCCTTCCCAGGGCTGGGCCGAGCGGCCATGGCCCCGGCGGTCGTGCGCGACCACACGGTAGCCCTTGGAGGCCAGGAAGATCATCTGCGACTCCCAGCTATCGGAATCGAGCGGCCAGCCGTGGCTGAAGGTCACCACCGGTCCGTTGCGTGGCCCCCAGTCCTTGTAATACAGCTGCACGCCATCGGGCGTGGTGATGGTGCTGGCACTTTGCACCACGGCAGCCGGGCGGCCGGCAGTTGCCTTGTCGGCGGCGGTCGCTGCGGCGGTGCAGGCGATGGCGAGTGCTGCGATGCTGAAGATACGGGGAAGGGCTTTCATGGCGGTCCTTGGTGGGCTTGTCAAATCGACAGAAAGAACTTTATCGCCCCAAGACGAACGATTGGTGATAAAAAGTCTTAATAATTTGACCTTGAGTATTAAATGACCGATCGACTCGACGCTCTTCTGGCGCACTTCAGCGTGACGGCCAACGTGTTCCACACCGGCGCGCTGTGTGGCGTCAATGAGCTGGACGGGGGCGGCGATTGCGGTCAGCTGCACCTGGTGCGCCGGGGCGAGGTGGGGGTGAGCCACGGGGGCGCCGAGGTGCTGCGCATCACCCGGCCGAGCCTGCTGCTGTACCCCTTGCCGATGGCGCATCGCTTCATCACCGACACCCAGAACGGCGCGGACTTTGCGTGTGCGCAGCTGCGGTTTGAAGGCGGCGCGGCCAACCCCATCTGCGCCGCGCTGCCGCCGTTCGTATGCCGGCCACTGGATGAGATCCAGGGCTCGGCCGAAGCACTCTCGCTGCTCTTTGGCGAGGCATTTGCGGCCAATTGCGGCCGGCGGGCAATGCTCAACCGCCTTTTCGAGATCGTCTTCATCCAGGTGCTGCGCCAGCTCATGGAGCAGGGCCAGACGGGTGCAGGCATGCTCGCAGGGCTGGCCCACACCAAGCTGCGCCATGCGCTCGTGGACATGCACGAAAACCCCCGCCTGGAATGGACATTGGATGCACTGGCCGAGCGGGCGGGCATGTCGCGCAGCGTGTTCGCCACCCAATTTCGCGACACGGTGGGCTGCACTCCCGGAGCCTACCTGCAGCGCTGGCGCGTAGGCCTGGCGCAGAAGGCGTTGCGGCAAGGGCAGTCGCTGCGGTGGATTGCCGAGGAGGTGGGCTATGGCAGCGAATCGGCTCTGTCGCGGGCTTTCAAGGCGCAATGCGGGCTGTCGCCGCGCGAGTGGAAGCAGGCGCAGCAAGGGCACCCACAGGCCAGTGCGCCGGACGTACAACCAGGCCGCAGCTAGAATTTATTCGCGCCCGGTGGAATAAATCGCCAGGCCCATGTGTTTACCCAGATGCAAGGCGGCATGTGCCGTTGCCTGCAATCCCTCTTCCACCTGGAGAAACCATGAAAAAGACCCTGTTGTCCATCGCCGCATTCGTTGCCATTGCCGGCTGCTCCACCATGGCCGCCGATGGCCCCGTGAAAACCATGGATGGCGTGCTCGTGGGTGCCGGCGGCATGACGCTGTACACCTTCGACCGCGATGCTGCCGGCAGCGGCAAGTCGGTGTGCAACGGCCCCTGCGCCACCAACTGGCCGCCGCTGATGGCCGCCAAGGCACCGGGCAGTGACTACAGCGTGGTGACGCGCGACGATGGCAAGACCCAACTGGCCTACAAGGGCAAGCCGCTGTACTACTGGGTCAAGGACACCAAGCCCGGAGACAAGACGGGCGACGGCGTGAACCAGGTGTGGCGCACGGCACGCCCCTGATCGCCCCCCTCCCTTCGGCATGAACCGCACCCAGGTCGTCGAACAGCTGCCCGCATTGCGCCGATATGCGCGGGTGCTCACGGGCGATGCCTGGGCGGCCGACGACCTGGTGCAGGACACGCTGGAGCGGGCCTGCAGCAAGTGGCTGCTGTGGCGCACGGGCAGCGACCTGCGTGCCTGGTTGTTCACGCTGATGCACAACCTGTACCTCAACCAGTTGCGCACCCAGCCGCCGCAGCCCCACCTGGACCTGGACGAGCTGCACGACAGCCTGCAGGGCAGCACCGGCATGGGCGATGATGCGCTGGACCTGGAGCGCTGCCTGCAGCGCCTGCCGCCCGAGCAGCGCGCCGTGCTGCTCCTGGTGACGCTGGAGGACATGGACTATGGCGACACGGCGCGCATTCTGGGCATCCCCGTGGGCACGGTGATGTCGCGCCTGTCGCGTGCGCGCAGCCGTCTGCGCCTGCTGATGGAGCGTGCGCCTGCCGCCTCGGCCAGCCCCAACACAGCGCCCCTGGCAGCCACCGAGAATCACCCGGACCGCGGTGCACCTGCCGGCCAGCCAACCACCTTGCGCCGCCTCAAATGATGAAGCCCGAGCGCCAGCCCGCCATGGACAAGCACCACCACCCTGCCCCACCCACCGACGACGAAGCCGCACGGCATGGGCTGGCGGATGGACGCCTGTCGCCAGCCGCTGCGGCCGCGTTGCGCCGCCGGCTTGAAGGCCAGGCCGGCGCGCAAGAGACCCTGGCGCACTGGCAGCAGCAGCGTCAGCAACTGCGTGCCCTGCACCAGGGCGTGCTGGACGAGCCCGTGCCCGAGGCCCTGGTGGCCGCCGCACTGCGCACGTCGGCCCGCAGGGAGCGGCAGGACCAATGGTGGCGCTGGGGGGGCATGGCAGCGTCGGTGCTGCTGGCGTTTGCCCTGGGCTGGACCGGGCGCAGCCTGTGGCCAGCCACGGGCCGCACCGACAGCCAGGCCCTGGTGCTGGCCGCCACGGGGCAGCGCTTTGCCCAGCAGGCCGCCGTGGCGCATGCCGTGTACCAACCTGAGGTGCGCCACCCCGTGGAGGTGCCTGCCGCGCAGCAGGAGCACCTGGTGCAGTGGCTCTCCAAGCGGCTGGGCCGCCCGCTCAAGCTGCCCGTGCTGGCCGATGAAGGCTACGAACTGGTGGGTGGCCGCCTGCTGCCCGGCGATGCGGGCGCACGCGCGCAGTTCATGTACCAGAACACCAAGGGCGAGCGCATCACCCTGTACCTGGGCGCCATCGCGCGGCCCGGCGCCCCGGTAGCTCCCGTTGCTGCCAAGCCCGGCGCGCCGGCAGCGCCCAGTGCGGCAGAGACCGCCTTCCAGTTCACCGGCGATGGGCCCGTGCCTGGCTTCTACTGGGTGGACCAGGGCTTTGGATATGCCTTGAGCGGCCAGCTGTCGCGCCAGGAGTTGCTTACGCTGGCAGCGGCGGTGCACCGGCAGCGGTAGCCCTCACCCGATCCGCCGATCTGGCACGGTTTTGCCCTGCTTTTCCGGCGACCGGCCGGCGCGGATTGCCATCAGACTGTTGCGCGCAGCAACACCGATGGATCGATTCGCCATGACGACAGCACACAGCAGCACGGGTTCTCCGGCCTCCACGTTGGGCCGTGCCGTCGACCCATCGGGCAGAGCAGAGGTGCGGGCAGCCGACACACAGGCGGCACGTGCGACTGCGCACACCGGGCTGTCCAACGAAAAGCTCGAGTCGATGCTGCTGCGCATGCACGCGCAGGCGCAGGCGCCAAAGGCCGTGGCAGCAGGGGCCTGACGAGAACCCGCTGACGAGGTCAGCGGGCCCCGCGTTCTCACTCACACCAAGGCTGCCAATGGATGCGAGTGCGCGGGCCAGGGGCTGGCGAAGAACGGTGCCACCATCGCGGGCGTTACGTCTTCGATGCGTGCGGGGTTCCACTTCGGCGCATGGTCCTTGTCCACGGCCAGGGCGCGGATGCCCTCCACCGTTTCGCTCTGGCCGGGGCGCAGGTAAAAGCAGTGGCGCACCATGTCGCGCTCCATGCGCAGGTCGTCGGCCAGGCCCATGCCGCGCGCACGGCGGATCTGTTCGAGCACCACGTGCAGCATCAGCGGCGAGCGCTTGCGCAGCGTGGCAACGGTGGCGCGCGCCCAGTCGGAATCGGCGGCTTCGAGCGCGCGCACGATCTCGCCCACGGTGGGCAACGCGAAGTAAGTATCCGCCTGCGCCAGTTCTACCGCAACAGCCTGGTTCTTCGGCAGCAGGCGCGCAACGACGAAGGCCTTGACGGCTTGCGCATCGGCAAACTGCTGCGTGCCCAGGGCCTCCCACACGGGGGCCTGCTGGTCCACCGGGATGCAGCCATCGGCCAGGTTGCAGGCCACGGCCGCATCGGCGCCGATGGTGTCGCCCGTGAGCGCCAGCCATTCGCCCGCGCTGCCGGGGCAGCGCGCCAGGAAATAGCCGCCACCCACGTCCGGGAACAGGCCGATGGCCGTCTCGGGCATGGCCATCTTCGTGCGCTCGGTCACCACGCGCAGCGCGGCGCCCTGGCTGATGCCCATGCCGCCGCCCATGACGATGCCGTCCATGAAGGCGATGTAGGGCTTGGCGTAGTTGTGGATCAGGTGGTTGAGCGCGTATTCCTCGGTGAAGAAGTCCTCAAGCTGCGGGTTGCCCTGGCTGCCGGCCTGGTGCAAAAAGCGGATGTCGCCACCGGCGCAGAAGGCGCCGAAGGGGCCTTCCTTGTTGCTGCCGCGGATGGCTACGGCCAGCACTGCATCGTCGTGCTGCCAAGCCAGCAGAATGGCCATGAGGTCGCGCACCATGCCCAGCGACAGCGCGTTGAGCGCGCGCGGGCGGTTCAGCGTGATGAAGCCCACCTGGCCGCGCACTTCGCTCAGCACTTCGGCAGCGGCAGCCGTATTTGTTGCAGTCATGGTCGTCTCCGTCATTGTTGTTCCTTGAAAGCCAGTAATTCGTTGAAAACCAGCGCGCCGATCACCAGTGCGCCACCCGTCAGCACGGCGGCAGCGGGCTCTTCGCCCGCGCCCAGCCATGCCAGCAAAATACCAAAAATCACTTCGAGCAGGCTCAGCAGAGCCAGTTCGGGCGCCTTGAGCACCTGCCCGCAGCGCACTGCCAGCACGCAGGGGATGGCCAATTGCACCACGCCCAGCAGGGCCAGCAGCCAAAGGTCATGCGCCGAGGCCTGGAACGGCAGCGCCAGGGGCAGCGTGGTCAGCACCGAGATGACCGCCCCCACCAGGACAGCGGGCGCCAGGTCCACCGCATGGCCGTGGCGCTGCGCGTGCTGCACCACCGTCCAGTTGATGGCAGCGGCGACGGGCACGCACAAGGCCACCAGCGTGCCCACCACGGGCAGCCCGGCCATTTGCGAGCCGTACATCCAGGCGATACCCAAGCCTGCCACACCGATGGCAGCCCAGGTGCGCGGCGCGATGCGGTGGCCGATGAACACGCGCGCGAACAGTGCGGTGAGCAAGGGCCCTGCCGCCATGGTGACCAGCACGTTGGCCACCGGCATGAGCAGAATGGCCACCATGAAGGCGGTGAACATCACGCTCCAGCACAGGCCCGAGATCCACAGCGCCCGCCCGCTCTGGCGCATGGAGGCGAACACCGCGCGCCCCTGCAGCACAGGCAGTATGACCAGCAGCGCAGCCAGCGTGAACAGGCTGCGCCAGAAGGTGACCTCGAAGCTGCGCGCCTGCTCCAGGTGGCGCGTGACGACGCCGGCGATGGACCACATCAGGGTCACGGCGACCATCAGGGCCACGGCCTTTGAATGGGTTAGCTTCACCGGGTTACCGCCATCGCCTGCATCCTTGTCCGTATCCCCATCCATTCATCTCCAGACCACATCCGACAGCCATGACGCATTCCGATGGCGCTGAACGAAAAAAGGGCCACAGCAGTGGCCCTTCAGCAAGCCTCTCAGCCTGGTGTCGTCGCCGCCACACCCTCCGCAACGGAGGGTGGACGCAACGCTATCAACGGCCCGCGCGCTTGCGGTCGCTTTCCTTCAGGTGGCGCTTGCGGATGCGGATGGACTTGGGCGTGATTTCGACCAGTTCGTCGTCCTCGATGAATTCCACGGCGTATTCGAGCGTGGCATCGATGGGCGGCGTGATCTTGATCGCGTCTTCCTTGCCCGAGACACGGAAGTTGGTCAGCTGTTTGGTACGCGTGGCGTTCACGACCAGGTCGTTGTCGCGGCTGTGGATGCCGACGATCATGCCTTCGTACACGGGGTCATTGGCCTTGACGAACATGCGGCCACGGTCGTCGAGCTTGCCCAGGGCGTAGGTGAAGATTTCACCGTCGTCCATGGAGATCAGCACGCCGTTCTTGCGGCCGCCGATGTCGCCCTTGTGCGGCTCGTAGCTGTCGAAGATGTTGCTGATGAGGCCCGAGCCACGCGTCAGGTTCAGGAATTCGTTGGTGAAGCCGATCAGGCCCCGCGCAGGAATGCGGTACTCCAGGCGCACGCGGCCACGGCCGTCCGGCTCCATGTTCACCAGCTCGCCCTTGCGCTCGCCCAGCGCCTGCATCACGCCGCCCTGGTGGCCTTCTTCGATGTCGGCCGTCACCAGTTCGATGGGCTCGTGCTTTTCGCCATTCACGTCGCGGAACACGACGCGGGGCTTGGACACGGCCATTTCGTAGCCTTCGCGGCGCATGTTTTCGAGCAGGATGGTCAGGTGCAACTCACCACGGCCCATCACTTCGAAGATGCCTTCTTCGTCGGTTTCCTTCACGCGCAGGGCCACGTTGTGCTGCAGTTCCTTTTGCAGGCGGTCCCAGATCTGGCGGCTGGTCACGAACTTGCCTTCGCGGCCGGCCAGCGGCGAGGTGTTCACGCAGAAGTTCATGGTCAGCGTGGGCTCGTCCACCTTGAGCATGGGCAGCGGCGCGGGGTTGGCAGGGTCGGTGATGGTCACGCCGATGCCGATGTCTTCGATGCCGTTGATCAGCACGATGTCGCCAGGGCCGGCCGAGGGCGTCTGCATGCGATCGAGGCCCTGGAAGGTCAGCACCTGGTTGACGCGGCCCTTGACGGCCTTGCCATCGGGGCCTTCCATGACGACCACGTCCATCATGGGCTTGATGGTGCCCTGGCTGATGCGGCCCACGCCGATGCGGCCCACGAAGGTGGAGAAGTCCAGCGCCGAGATCTGCAACTGCAGCGGAGCGGCCGGGTCACCCGTGTTCGGGGGAACGTGGCTCAGGATGGTGTTGAACAGGGCCGACATGTCGGGGCCCCACTGCTCGCCAGGAGCGCCTTCCACCAGCGACGACCAGCCGTTGATGCCCGAGGCGTACACCACGGGGAAGTCGAGTTGTTCGTCGGTGGCACCGAGCTTGTCGAACAGGTCGAACGCGGCGTTCACGACCTTGTCGGGGTTGGCACCGGGCTTGTCCACCTTGTTCACCACCAGGATGGGGCGCAGGCCCAGGGCCAGGGCCTTCTTGGTCACGAAACGCGTCTGGGGCATGGGGCCCTCTTGCGCGTCGATCAGCAGCACCACGCTGTCGACCATGGACAGGGCACGCTCCACTTCACCGCCGAAGTCCGCGTGACCAGGGGTATCCACGATGTTGATGTGGGTGCCTTCCCAGCTCACGGCACAGTTCTTGGCCAGGATCGTGATGCCACGCTCTTTTTCAATCGCGTTGTTGTCCATCACGGTGTCGACGACCTTTTCGTGGTCGGCGAAGGTGCCGGACTGGCGCAGCAATTGGTCCACCATGGTGGTCTTGCCATGGTCAACGTGGGCGATGATGGCGATGTTGCGGATCTGTTTAGTCATAGTTTTTCCAATGTGCCGCTGGCTTGCAGGTGCGGCGTACCTTCCAAAATTTGTTGAATTTCCAGCGGACTCAGGAGCCTGTCGGGCACCAGCTCCCCGCCCACGATGTGGCCCACCCCCAGCAGTGCCGGGGGATTGTCGCCAAAAACCGCCACAGCCCCGGCATCGGGCCAGGTGCCTCGGCGGCGTACGCCCGACAGGAAGCGAGCAGCATTCTCGCTGTCCAGCGTGACACGCACGTGTTGCGCCAGCAGGGACTCGGGCGGCTCCAGCTGCGCCAGGCGCTCCCCCTCCTCCATGGCTTCGAGCTGCGCCAGCGTGACACAGCGCTCCACCCCGATACCCCCGGTATCGATGCGGCGCAAAAAGGTAAGGTGCGCACCGAAACCCAGCGCAGCGCCCACGTCCTCACCCAGCGTGCGGATGTAGGTGCCTTTGCTGCACTGCACCACCATTTTAACGGCGATGGCATCCGGATTGTCCGCCAGCAGCGTGAGGGAAAGCGAATGGATCACCACGTCGCGTGCGGGCCGGTCCACCTCGATGCCGGCGCGCGCGTATTCATAGAGGGCCTTGCCGTCCTTCTTGAGGGCACTGTACATCGGCGGCACCTGCTGAAGGGGGCCGGTGAACTGCAGCTGCACGGCGGCCAGGCGCTCGGGCGTGAGTTCGGCCAGCACCACGGGGCGGCGCTCGACCACATCGCCCTCGGCATCGCCGGTGGTGGTGGTCACGCCCAGCAGGGCCACAGCCTCATAGGTCTTGGGGGCATCGAGCTGCAGCTGGCTGAACTTGGTGGCCGCGCCAAAGCACAGCGGCAGCACGCCGCTGGCCAGCGGATCGAGCGTGCCGGTATGGCCCGCTTTTTCGGCGCGCAACAGCCATTTCGCCTTTTGCAAGGCGTCGTTACTCGACAGGCCGAGCGGTTTGTCCAGCAGCAACACCCCATGCACAGGGCGCCGCTGCACCCTGGTGCGAGGCGAGTGCATGGACTACTCCTCTTGGGCGCGCGAAGAGACGGCCTTGGCGATCAAGGCGTTCATGTCGGCCGCACGCTCGGAGGTGCGGTCGTACACGAAGTGCAGCGTGGGCACCGTGTGGATGTGCAGGCGCTTGAACAGGCCATTGCGCAGGAACCCAGCCGCCTGGTTGAGCGCCGCCTGTGTTTCCACAGGGTCGCCCACCAGCAGGCTGAAGAACACCTTGGCGTGCGCGTAGTCGGGAGTCACCTCCACACCCTGCAGCGTCACCATGCCCACGCGCGGGTCTTTCAACTCGCGCGCGATCAGCTCCGTCAGATCGCGCTGGATCTGATCGGCGACCTTGAAGGCGCGGTTCGGGGTGGAGGACTTCTTCTTCGCAGCCATCGGTTACAGCGTCCGCGCGATTTCCTTGATATCAAAGAATTCGAGTTGATCGCCTTCCTTGATGTCGTTGTAGTTCTTGAGCTTGATACCGCACTCGAAGCCTTCCTTGACGTCCTTGACGTCGTCCTTGAGGCGCTTGATCGAGTCGACTTCGCCCGTGTAGACCACCACGTTGTCGCGCAGCAGGCGGAAGCGTGCATTGCGATGGACCATGCCCGAGGTGATGTACGAACCGGCAATCGTACCGATCTTGGTCGCCACGAACACCGTGCGGATCTCGGCCGTACCGATGATCTCTTCGCGCTGCTCGGGAGCCAGCATGCCCGACATGGCCACGCGCAACTCGTCCACAGCGTCATAGATGATGCTGTAGTAGTGCAGATCGACGCCATTGCTCTCGGCCAGCTTGCGTGCACCGGCATCGGCACGCACGTTGAAACCGATCACGATGGCCTTGGAGGCGATCGCCAGGTTGATGTCCGACTCGCTGATGGCGCCCACTGCGGCGTACACCAGCTGCACCTTGACTTCGTCGGTCGAGAGCTTGAGCAGCGACTGCGACAGCGCTTCCTGCGAACCCTGCACGTCGGACTTGACGATGATGGGCAGCATCTTCACTTCGCCTGCCGTCATGTCGGCAAACATGTTCTCGAGCTTCGCAGCCTGCTGCTTGGCCAGCTTGGTGTTGCGGAACTTGCCGGCACGGTAGGTGGCGATTTCGCGGGCACGGCGTTCGTCCGTGAGCACCATGAATTCGTCGCCGGCCTGGGGCACTTCGGTCAAGCCCTGGATTTCCACCGGGATCGATGGGCCTGCGGTCTTGGCGGTCTTGCCGTTTTCGTCCAGCATGGCGCGCACGCGGCCATAGGTCTGGCCTGCCAGCACCACATCGCCGACCTTGAGCGTACCGGACTGCACCAGCACCGTGGCCACAGGGCCGCGGCCCTTGTCCAGTTGGGCTTCGATCACCAGGCCCTTGGCCAGCGAGTCGACCGGGGCCTTCAGTTCCAGCACTTCGGCCTGCAGCAGCACCTGTTCGAGCAGGTCGTCAATGCCCTGGCCGGTCTTGGCCGACACCGAGACGAATGGCGATTCGCCACCGTACTCTTCCGGCACGACGGACTCGACCACCAGCTCCTGCTTGACGCGGTCGGCGTTGGCATCGGGCTTGTCGATCTTGTTGACCGCCACCACGATGGGAACACCAGCCGCCTTGGCGTGCTTGATGGCTTCCTTGGTCTGGGGCATGACGCCGTCGTCCGCTGCCACCACCAGGATCACGATGTCGGTGGCCTGTGCACCACGGGCACGCATGGCGGTGAACGCCTCGTGGCCAGGGGTGTCCAGGAACGAGATCATGCCGCGTGGCGTTTCCACGTGGTAGGCACCGATGTGCTGCGTGATGCCGCCGGCTTCGCCCGAGGCGACCTTGGCACGACGGATGTAGTCGAGCAGCGAGGTCTTGCCATGGTCCACGTGGCCCATGACGGTGACCACAGGTGCGCGTGGCAGCAGTTCGACGTCCTTTTGCAAGGTGTCGTCGTCGGTGAAGGCTTCCGGATCGTCCAGAGCAGCCACCACGGCCTTGTGGCCCATTTCTTCCACCATGATCATGGCGGTGTCCTGGTCCAGCGGCTGGTTGATGGTGACCATCTGGCCCATCTTCATCAGGGCCTTGATGACTTCATTGGCCTTGATCGACATCTTGTGCGCCAGCTCGGCCACCGTGATGGTTTCGGGCACGTGCACTTCGATGATGCGCGCCTCCACCGGAGCGGATTGCTGGTGGTGGTCGTCACGGTGGTCGCGGTCATTGCCACGGCGGCCACGCGGGCCTCCGCGCCAGTTGTTGCGCCCCACACCCCCGCTGCTGTCGCCGCGGGTCTTGATTTCCTTCTTCTTGGCCGTGTCGCCCGCCCAGCTGGAGGACAGCTTGGCCGACTTCACTTCCTTGCCGGCAGCCGCGCCAGGCGCTGCCGCCGTGGCAGGTGCGCCGGGGCGTGCCGGGCCGGTGCCCGTGCCCACTGCGGGCTTGTGCAGCGTGCCCTTCTTGGCATCGCCGGCCAGCGCGGGCTTGGCCACGGGCTTGGGTTCTTCGGGCTTCTTGGCCACCATGACCGCCTTCTTGGGCGTGGCCATCATGGAGCGGATGGCGGCTGCCTCGGCTTCGGCCTTGCGGCGGCGTGCGTCGAGGTCGGCGGCGCGGGCCACTTCCTCGTCGGAGCGGGCCTTGGACTCGGCTGCAGCCTTTTCACGGGCTTCGGTCTGGGCAGCGTTGCGCGCGGCGGCCTCGGCGGCCTGCTCACGCGTGGCTTCCTGTTTGACGGCAGAGGCCTGGGCCTTCTTCTCGGCTTCCTGAGCGGCGTAGGCGGTGGCGCGCTCTTCGGCTTCGCGCTCACGCTGTTCGCGGGCTTCGCGCTCGGCACGCTTTTCGGCGAGCTCGGTTTCCTGGCGGCGGATCAGCTCGGCCTGGCGGCGTGCTTCTTCCTCGCGGCGCGTCAGCTCGAGTTCTTCGCTCGAGATGGGGGCCTCTTCCACCACGGCATCTTCGGACTCGACAGAGCCCTCCACGCCATCATCGCGCTTGATGAAGGTGCGCTTCTTGCGCACTTCCACCTGGATCGTGCGCGCCTTGCCCGTGGCATCGGCCTGCTTGATCTCGCTGGTGGACTTCTTCGTCAGCGTGATCTTCTTGCGATCAACCGCAGCGGTGCCGTGGCTGTTTTGCAGGTACACGAGCAGTTTTTGCTTGTCGGACTCGGTCAACGCGTCCGATGGGGCGGCCTTGCCCACGCCGGCAGCCTTGAGCTGGTCGAGCAGGGTTTCAGGCGATTTTTTGAGTTCGGTTGCAAACTCGGCGACAGTATTACTGGACATATGTGGTTCGTGCCTCCCTGACCCTTACTCTTGCTGCCCCGCGAACCAGTGTTCGCGCGCCTTCATGATCAAGGCTTTGGCATCGTCTGCAGACTGTCCGGTCAGGTCGGTCAGCTCATCAATGGCCAGATCGGCCAGGTCGTCACGTGTGTGCACACCGCCTTCGGCCAATTTTGCAATCAGCTCCGGGTTAAGGCCTTCGAGGTCGCGCAGGTCTTGGGAGACCTCTTCCACGCTTTCCTCACGGGCGATTTCCATGGTGAGCAGCGCATCCTTGGCACGGGCACGCAGCTCATTGACGGTGTCTTCGTCGAAGCTTTCGATTTCCAGCATTTCCTGCAGCGGCACATAGGCCACTTCTTCCAAGCTGGCGAAACCTTCGGAGATCAGGATGTCGGCGATTTCCTCGTCCACATCGAGCTTTTCCATGAACAGCTTGCGGGCCGTGTCGGACTCGTTGGCCTGCTTTTGCGCCGATTCGGCGGCGTCCATGATGTTGATCTTCCAGCCGGTCAGGTCGGACGCCAGGCGCACGTTCTGACCGCCGCGGCCGATGGCGATGGCGAGGTTTTCCTCGTCCACCACCACGTCCATGGCGTGCTTTTCCTCGTCCACCACGATGGAGGAGACGTTGGCAGGGGCCAGCGCACCGATCACGAACTGGGCCGGGTCTTCGGACCACAGCACGATGTCCACGCGCTCGCCGGCGAGTTCGTTGGTCACCGCATTCACGCGGGTGCCACGCACGCCGACGCAGGTGCCGATGGGGTCCACGCGCTTGTCGTGCGAGAGCACGGCGATCTTGGCGCGCGAGCCGGAGTCACGGGCGCAGCTCTTGATCTCCAGCAGGCCCTGCTCGATCTCGGGCACTTCCTGGCGGAACAGCTCGATCATGAACTCGGGCGCCGAGCGCGACAGGATGATGGGCGCGCCGCGCAGCGTCAGGTCCACTTCCATGATCATGGCGCGCACACGGTCACCGCTGCGCAGGTTTTCCTTGGAGATCATCTCGCTGCGGCGCAGGCGGCCTTCCACGCGACCGGACTCGACAATGATGTCGCCCTTGTCCATGCGCTTGACGGTGCCGGTGAAGATGCGCTCGCCGCGCGACATGAAGTCGTTGAGCAGCATTTCGCGCTCCGCGTCGCGGATCTTCTGCAGGATGACCTGCTTGGCCGCCATGGCGCCAATGCGGCCGATAGGCACGGAGTCGACGCCTTCTTCGATGTACTCGCCGACTTCGATGTCGGCAATGCGATCTTTCGCATCCATCAGCAGCTCTTCGGCTTCAGGATTTTGCAGGCCCGCATCATCAGGCACCACCAGCCAGCGGCGGAAAGTCTCATAGTTGCCGCTGTCGCGATCGACGGACACGCGAATGTCCACCTCGCCCTGGTACAGCTTCTTGGTAGCCTGGGCCAGGGCCGCTTCCACGGCGCCCAGGACCACGTCCAGCTCCACGTTCTTTTCGCGCGAAATGGCCTCAACCAACATCAACAATTCGCGATTCATGCGACGACTCTCCTAGTTCAATCACCCGATAAGCAAAGGCTGCACGCGGCGGCCATCTGCCCAATTCATTCAGCAGCCTGCTTGCAGCTCAGGCGGGCTCGACCCCTGGCTTGTTGCTACGCCCCTTGAAATCCACGATCGGCGCCAGGCGCACGTCCCGTGTTTCATCCAGGGTGAAGCCCAGCGCCTGCAACGGGGCGGGCACGCGCTTCTTGCTGATTCTTTGACCTGGCTTGGCAGCGGGCTCTTCGCTCCAGACGATCTGCCAGCCCCCTGCCTCGGCCCGCTCCAGCGTGCCGCGAAATTTCTTGCGCGTGGCGTTCACCTGCCCCGCTCCTGCCGCGCCGATGGGCGCCCTCAATGTGATGTCGATGATCGAGCCTTCGAAACGCACGAAGTCCTGCTCGTGGCGCAAGGGTCGATCGATTCCGGGAGAAGACACTTCCAGGCGCTTGTATTCAACGCCGTCGACCTCCAGCGCAAACTGCAGCTGGCGGGTGACCTTCTCGCAATCTTCGACCGTGACGTACTGCTCGGCGGCCGGCGCGGGTGCATCGGCGGCAGGCTGTACCCAGGGCAAGTCGATGGTGATGCGCAGCAGACCACCAGCGGAGCGTTCGATCTCCACCAGGTCATACCCCAGGCCAATCACAATTTGTTCAACGACTTGCTGCAGTGCCACGTGTTCTATTCAATCCCGGAAAAACAAAAAACCCGATAACCCCCAGAGGCTTCGAGCTCCAAAAGCAAACGACCAAAAAAAACGGGCGGTTGGTACCCGCCCGCTTGGTCGTGAGAAATGTATTGTAGCCCGTAAAGCGTTGATTTGCCAAGCTGCGGGGCCACGAGCACGCCGCAAACAGCCTGCATGTGCGGCAGAACAACGCCCGGCGCGGGTTTGCGCGGAAAAACGCCTTTGCCAACCCCTGTTCGCTACGGCAGTGACAGCGGCTGCAGCAGCTCGGCGAGGTCGCTTTCGGTGAAAAGCGGCTGCTTTCGCCCTGCTGCACCCTGGTAGAGGCTGGTCGCCAACTGGGCCTTCTTTTCCTGCAGGGCCAGGATGCGCTCTTCGATGGTGCCGCGCGCCACCAGCTTGACCACCCACACGCTTTGCGTCTGGCCGATGCGGTGGGCGCGGTCGGTGGCCTGGGCCTCCACGGCGGGGTTCCACCAGGGGTCGTAGTGGATCACGGTGTCGGCCTGGGGCAGGTTCAGCCCCACCCCGCCGGCCTTCAGGCTGATGAGGAACAGCGGCACCTCGCCGCTGGTGAACCGGTCGATGATGGCGTCGCGCTTCTGGCTCTGGCCCGTGAGCTTGACCCAGGGCAGGCCGTGTTTGGACAGCTCGGCCTCGATCAGCGCCAGCATGCTCGTGAACTGCGAGAACAGCAGGATGCGCCGCCCTTCGGCCAGCATCTCGGGCAGCATTTCCATCAGTTGCGCGAGCTTGGCCGAGGTGTGCACCTTGCGCGCCGCCTCCAGCGGCACGAGCTGCGGGTCGCAGCACACCTGGCGCAGCTTGAGCAGCGCGTCGAGGATGGTGATCTGCGAGCGCGCCAGGCCCTTGGCCTGCAGCGCCTCGCGCACGGTCTTTTCCATGCCCAGGCGGATGGTCTCGTACAGGTCTGCCTGGCCGCCCGAGAGGTCCACCGGCATCACGGTCTCGATCTTGGGCGGCAGCTCATGCGCCACCACCGACTTGGCCCGGCGCAGCATGAAGGGGGTGATGCGCGCGCGCAGCTGCGCCAGCCGCTCGGTGCTGCCCTGGCGCTCGATGGGGTTGCGAAACAGGTCGCGAAAGCGCTGCTGGCTGCCCAGAAAGCCCGGCATGAGGAAGTGGAACAGGCTCCAGATCTCGCCCAGGTGGTTCTCCATGGGCGTGCCCGACAGGCACAGCCGGTGGTTGGCCTGCAACTGCGCCACCACCTGCGCGGCGTTGGTGGTGGCGTTCTTGATGTTCTGCGCCTCGTCGAGCACGACGATGTGCCAGCGCGCCTCCAGCCAGCGCTCGCGGTCGCGCTGCAGCAGCGAATAGGGGGCGATCACCAGGTCGTGCTCGGCCATGGATTCGGCCAGGGCGTGGCGCTCCTTGCCGTGCAGCACCACGCTGCGCAGGCCCGGGGTGAAGCGCGCGGCCTCGCGCTCCCAGTTGCCCATCAGGCTCACGGGCGCCACGATGAGCGCGGGCTGCACCAGGCGGCCGGCATCCTTCTCGACCTGGATGTGCGCCAGTGTCTGCAAGGTCTTGCCCAGGCCCATGTCGTCGGCCAGCACGCCCGCCAGGCCATTGGCACGCAGGAACTGCAGCCAGTTGAGCCCCTGCTGCTGGTACGGCCGCAGCTGCGCCTGCACTCCCGCAGGCACCGGCACCTCGGGCAGCTGGCCCTGCCCCTGCAGTTGCTGCACCAGGGCGTGCAGGCTGGCCGCCCCCTCCCATGCCACGCCATCGCCCAGCGAGGCGCTGGTGCGCAGCGCCTCCAGGCGCGACAGGCGCAGGCTTTCGCCCGAAAAATCGTGTGCGCGGTCGCCCGCCAGGTCAAGCAGCGCCGCCAGCCAGGGCTTCAGGGTGTCGGTGGGCAGGCGCACGAAGCCATGGCCGCTGGGCGCCGGAAGGTACAGAAACGGAGGCAGCGCCAGCCCCTTGGCACCGCCACCGGGCTCGGCGGGGTCGGGCGCTGCCGATGCAGCCGCCGCGATCAGGTCGGGCAGCCAGGGCAGGATGTTGTGGCGCTGGCCATCGATCTCGATGCCCAGCGACAGCTCGAACCAGGGGGACGGATTGGGCTCGCCGCCATCGCCGCGTGCGCCTGCACCGCCACCTGGCTCTGCGCCATCCGCATCGTCGTCCAGCCCGAATGCATCGTCTTCCTCGGCGCCCGCAGCCCCCTCTGGGCCCAGGTGCACATGGATGGTCTGCGCGTGCGTGATCCAGCCATCGAGCTCGGGCGCCACGGTGAGCACAAAGCCTGCGTCGCGCAGCGCAGCGAAGCCTTCATCGGCCCAGAGCATCCAGGCGCCCTGCGGACGCTCGCCCGGGATGCCGAACAAACCCTCGTCCACGCCCAGCAGGCCCAGGTCCATGAGGCGCGAGACGGCGTCGATCTCGGCACGGCCATCGCGCTGCAGCAGCACCTTGCCGCCTTCACCGTCCAGGCCGTCCACCAGCACCGACAGGGGCTGTCCCACCCACCAGCCCACGTGGCCCAGGTAGTCGAAGCGCAACTGCGCCGTGATGAGCCCCATGTAGGCTACCCCGGCCGCCGGTGTCGGCGCCAGGTGCAGGCGCGCCACGGGGGGCACGCCGTCGAGCCGGGTCAAGCCCTGCAGCAAGGGCGGCAGCGGCACGGGGCCCAGGCGCCGGGCCACGTCGGCCTGGTATTTTTGCAGCGCGGCAGCACTCAGGGTGGGCGCGTGCAGCAGCACCTCCAGCTGCGCGGGCTCCATGCCCGGGGCATGCGCCAGACCGCACAGGCCGGCGGCGGCATCGAGGTACATCGGCGGGTTGTTATGGCACAGCGTGGCGCCCGCCTGGGGCAGGCGCGCCTGCAACGCCCAGCCGCTGTCCTGCGCCTGTGCGCCTGCCGCACCGCCCGAGACGGCCTGCCAGGCCCACTCGATGGGCAACAGCTCGCCCCACCGCAGGGGCGCCCCCACCGTGGAGCCGCCCGCATCGGCGAACAGGCGCCCGGTGCTGGCGGCCTGCTGCACGGCCAGCAGGCCGATCTGCCCCTCCAGCACCGCGCAGGGCGCGCCACTGTAGGCGGAGTAATAGTTCTGGTGGCGCGGCAACGCCCGCAGCAGCTGCAGCACCTGGCGGTCGGTGTCGCCGGCGCGGTCAAACACCGCCTGGCCCTTGCCCGGCTGGGTGCGCACCAACTTGGGCTTGGCCCAGCCGCCGGTGACCTTGGGGTAGGACACCACGGCCTCCAGCTGCAGCAGCGGTGCCGCCCGCGGCGCCCCCACCACGGACAACAGGTAGACATATTGCTCAGGGCGATCCACCGCGCCGCCGGTACCTGCTGGCGCATCGCCATCGGCAAGGCCTGCGGCCTTGTCCAGCGCCAGCAGCCAGTTCATGAGACGCGCCTCCGACTCCATGCGGTGCACCTCGGCCATGCGCTGCTGCACGTCGCTGCGGGCGGGCGGCGGGCGGTTCAACCCGGCTGCGGGCGCGGAAAGGCCCCTGGCGCGGTCGGATTCGCTCGGCCCCTGGCGCGCCGCCTGGTGCATGAGCGCCACGCCGTGCTTGCACTGCAGGCCCACGGGGCAACTGCACTGGCTGCGCCAGTAGTCCACCGCTCCATCGGGCATGAGCGCCATCGAGACGGACAGTTGGTAAGGCGCCAGCTGAGTGCCCTGCACGTCGCCTTCGAGGCGCCAGTGGTCGCCCTGGGCGCTGACGGCCAGCCGCCGCACCGCACGCGCCTTGAACAGCGCCGTGCCCCGCGCCCACACACCATCGTCGCACAGCGCACGCAATGACTCAGGCTCGAACCAGAACTCCAGGGACATGGAAAAATTCAATACACAACCAGGGGGCCGACAGGGGCTATCGGAGGAAGCCGACAGCGGCTATCGATTCATGGTACTGCACAAACTGCTATTCAAAAAATAGCAGACCAGAACCCCCACCTGCCCCATGGAGGTGGCCGCCAGTGCAGTGTTTCATGCTTGATGGCACAAATAAAAAGGGCGGATTTTTGGTCCTGGAAAGGCGCAAACCACAGCGATACCGGGCGTATCGCGAGGATTTGCAACGCGGCCAGGGCCGAAAAGACGACTTTTTATGTGCCAGATAGCGTGAAACACTGCACTAGACCCCTACCTCAGCCCCCGCGTGCTGCGCGCACGCGCTCAAACACCTCTTGCGCATCACCGCCCGCCGCTGGCCCGCCCTGCTCCGCCTGCAGACTGGAGAGCAGCCGCGCCAGCACAGGGGCCTGGGGCAGCAGAGGGCCCAGAAAGCGCGCACTCGCGCCATCGGCGATCAGCAGGGTGGGAAAGGTCTCCACGTCCAGGTCGCCCGCCAGTTCGGACTCATCCTCGATGTCCACCCACTCGAAACGCACATCCGGGTGGGCCAGGGCCAGGGTGTCGAAGATGGCACGGTAGTCGCGGCAGGTGCCGCACCAGTTGGCGCACAGGCACACGGCCCACCAGCCCCCGGAGGTGCTGGCGGTGGGCGTGGCGTTGGGCAAGGCGGCCGGGCTGTGCATCTGCGAAATCCTTCAGGGCTGTGGCGTGCCACTGTACAACGGCTTGGGGCAGGCTGCAGGCACAACACGGGCAGCCGGCAGAGGCAGAATGCCCGCTGAGGGCCTGTATGCACGGCATCCATGCACGCCACGCGGGTGCTGGACGACAATCCACGCATCCCGCACACCCACGCACCACCGCACCCATGAGCCATCGCCCCGACACCCTTGCGCTGAACATGCCGATCCCCAGCGGCGACCAACTCAAGGCCGCGCGCACGGCCGCCGGATTGAGCCAGGCGCAGGCGGCAGAGCTGCTGGGCTATCCGCTGCAGACCGGCAGCCGGGGCGGCCTGCAGTCACGCACCTGGCAGGCCCTGGAGAGCACTAGCGACGAGCGCAGCATGCAGGGCCCGGTGTTCGCCATGTTCCTGCTGCTCACGGGCCAGCACCCCGAGTTCCGACTGGAACGCAAGCTGCCGGCAGGCAGTGTGAAAGACACAGCGACCGACGGCGAGGAAGCCATTTCCCCCGAGTAGAGGCGCCGCGCCGCCCAACCGCTCGATCAGTCCACCTTGATGTTGGCGGCCTTGATCACCTGGGCCCATTTCTCGACCTCGGCCTTCTGGAAGGCGGCGATCTGCCCCACGTTCAGGTCGGCCGGCTCCATGCCGAAGCCTGCCAGGCGCTTTTGCATGTCCGGCTGCCCGAGGATCTTGCGGATCTCGTCGTGCAGGCGGCCCACCACCGGCGCGGGCGTGCCGGCGGGCACGAAGATGGCCTGCCAGGACTGGACCTGGAAGTCCTCAAGGCCCTTGATGCCGGACTCCGCCACCGTGGGCACGTCGGGCATGGACGCCAGGCGCTTGGGCGAGGTCACGGCAATCGCACGCAGCTTGCCGCTTTGCACGTGGGGAGCCGCCACCACGGTGGTGTCGAACATCATGTCGACCTGGCCGCCAATGACGTCCTGGATCGCCGGGCCGCTGCCCTTGTAGGGGATGTGCGTGAATTTCACGCCCGACCTGAAGCCCAGCAGTTCCACAGCCAGGTGCTGCGAGCTGCCCGTGCCGGCCGAGGCGGAGGACAGGCCGCCCTCCTTGGCCTTTGCGGCGGCCAGCACATCCTTGAGCGTCTTGTAGGGGCTGTTGGCCGCCACCACCAGCACCACCGGGTTGGTGCCGATCAAGGTCACAGGGCTGAAGGACTTGATGGCGTCGTAACCCAGCTTGGGATACAGGCTGGCATTGATAGCGTGCGAACTCACGGTGCCGCCCAGCAAGGTGTAGCCGTCGGGCGCCGCGCGCGCCACCACCTCCGAGCCCACGCTGCCCGCAGCGCCGGCCTTGTTCTCGACCACCACGGTGGTGCCCAGGGCCGTGCCCAGTTGCTGGCCGATCATGCGGCCCAGCGTGTCGGTGGTGCCGCCTGCGGCAAAGGGCACCACGTAACTGATGGTCTTGCCCGTGGGCCAGGTGCCCTGGGCAGCGGCGGGCAGGCCGGCGAGGCCGCAGGCTGCGGCCAGGGCTGCCGTGTGGATGAGGGTTCTGCGTTGCATGGCGGTTGTCTCCTGATGGTGAAGCGGATGAAAAGCGGTTTTCAGGGGAAGTCGACGATCTCGACCCAGTTGGGGTTCTTGCCGGCGGGCACGCGGGTGGGCGCGCCCGGGATGCCCGTGGCCGCATCGATGGGGTGCAGCGAGAGGCTGTGCGACTCCTGCC
The DNA here is from genome assembly GCF_030704685.1 of Acidovorax sp. A1169. Classification (GTDB taxonomy): domain Bacteria; phylum Pseudomonadota; class Gammaproteobacteria; order Burkholderiales; family Burkholderiaceae_C; genus Acidovorax. Next base: position 223,649 of record NZ_JAUZDX010000004.1, read on the forward strand.
CTGCGGCAATCAGGAAGCGGCCCGAGGAATCCACCGCAAAGCCGCGCGGCGATTTTTCGGTGGGCACCTGACCCAGCGGCTGCAACTGGCCCGTGGAGGCGTCGACGCGAAAGCTGCTGATCGTGCTCGACGTGCGCTCGGATGCGTACAGCGTGCGGCCGTCGGGCGACAGGTGCAGGTCGGCCGCCCAGGGCTTGCCGGCAAAGCCGGCGGGCAGCGCCGTGGTGCGCTGCACGGACCGCAGGGTTCCGCGCGCGGCGTCGTAGGCCATCACGTGCACGGCGGCATCGAGCTCGTTGAGCACATACATGTGGCGCTGCGCACGGTCCCAGACGAAGTGGCGCGGGCCCGATTTCTCGGGCACAACGGTGGTCAGCGCCGGCTCGTGGGCCGTGAGCCGCCCGGTCTCGGCATCGAAGCGCCAGGCCGAAAGGTTGTCGCCCCCCAGGCTGGTGGCGAACACATGGCGGTTGGCCGCGTCGGCATGGATGGCGTGCGCATGGGGTGCCGTGGGGATGAGCTGCTGCACGGCGCCCACGGCGCCGTCCTTGCCGATGGAGTTGACCGTGATCTTGTGGCCCGGGTACGAGGCGGCGAACAGCCACCGGCCCGTGGCATCGGTGTCGATATTGGCCATACTGTCGGCCAGCGGCGCCTCGCCCAGCTTGCGCAGCTTTCCGCTGGCGGGGTCGATGGCCAGGCTGACCACCCGGAACGGCTGGGAGCGCAGCGCCACATAGAGCACGCGCTTGTCCGGGCTGACCGCCAGGGGCATGGCCATGCCGGCCAGGGGCACCGTCTCCACGGGCTTGAGCGTGCCGGCACTGCGGTCGAGCTCCAGCACGGACAGATCCTGGCTGTCGGCATTGGACACATACACCCAGGTAGCGGCCGTTGCCGCAGAGCACGCACCCAGCCACAGGGCGCTGGCAGCCAGGGGCAGCGCCAGGCCGCGCCAATGAATTACACGGGTCATCAGTATTTCCTTTCAAACGGGGTCCGCACAGACAGGGACACGGGCATGCGGGCGACACGACGCAGCAGGGTCCCGCTCTCCATGAAAAAGGACTGCGCGTCATATGTTGTCATACAACATGGCGGATTGTGGAGCCGCACAGCGCATCTGACCAAAGGGATTACCCGAACCCGATTGCATGCTCCCGGGGCTTGCAGTGCATGCAGCGACGAAACCGCCACCGACCAGTCATTCCTATAGGAGAATGCGGCACCATCCACACCCCTCCGACAACAGGCACCGCGCGATCGGCTCCGCTGCCGCGGGGCATCCGGCACCCCAGGCAGTCAGCCCACCGGCACTTTAATGCGCTCTTTTTTTGTAAGGGCAATTGTTTTTCTGCGCGCTTAGTTGTACGATGACTAGCAACAACAGTGAAACCAGGAGACAACACATGACACTCACCCGCCGCGACGCCATCCTGGCGTGCACCGCCGCCCTTGCCGCCACCACCGCCACGGCCCAGACCGCCGCCGAGTGGCAACCCACCAAAACCATCAAGCTGATCGTGCCCTACCCTCCCGGCGGCAGCTCGGACATCATTGCCCGCTCCATCAGCCAGCCCCTGTCGGAGTTGCTCAAGCAGACCGTGATCGTGGAGAACAAGCCTGGCGCCAACGGCAACCTGGGCGCGGACTTCGTGGCCAAGGCCGAGCCGGACGGCTACACCATGCTGCTGTGCGACGTGGGTGCCCTGGCCATCAGCCCCTCGGTCTATACCAAGCTGGCGTTCGACCCCTCCAAGGACCTGCGTGGCGTGACCATGCTGGCTTACTCGCCCCACCTGCTGGTGGTGCACCCCTCGGTCAAGGCCAACAACCTCAAGGAACTGATCGCACTGTCCAAGACAGCGGACCTGAACTTCGCCGTCACCGCCACCGGCAGCGCACCGCACCTGGCCGGTGTGGCGCTGGAGCGTGCCAGCGGCGCGCGCTGGCAGTACATCCCCTACAAGGGCGGGGTCACGGCCATCCAGGACACGGTGGCCGGCCAGACCCAGGTGCTGATGAACGGCATGCTGGCCACCCTGCCCCAGGTGCAGAACGGCAAGCTCAAGGTGCTGGGCGTGTCCAAGTCCACGCGCATGCCGCTGATCGGCGACGTGCCCACCATCGCCGAGCAAGGCGTGCCCGGCTACGAGTCCGGCACCTGGCAAGGCATTCTGCTGCCCCGCGGTACGCCCGAAGCCGTGGTGCAGCGGCTGAACAAGGCGTTGATCACCGCCATCCGCTCGCCCGACATCCGCTCGCGCCTGGCCGGCCAGGGCGCCGAGGTGGTGACCATGACCCCCACCGAACAGGACCAGTTCTTCGCCAAGGAGCGCGCACGCTGGGCCAGCGTGGTCACGGCCGCCAAGATCAAGCTCGACTGAGCTTGCCCCGTTTTTTCATACCAGCCCCGCCACCACCATGAACCCGCAAGAACTCAAATCCATCATGGGCTCCGGCCTGCTCTCGTTCCCCGTCACGGACTTCGATGCCCAGGGCGACTTCAACCCCAAGGGCTATGCCGCGCGCCTGGAATGGCTGGCCCCCTATGGCGCCACCGCCCTGTTCGCCGCCGGCGGCACGGGTGAGTATTTCTCGCTCTCGGGCGCCGAGTACGGCCAGGTCGTCAAGACCGCCGTGGACACCTGCCGCGGCAAGGTGCCCATCATTGCCGGTGCCGGCGGCCCCACCCGCACCGCTATCGCCCATGCCCAGGAGGCCGAGCGCCTGGGTGCCCACGGCATCCTGCTGTTGCCCCACTACCTGACCGAAGCCGGCCAGGAGGGTTTGATCGAGCATGTGGCTGCGGTCTGCAACAGCGTGAAGTTCGGCGTCATCGTCTACAACCGCGACCGCACCAAGCTCACGGCCAACTCGCTGGCCATCCTGGCCGAGCGCTGCCCGAACCTGATCGGCTTCAAGGACGGCGTGGGCAACATCGAGACCATGTCCTCGATCTTCATGAAGATGGGTGACCGTTTTTCCTACCTGGGCGGCCTGCCCACGGCCGAGGTGTATGCGGCGGCGTACAAGGCGCTGGGCACGCCGGTTTACTCCTCGGCGGTGTTCAACTTCATCCCCAAGACGGCGATGGATTTCTACAAGGCCGTGGCGTCCGACGACATGGCCACGCAGCACCGGCTGCTCAAGGAGTTCTTCATGCCTTACCTGGACATCCGCAACAAGGTGGAAGGCTATGGCGTGAGCATCATCAAGGCCGGCGCCAAGCTGGTGGGCCACGACGCAGGACCTGTGCGCGCGCCGCTGACGGACCTGAAGTCTGCCGAGATGGAGCAGCTGAAAGCGCTGATCGACAAGCTCGGCCCGCAGTAAGCGCCTGAAAGGGCCTGGATCACCAGGCCCTTTTTCATTTCACGATCTCCATTCGCCTGGCCGTGCACGGGCGCGTGGATTTTTCCTGCGGCACGTACCTACATCCTCAAACACAACAATGGAGACAGACAAGATGTTCAAGAAAATCGTCCTCACAGCCGCTGCTGCCGTGGCAATCGCAGCCCTTACCGGCTGCGCAAGCAACTCGCCTGCAGCCTCGTCCGCCGCGTCCGAGCAATCGGTGGCGGCTGCGGCCGAGCGCCTGCGCGTGGCCATGGTCGACCCCACGCAGGCCGCACTGGCCCAGTTGGTGGCGGATGACCTGAGCTACGGCCACTCGGGCGGCCGCGTGGACACCAAGGACAGCTTCATCGGCGACCTGCTCGCCGGCAAGTCCGACTTCGTGACCATCGCCATCAGCGACCAGACCATCAAGGTCGTGGGCAACACCGCCATCGTGCGCCACACCCTCACGGCCGACACCAACGACTCGGGCAAGCCCGGCAAGGTGCTGATCAAGATCCTGGGCGTGTGGCAGCAGCAGGGCGGCAGCTGGAAGCTGCTGGCCCGCCAGGCAGTGCGTGTAGCGGCATAAGATCGCCACCATGGGGCTGCAGCACCAACACTGCGGCCCGCCCTCTACAACGGCCGGCCCGGCTTCCCGGGACTGGCCCATTTTCTTTTCTTCATGACCCAGCCCAAGCCCCGCCTCCTGCAAATCGCCCGCCTGCCCCTGCCCGCGCTGGATACCGAGCTGGCCGCCCGCTACGACGTGGTGTGCCTGTCCGACCAGGCCGACCCGGTGGCCTTTCTGGCAGAGCACGGCGCCAGCTTCACCGGGGTGGTCACGTCCGCATCCATTGGCCTCAAGGGCGAAGTGATTGCGGCCCTGCCCCGCCTGCAGGTGATCAGCAGCTTCGGCGTGGGCTTCGATGCGCTGGACATCGCCGCTGCGCGGGCGCGCGGCATTCCGGTCGGCTATACACCCGACGTGCTCAACGACTGCGTGGCCGACATGGCGTTTGCGCTGATGCTCGACGTGTCGCGCGGCGTGGCCGCGAGCGACCGCTTCGTGCGCCGCGGCGAATGGCCCAAGGCCCGCTACGCGCCGCTCACGCGCGTGTCGGGCAAGCGCCTGGGCATCGTCGGCATGGGCCGCATCGGCCTGGCCGTGGCCGAGCGCGCCACGGGCTTTCGCATGGAGGTCGGCTACTACAACCGCCGCCCGGTCGAAGGTTGCGCGCTGCCCCGCCTCGAATCGCTGCTGGCGCTGGCGCAGTGGACCGACTACCTGGTGCTCACCGTGGCCGGCGGCGCCTCCACGCGCCACATGGTCAACCGCGAAGTGCTGGACGCTCTGGGCCCCAAGGGCTACCTGGTCAACGTGGCGCGCGGCAGCGTGGTGGACGAGGCCGCGCTGGTGGAGGCCCTGCAGCAGAACCGCATCGCCGGTGCCGGGCTCGACGTGTTCGAGAACGAACCCCAGGTGCCTGCGGCGCTGATGGCGCTGGACAACGTGGTGCTCACCCCGCACACCGCCAGCGCCACGCACGAAACCCGCCGCGCCATGGCCGACCTGGTGCTGGAGAACCTGGAATCCTTCTACGCCACGGGCGCGGTGCGCGTGCCCGTTCCGGTCGCCTGATGTGAAAAGGCCCCCGCCGGCATGCACCGGCGAGGGCCCATAAAACACGCGCGTCCAGGGCGCGTGGGTGCGTTACTTCAATACGCCCTTGGAAATGTCCATGATCATGCGCGTGGCCAGGTACAAGCGCGGCACGATGGTGTTGACCTGCACGTACTCGGCATCGTTGGAGTGGGCACCATAGCCCGACAGGCCCATGCCCTCCACCACGGCGCCCTTGTTCTTCAAGGCCGCAAAGGCCGCATCGGTACCGCCGCCCGTGGCCTTCTCGACCACGCTGAGCGGCAGGCCCAGTTCCTGGTAGATGACCTTGCCGTAGCCGGCCACGCGGCGCGATGCCTCGCTGGCTTCGAGCGGCGGGCGCCGCACTTCGAACTTCACTTCCACCTTGGAGGCGGGGATGAGCTTGGTCTTGATCTTCTCCTGCAGCGACTTTTCCAGCCCGTCGAAATCCGCCACCTTGAGCGCGCGCGCATCGGCCTGGGCCGTGGCTTCGGCGGGGATCACGTTGCGGTTTGTGCCGGCCTTGGAGACGGTCCAGTTGAGCTTGAGGCCCTCGTCGCTCTTGGACAGGTCCTTCATCTGCAGCAACTGGTGCGACAGCTCGTACAGCGCGTTCACTCCGTCCTCGGGCTTGGCGCCGGCGTGCGATGCCTTGCCCTGCACCGTGATGTAGGCCGCACCGATGCCGCTGGTAGCCAGCCGCAGGGTGCCGTCGGTGCCGCCGCCTTCGAACGAGAACACCACGTCCTGGTCCGCGGCCACGCGGGTGATGGTGCTGCGCCAGCCGGGCGAGCTGATTTCTTCGTCACCGTTGATCAGCACCGTGAGCGTGCCGTAGTCCTTGAAATTGAGCTTCTGCAGCAATGCCACGGTGTGGATGATCAGGGCCACGCCCTGCTTGTCGTCAGAGATACCCAGGCCATAGGCCTTGTCGCCCTCGATGCGAAAGGGCTGGTCCTTGAGCATGCCTTTCAGGTACACCGTGTCCATGTGCGCGATCAGCATGATCTTCTTGCTGCCCGTGCCCTTGAACACGGCCTGCACGGCGGGGCCTACCTTCTCGGGCGTGTCGTCCAGGCGGTAGACGTCGTTCGTCTGCAGCACCTCGACCGTGCCGCCCAGTTGCTTGAGCGGGGCAGCGATGCGGTTGGCGATCTGGTTCAGGCCCTCGATGTCCTTGCTGCCCGATTCGATGTGCACCAGGTCACGCAGGGTGTCGAGCAGGGGTTGCTGCTCCTTCTGTGCCAGGGCATGGACTTCAGCCACGGGCGCGGCATGGGCCAGGGCGGCAGCGAAGGCCAGCGAGAGCGAGGCGACCAGGGGGCGGATCAGGGAGGGGGCAACGGTCGGGTAGGTCATGGCGTGGATTTGCAGCGAGCAACAGGGTGTTGGGAAACGCGATTATGGAGCTCTGAAACAGAAATTTCACGCGCCCGTCATTTTTGCGACAGTCATGCCAAAACGGCGATGCCGGCAGCTCAAGGCGCCTTCTTTTGCTCCGCCAGCTTCACCAGCACCTGCAGCGCGCGGTTCAGCGGCGTGGGCACGCCCAGCGCCGCGCCACGGCGCACCACATAGCCGTTGAGGTGGTCGATCTCGCTGGGCTTGCCGCGCGCCAGGTCCTGCGCGGTGGACGAATACTGGCCCGGCATAGTGGCCGCAATGCCGCGCACGGCCGCGTCGATGTCGCCGGGAATGGTGACCCCATCGGCCTGCGCCACGGCCAGGCACTCGGCCACGGTGTCGGCGATCACATCCGTCACGCCCGGCACCTGCACCAGCGGGCCATAGGGCTGCTGCGCCAGGGCCGACAGCGCGTTGTAGGCGCAGTTGAGCACCAGCTTGGCCCACAGCGCGCCGCGCACATTGTCCGAGATCTGCGTGGGAATACCGGCGGCGGCAAACTGTGCGGCAACCGCCTCGCTGCGCGGCGACGGCGCGATCACCAGCTCGCCCCGGCCATGGTGCTGCACATGACCAGGCCCGGCCATGGCAGTGGCCACATAGACCACGGCAGCCGCCACGGGCGTGCTGGCGTCCAGCACGGCGCGCACGCGCTCGTCGTTGTCCGCCCCGTTCTGCAGCGTGAGCACCAGCGCCCCCGGCGCCAGATGCGGGCGTATCGCGCGCGCCGCGTCCTCCGAATCCGAGGACTTGACGCAGAACAGCACCACGTCGGCCCCCTGCACCGCGCTGGCTTCGGTGCTGGCTGCGAGAGGCACCTGCACGTCGAGCACCGCCGTCTGCAGGCGCAACCCCTGCTGCTGCACTGCCTGCACATGGGCCAGGCGGCCGATGAGCGTGACAGGGTGGCCCGCCCGCGCCAGCAGTGCACCGTAGTAGCAGCCCACGGCACCGGCCCCCATGACGGCAATGCGCAGCAAGGAAGTCGGAGGGGTATCAGGCGAAGCGGTCGTGGTCATGAAGGGTTCCAGGAAGAAAAGGGATGGCCGGCAGGCGCCAGGCAGTGTCTTCGGGCCGCCGGCTGCCCGCCCGCCCGGCCCCGAAATAACCCCTGGTAATAACTCAGGAATTAATTCATTGCTGAGACAATGATTGTCTAGTCAATTAAATTCCTGCCTATGACATCGACACCACCCCCTTCCTCGTCCGACGTGTCCTTTTATGGCAACGGCCACAGCCCTGCCGAGGAAAGCGTGGGCTACCTGATGCGCAAGGTGATGTCGTCCATCCGCACGCAGGCAGACGCGAAGCTGTCCACCCACGACCTGACCTTCGCGCAATGGCTGCCGCTTTTCAAAATCTCCAAGTTCCAGGCCTTGACGGGCCAGGCCGCTGCCACGGTGGCCGTGATGGCCCGGGAACTGGAGACGGATGCGGCGTCCATGACGCGCACGCTGGACCGCCTGGAAGCCAAGGGCCTGGTGCTGCGCGAACGCTCGACCACCGACCGGCGCGTGGTGCACGTGGTGCTCACGCCCGAAGGCGAGGCCGTCGCCGCCAAGGTGCCCCCCGTGCTCGCCGAAGTGCTCAACAACCACCTGCGCGGTTTCACCCGCGATGAATGGCAGTTGCTGCTCAGCATGCTGCGCCGCATGCTGGCCAACGGCGACGCCGTGCGCCAGGAACAACAACAACAACAACAACAACAGCCACCGGCCGCCTGACCCGGCCGCCCTGCCCCCGTATCCCCCCAAGAGATAGCAGACATGTCCTCATCCACCACTCCCCTTTCCACCCGTGCCGCCGTGGCGGCCCATTTCGCCGTGTCGGCCGTCGCGCTGGCGGCCGCCCTCCTCCTGGTCGGTTGCGCCAGCCCCGGCGCAGCGCACACGCCACTGGCACAGACCACGCCGGCCGCGCTGGGCCTGAATGCAGCGGCCGCCGAGTCGGCCACCCCCTCGCAGTGGTGGACCACCCTGGGCGATGCCCAGCTCAACGCCCTGGTCGACAAGGCCCTGCAGGGCAGCCCCAGCCTGGCCGTGAGCCGCGCCCGGCTGGAACAGGCCGTGGCACTGAGCCAGGTGCGCGAAGCCGCCAACGGCCCGCAGGTGAGCCTGGGCGTGGACGCCACGCGCCAGCGCTACACCGCCCACGGCCTGGTGCCCGCCCCGGTGGCCGGCAACACCTACAACAGCGGCACGGTGCAGGCCAGCTTCAGCTGGTCACCCGACTTTTTCGGCCAGCACGCGGCCGAGCTGGAGGCGGCCCTGGGCCAGGCCCGCGCCGCCCAAGCCGATGCCGCCGCTGCCGCCAACACCCTGGCCGCCCAGGTGGGCCGCAGCTACGTGGCCCTGGCCCGCCTGGTGTCGCAGCGCGAGGTGGCCGTGCGCGCGCTCGCGCAGCGTGAAGAGCAGCGCCGCCTGACCAACGACCGCGTGGCCGCAGGCCTCGATAGCCAGGTCGAGCTGACCCAGGCCCAGGCCGCCGTGCCCGATGCGCGCACCCAGATCGAGGCGCTGGACGAGCAGATCACCCTGGCGCGCCGCCAGGTCGCCGTGCTCAGCGGCCAGGCGCCCGATGCGCTGACCAAGCTGACCCCGCAACTGGCCGCCCTGCAGCCCGCGGCCGTGCCCGACGCGCTGGGCGCCGACCTGCTGGGCCGCCGCCCCGACGTGGTGGCCGCGCGCTGGCGTGTGGAAGCCGCGACCCAGGGCGTGAAGGTTGCGCGCACGGAGTTCTACCCCAACATCAACATCGCCGCCTTCATCGGCCTGAACTCGCTGGGGTTGGACAATCTGTTCAACGCCGGCTCGCGCCAGATGGGCGTGACGCCCGCGCTGCGCCTGCCGATCTTCGACGGCGGCCGGCTGCGTGCGCAACTGGGCGGCCGCCAGGCCGAGCTCGACGCTGCCATTGCCCAGTACAACGGCATGGTGCTGGACGCCGTGAAGGAAGCCGGCGATGCGATGGCCTCGGTGCAGTCGCTCACGCGCCAGCAGGCACTGCAGGACGACGCCGCCGCCAGCGCCGAAAAGGCCTACCGCTTCGCGCAGGAGCGCTACCGCGCGGGCCTGGGCAACTACCTGGTGGTGCTCTCCACCGAAAGCCAGGTGCTGGCCCAGCGCCGCCTGGCCGTGGACCTGCGCGCACGCCAGCTCGACACCCGCCTGCAGCTGATGAAGGCCCTGGGTGGCTGCTGGACCGACGACACGGCCACGCTGCAGACCGCAGCCCGCTGAGCGCCAGCACCCCGATACGACGCATAAAAAACCACACACAACAGCACATTCCCGAAGGACCCTTGCCATGAGCGAACCCCTTGCCTCCAACAAAGAAGCCACCAACCCCGCGCGCCGCCGCGGCCTGACCCTGATCGCTGCCGCCGTGGCCCTTGCCGCCATCGGCTGGGGCGCATGGCACTGGGCCAATGGCCGCCACATGGAAACCACCGACAACGCCTACGTGGCAGGCAACGTGGTGCAGATCACGCCGCAGGTCGGCGGCACCGTGGTCTCCATCGGTGCGGACGACACCGACTACGTGAAGGCCGGCCAGTTGCTGGTCAAGCTCGACCCGGCCGACGCCCGCGTCGCGCTGGAACAGGCCGAAGCGCAGCTGGCGCAAACGGTGCGCGAAGTGCGCACGCTGTTCGCCAATAACTCCACCCTGAAGGCCCAGGTCAGCCTGCGCAGCGCCGACCTGGCCCGCGCCCAGGCCGAAACCGCGCGCCTGCAGGACGACGTGGCCCGCCGCGCACCGCTGATGGCCAGCGGCGCCGTGGGCAAGGAAGAGTTCCAGCACGCCAACGCCCAGGTGACCTCTGCCAAGAGCACGGTGGCAGCGGCCCAGGCCGCCGTGGTGGCCGCGCAGGAACAGCTGGCCGCCAGCCAGACGCAGACCGAAGGCACCTCCATTGAGCAGCACCCCAACGTGCAGCGTGCCTCGGCCCGCGTGCGTGAGGCCTACTTGGCCGTGCAGCGCGCCCAGTTGCTGGCACCTCTCGACGGCCACGTGGCCAAGCGCGGCGTGCAGGTCGGTCAGCGCGTGCAGGCCGGCGCCCCACTGATGACGCTGGTGGCCCTGAACGATCTGTGGGTGGACGCCAACTTCAAGGAAAGCCAGCTGCAGAACCTGCGCATCGGCCAGCCGGCCGAGCTGGTGGCCGACGTGTACGGCACCAAGGTGGTCTACCACGGCAAGGTGACCGGCCTGGGTGCCGGCACCGGCGCCGCGTTTGCCCTGCTGCCCGCGCAGAACGCCACGGGCAACTGGATCAAGGTGGTGCAGCGCGTGCCCGTGCGCATTGCGCTGGACCCCAAGGAAGTGAGTGAACACGCCTTGCGCGTGGGCCTGTCGATGGACGTGAAGGTGGACACCGCCGACCAGAGCGGAAAGACCCTGTCCGACACCCAGCGCACCACGCCCGTGGCCGCCACCGCCGTGTTCGACGAGCAGTTCAAGGCCGCAGACGACGAGGTGGCGAACATCATCGCCGCCAACCTGGGCCGCAAGGCCGTGGCCGCGGCCTCACCCAAGGTGACCCACGCACAGGCCAGCGGCGCAGCGCAGGCACAGAACCACGCTTCGGCCCCCATGCGCGCCCCTGTGGTGCAGTAAGCCGGAGTCTTTTCCATGACTGCCGCCAACCCCACCGCAGACCAGGCCGGCGCCTCGGCGTCGCCTGCTGTGACGACGCCGCCAGCCGCCCCGCCCGGGCCGCCTGCGGCGTATCCACCGCTGCAGGGCACGGCCCTGCTGCTGGGCACGCTGTCGCTGTCGCTGGCCACGTTCATGAACGTGCTCGATTCGTCCATCGCCAACGTCTCCATCCCTGCCATTGCCGGTGACCTGGGCGTCAGCCCGGGCCAGGGCACCTGGGTCATCACCAGCTTCGGCGTGGCCAATGCGATTTCGGTACCGCTCACGGGCTGGCTCACGCAGCGCTTTGGCGCGGTGCGGCTGTTCACCATGAGCGTGCTGCTGTTCGTGCTCACCTCCTGGCTGTGCGGCTTTGCCTCGTCGCTGGAGATGCTGGTCTTCTTCCGCGTGCTGCAGGGCCTGGTCGCCGGGCCCATGATCCCGCTGTCGCAGACCCTGCTGCTGGCCAGCTACCCGCGCGCCCTGGCGGGCACGGCGCTGGCCCTGTGGGGCGTGACCACGCTGGTCGCGCCCGTGGTGGGGCCGCTCTTGGGCGGCTGGATCACCGACAACATCTCCTGGCCGTGGATCTTCTACATCAACGTGCCGGTGGGCTTGCTCGCAGGCCTGCTGACCTGGGGCATCTACCGCAAGCGCGAGACACCGATCCGCAAGCTGCCGATCGACACCGTGGGCCTGTCCCTGCTGGTGCTGTGGGTGGGTGCGCTGCAGCTCATGCTCGACAAGGGCAAGGAGCTCGACTGGTTCGCCTCCAACGAGATCATCCTAATGGCGGTGGTGGCCGTTGTGGCGTTCGCCGTGTTCCTGGTCTGGGAGCTCACCGACAAGCACCCGGTGGTGGACCTCAAGCTCTTCAAGGGCCGCAACTTCACCTTCGGTGCGCTGGCGCTGTCGGTGGCCTATGCGCTGTTCTTCGGCAACGTGGTGCTGCTACCGCTGTGGCTGCAGCAGTGGATGGGCTACACCGCCACCTCGGCCGGCATGGCGCTGGCTCCGGTGGGCATCTTCGCCATCCTGCTCACGCCGCTGGTGGGGAAGAAGGTGGGCCAGTGGGATCCACGGCGCATGGCGACGGGCGCGTTCATCGTGTTCGGCATCGTGCTGTGGATGCGTTCGCAGTTCACCGTGCAGACCGACTTCGTGCACATCCTGATCCCCACCCTGCTGCAGGGCGCGGCCATGGCGTTCTTCTTCATCCCGCTGACCACGCTGACGCTGGCGGGCATTGCGCCCGAGCGCATCCCGGCCGCTGCCGGCCTGAGCAACTTCGTGCGTATCACCGCCGGGGCCATGGGCACGTCCATCGCCACCACGCTGTGGGAGAGCCGGGCCGCCATGCACCATGCCCACCTGACCGAGGGCCTGATCCAGGGCCAGGGCGTGTTCGGCGCTACGCTGGACAACCTGATGGCGTCTGGAATGACGCAGTTGCAGGCACTGGCGCAGGTGAACCGGCTGATCGACCAGCAGGCCTTTACCCGCGCGGCAGACGACATCTTCCTCGGATCGGCCGGCCTGTTCGTGCTGCTGATCGGGCTGATCTGGCTGACCCGGCGGCCCGCGCAGGGCGGCGCAGGCTCGGCCGACGCGGCGGGCGCGCACTGAAAGCGCCTCGCCCAAAGATCTGAAAAACGGTGGCCCGCATCGCGCAGGCCGCCGCTTTTCACCGTGCCAGATGGCGCGGGCGACCGAAGGCGTGCATCCCACACCGCGTGTCGGAAAAGGCTGACACAGCCCCGCGCTGATGGCCTTCTGGCGACTTGAGGACGGACACGAACAATGCAGTCACCACAACAAAAGGAACTGCCATGTCGCTCTCCCTCATTCTCCTGATCGTCCTGATCCTCATCCTCGTCGGCGCGCTGCCCACCTGGGGCCACAGCCGTTCGTGGGGCTATGGACCCAGCGGCGGCATCGGCCTGGTGGTGCTGATCCTGGTGATCCTGCTGCTCATGGGCAGGATATAAACCTCCGGCGGCCTCTGAGGCCTTAAAGCAAAAAGCGTGGCATGGCCACGCTTTTTGCTTTCCGGATGTGCCCGAAGGGTGCAGGCGGTCAGGCCGCCTTGCGCATCTGCGCGTTGGCAAACGCCGTGGTGAGCTGCGCCAGCTCGGTCTGGTTCACCACGCCGTTGGCATTGCCATGGCGGTCCACCAGTTGCAGCAGCGACTGCGACAGCTCGCTGCCGCCCTTGGTGCCCGAGGTGGCGGCAATGCCCTTGAGGAATTCGTCGCGCGAGATCGCACCGTCCTGGTTGGCGTCGAAGCCGGCCGCCAGTTGCTCTTTTTGCGCATCGCTGGCGCCAAAGCTGGCGAGCAGTTCCTGGAAATCCTTTTTGGACACCGAACGGTCTGCCTGCGATGCCGTCAGCGCCGTGCCCGCATCGGCAGCCGCGCGTGTGCCCAGCGGGCCGTCGAGCTTGCCGGAGGCCATCAGGATGCCCTTGCCGGCAAAGCCGGTCAGGGCCTCGGCCTCCTTGCTCAGGGTGACCACGGCCGAGGGTTCGGCCGCAGCCGGCTGGCTGGCGCGCGAAGAGGCCGCCGACTTGCTGCCCGAGGCGGCGTTGTAGATAAAGGAAGCAACGGACGCAAGGCCGGAAATGAGGGGGGACATGGCCACTGGACTCCTGTGCAGGGGCTGGCTGCCGGTGCTTTCCGACAAAGCACCAGGGCAGGCCATCGCCCGGTGGTCCAGCATATCCCGCAACCGCTCCAGGCAATGGGCAGAAAAGCGGCGCTGCACAGCCGCTTTTCGCGGCCACGCGCCTACTTCAGTACATAGCTGGCCAGCACGCTCTGCACGTCGTAGATGCTGAGCTTCTTGTTGAACTGCTTCTGGAACGGGGTGGCGCTGCCCGAGATCCAGATCTTGAGCTCGGCGTCGAGGTCGAAGGGGCCACCGGTCTCGATGCTGAAGTGGGTGATACTTTTGTAGGGCAAGGAGTGGTACTCGACCTTGCTGCCGGTGATGCCCTGTTTGTCCACCAGCACCAGGCGCTTGTTGGTGAATACGAAGTAATCGCGGATGAGCTGGTAGGCATGCTCCACGACCTCGCCCGGCATCAGGATGCGGGCGAACTCTTCCTGAATCTTCGATGCATCGATCTTGGATGCGTTGCCCATCACACCGTCCAGCAATCCCATGGTGGTCTCCTGTTGCAAGGAGATCCATCGTAATCTGGCTACGAATATCCCGGCCCGAAGGCGACGAATTCTCCGGTGAGCCGTCCAGCCGGTTGCCCCTGGTACATCAGCACCGAGGCCTGCTCGATACGGCCCAGCCCCTTGCGCTCGAACATGCGCACGAAGGCCCGCCAGGCCTGCTCCGATGGCGCCTCGGCCACGGCCGTGAACGTCCCGTCGATGGGCAGCCCGTACTCCATGGTGTTGCGCTGTATCACCAGGCGGCTGCCCAGGTTCTGTGCCGAGAGCTTCATGTGCAGCATGGACCACCCAGCCAGGATGGCTACGGCCGAAGCACTGCCGCCGAACACCGTCTCGCGGTGGTTGATGTTGGGCGCCAGCGGCGCGCTCAGCACCACGCGCTCGATCGATGCCTCCATCACGGACACGGCCATCGCGCTGGACAGGGGAATGTGCTGGTGCAGGTAGTCCTGCAGGTCGTTGGGGCTCACGCTGGGGCTTTCGAGGGGGATGGCGAAGGAGACGGCAGCACCCCTGGGGGCAGCGGGTCGCGGTAGACGATGTGCAGCACCTGCGCGGTGTCGCGCGCCAGGGCATCGCACAGGAAGGGTGGGCGCAGGTCGATCCCCGCCAGTTCGGCGCGCTCGAACCAGGCGAACTCCAGCCTGCGCCGTCCCTCCACACCTTCATAGGGGCCTGCGGACTGGTCCAGAAGGCCCTGCGGCGCGGGGTGCACATGCAGGTACAGGCCGGTCTCGTGGTAGGCCACGCCGGCATAGACAAAGAAGTTCTCGACCACGCAAGCCAGCGCGCCGGGCACCACCGCCAGGCCCAGTTCTTCCTGCATCTCGCGCACCAGGGCCTCGCCGGCGCTCTCGCCGGGCTCAATGCCGCCACCGGGCAGTGCCCAGAAGGCATCGCCCTCGGCGCGGTGCAGCAGCACCTGCCCGGGGCGCGTGATGATGGCCGCGGCGCGCAGGCGCATGAGGGGCTGCAGGGGCGTGGCAGGGGTGGAGACGACGGCAGACAGGGTCATGGGCCGATGCTATCGCTGGAATCCCCCAGCCCAGGCAGCAGCACCGCTTGCTGCGCCGCCACCGTCTCGCGCAGAAAGGCCCAGGTGGCCTGCATGCGCGCCACATGCTTGTTCTCCTCGGGCATGGACATCCAGAAGGTGCGCGTGAAGCGAGCCTTGCCTGGCAGCACGAGCGTGAGGGCCGGATCCTGCGCGGCGACGAAGGCCGGCAGCACCGCCAGCCCAGCGCCAGCGCGTACCGCCTCGTACTGCGCGAGGATGCTGGTGCTGCGCAGCGCAAAGCGTGCGGGGCGGTGCAGCTCATCGAGGATCTGCAACTCCTTGGTGAACAGCAGGTCGTCCACATAGCTGATGAAGCTGTGGCCGCGCAGGTCGTCCGCCGTGCGGATGGGCGCGTGGCGGGCCAGGTAGTCGCGCGTGCCGTAGAGTTGCAGCACGTAGTCGGTGAGCTTCACCACCAGCACCGCGCCGCGCGCGGGGCGCTCCAGCGAGATCACGATGTCCGCCTCGCGCCGCGACAGGTGCACCAGGCGCGGCAGGGCCAGCAGGTCAAGCACCAGGCCCGGGTGCTGCAGGGCAAAGTGCGCCAGTTGCGGCGCCAGCACCAGGTTGCCAAAGCCCTCGGTGGTGCCGATGCGCACCAGGCCCTGCAGGCCCTGGCGCACGCCGGGGGCGGCGTTTTCCACCGCGAGGAAGGCGGCCTCCATGGCCTCGACCTGGGGCAACAGTGCGCGGCCTGCCTCGGTCAACCGGTGGCCGCCGGCCTCGCGCGCGAACAGCGCCGAGCCGACCTGCTTTTCCAGCACCTGGATGCGGCGCGCCACCGTGGTGTGGTCCACGGTGAGGCGGCGCGCCGCACCCACCAGGGTGCCGGCACGGGCCAGTTCCAGAAAATAGCGCAGGTTGTCCCAGTCCATGGAAGCTCTCGTCAAGCGTGCGGGTGCACATGCACAGCGGCAAACGCATCATGTGCATTTTTGCAAACCTCGTGCGCAGTATTGTCTATTGTCTTCACAATTTTGCACAGCTACCATGCGCAGGTTGCACGCTTTCGCGCCCCTTATTTTTCAGGAGACAACCCGATGAACGCACCTACCTCTTCGGCCGTACTGGCCCCTACCGTCAAGCTGCTGATCGGCGGCCAGTTCGTCGAGTCCAAGACCACCGAGTGGCGTGACGTGGTGAACCCGGCCACGCAACAGGTGCTGGCCCGTGTGCCGTTTGCCACGGCCGAAGAGATCGATGCCGCCGTGGCCTCGGCCAAGGACGCCTTCAAGACCTGGAAGAAGACCCCCATCGGCGCACGCGCCCGCATCTTCCTCAAGTACCAGCAGCTGATCCGCGAGAACATGGCCGAGCTGGCCGCCATCCTGACGGCCGAGCAAGGCAAGACCCTGCCCGACGCCGAAGGCGATGTGTTCCGTGGCCTGGAAGTGGTGGAGCACGCCGCCAGCATCGGCAACCTGCAGTTGGGCGAGTTGGCCAACAACGTGGCCGGTGGCGTGGACACCTACACCCTGCTGCAGCCGCTCGGTGTGTGCGCCGGCATCACGCCCTTCAACTTCCCGGCCATGATCCCGCTGTGGATGTTCCCCATGGCGATCGCCACGGGCAACACCTTCGTGCTCAAGCCCTCCGAGCAGGACCCGATGGTGACCATGCGCCTGGTGGAGCTGGCACTGGAAGCCGGCATTCCCCCGGGCGTGCTCAACGTGATCCACGGCGGCGAAATGGCCGTGAACGCGATCTGCGACCACAAGGACATCAAGGCCGTATCGTTCGTGGGCTCCACCAAGGTGGGCACGCATGTGTACAACCGCGCCACCCTGGCCGGCAAGCGTGCGCAGTGCATGATGGGCGCCAAGAACCACGCCATCATCCTGCCCGACGCGAACAAGGAGCAGACGCTCAACGCCATCGCCGGCGCCGCATTCGGTGCTGCCGGCCAGCGCTGCATGGCACTGCCCGTGGTGGTGCTGGTGGGTGAGTCGCAAAAGTGGATTCCCGAGCTGGTGGCCAAGGCCAAGACGCTCAAGATCAACGGCGGCACCGAAAAGGGCACCGACGTGGGCCCGCTGGTGTCCTGCGCCGCCCTGGAGCGCGTGGAGAGCCTGATCGCGCGCGGCATTGCCGACGGCGCCACGCTGGAACTGGACGGCCGCAAGCCCACGGTGCCCGGCTACGAAAAGGGCAACTTCGTGGGCCCGACCATCTTCTCGAACGTCCAGCCCGGCATGGCCATCTACGACCAGGAAATCTTCGGGCCGGTGCTGGCCCTGGTGCCTGCGGCCGACATCGACGAAGCCATCGAGTTCATCAACAGCAACCCCAACGGCAACGGCACGGCCATCTTCACGCAGTCGGGTGCCGCAGCGCGCAAGTTCCAGGAAGAGATCGACGTGGGCCAGGTCGGCATCAACGTGCCGATCCCTGTGCCGGTGCCCCTGTTCTCGTTCACGGGCTCGCGCGCTTCCAAGCTCGGCGACCTGGGCCCCTACGGCAAGCAGGTGGTGATGTTCTACACCCAGACCAAGACCGTGACGGCCCGCTGGTTCGACGACAGCACGACCTCGCATGGTGTGAACACCACCATCAGCCTGAAGTGAAGCAGCCCCCTGAGTCGCTTCGCGCCTTCCCCCTCAGGGGGACGCCGCCAGCGCGGCGGGGCGGCCCTTGCGCGGCGGCACTGGCCTGGGCCGTGCCGGTTCCAAGGCCCGCCGATGGTGCGTGGCGCCGTGGAGAACCGAAGTGAATCAAGGGCTTTTAAGGGGCATGGTGAAATCGGTGCATGCACCGTGATCTCCCCTCCTTGCTGCGCGCCGCAGCCTGCAGCCTGCCCTTGCTCATGGGCTCTTCCACCGCCTTCGCCCAGGCCGGCGCCGCGTGCCGGCAAGGCGGTACGGTGGCCGAGACCAATGCCTGTGCAGTACAGGATTTTCAGGCGGCCGACACCACCATGGCCGTGCTCTACGGCGATGTGATGCGCGCCCTGTCGGCGCATGAGCGCCCCCAGCTGCGCCAGGAACACACGGCCTGGCTGCGCGCGCGCACCACGCAGTGCAAGCAGGCCACGCGAGCAGTGGAGCAGCAGCCCGAGGGCCCGCGGCTCTACCACGAGTGCCTGACCCGCGAGACGCAGGAGCGCCGCAAAGGATTGATGCGCTGGCTGAGCATGGACAGCCCGGCAAAGCCCTGACGCATGCACAGAACAACAAAGACGACAGCGAGACAGACACCATGGACTTTGAGCTCTCCGAAGAACAACGCGCATTTGCCCAGACGGCCCGCGACTTTGCGCGGGCCGAGTTCGCGCCGTATGCTGCGCACTGGGACGCCGAAGGCATCTTCCCCAAGGAGGCCATCGCCAAGGCCGGCGAGCTGGGCTTTTGTGGCCTGTACGCGCCCGAGGCTGCCGGTGGCCTGGCCCTGCCCCGGCTCGATGCCACGCTGGTCTTCGAGGAAATGGCGGCCGTGGACCCGTCCACCACGGCCTTCATCACCATCCACAACATGGCCACCTGGATGCTGGGCACCTGGGCCACGCCGGCCGTGCGCGACCACTGGGGGCCCCTGCTGACCACGGGCGAAAAGCTCGCCTCCTACTGCCTGACCGAGCCCGGAGCGGGCTCGGACGCGGCCTCGCTCAAGACCCGGGCCGAGCTGGTGGGCCACGAGTATGTGATCAACGGCTCCAAGGCCTTCATCTCGGGCGCGGGCGCCACCGATGTGCTGGTGCTGATGGCGCGCACCGGCGATGCGGCCTCGGGCGCGGGGGGAATCTCGGCCTTCGTGGTGCCGGCCGATGCGCCGGGCGTCAGCTACGGCAAGAAGGAAGAGAAGATGGGCTGGAACAGCCAGCCCACGCGCACCATCAGCTTCGACAACGTGCACATCCCGGCCGACCATCTGCTCGGCCGCGAGGGTGAGGGTTTCAAGATCGCCATGAAGGGCCTGGACGGCGGGCGCATCAACATTGCCACCTGCTCGGTGGGCGCGGCCCAGGGCGCGCTCACGCAGGCCCAGCAGTACATGCACGACCGCAAGCAGTTCGGCAAGCCGATCGCGAGCTTCCAGGCGCTGCAGTTCAAGCTGGCCGACATGGCCACCGAACTCGTGGCCGCGCGCCAGATGGTGCGCATGGCCGCCAGCAAGCTCGATGCCGGCGACCCGAATGCAAGCACCTACTGCGCCATGGCCAAGCGCTTTGCCACCGATGCGGGCTTTACAGTGTGCAACGAGGCCCTGCAGCTGCATGGCGGCTACGGCTATATCCGCGAGTACCCGCTGGAGCGCCTGCTGCGCGATGCGCGCGTGCACCAGATCCTGGAGGGCACAAACGAGATCATGCGCGTGATCATTGCGCGCCGCATGCTCGACGGCGATGCCCCTGACGTGATCCGCTGAGCCCCCACGCAACATGCCAGCCCGCCCGCTCTCCGACGAGACCCTGCACCTGATCGACGCCGTGCGCACCGCGCTCGAAGCGCGCAGCGATGTGGATGAGCGCACCATGTTCGGCTGCCACTGCTTCTTCGTGGACGGCAAGCTGTGCATCGGCGTCAAGGGCGACGAGCTGCTGGTGCGCCTGCCACCCAGTCTCCACCAGGAGTTCCAGGAGATGCAGAACACGCGCGAGCTCTCGCCTGGCGGCGGCATGAAGGGCTATTTCTGGATCGAGCCCAATGGCTACGCCACGCGGGCGCAGTGGAACTTCTGGGTGCAGGAGGCCCTGGCCTACAACCCGCTGGCGAAGGCCACACCCAAACGCAAGCCCGCAGCGGTGAAGACGACCAAGGCCGCAGCCAAGCAAAGCCCTGCCACCAAGAAGAAGCCTGCGGCCAAGCGCCACAGCATCTTCGAGGCCGACGACTGAACCGCCGCCCAGGAAGCCACCACCATGCCACTTCGCATCGTTCGCCTCGGCACGCCGCGCGCCCCCAGTGAAGGCACCCGCATCGGCACCGTGCGCCGGCCGCCACGCGGCGTGCCCAAGGCCGAGTTCGGCAGCCAGAACTGGTACGACGTGTGGTACCCGCTGCTCTCACCGAGCGCCGAACTCATGGCCCAGGGGCAGCAGGCGCAGAGCGACCAGGAGTGGCAAGCCTTCGTCAAACACTTCCGCAAGGAGCTCGCCCAGCCCGAGGCCAGCCGAACGCTGGACCTGCTGGCCACCCTGTCGCACCACGGCGCCATGTCGGTCGGCTGCTACTGCGAGAGCGAGGCGCGCTGCCACCGCTCCGTGCTGCGTGAGGAACTTGCCAGCCGGGGCGCGGACATCGCCACGGATTGACCCCCTTTCCACATCACAACGACACCAAGGAGATACGAACATGAAAATCGCATTCATCGGTCTGGGCAACATGGGTGGCCCCATGGCCGTCAACCTGCACAAGGCAGGCCACGAAGTCCGGGCCTTCGACCTTTCGCAGCCCGCGCGCGACAAGCTGGCCGCCGATGGCGTGGCCATCGCAGCCGATGCCTCAGCCGCCGTGCAGAGCGCCGAAGTCGTCATCAGCATGCTGCCCGCCAGTCAGCATGTGGACAGCCTGTTCCTGGGCCAGGGCGCGCTGCTGGCCCAGCTGCCGGCCGGCACACTGGTGATCGACTGCTCCACCATCGCCGCCGCGACCTCGCGCAAGGTGGCCGAGGCCGCCAAGGCCAAGGGCGTGGCCTTCATCGACGCGCCGGTATCGGGCGGCACGGGCGGCGCCATTGCCGGCACGCTGACCTTCATGGTCGGCGGCGACGAGGCCGACCTGGAGCGTGCTCGCCCCGTGCTCGAGAAGATGGGCGCCAATATCTTCCACGCCGGTGGCGTGGGTGCGGGCCAGACGGCCAAGATCTGCAACAACATGCTGCTGGGCATCCTGATGGCAGGCACCAGCGAAGCGATTGCCCTGGGTGTCGCCAATGGCCTGGACCCCAAAGTGCTGTCGGAGATCATGCGCCGCAGCTCGGGCGGCAACTGGGCGCTGGAAAAGTACAACCCCATGCCCGGCGTGATGGAGACCGCACCCGCCAGCAAGGGCTACGCCGGCGGCTTCGGCACCGACCTGATGCTCAAGGACCTGGGCCTGGCACAGGAGAACGCCGCCGCCGTGAAGGCTGCCACGCCCCTGGGTGGCCTGGCGCGCAACCTGTATGCGGCGCACAGCCTGGCGGGCCATGGCGCGCTGGACTTCTCGAGCATCATCAAGTCGGTGCAGAAAAAGGGCTGATGTCCTGACGGACTGCGCCGGCCAGCCTTGTCCGGTGCAGCTCAGCCCCCGCGCGGGTTGAGCACCATGCTGTCGCGCTTGATCTCCACGTCGAACTGGCGCAGGAAGTTCTGGCCCAGCAGCGCATCGTCCTCGCTCTCGCCGGTATAGCCCGTGCCCACGCGCAGGCCAGCGACCTCCAGGTTGCGCACCGTCACCGACTGCGATGGGGTCACCCTCCCCTCGCGGTTGCCATTGGCCGTGCGGAAGGTGGTAGGCACACCGCCCGTGAGGCCTGCCTTCTTGGCCACCGCATCGGTCACTGCGATCAGGCTCGCGCCCGTGTCCACCATGAAGTTCACCGGCACCCCGTTGACGGTGCCCGCCACGCGGAAATGGCCATCGTTGTGGCGCGGTATCACCAGCGAGCCGGTGGAGGTGACCGTGGCGCCGCGCGGCGCCATGAACTGCTTCATGCCGAAGTACAGAAGCCCCATGACCACCAGCCAGAAGGCCAGGATGGCCAGGGTGTTGGTGCGCAGTGCGCGGCGCGTCTGGTCGTCCGCTGGGGATGGTCGCTGGTAGTCGTGTTCTTCGCCCATGGGCCTGGCATTCAAATGCAGAGCCCCAAATCATAGGGCAGGTGCGGACCGCCGCCGGGCGGCAATGCCCTCATCAGTTGGTGGGCTGCAGGCCGCGCAGGAACTGCTGCTCGAACACATCGGCCGGCACGGGCCGGCTGTAGAGAAAGCCCTGGATCTCGTCGCAGCCCAGCAGTGCCAGCAGGCGCGACTGCTCCTCGGTCTCCACCCCCTCGGCCACGACCTTGAGCCCCAGCGAATGGCCCAGGTTGATGATGGTGGACACCAGCGCGCTGCCCTGGGGGCCGGCGGCGATGTGCAGGATGAACGAGCGGTCGATCTTGAGCGTGTCGAGCGGCAGCCGGGCCAGGTAGCTCAGCGAGGAAAACCCGGTGCCGAAGTCGTCCATGGCCACGGTGATGCCCATCTCGCGGATGGCATGCAGGCTCTGGGTGCTGTGCTGCACGTCGTCCATCACCATGCTCTCGGTGATCTCCAGCTCCAGCCCGGCAGCGGCCTGTGGGCCGTGCGCCACGGCCGAGCGCACCTGCTCGATGAAGCCCCGGTGGCGCAGTTGCAGGAAGGAGACGTTCACCGCCACCCGTATCGGCGCCAGGCCTGCGGCGCGCCAGCGCAGGTTGTCGGCCAGCGCCTGGCCCAGGGCCCAGCGGCCCACGTCGTAGATCAGGCCGGTCTCTTCGAGGATGGGGATGAACTGCCCCGGCGGCACCAGGCCGCGCCGCGGGTCGTTCCAGCGGATCAGGGCCTCGGCACCGGTCACCTCGCCGCTGGCCAGGTGGAGCTTGGGCTGGTAGTGCAGCACGAACTCGCCGCGCTCGAGCGCTTCGCGCAGGTGGTTCTCCAGACTCAGCGCCTCGGCCACGCGCAGGTTCATCTCCGAGGTGTAGAACATCAGAGCATCGGCCGAGGCCTTGGCCTTCTTGAGCGCGGCCTCGGCATTGCGCAGCAGCGCCTCGGCATCACCACCATCCATGGGGAACAGGGAAACGCCCGCCTTGGCGGTGATGCGCAGCTCCTGCGTGCCCAGTTGGAAGGGCTCATCGAAGCAGGCGCGCATCAGGTGGTCCACGGCCATGGCCACCGCGCTCGCATCGCGCGCCTCGCACACGGCCACGCCGAAGCTGTTGACGCCAATGCGCGCCAGCATGTCCATCGCACTGGCATGCAACTGCAGGCGCTGCGCCACCAGCTTGAGCAGCTCGTCGCCCAGCGAGCGCCCCAGCGTGTCGTTGACGATGCGAAAGCGGTTCACGTCGATCAGCGCCACCCCCAGGAAGGGAGCACCCTGCGGCCGGTGGCCCTCGCGCGCGCGCATGTGCTGGTTCACGCGGTCCAGAAACAGCGTGCGGTTGGGCAAGGTGGTGATGTCGTCGTAGTAGGCCAGGTAGTTCAGGCGATCGGATTTCTCGAGGTGGTCGAGCGCAAAGCTGATGTCGCCGGCCAGCTCACCCAGGAGCTTCATCTCGGTGGCATCGAAGAAGCTGGCCTCGTCGGAAAACAGCGCCATCACGCCCACCACCTCGTGTGCCACCAACAAGGGCAGCACTGCCAGGGAGGCCACCGAGCGGGCCAGCAGCCTGGCCGGCAGCAGCACGCGGGGATCGCCCTCGACCCGGTCGCAAACCACGGCGCGCTTTTCGCGCACCACCGTGGCCGTCAGGCTGTAGATGCCCGAGGGCTCGTCCGCATACGACAGGCGGCCGGCAAGGTCGTCGAAGAAGTCTGGGTCGGTGCCGGCGATGGCCATGGGAATCACTTGCTGCGCCGCCCGGTCGACCCGGCCGATCCAGGCCATGCGGAACTGCCCGTGCCGTACCGCGATGTCGCAGGACTGGGCAAACAGCTCCTGGCGGCTGCGCATGCGCACCAGCAGCGTGCTGATGCCACTGAGCACCGCATAGACCCGGTTGAGGCGCTTGATCTTGTGCTCGGCCTCGCGCCGCTCGGTGATGTCCTCGCCCAGGCAGGCGATGCCCATGGCCTCGCCATCGACGGAGCGCAGCACCGTGTTGTTCCAGTACACCAGCCGGCGCCCGCCGGACCGCGTAAGGATTTCCTGCTCGAAATGCCAGACGGCCGGCCGGTCGGCCAGCATGTCCTCGAACCCCCGCTGCATGCCGTCCATGCCCGGCGGCAGGAACAGCTCGAACCAGTTGCGCCCGAAGATCTCGCCGCGCTCCCAGCCCGTCAGGCGCAGCAGGCAGTCGTTGCAGTAGGTGATGCAGCCGTTGCGGTCCAGCATCAGCGAGGCCATCTCGACCTTGTCGAGCAGTTCGTTGAAGCGCCGGTCGCTCTCGCGCAGTGCTTCTTCGGCCCGCTTTTGCGCCGTGACATCCTGGATGGTGTTGAACCAGCGAAGGCCTTCGCCAGCGCCGCCTTCGCCCGGCAGCGGGTCCATCACCTGGCGCAGGTGCAAGAGCGCCCCATCGGCGCGCCACAGGCGGTAGGTGAAGTCCATGCGCAGGCCTTCGCGCACCGCCTGCAAGGCCATGCTGCGCACCAGAGCACGGTCGTCGGCATACACCATGCCGATCCATTCCCGAGCAGATGCCGGCATGGTGTTCGGATCGCGCCGCAGCATCTGCGCCAGCGTGGCGGGCCAGCTCTCGAACTGGCCGCCCGGTCCGCTGATGATGTGCGTGATCTTGGCCAGCAACTGGGCCCGGTGCAGCCCGGCCTCGCTGGCACGCAGTTCCTCCAGCGCCCGGCGCCGCTCGATCACCTCGATGTGCAGCTGCTCTGCATGGCGCTGCACCTCCAGGTAGAGGCTGCCGTTTTCATAGATGCGCCCCACCTGGGCCGCCAGGATGGACAGGATGCGCTCGTCCTCGGCACTGAAGTGGTCGGCCCCCTCCTTGTTGGCCAGGCAGATCCAGCCGTAGGACGAGGCCAGCGAGGTGACCGGCGCCTCCAGGGCGCAGTACAGCGGCGGGTAGCCCGGCGGCAGGCCCGCCATGGTGGGGTCGCCGCCGGGGTTGAGCAGCCGCTGCGAGCGGCGCTCCGTCTGCAGCCGCCCCAGCAGGCCTGACGAGGCATCGGGCGCAGGCAGCGACCGTGCCAGCACCGGGTCGATGCCACTGGTGCACACCAACGACGCATCGCCCGGCTTGCGCACGGCGCACAGCACGGCGTACTGGGCGCCGATGAGTTCGCGCGCCCCGGTGCAGACCTTGTTGAGCAGCATGGCCGGGTCACGCTCGGACGCCAGCTGCAGATTGAGCTCGGTGAGCGCCGCCAGCCGGCGGTTGGTGGCCTCCAGCTCCACCACGTTGCCCCGCAGCTTGTCGGTCACCAGGCGCAGGTGCTGGGATCGGAAGGCCGGCTCCACTACCCGGGGCGCGCCCTCGGGGCCGCGTTCCGCCTGCGCCAGCGTGCGTTCGATGGCGCGCAGGATGTCCTGCGGCTCGCAGGGCTTGACCAGCACCTCCGAGACGCCTCCCGCCAGTGCCAGGCTGCGCGCCTCCTCGCCCTGGTAGTGGGCGCTGTAGAAGATGACGCGCGTGCCCGCCAGCGCAGCGTCGGCTCGCAGCTGGCGCACGAACTCGTAGCCATCCATGGTCGGCATAAGGATGTCCGAGATCACCAGCGCCGGCCGCTCGGCGCGCGCCAGGGCCAACGCCTGCGCACCGTCCACGGCCTCCAGGGCCTCATGGCCGCCATGCCGCACGAGCGTGACGATCAGGGCCCGGTTGGGGGCCTGGTCGTCCACGACGAGGATCTTTGCCATGGCTGCCGCCCTCCTTGCTTGTTGATCATCGCGGCGGGCGTACCGCCCGCGATGCCGGCGAGAGATAGGCCTCGACCTGGCGCACGAAGCGCTCCGGGTCGATGGGCTTGGAGATGTGGTCCTGGAAGCCCACCTCCAGCGCCTTCTCCCGGTCTCCGGGCATGGAAAAAGCCGTCACGGCGACCAGCGGAGCCCGGCGCCAGCCGGGGTCCGCATGCAGCAGCCGGGCCACCTCGTAGCCATCCATGACCGGCATCTGCAGGTCCGACAGGATGAGATCGGGCCAATGCTCCAGCGCGGCGCGCACGCCCTCGCGACCGTTGGACGCGCTGTGCACGCGGTAGCCATCGGCCTCCAGCAGGTACACCAGCAGCATGCGGCTGGCTTCGTCGTCTTCTATGACCAGGATGCAGGCGACCATGGCTATGTACCTGGAAGTTCGAGGGTGAACGTACTGCCCTCGCCGGGCCGGCTGTGCAGCGTGATGTCGCCGCCCAGCGCCTGGGCGAGCTTGCGGCTCAGGTGCAGGCCCAGGCCCGAGCCCTCCTGGTTCCGCTCGGCACCCTCCACCCGGGAGAACGGCTCGAACAGCCGCGACTGGTCCGCCAGAGGGATGCCGGGGCCGGTGTCCTGCACGCGCAGGCTCAGCCGCGGGCTCGCCGGGTCCGGCGCATCGAGCTGCACCAGCACGCGCCCCTCGCCCGTGAACTTGATGGCATTGCCCACCAGGTTGATGGCCACCTGGGCGAGGGCGCGCCGGTCGGTGCGGACAAGGACTGCCTGCTCGGGCATGCTCACCACGAAGGCCAGGCCCTTGCGCTGCGCATCAGGGCCCAGGGTCGCAGCCACCTCCTCCACCACCGCGCGGCAATCCACCATCTCCCACTGCAACGCGTGCTTGCCATCGCGCAGCTTGGCCACGTCCAGCAGGTCATTGATCAGCGACAGCAGGTGGCGCGCGCCCGTCTGCACGATGCGCAGCTGCTTTTCCTGCTCGGTGTTGAGGGGCCCCGGCAGGCGCATGAGCAGGGTGCCGGTGAAACCGATGACGGCATTGAGCGGCGTGCGCAGCTCGTGCGACATGCTGGCCAAGAAGCGGTCCTTGACCAGCGCGGCGTTCTCCAGCTCCAGGTTCTTGTCGCGCAGCGCCTGCTCGAAGCGCTTGCGCTCGGTCACGTCGCGGATGGCGCTGGAGACGAACAGCCCCTCCTCGGTCTCCAGCGGGCTCAAGCTGATCTCGACCGGAAATTCGGAGCCATTCTTGCGCAAGCCGTACAGGTCCAGACCCGCGCCCATGGAGCGGGTGCGCGGCTCGGTGAAGAAACCGCCCCGGTGCTGCGGGTGCTGGCCGCGGTGGCGCGTGGGCACCAGCAGCTCGATCGGCTGGCCCAGCAGTTCCTCGCGCGCCCAGCCGAACAATTTGACGGCCTGGGAGTTGACCAGCACGATGTGCCCATCCCGGTTCACGATCACCATGGCATCGGGCGCCGATTCGAGCAGGTCGCGGAACTTCTGGTCGGCCTTCTTGCGCGCCGTGATGTCGCGGATCGCGCTCATCACCATCGTGCCCTCTTCCGTTTCCAGCGGACTCAGGCTGATTTCCACCGGAAACTCGCTGCCATCACTGCGCACGCCATTGAGCTCCAGGCCCGCCCCCATGGTGCGCGTGCGTGGCTGAACGAAATAGCCGCTGCGGTGCCCCAGGTGGGCGCTGCGGTAGCGCTGGGGCAACAGCACCTCGACCGCCTGCCCCAGCAACTGGGCCCGGGGATAGCCGAATACGCGCTCGGCCTGCGAGTTCACGAGCACGATGCGCCCGGTGGCGTTGACCATCACGATGGCATCGGGCGTGGATTCGAGCAGGTCGCGAAAGCGCGCTTCGACCAGCTTGGCATCGCGCAGCACCTTGAGCTGGGTGACATCCTTCATGCTCGACAGGAAGTACGCCAGTTGGCCGCCCTCGCCAAAGACGGCCCGGGTGGACACGTTCACATGGACCAGCGAGCCGTCCTTGCGCCGGCGCACCGACTCGTGCACGGCCACCCCGGACTGCAGGGCCTCGGCGCAGATCGACTCTTCATCGTGCACCTGGTCCGGCGGCACGATCAGTTGCGCGAGGCTGCGGCCGCGGGCCTCGGCCTCGGTGTAGCCGAAGGTGGCTTCCGCTGCCGGGTTCCAGTGCAGGACAGCACCGTCTGGCGCGATGACCAGCAGCGCGTCAGGGTTGTGCTCCCAGTAGGCCCCGGAGAAATCAGATGCCATACAGCCCTTTTCGTGAAGGGGCCTCGCCATCGCTTGCGCCCACCCGGCTCCCGCCCCTTTTGAAGCATCTTAGGCATGGGGCAGGCAAACTCCAAGCCAAATATTCCCCGACCGGAGCGGCTTCACCGGCGTACATTCGGAGTGACCCATGGCACCATTCGACCGCATACGCCCGCTGCTCGCCCCCTGGGGCCGCCTGCAGCCCCAGCCCGCCAGCGACTGGCAAGGGCCCTTCCCTCTGCCCGCCATCGTGGAGGCCTTCTACCGCGAGGTGGGTCCCTGGGGCGAGACCTGGCATGGGTCGGTCGGCCCGGTGGGCCTCACCATCAACGCGGGGGGCAATCCGGTGGATGTGCCGCCATTGCACAAGCTCTGGGCCCGGCAGGACGGTTATGCCTGGTCACGCAACCCCGACAACCCGATCACGGGCTGGCCTGCACACTGGCTGGTGATCGCGCAGGAAGGCGCCAACCCGTTCATTCTGGACCGCAACGACGGCAGCGTCTGGTTCGACCTGGCCGGCCGGGGGCACTACAACGACCCGAGCCGGTTTGCCGATAACCTGCCCACCGCGCTGGGCGCCATCGCCACGGTGGCCAACGCCCTGGCGGCCCTGGGCGACGATGCGTTCGACGACACCTATGAGCTCAAGGCCAGCAGCCGCGCGCAGGTGGCCCGCGCGCTCGCGGCCTTCACGGGCAGTGAAGACACCGCGCAAGGCATGCTGCAGGCGTGGCGGTGGTACCTGTGAGGGTGCAGCAGGGGAAAGGTCTTGGCTCAGCTCAGTCGGCGCGCGTTCTCGGCGTAGATGGCCAGGTAGATCGAGTCGGAGCCCACGTAGGGTGCCTTGCTGCCAAAGCCGACATTGAAGTCGCCGAACGAGAGCGAGCGGATGCCCGCGAGGCCATTGCGCAGCTTGTCGCGGGTCAGATCCTTGCCCGCGTTCTTCAGGCCTTCGATCATGATCTGGGCATTGACCCAGCCTTCCAGGGAGCTGCCGCTGTTGATAAAGGCGGTATTGGCCCCTGTGGCCTTCATGGTGCTCTGGAACTTGCGCACCACCACCGACTTTTGCGAATTCGCGTCCGGGAACACCTGCACCAGGGCCATGCCGCGCGTGGCGGCCGCCAGCTTGGGCAGCTCCGACGAGATCACCGTGACCGAGATGCCGGCCAGCGGGACGCCGGCCGCCTTGGCACGGAACGGCAGCACGAAGGCGGTGTTGGCCGTGCCGGTGGTGGCCAGCAGCACGGCGCCCGGGCGCTCGGCGGCCACCTTCTCGGCCAGCTCGGCACCGTTCTTGCCATCCACCGCCAGGGCGAATTCACCGGCGCGCTCGACCTTGATCTCGTCGAGTGCGCGCGACATGTCCTTGAGCACTTCCTTGCCGAAGGGGTTGTCCAGGTAGACCACGGCAATGCGCTTGAGGCCCATCTCCACCACCTGCTTGACCAGGCGCTGGGTTTCGTCGCGGTAGCTCGGGCGCACGAAGAACACGTTGCGCTGCTCGGCCGAACGCAGCGAGGGCGCGCCCGTGATGGGGCCCACGGTGGGGATGCCCTTACCTTCGATCAGCGGCAGGATGGCGGCCGTGTTGGCCGTGCCCAGGGGCGAGATCAGCGCGAAGATGGACTGCGCCTCCAGCATCTGCGTCACGTTCTGCAGGGTGCGGCTGGCGACGTAGGCATCGTCCCTGGCGTCCATGCGGATCTCCCGGCCGTGCACGCCGCCGGCCTGGTTCAGCTCGGCAAACGCGGCCTTCATGCCCGCCACCTGCTCGATGCCGGCCTGGCCCAGAGGCCCGGTCAGGGCAATGGAGCAGCCCAGGTTGATGTGCCTGGCCGACATCGGCTCTTCGGCAGCGCTCGCTGTGGAAGCCCACACAGGCAGGCTGGTGGCCGCAGCCATCTGGGTGGCGCGCAGGAGAAAGTGACGACGGCTCATGGTGTGAAGGTGCCCGGAGAATTGTGCAAAGGTGGCGCAGGCTACAGGCAGGGCCAGTGACAACTTGTCCGGTCTGCGACAGTCTGTCGCACAAAGCGCACAACTTTGGGGCATGCCCCCCCGGACCCGGCGTGGCCCGATCAGGCTTGCAGCAACTGCGGCAGCAGGGTTGCCGACGTACCGCGCAGCACGGCATCGGCGGCATCGTCGAG
Organism: Acidovorax sp. A1169; assembly: GCF_030704685.1. Taxonomy (GTDB): domain Bacteria; phylum Pseudomonadota; class Gammaproteobacteria; order Burkholderiales; family Burkholderiaceae_C; genus Acidovorax. The sequence continues at coordinate 253,819 of NZ_JAUZDX010000004.1, forward strand.
TTCGCTGGGGGCCGGGTTGACCACGACCACACGGGCACCGGCCGCACGCGCCTGGCGCGCCAGGCCCGCAGCCGGGTACACAGCCCCCGCTGTGCCGGCGACCAGCATCAGGTCGCAATCCTGCGCTGCCCGCTCAGCGGCCTCGAACACGGCCAGCGGCAGCATTTCGCCAAACCAGACCACACCGGGGCGCAGCCGGTTGCCACAGCGGTCGCAATGCGGCGGGCTGCCGGCAACCGCATCGTCGATGTGGCAGCAGTTGCGCGGCGTGTCGAGCCAGCGGTTGGCGAACAGGTCGCCATGCAGGCACAGCACGCCGGTGCTGCCCGCGCGCTGGTGCAGGCCATCCACGTTCTGGGTGATCAGCGTGAGCCGCCCCGGGTGGGCCGCCTGGAAGGCCGCCAGCGCCAGGTGCCCGGCGTTGGGCTTCACACCCTCCATCAGCTGGCGCCGGTGCTGGTACCAGTTCCAGACCCGCTCCGGGTGGGAGCGAAAGCCCTCCTCGGTGGCCATGTCCTCGGCGCGGAACTGGGCCCAGTAGCCCGTCTGCGCATCGCGGAAGGTGGGCACGCCCGACTCGGCGCTCACGCCCGCGCCGGTGAGCACGGCGATGTGCCGGGCCTCCTGCACCCAGGTGCGCACGGTGTCCAGGCGATCCTCCTGCATGGCTATTGTCAGGTCCTTTGGCGCAGGGCCTCGTAAAGGCAGACGCCGCTGGCAACGGACACGTTGAGGCTCTCCACCGCGCCCTTCATGGGGATGCTGACCAGTTCGTCGCAGGTCTTGCGCGTGAGCTGGCGCATGCCGTCGCCTTCGGCGCCCAGCACCAGGGCCACGGGGCCCTTGAGGTCCACCTGGTAGACGGTCTTGGGCGCATCGTCGCTCGTGCCGATGCACCAGATGTTGCGCTCCTTGAGCTCACCCAGCGTGCGCGCCAGGTTGGTGACCATGAAATACGGCATGGTCTCGGCCGCTCCGCTGGCCACCTTGGCCACCGTGGCGTTGATGCCCACGGCATGGTCCTTGGGGGCGATGACGGCATGGGCGCCGGCACCATCGGCCACGCGCAGGCAGGCGCCCAGGTTGTGCGGGTCGGTCACGCCGTCGAGCACCAGCAGCAGCGGGTTCTCGATGCCGGCGGCTTCGAGGTTCTCCAGCAGCTCGTCGAGCGAAGTGATCTGGGCCACGGGTTCCACCCGCGCCGCCACGCCCTGGTGGCCATGGCTGCCGGCCAGCTTGGCGATGCGCTCGCTGTCGGCTTCGATCAGGCGGGCACCGGCCTCGCGGGCCCGGTCGAGGAACTGGCGCATGCGCGCATCGCGCCGCGTGACCTCGTAGTAGATCTCGATGACGGATTTGGGCGCGGTCTTCAGACGCACGCCCACGGCGTGGAAGCCGAAAAGAACTTTGGGGGAAGACATGCTCCGATTATCGGCTGCGCGGAGGAACTATCTTTTTAATAGCGCCGGGCAGGCCTTTTCTCAGCCCCAAGAATCAGTTCTCGGCCACTTGGCCTGCATCGATGGTGATGCGCCGCTCGCAGCGCGCGGCAATGCCGCGGTCATGCGTGACCAACACCAGCGTGGTGCCCTGTTCGCGGTTGAGCTCGAACATGAGCTGCATGATGGTTTCGCCCGTCGCAAAGTCCAGGCTGCCCGTGGGCTCGTCGGCCAGCAGCACGGCCGGGTGCACCACGAAGGCGCGCGCCAGCGCCACGCGCTGCTGCTCGCCACCCGAGAGCACCTTGGGGTAGTGCGACAGGCGCTGCCCCAGGCCCACGCGGGCCAGCATGTCGGCGGCGGCCTTGCGCGCGTCGCGCCGGTTGGCCAGCTCCAGCGGCAGCATCACGTTCTCCAGCGCGGTGAGGTTGCCCATGAGCTGGAAACTCTGGAACACGAAGCCCACCTTCTGCGCGCGCAGCGCGGCACGCTCGTCCTCGTCGATGGCGAAGAGGTCATGGCCGTCCAGGCGCACCGTGCCGCGCGTGGGCGTATCGAGCCCGGCGATGATGGACAGGAGCGTGCTCTTGCCAGAGCCCGAAGCCCCCACGATGGCCGCAGTTTCCCTTGGCGCCAGGCGGAAATCGATATCCCGCAGAATGTCCAGCGTACCGGTCGAATCCGTGACCGACTTGAAGACATGCTCGACGGCAATAATGGGGGTCACGGGCGATGGGGAAGATTCGGACATGAAAGGTTCTTTGCTTTGATTCGACATCTGCAGTATCGGCGCCACTTTATCCTCTCGGCGGGCATCCTGGGTTTGGCAGGGGTTTGTGCCCCTGCTGCCTGGGCCCAGGCGCCTGCATCTTCCGCGCCAGGCGCGCCGGCCATTCTGGTGCTGGGCGATTCGCTGAGCGCCGAGTACGGCCTGGCACGCGGCGCCGGCTGGGTGGCCCTCCTGGAAAAGCGGTTGCAGGAGGAAAAGATCGAGCGCCGCGTGGTCAATGCCAGCGTGAGCGGCGAGACCACCTCGGGCGGGCGCTCGCGCCTGGCCGCCCTGCTGACCCAGCACAAGCCCGCCGTGGTGGTGATCGAGCTCGGCGGCAATGACGCGCTGCGCGGTCTGCCGCTCAAGAACACCCAAGAGAATCTGACGGCCATGACCGATGCGGCGCTCAAGGCCGGGGCCAAGGTCTTGCTGGTGGGGATGCAGGTGCCGCCGAACTATGGCACCGACTACGCGAACCGGTTTGCCGGCCTGTTCACCACCGTGGCCCAGGCCAAAAAAGTGGCCGTGGTGCCGTTTTTCCTCAAGGGCGTGGCCGATGGCCCGGACCCTACCCGCCTGTTCCAGGCGGACCGCATTCACCCGCGTGCAGAGGCGCACCCGCAGATGCTGGCCAACGTGTGGCCAGAGCTGAAAAAGCTGCTGCGCTGAGCGCCGTGTCTGCGGGCCTGCCTGCAGCCTTTGCGGCGCGGCAGGGTGCCGGACACGGCGATCGAAGGCTCAGCCGCCCTGTGCGCCCGTGGGCTGGTTGCCGCCCGGTGCGCCATCGCCATTGCCACCGGCAGGCTGGTCACCCTGTGGGTCATCCGGCCTGCGCTGGGTTTTGGAACGCAGCTTCTCTTCTTTTTTTTGCTTTTTTGCGAGCTCGCGCTGGCGCTTTTCGTATCCGTAGTTGGGTGTTGCCAAGGTGTTTGCTTCCTGAAGTAGAGGCCCACTGTAACAGCATGGCCCCCTTGCGGGCCATTCAAGGGCCTGCTGCGGCAGCCGCTGGAGAGGGAGAAACCGAGGCCCTGTAGGCATGCCAGCTGGCATGGCCCAACCAGGGCCCTGCCAGGAGCAACGGCGCACCCCAGAACCAGAGCGAGGCGGTCACCAGGGCGGCGATGAGTGCGCCCCAGAGCAGCATCACCGCCGTGTTGTCCGCCACCACGCGCAGGCTGGTGATGCCAGCCGTCAGCGCATCGGTGCCGCGATCCAGCACCATGGGGATGGAGACGACCGTGGTGGAGAACACCAGTGCGGCAAACACGCCACCTACCGCCGTGTACACCACCACGAAGCTCCAGTTCTGCGGGTGGAAGATGGCCTGCAGCACACCGGTGGTAGAGGGCATGCCGGTGTGGAAGAACACGGCGAACACCACGAGCGAGGCCCGGCCCCACAGCAGCTCCAGCACCACCAGCACAAGGACCAGCATGCCCATGCTGCCGATGTGACTATCCCAGCAGGTAAGCGACTCGCTGAGCTCGGGGGCAAGCCCTGCCTCGCGGCGGCGGCTGGTGTCGTACAGGCCCATGGCCAGGAACGGGCCGATCAGCAGGCAGCCACTGGCCAGGGACATGGCGTATTCCGGCCGGGTGCGAAATACCCAACCCAGTACGAGCGCCATGCCCCAGAAGGCCGTCCCGTAGAACACGGCAATGCCCGGGGCGGCACGCAGGTCCTGAAGGCCCTTGGCCAGCCAGCGAAACGGATCCGCAAAGCCCAGTCGCTGCACCTGCACCTGCACAGGCTGGGCTGCGTGCGCGTCCGGGGCAAGGGAGGGCGAGGAGGCTGCAGCCTCGGGCGCAGGCTTGATGGGCGTGTTTGTCATGGGCTCCACGCTAAGCCTGTCCAGCCCAACCCGCCAGTGCGGAAACCACCACCCCCACCTTGATGCGGATCAAGACGCGAGGCGCGCGGGCTCAGGCCGACAACGCCCGTTCGAGGGCCTGCTGCAGATCCTGGCGCAAATCGTCCACAGCCTCCAGTCCGATGGAAAACCGCACCAGCGTCCCGGGTTGGAGGTGCGCCGTGGGCCGGCCGCGCATGCGCGCCAGCTCATAGGGCACCACCAGGCTCATGGGCCCACCCCAGCTGTAGCCCAGCTTGAACAGGCGCAGGCCGTCGCAGAAGGCGTCGACCTGGTGCTGACCGAAGCGCGCATCGACCACCACGCTGAACAGGCCGGCCGCCGCGCCCGCGCCGCCATAGGCCGCGCCGCACAGCGCTTTCCAGTGGTCATGGCCCGGCGCACCGGCCAATGCCGGGTGCAGCACCTGGGCGATGGCCGGCTGCTGCTGCAACCACGCCGCCAGGGAGCGCGCCGCCTCGTCGTGCGCGCGGTAGCGCAGGCCGATGCTGGGCAGCGAGCGCAGCACCGCCTCGGCATCGTTGCCCCCCACGCCCAGGCCCAGGCGCATGTGGGTGAGCTTGAGCTGCATGTGCAGCGCCTCGTCGCGCGTGACGATGCTACCCATGAGCACGTCACCGCCTCCGCTGGGGTATTTGGTGAGGGCATGGGCCGAGATGTCCACGCCCAGGCTGCCGTCTCCCAGCAGGTCGAAGGGCGCGAACGCCAGGCCCGCACCCCAGGTGTTGTCCAGCGCCGTCGTGATGCCGCGCGCGCGGCAGATGCGCACCTGCTCACACAGATCGGGGAATTCCATGGTGACCGAGCCGGCCGCTTCAAGCCACACCAGGCGGGTGGCAGGCGTGATGCGCGCGGCCAGATCGGACGGATCGAGCGGGTCGTAGACCGCATGCGTGATGCCGAAGCGGCGCAACTCGCCGTGGATCAGGTCCTTGCTCGGGCCATAGACATTGTCGGGAATCAGCAGTTCATCGCCGGGCTTGAGCAGCGCCAGCGCCACGTTGGCAATCGCCGCCAGGCCGCTGGGGACCAGCAGGCACTGCAGGCCGCCCTCCAGGGCGCACAGGCGCTCTTCGAGGATGAAGGTGGTGGGGGTGCCGTGCAGGCCGTAGGTGTAGCCGCTCTTGTCCTTCCACTCGCGGCTGCGCATGGCGGCCACGTTGGGGAAGATCACGGTCGAGGCCTTGTAGACGGCAGTCTGGGGAGCCTGAAAGCCCGCAGGCGGAAGGTAGTCGTGGTGGACGAGGCGGGAGGCGATGTCGGTGGCATGGTCTTGCATGCAGCCAATGGTAGCGCGCCGCACAAGGGTCACCTTGTGCGGCGCGGCTCCTTTGCCACGGCCCCTGTTCGGGGCCAGGCAAAGGCATGGCCGATGGCTTGCATTGCACGCATCACTTGCATGGGCGGTCTTCGAATGCCAGTCCTCGCAATGAAGATGAAGGAGGCAGCCTGCTCGCTGCCCGACTGGCGGGTCGCAAGTCCATCCCTGCCCGGTGCGCGTGGGGTCCGGTATCTTTACAGTCCCGGGGCCCGGTGCAAGCCGTCAGATAAGGCTGTGCCTTAGCTCGGTGTCACGGTCAACTGGTTGTTGACCGAGGTCACGCCCTTGACGGCGCTGGCAATCGTCTGTGCGCGCTCCTTGGCGGCAGGCGTGGTGGCGGGGCCGTTCAGCGTCACGGAACCATTGACGGTGTCCACATTGATCTTGATGGCGCTCAGGTCAGGGTCCTTGGCCAGGCCAGCGGACACCTGGGCGGTGATGGTCGCGTCATCGACCTTTTCCATCGCGGTCTGCGAGCCTTGCTCCATCTTGTTGCCGGCACTTTGCATGGCGCTTTCGGCCTTGACGCGGGCTTCGGTGGCGGCCTGTTCGGTGCGGTCAACGGCCGAGTCCAGGCGCTGGCCCACGGTGGCGTCTTCAGTCTTGCTGCAAGCAGCCAGACCCAGCGCCAGGGCGCTGACGGCCAGCACGCTGGCGATGCGGTGAAGGGGGCGCTGAGCGGTTGTTGCGGTGTTCATGGAATAACTCCTTGCGTTTGGGAACATGGTTGGTACTTTAGGCACCCTGGCCCGCGCCGGGAGTCAGAGAGCTCCGAAGTGGCTGTAGGACGCAAGGCAGCCTCGCTCAGGCGCGCGACAATCGGGGCCATGCCTTCCTTGTCTTCCCTGTCCCGCTGGTTTCCGTTTCTTGCCTGGCCCCGCCCCGATCGCCACCTCCTGAAGGGCGAGTTTTCTGCCGGCATGACCGTGGGGCTGATGCTGGTGCCCCAGGGCGTGGCCTACGCGGCCCTGGCCGGCATGCCGCTGGTGACCGGCATCTATGCCTCGCTGATCCCGGCCCTGGTGGCCGTGCTGTTCAGCTCCTCCACCCGGCTGGGTGTGGGGCCCACGGCGCTCACCAGCCTGCTGATCGGCGCCTCCCTGACCGGGCTGGCCGAGCCGGGCAGCGCGCAATGGGTGGCCCTGGCGGCCTGGATGGCCCTGCTCTCGGGCCTGCTGCAGTTGGTGATGGGAGTGGCCCGCTTTGGCTGGCTGCTCAACCTGGTGACCTCCCCGGTGCTCAGCGGCTTCACCCAGGCAGCGGCGCTGCTGATCCTGGCTTCGCAGCTGCGCGCCTTCACCGGCCTGCGCTCGGACCTCGGGGCCCTGTGGTCCACCCCGTCGCTGGGCCATTTCGACCTGATCGCTGCCGCCTTCGGCCTGGGCAGCCTGGCGCTGCTGGTGCTTGCCCGGCGCTGGCGCCCGAACTTTCCGGCCGCCATCGTGGTCGTGGGTGCTGCCGGGGCGCTGAGCTGGGCGCTGGGCTATGCCGACAGTGGCGGTTCGGTGGTCGGCACGCTGCCCGAGGGGCTGCCGTCCCTGTACTGGCCGGGCCTGCTGTCCTGGTCGCAGTTTTCCGCCCTGGTGATGCCGGTGCTGGTGGTGACGCTGGTGAGCTTTCTCGAAACCGCCTCCAGCGCCAAGGTGGAGAGCCAGCGCTCGGGCGAGCGCTGGAACGAGAACCAGGACCTGATCGGCCAGGGCCTGGCCAAGATCAGCAGCGGGCTGTGCGGCAGCTTTGCCACCAGCGCCTCGTTCTCGCGCTCGGCCATCAATCTGTATGCCGGTGCCCGCACCGGCTGGGCCACGGTGTTCGCCATCGCCCTGGTGCTGGTGGTGCTGCTGTGGCTCACGCCGGCGCTCTACCACGTGCCGCAGTCGGTGCTGGCGGCGGTGGTGGTGACGGCGGTAACCAGCCTCATCAAGCCCGCCACCCTGCTGCGGCTGTGGCGCATCTCGCGTGTCGAGGCCGTGATGGCCGGCGTGACCTTTGCGCTGACGCTGGCCACCGCGCCGCGCATGTACTGGGGTGTGCTGGTGGGTCTGGTGATGAACCTGAGCCACTTTCTGTACCAGCGTCTGCACCCGCGCATCATCGAGGTCGGCCTGCACCCCGATGGCAGCCTGCGCGACCGCCACCTGTGGCACCTGCCGCCCCTGGCCCCTCATTTGCTGGCACTGCGCATGGATGCGGAGCTCGATTTCGGCTCGGCCAGCGCGCTGGAGCGGCATGTGACCGACCACCTGGCCGCCGACCCCGCCATCGTCCACCTGTGCCTCATGGCCCAGCCCATCAACCGCATCGACATCACCGGTGTGGAGACCTTTGCCGCGCTGCGCGCATTGATGCAGGCGCGTGGCGGCATACTGCACGTGAGCGGCATGAAACTGCCGGTGGACCAGGTGCTGCGCCGCGCCGGCTTGCTCGAACCCGGCCCGGGGCTGCAGATGTACCGCACCGACGCCGAGGCCCTGCAGGCGCTGCAACAGATACCTCCTGCCGCCCCCGAAGGTGCAGCCACCTGAGCCGTATCACCCCACGGCCCGCCCAGAAGCTGCATTTCAGGCCGTCCCGCTGCTACACTCAACGAACTCTGCCTTATCCATTTGTGTCTGACTCTGCGGCCTCTCATCTCGTAGACCTGCGCGATCTGCGTCTGGACATTGCACACGCCCTCGTGGCGCAGGCGGCAGGCAGCGAAGCCTCCCTGCAACGCGAAGCACCGTCGCGCTATCTCCAGGGCCTGATCGACGGTCTGTGCGAGCTCTCCCTCAAGGACCCCCTCACCGGGCTGGCCAACCGTCGGCATTTTCGCGCCGTGCTCGAGCGCGAGATCGACCGCGTGACACGCTCGGGCGAGGCTGCCCTGCTGCTGATGCTGGACATCGACCACTTCAAGGCGGTCAACGACACCCATGGCCACCTGGCCGGTGACGTGGTGCTGCAGTCGGTGGCGCGCACCCTGAGCGCCTGCGTACGCCCCATGGACACCCTGGCGCGCTACGGCGGCGAGGAGTTCGCCGTGGTGCTGCCTGCCTGCCAGGCCGCCTTTGGCAAGGTGGTGGCAGAACGCATCCGCCGTGCAGTGGCCAACACACCTGTCAGAATCTCGCCTTCCGTGGAACTGAATGTCACGGTGAGCGTTGGCGGGGCCTTCGCCCTGCAATGGATCCGCTCGACCACTCTGCTGTGGACCGATCGGGCCGACCACCAGCTCTACCAGGCCAAATCGTCGGGCCGCAACCGGGTGAGCATCGAAGAGCAGCCCGACAGCACCGTCAGTGCCGAAGAAAAGAGCCTGTTGTTCGGCCCCTTGTACACCCCCTCGGGCTGGGGCGATCTGCCCCCGCTGGACCCAACAGGCAGCGCCAACTGAAAGTTAGAAGATGAGCGACGCGCTGTCCCCCCCACCCACATCCTCCGACGCCCCACCCTCGCCCGGCCGCCCACCTGGCGCTGCGGCCACCGGTGCGCGCATCATTGCCGTCACCAGCGGCAAGGGCGGCGTTGGCAAGACCTTCGTCTCGGCCAACCTCGCGGCGGCGCTCACGCGGCGCGGCCAGCGCGTGCTGGTGCTCGATGCCGACCTGGGCCTGGCGAACCTGGACGTGGTGCTCAACCTGCACCCCAAGATCACCCTGCACGACGTGTTCACCGGCAAGGCGCTGCTCGAAGACGCCGTGATCCAGGCGCCCGGCGGCTTCTCGGTGCTGCTGGCCGGCTCGGGCATGGTGGAGTATTCGCGCCTCACGCCCGAGGTGCGCAACCAGTTCCTGAACGTGATCCAGGCACTGGCGCCCAATTACGACGTGATCCTGCTGGACACCGGCGCCGGCATCTCGGACGTGGTGCTGTTCTCCATTTCGCTGGCCTCCGAGGTGCTGATCGTGGCAACGCCCGAGCCCACCTCGCTGACCGACGCCTACGCCGCCATCAAGGTGCTGGCCATGCAGCAAAAGCGCCAGCATGTGCGCATGGTGATCAACCAGGCCGCGCGCCCGGGCGACGGCCGGGCCATCACCAGCCAACTGCAGCAGGTGCTGGACCGCTTCGTCAGCACCGAGTCGGGCCGGGCCGTGCGCCTGATCCACATGGGCGACATCCCGGCCGACCCGTCGGTGCGCGACGCCGTGATGCGCCGCCAGCTGCTGCTGCTCAATACGCCGGGCTGCCCCGCGTCACTGGCCATCGCCCAGCTGGCCAACAAGATCGAGACCACGCTGCTGGTACCGGCTCCCTGAGGGAGCCTGGCGGGCAACCCGCCAGGCTACAGGCCGGCAGCCGCGCGACAATCGCAATCGGGGCCGTGACCACGCCCGCCCGGAGAGTCGCCCCCCCCGGCGAACACTCCCTTCCCCGAACCCGTGTAAACAGGCCATCGCCGTGAACGACGTCCTCAATATCTCCTGCTACCAATTCGTGCCGCTGCCCGACGCGCATGCGCTGCGCGACCTGCTGCACGAACGCGCCACTGCGGCGCAGCTCAAGGGCACCATCTTGCTGGCCGAAGAAGGCATCAACTTCTTCCTGGCGGGCCCGGCCGCAGCGGTGCGCGGCTTCGTGGATGCACTGCGCACCGACGCGCGCTTTGCCGACCTGGCCCCCAAGGAGAGCTGGTCGGACACGGTGCCCTTTCGCAAGATGCTGGTCAAGGTCAAGCGCGAGATCATCCGCATGGACCACCCCACCATCCAGCCCTCCACAGGCCGCGCCCCGGCGGTGACGCCGGCCACGCTGCACCGCTGGCTGGCGCAAGGCCACGACGACGAAGGCCGCGAGGTGGTGACGCTCGACACCCGCAATGCCTTCGAGGTGGACCACGGCACGTTCGACAACGCCATCGACTGGCGCATCGACAAGTTCACCGAGTTCCCCCCCGCCCTGCGTGCCCACAAGGAGGAACTCGCCGACAAGACGGTGGTGAGCTTTTGCACGGGCGGCATCCGCTGCGAGAAGGCCGCCATCCTCATGCGCGAGGAAGGCCTGCCGCATGTCTACCAGCTCGAAGGCGGGATCCTCAAGTATTTCGAGGAAACCGATGGCGCCCACTACCATGGCGGCTGCTTCGTCTTCGACGAGCGCCGGGTGCTGGCCGCCGACCTGTCCACCGACAAGCCGGAAGGGGCCTGACTGGTCCACTGAAACCGAGAAATCGGCAGTGCGCCGGGGTGGCAGCGGGATGCAGCGCAAGGCGCGGGCTTTGCCAAGGCTGGCCACCTTGGCAAAGCCTGCAACTCCGCGATGCGCCCGCTGCCACCCCGGCACGCAGGGTGAGGGCCTGGCAGGGCCGCACTCGTCGTTGCCGTGCTCGCCGGGTGCACAACCCGGCTGCGCCCGCCGCCTAGATTGCGGCCCTGCCAGGCCCTCACGCACCGCCGATTTCTCGGTTTCAGTGGACCCTTGCTCAGTCCGCGCGGAAACGGTGCTCCGGCAGCGGGATGAATTCCATCTCGCCTGGCACCACCTTCATGCGCCCTGCTTCCCAGTCCCCGGCGGCCTGCACGATGCGCTCCTTGCGGCTGGAGACGAAGTTCCACCACATGTGGCGCGGCCCGTCGAGCGCGTCGCCACCGATGACCATCAGGCGCACAGCGCTGTCGCCGGCCTGCAGCCGCACGGGGGCCGCCGCAGCACCTGCGGGCAGTACCGCCAGGGTGTGGTCGGGCAAGGGCTCGCCATCGAGCAGCAGCTCGGCATCCACGGGGTAGAGGGCCATTTCCTGCGCCAGGGCCGCCGGTAGCTCCAGCACGCCGCCCGCAGGCAGCTGCACGTCGAGGTACAGCGTGGGCGCATAGGTGGCCACGGGCGAGGTCTGGCCAAAGGCCGTGCCGATCAGCACGCGCACCACCGCATCACCCACCTGCGCCTCGGGAATGGCAGCGGCCGGCGTGTGCACGAAGGAGGCATCGACCTCCTCGGCCGCCACCGGCAGCGCCGCCCACAGCTGGATGCCGTGGTTCACATAGGTCGTCTCGGCCAGGCTCTCGGGCCGGCGCTCGGAGTGCACGATGCCGTTGCCGGCCGTCATCCAGTTGATGGCGCCGGGCTCGATCTGCTGCACATAGCCCAGGTTGTCGCGGTGCATGATGGCGCCGGAGAACAGGTAGGTCACCGTGGCCAGGCCGATGTGCGGATGGGGCCGCACATCGTGCGCCGCGCCGGGCACCACCGACACCGGGCCGAAATGGTCGAAGAAGATGAACGGCCCGACCGAGCGGCACTGCACAGCAGGCAGCAGACGGCGCACGGTGAAGCCGCCGCCCAGGTCCTTGGCATGGCCGGACAGCCGCAGCACGCCGCTCATGACGATGCTCCAGAGCGCTGGACGGGAAGGTGATGGAGGTGTCGGGTCATGGGGGCTCCTGTGGGGATGGCAGCGATGGATCGTCAGTCTTGAAAGCGCGCAGCCAGCTCGGCCACACGCTGTCCCAGCACGCGCGCGGTGTCCAGGTCGCCCGGCGCCATCTCGCCGGCCGAAGCGTCGGACGGGGATTGCGCCATGGCACCACTGTAAGCGCCCAGCCAGTTCACGTCGTTGCGCGTGGCGGCCTTGGAGTTCGATGGCAGCACGCCCGCCCCCACCCACAGGCCGCCATGCTGCATGGCCAGGTGGAACAGGTAGTCGAGCGTGATCTGCTTGTCGCCATTGGTGGCGGCGCTGTTGGTGAAGCCGGCGAACAGCTTGTTCTTCCAGGCCTGGCTGAACCAGGGCTTGGACGATGCGTCGGCAAAGCGCTTGAATTGCCAGCTGGGCCCGGCCATGTAGGTCGGTGAGCCGAAGATGATGGCGCTGGCGGCGGCCAGGGCTTCCCAGCCGCCTTCGGGCAGGCTGCCGTCCGCATCGATGGCGATCAGCTGCGCACCCGCGCCATCGGCCACGGCCTGGGCCATGCGCTGGGTGTGGCCGTAGCCCGAGTGGTAGACGACAGCGATCTGCAGCATGCGGCGGTTCCTTGCAAGGTTAAGACGCCATCATGCCGCAGGATGGCGATGTCAGTTGGAAGAACGGCGTGCGTCCACGCTCCAGCCACCGGCGCCGAAGGCCGCCAGGGCCAGCAGGCCACCTGTCACGCCCACGTTCTTGAAGAACATCAGCTGCTGCATCATCTGCTTGTCGGCCGGCAGGGCCCAGTAAGCATGGAAGAAGAAGCTGGCCACCAGCGTGAAGAACGCCAGGGCCAAGGCCGCGAACCGGGTACCGAAGCCGAAGACCAGCGCCAGGCCACCCAGCACTTCTACGGCAGCAGCCAGGCCGGCCGCCACGGTGGGCATGGGCAGGCCCACGGAGGTGATGTAGCCCACGGTGCCGGCAAAGCCGGTGAGCTTGCCGATGCCGGCAGGCAGGAACAGGGCGGCCAGCAGCAGGCGCGAGGCCAGGGCCAGGGGGTTTTGCAGGGAATTGAACATGGTGGACTCCTTGAGGTAACAGGTAAAGAACAGGGGGCGAACAAAAAACGGGTCAGGGGGCCAGATCGAACACCAGCACTTCGGCATCGCGGCCTTCGGCCAGCGCCAGGGCCGTTTCCTTCTCGATCAGCGCGGCATCACCGGCCGACAGCGCCTGCCCGTTGACCTGCAGCGCGCCGCGCACCAGGTGCACATAGGTCTTGCGGGCCGGGTCGAGCGCCAAGGTGGCCGACTCACCGCCGTCGAACAGGCCCGCGTAGATCGTGGCGTCGGCGTGCACGGTCACGGAGCCTTCGGCCCCATCGGGCGAGGCCACCCGGCGCAGCGTGCCGCGCTTTTCGGCATCGGTAAAGGCCTTTTGCTCATAGCCGGGTGCAATGCCCTGCACGTCGGGCAGCAGCCAGATCTGCAGGAAATGCGTGGTCTGACCCTGTGCATGGTTGAACTCGCTGTGCTGCACGCCCGTGCCCGCGCTCATGCGCTGCACGTCGCCGGGCGGAATGCCCTTGATGTTGCCCATGCTGTCCTTGTGGGCCAACTCGCCTGACAGCACGTAGCTGATGATCTCCATGTCACGGTGGCCATGGGTGCCAAAGCCCATGCCCGCGGCGATGCGGTCTTCGTTGATCACGCGCAGGTTGCCAAAACCCATGTGCTCGGGATCGTGGTAGCCGGCGAACGAAAAGCTGTGGTACGAATACAGCCAGCCATGGTCGGCGTAGCCGCGGTCTTGGGATTTGCGAACAGTCAACATGGTGTGTAGCCCTTTCAAGACGCAACTTTAGGCCCGTGCACCCTGTTCCGGGCGCTGGCGCATTGATGGCACGATTCAAAAAAATTGAACTACCATGGCACCACCATGCAAAACCCACGCGATGTGCTGACCCCCGACAGCCTGGCCATGCTGCAGGTGATCGCCGAGGCCGGCAGCTTTGCGGCCGCAGCGCGCCAGTTGGGCCTGGTACCCAGCGCGCTGACCTACCGCGTGCGCCAGATCGAGGATGCGCTGGACGTGCTGCTCTTTGACCGCAGCGCGCGCCAGGCCCGCCCCACCGAGGCCGGCGTGGAGCTGTTGCGCGAGGGCGCGCGGCTGCTGCAGGACATCGACGCCGTGGCCCACCGCGTGCGCCGCGTGGCCACGGGCTGGGAGCCGCAGCTCACGATCTCGGTCGATGGTGCCATTTCCCCGCACACCATGATGGAGCTGGTGGATGCGTTCTACGCCATGGCGCCCCCCACCCGCTTGAAGCTGCGCGACGGCATCATGACCGGTACGCTGGAGGCCCTGACCTCGGGCCGGGCGGACCTAGCCATCGGCGTCACCATTGCAGGATCCAGCGTCGCAGGCCTGCAGCAGGCCACGCTGGGCGACCTGCTGTTCATCTACGTCGTGGCGCCGCACCATGCACTGGCCTCGGTGCCCGAGCCCATCACCGATGCCACCCTTTTGCAGCACCGCGCGGTGGCAGTGGCCGACTCGGCCCTGCGCGGCGGCGCCACCATGGGCCTGCTGGGCGGGCAGGACGTGCTCACGGTGGACACCATGCAGGCCAAGGTGCGCGCCCAGTTGCGCGGCCTGGGCGGCGGCTTTCTGCCCGAACCCATGGTGCGCCCCTACCTCGAAGCCGGCCGGCTGGTGACACGCAAGGTGGCGCGGCCCGAACGCCGCGTGCCCATCCACTACGCCTGGGGAGGCCCAGGCTTCACCGCGCCCGGCCGCGCGCTGCAGTGGTGGCTCAACCAGCTGCAAAGCCCCGCCACACGCCGCGCACTGCTGGAAAACCACCATCATTTCTGATGCGCAGCCCTGCGCGGGGCGTGTAGAGTGGTCGGTGTCGGAGTTTTCCTGCCAACCGTTCCCGAAAGGCCTCCCATGAGCAAACCTGTTTCTCGCCCTGCCAAACGGCCCCGACGCCCTGCATCCAGCCCTGTGGCTGCTGCGGCGACCACGACGACAACCCCCTCCACCCGCCAACCCGCCGGCAGTGCCAAGGCCCCCCGGCACTTCGCCATCATCGGCGCCGGCATGGCCGGCATTGCCTGCGCCCGCACCCTGGTGCAGGCGGGCCACCAGGTCACCGTCTTCGAGAAATCCTCCGCCGCTGGCGGGCGCACCACCACCATCGACTCACCCTTTGGCGGCTTCGATGCCGGTGTGCAGTACTTCACCGTGCGCGATGCGCGTTTTGCGCGCGCCATCGACACCGTGCCCGGCGTGTGCAAGCGCTGGAGCGCCAATTCCGTGCGCGTGCTCGATGCTGCCGGCCGCGTGACCGCCGCCGGCCTGCCCACGCGCGAAGCCCACTGGGTCGCCAGCCCCGGCATGCAATCGCTGGTGGCCACCTGGGCCGAACCGCTGGCCCAGGCCGGCCGGCTGATCACCGACACCCGCGTCACGCGCATCGAGCATGACGCCTTGAACGCCCCCGGCTGGCAGTTGCGCACCGAAGGGCCCGACGGCGGCCACCACGTGTACGCCGGCTTCGACGCCGTGCTGCTGGCCCAGCCCGCCACGCCCGCGCAGGCCCTGCTGTCCACCTCGGCCATCGACAGCAGCCTGTCAGCGGCCCTGTCCAGCGTTGCCATCGCCCCCTGCTGGACGCTGATGCTGGCCTATCCGCAGGCCGTGCGCCCGGGCCTGACCACCCTGGGCCCGCAGTGGAATGCCGCGCGCAGCACGCACCACCGCATTGCCTGGCTGGCCCGGGAATCCTCCAAGCCCGGCCGCCCCAGCGTGGAGCGCTGGACCGTGCAGGCCAGCCCCGCCTGGTCGGCCGAGCACCTCGAAGACGATGCCGAGCGCGTGCAGGCCAAGCTGATCAAGGCCTTTGCCGAAGTGACCGGCATCCGCGCGCAACCCGCGCACGCCCAGACCCAGCGCTGGCGCTATGCCCAGACCACCCACCCCCTGGGCCGCAGCCACCTGTGGGACGCCCAGCTGGGCCTCGGTGCCTGCGGCGACTGGTGCCTGGGCCACCGCCTGGAAGATGCCTTCGTGTCCGGACTGGAGCTGGCCCTGGCCGTGGCATGAAAGAAGGCGAGGACCCTGTGCAGGGCCCCGGGTCCGGCTACATCGGCCGCTTTGCGCCGTCGCCGACAGGGCCCCTGCATGCAGGCTCGCTGGTTGCCGCCCTGGCCAGTTGGCTCGACGCTCGGGCCTTCAACGGCGGGCACGGCGGACGCTGGCTGGTGCGCATCGAGGATGTCGACACCCCGCGCTGCATCTCGGGCGCGGGCGAGATCATCCTGCAGCAGCTGGCCGCCTGCGGGCTGGTGCCCGACGAGCCGCCGCTGTGGCAGTCCGCGCGCGGTGCCTTCTACCAGCAGGCACTGGATCGCCTGGTGGCCGAAGGCGCGGCCTACCCCTGCGCCTGCTCACGCAAGGACATCGAGGAGGCGCAGCTCGCGCTCGGCCATGCGCGCGAGCGCCATGCGGCCCTGCCCTATCCCGGCACCTGCCGCCATGGCCTGAATGGGCGGGGCGGCCGGTCGTGGCGGTTTCGGGTGCCCGAAGGCCTCTTGCCCACGCGCTGGAACGACAGGCGCCTGGGTGAACAGCGACAAGAGGTGGCGGGCGAGATCGGCGACTTCGTGCTGCGCCGCGCCGACGGCCTGTGGGCCTACCAACTGGCCGTGGTGGTGGATGACGCGGCCCAGGGCATTACCCACATCGTTCGTGGGGAGGATCTGGCCGACAACACCCCGCGCCAGATCCTTCTGCAGCACGCCCTGGGCGCACCCACGCCGCAGTACCTGCATACCCCCCTGGTCCGTGGCGACAACGGGGAGAAACTCTCCAAGCAGAATGGCGCCCAGGCCCTGGACCTGCACGATCCCCTGCAGGCCCTGGCCCAGGCGGCACAGGCCCTGGGGCTGCCTGCGCTGGCACATCCGCACAACACTTGCACGGGGGATGCGCTGGCGCAATGGGCCAAGGCGTGGTTCAGAAACTACAATGGCCCATCGTGACCGAACTGCCATCCCTTTCCCCCGCCCCCGACAGTGCGGCGCCCGCCGCCAGGGGCCCCCAAGTCGGCAACACCGCGCCCGCTGGCGTTGCCCACCCCAAGACCATCAAGAGCTTTGTGCGCCGCGCCGGGCGCACCACCACGGGCCAGGCCAAGGCCTTCGAAGACCTGGGCCCGCGCTTCGTGCTGCCCTACACCGCCGCGCCGCTCGACGCCGCTGCCGCCTTTGGCCGCACGGCCCCGCTGATCCTGGAGATCGGCTTTGGCATGGGCGAAGCCACAGCCCACATTGCGCGTGTGCGCCCCGATGACAACTTTCTGTGCTGCGAGGTGCACGAGCCCGGTGTGGGTGCCCTGCTCAAGCGCATCGGCGAGCAGGAGATCGGCAACATCCGCATCCTGCAGCACGATGCCGTGGAAGTCATCGACCACATGCTGGCACCGGCCAGCCTCGATGGCGTGCACATTTTCTTTCCCGACCCCTGGCACAAGACCAAGCACAACAAGCGCCGGCTGATCCAGTCGCCGCTGGTGGCCAAGCTGGCCGCCCGGCTCAAGCCCGGCGGCTACCTGCATTGCGCCACCGACTGGCAACCCTACGCCGAACAGATGCTGCAGGTGCTGGGTGCCGAGCCCCTGCTGGCCAACACCGCCAGCGGCTTTGCGCCGCAGCCGGACTACCGCCCACTGACCAAGTTCGAGAACCGCGGCCTGCGCCTCGGGCATGGTGTGTGGGATATTGTGTTTGTGCGACGCAATTAGCGCCCCCTCCACCGGACGACCGCCATCACCGCGCCTATGAAGCCCATCCTGCAACACCTGGTTGAAATGACCGGCCACCGCGACCACCTGCGGCTGGAGGTGTCGGTGCTCTCCACCCTGCAAAAACTCAGCGGCATCAAGGCGGTCCGGGCGCTGGAGCTGTTCACCGACAAGGGTGTGGCCCATGTGCGCCCACGCACCTGGGTGGAGGACGGGCAACTGGTCTCCACCGACTCCGAGGCTGCCGCCGACCCCCGGCGCGAACTGCTGGAGCAGTACCCCGAGCTGTGCGAATGCGTGAAGAGCCAGGGCGACAGCGCGCTTTCGCACCGCCCCGGGCGCCATACGCTGTGGCTGCCGGTATGGATGCACGAGAAGGTCAGCACCTGCCTGGAGATCACGCAGTCGCGGCCGTTCTCTGCCCACAAGCTCGAGGTCATCAAGGGCGTGTTCCTGGTCTACCAGAACTACCAGAACCTGCTGGACTACAGCGAGCGCGACGCGCTGACCGGCCTGTTCAACCGCAAGACCTTCGACGAGCAGTTCTCCCGCACCGCCAGCGGCCTGAGCAGCAACCGCCCGCAAAGCGCAGAAGCGCTGGTCACCGAAGAAGTGGCCTCCGACAGCGAGCCCGCGCAGAACTGGCTGGCCGTGGTGGACATCGACCACTTCAAGCTGGTCAACGACCGCTTCGGCCACCTCTACGGCGATGAGGTGCTGATCCTGATCGCCAACATCCTGCGCACCTCGTTCCGCTCGCACGACCGCATCTTCCGCTTTGGTGGCGAGGAGTTCGTGGTGCTGCTGCGCAACATCACGCTGGCACGGGCGCACAAGGTGTTCAACCGCTTCCGCGAGACCGTGCAGGAGTACGACTTTCCGCAGGTGGGCCGCGTGACGGTGAGCCTGGGTTTCGTGGGCACCTCGCGTGGCTCGCCGGTCGAAATTCTGGGCCAGGCCGATCAGGCGCTGTATTACGCCAAGGAGCACGGCCGCAATCAGGTCTGCTTCTACGAAGACCTGATCGCAGGCGGGCACCTCACGGCCAAGGTCTCCAACGACGATGTAGAGCTGTTCTGACCCGCCGAGGGCCTACAGCAGGCCTTTGTGCTGGTCAGCGGCTGAACGCCTTGCCCAGGGCGGCCCGCAACTCCTTGCGCGACTGCTCGCGCGCCACCGGGTGGCCACCCACATGCACGCCCTGCCCCGGGTACACCCCGTTGGGCACGTCGGTGCGCAGGCGCAAGGGCACGGTGCCATCGAAGCCATGGTAGGCGCCTTCGTAGGCCACCACCCGCACCTCGCGGCTGCCCGGGATATCGTCGCGTGGTGTGCCGCGCGGCGCAGCCAGGGCCTGGCAGGGTGCGGCGGGGGTCCAATCGTCGGCCTTGCCGACCAGCATCAGCGTGTCGGTCGCCGGCCGGTAGCCGCCGCGCAGGTCGGAGCCACAGCCGGGGTAGAACGCCACGGCAAGGCGGGGCAGCACCTTTGCCGCCGCCACGTCGGCATGGCGCAGGTTGCTGGCGGCCAGCACGGCACTGCCGCCGTGCGACCAGCCCAGCAGCGCCAGCCGCTGGCCGTCCACACCCGGCTGGGCGGCCAGCCACTGCAGGGCGGCCAGCGCATCGCGGCGGCGGTCGTTCTGGGTGATTTTGCGCGTGCCCACGCGCTGGGTGCACAACTCCTTTTCGCCGCGCGGTGTCAGCGAATCCACGGCCAGCGCATGCCAACCCTGCTGGTTGAGCAGGTCGGCGTACTCACGCATGCGCTCGGCTGGCTGGCCGCGCCGGTTGAGCATGCCGCCGCAGCCGTGCAGCATGACCACGGCAGGCAGGGGCCTGGTGTCCTTGCCGGTGGCCGGGGCCAGTGCTACGGGCGGGCGGTACCACCAGGCCTGCAGGGTCACCGTGCCACCCGAGTCACCGGCAGGCGCCTGGAACTGCACGCGCTCGACGGCATCCGAAGGGGCGCCTGAGGCACAGGCCGCCCATAGCCCCAAAGCCATGGCGAGCAGGCACCGGCCCGGCTTGAAGATCAGCACAGGCAGGTCCATCCGGTGTACCTGCCGATCAACCTCAGGCGCGCTCGCGCACCCAGGCCTCGACACTGGCCAGCGCGGCAGGCACGCCGGCCGCGTTAGTGCCACCGGCCATGGCCATGTCGGGCTTGCCGCCGCCCTTGCCGCCGACCTGCTGGGCCACGAAGTTGACCAGCTCGCCAGCCTTGACCTTGCCGATGCTGTCGGCCGTCACGCCCGCGGCGATCTGCACCTTGTCGCCATCGACGGCGGCCAGCACGATGGCAGCGGTCTTGAGCTTGTCTTTCAGCTTGTCCATGGTGTCGCGCAGGGTCTTGGCGTCGGCACCGGGCAAGGCCGCAGCCAGCACCTTGATGCCGTTCACGTCCACCGCCTGGCCCACCAGCTCATCGCCCTGGCTCGACGCCAGCTTGCCCTTCAAGGCCGCGATTTCCTTTTCCAGCGCCTTCACGCTATCCAGGGTCTGGCCGATGCGGTGGTTGAGCTCGGCCACCGGGGTCTTGAAGGTGCCGGCTGCCTGGTTCACCGTGTCTTCGAGCTGCTGCAGGTAAGCCAGCGCGTTGGTGCCGGTCACCGCCTCGATGCGGCGCACGCCCGCAGCCACGCCGCCTTCGGCCACCACCTTGAACAGGCCGATATCGCCCGTGCGCTGCACATGCGTGCCGCCGCACAGCTCGCGGCTGGTGCCGATATCGAGCACGCGCACGGTCTCGCCGTACTTCTCGCCAAAGAGCATCATGGCGCCGGTCTTCTGAGCCGATTCGATGTCCATCACGCGCGCCTGCGTGGGCACATTGGCCAGCACTTCCTCGTTCACCAGGCGCTCGATCTCGCGCACCTGGGCGTCGGTCACGGGGGCGTTGTGGGCAAAGTCGAAGCGCGTGCGCTCGGCGTTCACCAGGCTCCCCTTTTGCTGCACATGCGTGCCCAGCACTTCGCGCAGGGCCTTGTGCATCAGGTGGGTGGCCGAGTGGTTGCGCACCGTGGCCGCGCGCACAGCCGTGTTGACCTCCGCCTGCACGGTGTCGCCCACGTTCAGCGTGCCCTCTTCGAGCGTGCCGTGGTGGCCGTACACATCGGCCTTGATCTTGAGCGTGTCACCCACCGAAAAACGCGCCGAGCCGCTGGTGATGTTGCCTTCGTCGCCCACCTGGCCGCCGCTTTCAGCGTAGAAGGGGGTGGTGTCGAGCACCACCACGCCGTTCTGGCCGGCCTTGAGGGCGGCGGTGCTGGTGCCATCGACGTAGATGGCGGTGATCTTGGCGGTCTCGGCCAGTTGCTCGTAGCCCGTGAAGCGGTTCACATCGCCGGTGTACTCCAGCGCCTTGTCCATCTTGAACTTGCCGGCCGCGCGGGCCTTGCGCTTTTGCTCTTCCATGGCGACCCGAAAGCCTGCCTCGTCCACCTCGACGTCGCGCTCGCGGCAGACGTCGTTGGTCAGGTCCAGCGGGAAGCCGTAGGTGTCATGCAGCTTGAAGGCCACGTCGCCGGGCAGCACCTTGGCATCACCGGCCAGGGCCGTGTCCAGGATTTCCATGCCGTTGGCCAGGGTCTCGAAGAAGCGCTCTTCCTCGGCCTTGAGGACCTCGGTGATGCGCTGCTCCTGCTCGCGCAGCTTGGGGTAGGCGTCGCCCATCACGCGCACCAGTTCGGCCACCAGCTTGTGGAAGAACGGGGTCTTCTTGCCCAGCTTGTAGCCGTGGCGGATGGCGCGGCGCACGATGCGGCGCTGCACGTAGCCGCGGCCTTCGTTGCTGGGGATCACACCGTCGCTCACCAGGAAGGCGGTGGCGCGGATGTGGTCGGCGATCACGCGCAGGCTCTTGTTGTTAAGGTCGGCCACGCCGGTCTCGCGGCCGGCGGCCTTGATCAGTGCGTCGAACAGGTCGATCTCGTAATTGCTGTGCACGTGCTGCAGGATGGCGGCCAGGCGCTCCAGGCCCATGCCGGTGTCCACGCAGGGCGCGGGCAGCGGGCTGACCGAGCCGTCTTCGGCCATGTCGAACTGCATGAACACGTTGTTCCAGATCTCGATGAAGCGGTCGCCGTCTTCATCGGGGCTGCCCGGGGGGCCGCCGGGGATGTGGTCGCCGTGGTCGTAGAAGATCTCGCTGCAGGGGCCGCAGGGGCCGGTGTCGGCCATCATCCAGAAGTTGTCGGACTTATAGCGGCCGCCCTTGTTGTCGCCGATGCGGATCACGCGCTCGGGCGGCAGGCCGATCTCCTTGGTCCAGATGTCGTAGGCCTCGTCGTCCTCCTGGTAGACGGTGGCCAGCAGGCGCTCGGGCGGCAGCTTGTACACGGTGGTCAGCAGCTCCCAGGCCCAGTGCAGCGACTCGCGCTTGAAATAGTCGCCAAAGCTCCAGTTGCCCAGCATCTCGAAGAAGGTGTGGTGGCGCGCGGTGTAGCCCACGTTCTCCAGGTCGTTGTGCTTGCCGCCGGCGCGCAGGCAGGCCTGCACCGATACCGCGCGGTTGTAGGGGCGCTTGTCCGTGCCCAGGAACACGTCCTTGAACTGCACCATGCCGGAGTTGGTGAACATCAGCGTCGGGTCGTTGCCCGGCACCAGCGAGCTCGAGGCCACGATGGTGTGGCCCTTGGAGGCGAAAAAGTCCAGGAAGGACTTGCGGATGTCTGCAACCGAGATCGAAGGCGTGGTGTTGTTGGTCATGGGCGAAAAGGGGCAACGGGCCTGGAACGAATGATGGGCCGCTCGCGCAGGGCGCGGCAACCCCATTTTTTGGAGATAACCACAGATTCTATCGAGGCAGCAAGCTGAAACGGCTTGCGGCCTGTAGAGACACTGCACTTGAATGCATCGAACGCGGCTGGCAAGGGGCCCTGCAGCACTGTCGCGACGGAGTTGCGGGTCTGGGGGCCTTCACATCCGGCCGCACCCAGTGCGTGCCCTATTGCAGTGCCACTGCGCCCAACAACGATGCATAAAGCCCCCTGGCAGGTCCTCTTCAGCCCCCGAAAACCCGGATGCAGCCCATCCAAGCGCAAATTCGGCTGGCACGCAAGCTGCTAAATACCCTCGCAAGATATTTCAAATATTTTCTTAATATATTTAACAACGACACCAATCCATCCCAGCCACTGCTTTCCTTCACCCCCTTCGTTCCTTCCTTCTTTCTTCCCCAGGAGTTCACCCCATGAGCAATCCCCGCTGGCAAGGCATCTTCCCCGCCATCACCACCAAGTTCCACGCCGATGAGAGCATCGATGCCGAGGGCACGGCGCGCCACATCGACTTCCAGATCCGCAACGGCATACACGGCCTCGTGACCTGCGGCTCGCTGGGCGAGGCCAGCACCCTCACGCTGGAAGAAAAGCTGCAGGTCGCGAAGATCGCACTGGAAGCCGCCGACGGCCGCGTTCCCGTACTGGCCAACGTGTCGGAGACCAGCACCCGCGAAGCGCTGCGCTACATCGACGGCGGCAACAAGCTTGGCGTGGCCGGCTACATGGTGATGCCCTCGGTGATCTACGTGGCCGATGCGCGCGAAGCCATGGCCAATGTGCGCGCCATGGCCAAGGTGGCGCAAAAGCCGCTCATGGTCTACAACAACCCCGTGGCCTACCGCGTGGACCTCAAGCCAGAGCACATGCTGGAGCTGGCCGACTGCGAGTGGATCGCCGCCATCAAGGAAAGCACGGACAACATCCGCCGCATCACCGACCTGCGCAACACCGTGGGCGACCGCTACCAGCTCTTCCTGGGGGTGGACGACCTGGCCTACGAAGGCCTGGCACTGGGCTGCGACGGCCTGCTGGCCGGCGTGGGCTGCGCCTTCCCGCGCGAGACCGTGGCGCTGTACGACCTGATGAAGGCCGGCCGCTTCGCCGAAGCCCTGAAGCTCTACCAGTGGATGACCCCCATGCTGCACCTCGACGTATCGACCAAGCTGGTGCAGAACCTCAAGCTCATCGACGTGCTGGTGGGCGTGGGCACCGAGCACATGCGCCGCCCGCGCCTGCCGCTGATCGGTGAGGAACGTGCCTTCATCGAGCGCGTCGTGAAGAAGGCGCTGGACACGCGCCCCACCGAGTACCGGTCGGTCGCCTGACAGCCCGCCTTCCCCCACTCCCCTCCTCTTCTCAAAGGCTTCCCATGACATCCAGACTCATGACCCCCTCGGCGCTGGCAGCCCTCGTGCTGCTGTCTGCACCGACATTCGCGCAGGAGCAGGTCGTCAAGATCGGCCACAGCGGCCCGCTGTCGGGCCCGAATGCGTTCGCGGGCAAGGACAACGAGAACGGCGTGCGCCTGGCCGTCGAGGAACTGAATGCGAAGAAGATCGTGGTGGGGGGCAAGACGATCAAGTTCGAACTGGTGTCCGAGGACGACCAGTGCGACGCCCGCACCGGCGTGAGCGTGGCGCAGAAGCTGGTGGACAGCGGCGTCAGGTTCGTCATGGGGCCGTACTGCTCGGGCGTGGCCATCCCCGCCTCGCGCGTCTACAGCGACGGCGGGGCCATGGTCTCCACCGTGGGCACCAACCCCAAGGTCACCGAGGGCGGCTACAAGAACCTGTTTCGCATCATCGCCAGCGACACCCAGATCGGCTCGAACATGGCCGTGTATGCCGCCCAGGTGCTCAAGGTCAAGCAGGTGGCGGTGATCGACGACCGCACCGCCTTCGGCCAGGGCGTGGCCGACCAGTTCACCAAGGAGGCGAAGAAGCAGGGCCTCACCGTGGTCGGCCAGGAGTTCACCACCGACAAGTCCACCGATTTCCTGTCCATCCTCACCAGCCTCAAGGGCAAGCAACCGCAGGCCATCTTCTTTGGTGGCTATGCGCCGCAGGCGGCGCCCATGGCGCGGCAGATGAAGCAACTGGGCATCTCGGCCAAGCTCCTGGGCGGCGACACGCTGTGCAGCCCCGAGGTCGGCAAGCTCGGCGGCGAGGCCGTCAACGACACCGTGTTCTGCGCCCAGGGCGGCACCATGCTCGACAAGGCCGCCAGCGGCCCAGCCTTCAAGGCCAAGTACAAGGCGCGCTTCAAGCTGGATGCCGATGCCTATGCGGCCTCGTACTACGACCAGGTGATGTTCATGGCCGAGGCCATGCAGAAGGCGCAGTCCGTGGAACCTGCCAAGGTGGGCGCGCAGATGGGCCAGCTGAGCCACCAGGGCGTGGCGGGTACCTATGCCTACGACGACAAGGGCAACCTCAAGCAGGCGCCCATCACGGTGCTGACGTTCAGGAACGCCGCCCCCGTGCCACTGGCCAGTTACTGACACTGCTGAGATCTCGGCGGGGCTCCCGCTACGATCCTCGCACCCCAACCTACGCGACCCACCATGACCCACGACAGTGCCATGCAACGCATACAGATCCTCGACTCCCACACCGGGGGTGAACCCACGCGCCTGGTGGTGGGCGGTTTCCCCGACCTGGGCACGGGCAGCATGGCCGAGCGCCGCGCCCTGCTGGCCAGCCAGCACGATGCCTGGCGCGCGGCCACGGTGCTGGAGCCGCGTGGCAACGACGTGATCGTGGGCGCGCTGCTGTGCGCGCCGCAGGACCCGGCGAATGCGGCGGGCGTGGTCTTCTTCAACAACACCGGCTACCTGGGCATGTGCGGCCACGGCACCATCGGCCTGGTGGCCTCGCTGGCCTACCTCGGGCGCATTCAGCCCGGCGAGCACGGCATCGAGACGCCCGTGGGCACGGTGATGACCACCCTGCACGCGGATGGATCGGTCAGCGTGCGCAACGTGCCCGCCTACCGGCTGCACCAGGGCCTGTCGCTTGAGGTACCGGGCATAGGCACCGTCACGGGCGACGTGGCCTGGGGCGGCAACTGGTTCTTTCTGATGAGCGCGCATGGCCAGCGCGTTACCAGCGACAACCTGCAGGCGCTGACCGCCTACACCAGCGCCGTGCAGCAGGCCCTCAAGGACCAGGGCATCCGCGGCGACAACGGCGGCGAGATCGACCACATCGAGCTGTTTTCCGACGACAAGGTGGCCGACAGCCGCAACTTCGTGCTCTGCCCCGGCGGCGCCTACGACCGCTCGCCCTGCGGCACCGGCACCAGCGCCAAGCTGGCCTGCCTGGCGGCCGACGGCAAGCTGCAGCCCGGCCAGGTGTGGCGCCAGGCCAGCATCATCGGCAGCAGCTTCGAGGCGCGCTATGAGCCCGATGCCACGCCCGGCCGGATCATCCCCACCCTGCGCGGTACAGCCCACATGAGTGCCGAGGCCACGCTGCTGATCGCGCAGGACGACCCCTTTGCCTGGGGCATCCGCCTCTAAGCCCCAGCCACCCCATGCAAGCTGCGGATGTGATCGTCATCGGTGCCGGCATGGTGGGTGCCGCCTGCGCCCACCTGCTGGCCAACGCCGGGTTGTCGGTGCGGGTGATCGATGCGCGCCGCGGCGGCGCCACGCAGGCCGGCATGGGCCACCTGGTGGTGATGGACGACAACGCGGCCGAGCTGGCCCTGAGTCAGGCCTCGCTCGACCAATGGCACGCCTGGGGCCCGCGCATGAATGCCGATCTGCCCGGCTGCGCGTACGCCAACTGCGGCACGCTCTGGATCGCGGCCAATGCCGAGGAAATGGCCGGCGCCGAGGCCAAGGCCGCCGGCCTGCGCGCGCACGGCATCGCCTGCGAGCTGCTGGACGCCCCCACGCTGGCCCGGCTGGAGCCCGCGCTGCGCACCGGCCTGCACGGCGCGCTCAAGGTCGGTGGCGACAGCGTGGTCTATGCCCCCAATGCCGCACAATGGCTGCTGGCGCACGCGGCCAGCCCCATCCCCGTCGAGCATGCCCAGGTGGCACGCATCGAGGGCCGGCGCGTGCACCTGTCCGACGGCAGCGTGCGCGAGAGCGGCGCCGTGCTGCTGGCCGCGGGCATCCACGCGACCGAACTGTGCCCGGGCCTGCCGATACGCCCCAAGAAGGGGCACCTGGCCATCACCGACCGCTACCCGGGCACGGTGCGCCACCAACTGGTGGAGCTGGGCTACATCACCAACGCCCACCAGAGCGACGGCACCTCGGTCGCCTTCAACCTGCAGCCGCGGCCCACGGGGCAACTGCTCATCGGCTCGTCGCGCCAGTTCGACACCACCGACCCTGCCATCGACAACGCCGTGCTGGCGCGCATGCTGCGCCGTGCGCTCGATTACGTTCCGGGGCTGGCCGAGCTCAACGCCATCCGCACCTGGACCGGCTTTCGCGCGGCCACGCCCGACGGCCTGCCGATCATCGGCCGCCACCCGCACCACAGCGACCTGTGGCTGGCCGTGGGGCATGAGGGCCTGGGCGTGACCACGGCGCCGGCCACGGCCCAGCTGCTGGCTGCGCAGATCACGGGCGCCGCGCTGCCGCTTGATCCCACCCCCTACTCGCCCGAGCGCTTTTCCGGGAGCCTGATTGCATGACTGCCCCTACGGTACGGATCCACGCCGATGGCACGCCCCTGCAGGTGGCCCCGGGCACCAGCGTGGCCGCAGCCCTGGCCCAAGTACCGCCCGGGAGAACTCGCACTTCCGTCACCGGCCAGCCGCGCGCACCGCTGTGCGGCATGGGCGTGTGCCACGAGTGCCGGGTGCGCATCGACGGCCGCACGCGCCTGGCCTGCCAGACCGTGTGCACCGAGGGCATGCAGGTCCACACCGATACCGGCAGGCCATGCCCATGAACACACCCGGCCCCATGCAGGCGCACGCGCACTGCGACATCCTCATCGTCGGTGCCGGCCCTGCAGGCATGGCCGCCGCATTGGCCGCAGCGCCCAGCGGCGCGGCCATCACCATCGTGGACGACAACCCCGCAGCCGGCGGCCAGATCTGGCGCGACGGCCCCGGTGCCACGCTGCCGCCCCTGGCCCGCAAGCACCGCGAGGCGCTGGCGCGGCACGCCAACATCCGGCTGCTGTGCGGCACGCGCGTGGTGGGCCTGGGCGAGCGGCAACGGGCCGACCATGCCCCGGCACTGCTGCTCGAAGACGCCGGCCGGGGCTGGACCCAGCACAGCCACCGCATCGTGCTGTGCAACGGTGCGCGCGAACTGCTGCTGCCGTTTCCGGGCTGGACGCTGCCGGGCGTCACCGGTGCAGGCGCCCTGCAGGCCCTCATCAAGGCCGGGCTGCCGGTGCGGGGCCAGCGCATCGTGATCGCGGGCACAGGCCCACTGCTGCTGGCCGCCGCAGCCACAGCCACCCAGGCCGGCGCCCAGGTGGTGCGGGTGGCCGAGCAGGCCCGTTGGCGTGCGCTCGCAGGCTTTGCCACGCAGCTGTCGCGCTGGCCCGCCAAGGCCGTGCAGGCATTCACGCTGCTGCACCCGCAACTTCGCGCAGGCAGCCATGTGCTCGAAGCCACCGGTGGCGGCCAGGTGCAGTCCGTGCGCCTGCGCGCGGGGCGTGGCGAAGAAACCATTGCCTGCGAGCGCCTGGCCTGCGGCTTTGGCCTGGCGCCCAACACGCACCTGGGACAGCTGCTGGGCTGCGCCCTGGGCGGCCCTTTGAGTGGCGGCCTGGGCCTGCAGGTCAATGCACAGATGTGCACCAGCGTGGCCGGGGTCTATGCCGCTGGCGAGTGCACCGGCTTTGGCGGCAGCGAGCGTGCACTGGCCCAGGGCGCCATCGCCGGCCATGCCGCTACAGGCAACACCACCCCGGTGCACGCGCTGCAGACCACGCTGCGCCGCTGGGAAGGCTTTGCCCAGGCCCTGCAGCAGTCCTTCGCACTGAACGAATCACTCAAGACCCTGGCCCGGCCCAACACCCTGGTGTGCCGCTGCGAGGACGTGTCGCACGCCGAACTGGCAGACCGCACCGGCTGGGTCGACGCCAAGCTGCACACGCGCTGCGGCATGGGTGCCTGCCAAGGGCGCATCTGCAGCGCCGCCACGCAGCACCTGTTCGGCTGGACGCCGGCGCCGCCGCGCCATCTGCTGGCACCGGCACGCATCGCCACACTGGCGGCGGCTGGCGACGACGCCCCCTCCGGCTGAGCCCCCGCTGCAGGAAGCACCCGATCAGGGCGTTCGCGCCTTCTGGCACGGGCACTCATCTTGCTTCTACATATATTAAGAAGATATTTATTTTGGTGCCGTCGATCCCTCCTCCATAACCACTCCAACAGAGCCACCCACCATGCCATCCGCTTCCACCTCTGCCACCCCTCCCGTGGCGCCACCACGCGCCCCCATCCGCTGGTTGCTGGACTTCTCCAGTTGGCTGCTGCGCATGGAGCGCCACCTGCTCACCGCCCTCATGACCCTGCTGGTGGCGCTGATCCTGCTCAACGTGGTGACGCGCTACAGCGGCATGCCCATCTACTGGATCGACGAGGCGGCGGTGTATACGGTGGTCTGGCTGACCTTTGTGGGCGCCTCGGTCATGACGCGGCTGCGCATGGACTTTGCCGTGACCATGCTCACGGACCAGTTGGGCGCGCGCGCCGCGAAGGCCATCAAAGGCGTGGCCACGGCGTGCGTACTGCTGTTCGGCGCGGCCATGCTGTGGATGTGCTGGCAGTGGATGGACCCGATCGGCATCGCGCGCTATGGCTTCGACGCCAGGGAGTACGCGGCCGAGAGCTTCAATTTTCTCTATACCGAGCGCACGCAGACGCTCAACTGGCCCACCTGGGTGCTGCAGCTGATCCTGCCGATCTTCTCGGCCACCTTCAGCGTGCATGCGCTGGCCAACCTGCTCGAAGACCTGGGTGCGGCCGAGCGGCGCACGCACCCGGGCTTCGACGTGGTCAACGCCGACGCCGTGAACTGAAGACTCCCGAAGGCCCCTCCATGATCACCTCCCTCTTCTTCCTCGTTGCGCTGCTGGTGGGTGTGCCCATCGGCGTGTGCCTGTGCCTGTCGGGCATCGTCTACATCTTCGCCACCGGGGGCACGGTGCTGTTCCAGTCGTTCCCCATGCAGATGTTCGCGGGGGTGGACAGCTATGGCCTCATCGCCATCCCGCTGTTCATCCTGATCGGGGAGATCATGAACAGCGGCGGCATCACGCGCCGGCTGGTGGACCTGTCCATGGCCTTCATCGGCTCGGTCAAGGGCGGTCTGGCCTACGTCAACATCCTGGCGAACATGCTGGTGTCGTCCATCATCGGCTCGGCCACCGCGCAGGTGGCGATCATGTCGCAGGTGATGGTGCCCGAGATGGAAAAGCAGGGCTACGACAAGACCTTTGCCGCCGGCCTCACGGTGTACGGCGGCATGCTCGGCCCCATCATCCCGCCCTCGGTCATGTTCGTGGTGTTCAGCGTGCTCGCCCAGGTGGCCGTGGGCGACATGCTGATCGCCGGGATCATCCCCGGCGTGCTGCTCACGCTGCTGTTCTTCGTCGTGATCGCCCTCATGGGCTTCTTCGTCTACGACTACCCGCGCAGTGAAAAGCGCACGCTGGCCCAGCGCGCACGCACCATCGTGCATGCCAGCCCCACGCTGCTGATCCCCCTGGTGATCGTCGGCTCCATCCTCAGTGGCCTGGCCAACCCCACCGAAGCTGCGGCCGTGGGTGCGCTCGCCTCGGCGCTTGTGGGCCGCTACGTCACCAAGGAGTTCCAGCTCAAGGCCATGCCCGCCATCCTGCTGCGCTCGGCAATCTACTCGGCCGTGGTGCTGTTCCTGGTGGCCGCCGCCGCCGTGTTCTCGTGGCTGCTGATCTACGGCAAGGTGCCGCAGATGGTGGCGGCGTGGATACAGACCGTGGCGCACGACCCCGTCACTTTCCTGCTGCTGGCCAATGTGATCCTGCTGGTCATCGGCACGGTGATCGACGGCATACCCGGGCTGATCATGACCGTGCCCATCCTGCTGCCGATTGCCACCGAGGTCTACCACATCGATCCGCGCCACTTCGGTGTGGTGGTGGTGGTCAACCTGGTGCTGGGCCTGATGACGCCGCCCGTGGGCCTGAGCTTCTTCGTCGCCTCGGCGGTCACCGGGGCCAAGCCCGGAAAGATGTTCGTCGTCACGCTGCCTTTCTTCATCATCAGCTGCGTGGCGCTGGTGCTGCTGTCGCTGTTCCCGAGCCTGTCGCTGGCGCTGCTCGAATAGCGCCGCTCCCCTTTTCCGTCCCGTTCCCGTCCGTCCCCTTCCCCGACCCAGGAGAGTCCACCATGACCACCACCCGCCGCCAGTTCGTACAGCGCCACGCCGTGGCCGCTGCCGCCACCCTTGCCGCCCCGCTCGTGTTCGCACAGGGTGCAGGCGCCAAGGAATTCCGCCTGGGCCTGATCACCCCCGCAGGCCACTCGTGGAACCGCGCCGCGCTGCAGTTCGGCGAGGCGCTCAAGAAGGAGACCGATGGCCGCCTGAGCCTGACCGTCTTCCACTCGGGCCAGCTCGGCAACGAGGCAGCCATGATGCAGCAGCTGCAGTCGGGCGCCCTCGACATGGGCTGGATCCAGGCGGCCGAACTGGGCTCGCGCGTGTCCAGCATCGCCGCCATCAATGCGCCCTACCTCGTGCGCTCCACGCCCGCCGTGGCCAAGCTGGTCAAGCATCCGGCGGCCACCAAACTGCTGGAAGTGCTGCCGCGCGAGACCGGCACCATCGGCCTGGGCTGGGGCATCACCGGCATGCGCGCGGTGTTCTCCACCAAGGACATCTCCGTGCCCACCGACCTCAAGGGCATGAAGCTGCGCATCAACCCCACCCCGGTGTACCGCGACTTCTACCAGATGCTGGGCGCCGCGCCCACGCCCATCCCGACACCCCAGGTGTTCGACGCCATGAGCAACGGCCAGGTGGACGGGCTGGAGGCAGACATCGAGTTCTCGTGGAACCAGCGCTTCGACAAGGTCGCAAAGACCCTGCTGCAGATGAACGCGCTGTTCATGCCCTTCGCTCCACTGGTGTCGGGCCGCATCTGGCAGGGGCTCGATGCCAAGGACAAGGACCTGATCCGCAAGCTGACCGCCCAGTCGCTGGACGCGCAGATCAACGACATCGTGAGCACTGAGGCGGGTCTGATCGAGAAGTTCAAGGGCACCTCCATCGCGTTCAAGACCGCGTCGTCGTTCAACCCCGAGGCCACCATCCAGGAGTTCGACAAGCTGTGGCTGCCCAAGGCGCCGCAGATCGCCGAGCTGCGCAAGGCCGGTGCCAGCCTCTGATTTAAGATGGGTGCAGACCCCATGGTCCCCAGCCCGGGGGCCATGACCTACCAAGCACCTTTCCCCCGATGACAACGAGCAGCAGCAGCCCCGCCCCCCGCAAAGACACCGGCCCCAAGCGGCGCGCGGCGGACGTGGCCTATGACGCCATCGAGGCCATGATCTCCACCCTGCAGTTGCAGCCCGGCAGCCCGGTGGTGGAGGCCGAGATCGCAGAGAGCACCGGTCTGGGCCGCACGCCGGTGCGTGAGGCCCTGCTGCGCATGGTGTCCATCGGGCTCATCGTGCAGCAGCCTCGCCGGGGCCTGCAGGTCTCCAACATCGACCTGGCGGACCACCTGGACGTGATCCAGACGCGCCGCGTGCTGGAGCGGCTGATCGCGTCCTGCGCGGCGCGCCGCGCCACCGCGCCGCAGCGCCAGGCCATCGTGCGCTGCGCCGAAGAGATGGTGCGCGCTGCCGAGCGCGGCGAGCTCGATGGCTACATGCTGGCCGACCATGGGCTCGACCAGATCGTGCACCTGGCTTGCCAGAACCAGTCGGCCGTCAAATCCGTGGCGCCGCTCATCGTGCAGTGCCGCCGCTTCTGGTACGCCTACCAGCACGAGGGCGATGTGACCGAGGGCGCGCGCGCCCACATGCACCTGGCGCAAGGCATCGCCAGCGGCGACGAGGCACACGCCGTGGCCGGCGCCAACCAGCTCATGGACTACCTGGAACAGTTCGCGCGGCGCATCATCGACCGGTGATGGCACAGGCCCTACTGCGCTGCCTGCTGCCCCAGCTGGATGCGTTGCTCCAGAAAACGCCACAGGCGCTCGTCCTGGCTGAAGGCCACGTTGAAGCGCAGCCACCCCGTGGGCCGCGGATCCACCAGGAACAGCTGGCCCGGCCCGAGCATGATGCCCTCACCGGTGGCTTCCTTGGACAGCTCGGCACTGTCGGGCAAGTCGGGATGGCGTGCCCACAGGTACATCCCGGCCTCGGGCTCATGGAACAGCTCGAAGCCCAGGACCTGCAGCCTGCGGCCCACGCTGCGGTGCGCCTCGGCCAGGCGTTCGCGCAAGGACTTGAGGTGCTTGCGCCAGCGGCCGTCCGTCACCACACCGAAGGTGATGCGCTCGGTGATGTCCGACGAGGTGAGGCCCGAGACCATCTTGAGCTGCAGCAGCTCGTCCAGCACGTCACGCCTTGCCGCGACGTAGCCCGTGCGCAGGTTGGGCGAGATGGTCTTGGAAAAACTGCCCACGTAGATCACGCGGCTCAACTGGTCCAGGCTCGCCAGCGAGGGGCGCACGCTGCTGTCCATGTCGACGTAGATGTCGTTTTCCACCAGGGCGAAGCCGTGCTGCTCGGCCAGTTGCAGCAGCCGGTGCAGGTGCGCCACCGAGGCCATGGAGCAAGTGGGGCTCTGCAGGCGCGGCTGCGTGAAGAAAGCCTTGGGCTTGTGCTGCGCCAGCAGCGCCTCCAGCGCGGGCAAGTCGTAGCCGGTGGCCGTGCGCGGCACGCCGACCAGATGGGCCCCGGCAAAGCGCAGCATGAACAGCAGGTTGGGGTAGCCGGGGTCGTCCACCAGCACCACGTCCCCGGGCTTGAGCAGAAGCCGCGCCACCAGGTCCAGCGCCTGGCTGGAGCCCTGGGTCAGCAGCACCTGGTCGGGGTCCACCGCCAGGTGCTGCTCGGCCAGCGATTCGGCCACCACCATGCGCAGCGCCATGTGGCCATGCGGCAGGCCATAGCCATCGAGTTCGGGACCGTCCGATGACAGCTGGCGCATGCTGCGGCGCACCGCGTCGCCAAACAACCAGTCGTGGGGCAGCCAGCCGCACCCCGGCTTCATCGGCAGGTTGCGGTTTTCGAAAATTTGTTTGAGGTACCAGCGTGCATCAAAACGGGGCAGCGGCCGCTCCCGTGCCCCACCTGCGAGCGCGGAGCCCTCGTCACCGCGGCGCTTGACGAAGAAGCCCGCATGCGCGCGCGAGACCAGCCAGCCCTGGGCGACCAGGCGGTCATAGGCCTCCACCACGGTGAACACGCTGACGCCGTGGGCGACCGCGAACGCGCGGATCGAGGGGAGCTTGCTGCCGGGTTTGAGAACCTGCCCGACGATGAGGCCTCGCAGACCGTCGACGATCTGGCTGACCAGAGGTGTCTGGAGGTCCGGGCTGAGAGTGAGCATCAGGAAAGCAAAAAAGGGAGCGAATTGTGCACCGTGTTGGCACACACCAGATCAGGGAATGCCTGTACAGGATTCTAGACCTGCACAGTGCGCGGCCAACGGCGTACCGCTGTACATGGACGGGCCGTGGCGCGGCTTCCAGAATCCGTTCCATTCCTTCATCTCCGGTTGTTCATAGAACCCACCCGACGCCATGCAACAAGACCGCCACTTCACCAACGCCGCCCTCGTCACCCGCCGCCACGCCGCCGTTGCCCGCGGTGTGGGCCAGGCCCACGAGATCTTCGTCCAGAAGGCCCTGAACGCTGAACTGTGGGACGTGGAAGGCCGCCGCTACATCGACTTTGCCGGCGGCATCGCCGTGCTGAACACCGGCCACCTGCATGCCGGCGTGATCGCCGCCGTCAAGGCCCAGCTCGACCTGTACACCCACACCTGCTTCCAGGTGGTGGCCTATGAGCCCTATGTGGAAGTGGCCGAGCGCCTGAACACCCTGGCCCCTGGCGCCTTCGCCAAGAAGAGCCTGCTGCTGACCACCGGTGCCGAAGCCGTGGAAAACGCTGTCAAGATAGCCCGCGCCCACACCGGCCGCCCCGGCGTGATCGCCTTCACCGGCGGCTACCACGGCCGCACGAACATGACGCTGGGCCTGACGGGCAAGGTGGCACCCTACAAGATCGGCTTCGGCCCCTTCCCCGGCGAGGTCTACCACGCCCTGTTCCCCAATGCGCTGCACGGCGCAAGCGTTCAGGATGCCCTGCACTCGGTAGAGCTGATCTTCAAGAACGACATCGAGCCCGAGCGCGTGGCGGCCTTCATCATCGAGCCCGTGCAGGGTGAAGGGGGCTTCTACGTGGCCCCCGGCGAGTTCATCAGCGGCCTCAAGGCGCTGGCCGACCGCTACGGCATCCTGCTGATCGCCGACGAGGTGCAGACCGGTGCCGGCCGCACCGGCACCTGGTTCGCCAGCGAGCAGTGGCCCGTGGCCCCCGACCTCATCACCACCGCCAAGTCGCTGGCGGGCGGCTTCCCGCTGGCGGGCGTGGTGGGCCGCGCCGAGGTGATGGATGCCCCCGCGCCGGGCGGCCTGGGCGGCACCTATGCCGGCAGCCCCGTGGCCTGCGCGGCGGCACTGGCCGTGATCGAGGCGTTCGAGAAGGAAAACCTGCTGGCGCGCAGCCAGGACATGGGCGCCCTGCTGGTGCGAGCGCTCAAGGATATGGCTACCAAAGTGCCCGCCATCGGCGACGTGCGCGGCCTGGGGGCCATGGTGGCCATCGAGTTGTTCGAGGGCGGCGACCTCGCCCGGCCCGATGCGGCCCTCACGAAGAAGGTGGTGGCCGAGGCTGCGCGCCGGGGGCTGATCCTGCTGTCCTGCGGTACGCATGGCAACGTGGTCCGCATCCTGGTGCCGCTCACGGCCTCCAACGAACTGCTGGAGGAAGGCCTGGCCATCCTGGCCGACAGCTTCGCGGCCGTTGCCTGAGCCGGCCCGCAACCCCTTTCCCACCCTGAAGACACCATGAACCCCGACGAACCCCTGGTCCGCTTCAGCGGCGTGCAAAAGAGCTACGACGGCGAACAGCTGGTCGTGCGTTCGCTGGACCTGGACATCCAGCGCGGAGAGTTCCTGAGCCTGCTGGGCCCCTCGGGCTCGGGCAAGACCACCACGCTGATGATGCTGGCCGGATTCGAGTCGCCCACGGCGGGCGACATCCTGCTCGAAGGCCGTCAGATCACCGGCACGCCGCCGCACAAGCGCAACTTCGGCATGGTGTTTCAGAACTATGCCCTGTTCCCGCACCTCACGGTGGAGCAGAACGTGGCCTACCCGCTCACCGTGCGCAAGGTGCCCCGTGCCGAGCAGCAGGAGCGGGTGCGCAAGGCGCTGGACATGGTGCGCCTGGCCGGCATGGGCGAGCGCCTGCCCGCACGCCTGTCGGGTGGGCAGCAGCAGCGCGTGGCGCTGGCGCGGGCCCTGGTCTTCAACCCGCAGCTGGTGCTGATGGACGAGCCCCTGGGCGCGCTGGACAAGCAGCTGCGCGAGCACATGCAGATCGAGCTCAAGGAGCTGCACCGCCAGTTGGGCGTGACCTTCGTGTACGTGACCCACGACCAGGGCGAGGCCCTGACCATGAGCGACCGGGTGGCGGTGTTCAACGAAGGCATCATCCAGCAACTGGCCGGCGTGCAAGACCTGTACGAAAGCCCCGCCAACCGCTTCGTGGCGGGCTTCGTGGGCGACAACACCGTCCTCAGCGGCACCTTGCAGGGCGCTGGCGACGGCACGGCCATCCAGTTGCCCGGCGGCTACCTGCTGCCGGGCGTGAACGTCAACGGTGCCGCCCTGGGCGCCCGCGTGCAGGCCTGCG
Organism: Acidovorax sp. A1169; assembly: GCF_030704685.1. Taxonomy (GTDB): domain Bacteria; phylum Pseudomonadota; class Gammaproteobacteria; order Burkholderiales; family Burkholderiaceae_C; genus Acidovorax. The sequence continues at coordinate 290,046 of NZ_JAUZDX010000004.1, forward strand.
TGCGGCCCGAGCGCATCGTGCTGCACCCCTACTCCGCTTATCCCCGGGGCTCGGCCGTTCCGGCCACGGTGGCGCGCACCATTTACTACGGCGACCACCTTCGCCTCATGTGCGACCTGGGCCACGGCCAGGAGCAGGCCACCATCAAGCTGGCCCTCACCCATTCCGACGCATCGGCCTGCCCCCAACCGGGGCAGAACGTGCTGCTGGAGTTCCCGCCGGAGTCCACCCGCATCTATGCGGTCTGACGCGCAGGCCCCCTGTTTTCGACCTCCCTTTCCCAACGTCCCTTCCAAGGAAACTGCACCATGAAAAGAAGTCTGATCGCCTGCGCAACCCTTGCTGCCTGCGTGGCCCTGCCCAGCCTGGCACAACAGCAGATCACCGTCGTGAACTTCGGCGGCGCCAATGCCAATGCCCAGAAGAAGGCGTTCTACGAGCCCTACGAGAAGGCCGGCAACAAGATCGTGGCCGTGGAGTACAACGGCGAGCAGGCCAAGATCAAGGCCATGGTCGAGACCAAGAAGGTGACCTGGGACGTAGTGGAGCTCGAATCGCCGGACGCAGCGCGCGGTTGCGATGAAGGCCTGTTCGAAAAACTCGACTACAGCAAGATCGTGGACAAGGCCGACCTGCTTCCCGCAGCGGTGACCGACTGCGCCGTGGGCATCTTTGTGTGGTCCACCGTCATGGCGTACAACGGCGACAAACTCAAGACCCCGCCCACCAGCTGGGCCGACTTCTTCGACACCAGGAAGATCGCCGGCAAGCGCGGCATGCGCAAAGGCGCGCGCTACAACCTGGAGTTCGCGCTGCTGGCCGATGGCGTAAAACCCACCGACGTGTACAAGGTGCTGGCCACCAAGGAAGGTGCTGACCGGGCTTTCAAGAAGCTGACCGAGCTCAAGCCCAGCATCCAGTGGTGGGAAGCCGGCGCCCAGGCGCCGCAGTTCCTGGTGGCGGGTGACGTGGTGCTGACCACGGTGTTCAACGGCCGCATCGACGCGGCGAACCGCGAAGGCCGCAACCTCAAGATCTACTGGCCCGGCGGCATTTACGACCTGGACTATTGGGCCATCCCCAAGGGCACGCCGAACAAGGACGCTGCCGTGAAGTTCATCGCCTTCACGATGCAGACGGCCAACCAGGCGACCTATGCGCAGAACATTGCCTACGGCCCCGCCAACACCAAGGCGCTGGCCAAGCTGGACAAGAAGGTGCTGGACGACCTGCCCACCTCCACCGCCAACGCCAAGGAAGCGCTGCAGTTCAGCGTGGGCTTCTGGGCCGACCAGGGCGAGGCGCTGGAAAAACGCTTTGCCGCCTGGGCCACGCAGTAAGCCGCAGCCGGAGCACAGGACACCATGCAAGCCATTGTTGCCACCGCCCCCCACGCACAGGCACTGGACGCCAGCGCCCCCGGAGCACTGCGCAAGGCGCTGTCGCGCGCCGAGGCGCGGCGCAAGTGGCGGGCGTTCGCGCTCACACTGCCCCTGCTGGTGTTCCTGCTGTTCACCCTGCTGGTGCCCATTGCGGCCTTGCTCCAGCGCGCCATCGAGAACCCCGAGGTCGCCAACGCACTGCCGGCCACCATCGCCGCGCTGGATGGCTGGGACCGCAAGGAGGCGCCCGGCCCCGCCGCGTACGCTGCGCTGATGAAGGACCTGGCGCAGTTGCCGGACAGCGCGGACGCCGGGGCGCTGGCGCGCCGGCTCAACTCCGATGTGCCCGGCGCGCGCTCGCTCATCATGGGCGCGTACCGCTTCGTCCCCATGGAGGGCAGCCTCGAGTCGATCCGCGAGCGGCTGATCGGCAAGGATGCCCGCTGGAGCGAGGCACCGCTGTGGCACGCCATTGCCCGCAACGGCGCGCGCTGGACGCCGGACTACCTGCTGGCCTCGATCGACCTGCAGCGCGATGCGCAGGGCGAGGTGGAACGCATGCCCGCAGAGCAGCGCGCGTTCGGCAGCATCCTGCTGCGCACCTTCCACATCAGCCTGGTGGTCACCCTCATCTGCCTGCTGATCGGCTACCCGCTGGCCTGGTGGCTGGCCTCCCTGCCGGCGCGTTCAGCCAACGTGCTGATGATTCTGGTGCTGGTGCCGTTCTGGACCTCCATCCTGGTGCGCGTGGCCGCCTGGATCGTGCTGCTGCAGTCCGAGGGCCTGGTCAACCGCGGTCTGATGGGGCTGGGCCTCGTGAGCGAACCGCTGGCCCTGCTGTTCAACCGCACGGGCGTGGTGATTGCCATGGTGCACATCCTGCTGCCCTTCATGATCCTGCCGCTGTACAGCGTGATGAAGAACGTGCCAGCGACCTACGTGCGCGCTGCCGTCTCGCTGGGCAGCCCGCCCCTGGCCGCCTTCCTGCGCGTGTACGTGCCGCAGACCTACCCGGGCATCGGCGCGGGTGCGCTGCTGGTGTTCATTCTCTCGATCGGCTACTACGTCACCCCCGCGCTGCTCGGCGGTGCCGACGACCAGATGCTCAGCTACTACATCGCCCGCTACACCAACGTCGAGGTGAACTGGGGCATGGCTTGCGCCCTGGGTGCCGTGCTGCTCACGGCCACGCTGGTGCTGTATGGCGTGTACCGCCGCATCGGCAAGGCCGAACTGAGCCTGGGCTGACCTGCGCCCTCCCCACCCACGCCAACGCCCCGCTGACCCAAGGCCCCTCCCATGTTCCGACTGCCCGTATTCCCCCGCTATGCCACCCTGGCCGACAAGGCGCTCTGGTGGCTGCTGCGCGCCCTGTGCGTGGCGGTCCTGGCCTTTCTTCTGGCACCCATCCTGGTGATGGTGCCGCTGTCGTTCTCGGAAAGCTCCTTCCTGGCCTACCCGATCACTGGCTGGTCCCTCAAGTGGTACCGCAACCTGTTCGAGTCGGCCGAATGGGCCCGCGCCACGCGCAACAGCTTCATCGTGGCTCCGGCGGCCACGCTGATCGCCACCGCACTGGGCACACTGGCAGCACTGGGCCTGTCGCGGGCGGACTTTCGCTTCAAGGGGCTGCTCATGGGCGTGCTCATCGCACCCATGGTGGTCCCCATCGTCGTGGTCGGCGTGGCCACCTACCTGTATTTCGCGCCGCTAGGCCTGGCCGACAGCTATGCGGGTCTTATCATCGTGCACGCTGCGCTGGGCGCGCCCTTCGTGCTGACCACGGTGCTGGCCACCCTCGCGGGCTTCAATCACAACCTGGTGCGCGCATCGCTGAGCCTGGGCGAGACCCCGTTCAGGACCTTCTTTCGCATCACGCTGCCGGTGATCGCACCCGGTGTGGTCTCGGGGGCGCTGTTCGCCTTCGCCACCTCGTTCGACGAGGTGGTGGTCACGCTCTTCCTGGCAGGGGCCGACCAGGCCACCCTGCCGCGCCAGATGTTCAACGGCATCCGCGAAAACATCTCGCCCACCATTGCCGCCGTGGCCACGCTGCTCATCCTGTTCACCACCAGCCTGCTGCTGGTGCTGGAATGGCTGCGCGGGCGCAGGGCCTGAGCACGAACACACGCGCGAACCACTGATACACCCGAGACACCCATACCTTTCACCCTGCCGCTATGCTTGCCCTGCGGCAGTGCGCTCACCACACCTGACCATCCCACAGAGACATCACCATGGACATGAAGACTTCGCCCCTTTCCCTGCTCAAGGACCCGAGCCTGCTCAAGACCGACGGCCTCATCAACGGCCAGTGGGTGGCGGGCGCGAGCCGCTTCGATGTGAACGACCCGGCCACGGGCCTCACGCTCGCCAGCGTGGCCAACCTGGGCCCTGCGGACGCCGAGGCGGCCATTGCCGCCGCCAACGCCGCCTGGCCCGCCTGGAAGGCCAAGACCGCCAAGGAGCGCAGCATCATCCTGCGCAAGTGGTATGACCTGCTCATGGCCAACCAGGATGACCTGGGCCGCATCATGACGGCCGAGCAGGGCAAGCCCCTGCCCGAGGCCAAGGGCGAGGTGGCCTATGGCGCGAGCTTCGTGGAGTGGTTCGCCGAAGAGGCCAAGCGCATCAACGGCGAGACCCTGCCCCAGTTCGACAACAGCCGCCGGCTGATGGTCCTGAAGCAGCCCATCGGCGTGTGCGCGGCCATCACGCCGTGGAACTTCCCGCTGGCCATGATCACGCGCAAGGTGGCGCCCGCACTGGCCGCCGGCTGCCCGGTGGTCATCAAGCCGGCCGAGCTGACGCCGCTGACCGCACTGGCCGCCGCCGAGCTGGCCATCCGCGCAGGCATCCCGGCGGGTGTGTTCAACATCCTGCCGGCCGACAGCGACAACTCCATTGCCATCGGCAAGGTGCTGTGCGCCAGCGACGTGGTGCGCCACATCAGCTTCACGGGCAGCACCGAGGTGGGCCGCATCCTGATGGCGCAGTCGGCGCCCACCGTGAAGAAGATGTCGCTGGAGCTGGGTGGCAACGCGCCCTTCCTGGTGTTCGACGACGCCGACATCGACAGCGCCGTGGAAGGCGCCTTTGCCAGCAAGTACCGCAACGCTGGCCAGACCTGCGTGTGCACCAACCGCTTCTACGTACAGGAGGGTGTGTACGACGCGTTCGTGGCCAAGTTCGCCGCCAAGGTGAAGACGGCCAAGGTGGGCAATGGTTTCGAGGACGGTGTGAACCAGGGCCCGCTGATCGAAGAGGCCGCCTTGGAGAAGGTGCAGCGCCATGTGGACGACGCCGTGGCCAAGGGCGGCACCGTGGTGGCCGGCGGCAAGCGCCTGGCCGGCCAGTTCTTCGAGCCTACGGTGATTGCCAACGCCACGCCCGACATGCTGTGTGCGCGCGAGGAGACCTTCGGCCCCTTCGCCCCGGTCTTCAAGTTCAAGACCGAGCAGGAAGCGGTGGACGCCGCCAACGCCACCGAATTCGGCCTGGCCAGCTACTTCTACACCCGCGACGTGGGCCGCATCTTCCGCGTGGCCGAGGCGCTGGAGTACGGCATGGTGGGCATCAACGTGGGCATCCTGGCCACCGAGCATGTGCCCTTCGGCGGCGTCAAGCAATCGGGCCTGGGGCGCGAGGGATCGCACCACGGCATCGACGACTATGTGGAGATCAAGTACCTCTGCCTGGGCGACATCCAGAAGTAGGCGGCGCAGCGCCAGAAGGCGTTGAAGAACCTCGCCCGGCAACGGCCCGGGTTGGGGCAGAATGCCCGCCGTGCGGCCGGCGACTCCACCACCAAGAGGCGCCCATTCCAGGGCAGCCCACCGGCCGCATGTTCACCGAGGGAAACCATTTTGAAAGCACTGATCCTTGCGCTGCTTACCGTGGCCAGCGCCGCGCACGCGCAAAACTCCGCCCTCACCGTCTTTGAATCGCACGGCACCATGCACTACGCCATGGTGCCTACCGACAAGGCCCGGGACACCCAGTACATGGAGAACGCGGCATACAGGTTCTGCCAGGACCAGAACAAGGGCAGCTGCCGCGTGATGATCTGGGCCGACAGCCTGGACAAGCCCACGGGCAACCCCTTCCATACACGCTATGACGAGAACAGGCTGGCCGAATACCTGCGCAACTATGGCGGGGCGGATGGCATGCGGTTCAATTGCAAGCTGGTGCCCGGAGCCAGCCGCTGCTACCAGCAGTAGCACGGCAACCGGGGGGAAACTGGCGCAGAATCCCCCCGTCCGGTCGGCAAAAGCGCAACCCACGGTGGGTTGCGTGCCTCCCGCCATAGGCAGCCGCCGAGTTGCCTGCCGACTGCGCACACCAGAGGGACATCACCATGAAAGCCTTGATCCTGGCGCTGCTGACCGTAGCCACGGCAACCGTCACCCACGCGCAGACCACCGTCTTCGAGAAGAATGGCAGCATGCAGTACGTCATGGTGCCCACCGACAAGGCGCGCGACACACGGTACATCGAGGACGCCGCCCTGAAGGCCTGTGGCGGCGAAAGCGTCTGCACCGTGATGGTATGGGCCGACAGCCTGGACAAGCCCACGGGCTGGCCCTTCCACCCGCGCTACCGCGAGAACCAGTTGGCCGAGTTCCAGCGCAACTACGGCACGGGCGTGGCGCGCAGCATGGCGTTCAACTGCAAGCTGATTCCCCGTACGTCGGGCATGAACTGCTTCTGACCCTCATTTGTCGCCCGGCGCATCGCGCCGGTTGGTGAAGCTGGCATTGCCCAGCCCCGTGCCCACGGTGAGGATGGCCCAGCGCTCCACATCGTTGGTGAAGGGCATCTCCGACAAGCCCTGCACCACTGCATCGTTGTGCAGGCAGACCTGGGTGCGGCCATCGCCGATGTGCGGCAGCCGCTCGCACAGGTCGCGCGGCAGGTGAAAGCGCGTGCTCTCCCAGTTGCCCGGCAGGTTCTGCGTGCCGCCGGCCAGCGAGCCGTCTTCCACGATCAGCCCGGGGCATGCCACGCCGATGTAGGGGGCCAGGCGGATCTCTTTCTTCTCGGCATAGGCGATCAGGTCTTCGAGGATGGTGGCGATGCCTTCCACCAGCTCGTCGCGCTTGGGCTCGTCGTCGGCATGGGCCCACTTCTCGCGGCGCACCACTTCGGCCTGCGACATGTCGGGCGCGCGGTGCAGGTGGGTCTGCACGATGCCGCAGCGCACGTTGGTGCCGCCGATGTCCACCGCCAGGATGGCGTCGTAACTTTGCAGAAGGGCCGGCGGCGCCAGGTGCACCCAGCCGATCAGCCCGCCTTCGTCTGCGTGGTGGTGCAGGGTGCGCAACTCCACGGGCACCTTCTCGGCCTTGAGGATCTTGCCGGCGCGCGCAATGGAGCGGCCACCCACCTCGCTCTGGTGGAAGCCCCCGCCGACGATGATGCGCTCCACACCCTTCCAGGTCTTGTGTTTCAGAAAACGCTGCACCACATGGGCCAGCTGCAGTGCATAGTCTTCCGACGCGGCCACGATGGCCTGGGCGGCAATGCCATCCTTCTCCAGCATGGCGTCGAGCTGGTGCTTGCTCAGCTCGCGCGTGGACTTGCGCCCCATCGGGTCCTTGCCATCCATGTCCGTGAAGAGCTTGCGCCAGGCGTCGAGCATGTGGCGAAACGCCGTGCGGCTGGCCACGTCGCCCACGAAGCCGTCGCCGTCGCGCAGCTCCAGGCTGTAGCCCTCGATGACGACCGAGGCCAGGCGCATGTCACCATGCGGGCCGAGGATGCCCAACTCGCGCCGGGCCTTGGCCTCCTTTTCCTCCTGCGCCGCACTGGGCTTGTCGGGCGTGGCTTTGTTGGCCTTCGTGTCCTTGTCTTTGTCCTTGGAAGCCATTCATTCCCTCATGCAATGGGGCCCGCACACGGGGCTGAATGGGCATCGTGCCCCATACAGTGACTCAGCGGCGTCAGCCAACGCCTTGAGATGGCCCCACGCCGATCAGGTCTTTGAGGTCTTGCTGAACAAGGTCTTGCCGCGCAGCCCGGCCCATACGGCGAAGAACAGAGATGCGGCGAACACCCAGCCCGAAAGCGCCCCAGCCATGCCGCCCGACAGCAGCGTGCCGATGGTGCAGCCCAGCCCCGTCATCGCGCCCCAGCCCAGCAGCACGCCGCCCGAAAGTCCGCGCACGGCATCGCGCCAGGTGGGCCAGCGCGGCGCGAACTGGCAGCTGGCCAGCGCGGCGATGAAGGCGCCGGCCACCAGCCCCGCGAGCAGCAGCGCATTGGGTGTGAGCCAGGTGGACTGGGGCAGCGTGGCGCAGCCGGCAAAGCCATCGAGCCCGTCGAGCCGGTCCGGTACCAAACCCTGGCCTTGCGCCCATTGGCGCGCCGCACTGCCCAGGGTGGCCGTCACGCCCAATGGCCGCATGCGCACGATGGCCAGCGCGCCGATCAGCCCCACGGCCAGGCCCCCCACCCAGTAGCTCCAGCGCCCGGCCCACAGCCGCAGCCACACGGCGCGCAGGCCAGGGACGCCCACCCCGCGCACGCCCTCGCCCACCGGCTCGCGCGCAAAGCCGCGCCACAGCCAAGCCGCCACTGCGGCCAGCACCGCCAGTTGCGCAAGCAGCGCTCCGCCGTAGCCCAGGTGCGCGGGCAGCCAGACCACGGGTGCATCGGCCACGCTCAGGCTGTACAGGCCGTTCCAGGTCTTGAACCCGAGGATGAAGCCCAGGGCCGATCCCAGCAGCGCAAAGGGCGATACCGCCGAGCCCTCCGCCAGCCGATACCAGTGCGCGCTGATGCACGAGCCCGAGACCACCATGCCGGCACCGAACGACAGGCCGGCGGCCACCAGCACCCAGCTCACCGGGCCGATGTGGATGTCGGGCGGCAGCTTGCCCGGCTGCGGCACCGGCAACCAGCCGCCCAGCACCGCGGTGGTGCCCACCAGACCCACGGCCAGCGCCAGCACAATGGCCAGCAGCCCGCGCGGGTTGCCGTCCTCGAACCAGTCGCGCGCATGGCAGTAAAAGCAAAAGCGCGAGCGCTGCAGCACCAGGCCCAGCACGGCGCCGGTCACCAGGGCAAAGACCAGCGTGCGCCCGCCGGCCAGGCCCTCGATCCAGCGGGTGGACAGGGCCAGCGCGGCCAGCAGGGCCACGGCGGCGAGGGGCGAAAGGAATTGGAACGGCTGTTTGCTTGTCGTTGTCGTCGTCATGTCTGGCGCGCCGGAGCGAAAAAAAGCCCGCCGAAGCGGGCTGTAAAGAGACCCCCTACCAAAAAACTCGGTACGCCTTATTTGGCGGCCCAGACCGTGCCGGCCGGGTTGTTGATGGGCACGCCCACGGCGTTGCCGTATTCGGTCCACGAACCGTCGTAGTTCTTCACGCTGTAGCCCAATATCTTGGACAGCGCGAACCAGGTGTGGCTGGAACGCTCGCCGATGCGGCAGTAGGTGATGACGGGCTTGCTGCCGTCGATGCCCACGTTGGCATAGAGCTTCTTCAGGTCCTCTGCCGATTTGAAGGTGCCGTCTTCCTTGACCGCCTGGCCCCAGGGCACGTTGGCGGCACCAGGGATATGGCCGGCGCGGATGCTCAGCTCGGGCACGCCGGCCGGCGCAAAGATCTTGCCGGAGTATTCGTCGGCCGAGCGGATGTCCACCAGCTTGGCGTTGCTCTTGCCCTCGGCGGCGGCCAGGGTGTCGGTGAGGCGGGCGCGAAGCTGCGTGTTGACCTGAGTGACCTTGTAGCTGGTAGCTGCGAACTCTGGCACGCGGTTGTTGAGCGGCTGGTTCTCGGCCTCCCACTTCTTGCGGCCACCGTCGAGCAGCTTGACGTTCTTCACGCCGTAGATGTCGAACACCCAGCCGCCCCAGGCGGCAAACCAGTTGTTGGTGTCACCGTAGAGCACCACCGTGGTGTCGGGCGCCACGCCGGCCTTGGACAGCAGCGCTTCGAAGGCTTCCTTGCTGACGATGTCGCGGCGCACCTTGTCGTTCAGGTCCTGGTGCCAGGAGAAGTTCACGGCACCGGGCACATGGCTGCGCTCGTACAGGCCCGGGTTCACGCTGACCTCGACGATGCGCACCTGGGTGTTGTCGAGGTTCTGCGCCAGCCACTCGGTGCTGACCAGAGGACCTGCCGGGATGGGCGTGGCAGCTAAGGCCAGCGATGCGCCCAGTGCCATGCCTGCCCCCAGCACCCATGCGCACAGGAGCCGGCCCAGGGGCTTGGCGGGGTGGATCGTCGTCGTGTGCTGCTGGCTCATGCGGGTCATCCTTGTCGTCGGGTGGCCGGTGCTGCAACCGTTGCGGCAACCGATGGACAGAATTTAGAGGCGCCGCGCCATCCGGGGAACAAAGCAAAACGTGGATCGTTATGCGAAAAACGGCGCGGTTGCCCCAGCCCAGGGCATCAGCAGGCACAAAAGACGGGGGAGAGAAGATGAAGAAGCGTTGCGCGATGGCGCAGGGGGATGGAGCGGGTGAAGGGAATCGAACCCTCGTCAGTTGCTTGGGAAGCAACAGCTCTGCCATTGAGCTACACCCGCAGTGCGCCGGATTATAGGGGGTTGCCGGGCCCGTCAGGCGGCCCTGGCCAACACGCGGCTGCGCCCTTCGGTGGCAAGCACCTGCCGGGCATTCAGGCTGCGGATGGAGATGGAGGCGTCCTGCGGTATGCCGCCCGACAGCTGCAAGGCCAGGTAGCGGCCGCAGCTGACGCGCAGGAACGAGGCAAAGTTGTCCACCTCGCCGCGCTCCGCGACCAGTTCGTCGTACAGCCGGGCACACAGCTGGGGCACGCCCATGCCGTCGCGCTGGGCGATCTCTTGCAGCACCTGCCAGAACAGGTTTTCCAGCTTGATGCTGGTGGCCACCCCGTGCAAGCGCACGGAGCGGGCGCGGCTTTCGTACAGGGCGGGGTCGGCGCTGATGAATACCTGGCACATGAGAATTCGCCTTTCAGAACGGCCTCCATCATGGAAGACCGCCCCTGCGGCGTCAAACGGTGCCTACAGGCTGATGCGCGTGCCCAGCAGCGCCAGGAACTGCGCGATCCAGGCCGGATGCGCCGGCCAGGCCGGGGCGGACACCAGGTTGCCCTCGGTCACGGCGGCGTCGATGGCGATCTCGGCATAGGTGCCGCCTGCAATCTCGACCTCGGCCCGGCAGGCCGGGTAGGCGGAGCAGGTGCGCCCCTTGAGCACCCCCGCGCCGGCCAGCAACTGGGCGCCGTGGCACACCGCTGCCACGGGCTTGTTGGTGTCGAAGAAGTGCTTCACGGCAGCGACCACCGCCGGGTAGGTGCGCAGGTACTCGGGGCCGCGCCCGCCGGGGATCACCAGCGCGTCGTAGCTGGCCACGTCCAGGCCTTCAAACGTGGCGTTCAGTGTGAAGTTGTGGCCCGGCTTCTCGCTGTAGGTCTGCGCGCCTTCGAAGTCGTGGATCGCCGTCTTGATGTGGTCGCCGGCCTTCTTGTCGGGGCACACGGCATGCACGGTGTGGCCCACGGCCAGCAGGGCCTGGAACGGCACCATGGTCTCGTAGTCCTCGCAGTAGTCGCCGCACAGCATGAGTATCTTCTTCGCAGCCATGTCTTTTGTCTCCTCAGGGGTATGGGGAGTTCATTGTTGGACTGCGGCGCCGGCGGTGGGTGTTAGCCGGCTACTACATACCCGGCATGCGACATGGCTGCTGCCACTGCAGCCGGTGGCCGCCCGCTAACGTGTTGCAACCAGGCGCGCCTGGCGCTTGGCACGCAATGCCGGTGCTGGCGTGCCCGCATGCGTGCCACTGCTCCCCAGGTTGAACTGCGCCACGGCCCCGACCATCTGCTCGGCCTGGCTGCGCAGGCTGCTGGCGGCGGCCGCCATTTCCTCCACCAGGGCGGCGTTCTGCTGCGTGGCCTGGTCGAGCTGGGTGACGGCTTCGCCCACCTGGCCCACGCCGGCGGTCTGCTCGCTGCTGGCGGCGCTGATCTCCGCGACCATGCTGGCCACGCGCCCGATGGACTGGACCACCTCCTGCATGGTGGAGCCGGCCTGGTCGGCCAGCACCGAACCCTGCTGCACCATGGTACTGCTGGCGACGATCAGTTCCTTGATGGCCTTGGCCTCAGCGGCGGTGCGCTGTGCCAGGTTGCGCACTTCGGCGGCCACCACGGCAAAGCCGCGGCCCTGCTCGCCGGCACGCGCCGCTTCCACGGCGGCGTTGAGGGCCAGGATGTTGGTCTGGAAGGCGATGCCATCGATCACGCCGATGATGTCGGCGATCTTCTGGCTGCTGGTGTTGATGCCATGCATGGTACTGACCACCTGGGCCACCACCTTGCCGCCATCGGTCGCGACCTGGCTGGCACGCACGGCCAACTGGTTGGCCTGGGCGGCACCGTCCGCGTTGTGGCGGATGGTGCCGCCCAGCTCTTCCATGCTGGCCGAGGTCTGCTCCAGCGAGCTGGCCTGGCTTTCGGTACGGGCCGACAGGTCCTGGTTGCCATGGGCGATCTGGGAGCTGGCTGCCGACACGCTCTCGGCGCTGGCGCGCACCGTGCCCAGGCTCTCCAGCAAGCGCACGCGGAAACCTTCCATGGCCTGCGCCAGCGTGCCTATCTCGTCGCGGGACCGGATGCTGACACCCTGCGTCAGGTCGCCCTGCGCGAGGTAGCCCAGCGCGGTGCTCAGTTGCTGCACCGGCGCACCCACCAGGCGCCGCGTGGCCAGCACCAGCACCACGGCCAGCAGCACCAGCGCCACCAGCACGCCCAGCCACAGCCAGGTGAGTGCGCTGCGTGCCTCGCCCATGAGCTCGGACACCGGCGCTTCGGCCACGATGGCCCAGTTCCAGGGCTTGTAGCGCTCCACAGCGACAAAGCGGCGTGCAGCGGCTTCGCCGGAGGGGCGCGGTGACCAGGTGGCCTCGAAATCGCTGGCCTGCTCCGAGCTGGTGAGCGCCGCCAGCCAGGCTTTGCCCTCATCGACCTTTTCGTCAACGACCAGTGCCGGGCCAGAGCCCCCCAGGCCCGCGATGCGGCCACGCGCCGGCCCTGAAGAGACGTCGACCGCGTAGACGGCACCCGTGTCGAACAGCTTCTGCCCTGCCATCAGCTTGCCCAGCCCGTCCAGAATGGGCGCGATGTCAGAGCCGATGAACATGATGCCGATGGTGCGGTTGCCCTCCCGAATCGGTTCGTACACGGTCATGTAGTCCCGGCCGAACAGGTTGGCCCGGCCTATGTAGGGCTTGCCTTCGGCCATGAGGGCATAGGCGGGGTGCTTGCGGTCGAGCAGGGTCTTGAAGGCGCGCTCACCGTCCTGCTTCTTGAGCGAGGTCGTGACACGGATGAAATCGTCACCCGTGCGGGCAAAGATGGTGGCAACCGCCCCCTTGGCATCTGCGGAAAAACGGTCCACCACCTCAAAGTCACCATTGACCGGCACACCCTGAAAGCTCAGCACGGCTTCGGGCTTGCCGTCCGCACCCGGCTGCTCGGCCAGGCTGAAGGCCCCCGGAAAATTGGCCTTGAGCAGCCCGAAGTCGCGCCGTGCCAGTTGCTGCGCCGACTCGTCCATGGTCTTCACCAGGGTACTGACCTGGGACGCATATTGCCGCGCATCGCCACGCGATGCTGCGCCGAAGCTGCTCCACACCATGCTGCTCACCAGTGCCATGGTGGTCAGCAAGACGACCAGCAGGCTGGCCAGTGCCACGAAGGACAGCTTGAAAGCTATGGATCGGGAGGCAAAAGATGTCATGGCACGAATCCCTCAAAAAATCGAATGTCAATAGGTGTTTTTATCTATCCAAATGTAATCGTCGACGACCATCCGCTGGCATTGGCCCGGCATGGCCTGGGGCCATCTGTCTGCATCTTGCGTCTTTGTGACGCATAAAGGCCAGCTCCGCAAGCGTGCAAACAGCATTGCGCAGCATGCACACACTGCAGCAAGCGCTATGCAGCCCGCATTCAGCCTGCCTGACCTTGCAATGCTGCTGCGCGACGGGGGGGTGATGAAGCAGGGCAAAGGCGCCAACGTGCTGGCCGGCCCCTTGAGCGCCCTGCACTACTTTCTGAAGGAACTGCGCGCCTGCCCTGCGCAGGCCCGCCAGCGCTGGAGCGCGGACTTCGACGCGCCGCTGTCGCGGCTGTCGGTGATTTTTACCTGAGCGCGACCGGTCAGCGCCTGGCGTACTGCTGCGCCCCGAACAGCACCTCGCGCGATTGCGCATCGTGTGCGGGCTTGCGCAGGTCGGCCAGCACGGCGATGCCGCGCTGCACCGCGGGGCGGCTGCCCACGGCAGCAAACCAGAGTTCGAGGTGCGGGTGGTCCGACAGGGTGATGCCCTGCTTTTCCCAGTTGCGCAGCCAGGGCCAGACGGCCATGTCGGCAATGGAGTAGTCCTCGCCGCCCAGCCAGGGGCTGTCGGCCAGCCGCCGCTCGATCACGCCATAGATGCGCCGGGCCTCGTTGGTGTAGCGATCGATGGCGTAGGGGATCTTCTCGGGCGCATACAGCCTGAAATGGTGGTTCTGCCCGAGCATGGGGCCCACGCCGCCCATCTGGAACATGAGCCACTGCAGCACCTCGTAGCGGCCCCGGTCATCGGGTGGCAAAAAGCGCCCGGTCTTGCCTGCGAGGTACAGCAGGATGGCCCCTGACTCGAACAGCGTGATGGCCTGGCCGTCCGGCCCTTCGGGGTCGAGGATCGAGGGGATCTTGTTGTTGGGGCTGATGGCCAAAAACTCGGGGCGGAACTGTTCGCCTGCGCCGATGTTCACGGGGTGGGCGCGGTACGCCAGGCCGCACTCCTCCAGCAGGATGTGGACCTTGTGGCCATTGGGCGTGGCCCAGGAATAGACGTCGATCATTGTTATTCCACCTTCACATTGGCGTTCTTCACGCGCTCGAGCTGCGCCTTGCCGGCATCGGCCGCCCAGGCATTGAATGCGGCCGGCGTGGCAAACGGCGCGGCCTCGTTGCCGGTGGCCAGCAGCTTCTCCCGCACCTGCGGATCGGCCAGCACCTTGTTGGATGCAGCGACCAGCCGGGCATACACATCAGGGGACAGCTTCGCCGGGCCGAACAGCCCGAACCAGAACGAGAACTCAAAACCGGGTAGCCCCTGCGAGTCGAGCGTGGGCACGCCGGGTGCCACGGCCGATGGCTGCTGCGTGGTCACGCCCAGCATCTTCACCACGCCCTGGCGGCCCAGGGGCAGCACCGAGGCTGCCGTGCCGAACGACAGGTCCACCTCGCCCGTGGCCACGGCCTGCAGCGCCGGAGCGCCGCCCTTGAAGGGGATGTGCACCATGGTGGCCTCGATGGCCCTCTCGAAGGTCAGCGCCGCCAGGTGCGGCGAACCGCCGATGCCGGACGACGAGTAGTTGAGTTGGCCCGGCCGCGCCTTGGCCGTGGCCACCAGGTCCTTGAGCTGGGTGATGCCGCTCTTGGGGCTGACTGCCAGCACCAGCGGCGAAACGGTGAGGCGGTTGATGGGCGTGAAGTCTGCCGGGGTGTAGCGCACGTTGTACAGATGTTGGTCGATGCCGTACAGCGTGCCCGTGGCCAGGCCTATGGTGTAGCCGTCCGCAGGGGCCCGCGAGAGCAGCGTGGAGGCCAGCGTGCTGCCCGCCCCGGGCTTGTTGTCCACGACGATGCCCTGCCCCAGTTCCTTGCCCATGGCCTCGGCGACGATGCGTGCGATGCCGTCGCCTGCGCCCGATGGCGAGTAGCCCACGATGAGGCGGATGGGCTTGGCAGGGTAGTCGCTGGCCTGTGCGGGGGCCACCAGTCCGAGCAGCAGCAGGGCCCCTGCGATGCAGTGCAGTTTCATGGCGGTGGTTTCCTGTGCCGGCGGCTCATCACTGGCCCGTGAATTGGGGTGGGCGCTTTTGCGCCCAGGCTGCCTGGCCCTCACGCAGGTCCGCCGACTGGTAGGCGCGCAGGATGTCGGCGTTAAGTTCGTCCACGTCCAGCGTGCCCCGGGCCATGCGGTTGAGGTGGCGCTTCATTCCCACCAGGGCCAGCGGCGCCATGCTGGCGCAGTCGCGCGCCAGGCCAGCCACCTCTTCCTCCAGCTGCGCCGCCTCCACCAGCTGCGTGAGGTAGCCGATGCGCAGCATCTGCGCCGCACCGATCTTGCGTGCCGTGAGGAACAGCAGCTTGGCATGGTCCAGCCCCAGCCGGCTCACGTAGCGCTCCATGCCCGAGCGGTAGTAGTGCAGGCCCAGGCGCGCGGCGGGCATGAACATGTCGATGCCCTCGGCGCCCACGCGAAAGTCGCAGGCCAGCGCTAGGTCGGTGGCCCCGCCGTAGACGCCACCGTGCAGCACGGCGATGGTCACGGGCCGCGCCATCTCCAGCCCATCGACCATGCCGGCAAAGTCGATCTTGCGCGGGGCGCCGATACTGCCGATGTCGTAGCCGCTGCAAAAATACTTGCCGGTGCTGCGCAACTGCAGCACCAGGATGTCGGGGCGCTGGTTGACTTGTTCGATCAGCGCGGCCAGGTGTTCCAGGTCATCGGCCGTGAGGCGGTTGGCCTGCTCGGGCCGGCGCAGGGTAATGGTGGCGACCGCGCCGTCGGTGGTGAGTTCGGGAAGTGCGTTCATCGGAATGTCATCGGCCTTGGAATTGGGGAGCGCGCTTGGCCAGGAAGGCGCGGCGTCCCTCCCGGTAGTCTTCGCTGTCGAAGCAGTGCAGCACCAGGGCGGCCACCGCATCGGCGCCTTCGGCCGCATCGGAATAGTGCTCGAAAGCCTGCAGCGCCTGTTTGGCCGCATGCACGGTCAGAGGCGCATTGGCGGCGATCTGTGCGGCATAGGCGGCCACGCGCTCGCCAAGCAGTTCGGCATCCACCACGAAGTTGACCAGGCCCACGCGCAGCGCCTCGTCGGCCTCCAGAAAGCGTGCGCTGAAGAGGATGTCCTTGGCGGTGGACGGCCCCACTAGGCGCGCCAGCGCGGCCACGCCCCGGTAGTCGTAGCCCAGCCCCAGCCGGGCGGCGGGGATGGCAAAGCGCGAGGATGAGGCAGCAAAGCGCACGTCCGCCGCGAGCGCGATCGCCAGGCCGCCGCCCACGCAGTAGCCGTCAATCATCGCAATCAGCGGCTTGCTCAGCGCCGCCAGGCCCGCATGGCCGCGCGCGGCGATGGCGTCGTAGGTCTGCTTCTGCTGCGCGTCGGCCCGGTGCTGCTCGAACTCCGAGATGTCGGCGCCCGAGACGAAGGCCTTGCCGCCTGCGCCCTTCATGACGACGGCGCGCACGGCCGGGTCGCGCTCGAAGGCCTCGGCAGCGATGCCCAGGCCCTGCCACATGTCCAGCGACATGGCGTTGCGCCGCTCGGGGTGGTTGAAGGTGATCCAGCCCACGCCACCCTGCACCTCGGCCAGGATGCGCGGGGTTCCCAGGTCCATCGTGCTCATGCTACGGCCCCTTCGCTGCGCAGGGCTTTGATCGACTCATCGGTGTAGCCCAGCTCGCGCAGCACGTCGTCGGTGTGCTCCCCCGCATCGGGCGCGGCGCGGTGGAAGGCCTCGGCATGCGCGCAGGCCGACAGGTTGATGGGCGAGCGCAGCAGCTGCAGCGCGCCCATCTCGGCATGCAGCGCGGGCCGTGTCATGCGCAGGTGCCTTGCCTGCGCGTCCTCGAAGGCCTGGCCAATGTCGTAAACCGGCCCGCAGGGCACGCCGGCCTGGTTCAGGCGCTCCACGAGTTCGGCCACGCCGAACTGGCGGGTGATCGCGCTGATGGCCTCCTCCAGCTCGCGCCGGTGGGCCAGGCGCGAGGGCTGGTCCTTGTAGCGCTCGTCCTGCGCCAGGTGCGGTGCCTGCAGAAAGTCGCACAGCTTGGTCCACATCGCGGCACCCGGGCCGCAGATGTTGACCTGGCCATCGCGCGCCTCGAAGGTGCCCATGGGCACCAGCGTGGGGTGCGAGTTGCCCTCCTGGCGCGCCACGTGTCCGTCCACGGTGTAGCGCGCGCCCTGGAAGTCGAGCTTGTTGAGCATGGCTTCGAGCAGCGAGGTGTGCACCCACTGGCCTTGGCCCGTGCGCTCGCGGTGCAGCAGCGCCAGCAGGATGCCCTGGCCGAGGAACATGCCGGCCGTGGTGTCCGATATGGCGATGCCGGTGCGGTAGGGGCCGCGCCCGGGCTCGCCGGTGACGGAACTCAGCCCGCTCATGCCCTGCACGATCTGGTCGAGCCCCGGCCGTTCGGCATACGGGCCGGTCTGCCCGAAGCCCGAGATGCTGGCCAGGATGATGCGCGGGTTCACGGCGCACAGGGCCTCGTAGGTCAGGCCCAGGCGCTCCTTGACGGAGGAGCGGAAGTTCTCCACCACCACGTCGCTGCGCTCCACCAGTTGGCGCAAAACGCGCATGCCCTCGGCGGTCTTGAGGTTGACGCTCAGGCTGCGCTTGTTGCGGTGCAGGTTCTGCTCGTCGGAGCCGCGGCGCGGCCCCAGCGTGGGCTTGCGGTCGGGCGGGTCGATGCGCACGACGTCGGCGCCCCAGTCGGCCAGCAGGCGCACGGCCACGGGGCCGGCGCGCGCGATGGTGAGGTCGAGCACGCGGTAGCCCGACAGCGGCAAGGCGGTATTGGCAGGGTTGGCTTGCATGGGCAATTCGTTTCTCGAAGACATCACTGCACCGCCGCCACGGCGTGGGGGTCCACGTACACCATCGACTGCTGCCCGATCTCCAGCACCAGGGACGGCGCCGCGTGCACCTTCAGCGGCGCGCCGCCCGCGCTGGGCTGCACCAGGTAGTGCCAGTACTCGCCCAGGTAGGTGCGGCCCACGACCGACACGGCCCCCAGCGGCACGGCGCCATCGGGCCCGGAGCCCAGGTACAACGACTGCGGGCGGATGGAGGCCTGTAGGCTGGCGCGGTCGCCCTCCAGTCCGGCCTGCAGGGGAATGCCGTCGGGCAGGCCGTCGAGCCGCATGTGCCCGCCCTGCACCGCCCCCTGCACCAGGTTGGTCTTGCCGATGAAGCCCGCGACGAAGGGCGTCTGCGGGCGGTTGTAGAGGTTCCAGGGCGTGTCGATCTGCTCCAGGCGGCCCTGGTGCAGCACGGCGATGCGGTCGGAAATGGCCATGGCCTCGGTCTGGTCGTGCGTGACGTAAACGGTGGTGAAGCGGAACTCGTCGTGCAGGCGGCGGATCTCCGCGGCCATCTCCTCGCGCAAGTTGGCATCGAGGTTGGACAGCGGCTCGTCGAGCAGCAGCACCTCGGGCCGCACGATCATGGCGCGGGCCAGAGCCACGCGCTGCTGCTGCCCGCCCGACAGCTCGGCCGGGTAGCGCTGCGCGTAGGGGCCGAGCTTTACCACGTCGAGCATCTCCTTGACGCGCTGCGCGGTTTCGGCGGCAGGCGTCTTGCGCACCTGCAGGCCGAAGCCGACGTTTTCGGCCACGGTCATGTTGGGCCAGATGGCATAGCTCTGGAAGATCATGGACATGCCGCGGTGCTCGGGCGCCACCGAACGCGTGGGCGACGATATCTCGCGCCCGTCCACCAGGATGGCACCGGCGCTGGGCTCGATGAAGCCGGCGATCATGCGCAAGGTGGTGGTCTTGCCACAGCCCGAGGGGCCGAGCAAGGTGACGAGTTCGCCGCGCCGCAGCTGCAGCGAGACGCCATCCACCACGGACGCGCTGCCGTAGTTCTTGCGCAGGTCTTTGAGTTCGAGTTTGGACATATTTTTTGATTCCTCAGTTCATCAGCCCCGGCGCAGCATGAAGTCGCGCCCGGCGAGCTTCATGCCGATGGCCACGACCACGGTGACGATCACCACCAGCACCACGCCCATGGCGGCCAGCGTCTCGTAGTTGCCCTGCTCGCTCAGGTCCAGCGTGAGCACCGAGACCACGCGCGAGCCCGGCCCGGTGAGGAACACCGCCGTGGACAGCTCCTTGGTGCAGATTACGAACACGAGCACGAATGCACCCAGCAGCGTCTTCTTGAGCAGTGGCGCCACCACCCGGGTGAGCACGGTGATGCGGCTGCCGCCCAGGATGCGCACGGCCTCTTCCAGTTCGGGGTTGAGGGCGCGCACCCCCGCCGAGCTGGCCGCCACCGCGATGGGCAAAAAGCGCGTGGTGAAGGCGATCACGATCAGCACCCCCATGCCATACAGCGAGAACGGCGGGCCGGCATACGCGGCATAGAGACCGATGGCCAGGATGAGCCCCGGCACGGCCACGGGCGCCAACGCCAGGAACTGCACCAGCACCGGGAACGGCGTGATGCGCCGCTGCGTGGCATAGGCGATGCAGATGCCCATGCCCACGCACACCAGTGCCGTGGCGCCGGAGTACAGCACCGTGTTGACGATGGCCGAGCGCACCGTGAGTTGCTCGAAGAAGATGCCGTAGAAGTTGTCCCATGTGAGGTTGTCCAGCGCCAGGCCCTTGCCCCAGGCCTTGGACACCGATGCCAGCAGGAGGATGGCCAGCGGCATCACCACCGAGAGCAGGGCCACCAGCCCCGAGTACGCCAGCAGCAGCCACTTCCACCAGCCGATGTCGAAAGGCCGCCGCTCGCCGCCCTTGCCGGAGACCGAGACATAACCGCGCCGCGCCAGCAGCTTTCGCTGCAGCATGAGCATCACGATGGTCAGCAGCAGGATGGGCATGGAGAACGCGGCCGCCTGCTCCACCTGCAACGGGTACTGGAAGAAGGAGACGATCTGCGTGGTGGCCAGGTTGATGCGCGCGGGGATCGCGATCAGCGCGGGCGTGCCGTACAGGGCAATCGCCTCCAGGAAGATCAGGATGGCCGCGCCGATGATGGACGGCAGCACCAAGGGCAAGGTGACGCGCGCCATGGTCTGGAACTTGCCGGCCCCGTGGATCGACGCCGCATCCTCCAGCTCGGTGGACACCAGGTCGAGCGCCGACTTGGTGAACACGTAGATCAGCGGGTAGGTGTAGAGCGCGATGACGAAGGCCAGGCCCCAGAAGCTGAAGATGTTGAACGGCCCCTTCAGCACGCCGGTCAGCTCCACGACCAGGCGGTTGAGCCAGCCGGCATTGGGGCCAGCGAGAAGGATCCAGGCGATGGCGCCGAGGAAGTTGGGCATGACGAACGCCGCCAGCACGCTCAGGTGCGTGAAGCCGCGGCCAGGCATGTTGGTGCGCGAGACGGCCAGCGCCAACGGCACGCCCAGGGCCAGCGCGATGGCCGTGACGGCAATCCCCAGGTACAGCGAGTTGAGCAGTGCCTGCAGATGGCGGCCGCGGCCCAGTGCCTGCACGTAGCTCTGTAGCGACCACTGACCGTCTGCGGTGTGGAAGCTGTCCCACACCAGGCGCAGGATGGGGTTGGCCACCAGCAGCACCAGCACCACGATGAGGGCACCGAACAGCCAGACCGAAGGATCGCCCAGGCGGCCGGCGGCACGGCGCACGGCGGGTGGATGGAGCGCCATGGCGTCAGACACCGAAGGCCTCCCGCCAGGCATCGATCACCTTGGGGATCTGCGCGACCATCTGCGGCGGCGTGGGCGCCAGCAGCGGATTGGCGTCGCCCAGGCCGATCACGCCGGGCGCGGGCTTGGCGTTGGCGCGCAGCGGCACGCTGAACTCCTCGACCGAGATGCGTTCGGTGTCTTCGCTGCCGAGCATCCACTCCATGAACAGCCTGGAGGCATTGGGCCGGCGCGTGTTGGCCAGGATGCCCGTGGGCGAAAGGATCAGCACCGGCCCCTCCTTGGGCACCAGCGTGGCCACCGGGTTGCCCTTGGAGGCCGACCGCGCGGCCAGGCTCATCGGACCGGCGGAGACGGATGACTCGCCGGAAATCACCGCCGTCACCGCGTCGATGGTGGAGCGGCTGACGTGCGCCTTGTTGGCTGCCAGTTTCTTGAAGAAGTCGTCGCCGTAGAGCTTGCGCATCTCGATGCACCAGGCACCGGCCGCGCCGCTGTAGGCGGGGTGCGCCACCAGGGCAGCGCCGCTCCATTTCGGGTCGAGCAGGTCGGCCCAGCTTTTGGGGGCAGCGGCGGCCGAGACCTTCTGGGTGTTGTAGACCAGGCCCATCATGAAGCAGCTCGACGCGTGGAAGTAGCCGTCCGGGTCCATGTTCTGCACGCGCTTGTCTTGGCGGGCGACGGCGGCCGGCAGGAACTTGAGCAGCAGGTTGCGGCCCTTGAGGTCCACGTAGTGCGCCAGGTCCGTGGAAGTGAACACGTCGCAGTTGGGCGTGCCGGCCTTGAGATCCTGGTTGAGCCGCTGGTAGGCCACCTGCGCCGTGGTGCGCACCACGTTGACCTTCACACCCGGGTAGCTGGCCGTGAAGGTGCGGCCCATCTTCTCGGCGACCTCGGAGGTCTGGGGCACGGTGTACCAGGTGAGCTCGCCCTCCTTGCGGGCGGCATCGTGCAGGGCTGCCAGGGCGGGTGCCTGCGCCCGGACTATCGCGGGAAAGGCCAGTGCGCTGGCCGCCATCACACCGAACTCTCGTCTGCGCAAGAACATGGGTTGTCTCCTGATCGTTGGTGACCGATCGGTGTCGGCCTTTTTTCAGTATGCACAGAACATTTATAAAAATACACTAATGGTTTGTATGTATTTTTTACGACCGATTCAAAAGCTCTAATGGCGCTGCAATGTCAAAAAGCCCCTCCATCCATTTCCACCGCCACGGCGAGGCCGACGTGCTTGAAGCCGTGGAAGTCGACGTTCCCGCACCCGCCTCGGGCGAAGTCCAGATCCGCCAGACGGCCATCGGCCTGAACTTCGCGGACATCTACCAGCGCCGCGGCGGCCACGGCCCGCACTCGGCCACGCCCTTCCCCATCACCCCCGGTGCTCAAGGGGCAGGCGTGGTGGAGGCAGTGGGCCCGGGCGTCACGGCCTTCGCGCCGGGCCAGGCAGTGGCCTACCTGCATCCGGGGGCCTACCAGGTCACGCGCAACGTGCCGGCACACCGCGTGGTGGCGCTGCCGGACTGGATACCCGAGGACATTGCGGGCGCCAACCTGCTGCGCGGCCTGACGGCCGAGTACCTGCTGCGCCGCCTGTACGTGGTGCGCCCCGGCGAGGCGGTTCTGGTGCATGCGGCCGCAGGCGGCATGGGGCTCATCCTGTCGCAGTGGGCGCGCGCGCTGGGCGCCACGGTGATCGGCACCGTGGGTTCGGCCGCCAAGGCCGAGGTGGCGCTGGCGCATGGCTGCCACCACGTGATCGACTACCGCCGCGCGGACTTCGTGGCGCGCACCCTGGAGCTGACCGGTGGCGTGGGGGTGGGCGTGGTGTACGACGCGGTGGGCAAGGACGTGTTCCTGCCCTCGCTGCAGTGCCTGCGCCCGCGCGGCTTGGCCGTCAACTACGGCACGGCCTCGGGCGACGTGGAAGCCTTCGACCTGCAGATCCTGCATGCGAAATCGCTCAGCGTGTGCCGCCCCACCCTGCGCAGCTTCGTGGCCGACCCGGCCGAGCTACGCGCGTCGGCCCAGGCCTTCTTCGATGCCGTGCGCGACGGCCATGTGCGGCTGGGAATAGGCCAGCGCTACCCGCTGGCCGAGGTGCAGCGTGCGCACCGCGACCTGGAAAGCCGCGCCACCACCGGCGCACCCGTTTTCATCCCTTGAAGCACCGAAACACCATGAGACTCTTTCATGCCTGGCTGTCGAGCGCCTCGCGCCGCGTGCGCCTGTGCCTTGCCGAAAAGAACATCCCCTACGAGAGCGTGGCCGTGGACCTGAGCAAACAGGAACAGCACGCACCCGAATTCCTGGCCATGAACCCCAATGGGGTGGTGCCGGCGCTTGAAATATCGCCCGGCCGCTTCCTGCACGAAAGCTCGACCCTCTGCGAGTACCTGGACGACATTGCCCCAGAGCCCCCGCTGCGCCCCGCCGATCCTTACGAACTGGCACAGATGCGCAATTTCGTGCGCTGGACCGACGAGAAATCGCTGCCCCACCTGCTGATCCTGAACTGGAGCCTGATGCTGCAGTCCACCGCGCAGCAGTGGAGCGACCAGGAGCTGCAGGACAAGCTGGCGCGCATTCCCACGGCCGAGCGGCGCGAGGCCTGGGTGCGTATTGCCCGCAAGCCTTATACCGAGGAGGAAAAGGCCGAGGCCCTGCGCAAGCTGCTGCTGCTGGTGGACCGCATGGAAGGCATGCTGGCACCCTCTTCGCCGTGGCTGATGGGCGCAAATTACTCGCTGGCGGACATTGCCGCCGCGCCCTTCATCGCGCGCATTGCGGAGATCGAGCCCGCAGCGCTGGCCGAATCTTCCCACCCGCTCGTGCACCGCTGGTGGCAGGCCATGCAGCAGCGCCCGGCGTTTACCGCAGCGCGCCTGCAATTGTTTGGCGAGGTGCTGCAGGAGCGGCAACGCGCGGCCACCATAAGCACCTGAGCCAGGCCAAGATGCCGCCGCCCGCGCATTATCATTCGGCCTCTACGAACATGGCCACCACTACCACAACACCGCCCCGCGTCAACCTCAGCGACAAGATCCGCGAGGCCCTGGAGGAAGAGATCATCTCCGGCAAGCTCTATGCCGGCTGCAGCATCGACGAGCAGGAACTGATGGAGCGCTTCGAGGTCTCGCGCACCCCGGCACGCGAGGCCATCCAGCAGTTGGCCACCGCCGGCCTGGTGGAGATGGTGCCGCGCCACGGCGCGGTGGTCGCGACCCTTTCACTGACCGAGTACGTGGCCATGCTGGAGATGCTCACCGAGCTCGAAGGCCTGGCCGCGCGCCTGTCGGCGCGGCGCATGCCGGCGGCCTTGCGCCGGGACCTGCAGGCCTCCTTCCAGGCCTGCGAGACCGCGGCCGCCAAGGACGATTCCGTGGCCTATGAAGAGGCCAACCGCTGGTTCCACCAGACCATCTACGACGGCAGCCTCAACGAGGTGCTGGCGCGCCAGCTGCGACAGATGCGCCTGCGCATGCGGCACCCGCAGCGCTCTCTGTTCGACCGGCCCAACCGGGTGCGCAACTCGCTAGCCGAGCACCAGGACATCATGAAGGCCATCCTCGACGGTGACGAGGATGCGGCCGACCGCCACATGTGCCGGCACATCTCGAGCGGCGGCAACGTCTACGTGGATGCCGTGGCCCGGGGCAGCGTGCCGCGCGGCTGATCAATCCAGTGTATTGAGCTGCAGCCGGCTGGCGAATTGCCGGCCATCGCCCGTGAGCGGATCGGTGAATTCCAGCGAGCGTGCCAGCAACTGCAGCGGGCGCGAGTAGTCCCCCTCGGGCGGGTCGTTGACCACCGGATAGAACGCATCGTTGCGCAGGGGCAGGCCCAGCGCCGCCATGTGCAAGCGCAACTGGTGGCGCTTGCCGGTGATGGGCGACAGGCGGTACAGCGCCCAGTCGCCCCTCCTCTCCAATACTTCCATGTGGGTGTGGCTGTTGGGCTCGCCCGGCACCTCGTGCATGCGAAAGAACTGGGGGCTCTCTTCCATGCGGCTTCGGTGCTCTCGCGGAAAGTCCAGGTCCCCGCGCCAGGGTGCCACGGCCTCGTAGTGCTTGGTGATGGTGCGGTCACGGAACAGCGCCTGGTAGGCGCCGCGCGTGCGCTGCTGCACCGAGAACAGCACCAGCCCGGCCGTGTCGCGGTCGATGCGGTGCAGGGGCGACAGCTCGGGCAGGCCCAGGCGGCGCTTGAGGCGCACCAGCAGCGTGTGCTGCAGGTAGCGGCCCGAGGGCGTGACGGGCATGAAGTGCGGCTTGTCGGCCACCAGCAGATGCTCGTCCTGGTAGAGCACGGTTTCGGTGAATGGCACCTCGGGCTCGTCGTCGAGGTGCCGGTAGTAGTACACACGCAGCCCGCCTTCGAAGGGGCGGGCGGGTTCGACCAGGGCACCACGCTCGTCCACCACGTCGCCGGCCTGCATGCGGGCCTGCCATGCGGCGCGGTCCACCGCGGGCAGGCGCTGGGCCAGGAAGTCGAGCATGCTGCCCTGCCCGTGGGTGGGCAGCACCACGCAACTGGCGCCCACGCCGTCGCGCATGGGCGGGGCAAAGGGATGGTGGAGGCTGTGCATGGTGGCGCATTCTAGAAGGCATCCACCCCGCGCGGCCCGGCTGTTGGCAGGCTACAGCCGCCAGCCTTCCCATGCCGTCCACGCCGAGGCCACCAGCAGCAAGGCACCCACGGCCCGCGCCGTCCACACGCTGGCCTGCGGGTTGCCTTGCAGGCTGCGCTGGGCCTGGGCCGCACCGAGCGCCACCACGCCGTAAACCCCGGCCTGGGTGGCGGCGATGATGAGCCCCATCACCAGGGCCTGGGCCCAGATGGGGCCGTGCTCGGGCCGCAGGAACTGCGGAAACACGGCCAGCATGAAGACATAGGCCTTGGGGTTCATCAGGCAGGTAAGCACCGCCTTGCCGAAGGTGGCCGCCAGCGGACGCTGGCGGGTGTGCACCGCGCCATCGAAGGCCGAGCGGCTGCACAGCAGCGCCAACCCCATCCAGGCCACGTAGGCTGCGCCCGCCAACAGCAGCGCGTTGAAGGCGGTCGGGAACAGCCTGAGCACCACCCCCACTCCCAGCGCCCCCATGGCCGTGTGGCAGGCGCCCCCGGCCACGATGCCTGCCACGGCACCCAGGCCGGCGCGGCGCCCGCCCACCAGCGAGCTGGCCATGACGAAGGCCATGTCCAGCCCCGGCAGCGCCACCACGCCGAGCAGCACCACGAAGAACAGCCACAGGTGCGCCGTGTGCTGCAGCGCCAGAGAATCGATTGCCCAGTCCATTGCCAAACCCTCCCATCCAGCCCCGGATGCGGAGCCGCCTGTGGGCCAATGTAGGGATGAATCAGGACACAATCGGCCCTGATTCGGTTGCATGATCGCCCCATGACCTCTCCCACCACCCGCGTGCTCAGCGTGCTGGAGCTGCTCCAGGCGCGCGGCGCCATGAGCGGTACCGAGCTGGCCCAGCGGCTGGAGGTGGATGGCCGCACCCTGCGCCGCTACATCCGCAAACTCGAAGACCTGGGCATACCGGTGGTGGCTGAGCGCGGGCGATATGGCGCCTACCGGTTGATGCCAGGCTTCAAACTGCCGCCCATGGTGTTCACCGACGACGAGGCGCTGGCCCTGTCGGTGGGCCTGCTGGCCGCGCGCCGCCTGGGCCTGGCCGAGGCGGCGCCGGCCGTGGAAAGCGCCCGCGCCAAGCTCGAGCGCGTGATGCCCGAGCCGCTGCGCCGCCGCATTCGCGCCTTGAGCGACACAGTGCAGCTGGACCTGGCGCACCCCGACGTGCCAGCCGACAACCAGGCTTTGTTCACCCTGAGTGCAGCGGCCCATGCGCGCCAGCGCGTGCAACTGGCCTACCGCACGCCCCAGGGCGAGCTGACCGAGCGCGCCTTCGACACCTATGGCCTGGCCTGGCGCGGCGGGCGCTGGTATGCCGTGGGGCATTGCCATCTGCGCGGCGGGCTGCGCTCGTTCCGGCTCGACCGCATGCAGGGCGTGCAGCCGCTACCCGCATCGTTTGGCGTGCCCGAGGATTTCGATGCTGTGCGCCACCTGGCGCTGGGCGTGGCGTCGCTGCCACGCGCGTTCAGCGTGCAGGTGCTGCTGCACACCGACCTGGCCACGGCGCGTGAAGAGCTGTTCGATGCCATCGGCCTGTTTGCGCCGCAGGCAGGTGGCGTGCTGCTGCACAGCCAGGTCGACGACCTCGCCTGGTATGCACGGCAACTGGCACGCCTGTCCTTCGATTTTGAAGTGCTGCACCCGCCGGCCCTGCGCGATGCGCTGGCCGAATGCGCCCATGCCTTGCTGCGCAAGGCAGGGGCTGGCAGCGCCGCGCCAGGGCTGTAGGACAAGGGCTGCAGTTGGTTACGCGGGTGCCCTGGCAAGGCAGTTGCGGGCTAGCATCGCCCCAATCGCACCCAACAGGCCGCTGGCCTGCAGCAAGTGCTCCGATCTTCGCGCTTTTGGATGACACCTGCCCCCATGCCCGCCACGCCATCGACCGACATGCCCAACCCGCCTCCGCCGGCCGGCCGCCTTGCCCGCATGCCCTTGCACCGGGCGGTGAAGTGGGTGCTTGTGCTGGCAGGCCTGCTCGTGGGCCTGGCCGTCCTTGTCGGCGTGGTGATGTCGCTGATGGACTGGAACCGCTACAAGCCTTTGGTCAATGAAAAGGTCAGCGAGGCCGCGGGCCGGCGCTTCGAGATCGAAGGCGACCTGTCGGCCGCCTGGCGCTGGCCGCAGCCGCTGGAAGAAGGCTGGCGCCGCTGGGTGCCTGGCGTAACGGTGAAGGCCGAGCGCCTGGTGATGGACAACCCGGCAGGGTTCGAGCCCCCGTTCAGTGGCGATGACAAGAATAAAGGCAAGGACAAGGGGGCAAGCACCACTGCGGCACGAGCCCCTGCCAGTGCTGCATCGGAGGGATCGGCATCCACAGCGCCGCCCCCGGCCACCCTGCCCGGCACCGCGACCATGGCCCACATCGGCAGCGTCAGCGCTTCCATCAGCCTGCTGCCGCTGCTCTCGCGCCACCTGGCCATCGACACCGTGGCCCTCACCGACCCGGAGATCGCCCTGGCCCGCACCAAGGACGGCAGCAACAACTGGACCTTCAAGCACAAGGACGAAGACGACCCCAAGAGCCCCTGGACCTTCGACGTGGGCCGGCTGGTGGTCAACCAGGGGCTGCTGGCCTATGCCGATGCCCAGAAGGACGTGGACCTGCAGGCCCAGGTGAACACCACGGAGCCGGTGGATCCTGCACAGGCAGGCAGCGCGAAGGCGGCCAAGGCATCCATCCTTCCCGCGTCGGCGGCGGCTTCCTCGGCCGAAGCTGCGGCGTCGCGCGATGTGGTGGCCAGCCAGAGCAGCGCGAGCGGCGGCACGTCCGTGCCCTATGGTCTGCAATTCAAGCTGCAGGGCCGCATTGCCAAGGCACAGGTTGAGGGCAGCGGCCGGGCCGGCCAGGTGATCAGCCTGCGCGACAAGGTGGTCAACTACCCGCTGCAGATCGAAGCCACCGCAGGCAGCGCGGCGCTGTCGGCAGAAGGCATTCTGGCCAACCCCGGGGCGCTGTCGGGCATGGACTTCGACGTGATGCTCAAGGCCTACAGCATGGCCGACCTGTACGAGGTAACGGGCCTGGTGCTGCCCAGCACGCCGCCGTTCGAAACGCGCGGGCGCCTGACCGGCAGCCTGGAACCCGAACGCGCCGTGTGGAGCTACAGCGACTTTCGGGGCAAGGTGGGCCAGAGCGATCTGCAGGGCGACCTGAAATACACCTCGGGCAAGCCGCGACCCAAACTCATGGGCAGAGTCACATCCAGCCAGTTGCGCCTGGCGGACCTGGGACCGGCGTTGGGTACCGCCAAGGCCAGCAACACCCACCGTGGCAAGACCGATGGCAAGGTGCTGCCGGACGCCAACTTTGCGGCCGAGCGCTGGAGTGCCATGGACATGGACATCGCGTTCAAGGGAGAGCACATCATCCGATCCGAAAGCCTGCCGCTGGAAGACCTGAGTTTGCGGGCGGTGATGGACAACGCGCAACTCAGGCTCGCGCCGCTGACCTTTGGCGTGGCCAAGGGCAAGATCGAATCAGAGGTCATCATCGATGGCCGCACGCCCCCCCTCAAGGCACAGATACGCGGCAAGGTCGAAGGACTTCAGCTGTCCGCACTGTTCCCCAAGGTGGAACTGATGAAAAAAAGCTTTGGTCGCATGGATGGCGCCGTGGCACTGCGCAGCAGCGGCAACAACGTGGCCGACCTCCTGGGCAAGGGCACGGGAGAGGCGCGCCTGTATGTGCGCGAGGGCACGCTGAGCAAGCAGATGCTGGACCTGGCTTCCCTGAACGTGGGCAGCATCATCGTGGGCAAGCTGTTCGGCGATGACAAGGAGGTACGCCTGCGCTGTGCGGTGGCCGACTTCACCGTGGTCGATGGCCTGGCGCAGACGCGCGTGGTGAAGATGAGCACCGACGATGCAGTGATCGAGGCCACCGGCACCATTGACCTGGGTACGGAAGCCATGAACCTGCGCATCAAGCCCGAATCGCTGGAGTGGAAGTTCTTCTCGCTGCGCACGCCGCTTTATGTCAAGGGCACCTTTGGCAACCCCGATGTAGGGGTGGAACCCGGACCGCTGCTGCTGCGCGCGGGCGCTGCGGTGGTGGCGGCGGTAGCGGCACCGGTGGCCCTGGCGCTGATACCGGTCACCGTACCAGCCGCCGATGACGACACCTACTGCAAGCCGCTGCTGGACCTGGCCAAGGAGCCTGTGAAGCCGGGTGCCGAGGGCGCTTCAGGTACGGCATCGCAGCCCGCACGGGATGCCGCCAGCCGGCAGCGGCCAGCGCGCTGAGCCCGCATACGGTGTCTGGACAGGCGCAGTGCGGGAATAATCCTCCCTTTTGCTCACCGGGGCGCTGCATGGTCGATGCGGTGCACATCCCTCTGCATGAAGACTCTCCAATCCGTGGGCCTGGCCCTGCTCGGGCTGTTGTTCATTGGCCTGATCGCCCCTGAACGCATCCGCATTCCCGTGGCCGGAGCCTCCACGAAGGACTGGAATGCCCAGTCGTTCTGGTTCGAGCCCTGGGGCACTTCGGGCGTGCACAAGGGCATCGACATCTTCGGCAAGGCGGGCACGCCGGTGCTCAGCACCACGGATGGCATCGTGCTCTTCACCGGCGAGATCGCCAAGGGCGGCAAGGTGGTGCTGGTGCTCGGCCCCCGCTGGCGGCTTCATTACTTCGCCCACCTGGACCGCATCAGCACCCATGCGCTGGCGCCGGTGGCGTCGGGCAGCCCTATCGGCACCTTGGGGGCCAGCGGCAATGCCCAGGGCAAGCCGCCGCACCTGCACTATTCCATCGTGCGGCTGCTGCCTGCGCCGTGGAAGATCGATGGGGCGACCCAGGGGTACAAGAAAGCCTTCTTCATTGACCCAGGGGCTTACCTGAAAGAGCCGTAGCCGCAGCGCTCAATGAAAGTCCCGGCTGCCATCGAGTGCGTTCGCCATGCGGCCCAGCAGCGGCGTCAGGTCCTTGAAGCGCTGGGCCACCAAGTGGCGCACCACGAAGGCTTCGCCTGCGACGTCTTTCCCTCTTTCTTCATCCTCCCCATGCCGGCTGCACTGCCACACCCCCTGCACGGCCAGCAGGCGTGAGCGCAGGATGGCGTCGCGCCACTGCTCCACCATGGCCGGCCAGACGATGACGTTGACGGGGCCGGTTTCGTCCTCCAGCGTGACGAACATGGTGCCCTTGGCCGAACCCGGCCGCTGGCGCACGGTGACGATGCCGCAGGCGCGCACCAGCCGGCCATCGGGCACGTTGCGCAGCTGCAGCGCCGTGAGCAGGCGCCAGCGCGCAAGCCGGTTGCGCAGCAGCGAGAGCGGGTGGCGGCGCAAGGTGAGGCCGGTGGCCGCATAGTCGAACAGAATCTCCTCGCCTTCAGGCGCCTCGGGCAGCTGCAGCGGGGCCTCGTGCACGGGCACGTCGCGCAATAGGGCCGGTGCGGTGTGCTGGGCGCAGGCGTCCCACATCTGCTGGCGCCGGTGGCCCGACAAGCGGGCCAGCGCGTCGGCCGCAGCCAGCACCTGCATGTCCTGGTGGTTCAGGCGCGCGCGCAGGGCCAGGTCTTCGGTGCTGGCAAAGGGGCCGCCCTGCACACGGGCCTCGACCAAGCGTTCCGCCGCCGCTGTCTCCAGGCTGCTCACCAGGCGCAGGCCCAGGCGCACTGCGGGCTGGGGCAGCGGTGGTGCGGGCAGGCCCTTGGCGGGTTGCAGCATTTCGGGCGTGCCCTCCAGCGTGCACTCCCAGTCGCTGCAGGTCACATCGATGGGCAGCACGCGCACGCCATGGCGCCGCGCGTCCTGTACCAGTTGCGAAGCGGTGTAAAAGCCCATGGGCAGCGAGTTGAGCAGCGCCGCCAGAAAGCACGCAGGCTCATGGCATTTGAGCCAGCTGCTGCTGTAGGCCAGCAGGGCAAAGCTGAAGGCATGGCTTTCGGGAAAGCCGTACTCGCCAAAGCCCAGCATCTGCTTGAAGACGCGCTGGGCGAAATCCAGCTTGTACCCGTTGTCCACCATGCCGTCGATCAGCCGCTTCTCGAAATGGTGCACCCCGCCCGTGCGTTTCCATGCGGCCATGGACCGGCGCAGCGCATCGGCCTCCGATGCGGAAAATTTGGCGGCGATCATCGCGATCTGCATCACCTGCTCCTGGAAGATGGGAATGCCCAGCGTGCGCTCCAATGCCTCACCGAGCTCTTTACTCTCCAGCTTCAAGGGCTCGCCCTTGCGCTGCTTTTCGCGTGCCTGCAGGTAGGGATGCACCATGCCGCCCTGGATGGGCCCCGGCCGCACGATGGCAACCTCCACCACCAGGTCGTAGAACACCTTTGGCCGCAGGCGCGGCAGCATGCTCATCTGGGCGCGGCTTTCAATCTGGAACACGCCCACGGTGTCGGCGGCGCAGATCATGTCGTAGGTGGCAGGGTCTTCGGCCGGCACCTGGGCCAGCGACCAGCGCTCGCCGCGCAGATCGGCACGCAGGTCCAGGCAGCGGCGCAGCGCGCTGAGCATGCCCAGGGCCAGCACATCCACCTTCATGAGGCCCATGTCGTCGAGGTCGTCCTTGTCCCACTGGATGATGGAGCGGTCGACCATGGCGGCGTTCTCTACCGGCACGATGCGCGTGAGCAGCCCCTGCGTGAGCACAAAGCCGCCCACATGCTGGCTCAGATGGCGCGGAAAGCCCTTAAGCTGGGCCGACAGCTGCAGCCACAGCTCGGCCGTGTGCAGGCCGAGGTGCTCGCCCATGTCCTGCGCCATCTCCTGCAGGCGGTGCGCCGCGAATTCCTCATCGAACCAGTGGTGGTCCTTGGCAAAGGCATCGACCAGTTGC
Source organism: Acidovorax sp. A1169 (assembly GCF_030704685.1). Lineage (GTDB taxonomy): Bacteria > Pseudomonadota > Gammaproteobacteria > Burkholderiales > Burkholderiaceae_C > Acidovorax. Next base: position 322,277 of record NZ_JAUZDX010000004.1, read on the forward strand.
GCAGGCACGCCCAGCGCCTTGCCCACGTCGCGCAGCACGCTGCGGGTGCGGTAGCTGGTGACCACGGCAGCGATGGCGGCGCGGTCGCGGCCGTACTTGGTGTAGACATATTGGATGACTTGCTCGCGCCGGTTGTGCTCGAAGTCCACGTCGATGTCGGGCGGCTCCTTGCGCTCCTTGCTGATGAAGCGTTCGAACAGCAGCTTGGTGCGCTCGGGGTCCACTTCGGTGATGCCCAGGCAATAGCAGACGGCCGAGTTGGCGGCAGAGCCCCGGCCTTGGCACAGGATGCCCTTGCTGCGCGCAAAGCGCACGATGTCGTGCACGGTGAGAAAGTACATCTCGTACTTGCAGTCGGCGATCAGCGCGAGCTCGCGCAATATTTGCGCCACCACCTTGTCCGGCACGCCCTGCGGGTAGCGGCCTCGCGCGCCCTCCCAGGTCAGCCAGGCCAAGCCTTCAGCCGGCGCCATCCCCTCAGGCACGGCCTCCAAGGGGTACTGGTACTTGATCTCGTCGAGGCTGAAGGTGCAGCGCGCCGCGATCTGCAGCGTGGCCGAGAGCAACTCCGGCGGATAGATACCGGCCAGGCGCACGCGCTGGCGCAGATGCCGTTCTGCGTTGGGCTGCAGGGCAAAGCCGCATTCGGCCACGGTGCAGCCCTGGCGCACGGCGGTGATCACGTCCTGCAGCGGCTTGTGCGAGCGCAGGTGCATGTGCACGTCGCCTGCCGCCACCAGGGGCACGGCGGTCTGGCGCGACACCTGCTGCAAGGTGGCCAGCCACAGGTCGTCGTCGGGCCCGAGCAGCAGCTCTACGCCCAGCCAGAAGCGCTGGCCAAAGCTGGCCTGCGCCTGTTCCACGCAGGCCAGCAGTGCAGCGGTGTCCATTGCATGCTGCACGCTGCGGTCGGGGATGAGCAACAGCTCGCAGTCCTGCAGCTGTGCCACCTCGGACACCGGCCCCAGTTCGTAGGCGCCCTTGGGCGCGGTGCGACGTGCGGCGCTGATGAACTCGCACAGGTTGCCCCAGCCCTCGATGTTGCGCGGCAGCGCCACCAGCCGGAACCCGGGGTAGGCGAACTCGCTGCCCGGTATGAACTGCAGGCCCAGTTCCTTGGCCGGGCCATGGGCCCGCACCACGCCGGCCACCGAGCATTCGTCGGTCAGCGCCAGGGCACGGTAGCCCAGCTCGGCCGCGCGTTCCACCAAGTCCTGGGGCTGCGAGGCGCCGCGCTGGAAGCTGAAGTTGGAGATGCAGTGCAGTTCGGCATAGTCCGGCAAGACCAGTGGTGCGGCGGGACTGGCCGGTGGACGATCAGGAAGGATGTGGGTCATGGTGCATTTCCATCACGCATACAGGCCCTGCAGGAACCAGCGGTCGCGCGACGCCCCGGTAGGCGCATGCGCCAACCGTTCACGAAAGATCCAGACGCGTCCGGCCGCAGGGCTCAGGGCCACGAAGTAGTCGCGCTGCACCAGTCCGCTGCGGCCTTGCAAACCTTGGCCGTCATCAACCCGATCCGCTTGTTGGGCACAGCTCCCCTCCTCCCACCAGGCGGCATCGAAGCGGTGCGGCCCGGCCAGCAGGCCCAGCGGCCCCTGGTAGCACGGCCGGTGGCCCTGCATGGCCAGGCGCTGTGGCGTGCGCAGCAGCCAGGTGGGCCACAGCACGGCCTCGGGCGCATGCTCGCCCTGCAGCACTTTGGCCAGCGCGCCCCCCGGCGCGCTGGCCGCCATGGGCTGCCAGCGCTGCATGCATTCGGGCCGGTGGTCTGCGAGCAGGGTAACGGACTGCACCTGGCCAGCCCCCAGGCGGGCCGACAGGCGCTCGACCAGTTGGTGCCAGGCCTCGCCCTCCCCATCCGCAGCCGATGATCCGTCGGGCGGCAGCAGGCTGGTGCTGGCATGGGGCAAGGGCGCAGTCTCCAGCGCGCGCAGCGTGATCTGGTTGGCCGGCGCAGCCAGGGGCGTGCGCGCCAGGTTTTCGGTCAGCAGGCGGCGCAGGTGGGCCAGCTCGTGCGTGGGCTGGGCCGTGCGCACGGGCAGTGCATGCCAGGGTGCGATGGCCACGCCATCGACCCGGCGCAGGTCGTGCCGCCAGGCCAGCTCGAGTGCCAGCACACCCTGCTGGCGTGCCTGCAGCCAGGCCTGCAGGGCCGAGAGCAGGCGGCTGGCGGACCACAGCAGCGCATCGGCCGAGGTGGCCAGCGCGGGCAGCTCGGCCGTCAGCTCGAAGCGCTCGGGCAACTCCACCCAGGCGTGGTTGTGGGCGATGTCGCCATAAGCCCGGTCCAGCGCCAGCAGCACGGCCGCGCCCAGGCGCCGGGCCACGCCGTCGCGCGGCAATGCGCGCAAGGCGCCCCAGGTGCGGCAGCCCATGCGCGCCAGGCTCGGCAGGTGCGGGTGCAGCGCCGTCAGGGTGTGCAACGGCAGGCCATCGGGCAAGAGCCGAGGCATAGGCTGGCCTGCCAGTTGCAGACGAAGCAAGGCCAGGGCCTGCAGCGAGGTGGACGCCTCGGCAAAAGGGGTTGGGCATCTGGCGGCAGGGCATTCCTGCTGCACAGGTCCTTGCGATGGGTTACCCGTTGCCGCCGGCGGATCGGCGGGCCATGGGGGGCTGCGCAGCTGCAATTGCGCCAGCAATGCCTCGCGCCCGCCCCACAGGCGTTCGGTGCCCGAGACCTCCAGCAACAAAGCTTCGCTCTCCACCTTCGCCACGCGCGGCGTGAACTGCAGCGCCCACCAGTGCTCATGCGGGGCCTGCGGCAAGGGCTGGCGCGGCCCGGCTGTGGCTGTTGCTGTGGCCGACGGCAATGCCACGCCAGGGCTGACGTCGCTGTCAGTGGGGGTTGGCGGCAACGGCCATGCGATCCAGTGCATGCTGCACACCCCCTCCTGGCAGGCGATCCCGCCACGCCGCCAATGGCAGCACTACGGCAGGCCGTGCTGGCTGCTGTGGGGCACGCCGCCCCTCCCCGCGCGCTGCCGACGCCGCCAGCACCCGAGCCAGGGCCGCCTGGCTGGCAGGCAGCGCCAGGGGCTGCTCCATGGGCGGCCCACGGCGCTTGAGCACCTGCACCTGTATCTGCGCGCCACCCGAGCCATCGACGGCCTCGACCCACAGCCGCAGCGGCGCGGGCGAGGCCTGCTGGCGCGCCCTGGCCGGGCGGAACACCCACAGCAGTTGCCCCATCTGCGCAGCCGCCAGCTGCAGCCGCCTCAGCGATTCAGGGGCAGCTTGCGGCAGCCAGGCCAGCACCGCCTGCACATCGCGGCAGCGCAGGGCCTGCTCGGCCGCCCACAGGGCCTGCGCGGCCGAAACGGTCTGCACACGGCACAGCCGCGCCGCATCCAAACCACCCGCACGCAGGGCCGGTGCAAACGGTTCATAGGGCGGCGCCACCAGCACCACGGCCCCCGGCCGCGCAGCCGTGGCCTGGGCCAGGGCTGGCAGAACCAGTTGCCATACATGCAGGCCCGCCGCCGGCTGCAGCACCTCGGTCATGGCACCCACGGGCCAGCCCCCGCCCGGCAACTGCGCATCGAGCCCCGCATGCCCCGTGGCCTGCACCCGTGCCATGGCCGCTGTGCCCAACTGGTCGGCCAGCCACACGCCTGCCAGACGTGGTGCTGCGCTGGCAGCCAGAGAACGGAGGGGGACAGCGGACATGGGAGGGGCAAACGAGTGGGGACATGCGCAGAGGTCAGGCGACGGCGGAAAACCGCTGCGGACGCACCAGGGCCCTGGTCAGGGCATGCCTGTGCATGGAGCCCGGGATGAAAGTCAGATACTGTGTTTTCATCCAGTTATCGTACCCGATTCCGGGTCGCGTGGTGGCTTTTCAGAGCATTCCTGCAGGTCATTGGCACCCGCCAGAGCGCTGGTCCAGGCTGCGCGGGCTTCATGACCCACAACGGCAGAAAACTCGGGGAAAAGGATGATGCGGGGAGATCAGCGATGGCAAGCAGTTGCACCATCGCTGGCAGGGTCAGCGCGAACACACTCGCGTGCCAATGACGACCCGGAAATGACAAAAGGCCTGCAGAATTGCTTCTGCAGGCCTTGCCAATAATGGTCGGAGCGGCGGGATTCGAACTCGCGACCCTCTGCTCCCAAAGCAGATGCGCTACCAGGCTGCGCTACGCTCCGACAGCTCGTATTCTAACCCGGGAAATTTCGGGTTCTGACCAAATGCGCGCTTTTTTTGAATTTTTTGCAGCGACTGCACCGGACCAGGGTTCCATCGGCAGTGCTGTCATGCATCCAGGGCGATGCAAACTGCGGCGACGGGGGAAACTCAATCAACCAACCAACGGGGAAGACACCACGGAGAACCAGCAAGCAGGCAACAGCGCGCGACCACATCGTGGCCGCGTGGTGGCCAGCAATCAGCGGCTCGACGGACCTGGGCCGCGGCCGGCCAGGTGGCGGAAGGTGATGCGGCCCTTGGAGAGGTCGTAAGGCGACATTTCCAGGGAGACCTTGTCGCCCGCCAGAATGCGGATGTGGTGCTTGCGCATCTTGCCGCCGGTGTAGGCAATCAGCTGGTGACCGTTGTCCAGCGTCACGCGAAAGCGCGAGTCGGGCAGCACTTCGGTCACGGAGCCTTGCATTTCAATCAGTTCTTCTTTGGCCATGTTCTCTTGTCTTTTCAAAAATCAAAAAATCTGGTGATCGGCGCCTGAACGCTGGGGCATCCACCACGGCCGATGCAGCGTGGTCGGGCTCGACACACGGTGCGTTGCAGGCGGTGGGAGTCGCTGCACCCGGGGCGCAGATCAGGCAGAGGGCCGGGGAGACGGCTTCATACGGATTTACATTTGATCGTATCGCTAGGCGGGAGCCGCAGACCGTGCTGTAGCACGGCAAGGCGAACCAACTATCGCTCACGGTTAAAGGCAAATCCGTATCAATGGACAGGCAGAGCGCTGTGCATAGCCTGTAGATTGTACCGCGATGTACCGGGGCTTGCCTATGTCACGGGCGCAGCAGTGTCGCGGGACGGCGCCAGAGCCTCCCCAGAGGACCCCAGAGCCACTTCACCCAGCAGGATCCTGGCCCTGCTCAGCCACCCGCCAGGGTACGCACCAGATCGGTCTGGGTGATGATGCCCACCAGGTGCCCGCCCTCGACGACGATAGGGATGTGGTGGTGCCCGCCAGCCGCAGCATGCCTCTCAGGTCGGTGCGGCTCACGTCCAGCACCTGAAGCGCAGGCGCTCGCGACCATCGATGCCAGCGCGGCCGACCAGAAATGGCGCTCGCTGCTGCCAAGGTGGGCACTATGCTCGAAACTACCTATCGTTCCCCCTCAAACCGCTGTACACGGCCCAGAAAACATGCTCTATACTGCATGTACACCGCATTGGATGCAGTTTACTTCACACTCGTTGTCGCCATAGAGGGCCCGAAACAAGCCCTCCCGGAACATACCCGTGAACCTGTGAAGGACGCCAGCAGTCAGTGCCGGTACGGGTAAGCCATAGGTTTTCACACAGGGGCTTGGGGTTAAATTACTTTAAGCCTAAACAAAGGAGACACTCCCCATGACCACTCGCCGCCTTGTCATCAGCCGCAGCGCAGCCCTCGTCGGCGCCGCATCCACCGGCCTGCTGCTGCCCTCCATCGTGCGCGCCCAGAGCGGCAAGGTGCGCGTGGGTTTCATGCTCCCCTATACGGGCACCTTCGCCCAGCTGGGCGTGGCCATCGAGAACGGCGTGCGCATGGCCATCGACCAGCAGGGCGGCAAGCTCGGCGGGCGCGAGATCGAATGGTTCAAGGTGGACGATGAGTCCGAGCCCAGCAAGGGCGTCGAAAACGCCAGCAAGCTGGTGCAGCGCGACAAGGTGGACGTGCTGATCGGCACCGTGCACTCGGGCGTGCAGATGGGCATCCAGAAGGTGGCGCGCGACACCGGCGTGCTCAACCTGATCCCCAATGCCGGCGTGCATGCCGCCACCCGCGGGCTGTGCGCGCCCAACGTGTTCCGCACCTCGTTCAGCAACTCCCAGCCCACGCTGGCCCTGGGCAAGGCGATGGTGGACAAGGGCCACAAGAAGGCCGTGTGGATCACCTGGAAGTACGCCGCAGGCGAGGAGGCCTTCGAAGGCTTCAAGCAGAGCTACACCGCAGCCGGCGGCACCATCGTCAAGGAGCTGGGCCTGCCGTTCCCGAACGTGGAGTTCCAGGCGCTGCTGACCGAGATCGCGGCCCTCAAGCCCGATGCCGTGGCCTGCTTCTTCGCCGGTGGCGGTGCCGCCAAGTTCATCAAGGACTATGCGGCGGCCGGCCTCAAGGACAAGATTCCGCTGTATGGCTCGGGCTTCCTGACCGAAGGCGTGCTCGATGCGGCCGGCCCTGCGGCCGATGGCATCATCACCACCATGCACTACAGCGACTCGCTGGACACGCCGCGCAACAAGCAGTTCCGCCTGGAATACGCCAAGGCCTTCCGCAGCCAGCCCGACGTGTATGCCGTGCAGGGCTATGACACCGGCCTGCTGCTGGTGCAGGGTGCCAACGCCGTCAAGGGCGACCTGGCGGCCAAGCCTGCCCTGTACAAGGCGCTGGAGGGCGCCGTGATCGACAGCCCGCGCGGCAAGTGGACCATGAGCAAGGCGCACAACCCCGTGCAAGACATCTACCTGCGCGTGGTCGAGAACAAGGAAAACAAGGTGGTCGGTGTGGCAGCGAAAGCCCTGTCCGACAGCGGCGCCGGCTGCCGCATGGCGTAACACGCCACTGGCCGCTGTGCGGCAGGCAACTGCCTGCGCAGCCCTGGCCTGCGGGATTTGACACAATGACTTTGCCTGCCGATGTGGCGGGCCAGTCCTTCGTGCGCCCGGACCTTGCGGCCACCCCCTTGGATCACCCTCTTCCATGACCCTCAGTACCTACCTGCTCTACCTGGCCGCCGTGGCTCTGCTGGTGCTCTCGCCCGGCCCGACCATGCTGATGTGCATGACCACCTCGCTGCAGCACGGCCCGCGCAAGGCCATGGCAGCCGCAGGGGGCAGCGTCACCGCGGTGCTGGGCACCATGCTGCTGTCGGCCCTGGGCCTGGACGCGCTGCTGGCCGCCTCCGAGACCGCTTTCTGGGTGCTCAAGGCAGCGGGCGCTGCCTATCTGATCTGGCTCGGCATCAAGACCTTCCGCAGCCAGAGCACCGTGTTCGACCAGATGCCCGAGGGCGCCACCGCAGCACCCGCAGTGCCTGCCCACCGGCTGTTCGTGCAGGGCCTGATCGTGGGCGGCAGCAACCCCAAGGCCATCCTGTTCTTCACGGCCTTCTTTCCGCAGTTCCTGAACCCCACGCTGTCCTTCGCGCCGCAGTTCGCGGTCCTGGCCGCCACCTTCGTGGCCTTCGAGTTCACGGTGCTCACGCTGTGCGCGCTGGGCGTGGCGCGCCTGGCCCCGGCACTGCGCTCGGGCAACCGCATGCGCTGGTTCAACCGCATCTCGGGCGGCCTGTTCGCCCTGATGGGCACCCTGCTGCTGGCCACGCGCCGAGCAGCCTAGAGACCGACCCAACCCTGACCGCACGCCCCCATGGACTTCGCCACCTTCCTGATCCAGTTGCTCAACGGCGTGCAGTACGGCCTCTTGCTGTTCATGCTGGCCGCCGGCCTCACGCTGATCTTCGGGATCATGGGCGTGGTGAACCTTGCGCACGGCAGTTTCTACATGCTGGGTGCCTACCTGGCGTACTCGCTGTCGGGGTACTTCGGCAGCCTCACGCTGGCCATCCTGGGCGGCGCGGTGCTGGCCGTGGCCTTCGGGCTGGCACTTGAGTGGCTGCTGTTTCGCCACTTCTACCAGCGCGACCACCTGGACCAGGTGCTGCTCACCTTCGGCCTGATCTACATCTTCGAGGAGCTGCGATCCATCCTCTGGGGCGACGACGTGCACGGCGTGGCCATCCCCCAACTGCTGGACTGGTCGATTCCGCTCACCGACACCCTCTCCTACCCGGTGTACCGTCTGTTCATCTCGGGTGTGTGCATCGTGCTGGCCATCGGCCTGTACCTCTTGATCTCCAAGACCCGCCTGGGCATGAAGATCCGCGCCGGTGCCTTCAACCGCGACATGGCCGAGTCGCTGGGCGTGAACATCAAGCTCATCCATGCCATCGTGTTCGCGCTGGGGGTGGGCCTGGCGGCCATGGCCGGCATGGTGGCCGCGCCGGTATCCAGCGTCTACCCGAACATGGGCTCCTCGGTGCTCATCATGTGCTTCGTGGTGGTGGTCATCGGCGGAATCGGCTCGGTGCGCGGGGCCCTGATCTCGGCGCTGCTGGTGGGCCTGGTGGACACCTTCGGCAAGGTGCTGCTGCCCTCCGTGGCCGGCATGCTGGTCTACATGCTGATGGCGGCCGTGCTGCTGTGGAAACCCGAAGGTCTTTTCAAACAATGACAGTCGTTCCTGTGATCCTTGCCCTGCCAGCCCCCCGGAGGCCCGCATGAGCGCTCCCCGCACCAACCTGGAGGTGCTGCCGCGCAGCGTGCAGTTCGTGCTCGTGCTGGGCCTCGTCGCGCTGCTGGCGTTTCCGTTCGTGGGCAGCGACTTCTATGTGCAGATGGTCACGCGCATGATGATCATGGCCATCTTCGCGATGAGCCTCGATCTGCTGCAGGGCGTGACCGGCCTGGTCTCGCTGGGCCACGCGGCCTACTTCGGCGTGGCCGGCTATGCGCTGGCCTTCCTGACCCCGGCCGATGCGCCGGTGAGCCTATGGTGGTCGCTGCCGGCGGCCGTGGCGGGCTCGGCCCTGGTGGCGCTGTTCATCGGCTTCTTCGTGGTGCGCACGCACGGCATCTACTTCATCATGGTGACCATGGCGTTCGCGCAGATGGTGTTCTACCTGTTCTTCGACAACAAGATCCTGGGCGGCTCGGACGGCAGCTACATCAACCTGCGCCCCGATGCCTCGTTGTTCGGCTGGCTGCCGTTCGACCTCGAAGGGCGCCGCACCTTCTACTACTTCACACTGACGCTTGTGGTGCTGGTCTACGCGGGGCTGCGCCGGCTGCTATGGAGCCCGCTGGGCCGGGCCTTGGCGGGCATCCGCGTCAACGAGCACCGCATGCGTGCCATGGGCTTTTCCACCCAGGGCTACAAGCTCACGGCCTTCACCGTGGCCGGCGCCCTGGCGGGCCTGGCGGGCTACCTGTGGGGCGCGCAGACGGGCTATGTGAACCCCGAGCTCATGGGCTTTCACATGAGCGCGCACGCCATCATGATGGTCATCCTGGGCGGCATGGGCAATTTCGCAGGGGCCATCGTCGGCGCCTTCGCCTTCGAGTACCTGCTGCATGTGTTCAAGGACATCACCAAGCACTGGCAGTTGCTGATGGGCAGCTTCATCGTGCTGGTGGTGCTGGTGGCGCCGCGCGGGCTGCTGGGCATGCTGGTGCGCCTGCGCGCCGCCAAGGGAGGCACGGACCATGGCTGAGCACGACGTACTGCTGTCGGCCCACAAGATCACCAAGCGCTTCGGCGGCCTGGCCGCCGTCAACGGCGTCTCGGTGGACCTGTGGCGCGGCCGCATCCATGCGGTGATCGGGCCCAACGGCGCGGGCAAGTCCACGCTGACCAACCTGCTCTCGGGCGACCTGCCCCCTACGGCCGGCCAGATACGGCTGGGCGCCACCGAGGTGACCGGCTGGGCGCCCGAGCGCATCTCGCGCCAGGGCCTGGGCCGCAGCTACCAAAAGACCAACATCTTTCTGCCCTTCACCGTGCACGAGAACGTGCGCCTGGCCGCCCAGTCGCGCGATCCGCAGCAGCCCTGGAACCCGCTGCGCTGGTGGCGCGACACACGCGACCAGGGCGCGCACAACCGCGCCAGCAGTGAACGCGTGGACCGGGCCATCGAACTGGCAGGCCTGCAGGCGCGGCGCGATGCCGTGGCCGGCACCATGAGCCATGGCGAGCAGCGCCAGCTGGAGATCGCCATGACCCTGGCCACCGAGCCCCAGGTGCTGCTGCTCGACGAGCCCCTGGCCGGCATGGGCGTGGCCGAGGCCGAGCGCATGGTGCAGCTGCTGCTGCGCATCAAGCCCGGTCACGCGATGATGCTGGTGGAGCACGACATGGACGCCGTGTTCGCCCTGGCCGACCACCTCACGGTGATGGTCAACGGCGAAGCCATTGCCAGCGGCACGCCGCCCGAAGTGCGCGCCGACGCCAACGTGCAGGCCGCCTACCTGGGTGAGGAACACTGACATGGCACAGCAGCAGCAAAACACTCCCCTGATCGAGGCCCGCGGCCTCAACACCTTCTACGGCGCCAGCCACATCCTGCACGGGGTGGACTTCACCGTGGGCCAGGCCGAGACCATCGGCCTCATGGGTCGCAACGGCATGGGCAAGAGCACCTTGCTCAAGTCGCTCATGGGCCTGGTGAAGCCACGCTCGGGCAGCGTGGCCGTGGCCGGGCGCGACACCACGGGCCGACCACCCTACGAGGTGGCGCGCCTGGGGATCGCCTACGTGCCCGAGGGGCGCGGCATTTTCGGCAACCTGAGCGTGGTCGAAAACCTGCAGATGGCAGCCCGCGCCGGCACGCGCGGCCAGCGCGACTGGACCTACGAGCGCGTGCTGGAGACCTTTCCGCGCCTCAAGGAACGCCTGGGCCATGGCGGCCAGCAGCTCAGCGGCGGCGAGCAGCAGATGCTGACCATCGGCCGCGCACTGATGACGAACCCCGACGTGCTCATCCTCGACGAGGCCACCGAAGGCCTGGCGCCGCTGATCGCGCGCGAGATCTGGCGCATCTGCAGCCTCATCAAGGCCAGCGGCATCAGCAGCGTGATCGTCGACAAGAACTGGAAGCACGTCACCCAGATCACCGATCGCAACGTCATCCTGGTCAAGGGCCAGGTGGTGTTCGAAGGCAGCTCAGAGACCCTGTGTTCCCAGCCGCAACTGCTGGAGCAGCACCTGGGCGTGTAGCATCCGGCGGTCTCTGCACCGCCATGCTCGCCCATGTCCCCTGCCCCCGCCATCTTCCTCTCACTGCTTGCCGCCCTGGTGCTGCTCAACACCTGGGCCACGCGGCGCGTGCGGCGCAGCAACGAGTTCGCCAACCGCAAGGCGCTGATGGTGATGGGCATCTGGATCCTGCCCTTCCTGGGCGCATTCATGGCGCGCTACCAGTTTGCGCCGCCAGCGGATTCACTGCCTGCGGCATTGGCCTTGCCGGGCCAGGGCGGCGAACACCCCCCGGCGCCGGAGGTGCTGCGCATGGCCGGCCTCGAACCCTTCGCCGTGCGGGACCACCTGAGCGCCCCCGCCGGCCTGCCCCTGATGGACTGGCAGGCACTCGACCACTGGGCCGGACAGGCCGCCAGCCCCGAAGCCACCACAGAAGCCATCGCCCTGGGCCGCCGCGCCTGGCTACTGCACCTGCGCGACGCCATCGGCCCGCACATGCACCTGCACGAGAGCGCGGACGTCTCCATCCTGTCCCCCCTGGAGCCGCCAGTGGCACAGGCCATGGCGGGCTACGTGGGCAAGACGCGCCAGCGCATCGCGCGCGTGCTCGACGGCGTGGCCCGCTTCCACCCGGGCGAGAAGAGCGTGCTGCTGGTGCTGGAGAGCGAGGAGCTCTACTACCACTACGTGGGGCAGTTCTATCCCGATGGCGGTGAATTCGCCTTCAGCGGCGGCATGTTCATCCACAACGGCTGCCCGCACTTCGTGGTGGTGCAGGCCGACCTGTCGACCATAGAGCCCGTGATCGCGCACGAACTCACGCACAGCGCCCTGTCGTACCTGCACCTGCCCACCTGGCTCGACGAAGGCCTGGCCGTGAACACCGAGCACCGCTTGACAGGCGCGCGCCACCCTGCGCAGACGCCGCAGGCCATGCACCAGCGCCACCTGGCGTTCTGGAATGCCGAGCGCGTGCAGGAGTTCTGGTCGGGCGACTCTTTCCACCGCACGGACGATGGCAACGCGCTGTCGTACGACCTCGCCCGCATCGCGGTGGAGCAGTTGGCGCGCGACTGGCCCGCGTTCAGCCGCTTCGCAACCAGCGCCAACCGCCGCGATGCAGGCGCCGAGGCTGCGGCCAGCATGCTGGGCATCGACCTGGGCAGCTACATCGGCGCGCTGGTGCAGGCGTCCGAAGACTGGGCGCCACGCCCCGCCGCCTGGCCAACGCAGCCTGCACAACAGGCTGCACACCTACATTTTTTGAGCGCCCGCCATCAGTAGAATGGCCCGCACCCCTTTCCAAGGATGTTCCCACAGTGTCTGACAGCCTCGCCGTTCTCCCCCAGTACCTGATGCCCAAGCAGGCCATGACCGCCCTGGCGGGAAAATTCGCCTCGGCCCAGCTCGGAGGGCTGACCACCTCAGTGATCCGAGGCTTCGTGTCCCACTACAAGGTGAACATGGCGGAGGCTGCCAATCCGGACATCGCGGCCTATGCCTCGTTCAACGACTTCTTCACCCGGGCCCTGCAGCCCGGCGCGCGCCTGCTGGCCGATGCCGACCTGGTCTGCCCCGTGGACGGTGCCATCAGCCAGTTCGGCCCCATCCAGAAGGACCAGATCTTCCAGGCCAAGGGCCATTCGTACTCCACCACGGCACTGGTGGGCGGCGATTCGTCGCTGGCTGCGCGCTTTGACGATGGCTACTTCGCCACCCTGTACCTGAGCCCGCGCGACTACCACCGCATCCACATGCCCTGCGCAGGCCAGCTCACGCGCATGGTGCATGTGCCCGGCGATCTGTTTTCGGTAAACCCGACCACGGCGCGCGGCGTGCCCGGCCTGTTCGCGCGCAACGAGCGCGTGGTGTGCTTCTTCGATTCGGCGCACGGGCCCTTCGTGCTGGTGCTGGTGGGCGCGACCATCGTGGGCAGCATGGCCACCGTCTGGCATGGCCAAGTGAACCCGCCGCGCACCGGCGTGCTGCGCCACTGGGACTACCCGGCCGACCAGGTGTCGCTGCAAAAGGGCGAGGAGATGGGCCGTTTCCTGCTCGGCTCCACCGTGGTGATGCTGTTCCCCAAGGGACCCTTCCAGTTCAACGCCGAGTGGGCGCCTGCACGTCCAGTGCGGTTGGGCGAAACCATGGCGCACCACCAGGCGGGGTAAAGAAGCCCGCGCTGCGGGCCTGGACTCAGAGGCTGGGAATTTTTTGGCCGTGTCCGAGGGGCGCGTCAAAACGCCTCGGATCTAGGCGCAAAGCACAGCCATAGCTCGGGCTATGGCGAGCATTTGCTTTCGACGAGCCGAGGTGTTTTGGCGTACAAGGCGGGCGTGGACGAAAGATTCTCAGCCTCTCAGAGGCGATCCGGCACGCGCGCGAGATGGAAGGCTGTGGGCGCCAGCCGAAGTGCATCAGGATGCACCGGAGCCTCGTGCCCCACCAAGTAGATCATCATGGCATCGCGGCGAACGACGATATGGCTCACCGTCTCGCGGTTCGATCCCAGGTGCACGAAGGCGCCTGGCTTGAACAAGGGCATGTAGTAGTAAGCCGCTGGATCCACGAGAATGCGGCTCCTTCCGCAATGGTGGCCGAATGGCTCACCTGCGGCCATGCAAGGACCGCTTGGCACATGTTAGCACCTATACACGTTCAGCAACGGCCCTATCGGCGGTAAAGCTGGGCAGTTCAGCCCTTGGCGCGCGCCTGCGCAAAGGCCAGCGCGGCCTCCAGCATGCGTTTCAGGTGCGACTGCACGCCTGCAGCCACCTCGGGCAGGTAGTCGAATGGCAGGGCCTCCTGCATGTAGCTGCACTGCGTCATCTCCAGCTGCACGGCATGCACGTTCTGCGCGGGCTGGCCGTAGTGGCGCGTGATGTGCCCGCCCTTGAAGCGGCCGTTGAGCACGGCGGTATGGCCCGGTGCGGCCTGCGCAATGGCCAGCAGCTCCTGCGCCAGCGCCGGGTCGCAGCTCTCGCCGTTGGCCGTGCCCAGGTTCAGGTCGGGCAGCTTGCCCTCGAAGAAGCGCGGCAGCACCGAGCGGATCGAATGCGCATCCCACAGCACGACCACGCCGTGGGCGGCGCTGATGCGGTCGAGCTCGGCGCGCAGCTGCGCGTGGTACGGCGCCCAGATGGCATCGCGGCGCTCGGCCACTTCGGTATCGTCGGGCCCGTCGCCGCGGGTGTAGATGGGCGTGTCGTCGAAGGTGTCCACGGGGCACAGGCCGGTGACGCTCTGGCCTGGGTAGAGGCTGGCCCCATCGGGCGGGCGGTTCAGGTCCACCACATAGCGCGAATGCGTGGCCGCGAGGATGGATGCGCCCATGCCTTTCGCAAAATCGTACAGGCGCTCCAGGTGCCAGTCGGTGTCGGGCACCTGGCGGCACTCGTCGGTGAAGCGCGCGGCAATGGCCGGTGGCACATAGGTGCCCACATGCGGCATGGAAACCAGCAGCGGCGCGGTGCCTTGGTGGAAAGTGAAGGCGGGTTGGGTGGTGACGGTCATGGCGTGGGTCTCAAGGGACGCTTTTCAGAGTTCTTCATTGTGGCGCGATGGTTGCCGCACGGGCCTGGGCAAAGGCAGCAGCCGCACTCTCATGCAGGGCATGCCGGCCTGCGGACACACGCTGTACGCCGCCGGCCCACAGGCCGTGCAGCGCACTGGTACGGTGGCTGCCGAACACATGGGCCGAGAGCATGGCTTCGATCGGCAACCCGGCAAGCGCAATGTGCGCCGGGTCCAGCACCGCGAAATCGGCCTGCTGGCCCACGGCCAGACCCGCCACAGGGCGGCCCGATGCCTGCGCCCCGCCCTGCACGGACGCGAGCCACATAGCCGTGGCCACCTGGGGCTGCGCAGCGCTGGCCAGGACGTTGCGCTGGCGCAGCGACAGGCGCTGGCTGTACTCCAGCATCAGCAATTCCTCGGCCGCATTCACGCAGGCATGGCTGTCGGAGCCCACGCCCCAGGCACCGCCATGGCCCTGCCACAGCGGCATGTCGAAGATGCCGTCGCCCAGGTTGGCCTCGGTGGTCGGGCAGATGCCGGCCACGGCACCGGTGCGCGCGGCATCCGCATACTCCTGCGGCGCCATGTGCGTGGCATGCACCAGGCACCAGCGGGCGTCCACGGCCACGTTGTCGAGTAGCCACTGAACGGGGCGCTGGCCGCTCCAGGCCAGGCAGTCTTCCACCTCCTGGGTCTGCTCGGCGATGTGGATGTGAATGGGGGCGTGGGCATCGATGGCGGTGAGGCCCTGCACGGCGGCGGCCAGGCTGTCGGGCGGCACGGCGCGCAGCGAGTGCGGCGCCAGGCCCAGGCCAGCACCCTGCGCCTTCGCCAAGGGGGCCAGGCGCTCCAGCAGCGCCAGCATGCTGTCGGTGCTGCGGATGAAGCGCGCCTGGTCCGCACGCGGCGGCCTGGCGCCAAAGCCGCTGGTCTGGTAGAGCACCGGCAGCAAGGTTATGCCGATGCCTGCATTGCGCGCCGCGCGCAGCAGCGCGAGCGACAGCGTGGCATCGTCGGCATAGGGACGGCCGTCCTGGTCGTGGTGCACGTAGTGGAACTCGCAGACGGAGGTATAGCCCGCCTCGAGCATCTCAACATAGAGCCAGGTGGCGATGGCCTCGAGCGACTCGGGCGTGATCTGCGCCGCAAAGCGGTACATGAGGTTGCGCCAGCTCCAGAAGCTGTCCTGGCTTTCGCCGCGGTATTCCGTGAGGCCCGCGAACGCACGCTGGAAGGCATGCGAATGCAGGTTGGGCATGCCCGGCACCACGGGCCCCGTGGCGCGTGGCGCGGCGCCAGCCGCCCTGCCCGGCGCCACGGACTGCAGGCGGCCCGCGGCGTCCCACTGCAGCAGCACGTCGCGCGCCCAGCCACCGGGGAGCAGTGCGTGTTCGGCAAACAGCAAGTTCGTACTCATGCCGCCACCTCCAGGATCTCGGCCAGCGCTTGCGCAAAGCGCGCGTTTTCGGCCTCGGTACCCACCGAAACGCGAATGAAGGACTCGAAACCCGGCTCCTTCCAGGGCTTGGTGATGAGGCCGCGGGCCAGCAGGGCCTCGTTCACCGGGCCATTGGGCCGGCCGATGTCCAGAAACAGGAAGTTGGTGGCCGAAGGCGCAATGCGAACGCCCGCCAAGGCCTGCAGGCGCCCCAGCAACACGCCGCGCAGGCGCACGGTCTCGGCCACGCTCTGGCGCATGAAGGCCTCGTCGCCCCAGGCCGCCAGCGCCGCAGCCTGGGCGGCATGGTTCACGTTGAAGGGCGTGCGCACCCGGTCGAGCAATTGCACCAGCGCTGCGTCGCTGGCCAGGCCATAACCCACGCGCAGGCCCGCCAGGCCCCAGGCATTGGAGAAGGTGCGCAGCACGATCCATGGCGCGGCACGGCCACGCAGCAGGGCCAGCACGTCGGGGTAGCTTTGCGCATGGCAGGCGTACTCGTAGTAGGCCTCGTCCACCACCAGCAGCGTGTGCGCGGGCGTGGCCGCAAGCAGGCGCTCGAACTCCTGCGCCGTGAACATGCAGCCCACGGGGTTGGAGGGATTGGCCAGCATGGCGATCTTGGGGCTGCGCGCCAGCGCTTCGCACCAGGCATCCACGTCGAAGCCGAGTTCGGGCGTGAGCGCCAGCAGCTCGACCTGCGCGCCCATCATGCGCGGGTAGATCTCGTGCAGGCCGAAGGCCGGGCGCTGGGTGAGCACCCGGTCGCCCTGCGACAGGAAGGCCTGGCACAGCATCTGCAGGATGTCCTCGGAGCCATTGCCCACGACGATGCGATGCGATTCAATGCCTGTGCGTGCCCCGATGGCCGCACGCAGCGCGGTGCAGTTCGCATCGGGGTAGGTGCCCACGCGCGCTGCCAGGTCCACCAGCGCGCGCGCCACGGCGGGGCTGGCGCCGTAGGGGTTCTCGTTGCTGGCCAGGCGCGCGATCTCGGTCACGCCGTAGCGCTGGCGCACGGCATCGGACGACAGGCCGGCGTTGTAGGCGGGCAGCGGGGCCACCTCGGGGCGGGCCAGGGCTTCAATGGCGGATGCAGCAGCGTTCATAGGTCGAATACCTTGCCGGGGTTCATGAGATGGAGGGGGTCGAGCGCCTGCTTGACGGCGCGCATGGCAGCCAGTTCGGCCGGTGTGCGGCTGGCGTGGAGGTAGGGCTTCTTGTGCAGGCCGATGCCATGCTCGGCCGAGACGCTGCCGCCAAAGGCCGCCACCTGGGCGTACACCAGTGCCTCGACTGCGGCCTCGTCACCGCCCACGGTGGAGGCATCGGTGGAGAGGTGCAGGTTGCCGTCGCCGATATGGCCGAAGAACACCGTGGCATGCCCGGGCCAGCGGGCGGACAGCGCGGCACGGCATTCCTCGGCAAACCGGCCGATGTCGGCCTGCGGCAGACTCACGTCGAAGTTGATGGGTGGGTGCATGTGCGCGGGCAGCTCGGCCGTGGCCTCGCGGATCTTCCACAAGGCTTGCGCCTGGGCCTGCGACTGGGCGATGGCGGCATCGATGGCTTCACCGGCCTCCATGGCCTCGCCCAACACTTCTTCCAGCGCGTCACGCAGGCCGGCTTCGTCCTGGCCGCCGACGTCGATGAGCGCAGCAAACGGGTGCGGCGCCTCGAACGGCTCGCGCAGCGTCTGCCAGCGCAGCGAGGCCTCGACAAAATCGCGCCACATGAGCTCGAAGGCCGAGAGCGCACCCGGAAAGCGACCCTGCAGCCGGCCCAGCAGCGCCAGCGCCGCATCGAAATCGGGCAGCGCCACCAGCGCGGTCGCCTTGGCGCGCGGCAGTGGCCGCAGGCGCAGCAGCGCGCGCGTGACCACGCCCAGCGTGCCCTCGGCGCCGATGAACCACTGCTTGAGGTCGTAGCCCGTGTTGTTCTTGAGCATGGGCCGCAGCATGGGCAGCAGCGTGCCGTCGGCCAGCACCACCTCCAGGCCCAGCACCTGCTCGCGCACCATGCCGTACTGCAGCACGCCATTGCCGCCGGCATTGGTGGACACGGCCCCGCCCACCTGGGCCGAGCCGCGCGCACCGAAGTCCACGCCGAACTGCAGGCCCACGGCGAGCGCGGCCTCCTGCACCGCCTGCACGGTGGCACCGGCCTGCACGGTGAGCGTGGCAGAGCGTGCGTCCACCGCCTCGATGGCGTTCATGCGGTCCAGCGACAGCGCCACCCCGCCCGCGCAGGGCACGGCCGCCCCGGCCAGACCGGTGAGGCCGCCCTGGGGCACCACGGGCACGCGGTGGGCATGGCACAGGCGCAGCAGGACCGAGACTTCCTCGGTGCTGCGCGGGAGCACCAGCGCCAGCGGTGGCACGGGGGCCGTGCCGCTCCAATCGGTATGGTGGCGCGGGGGCACGGCAGCGCCCACCTG
The DNA here is from genome assembly GCF_030704685.1 of Acidovorax sp. A1169. Lineage (GTDB taxonomy): Bacteria > Pseudomonadota > Gammaproteobacteria > Burkholderiales > Burkholderiaceae_C > Acidovorax. The sequence goes on from NZ_JAUZDX010000004.1 coordinate 340,605, forward strand.
CACGCGGTCGGCACCGAGCGCCTCGACCAGCGCTGCCAGGAATTCGCTGTGCGTGGCCATGGGCTCAGGCCCCTTTCACAATGCGCCCCTGGCGCACGATGGTGCGCGCGGGCTTGTGGCCGAACCAGTAGGCCAGCTCCGCCGCATCGGCAAAGGGCCAGAGCACGAAGTTGGCCGGCCGGCCCGATGCGATGAGGCCATGCGTGTCCTGCAGGCCCAGCGCGCGCGCGGCGTGCGTGGTGATGCCGGCCAGCGCCTCGGGCACCGTCAGGCGGAACAGCGTGCAGGCCATGTTGGCCATGAGCAGCAGGCTCAGCGCGGGCGAGGTGCCGGGGTTGTGGTCGGTGGACACGGCCATGGGCACGCCAGCCTCGCGCAGCGCGGCGATGGGCGGTAGGTGCGTGTCGCGCAGCGTGTAGTAGGCGCCGGGCAGCAGCACGGCCACGGTGCCTGCGGCCTTCATGGCGGCAATGCCGTCGGCCGACAGGTGCTCGATGTGATCGCACGAGAGCGCGCCGTAGCGCGCGGCCAGCGCGGCCCCGCCCATGTCGGACAACTGCTCCGCATGAAGCTTGACGGGAATGCCCAGCGCGCGCGCGGCCTGGAAGACCTGCTCCGTCTCGGCCAGCGTGAAGGCGATGCGTTCGCAGAACACGTCCACCGCATCCACCAGGCCTTCTGCAGCCAGCGCAGGCAGCATCTCCTTGCAGACCAGGTCGGTGTAGTCCTGGCTGCGGCCCGCGTACTCGGATGGCAGCGCATGCGCGCCGAGGAAGGTGGTGCGCACCGTCACGCCCAAAGCCTCGCCCAGACGGCGTGCCACGCGCAGTTGCTTGCGCTCGTGGTCCAGCGCCAGGCCGTAGCCCGACTTGATCTCGATGGCGCAGACGCCCTCGTCCAGCAGCGCCTGCAGGCGCGGCAGGGCCAGGGCGAAAAGTTCATCCTCGCTGGCCTCGCGCGTGGCGCGCACCGACGAGACGATACCGCCGCCGGCCCTGGCCACCTCTTCGTAGGTGGCGCCCGCCAGGCGCATCGCGAATTCGTTGGCGCGCTGGCCGCCATAGACCAGGTGGGTATGGCAGTCCACCAGGCCGGGTGTGGCCAGGGCGCCCCGCGCGTCGAAGCGCGGCAGCGCATTCCAGGCGGCGGGCCAGGCGTCCTCCGGCCCCACCCACTGCACGGTGCCGCCCTGCACCACCACGCAGGTGGCCGCGCCTTCGGGCACAGGCAGGTCGGCAGTGCACAAGCCAGGGGCTGGGCGCAGGCCGATCCAGATGCCATCGGCAGAGGGATGGCTTTGAGGGGTGGGGATGGTGGTGGTTGTCATGGGCAAACAGTCAGTCGGAGGGTTCCATGTCCAGGTCGATCCAGGCCAGCGCAGGGTCAGGCTGCCCTTGCGCCGGGGGGTCCAGGGGTTCCAGCGCATTTTCTGCGGTGCCATCGCTCCACCACAGCCCCTGGCCGGGTTCCAGCACGTCCTCGCCGCAGCGCCAGCGTCCGCGCAGCACCATGCACAGGCCGGCGCGCGTGCGCCCTGCCACACGCGCATGGCCGGTCACCTGCAGGCCGCCATGCCAGCGGCCCCGGCGCACCATGAGGTTGAAGTCGGTGGATGGGCCGCCCAGCATGTCGCAATCCACGGCGACATCGCCCTTGAAGGCCAGCGGCTGCCAGGGCTGGTCGAGGTCATGGTCCAGTTGGCCGTCGTTGGAGCGCAGGTGCACCCCGTCGCCGTCGAGCAGCATGATCTGCCTGTCCACGCCCGGGAAGGCCGAGAACGGGCCCGCCTGGGCAATCGTGGCCACGCTCACGCGCCACTCGAAGCCATCCATGCCCGCGCCCTGCGGCCAGCAGGCCAGTTCGCGGGTGCTGCCGCCACCGTTCTTCCAGGGCACGCTGGGGGTGGAGGCCAGGTCGAAGAACTGGACCATGTTCAGGCCTCCTGTCCAGGGATGGGGAACAGCAAGGCCATGGGGAGTGAGGCGGTCATCGGAAAAATCACTTGTGTCGTTGTCAGTCAATGCAGAACCAGTTGGCGCGAGATGCGCGCCGCGGCCACCACGGCCATGCGGATCAGGGCTTCTTCCTGCCCGCTGGCGCGCACGATGGGTGCCATCAGCGTGATGGCCCCCACGGACTGACGCGAGGCGCCGAACAGGGGCACGCTGCAGCCCCAGACGCCGGGGTCCACCTCGCCGGCGGTCATGGCAAAGCCTGCCTTGCGGATGGCATCGGTCTCGCGCTGCGCGGCATCGCGTTCGGGCGTGCCTGCGCCCCATTGGCTGTCGAGCACGGCAGCGCGCACCGCCTCGGGCAGGTGGGCCAACACGCACTTGGCCGAGGCCCCGGCGCGCAGGGGCACGCTGCGACCCTTCTCGAAAGAGCAGCGCAGCGAATGCTGGCTCTCGACCATGTCCAGGCAGATGGCCTGGTCGTTCACGGCGACGATCAGGCCCACGCTCTCCTGCGATTGCTGGGCCAGATCCACCATGTCGGGCCGGGCCTGGCGCACCAGGTGCGAGGCCAGATCGAAGCCCAGTGCCAGCTGCAGGCTCAGCGGACCGGGGGCATAGAAGCCATCGCTTTCGAGCACGAAGCCCCAGCGCTTGAGCCGCGCGAGCTGGCGGTACAGCGTGCTGCGCGCCAGGCCGGTGCGCTCCATGAGTTCGGCCGCAGGCATGGACTTGCCCTGCTGGGCCAGCACGGCCAGTACCTGCAGCACCCGGTCGGCTGTGGGCACGGCGGGCAGCGTTGGCGCGTCCTTGGGCATGTCTCAGGGCCTCGGTACGGATGCTGTATGGCCTGTGATCAGCGCACCATGGGCAATTTGAGGCCCTGCTTCTTCGCGGTGGCCACGGCGAGGTCGTAGCCGGCATCGGCGTGGCGCATCACGCCGCTGCCGCTGTCGTTGACCAGCACGCGCGCCAGGCGCTCGGCTGCTGCATCGGTACCGTCGGCGACGATGACCATGCCCGAATGCTGCGAGTAGCCCATGCCCACGCCACCCCCGTGGTGCAGGCTGACCCAGGTGGCGCCGCCCGCAGTGTTGAGCAGCGCGTTGAGCAGCGGCCAGTCGCTCACGGCGTCGGTGCCGTCCTTCATGCTCTCGGTCTCGCGGTTGGGGCTGGCGACCGAGCCGGTATCGAGGTGGTCGCGGCCGATCACGATGGGGGCCTTGAGCTCGCCGTTCTTCACCATCTCGTTGAAGGCCAGGCCCGCGATGTGGCGCTCGCCCAGGCCCAGCCAGCAAATGCGCGCCGGCAGGCCCTGGAAGCTGATGCGCTCGCGCGCCATGTCCAGCCAGCGGTGGGTGTGCGTGTTGTTCGGGAACAGTTCCTTGATCTTGGCGTCGGTCTTGTAGATGTCTTCCGGGTCGCCCGACAGCGCCACCCAGCGGAACGGGCCCTTGCCCTCGCAGAACAGGGGGCGGATGTAGGCCGGCACAAAGCCCGGGAAGTCGAAGGCGTTCTTCACGCCCTCGTCGAACGCCACCTGGCGGATGTTGTTGCCGTAGTCCACCGTGGGCACGCCCATGGCCTGGAAGTCGAGCATGGCTTGCACATGCACGGCGCAGCTCTTGGCGGCAGCGGCAGTGAGCGCCGCATGGCGCGCAGGGTCCTTCATGGCGGCCTGCCACTCGGGCACGGTCCAGCCGCTGGGCAGGTAGCCGTTGATCAGGTCGTGCGCCGAGGTCTGGTCGGTCACCAGGTCGGGCTTGATGCCACCGGCCTGGGCGCGGCGCACCAGCTCGGGCAGCACGTCGGCGGCATTGCCCAGCAAGGCGATGGAGACGGCTTCCTTGCGCTCGGTGTGGTGCTGGATCAGGGCGATGGCGTCATCGATGTCCTTGGCCTGCTTGTCCACGTAGCGGGTGCGCAGGCGAAAGTCGATGCTGCTTTGCTGGCACTCGATGTTGAGCGACACGGCGCCGGCCAGCGTGGCGGCCAGCGGCTGCGCGCCGCCCATGCCGCCCAGGCCGGCCGTGAGGATCCACTTGCCCGCCAGGCTGTTGCCGTAGTGCTGGCGGCCGGCCTCGACGAAGGTCTCGAACGTGCCCTGCACGATGCCCTGGCTGCCGATGTAGATCCAGCTGCCGGCCGTCATCTGGCCATACATGAACAGGCCCTTCTGGTCGAGTTCGCTGAAATGCTCCCAGGTGGCCCACTTGGGCACCAGGTTGGAGTTGGCCAGCAGCACGCGCGGCGCGTTGGCATGGGTCTTGAACACGCCCACCGGCTTGCCCGACTGCACCAGCAGGGTCTCGTCATCGTTCAGGTCCTTGAGCGAGGCCAGGATCTGGTCGAAGCACTCCCAGTTGCGCGCCGCACGGCCGATGCCGCCGTAGACCACCAGGTCCTGCGGGCGCTCGGCCACCTCGGGGTCGAGGTTGTTCTGGATCATGCGGTAGGCCGCCTCGATGAGCCAGTTCTTGCAGGTGAGCTCGGTGCCGCGCGGCGCGCGGATCACGCGCGTGGGATCGTGGCGAGGATCGGCGGAGGTGGCGGACAGGATGGCGTCGTTGGCGTTCATGGTGATCTCCTGGTCAACGTTGGTGCGAATAAAACGGTTGAATGGACAAGCTCAGGCGTGGCTGGGCAGGCACAGGGTCAGGGGCGCAGGCCAGGCGGATTCGAGCGCCCACAGGCGCATGGCCTCGATGTCGGGCGCCAGGTAGCGGTCCTGCTCCAGGAAGGCCACGCGCTGGCGAATGGCGGCCAGCTGCGCCTCGATGAGCGCGGAGCTCTTGAGCCAGGGGGTTGCGGCGGCGCCCGGTGCAGGCACGCGCTCGAAATCGATGCCCTGCGCGGCGGCCATGGCCTCGATGCCGACAATGACGGCGGTGTTGCGCACCATGTCACCGAGGCGGCGTGCGCCGTAGGTGGCCATGGACACATGGTCCTCCTGGTTGGCCGAGGTGGGCAGGCTGGTCACGCTGCTCGGGTGGGCCAGGCACTGGTTCTCGGCCGCGAGCGCGGCGGCGGTGACCTGGGCGATCATGAAGCCCGAGTTCACGCCGCTATCGCGGATCAAAAAGGCTGGCAGACCGGACAGGCCGGTGTCCAGGAGCAGCGCCATGCGGCGCTCGGAGATGGCACCGATCTCCGACACGGCCAGCGCGATGATGTCGGCCGCGAAGGCCACCGGCTCGGCGTGGAAGTTGCCGCCCGAGATCACCTCGCCCGTGTCGGTGAACACCAGCGGGTTGTCAGATGCCGCATTGGCCTCGATGCGCAGCACGCGCGCGGCGTGCGTAAGGTTATCGAGGCACGCGCCCATCACCTGGGGCACGCAGCGGATGGAGTACGGGTCCTGCACCCGGCCGCAGTTGGGGTGCGAGGGATCGATCTCGCTGCCGTCGAGCAGCGCGCGCACGGCCGCCGCCACGGCGATCTGGCCCACCTGGCCGCGCGCCTCGTGGATGCGGGCATCGAAGGGCTTGACCGAACCCTTGATGGCTTCGAGCGACAGCGCGCCCGACACCAGGCCGGCGGCCAGCACGCTCTCGGCGCCGAACAGGCCCGCCAGCGCCAGCGCGGTGGACACCTGCGTGCCGTTGAGCAGCGCCAGGCCTTCCTTGGGGCCCAGCACGAAGGGATCGAGGCCCACTGCGGCCATGGCTTCGCGGCCGGAGACCAACTGGCCATTGACCTTGGCCTGGCCTTCGCCGATGAGCACGCAGGCCATGTGGGCCAGCGGCGCCAGGTCGCCCGAGGCGCCCACCGAGCCCTTGGCCGGAATCACGGGCAGCACGTCGGCATTGGCCAGCGCCAGCAAGGCGTCGACCAGGGCCGGGCGCACGCCCGAATGGCCGCGCGCCAGGCTCACGGCCTTGGTGGCCAGCACCATGCGCACCACCGGATCGGGCAGCGACTCGCCCGTGCCCACGCTGTGCGAGAGCACCAGGTTGCGCTGCAGCTCGGCCAGGCGGTCATGGGCGATCTTGGTGCTGGCAAGCTTGCCGAAGCCGGTATTGATGCCATAGACCACCTGATCTTCGTCCACGATGCGTTGCACGGTGGCTTCGGAGGCCTGCATGCCGGCCAGGGCTGCAGGGTCCAGCGACAGGCGCACGCCACCAGCGCTCAGACGGCGCAGTTCGGCAAGGCTCACCTGTCCGGGGCGCAGCAGCAGGGTGCTTGGGGATACAGAGGTTGCAGTGGTCATTGGTTGATCCTGTATATACAAGTTGGCACAAGCGAAAAATGGAGGCTCGCAGCGGGCAAACCCCAGGAAATCTATTCAAAAACCGGGTTGCCGTCCGCCCGGAAGCGGCTCCCCAGCCGGTAGCGCGATGACGGGTGCAGGCAGCGCACCATGGTCACGGGTACACCCCGGCTCCAGGTGCGCCGCGTGAGCAGCAGGCAGGGCTGGGCCGGGTCCATTTCGAGCAGCAGGGCCTGGTCGGCCGTGGGCAGCACGGCATCCACCACATGCTCGACCTGGTCGAAGGGCACGTTGCGCACCAGGAATTCCGAGGGCTGCAGCAGCGTGAAATCCTGCTGCGCGAACTGGGGCACCACGCGCGGGTTCACGTAGCGGTCTTCGAGCTGCACGGGCAGGCCATCCTCCAGGTGCACGCAGACGGCGTGGAACACCGATTCGCCGGTGCGCATGTCGAGCGCCGCCGCCACCTCCATGGTGGCCGAGACGCGCTCCACGGTCAGCACCTTGCAGCGGTAGTCGTGCCCGCGCTGGCGGATCTCGCTGGCCAGGTTGGCGATCTGCAGCAAGGTGGACTGGGGCTTGTCCTCGGCCACGAAACTGCCCACGCCCGCAACGCGCACGATGCGACCCTGCTCGGCCAGCTCGCGCAGGGCGCGGTTCACCGTCATGCGCGACATGCCGAACTGGGTCACCAGGTCGTTCTCGGACGGCAGGCGGTCGCCGGCCTTCCAGGAGCCGTCCTGGATCTTGCGCGCGATGTGGTCCTTGATCTGCTGGTACAGGGCCAGTGCAGACGCCTCGGGCTGCGCAGCAGACTGCTGCGTGGCCTTGGGGCGGGCGGAGGAAGCGGTGGACATGGTGGTAGAGGGCTGGACCGGGTGGCTCAGTGGGCGTCCGCGGCCATGGATTCGGCGCGGATTTCCTCGGTCAGGCGCGCCTTGAGGTCCATGAACTCGGGCGAGGTCTTGATCGTGTAGTGGCGCGGGTGCGGCAGGTCCACGGCCAGCTCGGTCTTGATGCGGCCGGGCCGGGCGCTGAACACCGCCACGCGGTTGGCCATGAAGATGGCCTCGTCGATGTCGTGCGTCACGAACATCACGGTCTTGCGCTCGGCCTCCCAGATACCCAGCAGCAGTTCCTGCATGAGCACGCGGGTCTGGTTGTCCAGGGCGCCGAAGGGTTCGTCCATCAGCAGGATCTTGGGATCGTTGGCCAGCGCGCGGGCAATGGCCGTGCGCTGCTGCATACCGCCCGAGAGCTGCTTGGGGAAATGCTGCTCGAAGCCGCGCAGGCCGACCTTGGCGATGAAGTAGTCGGCGCGCTCCTTTTGCTGCGCCTCGGGCATGCCGCGCTCGCGCAGGCCGAAGCGGATGTTCTGTTCGATGGTCAGCCAGGGGAACAGCGTGTAGCTTTGGAACACCATGCCCCGGTCGGCGCCCGGGCCTTCCACGGGGCGGCCACCCAGCAGCACACGGCCCGAGGTGGGGTGGTCCAGCCCAGCCACGATGCGCAGCATGGTCGACTTGCCGCAGCCCGAGGGACCGAGGATGGTCACGAAATCGTTTTCTTCGACGTCGAAATCCACGGGCAGCAGGGCCTGGGTCACCTGCCCCTTGGGGCTGACGAAGGTGCGCGAGACACCTTGGATGGACAGCAGCGGGTTCATCGCAGGGCGCTCCATGCAAACAGACGGCGGTTGACGAACTTGAAGAAGGAATCCGACACCAGCCCGATGAGGCCGATGACGATGATGCCGAAGATGATCTGGCCGGTGTTGAGCAGCGCCTGGCTGTCGGTGATCATGTGGCCGATGCCTGAAGAAGAGCCGATCAGCTCGGCCACGATCACATAGGTCCAGGCCCAGCCCAGCACCAGGCGCAGGGTTTCGGCGATGTCGGGTGCGGCACCCGGGATCAGCACGCGGCGCACGATGCCGGTGGGCGTGGAGCCCAGCGTATAGGCCGCCTCCACCAGGTCCTTGCGGGCATTGCCGACGATCACGGCCACCATCAGGATGATCTGGAACACCGAGCCGATGAAGATCACCAGCAGTTTCTGCATTTCGCCCAGGCCTGCCCACAGGATCAAGAGGGGAATGAAGGCCGAGGCCGGCAGGTAGCGGCAGAACGATACGAAGGGCTCCAGGAACGCCTCCACCCCCTTGTGCGCGCCCATCGCGATGCCCAGGGGCACCGCGACGATGGCCGCCAGGATGAAGCCTCCGAGCACGCGCCACACGGTCATGCCGATGTCGTGCAGGAAGCCGAACTCGGTGAACAGCAGCCAGCCTTCCTTGGCCATGGTAACGGGGCTGGCCAGGAACGTGGGCGATACGAAGCCCCCCAGCGTGAACACGGACCAGGCGGCGAAGAACAGAATGAAAAACGCCACTCCCAGGACCAGCCGCGTGCGGGTGCTCACAGGTTCTAGCGGGGCCAGGGCCCGGCGGCGAGGCCGCTCGGGCTCCAGCACAGGTGCAACACCCATCACGCGACTCATGGTTCGATCCTTTGGTGGTTGCTTACTTGATGAAGCTGTCGTCGAACATCGCAGGGAAGTTCTCGGGCGCCTTGCGGATCACGCCGGCTTCGAGCAGGATGGCGCCGGCATCCTTCATGAAGGACGTGAGCTCACCCGCAAAGAACTTCTGGTTCGCAGCCTTGTCCTGCCAGCGCAGGAAGGCCGACGACTTGGCGAAGGCCTCGCCCGTCTGTTTGACGGCGGCGCCCATGATCTCATTGGACTTGGTCGGGTCGGCCTTGATCATTTCCAGCGCGTCGAAGTACGAATTGGTCAGTGCCTGCGCGGCCTTGGGGTTGGCCTTGAGCCACACGGGGTCGCAACCCACGGTGTCCATCACCATCGGGTATTCGATGGTGGTGGCCAGGATCTTGCCGGCCGCAGGGTTGGCGCGCACGGTGGACAGGTAGGGCTCGTAGGTCATGGCCGCGTCGTTCTGGCCCGAGACGAAGGCCTGCGCGGCCGGCTGTGGCTCCAGCGAGACGATCTTCACGTCCTTGAGGCTCATGCCGTTCTTGGACAGCATCCAGGCCAGGCCGAAGTACGGGGCGGTGCCCGGTGCGCTCACGCCGATGGTCTTGCCCTTGAGGTCGGCAAAGCCCTTGACGTCGTTGCGCACGGCCAGGCCGTCGGCGCCGTAGGACTTGTCGAGCTGGAAGATCTGCACGATGGGCACGCCGTTGGTGTTCCAGGCGACATGGGTCTCCACCGTGGTGGCCGCGCACTGGATGGCCTTGGAGGCCAGCGCCAGGTGGCGGTCCTTCTGGGGGATCATCTTCAGTTCCACGTCCAGGCCGTTCTTCTTGAAGATGCCGGCCTTGTCCGCCAGCGTCAGCGGGGCGAAGCCCGTCCAGCCGGACATGCCCAGGACTATCTTGGTCTCCTGGGCCTGGGCCGGTGCGGCCAGTCCCACCACGCACGCAACCGCCGCTGCCAGCGACGCCATCTTCACAACCGTTCGGCTCATCATCAGCTCCTGTAGGGGAAAAAAGTACTTTTGTTCATCCGCAGGGAAACAGGCCTTGCTTCCTGGGTCCGATGATGGAGGTTCTATCGTACCTGTCTATACAGGGTAAACGCTAGGAAACCGGACCCTCGGCCCCAAGAAACCGCCCCGCTTCCCGTCTCTTGGGAACGCCTCGCGGCACCTCCCATGGTCGGGCCCGCTCGGGGCGCTGGCCGGTGTTCCGCCGGCACGGGGATTTAGCAAATTGCGGGCCAGCGGCAGGCCACTCGTGGCGCACCAGGACAGTGCAGCCAGCGCACCATCTGCACGGCACGGTCTGCACCATGGACAGGTCAGGCCGAGCCCAGGCGCGCAACAGGCCGGCCGCCCTGGCCAGCCCGATTGCCCCAGGGGGCATCACATCCCGGCCGGCTCGCCTGGCAGTGTGACCTTGACCGACAGGCCCGGCGAGGCATTGCGCAGCTCGAACTGCCCGCCATGGGCCTGCGCCACCAGGCGGCACAGGTACAGCCCCAGCCCCACACCACCGGTGGCGCGCTGGCGCGCGACGTCGGGGCGGTAGAAGGCCTGGGCCATGCGCGCCAGGTGCTCGGGCGGCACGCCGGGGCCATGGTCGCGCACCTCCAGCTCCACACCCGTGGGGGTGCTGCGCAGGTGCAGCTCGGGCGGTGATGTCGTGGGCTCGCAGTGGCGCAGGCTGTTGTCCAGCAGGTTGCGCAGCACCAGGCGCAGGCGCCCGCGGTCCAGCGCCAGCACGGGCAAGGCCGGGTCGGAGATGACCACGATGTCGTCGGCGCAATCGTGGCGCACCTCCAGCTCGGCGATCACCTCGCGCGCCAGCTCGGGCAGGTTGGTGGGCTCGCGGTGCAGGGCGGCATGCCGGCCCGCCAGGCGCTCGCTCTCCAGCAGGTCGGAGATCAGGTGCGCCATCTCGCCCAGGTCGCGCATCAGCGCCTCGCGCTGGGGCCCCACGTCGGGGCCTTCGGGCAGCAGCTCGGTGTTCAGGCGCGCACGGGTCAGCGGGCTGCGCAGCTCGTGGCTCATGGCCAGCAGCAGGGCGCGCTTGGCCTCCAGCATCTGGTGGATGTCCTCGCCCATGGTGTTGATGGTGACGGCAAGCTGGCCCAGCTCATCAGGCCGGTGGGCATGGCGCACCGGGATGGGTTCGCCAAAGTCGCCCTCGCCAAAGCGCCGGGCGCCGCGGCGGATGTCGTCGAGCGGGCGCAGCAGGTGGCGCACGTAGACATACGACAGGCCGGTGAGCAGCAGCAGCACCGACAGCGTGACCCAGGCCACGCGCGGCTTTTGCTCCCAGGTCATGGCGTTCAGGCCGAATTCGATGAAATGCCCATCTGCCGTCGTGCGCTGCAGCAGGCGGTGGCCCTCGTCGCCGTCGTCCAGCCAGCGCTCCTTGGGGTTGCGCGGGCCGCGGTCGCGCATCCAGTCAGGGCGCTGGATGTCGGGGTGCGAGACCCAATTGACCACCGGCCCTTCGATGCGCAGGTGGATCGGCAGGCGCTGCACGATGGCCTGCGCCCGCTCCACGCTGGGCGGGGTGCCGATCTCACCGGTGAGGCGGTCCACGTAGTCCATGAGCAGCGGCCGCGCCGCCTCGCGCCAGCCGACCGACAAGGCCTTCTGCACGCCCCCCACGAAGGTGATGGTGGTCATGCAGGCCAGCACCAGGAACAGCAGCACCAGGCGGATGCGCAGCGAGTGCCCGACGGCATCGCGCGCGCGCCGGTGCCACGGGCAGGGCTGGCCATCCTCGCCATGGCGATGGTGGTGGCGCCACCAGCCGCGCCGCCCAGTTTGCGGTGGCTCCCCGGGGAGCTGTGCCGCTGCGCTGCGGCCCCAGCGCCTCATGGCGGTGCCTTTCGCAGTGCCAGCGAGTAGCCGGCATTGCGCAGCGTCTTGATGCAGTCCAGCGGTTCGAGCTTCTTGCGCAGGCGGCTGACCACGATGTCCACCGCCCGGGTGTAGAGCTCGGCCTCGTGGCCACGCAACTGGTTCAGGATGTCGTCGCGGCTGAACACCCGGCCCGGCTCGCGTGCCAGCAGGTGCAGGAGGTCGAACTCGGTGCCGGTCAGCTCCACCGGCTCGCCCTGGCGCAGCACGCTGCGGCGGGCGGCATCGATGTGCAGGCCTTCGAATTCCAGCGGCCCATGGGCCTGCCCGTTGCCCGGCCCGTCGCTGCGCCGCCGGCGCAGCACCGTCTGCAAGCGCGCGACCAATTCGCGCGGTTCAAACGGCTTGGGCAGGTAATCGTCGGCCCCCAGCTCCAGCCCCACCACCCGGTCCATCACGTCGCCGCGCGCGGTGAGCATGACGATCGGCAGATCACCCTGCTTGCGGATGGTGCGGCACAGCTCGAAGCCATCCATCTCGGGGAGCATCACGTCGAGGATGGCGGCATCAAAGCCGCCCGCCGCGAGCTGCGCCAGCCCCTCGCTGGGCCTGAGCGCATGCGTGAGCTCCAGCTCGAAGCGCTGGAAATAGATCGCCAGCGGGGGGCCGAGCTGTGCGTCGTCATCGATGAGCAGGATCCGGTGCATGGGGCCGATTCTTACATTGACAGCGATTCGCCCAGGGCACGGTGCCGAACGATCAATTGGCGCAGGCGGTGCTTGGCGCCCGTGTGCAGGGCGTCGAAGCGGTCGGCCGCGTCCAGCAGCGCAGGCAGCGTCAGGGCGGCATGCTCGGGTTGCCGGGCCACCAGGCCCATGGCGTGCTCGCGGTCGAAGCGCGGACCCCAGACCAGCGACATCAGCTCGTCATGGGGGTCCGGCACGCCCGCCAGAAGGCGGGGGCCATGCATGCGCATACGCTGGGTCAGCGTGTGGATGGGTTCCAGCGTGGGTGACATGCGGGGCTCCTTCCTGCGCTCAGCCGCGGGACATCCAGCCGCCGCCACCATGGCGACCACGCTTGTCCATCATCTCGCGCACCTTCTGCTGCTGTGCGGGGTTCAGGCTGTCGTAGAAGTCGGCCATGGCGGCGATCACCTCGGGGCTGGCGGTCTGCAAGGCACGGGTCTTCTCTTCCATCAGGGCCTGGGCGCGGGCGCGGTCGAAGGTGGCGCCGGCGACGATGGCCTGCACCTCGGCGCGCGGATCAGGGGTCTTGCCCTTGAACGCAGCGCGCTGGGCCTGCAGGGTGTCGGCCAGGGAGTTGAGCTTGAGCTTCTGCGCGTCATTGAGGTCCAGCTTGCTGCTCACGCGGTTGACGACCTTGCCACGGATTTCGGCGATCTTCTCGGGGCCCATCTCGCCATGGCGGTGGCCCGCGCAGGCGGTCAGCCCGCCCAGGACGATGGTGGCGCCGAACACGCCGGCCAGGGTTTTCTTGATCCAGGGTTTCATGGTGCAGTCCTTTCATGGACGGTGTTGAACATGGGTCCTATGGTGCGCCTGGGCCGTTTTTGGGGGGTCTCGGGGCAGTTTCGGTTTATTTCGGAATGTATCTACCGGAGGAAACATGGTGCACGGCTGGCTGTCCATGCTGGCTGCGTGCCTTGGTTCAGGGCGGAGGCCGGGTCTCGGCCCGGCAGCCGAGGCACTTGTTCTTTGCTTCGCCAAAGAAAAGTGCCCAAAAGAAAGGCGACCCCGCTGCCCGTGTCCCCACTCGCCTGGCGGCGAGTGGGGCAGCCTGCGATGCTCGGGCCTGGGGGTGCACCGCGGAACTCGCTGCGTTCCCCCTGCGGGCGAACTCCGCTCGGACAGCCGCGGTGAGTCAGTTCACGATGCGCGTGTCCTTCGGCACGCGCTCACCCCAGACCCTGCGCTTCTCGGCACGGTCAGAAGGGGGTGGGAGCGGGCTCCACTCGGGCCATTGCTTCGCTCGGCCCCAACTGCCTCGCTGCGCTTGGCCTGGACAGGGCGGCTGCGCCCCAACCGTCGGCAGCGCGCAGCGCGAACCGACCCCAGGCGCAGCTGCGCAGCAGCAGCCGGGTGGACCCCGCTCCCCACCCCTGCTGGCTGCGCCGAGAAGCGCAGGAGCTGGGGTGGGCGTGTGTGCCGAAGGACACACACGCTTCGTCATCTGACTTGCCGCAGCTGTCCGAGCGGAGTTCGAAGAACGCAGCGAGTTCTGCGGCACCACCCCAGCTCCGAGCATCGCAGGTTGCCCCCGTTCGCCCGACAGGGCGTACGGGGGACGCAGACTGGGGGTCGCCTTTTCTTGGCCCAC
>NZ_JAUZDX010000040.1 GCF_030704685.1 Acidovorax sp. A1169
TGCGGTTGGCCGTGATGTCATTGTTCGCCCCGGTCAGCGAGAGGAAGTTGTTGCCCGTGACCACCAGCACGCCGGTGGCCACGTTGTAGGTGGCGCTGGTGACGGTGGGGGCCACCACATTGGTCACCGTGACACCATTGCCCGTCAGGTCGGCCACCACCACGGCGGCATCCGGGCCTGCGGCCCAGTCCTCTGCGGCAACCAGGTTGTACGTATTGACGCTGGTGGAGCTGGTGCCGTTCTTGTTCATGATCAGGTTGGCACCCAGGCGGTCGGCCGCGCTCAGGGTCAGCGTGAAGCTGGTGCCGCTGGTGATCTCCACATTGCTGGTGGTGGTCAGCGTGTAGCTGGCACCCCCTTCGCCCTGAAGGCTCAGCTTGTTGGCCGTGATGTCGTTGTTGGCACCGAAGAGGCTCGTGAACCCGGCGCCGGTGACCGTCAGCACGCCGGTGTTGGCGTTGTAGGTGGAGCTGGTGATGGTCGGGACAGCCACGTTGCTCACCGTGATGGGCGAGGTGGCATCGGCGATGTTGCCGCCGGTGACCGGGCTGTTCCAGTCGTCGGCGGCGGCCAGGTTGTAGGAGGTGCCGTTGGTGGATGTGGTGCCGTTCTTGTTGAACAGCGCCTCCACAGCCGCCTGGTCTGCACCGGCCAAGGTCACGGCAAAGCTGGTGGCCGAGAGCACTTCGACATTGCCCGTGGTGCTCAGCGAGCGAGTGGCACCGCCTTCGCCGGTGATGGTCAGGTTGGACACCGTGACGTCGTTCGTCGCGCCCAGGGTCTGGACCAGGTTGGTGCCGGTGACGGTGAGCACGTGGCTGGCGACGTCGTAGGTGGCCGAAGTGATGGTGGGTGCCGAGACATTCGACACGGTCACCGCATTGCCGGTCAGGTCCGCGCCCGAGGTGGTGGTCGCATCCCAACTGGCCGCAGCGGCCAGGTTGAACACCGTGGTGTCCACCGCAGAGGTGCCATTGGTGTTCAGGATGCCGTTGATGGCCAGCTTGTCTGCGGCATTGAGCGTAACTGCGAAGGCGGTGGAACTGCTGGCCGTGACGTTGGCCGTGGTCAGGGTGTAGCTGCCGGCCTGGCCGGTGACGCTGAGCTTGCTCACATCGATGGTGTCGCCGCCGACGATGTTGACAGCCGAGACCGAGAGGATGCCAGTGGCGGCATCGTAGGTGGACGAGAGGATGCTGGGCGCCGCATTGGCAACGGTGATGCCGTTGCCGGTGAGGTCGGCGATGTTGCCCCCCGTGATCACGCTGTTCCAGTCATCGGCAGCAGCGATGTTGTAGGTGGTGGCGCTGCTGGCCGAAGAAGTACCGTTCTTGTTGAGCAGCGATGCTACGCCAGCGATGTCCGCGCCCGTGAGGGTGACGGTGAAGCTGGTGGCCGAAGTCACTTCCACATTGCCCGTGGTGGACAGGGTGTAGGTGGCACCGCCCTCGCCGGTGATGGTGAGCTTGTTGACGGTGACGTCGTTGTTGGCGCCGATGGTCTTGACCAGGCCGCTGCCGGTGACCACCAGGGTATTGGTGGTGCCGTCGTAGGTGGCCGAGGTGACGGTGGGGGCGGTGACGTTGGCGACGGTGACACCGTTGCCCGTGAGGTCGGCGCTGGACGTGGTGGTCTGGTCCCAGTTGGCGGCAGCGGCCAGGTTGAACACCGTGGTGTCCACCGCAGAGGTGCCGTTGGTGTTCAGGATGCCATTGATGGCCAGCTTGTCTGCGGCGTTGAGCGTGACCGCAAAGGCGGTGGAACTGCTGGCCGTGACGTTGCCAGTGGTCAGGGTGTAGCTGCCTGCCTGGCCGGTGACGCTGAGCTTGCTCACATCGATGGTGTCGCCCCCCACGATGTTCAAGGCCGAGACCGAGAGGATGCCGGTGGCAGCGTCGTAGGTGGACGAGAGAATGCTCGGGGCGGCGTTGGCAACGGTGATGCCGTTGCCCATGAGGTCGGCGATGTTGCCCCCCGTGACCACGCTGTTCCAGTCATCGGCAGCGGCGATGTTGTAGGTGGTGGCGCTGCTGGCCGAAGAAGTACCGTTCTTGTTGAGCAGCGAGGCGACGGCCGCAGCATCGGCGCCGGCCAGCGTGAGCGTGAAGCTGGTGGCCGAGGTGACCTCGACATTGCCCGTGGTGGACAGGGTGCGCGTGGCGCCGCCCTCGCCGGTGATGGTCAGGGTGGACACCGTGACGTCGTTGGTGGCCCCGATGGTATTGACCAGGTTGGTGCCGGTGACGGTGAAGACGTGGGTGGTTCCGTCGTAGGTGGCGCTGGTGATGGTGGGAGCCGTCACGTTCGACACCGTCACCGCATTGCCCGTGAGGTCGGCCGCAGCCCCGGCCGTGGAGTTCCAGCCCGTGGCTCCCGCCAGGTTGAAGGTGGTGGTATCGACTGCGGTTGTGCCGTTGTTGTTCAGCACGCCGTTGATGGCCAGTTTGTCCGCAGCGTTAAGCGTGACCGAGAAGGCCGTGGCACTGGTGGCCGTGACGTTGGCGGAGGTCAACGTGTAGCTGCCGGCCTGTCCCGTGAGGCTCAACTTGGAGACATCGATGGCGTCGCCCGTCACCATGCCGGTGGCGGTCACCGACAGGATGCCGGTGGCGGCATCGTAGGTGGCCGCGGTGAGGGTGGGTGAGACCACATTGGAGACGGTGATGCCATTGCCCGTGAGGTCGGCGACGACGACGGCGATATCGGCACCGGCCGCCCAATCCTCGCTCGCCGCCAGGTTGTAGGTGGTGCCGCCCGAGGACTGCGTACCGTTGGCATTGATCAGGGTGCGCAACCCCGTCTGGTCCGCACCCGACAGCACGACGGTAAAGCCGGTGGCCGACGTGATCTCCACACTGGCCGAAGTCAGCGTGTACGAAGCGCCTCCCTGTCCCACGAGTGCCAGCTTGCTCACATCGATGTCGTTGGTGGCACCATTGAGCTTGAGCAGGCCCGTGCCCGTGACCACCAGGGTACCAGTGGCCGCGTCATACGTTGCCGACGTGATGGTGGGCACCGCCACGCTGGAGACCGTGACGCCGTTGCCTGTTAGGTCGGCGACCACCACGGCGGCATCGGCCCCGGCGGCCCAGTCTTCTGCTGCGGCCAGGTTGTAGGTGGTGGCGCCGGTGGAGCTGGTGCCGTTCTTGTTGGCGATCTGGTTGACGGCGGCCAGGTCGGCTCCATTGAGCGTGACCGAGAACGAGGTACCAGAGCTGATCTCCACATTGGTGGAGGTCAGCGTGCGGGTGGCGCCACCTTCGCCCACGAAGGTCAGCTTGCTGACGTCGATGTCGTTGGTGGCACCGTTGAGCTTGAGGAAACCCGTGCCGGTGACCGACAGCACGCCCGTGGAGGCGTCGTACGTGGCGCTGGTGATGGTGGGCACGGCCACGTTGGCGACCGTGACCCCGTTGCCGGTGAGGTCGGCGACCACCACGGCAGCGTCGGCTCCTGCGGCCCAGTCTTCTGCGGCGGCCAGATTGTAGGTGGTGGTACCGGTGGAGCTGGTGCCGTTCTTGTTGGCGATCTGGTTGACGAAGCCAAGGTCTGTGGCATTGAGCGTGACCGAGAACGAGGTACCAGAGCTGATCTCCACGCTGGTGGTGGTCAGCGTGCGGGTGGCGCCACCTTCGCCCACGAAGGTCAGCTTGCTGACGTCGATGTCGTTGGTGGCGCCGTTGAGCTTGAGGAAGCCCGTGCCGGTGACCACCAGCGCGCCCGTGGCGGCGTTGTAGGTGGCGCTGGTGATGGTGGGCGCGGGCACACCGCTGGCGGTGACGGCATTGCCCGTGAGATCGGCGGGTGCGGAGGCCGTCGCGTCCCAGTTGGCGGCAGCGGCCAGGTTGAACGTGGTGGCGCCAGTGGAACTGGTGCCGTTCTTGTTGATGATCTGATTGACGGCGGCCAAGTCGGTGCCGTTGAGCGTGACGCTGAACGCGGTGGCGCTGCTGGCGGTGACGTTGGCGGTGGTGAGGGTGTAGGTGGAGCCGCCCTCGCCGGTGAGGGTGAGCTTGTTGACGGCGATGGTATCGCCGGGGGTCATGTCGGTGCCAGTGACCGACAGGACTCCGGTGGTTGCGTTATAGGTGGCGCTGGTGATGGTGGGCAAGGCCTGCACATTGGCCAGAACAAAATCATCGAGCGACATGTATTTGATCGTGTTGCCATTGCTGGTGGCCGTCATGACGATCTTCGTAACTCCGGTCATCCCCGCAAAGGTCAATGGAGTAATGGTGCCACCCCCGCCGGACATGGTTTTTGAATTGGTGGCAACCAAGGTGTTCGCGGCATCGTATCCTTTGAATACCAAGTTCTGAGGATAAGCCTGCGTAATGAGGTTGACGGAGGTCGCGCTGAATTGCTGGCCTCCTTGAAAAGAAAACGTTACGGAGGTGTCCGCCCCATTGTCGTTATAGTCGATGGTTATATAGCCGCCGACTGAGTCACGGGAGATATCCTCCAGAGTGCCATCTATCTTGAATAGGTAGCCTGCATTGCCATTAACTTTATAGATAACATCGTCACTAGCCCCGGAATAACCTCCAGGGCTTCCCGGTGCATTGAAATTTGCGCCGTTATCAAAGTTGAGAGTGGCGTTCGAAATAGCCAGCACATCCCGGTAAATCGCCGCAAGGCCTGCATTTCCTACCGATGCCGCTTCGATATTGCCACTGGAGATTTCCAGGTTCCAGTCGGCATTCAGCACACTGCTGCCTGTCAAATTGTTTGACGCGGCCACGTCTGCGCCGGTCATGATCGCCAGTTGGCCGACAAGGGCGGCGCCCTGGCCGGAGCCCACGTCGCAGCCATAGAGCAGGATGTCGCCACCCTTGGTCAGCGCACCACCGATGGTCTTGAGTTCGGCAGCGTGGCTTTGTGCGCTGGTGGCGTCCAGCATCAGGCTGCCAAGATTGACCGACGCCTCCTTGCCGTGGGATATCAGGTGCAGTGCATCGATGTTCTCGCGCCCCTGCAGGATGCTGGCCATCTGCTCAAGCCCGTCCAGGCGGGAGTCGAGGACGTGCACTTCCCGGCCGGCACCAACGCCCTCCAGCAGGGTGGCGATATCGCCCACGTTGTCTTCGATGAAGACGATTTCCACGCGTGCCTGCTGGCCCCATGGCTGCACCTGGCCTGCGGGCACGATGGCCAGCACGGAGGCATCCACCGCCGGCGTCGCCGCAATGCCCGGATTGGGGGCGCCGCTCAGGATGCCGAACTCGGTGCCGTTGTTCAAAGTGGCGTTGCTCATGATGCGTTCTCTTTCGATGCAGGCTTGGGGGCGATCACGTTGGCGGCGCTGCCGCTGGTGTCAGACCAGAAGGTCATTTGGGAATACTTGTCGAACAGGTCCGGGGGGATGATGGTGCGACGCTCCTGCAGCTCCACCTTGGGCCGGATCTTGTGCAAGCCGGGCACGCCCAGTTGGGCGTCGAAATCGGGTGCGTCGTATTCGAGCGACTCGAAATCGTGCGCGAAGAGCGGCTCTCCGATGAATTGGTACACCAACTCGATGACCTTGTGGGGGGCCTTGGCCAGGAGGTCGTAGTCGATCACCAGCAGGGACTTGGCGTGCTCGCCATAGAACGCCTCGCGCAGCGCCGCCCAGGCGTGGCCTACCATCTGGTCGTGCTGCGCCAGCAACTCCAGCCGCTGGTAGACCGAACTGCGCGCCGTGTTGGCGCCGAACAGCCGGGTGTTCTCATAGGGGTTGCTGCGGAACTTGCGCTCCAGGCTGTCCATGACCCAGGCCACGTTGCGCACGCAGGCGATGACCTTGGCGTCGGGAAACAGGTCCATCAGCAAGGGCATTCGCGCGCACCACATGCGGTTGGTGTCGAAGATGACGCCTTTGTCCTGATCGCGCTTGTAGTAAGAGTCGAAGAGGCCGCTCAGAAGGTCTTTGCGTTGGCTTGCGTCTACTTGCGTGGCGAACTCGGCGCCAGCGCTCACCTGGGCCAGTATGGCATTGACAAAGGCACCAACCGGGCTGCTCATGCCGGCCTGGAACCTGGGGTTCTGCCGCAATATGGCGGACAGCAAAGTGGAGCCTGCGCGGGGTAGGCCCGCGATGAAATGGTATTTAGCCGGCATGTTTGCGCATAAATGAAAAGACGAACCAACCATCCAGACTTGCGGCACCAGCCAGATGCCCTGGAACTTTGCAGTTCTACCTTGGGCCGGTGAAAAGTGAAGAGGTCATGGCACAAAGGTTTTGTGAATGGCCCAAGCCTGCTGTAGTCGCCATAGGCTGACGCCACACAGGGCACTGAAGAGGAGAAGATTGGGGGCAAGAAGTGGGCTGTGGGCCGACCAGCGCAGCCCTGCGAGGTACTCGCGGCGCTCAGCTGTCGAGCACGCGCGGATGCAACAGAAGCACGAGGGACGTGTGGCCATGGCCAGTGACCATCGAGCAACCGCTACCTGGCGAGGTTCGCTCGCAAATGCCATCGGGCCTGTAGCCGCCGCACTGCTGAAAATGCGTAGTCATAGCGTTCATTGCGGGCAGGTCAACGGAGAATCCAGAAGTGCTGAAGGGTTAATCGAAGAAGGTAAGCGAAAGGCCAGTCCCGGTCAACGAAAAAAATACCTCCACCCGGTGGGCGGGCAACAACGCGCAGTCACCCGCCCGAAACCCGGGGAGCACCGGACACCCTAAGTGACCGGTGTCCAACACAATGCCAGCGCAGGTCAGGCGAACTCGATCCCCTTGGCCGTGAGGCCCACCAGATCAATGCGCACGGCATTCAGATCCAGGTTACCCGCCATCACCGCCAGCTCGCTGCCCGTGATGCCCTGGCCCATCAGGTTCACCAGCGGCTGCAGCTCCTGCGCCGTGCCTGCGCGGCCCACCACGTTGGTCCACAAGAGCTGCGCCACCTGGGCAGGAGTCTGTGCCCCCAAGGCCTGCAGGCCGATGCCTGCGAGTGCCTGGCTGCTCACCCCGGAATCGAGTGCCCGGATCACCTCGCCCACCAAGCCCTTGTTGGCCAGGATGGCAGGGCCACCCAGGGCCCCCAGCAGCTTGGCGGCTTCGCCCGCATGGCCGTTCAGGTCCAGCGCCAGCTTGGTGTTGTTCAGGTGGATGCGCTCCACGCTGGTCAGGTCCAGCATGGACCCATCGGTCAGGCGCTGCAGCGTGAAGCTGCCATTGTTCTGTGATTGCACATAGGTCTGTAAGAGGGTCGCCGGGATGACCACGGTGTCGATGCCTGCACCCCCATCCACATACCGCGCCAGGCCCAGTGTGGGGGTGATGGTGTTGTTGCCCGCATCGCCGGTCACGGTCACTTCCCGGATGGCATCCACGCGGATGGCTCCTGCACTGGCCATGCCGTCGAGCAGTTGCGCCGGCGTCTTGCCCGCGCTCTGCTGCGGGAACACCTGGGCGAACAAGGTGGCCACTTCGAGGGCCGTCTTGCCGGTGAGCGTCTGGATGATCGCCCCCTCGGCCTGGGTGAGGTCGCGGCCGATCCACTTCTGGAACAGGAAGGCCGCAGCCTCCTCTGCTGCGCTGTGCGCCACCGTCAGGCTCGGGCCCGTCGCAAACCGCACCTGCTCCACATCCACCAGCCAGTCGGAGACACCCGAGGCGGTATGGGTCAGCTTGATGCCGGCGCCATCGAGGGACACGGTGTAATCCGTCCGTGCCCCTTCCTGGATGGCCACATCGAAGCCGGTACCGCCATTGAGTTTGTCACTGCCGGTACCGCCGGACAGCAGGTCATTGCCCGCGCCGCCAAACACGATGTCGTCCCCGGCATCGCCATAGACCTGGTCATCGCCGGCCTCGCTGCCCACGGTGTCGTTGCCGCCACCGCCGTGGATGATGTCGTCATCGGGGCCCAGCACGATCCACTGGGCACCGCTGTCGCCGCTGGCCATGTTCTGGCCGGCGCCGCCGATGACACGCACATTGCCCACCACCGCCACGAACTCGATGTTGTCCACCTGGATCACGGTGCCGGACGGCAGGGAGCGGGCGTCAATGATGACCGCCTGTTTGCCATCGGCCGGGTTGGCGCTGCCATTGATCACCAGGGGTTGGGTGCCGTCGTAGCCGGCACCGATGGTGGGCTTCAAGATCTGCACCGACAGCGGTTCATTGGGATTGAGGGTGGCATAGAACACCTGGCCGGCGTTGGTCAGCTCAGGGTTGTTGCCGGTGACGCGCTCGATGCGGAACCCGAGTTCGGCCAAGGCTGCGGAGCCCATGGTTGTGGTGGTCAACCCTTCGGCCGAGAGGCCCACCCCGGTGGGCACGCTGACCGAGACGATGGGAGTGCCGCTGGGCGAGGTGACCAGGGGGATGTCGGCCAGTGGGGACGGCGTGCCTGGGGTATCCGGCCGGGTGGGCAGCACCACCGGGATGGTGACGATGGTGGAGCCGCCAGGGCCGGGTTCGGTGGTGACGGGCACGCCGTCGATGGGGGTGCCGGTGGGCGGGGTGCCGCCACCATTCGAGGGGAACCCTGCGGCGGTCACCGCATTGCCCGTGAGATCGGCAATCACCACGGCTGCCTCGGCCCCGGCGTTCCAGTCTTCTGCGAAGGCGATGTTGTAGGTGGTGCCGCCGTTGGAGACGGTGCCCTCCTTATTGAGCAGCAGGTTCACTGCGGTCTTGTCGGTGGCACTCAGGGTCAGGGTGAAGCTGGTGGGGCTGGCGATGTCGGCGTCAAGGGTATCGGTCAGCGTGTACGTGCCGCCGCCCTGGCCGGTGAAGGTCAGCTTGTTGGCGATGATGTCGTTGGCAGCGCCCGCTCGGCCCAGCAGCCCGGTGCCGGTGACCACCAGCACGCCGGTGCCCACGTTGTAGGTGGAGGAGGTGACGGTGGGCACGGCCACGTTGGCCACGGTGACGCCATTGCCCGTGAGGTCGGCCAGCACCACGGCGGCATCCGCCCCGGCGGCCCAGTCTTCGGCCGCAGCCAGGTTGTAGGTGGTGCCGCCGGTGGAGGTGCTGCCGTTCTTGTTGGCCAGGGCGTTCACGGCTGTCCTGTCCGCGGCGCCCAGGGTCAGGGTGAAGCTGGTGCTGCTGGTGATCTCCACATTGCTGGTGGCGGCCAGCGTGTGGCCCACACCGCCTTCACCGGTGAGGGTGAACTTGGTGGCCAGGATGTCGTTGGTGGCCCCGCCCACGGAACTGAAGCCGGTGCCGGTGACCACCAGGGCGCCGGTGGCCGCGTTGTAGGTGGCGCTGGTGATGGTGGGGACGGGCACATTGCTGACCGTGATGGCCGATGCGGCATCGGCAATGTTGCCCCCGGTGACCACGCTGTTCCAGTCGTCTGCAGCGGCCAGGTTGTAGGTGGCTCCACCGGTGGAAGTAGCGCCGTTCTTGTTGAACAGGGCCTCTACGGCGGCGACATCGGCGCCGGCCAGGGTCACGCTGAAGCTGGTGGCCGAGACAACCTCCACATTGCCGGTGGTGGACAGGGTGCGGGCCACGCCGCCCTCGCCGGTGATGGCCAGGGCGCTGACCGTGACGTCGTTGGTCGCCCCCAGCGTCTTGACCAGGTTGGTGCCGGTGACGGTGAGGAGGTGGGTGGTGACGTCGTAGGTGGCCGAAGTGATCGTGGGTACGGCCACGTTGGAAACCGTGACGGCATTGCCCGTGAGGTCGGCACCCGAGGTGGTGGTCACATCCCAGCTGGCCGCGGCGGCCAGGTTGAACACCGTGGTGTCCACGGCAGAGGTGCCGTTGGTGTTCAGGATGCCGCCCACGGCCAGCTTGTCTGCGGCATTGAGCGTGACAGCGAAGGCAGTGGAGCTGCTGGCCGTGACGTTGGCCGTGGTCAGGGTGTAGCTGCCGGCCTGGCCGGTGACGCTGAGCTTGCTCACATCGATGGTGTCGCCACCGACGATGTTCAGGGCCGATACGGTGAGGATGCCGGTGGCGGCGTTGTACGAGGAACTGAGGATGCTGGGAGCGGCGTTGGCGACCGTGATGCCATTGCCCGTGAGGTCGGCAATGTTGCCGCCCGTGACCACGCTGTTCCAGTCATCGCCCGCTGCGATGTTGTACGTGGTGCTGCCTGCGGCACTGGTGCCGTTCTTGTTGAGCAGGGAGTCCACTGCTGCAATGTCGGCACCGGCCAGGGTGAAGGTGAAGCTGGTGGCGGAGGTGACTTCGACGTTGCCGGTGGTGGACAGGGTGCGCGTGGCGCCGCCTTCACCGGTGATGGTCAAGGTGGATACCGTGACGTCGTTCGTCGCACCGACGGTCTTGACCAGGCCCGTGCCGGTGACGGTGAAGACATGGGTGGTGCCGTCGTAGGTGGCGCTGGTGATGGTGGGGGCACTGACATTCGATACCGTCACCGCATTGCCGGTGAGATCGGCGCCGGAGGTGGTGGTCTGGTTCCAGTTGGCCGCAGCGGCCAGGTTGAACACCGTGGCGTCCACAGCAGAGGTGCCGTTGGTGTTCAGGATGCCGTTGATGGCCAGCTTGTCTGCGGCATTCAGGGTGACCGAGAACGCCGTGGAACTGCTGGCCGTGACGTTGGCCGTGGTCAGGGTGTAGCTGCCGGCCTGGCCGGTGACGCTGAGCTTGCTCACATCGATGGTGTCGCCGCCGACGATGTTGACAGCCGAGACCGAGAGGATGCCAGTGGCGGCATCGTAGGTGGAAGAGATGATGCTGGGCGCGGCGTTGGCAACGGTGATGCCGTTGCCGGTCAGGTCGGCGATGTTGCCGCCGGTGACCACGCTGTTCCAGTCATCGGCAGCAGCGATGTTGTAGGTGGTAGCGCTGCTGGCCGAAGAAGTACCGTTCTTGTTGAGCAGCGATGCGACGCCAGCGATGTCCGCGCCCGTGAGGGTGACGGTGAAGCTGGTGGCTGAGGTGACCTCCACATTGCCAGTGGTGGTCAGGGTGCGGGTGGCACCGCCTTCGCCAGTGATGGTCAGCTTGGAGATCGTGACATCGTTGGTGGCACCGATAGTCTTGACCAGGCCGGTGCCCGTGACCACCAGGGTATTGGTGGTGCCGTCGTAAGTGGCGCTGGTGATGGTAGGGGCGGCCACGTTGGAGACGGTGACGCCGTTGCCGGTGAGGTCGGCCGCAGCGCCGGCAGTGGAATTCCAGCCCGTGGCCCCGGCCAGGTTGAAGGTGGTTGTATCGACTGCGCTTGTGCCGTTGTTGTTCAGCACGCCGTTGAGGGTCAGCTTGTCTGCGGCATTCAGAGTGACGGAGAACGCCGTGGCGCTGGTGGCGGTGACGTTGGTGCTGGTCAGCGTGTAGCTGCCAGCCTGGCCGGTGAGGGACAGCTTGGATACATCGATGGCATCACCGGTCACCATGCCGGTGCCGGTGACGGACAGGATGCCGGTGGCGGCATCGTAGGTGGCCGAGGTGAGGGTGGGCGAGACCACGTTGGAGACCGTGATGCCGTTGCCCGTGGTGTCGGCGATATTCAGTGCAGCATCGGCACCATTGGCCCAATCGTCTGCCGCAGCCAGGTTGTAGGTGGTACCGCCTGCGGATTGTGTGCCATTGGCGGTGGCCAGCGTGCGCAGGCTGGCTTTGTCGGTAGCGGACAGGGTGAGCGTGAACCCCGTGTCCGAGGTGATCTCCACGTTGGAGGTATCGGTCAGCGTGTAAGTGACGCCGCCCTGGCCGGTGAGGGTGAACTTGTTGGCAATGATGTCGTTGGGGGCGCCACTGCGGTGCGTGAAGCTTGTGCCCGTGACCACCAGGGTGCCGGTGGCCGCGTCGTAGGTGGCCGAAGTGATGGTGGGCGCGGGCACGTTGGCGACCGTGACGCCATTGCCCGTGAAGTCAGCAACCACCACAGCGGCATCGGCCCCTGTGGCCCAGTCCTCTGCTGCGGCCACGTTGTAGGTGTTGCCGCCGGTGGAACTGCTGCCGTTCTTGTTGATGATCTGGCTGATGCCGGATTTGTCGGTGGCGCTCAGGGTCAGCGTGAACGCCGTGTTCGATGTGGTGGCAATATCGACATTGGCCGTGTCGGTCAGGGTGTAGGTGGCACCGCCCTCGCCGGTGAGTGTGAACTTGTTGGCGACGATGTCGTTGTCGGCGCCCGTAAGCTGCAGAAAGCCGGTTCCAACGAAATCGAGAGTCCCGGTCGACGCGTCGTACGTGGCCGACGTAATCGTCGGTGCAGGCACATTCGAGACAGTCAGGGGATTGGTGGCGTCGGAGGTGTCGCCGTTCGTGATCGTGCTGTTCCAGTCATCGAAGGCGACGACGTTGTAGGTCGAGCCGCTGGAGGATGTAGCGCCATTCTTGTTGAGCAGGCTGTCAACAACGATCCGGTCGTTGCCGGACAGCTGCACCGCAAAGCTGGTGGCATCCGTCACTTCGACATTGGCCGACAGCACGAGGGTGCGGCCGGTGCCGCCCTCGCCGACGATCCGCAGCTTGTTCACGGTGATGTCATTGGTCGCGCCAACGACCTTGACCAGACCGGTGCCGGTGACTGTCAGTATTCCGGTGGCAGCGTTGTAGCTGGCCGAGGTGATGGTGGGGGCGGTGACGTTGCTGACCGTGACGCCGTTGCCGGTGGTGTCGGCGGCGGCGGACGCCGTGGTATCCCAGTTGGCAGCGCCAGCCAGATTGAAAGTGGTGCCGCCGGCGGCAGAGGTGCCGTTGTTGTTCAAGAGGCCGTTGACGGCCAGCTTGTCTGCGGAGTTCAACGACACCGAAAACGCCGTGGCGCTGGTGGCCGTGGTGTTGGCGGTGGTGAGGGTGTAGCTTGCGCCACCCTGGCCGGCGAGGCTGAGCTTGGTAACGTCGATGGTGTCGCCGGTGGTCATGCCGGCGGCGGTGACCAATAGAACGCCGTTGGAGGCATCGTAGGTGGCGCTAGTGATGGTGGCTACAGACGGCGGTGTGTAATTGGTGGTGCCGACCGTACCCCCCGCCACGTTGACGGTGTTTTCCGCGCCTGCATTGGCTCCGCTGCCATTGGTACCAGCTGCTTGTCCGTTCTGTACGCCTCCACCAAGGCCTCCAGACCCATAGTTTCCGTTGCTTCCAACCAGGTCAACCGTGCTGCTCTGGTAGTTGAGCATGCCCTTGTTCAGGATGCCGCCAATGCCGATGCCACCGGCTGCTCCGCCGACCGAGTTGCCGCTGCCTGCGCCGCCGCCGCCGGCACCGAGGTTGTTGGTCAGAGTGGTGTTGGCAATATTGACTGTGGCACCGGTGCCGACATAGATGCCACCGGAGGCGTTGCCGCCCGTGCCTACGCTGGCTGCCCCGGACGCGCCTGCACCTGCGCCCCCGCCGCCGATGGTGGCGCCACCTGTCCCTGCGGTGCCACCGTTCCCTCCCGCAGCGAAGCCTCCAACCGCTGTTCCGCCTGCCCCAGCTAGGGAGGATCCGCCCTTACCCGTTTGGGCAACACCGGCAGGTGTAGTTACAGAGTTGTGCCCGCCTCTGCCACCCGAACCCGATCCACCCGCAAGACCTGGAAAGCTTGCATCGTAAGCGCCACCAGTTCCCCCACCTGTACCGCCGAAACCGCCCCCGCCACCGCCACCGTAGCCATATCCTGCACCCCCGCCATTGCCGCCCCCCGCCGCAGCGCGGTTGCCGGTGACGGACGAATGGTTGATGGTGAGAGTGCCGCCGGTGATGGAGATGCCCGCGCCCAGCGCATCTTTGCCGTTGAGGCTGTTGTAGTCGCCGCCATTCCCGGAGACGAGGCCCTTGGTGATCACCAGCCCGTCGATGGTGGAGGTTCCTGCAGTGACGCTCAGCACCCGGCTGTTGTAGTTGGCGTCGATGGTGACGTCCGGCGTACCGTTGTCGTCCAGGTCGCCGTCGATGGTCAGGTTCTTGTTGATGGCCAGTTGACCAGTCGTCAGTGTCACCGTCATCCCTGCATTGAAGGTGATGGTGTCGCCAGAGGTCGCCGAAGCAATCAGGCCGCGCAAGGTGGTTGCGCCGGTGTCTGCGTTGCTGGTGACGGTCAGCGTCGCCAGAGCGTGCTGGTAGTCGCTGGCGGTGTCACCCGACACGCCTGGCGCTGTCTCGATATGCCCTGTGGCAATCTCCAGCTCCCAGTCGCCACCGGCTCCCGTGCGGTTGTCGCTGGCCGCGACGTCCGCCCCGGTGAGCGCTGCCAGGCTGGACACGAACTGTGCCCCCACCTCGCCCTGGGCCAGGTTGCAGGCATACACCAGCAGGTCGCCGTCGGCCGTCATGCCGCGCCCTATGGCGGCCAGCGTCTCGCCGTGGCCGGCCAGGGTGCTGGCGTCCAGGAAGGTGGTGCCCAGCCACATCTGGCCTTCGCTGCCGTGCGCGAGAACGTGCACCGCTCCTGCATCGCCATGCTCACCCAGTGCGGCAGCCATTTGCTTGAGGCCGTCCTCGCCCGCCTTGAGGTACACCACCTGCGCGTTGGGCGAGAAGCCCTTGAGCAAGGTGTCCGCATCTTTGACACGGCTGTCGACAAAGACGATTTCGCGGGCGGCAGTCTCGGCGTTGGGAAGAGTAGAGGTCATGGTGCAATGTTTTTATGAATGGGCCAGGCCTACTGTGGTCGTCATAGGCTGACGCCACACAGGGGACTGCTGAAGGGGAGACGGTGGGGGAGAGGCGGGTTGGGGGCCGAGAAGCACAACCCTGCGAAGGTACTCGCGGCGCTCAGCTGTCGAGCACGCGCGGATGCAAAGGCCGCACTAGGGGTGCGTGGCCATCATGACAAGAGACCCTTGCACAACGCCTGTCTGACGAGGTTCGTCCACAGGTGCAATCGGCCATGTAGTCGCCGCACTGCTGAAAATGCGCATGGAAATCGTTCATTGCAGTAACGTCAACAGGAAGCCCGGAATTTTTGTATGGTTATTCGGAGAAGTTAAGCGATAGACCTGCCCCGGTCAATGAAAAAATGTCTCCGCCTGATGGGCCAGCAACAACGCGCCGTCACGCACGTGAAATGGCTCAAGGCTGAATGGGCCCGCTTGGGCGCATGCATGTGCCGTTCGCCATGGCTGGCGGGTTGCTGCTCAGGTGCGCACGGGCTCCGCGAAGTGGGCTCGTAAACGCCTCACGGTCAGCGGGTTAGTTGCTGCAGCACCTGGTCCGGGTCGCTGCGGTACAGCGCAAAGAATTCGTTGAGCGAGGCGGCGACGCGCACGGGTGGGCTGTCTGCGCTCAACGGGCCGGCGAAGACTTCCGAGCGGCCATCTGCCGCCGTGCGCAGGCGAAACACCTGGCTGTGGGTCAGAAAGTCCGCAAACTGCACGCCCCATTCGGAGGGCGGGCCCTGGTTGGCGCGGCTGACTTCGTCGAGCGACCACAGGCGCCAGAACTCGCCGTCCATGGTGACCATGCCGCCCAGGGTGGCGTACAGGGTGAGCACTTCGGCGGTGGCGGGCTGGCCCAGTTGGGCAAACAGCGCCTGGACCTGCGCAGGATCGCCGGGCGGCAGCATGTCGACCCCATCGATGCGCCAGCGGGGGAGGAGTGCGGTGAGGTCGGTGGCGAGGTCGGTGGCGAGGTCGGCGGTGGGGTCCATGGAAATGATTGTGCGCGAGGCCTGTGACGCTCGCAAGAAATCGCTGCGCCTGCGTTGGATCGGGCCGCAAGGCCCGCGCCGTGCAGGGGCACCAACAAAAAAGGCTTCCCGGAGGAAGCCTTTTTCGGAGGTCTTGCAGGTGGGCCTGCAGAACCTTAAACGCGCTTGCGGTATTCGCCGGTGCGGGTGTCGATTTCGATCTTGTCGCCTTGCGAGACGAACAGGGGCACGGGCACTTCGAAGCCGGTGGCGATCTTGGCGGGCTTCAAAACCTTGCCGGAGGTGTCGCCCTTGACGGCTGGCTCGGTCCAGGTGACTTCGCGGTCCACGCTGGTGGGCAGTTCGACGGAGATGGCCTTGCCGTCGTAGAACACCACTTCGAGGGCCATGCCGTCTTCCAGGTAGTTCAGTGCGTCGCCCATGTTTTCGGCTTCGACTTCGTACTGGTTGAACTCGGTGTCCATGCAGACGTACATGGGGTCGGCGAAGTAGGAGTACGTGCAATCCTTCTTGTCCAGGATCACGTTGTCGATCTTGTCGTCGGCCTTGAACACGTTTTCGGTGCCGAAGTTGCCGATCAGGCTCTTGAGCTTCATGCGCACGGTGGCTGCACCGCGGCCGCCACGGGCGTATTCGGTCTTGAGGACGACCATGGGGTCCTTGCCGTGCATGATGACGTTGCCGGCGCGGATTTCTTGAGCGATTTTCATAGCAGTTTGGTTGCTTGGGTTGGGGGCCGCTCAACGCGCTGGCCGCACGCCCCTGGGGGCTGTGCAACTGGCCGGCGCATGTTCCGCGGCGGGATTGCGCGGGGTACGGGCACCATGGTGCCGCGCCTCGATTTGCGCAAAGCCTCGGATTTTACCTTTTTTCCGCGATAAATCCTACCAACTGGCCCACCAGGTCGGTTTGTTGCATGAGCCGCGCGCGCGCCGCCTGGATGCAGGCCGTCCACCCGGCCAGGGTTTCATCATCCGGAATGGTCAGCGGGCCGTGGCCGGTGATGCCGTTCCACGCCGCGTGAAAGTCGCGCAGCGTGGCCGGGGCCTGCAGCCAGTCGAGAAACGCGGCCAGCTTGGCGTGGTGGGCGCCGTCGTGCTGCGGGTAGATGTGCCAGACCAGGGCGCGGCCGGCCCACAGGGCGCGCACCAGCGAGTCCTCGCCGCGCACGGCGTTGAAGTCGCTGGCCCGGAGCAGGTCGTCGAAACCCTGCTGGTCGGTGGGAGCCAGAAACTGCAATTGCAGCGGGCCATGCTCTGCCGGCAAGGTGGCCAATGCGGACTGCACCGCCTGGGTGGCACGGCCAGGCGTGACCAGCAGGCGGGTGGGTATGGCGCCGGGCTGCATGGCCTGGGCCAGCAGGGCGGGCAGGGCGGCGGGCTCGTAGCAGAACAGCGACATCCAGCGCTCGGGCTGCTGCGTGGCCGGCGGCTGGCCGGCGCGCCAGGCGGCGGCAAAGCCGGGTGGGCGCTGGTCCAGCAAGCCCGGTTCGCGCAGCAGGCCGCCCGTGGCGGGGGTGAAGCCGGGGTAGAAGAACCAGCGCGTCCAGCCCCGGGCGGGGCCCGACATGATGAGCGAGGGCAGGCGGTGGTTGCGCTCCACATAGCCCTCGGCCGAGAGGTATTCGAGGTTGATCCACACGGGTTGCCGGTCTTGGGCGCGTTCCACGGCCCAGGCCAGGAAAGGCTCGGGGATCTCGCAGCCGAAGGCCTCGACCAGCACGCCGGGCGCGGCCTCGTGCGCGGTGGGCACCGCGCCGCCCCAGGGGCGCAGCTCGACCCCTGGGCATCCCGCTGGCGCCATCCACGCCAGGGCCGAGGCGTCGTCCACCCACAGGCGCACGCGCTGGCCGCGCGCGGCCAGCTGGCTGGCCAGGCGCCAGCACACGCCGATGTCGCCATAGTTGTCGATGACCTGGCAGAACACATCCCACTGCAGCGGGGGCAGCCCCGGGGCCGTCATGCGGCAGGCCCTTGGGCAGGGGCGCGCAGGTGGTCCACCAGCAGGCGCGCCACGCTCGACAGAGACTCTTCCGAGCGCACGCACAGCACCAGCTGGCGGTGCGCCCAGGGCTCGTTCAGCGTGACCACGCGGATGGGCTGGCTGCCCTTGTACAGCGCGGCGCTGCCGCGCGGCATGACGCCTACGCCCAGGCCGGCGGCAATCAGCAGGCACAGCGCGTCGTAGCTGGTGACCTGCATGCGCAGGCGCAGCGGCAGCCGGGTTTCGGCGGCGGCCTTGGTGAGCTGGTTGTTGATGGCGCTGCCCGGGTGCGCGCCCACGAAGTCGTAGGGCAGGGCATCGGCCAGGCGCACCGATTTGCGCCTTGCCAGGGCGTGGTCGCGCGGCACCACCAGGGCCAGCTCGTCGGTGCGGTAGGGCAGTTGCACCACGCGGTCGCCATAGTGGCCGTGGTTGAGGATGCCGATGTCGGCCGCGTTCTCGGCCACCGATTGGGCGATTGCGGTGCTGATCTGCTCCTGCAGCCGCACGTCCACCTGCGGGTGCAGGGCCATGAAGCTTTGCAGCTGCGCCGGCAAGAACTGGCTGATGGCCGAGATGTTGGCCACCACGCGCACGTGGCCACGCAGGCCGGCGCCGTAGTCGCGCATCTGCGTGGCGATGCCGTCCAGGTCGTTGAGCACGCCGCGCGCCAGGTTCAGCAAGGCATAGGCCGCGGCCGTGGGCTCGGTGCCCTTGTTGCTGCGCGTGAACAGCGCCACGTGCAGGGCGTCTTCCAGGTCGGCCAGGCGCCGGCTCACGGCCGACGCGGCCAGGTGCTCGCGCGCGGCGGCGGCGGCGATGGTGCTTTCTTCCATCACGGCAACGAACAGGCGCAGGGAGACGGGGTCGAGCTTCATGGGTTTGATGTTACCTGCCATGCCGGATTGCGATGGTGGGCTGTCATAAGAGCGTTTTGCCCGCAAGGGTTCTTTGCGCATCATGCGGGTCAACACATACAGGCCTGATCCCGCAGGCTGCGACATTGGAGACAAGAACACGATGGGTGCCACACCAACCCCCACCGCCGCCGCCCTGCAGGGCGTGCGCGTGATCGAGATGGGCCAGCTGATCGCCGGCCCATTCTGCGGCAAGACGCTGGGCGACTTTGGCGCCGAGGTCATCAAGATCGAAGCGCCAGAATCCGGCGACCCGCTGCGCAATTGGCGCCTGATCAAGGAGGGCACCTCCGTCTGGTGGCAGGTGCAGTCGCGCAACAAGCGCTCCGTGGCGTTGGACCTGCGGCAAAAGGAAGGCCAGGACATCGCCCGCCAGCTGATCGCCGAGGCCGACGTGCTGATCGAGAACTTTCGCCCCGGCACGCTGGAGGGTTGGGGCATGTCGCCCGAAGAGCTTCACCGCATCAACCCCGGTCTGGTGATGCTGCGCATCTCGGGCTACGGGCAGACCGGGCCCTACCGCGACCTGCCGGGTTTTGGCGCCATTGGCGAAGCCATGGGCGGCCTGCGCCACCTGACGGGCGAGCCGGGCAGGGTGCCGGTGCGCGTAGGCGTCTCCATCGGCGACACGCTGGCCGCGCTGCACGGCGCCATCGGCGTGCTCACGGCGCTGTACCACCGCAAGGTCAACGGCGGCCAGGGCCAGGTGATCGACGTGGCGCTGCACGAGGCCGTGTTCAACGTGATGGAAAGCCTGATCCCCGAGTACAGCGCCTTTGGCGCGGTGCGCGAGGCTGCGGGCAGTGCGCTGCCGGGCATTGCGCCCTCCAACGCATACCCCTGCACCGATGGCTGGGTGCTGGTGGCGGGCAATGGCGACAGCATCTTCAAGCGGCTGATGCAGGCCATCGGCCGGCCCGACCTGGGCGCCGCGCCCGACCTGGCCGACAACGCCGGGCGCGTGGCGCGCGTGGACGAGATCGACGCCGCCATCGGCGCCTGGAGCGCACCGCTCACCGTGCAGCAGGTGCTCGATGCGCTGGGCACTGCCCGCGTGCCGGCCGGCAAGGTCTACACCGCGCGCGACATTGCCGAAGACCCGCATTACAAGGCGCGCGACATGCTGCTCACGCAGGAGACGCGCGACGGCTACAGCGTGCAGGTGCCGGGCATCGTGCCCAAGCTCTCGGCCACGCCGGGCAGCATACGCAGCAGCGCGCCACACCTGGGCGACGACACCGACGCCGTGCTGGCCGAGGCGGGCCTGACTGCCGAGCAGATTGCGCTGCTGCGCAGCAAGGGAGTGATCCAATGAGTGCCGCAATGACTGAGGCCAGCGTGTGGACCGGTGCGGGCAAGCGCATCCACATGCAGGAGGTAGGCCTGCGCGACGGCTTGCAGATGGAGGCCGCCTTTGTGCCCACCGAGGACAAGATTGCGCTGGCCAATGCGCTGTCCGACGCGGGCCTGGCCAAGATCGAGGTGACCTCGTTCACGTCGCCCACCGCCATCCCCGCGCTCAAGGATGCCGAGGTGGTGATGCGCGAGATCACGCGCCGCCCCGGCACCGTTTACACCGCCCTGGTGCCCAATGTGCGCGGGGCAGAGCGGGCCATCGAATCGCGGGCCGACGAGCTCAACCTGGTGATGTCGGCCAGCGCCACGCACAACATCGCCAATTTGCGCATGACGCAGGAGCATTCGTTCGCCGCGCTGGCCCAGGTGGTGGCCACGGCGCAGGCGGCGCGCGTGGCGGTCAACGTGTCGCTGTCGTGCGTGTTTGGCTGCCCCATGGAGGGCGAGGTCGCCCCCGAGGCCGTGTTCGGCTGGGTGCAGCGCTTTGTCGACCTGGGCGTGGGCGGCGTCACGCTGTGCGACACCACGGGCATGGCCTACCCCACACAGGTGGCGGCCATCACTGCGGCGGCGCGCGCGCGCTGGCCGGGTGTGGAATTCACTTTGCATTTCCACAACACGCGCGGCATGGGCCTGGCCAATGTGCTGGCGGGCATCAGTGCCGGGGCCGACCGGTTCGATGCATCGCTGGGCGGGCTGGGCGGCTGCCCCTATGCGCCCGGCGCCAGCGGCAATGTGTGCAGTGAAGAGATCGTGCACGCGCTCGACTGCATGGGCTACGCCACCGGCGTGGATTTGCCGCGCCTGCTGGCCGCCGTGCAGCGCCTGCCCGCGCTGATAGGCCACGACATCCCCAGCCAGATTGCCAAGGCCGGGCCACGCCTGGCGCTGCACCCGGTGCCGGGGGATTTCGAGGCGATCAAGGAGCGGGCCCTGGCGCGGGAGAAGGAGCTGCTGGGGGGAGTGCGCGCCGCATAGCTCGGCCCGTGACCAAGCTGTTCTGGTTCATTCAAAGAAAACGACAGGAGACAAGACCATGAGCGATTCGAGATCCCATTTCCGCAAGCCGCGCAGGGTGCTGCTTGCCGCGCTGCTGTGCGGGGCGGCATTCACCGCCACCGCGCAGGACGCCGCCAAGTTCCCTGGCAAGCCCATCACCGTGGTCGTGCCCCAGGCCGCGGGCGGTGCCAACGATGCCATTGCGCGCGTGCTGGCGCAAAAGCTCAGCGAGCAACTGGGCCAGCCCGTGGTGGTGGAGAACCGCCCCGGCGCGGGCGGCAATGTGGGCACGGCCTACACCGCCAAAACCCGGGCCGACGGCTACACCCTGCTGGTGACGGCGGACAGCGCCCAGGTCATCAACCCCTGGTTGTACAAGAGCACCGGCTTCGACCCGGTCAAGGACTTCGAGCCCGTGGCGCCGCTGGCCACGGCGGGCTATGTGCTGGTGGCCCACCCCTCGTTCCCGGCCAAGAACATGGCCGAGCTGATCGCCGTGGCCAAGGCCAACCCCGGCAAGTACGCGATCGCCTCGGCCGGCAACGGCACGCTCAACCACCTGATCGGCGAGATGCTGCAAAAGGCCGCCGGTATCGAGCTGCAGCACATCCCCTACAAGGGCTCGGCGGCAGCAGCCACCGACGTGGTGGGCGGGCAGGTGCCGCTGTCGGTGCAGAGCCTGCCTTCGTCCATCGCCTTCATCCAGGCCGGCAAGCTCAAGGTGCTGGGTGTCGTCAACGAAAAGCGCGTGGCCGCGCTGCCCGATGCTCCCACCATGGGCGAAACGCTCAAGGGCTTTGGGCAGACGCCCTGGTACGGCATGTTCGCCCCCGCCGGCACCCCGCCCGCCGTGGTGGCCCTGCTGCAGGCCGAGGTGGCCAAGGCACTGGACAGCAAGGCCGTGGTCGAGAAGCTGGCGGCCGTGGGCTGCGAGCCATTCAAGGGCACATCGGCGCAACTGGGCACGCTGGTCAAGGACGACCTGGCGCGCTGGCACAAGGTGGTTCAGGACACGGGCGCCAAAGTCGATTGACGACCGTGGGCCGAATTCGAGATTCATTGACAACTGAAACAACAGAGACAACGGAGACACATCCCTCATGACAACGACCCGCAAACAATTCACCCTTCTGGCCGTGGCCGCACTGGCTGCCAGCCTTGGCGGCAGCGCCTGGGCCCAGGGCGGCACCTACCCTGCCAAGCCCGTCACCCTGGTCGTGCCCACGGCGGCAGGCGGCACCACCGACCTGTCGGCGCGCATGCTGGCGCAGGCGCTGGGCCCGGTGCTGGGCCAGTCGGTCATTGCCGACAACAAGGGCGGCGGCAACGGCTCCATTGCGGCAAGCGCCGTCAAGCGCGCCGAGCCCGATGGCTACACCTTGCTCATGCAGTACTCGGGCTACCACGTCATCTCGCCCCACCTCACCAAGCAAAAGCAGTGGGAGCAGAGCGACTTCCAACCCGTGGCCAACGTGATCTCGGCCCCGCAGATCATCGTGGTGCGCAACGACCTGCCGGTGAAGACCCTGGCCGAGCTGATTGCCTATGCCAAGGCCAACCCCGGCAAGCTCAACTACGCCTCGTCGGGCAATGGATCCTTGCAGCACGTGACCGGCGCCATGCTGGAGCAGCAGGGCGGCGTGAAGATGGTGCACGTGCCCTACAAGGGCACTGGCCCCGCGCTGCAGGACCTGCTGGGCGGCCAGGTGGACCTGACCTTCGGCACCGCGCCGCCCTTCATGCCCCACATCGCCGCCGGCAAGCTGCGCGTGCTGGCTGTTACCGGCAAGGAGCGCCTGCCCAGCCTGCCGGATGCGCCCACCACGGCCGAGGCCGGCTACCCCAAGGTGGACGCCACCTCCTGGTTCGCCGTGTTCGCCCCGGCCGCCGTACCCAAGCCTGTGATTGACAAGCTCGCGGCCGACATCCGCACCGTGGTGCAGAGCCCCGCCTTCAAGCAAAAGGCCCAGGAGCAGGGAGCCACGGCCGACTACCAGACGCCGCAGCAGCTGGGTGACAAGGCCAAGGTGGAGTTGGCGAACTGGGCGACGGTGGTCAAGACCTCCAAGATCGAAGCCGAGTAAGACGGCTTGGTCAACGCGTCTGCAGGCTCACCCGTTGAGCAGGCAGGCTGCAAGCGCCAGAAGGGCCCGCCTCGTGCGGGCCTTTGTCATGGGGGTGTCTTTCAGCGTCAAACTTCCGCATCCGTTTCGCATCCAAACGACCATGCAGCAACCCTCAGCACCACCCGCCGGCCATGCCCTCGCGTTTCTATCGCGCCTGTGTGCGCGCGGCGCCGGGTTCATCGCCCTGGCTTCCATTGCCATCGCCGGCACCCTGATCCCTGTGAAGGAAGCCCGTGCCCAGGGCCTGGGCTGCGGCGGCCTGCTGGTGGGTGTGGGCGATTCCCTTGCCAGCCTGGTGATGAAGTGCGGGCAGCCGTTTGCCACCGAAAGGGTGTGCATCCGCGTCCCGCGCGTGGTCTGGACCGTGCCCCTGCACCCGCGCGAGGCGCCCCGACAGTACGTGACGGAGCACTGCGAGTATGTGGCCGATTGGATCTACCACCGCGGCCCGGGCAACTTCATGTCGGTGGTGCGGCTGCAGAACGGGGTGGTGGCGCAGATAAGGGACGGAAATCGGGTGCCGTGAGGCGCCAATCGCACGATCCGGACGAAGCGCACGAAGCGCACGGGCCTGGCACTGTGAGGTAGTTAGGGCCTGTTCACACTAGTTTCGGGGATCGCGTTGCCCGGCCTGGGGGCTGGATGCAAGGCGCCCGCGTGCAGCAAGGTGTGCACCTTGCAAGCGCGGG
>NZ_JAUZDX010000041.1 GCF_030704685.1 Acidovorax sp. A1169
CCCGAGCATCGCAGGCTGCCCCCTCGCCGCTGGCGAGGGGGACACGGGCAGCGGGGTCGCCTTTCTTTTGGGCACTTTTCTTTGGCGAAGCAAAGAACAAGTGCCTCGGCCGCCGGGCCGAGACCCGGCCTCCGCCCTCAGCACAGGCACGCCATCACCACCGCCCCAGCCCGCCGAACGCCCGTTCGACGGCATACGACCACCATGAACACAATCCGCGAAACGGTGCAGGCGATCACCGGGCCAAGATCACCCCCGCAACAACTCCCCCACCACACCCGCCACAAACCGCACCCCCGCATCCTGCTGCCGCCGCGCATGCCAGGCCAAGTGCAGCGCAAAGCCCTCGATGGCGATCGGCGGCTCGAACACCGCCAGGCCGCCAAACGGGCTGCTGCTGTCGCCACCAACACCAACGCCGCCGGCAACCGGCCGCAGGCAGCGTCGCGGCACCATGGCGATCAGGTCCGAGCTGGCCAGCAGCGGTGGCACCAGCAGAAAGCTCGGCACCACCACGCCCACGCGGCGTGTGCGCTGCAAGGCCAGCAGCGCCTGGTCCAGCGCGCCGCGCGTCTCGCCGCGGCCCGAGACCAGCACGTGCGGGTACTGCAGCCAGCGCTCCAGGTTGAAGTCCTTCGCCGCCGGGTGCCCCGCGCGCATGCACACGGCGTACTGCTCGTGCAGCAGTTCCTCGCGGTGGAACGACGCCTCCACAGCCGGGAAGACCGACACGGCCAGGTCCAGCCGTCCGCGCGCCATCGCGTCGAGCGCATCGGCCGCGCCGTGCCAGGGCTCCACCACCAGGTTGATGCCCGGCGCGCTGGCCGCCAGCCGCGCGTGCAGCGGGCCGACCACCATCACGGCCGGGTAGTCGGCCATGACGATGCGCACCGTCTGGCGCAGAGTGGCCAGGTCCACCTGGGGGTGCGGGTCGATCACGCGCGCCGCATCGGCCAGCAGGCGCGACAGGGGTTCGCGCAGGGCCTCGGCCTTGGGCGTGAGGCGCATGCCGCCCTTGGCGCGCTCCAGCAGCGGGTCGCCGAACAGGTGGCGGCAGCGCTCCAGCGCGTTCGACATGGCCGGCTGCGACAGGCCCAGCCGCTCGGCCGCGCGCGTCACATGCGCCTCGTCCAGCAGGGCCTGCAGCACCACCAGCAGGTTCAGGTCTATGCCTCGTAGATTCATGAAATCAATGAATTGATATACAAAATATCCGTTGGATTAATTATCGTCCGGATCGCATCCTTGGGGCATCCACCCACCAACAGGAGCTTTGATGACCGATACCACCACCACCGCCGCCCCCGTCCGCAGCATCGATACCCTGGTGCTGCTGTTCCACCCGCGCCTTGCCCAGTCCACCACCAACCGCGCCCTGGCCGATGCCGCCGCCGCACTCCCCGGTGTGCAGGTGGTCGATGTGGCCGCGCAGTACCCCGAGGGCAGCGCCATCGACGTGGATGCCGAAGTGCGCCGCCTGCTCAGCGCCCGCCGCGTGGTGCTGCAGTTCCCCGTGCAGTGGTATGCGACCCCGCCCCTGCTCAAGGCCTGGCAGGACGCGGTGCTGACCCGCATGTACTACATGGCCTACGCGAGTGAAGGCCGCCATCTGGAAGGCACGCCCCTGCTGGTGGTTGCCACGGCAGGCAATGTGCCCGAGGCGTACACGCCCACGGGCCAGAACCTGTTCCCGCTGGCCGATCTGCTGCACCCCCTGCACGCCACGGCCCACCGCTGCGGCCTGCCCTGGGCCGAGCCGTTTCTGGTGTACCGGGCCGGGAAGATGGGTGCGGCGGAACTGGCCGGGGAGGCGGTGCGCTATGCGGTGCGGCTGCAGGCCTGGGGTGCGGGTGCGCTGGAGCATGGCAGCATTGCGTGTGCCGAGGAACTGCTGGGCGCTGCAGCTTGATGCCCTGGCACCCCGGTGGGAGCACCTGCTGCGCCAGCGCCGCAGCCAAGACACCTTAGATCGGTCGCTTCCGCCATGGGTGCCACCCCTTCCATCCGGGACGACAAGACGCAGCAACGACGCCAGAAGAGCTTTGTTGGCCGCTCTTAAGGGATTCCCCCAGGGTCGGCTGTCACACGGGCTTATCATTCCCATGGCAGGCGGCCCCCAACCAGCCGCCGCCCATGCGCCTTCCCGACCGCCACTCCTGTCAATGACCACCGCCACACCTTCTTCGGATTCCGCTTCTGCATCCCCCGCCTTGCAAAAGCCCAACCTTTTCGTTCGCATCCTGCGGGTCCTCATGTCCCGGGTGGCCCGGGTCACGGTGACGGGGGCCGAGCACCTGGACGGGCCGGGCGGCAAGATCGTGGTGTGCAACCACGTGGGCTGGTCGGACCCGCTGTGGGTGGGCTATGCCGCCTTGCCGCGCAAGCTGCACCAGATGGCCAAGAAGGAGCTGTTCGAGACCAAGCTGGGTGCCTGGTTCGTCAGTTCGGGCGGCGGCTTCCCGGTGGACCGGGGCAGCCCCACCACGGCCACCATCCGCCAGGTGGTCTCGCTGGTGCAGGCGGGCCAGCTGGTGCTGATCTTCCCGGGCGGCACGCGCAACGCCGAGAACCCCGAGGCCAAGCGCGGCGCCGCCACCATTGCGCTGCGCGCCAAGGGCCAGATCGTGCCCGCGCACTACGACGGGCCGGGCGAGATCCGCGCCAGCCACTTCTTCACCCGCCCGCGCATCCGCATCACCTTCGGGCCGCCCATCGTGCTGCCGCCCGATGCTACCGCCAACAAGGAGTCGGCACTGGCGCTGACGGTGGCGATGGACGAGGCGATGAAGCGCGTGGCGGAGCAACGCCCCGCCTGAGGCGTTGTGCGCGGCGGTGTGGTGATTCAGGCCAAGAATCGCTCCGCCAGCCGGCTCCAGAACGCAGCCCCCACCGGCAGGTTTCCGTCGTTGAAATCGTAGCGCGGGTTGTGCAGCCCGCGCCCGCCCTCCGACGGCCCGTTGCCGATGCGCAGCAGCGCACCGGGGCAGGCCTGCAGCATGTAGGCGAAATCTTCGCTGCCCATCATGCGTGTGAAATCGCGCTCCACCCGCTCGCTGCCCACCAGTTCGGTGGCCACCTCGCCGGCCAGGGCCACGGCGGCGGCATCGTTCTCCAGCACCGGGTAGCCTTCGATGTAGCGGATCTCGGCCTTCGCGCCATAGCCCTCGGCCGTGGCGTGCACCAGGGCGGTGATGCGCTCCCTGAGCAGGGCGCGCACGGCGGCGCTGAACGAGCGCACGCTGACACCGATCTCGGCCTCGCCCGGGATCACGTTGAGCGCGTCGCCCGAGCGCAGACGGCCCACGGTGACCACGGCCGATTCGTTGGGGTCCACATTGCGCGAGACCACGGTCTGCAGCGCCATCACGGTGGCGGCGGCCGCCACCAGCGGGTCCACCGCCAGGTGGGGCCGCGCGGCATGGCCGCCCACGCCGGTGATGGTGATGAACACCCGGTCCCCGGCGGCCAGAAAAGGGCCGGGCCGCATGAGGAAGTGGCCCTGCGGCGCGCCCGGGTGGTTGTGCATGGCAAACACCATGTCGCACGGAAATCGCGCAAAAAGCCCATCGGCCACCATGGCCTTGGCGCCGCTGTCGAAGCCGCGCTCCTCCGCGGGCTGAAAGATCAGGTTCAAGGTGCCACTGAAGCGCCGTGTGGCCGCCAGGTGCCTTGCTGCGCCCAGCAGCATGGCGGTGTGGCCGTCGTGCCCGCAGGCGTGCATGCAGCCGGGCACGCTGCTGGCGTAGGGCAGGCCGGTTTCCTCCTGGATCGGCAGGGCGTCCATGTCAGCGCGCAGGCCCAGGCGCTGGCTGCCGCTGCCCACGCGCAACTGCGCGACCAGGCCGGTCTGGCCGATGCCGCGGGTGACCTCATAGCCCCATTGCTGCAGCTTGCCGGCCACGAAGTCGGCGGTGCGGTGCTCGGCAAAGGCCAGCTCCGGGTGCTGGTGGATGTGGCGGCGCCAGCCGGCCAGTTCGTCGTGCTGGGGCGCCAGGTCGTCGATGCGGGTCAGCCCAGGCAGCAGGTTCGTCGTCGTCATCATCAATTGGAGTCCAGCTGGATCTTGTTGTCCCGGGCAATGCGCTGGTAGAACGCGATGCGCTCCGCGATCTCCTTGCGGTAGGCCGCAGGGTTGATATCCTGGGGCACCATCATGCCCTTGTCCACCCACACGGCCTGGTTGGCCGGGTCGGTCACGATCTTGCGCGTGGCCGCATAGAGCTTGTGCACGATGGCGTCGGGCGTGCCCGCCGGTGCGGCCAGGCCGTTCCACGAGGTCAGGTTCAGGTCGGGAAGCTTGAGCTCGGCAAAGGTCGGCACGTCGGGCAGCTGCGGCACGCGCGCGGGTGCTGCCACGGCCAGGGCGCGCAGCTTGCCGTTCAGGATGTTGGACAGGTTGGACGAGAGGTTGTTCCACGTCAGCTGGATCTGGCCGCTGAGCAGGTCGTTGAGCGCCACGCCCGCGCCGCGGTAGGGGATGTGCGTCATGGGGATCTTCGTCTGGCTCTTCAAGAGCTCCATGCTCAGGTGCGACACCGAGCCCGTGCCCGCACTGGCGTAGTTGAGCGCGGTGGGGTTGGCGCGCGCGTACTTCACCAGCTCGTCGAAGGTCCTGATCGGCAGGCCTGCGTTGATCACCAGCACATTGGCCAGGCGGCTGATGAGGGTGATGGGCGCGAAGTCCTTCACTGCGTCGTAAGGAAGCTTGGGGTTCATCGCGGGGTTGACCACGTGGGTGCTTTGCGAGGTCACGATCAGCGTATAGCCATCGGGCGCGGCCTTGGCGACGTAGGTCGAGCCGATGGCGCCGCCCGCGCCGCCGCGGTTGTCCACCACCACGGGCTGGCCCAGGCTGCGCGCCAGGCGGTCGGCGATGAGCCGGCCCGAGACATCGACCGAACCGCCGGGCGTGAATGGCACCACGAGGTTGATGGCGCGGGTGGGGTAGGGCGCATC
Organism: Acidovorax sp. A1169; assembly: GCF_030704685.1. Lineage (GTDB taxonomy): Bacteria > Pseudomonadota > Gammaproteobacteria > Burkholderiales > Burkholderiaceae_C > Acidovorax. The sequence goes on from NZ_JAUZDX010000041.1 coordinate 4,957, forward strand.
GGCCGCAAAGGCTGGCAGTGCCAGGCCGGCGGCGGTGGAGGTGAGGAACTGGCGGCGGTCGAGTGTCATGGTGGTGTCGGGCAGTGGGTGGTGATGGGCGAATGCTAGGCATTGCCAGCGCGTGCATCAAACGACAAAATCGTGGTCCGTGATGACACAATGTCATCACCCTTCCGTTCCGCATCCATGAAACTGCGCTCCCCCTCCCTGGTCGAACTCCATGCCTTTCTGGCCGTGTGCCGGCTGGGCAGTTTTCGCCAGGCGGCCGAGGACCTGTGCGTGACCCAGGCGGCCGTGAGCCGTGCCGTGCAGCGGCTGGAGCAGCACCTGGGCGACTGCCGATTGTTCGAGCGCTCGCCCCAGGGCGTGCTGCTCAGCGAGCGCGGGCGGCAGCTGCGCCAACTGACCGAGCGGCATGTGATGGCGCTCGAATCGGCCACGGCGCTGTTCGTTGCGCCGCGCGCGCCGGGCACGCTGCGCCTGTCGGTCATCCCCACGCTGGGCACCAAGTGGCTGCTGCCGCGGCTGCCGCGCTTCCAGGCGCGGCAGCCGGGGCTCGATATCGAGATGCGCCAGTTTCGCCATGACGAGGATTTCAGCCGCGACGACGTGGATGTATGGATTGACGTCAAGCGCCCACGCCGCCGCTGGCCCGCGCGACTGCAGGCCACGTACCTGATGGGGCGCGACATCATTCCCGTGTGTGCTCCGCAGGTGGCGCCGCGCCTCAAGCGCCCGGCCGACCTCGCGCGCGAGGTGCTGCTGCACCACACCAACTTCCCTGACAACTGGGCACGCTGGGCCAACGCCGCTGGCCTGCAGCGAGAGCTGAAACTCGGCCCCGGCTACGACCTGAGCATGAACCTGATCTTTGCGGCCAAGGAGGGTGTGGGTATCGCCATCACCCAGCCCTGCCTGATCGAGCGCGAGCTGCAAAGCGGCGAACTGGTGATCCCCTTCGACCTGCCGGTCTCGACCGCGCGCGGCTACTTTCTGTGCACCGACAAGGACCGCCCGGGCACGCCGGGTCAACTGGCCTTCATGGAGTGGGTGCAGGAAGAGGCGCGGCAGATGGCCGACCTGGTGCCCCGCTGACCCGCCACCCGGCTCATCAGCCCGCCAAGGCGCTCCACCGCGGCAGCACCTGCGCCCACCACAGCCGCCAGCGCATGCCCCAGCCGGGCGTGTAGCCCGTGGTGGCAAAGCGCACCTGGCCCTGGGCGTCGATCACCACGAGCGCCGGCACCACGCGCACACCCCAGGCGCGTGACAGCTCGGCCTGCGGGTCCACCGCCGTGGGCCAGGGCATGCCGCGCTGGCGCTGCACCTGGGCCACGCGGGCGGCGGGGCCGGACTGCATGGCAATGCCCAGCACGGGCCAGTCGGCCGATAGGGCCGCAACGGAGGGCTCTTCGAGCTTGCACACCGGGCACCAGTCGGCCCAGAAGTGCAGGGCCACGGCGCGGCCAGGGTGCCGTGCGCGCCATTGGTCCAGCGTGGTGGTGCTGCCATCGGCCAGGGTGATGGCAGCATCCGGTGCCGGCCCGCTCGGCAGGTCGCGCGTGCGCCAGGCATCCACGCCGGCCACCACCAGCACGGCCAGCAGCAAGGTGCCCAGGTGCTGGCGCCAGCCCTGGCGCAGCGATTGCAAGGCGCGAAGGGGCAGGGCTGTGGCGATCAGCGCAGCACTTCCAGCAGCCTGTCTAGGCCACCTTCGTTGATTGCGACTTTGGCCTGCGCGCGCACGGCGGGCTTGGCGTGGTAGGCCACCGAGAGTCCGGCCGCGCCCATCATGGGCAGGTCGTTGGCGCCGTCGCCCACGGCAATCGCCTGCGATGGGTCAATGCCCATGAGCGAGGCCACTTCCAGCAGCGTGCGGCGCTTTTCGGCACCGTCGCAGATGTCGCCCCAGGCCTGGTCCAGCATGCGGCCGGTGAGCAGGCCATCCTGCACCTCCAGCATGTTGGAGCGTGCGAAATCAATGCCCAGGCCCGCCTTCACGCGGTCGGCAAAGAAGGTGAAGCCGCCCGATACCAGCAGCGTGGTCAGGCCTGCGGCCTTGGCGGCGGTGACCAATTCCTTGGCGCCAGGGTTGAAGCGCAGGCGCTCGCTGAACACCTGCTCCATGTGCGCCACGGTCACGCCCTTGAGCAGGGCCACGCGCTGGCGCAGGCTCTCCTTGTAGTCGGTGATGATGCCCTGCATGGCCGCCTCGGTGATGGCGGCCACCTCGGCCTTGCGGCCGGCGGCGTCGGCGATCTCGTCCACGCACTCGATGTTGATCAGGGTGGAGTCCATGTCGAAGGCGATCAGCTTGTAGCTCGACAGGGACAGCGGGGCGGCTATGCCCTGGACAACAAGGCCGGGGGCGAATTCGGTGGCGTTTTTCATGGCAGGGCGCTCGTGGCAAATGCAAATGTCAGAGCCTGCAATGGTATCGCCCGCGCCAGTATCCCCGGGGCGAGGTAAGGAACCACCCATGCCGACGGGGCATAGCTCCCAGTGGAAGGGCTGGATGGCAGGAAAATTCTGTTTTTGTCATAGTACGCAGCATGACTTTCCCTTCCTTCTTGGGCCGCCTGTCGGTGCGCCGGGCCATCCTGCTGCTTGCCGCCGCGACCGCTTGCATGGGTGTGGCCGCACAGACCGTTGCGCAAGCCGACAAGCGCCCCATCCGCCTGGTCGTGCCCTTTGGCCCCGGTGGCGTGGCCGACCTCACGGCGCGCACGGTGGCGCAGAAGATGACAGAGACCACGGGCCAGCCCATCGTGGTGGACAACAAGCCCGGCGCGGGCGGCATCGTCGCCGCCGACACGGTGGCCAAGGCGGCGCCCGATGGCCGCACGCTGCTGCTCATGTCCAACGGCAATGCAGTGAGTGCGGGCCTGTTCAAAAGCTTGCCGTTCGATCCGGTCAAGAGCTTCACCCCGGTGTCCATGCTGGGCACCTTCGACATTGCCCTGGTCACGGGCGCCAAGTCGCGCTTCAAGGACATCGCTGCGCTGCTGGCCTATGCCCGGGCCAACCCCGGCAAGCTCAACATCGGCACCATCAACATCGGCAGCACCCAGCACCTGGCGGCCGAGCTGTTCAAGCGCAGCCTGGGCATCGACGTGGCCATCGTGCCGTTCAACAGCACCTCGGCCGTGGTCAGCGCGCTGCTGGGCGAGCAGGTGGATGCGGGCGTTGAGATTCTGGCGCCGGTGCTGGCGCAGATCTCGGGCAACACGCTCAACGCCATGGCCGTGATGGGCGAGAAGCGCTCGCCCGCGCTGCCCAACGTCCCCACCGTGGCCGAGAGCGGCGCGCCCCAGTTCAACGTGGCCTCGTGGAACGCCTTTGCCGCCCCGGCCGGCACGCCGCCGGACGTCATTGCGCGCCTGAACAAGGCGACCAATGCCGCGCTCAACGCGCCCGAGGTCAAGGCCCGGCTGTTGCAACTGGGCGTGCAGGCCAGCGGCGGCACGCCCCAGGCGCAGGCCGACTTCTTTGCGCGCGAGATCAAGCGCTGGGGCGATGTGATCCAGCAGGCGGGCATTCCCGGGCAATAGGCCCTGGCCCTGGTTCGAGCGCGCGGTGGTGCGCTGCCCGCTTTGTGTCTTGTCAGCCCTGCCCAGGCACTTTTACGGCAGAGCCCTTGCCAATCCATTGCGCCACTGCAGCCATGCGCGTCCTGCCAACAGCAGCAAGGCCAGGCTCAGCATACTGGCTGTCAATGGCCGCTGCAGCACCGGCAGCCAATCGCCCTGGGTCAGCAGCAGGCTGCGCTGAAAATTCTGCTCAAGCACCGGCGATGCCAGCATGCCTGCCATGAGGGGCACAACCGGGCAATCGAGCTGCAGGCACACCAGGCCCGCCAAGGCCACCAGTGCGCACATGCCGAACAGCTCTGGCGGCAGTCCGTACCACGCCAGCATCAGGCCGCACCACGCAGTGGCCAAGGAGCCTGCCCAGGCGCTGGGACGTGCCCATGCGCCTGAAGTGACGAGCAAGGCCCCCGATGCGGGCCAGAAGCCCAGGCACTGGTAGAGCGTATTCCACCATGCCGCAGCGCGGCCCTGTGCCCGTGCTGGCTGCGGCGCCTGAGCGGCCGCAGCCTGCGCATGCCGTGCGATCTGCGGCACCACCAGTGCGAATATCGCCACGCAGGTCACCAGTACGGCCAGGGTTTCGGGCTCCAGCGACAGGCCAGGGAGGTTGCGTACATGGCCCCAGTCGTCCTCGCCCAGCGTGCCCAACAGCAGTCCCATGACGGCCATGCCTGCGCTGCGTTGCAGGGGCTGGATTGCCGCAGCACTGACGGCAGCCAACAGCAGTGTAAGCAGGGCCGCGTATTCCGCAGGACCGAAGCGAAGGGCAACATCCGCAAGGCTCATGCGGACAGGTCCTTGCAGAGGCAGGGGGATGCGGTGGGGGTTGGGTGTGCCATGGCGGGTTGCATTCTCTCATCCACCGCTCTGCCCTAGCGCCCAAGGTTGGCCCTGCGCAGCCACCCGCCGCTTTGGCAGGCGCTGCAGCAGCCCTGGTGTTCAGGCAGTCGTCTCCTTGGGCGCGTCCGTCTTGTCCGCCAGCAACCCTTCTATCGTTCGCAGCTGAGCGCCAAGGCCTGGCCCGTCTGCCGCAAATGCGCCGTCCAGCGCCGCCGTGCCCACCGTGAAGCCGGCTGCCCCGCCCGCCGCCACGGCCGCGATGCGCTCAGCCCGGTCGATGGACCCGGCCACCACCACCGGCTTGCCCACCGCAGCGCACACGGCGTCGATCAGCGCGGGCACATCGCCTGAATCCCCCTGAAAGCGGTAGGCCAGCAGGTCCAGCCCATGTACGCCCTCCAGCGCGGCAATGCGGCGCGCGCTGGCCACGATGTCTGCCACTGTGCCCTGCAGCACGCTCGGGTGTCCCGCCACCTGGCCGGCAAACGGGTAATAGCGGATGGCGGTGCCGCGCAGCAGCGGCAGCACCGCCTCGGGCCGGGTGCCGCCCATCAGCACGTCCACCCCCAGCGCCATGGCGGCGCGGGCCGATGCGAGCTCGCTCGCCTCGTCCTGGCTCACCACCTCCAGGTAGCTCACGGCGCCGCCCGCGCGGATGGCATCGGCCAGGCGCTGCAGCGCGGCCCAGGGCAGGCCGATGTCCTTGAAGCCGATGTGCCGCACCCCGGCGGCCAGCACCGTGGGCAACTGCTCCAGGGCGTCGGCAATGGTTTGGTCGTGCCGGGTGAGCATGAAGATGAACTGCGGCAATGGAGGGGCAGGTGGCGGTCGCACCGCCGCTGTCTCCACCATAGCCACAGCCTGCTCCACCGCATGCCCCAGGCTGGCCGCATCGGCCCGGCCCGTGCCCGCGATGTCGAAGGCCGTGCCATGGTCCACCGAGGTGCGCACGAAGGGCAGGCCCACGGTGATGTTCACACCCTGGTCCACGCCCAGGTACTTCACGGGGATCAGGCCTTGGTCGTGGTACTGCGCCACCACAATGTCGAACGCACCCTGGCGCGCACGCATGAACACCGTGTCCCCCGGCCAGGGGCCCGTGGCGTCGATGCCTTCGGCACGCGCAGCCGCAATGGCCGGGGCGATGACCTCGCGGTCTTCATGGCCGAACAGCCCGCCCTCGCCCGCATGCGGGTTGAGCCCCGCCACCGCCACGCGCGGCCTTGCAATGCCGAAGGCGCGGCAGGCACGGTGCGCCAGGCGGATGGCGCGCAGCTCGTTCTCGGGCGTCACGGCGGCAATCGCATCGCGCAGCGACAGGTGGATGGACACCAGCAGCACCCGCAGCTCGCCATTGGCCAGCATCATCGCGAAATCGGTGGTGCCTGCCCGCTCGGCCAGCATCTCGGTGTGGCCGGGGTGCCGCACACCTGCGGCGCGCAGCGCCTCCTTGTGCAGCGGCGCGGTCACGATGCTGGCGACCCGGCCCGCCAGCGCTAGGTCGATGGCGCGCTGCACGCAGGCATGGGCGGCGGCGCCGGCACGTGCGTCCACCCGGCCCATGGGCAGATCGGCCGGCAGCGGTGCGCAGGCCTGCAGCACGGGCAGGGCGCCTTGTTGCAGGGCCTCGTGCACGCCATGCAGGTCATCGCCCACGGCACGCAACTGCAGCGGTGCGTCCACCATGGCTGCCGCGCGCTGCAGGGCGCCCATGTCGCCCAGCACCACAAAGGGCTGCATGTGGCGCTTGCCCGCCAGGGCCCCCATCGCCCCTATTGCCCACTTCGCAATGATCTCGGGGCCGATGCCCGCCGGGTCGCCCATGGTGATGCCCAGGGGCAGGGGGTGAGTCGTTGTCGCTGCTGTCATCGGGTTTGTTGAGGTTCGATCAATGCAATGCCGACACTGTGCCTGGGGAAGCGCTAAGAGAAAATCGATTTGATCTCATGCATGATTGAGCAAAACTCAATCATTGGAACCATGTCTCCAGACACCCGCCTGCCCCCGCTGTCCGCCCTGCGCGCCTTCGAGGCCACGGTGCGCCATGGCAGCGTGTCGCGCGCCGCGCGCGAGCTGCACCTGACCGACGGTGCCGTGAGCCGCGCCGTGCGCGAGCTGGAGGGCGAGCTTGGCTTTGACCTGTTCCAGCGCAGCAGCCGCTCAGTAGTGCCCACGCCCACCGCCCAGGTGCTGGCCGAGGATGTGGCCGGCGCGCTGGACCGCCTGCGCGCGGCCCTGGCCCGTGCGCGCCGCGCGGCGGGGCCGGGCCGGCCGCTGGTGCTGTCTTGCGAGCCCACCTTGCTGATCCGCTGGCTCATCCCGCGCCTGGCGCAGTTGCAGGCCGCCGTGGGGGGCGAGCGCGAGCTGCGCCTGGTGTCGGCCGGGGGCGTGGTGCACTTCGAGCGCGATGGCATCGACCTGGCCATCCGCCGCAACGACTTTGCGCTGGCCGACGATGTGGTGGCCGAGCCCTTTGTGCACGAACACATCGGCCCCGTGTGCCGCCCCGATGTGGCGGCCGCCCTCGGGCCGCAGCAAGGTGCTGCGCTGCAGGGCGTGCTGCTGCACACCGCCACGCGGCCGGGCGCGTGGGACAGCTGGGCCGCGCTGGCCGGCACACCGCTGCAGCCCACGCGCGCCATCCGCTTCGAGCACTTCTACCAAAGCCTGCAGGCCGCCGTGGCCGGTGCCGGCGTGGCCATCGGCCCCCTGGCCCTGGTGGCTGACGACCTGGCCAGCGGCGTGCTGTGCGCGCCGCGCGGTTTTGTGGCCGATGGCAGCTGCTACCAGCTCATGGCGCCGCGCGCGGCCGTGGACGATGGTGATGCCTTCAACACCGTGCTGGTGTGGCTGCGCGCAGCGTGCGAAGGCCTGGTGCCACCACCGCTGCCCGCCGTGGGAAAACGCCAACAGTCCCCCAAAAGGGGGCCCAGGCACGCATAGGCTCCCGCATATGATTCCTGTGCAACACACACAGAGGGAGGCTGGCGATGGCGATGGCAATGTACAGGCACGACAACGCGACGGGTAAATCAGCAGCAGCCGAAGCGATCAACCGCCGACAGGCCACGGCCGTGCTGCTGGCCAGCGCCGCAGCGCCCTTCACCGTGGCCGCTCAGGACGCATCAGCGCCCGCATCCTCCGCTGCATCGGCCACCACTTCGGCTGCCACCCCCGCCACCACCCTCTGGCCCGGTGACGACTGGGCCGAGAGCACGCCCGAGGCGCAAGGCATGGACTCCGCCGCGCTGGCCAAGCTCGTCGACTTCGGCGCCGCGCAGGGCATGGACAGCCTGCTCATCACCCGCCACGGCAGCCTAGTGGCCGAGGCTTTCTACGCCCCCTACCGCGCGGGGCTCAAGCATGCCGTCAACTCCACCACCAAGGGCGTTGTCGCCACGCTGACCGGCATGGCCATCCAGGACGGGTTGATCGCCTCGCGCGATGCGCCCGTGCTCGACTTCTTTGAGGGCCGCAAGGTTGCCAACGCCGACGCAGCCAAAAAGGCGATGACCCTGGGCCACCTGCTCGACATGACCTCGGGCCTGAGCTGGATCGAGCCGCTCAGCGACGCTGTGCCCGAGACCATGCTGCAACTGGGCCGCGCGCGCGACTGGCAGGGCTTTGTGCTCGACCGCCCCATGGCCCAGGCGCCCGGTGCGGGCTTCAACTACAACAGCGGCAACACCCACCTGCTCTCGGCCATCCTGGCGCAAAAGACCGGCGGCAGCACCCTGGCCTATGCGCAAAAGCGCCTGTTCGGCCCCCTGGGCATCTCCGATGTGCGCTGGCGCAAAGACCCGCAGGGCCTGGAGGTCGGCGGCTGGGGCCTGTACCTGCACCCGCGCGACATGGCGCGCATCGGGTACCTCTACCTGCGCCGGGGCCAGTGGAACGGCCGCCAGCTGCTGCCCGCCGCCTGGGTGGAGCAGGTCTTCAATCCCGTGGTGGACATGGGCTTTGGCAGCGCTGCACCTGCCTTCAAATACGCCAACGGCTGGTGGAGCATTCCGTCCAAGCGCGCCTACTTCACGGCCGGCTTCAACCGCCAGCTCATCGTGGTGCTGCCCGATATCGACGTGGTCGTCGCCGTCACCGGCCGGCGCAACTACCCGCTGCCCGCGTTCATCGACCACATCACCGCCGCCGTGCGCTCGCGCGAGCCCCTGCCCGCCGACGCCACCGCGCAGGACCAATTGGCCGCCCGCATCCGCGACGCCGGGGTCGAAAAGCCCAGCGCCACCCCCATCACCACGCCCGAGCTGGCCGCCACCATCTCGCGCAGGGCCTGGCTGCTGGAGCGCAACGGCATGGGCATCCAGCGCCTGGTGCTGGACCTCACGCCCGCCAACCCGCGCTACGAGGTCAGCTTCGACAGCAGCCGCCCCGACCTGCCGCGCGAGCCCGTCACCGGCCCCCTGGGCCTGGACGGCAAGTACCGCACCGCCCCACAGGGGCCCGCGCTCATCGCCATCAAGGGCCACTGGCTCGATGCGCAATCGTTCCAGCTCATCTCGCGCTCGGTGGCGGACGGCGAGGTCACCGTGGTCACGCTGAAATTCGAGGACGGCGGGAAGGCGGTGAATGTAGGGTTGGAGAACAACTGGGGGTTCAGGGGGCAGGTGCGGGGGCGGGTAGAGTAGCGCTTCGCTTTGCAAGACCCACCTGTGACCACGTTCAACCCCCATCAAGAACGCGTGGCGACGGCATGGCCGGCCTACATGGCCTCGCTCGAACCGGAATCGTCCGAGAGCACGGTGCCTGTCATCGTGCCGCCGGACGTGTGCATTGAATCTCCCCCGCCCGGCCTGCCGGCCTCGATGACCGCGTGGTGCGGTGCCTGGTCGGGATGGGCGGACCAGGGGCGCACAAGCGACGTCAGGCTGATTGTCGAGAAGGTGTCGTTGAGCGGCGCAACCGTCGTATGTGTACGCGCCTCGGCGCGCCGAGGGTTGCAGAGCGAACGGGTAGGGGCCGTCTGGCACGAAGGCGAGCTCCAGGCAAACCTGCCGGATGGTGCCATCGTCCACTTCAGGATGCGGGACCCGGATGTGGTGGAGCTTCTCTGGCGCGATGCAGCAGGCCGCATGGCCGGTGTGCTCACGCAGCAGGACGCTGGCGGATGTCGGGCGAGCGAGTATCTGCCCACCGGGGCGCTGGACCAGGAAGGGCGGCCCATCCTTCTGGAGATGGTGACATACAAGCCCTTGGGCCCGGGACCTTTCCCCACACTGCTCTTCAACCATGGCTCTACCGGCATGGGCAATGACGCTGCCACGTTCACCACCACCGCGACCAGCCCGGCCCTGGCCAAGTTCTTAAATGACCGTGGGTGGATGGTCGTGTTTCCCCAGCGCCGGGGGCGCGGCAAATCAGGCGGTGTGTATGCCGAGGGCCTGGAGCCCGATGGGTCGGGATACTCCAATCGGACCGAATGCGCTTTGGCAGGCTTCGAGCATGCCCTGCACGACGTGGCATGCGCCGTGGGGCACCTGCTGGAGCGGCCCGATGTGGACCGTGATCGCCTGCTGATCGGCGGACACTCCCGTGGCGGTTTTCTGGCGCTGGCTGCTGCGGGGGCCCGGCCGGGGCTTTTCAAGGGCATCCTCAATTTTGTCGGTGGTTGGGTGGATGAGCAGGAGACGGCCGACGAGATCAATGGCGGGCTTGCCACGAGAGGCGCTGGCTTCGCCGGGTCCACACTTTGGCTCTACGCGGACCACGACCCGTTCTATAGCCTGGCCCATAGCCGCAGGAATTTCGACGCTTTCGTGGCTGCCGGAGGACGGGGAAGCTTCCACGCACTCCCAACGCAGGCGGGGCAGGACGGCCACAACATCCTTGCGTTCAGTGGTCTGTGGGGCGCTTTGGTGGAGCCCTTGCTGGCAGCCGAAGTCCGGCTCGCGCCGAACCAGCCCGTGTCAATTTTCCCTGCTGCCCTTGCCCAGCCTGGGCCATGATGGACGCACATGCGTACTGAGACGCCAAAAAATCAGTCCAACCAACACCCCATGACCCTCGCCACCCAGTCCGCAGCACCAGCGCCATCCGACCTCGTGGGCCGCCTGCGCGGCCTCCAATCCACCGCCCGCGAACTCCCCGACACCCCGGTCGAAATCCGCGGCCAGATCCCCCCATGGCTCATCGGCGGAAGCCTGCTGCTCAATGGCCCGGCGCTGTGGGACTTGCCGCATGGCAGCTACGAGCACTGGTTCGATGGCCTGGCCATGCTGCACCGGGTGCGGCTGGCGCCGGGCGATGTGGGGGGCGCCAGCGCCACCTACCGCAGCCGCTACCTGCAGACCGATGACCTGCGCGAGAGCCTGGCGGCGCGCAAGCCGGCGCGCAGTGCGTTCGGCACGGCCGACCCGGCGGGCCTGTTCTCGCGCCTGCGCAACCTACGCCACCCGATCGTGACGGACAACGGGGCGGTGGTGATGGCGCGCATTGGCTCGCAGTGGGTGGCGCAGACCGAGACGCCGCTGCTCACCAGCTTCGACCCCGACACGCTGGCCACCACGGGGCGCATCGCGTACGACGACGCCGAGGTGATCCACGTGATGTCGGCGCACGGCGTGACCGATGCGCAGGGCACCTACTGGAACGTGGGCGTGGAGATGGGCCCCAAGTGCACCTACAAGCTGTTCAAGATCGTGGCGGGCACTCGGCGGCGCGAGGTGGTGGGGCGCTGGTCGGTGCGGCAGGCGGGCTACCTGCATGCCTTTGCCATGACGCCCACGCACGCGCTGGTGTGGCAGCCGGCCATGCGGGTCAATGCCATCAAGCTGGCCCTGGCGGGCAAGGGCTTCATCGACAACTTCAAGTGGAATGCGGCCATGGGCTCGCGCATCGACGCCGTCTCGCTCACCGATGGCAGCGTGCGCAGCTGGGCGGTGCCGGCCATGGCCAGCTTCCACGCCGTGCAGGCGTGGGACGAGCCCAGCCAGGACGGGCGCACGCCCGCCACCCTGGTGCTGGACCTGTGCACCACCGATGGCCCCGAGATCTTCAGCGCGCTGCGGCTGGACCGCCTGCGCGCCGGCCAGCCAGTGGGCGTGCAGCACCGCGTGCAGCGCTACCGGCTGGAGCCCGGCCGCAGCGACGCGCAGCCCAGGACGCTGGTCGAAGGCGCCAGCGTGGAGCTGCCCGCCGTGCACGGCGCCTACTGGGGGCACCAGCAGTCGCGACACGCCTGGTTTGCAGGCTTTGACCCCGATGACAAGGCCCCCATGTTCGACCGCACGGTGAAGCTGGACCTGGACGGCGGCCGCATCGCCGGCACCTGGCAGCGCGAGCATGCCGTGCAGCTGGAGCCCCTGTTCGTGGAGCGCCCCGGCTCCACCGCCGAGGACGATGGCGTGCTGCTGGTGCCCACGCTGGCCGAGGGTGACGATGGCACGGTGATCGGCGTGATCGACCCGGCCAGCATGCAGTGCCTGGCCACGCTGCATTTGCCGCAGGTGGTGCCGTTCGGGTTCCATGCGGCGTTCAAGCCTGCCTGGATGCCGGGGTGAGTTGGGCGGTGAAGAACCAGTTGCTGTGGGTCGACTGCACTGCCGCTGCCGTGGGCGGGGTGGCTGGCGGTCTGACAATAGTGCGTCGTGCGGCGCTCTTGGATATCGGTTCGGCACTGTTGGTATCGAATTCGACAACACGCACACCCCACATTTGTCGGCGGCTGAGCAACCATCGTTGTCGGGCGCATGTTGAAGCGCTGGGCTAGACTTCCGCTATCGGCCGAGGCTATGTGAAAACGTCGATAAACGACTCTTTCAGGGGTACTGCAACCATTGCTCGTATCGAGATCGTGCGTTGTAGGGCGATCTGAGCGGTCCATTTCTGAGCGGATCGTCAAACCGAGGGCCCCACGCGCGTTTTCACACAGCCTCGGCCGATAAAGGAAGTCTAGGAGTCTGCGCGGCAGAACCGGGTAGTTCCTGATGTCGG
>NZ_JAUZDX010000042.1 GCF_030704685.1 Acidovorax sp. A1169
ACCGAGCATCGCAGGCTGCCCCACCCGCCCAACGGGCGGGTGGGGACACGGGCAGCGGGGTCGCCTTTTCTTGGCCTACCTTCTTTTGGCGACGCAAAAGAAGGTAGGTGCGCCGCCGGGCGCACACCCCGGCCTCCGCCCTCGGCAAAAGCAAGCATCAACCATCGAGACCGAGACGTTGTCGTGGTCAGACCTTCAACGCAGAAATTTTCACCGCACAGTAAGGCGCATGGCCTCGGTCGGCAAACCCAGCCAGTTGGACGACGTGAAGGACCTCATCGAGATTGCGTTCATCGATCAGGTCGGTCGATTTTCTGAACTTCGAGATGGGCTCGAAGGACAGTATGGAGAAGAAGCCATTGATGTCCGCTACGTCGATGCCCATGCACTGAAAGCCCGCGAGCGAAAGCGCGGGGTTGCCCAGCGGGTGTCCGAAGCGTTCGTTCTGCCACGTCGCCACGGGTTGCGGGATCTGTATGGCGATCAGGTTGCACGCGCCATTGGCCTGGATGGCCAGGGTGACCGCGTCCAGCGTTTCTTGATCCTTGATGTCCAGCAACTGGTACAGGTTCTCCTGCAGCCCAAACTCCCTGGTGATGGTTGCATGCATGGCATCGTGCTGGCTCCAGCCCGACAGACCCACGCTGGGGATGCCGTCGCAGGGCCAGACACGGATGTCGAAGCCAATGCAGGTGTATGTGGAGGTCATCAACGGGCGCTCAATCATTGCTCCACAACGCCGACTTCGCTATCCCCGCCACATACTGAATCACCTCCACCTCATCCTCCGGAATGCTGATGCGCGGATGCGCCTCGTTCACCGAATCCAGGTGCACCATCCCATCGCGCACATAGGCCAGCTGCTTGACCATGACCTTGCCGCTGCGCTCGCGCACCAGCACCTCGTCGCCCGGCATGAAGCCATGGTTGGGCTCGATGACGACGAACTCGCCGTGGCGGATGCGCGGCTTCATGCTCTCGCCCTTGCAGCGCAGGGCATACGCATTGGGGTCGCGGGTGGGCCAGTTGATGCGGCCGTCGCCGTGGCCCACCGGGTACTGCAGTTCGCAGAAGTAGCCGTCGTCGCCCAGCTGCGCGGTGCCCACCACGGGCACGCCCTCGGGCGTGAGGATGCGGGCGGCCTCGCTGCCGGTGCGCAGCAGCGAGGGGAACATGGTGCCCATGGGCAGGTGGGCGCGCTTTTCGAGGTTGAGGGCGGCGCGCTCGCCGAAGGCCTCTTCCTCGTCCAGGTACTGCGTCATGCGGCCCTTGCTCACGCCGAACTGGTCCATGAAGCGCTGGCGGTCGGTGCCGAAGTGCTTTTCAAAGTAGGCGGTGAATTCCGCGCGGCGGGTGCTGTCGTTGCTCATGGTTGCGCAGTTTAGCTGTAGCTAAATTTTTGGCAAGTTGTTTTAGCTTGTGCTTGACTATTTGTTTAGTTAAAACTAAACTGCAGGCCATGAGATTCACGGACTGGCTGGATGCCGAACCTGGTCGCAACAAGGCGGTGGCAGAGCACTTTGGCTTGACGCCGAGCGCCATCACGCACTGGCGCCGGGCGGTGCCCCGAAGCCGCATGCACGAGCTGCTTGCGTTGACGCAAGGGGCGGTGGACTTTGCGGGCATGTTGCCGCGATCCCGGGGGCCAGCAGCGTCGGTGGACTTCGGTTCCGGGGACGGTTGATCCCCTGGTTTCTCCTGCCGTGGCGCTGATGCAGCAGGCGCAACGGCCTTCGACCCGGCGCTGCCTTGTTTGCCTTGTGCGGCGCCGGGTGTTTTTTCTTTTCTTTTGTGATGGGCCCACCCGTGCGCTCCTGCGGGAGCGTGGGCGCCCGCACGCCTTGTGAGGAGTTTGACGAGCCATGCGATCACCACCATCCCCCATGCACGCGGGCCCCAATGCCTTCGAATCGGTGCGCCCGCGCGGTGCCGATACCGCGCGCAATTCTTCTGCACACCGGCCCGAGGTGCCTGCCGGCAGGGTGCTGCTGTTCAACTGCAGTGGCCTGCGCACGGTGGGCCTGGGCCCGCGTGTGCGGGGCTCCATCTGCATCGAGAGCAGGGCCCAGTCGCAGGCCAGCCTGGACAAGAGCCGCCGCATTGCGCGCGACTGGAGGCAGTGATGGTGCTTGGCCACACCCTACAGCGCCTGACGCCCGACGTACTGCGTGCTGCCGCGCACTCGGCTGCGGCGCAGCACATTCCGCTGGCCGAGGCCAACCACTACGAGCATGGCTCGGACTTGTGGGCGCAGTTCAACGAGGCCTATGCCGCAGGCCCGGGGCAGGAGGGCGCGTGAGCAGCGGCAACGGCATCAGCAACGCCCAGGGCAGCGCAGGCCTGCCTGCACCGCTGACCTTGCCCGCCTGCGACCTGAGCGACTTTGCGTACATGGAGCTCGATGTGCGGCGGCTGCGCGATTCGAAGTTTGCTGCGGCGGCCGAGGGCGAGGCGTTTCGCGCGGGCATTTTGCTGTGGTGCGCGGCCTGGCACCAGGTGCCCGCCGCTTCGCTGCCCGACGACGATGTGGAGCTGGCCAACCTGGCCGGCTATGGCCGCGTGCTCAAGGAATGGAAGAAGGTGCGCGCAGCCGCGCTGCACGGCTTTGTGAAGTGCGCCGATGGGCGCCTGTACCACCCGGTGGTGGCAGAGAAGGCCATTGCGGCCTTTGCCGCCAAGGAGAAGTACGCCTACGAAAAATTCTGCGACCGCCTGCGCAAGGAGAACGCCAAGCGCGCCAAGGAGGGCAAGCCGCCCCTGGACGTGCCCACGCAGGCCGTGTGGAAAGCGGAGGCCTGCCCGCAGGGCGTTGCGCCTGCAGGTGGGGGCCATGGGCCACAACAGGGCGACGGCTTTCAGCCGGAAATCCATCCTCCGTCCGCCGGAAATCCACCGGAAACCGGCCTTAAAGGGAACCGAAAGGAGCGGAGCGGAGAGCGAGACAGAGAAGGAGAAAGAGAAAGAGAAGGAACAGATCTTTTTGAAGAAGGCAGCACCGTTGCTGGCGCAACGGGCGGCGCCGCAACGGCCCGGCGCCTGGGCACCTCTGCGTGCGTGGCGCCCGCCAGCTGCAGCGGCGATGACGGTGCTGCCCTGCCACCCCAAGGGCCGGCAGACGGCCTGACGCGCGACGAGCTGTGGTCCGTGGGCAAGTCGCTGCTGCAGCAGGCCGGCATGCCCAAGGCGCAGTGCGGCAGCTTTGTGGGCCGGCTGTGCAAGGACTACGGCAACGACATCGTGATCGACGCGGTGCGCGCCACCTGCGTGGCCCGCCCGGCTGACCCGGCCCAGTACCTCAAGGCCATCTGCATGCGCGCCGCAGGGCAGCGAGGCGGTGGCCCCACCGCAGGCACCCACACGCCGGGCCTGGTTGCGCCGGCCAACCGGCAGGAGGCGCTGGAGCAGCGCAACCGCAGCGTGGCCGATGCCTGGGCGGCCGAGGTGTCCGAGGCGTTCGCCGACCAACCGCCGACAGCCCATCACCCCACCACCCATGGACAGGAGCAACCGCATGCAGCCCTCTGAACGCGCCCCGTTTGCGCAACTGGTCACCGACGTGCTCGCCTACTACCGGCAGGATGCCAGCCGTTTTGTGCTGGACCTGTGGTGGGGCGCGTGCCAGTCGTTCGAGCTGTCGCAGATCCGCCAGGCCATGCAGCGCCACGCAACGGATGCCGAGCACGGCCGTTTTGCGCCGCGCGTGGCCGATGTGGTGCGCATCCTCGCCGGCACGGCGGCCGACCGCGCCGCGCTGGCCTGGGGCAAGACGCTGGAGGCCATGGGCAGCGTGGGGGCCTATACCGACGTGGTGTTCGACGACCCCGCCATCCACGCCACCGTGCTGGACCTGGGCGGCTGGCCCAAGGTGTGCCGCACCGACCTCAAGGAGCTGAGCTACCTGCAGCACCGCTTTTGCGAAAGCCACCGCGCCTACACCGGGCGCGGCAGTTTCGACTACCCGCGCTGCCTGGGCGGCGACCGCAGCCCCGACAGCGAGTACGCCAAGGTCGGCCTGTCCCCGCCGCGCATCGCATTCATTGGCAATGCCGAGCGCGCGCGGGTGGTCTACGAAGGCGGCAGTGCGGCGGGCAAGACGGCGGTGCGCTTTCACACGCTGCAGGCCCTTGCGGCAGCGCCGCGTGCCGTAACCCATATGTCTTCTGCAGCGCCGCGTGCCGCAACGCATGTGACTTCGGCAGCGCCGCAGCCCATGCAGCGCGCAGCAGCACCTACCGGCACAGGCCCGGCGCAACCACGGCCCGGCGCATTGCGTGCCGCGCCCGCGGTGCGCCGGCCCGCCTACCACCAGGGCGTCGCCAACCAACCCCTGAACACCACCGCAGAAAGGACGTACCACCCATGAAAGCCATGCTCATCAAATCCGCCGAAGGCCTGCGCGGCACGACGCCGGACGACCAGGACGCCTGGGCCCGTTTCACGCGCAAGCTGGAGGTGATGAAACCCGGCACCTGCCTGCGCATGGAATGGAGCCGCCCGCGCAACGGCCCGCAGCACCGGCGCCTGTTCGCGCTGCTGCAGGTGGTGGCAGAGAACAGCCAGATCTACGACACGCGCGAGAGGGCGCTGGTGGCCGTCAAACTGGCGGCTGGCTACTGCGACGATGCCATCGACCCGCGCACCGGCAAGACCGTGCCAATAGTTCAGTCGATCCGCTACGAAGCCATGGACCAGCAGACCTTCGAGCGCTTCTACGCGGCGGCGCTCGATGCGGTGCTTCAGGTCATCCTGCCGGGCATGGCCCGCGCCACCCTGCAGCGGCTGATCGCCATGGTCGAGGAGGGCTGGGCATGAGCGCCTCGCCGTTGGCTGCCACGCGCCTGGGCACGAGCGCCGCGGTCTGCGCGCTGCTGCAAAGCGATGGGGCTGGGCAGCCATGCCCCGCATGCCAGGCCGCGCAGGCGCGTGCACACAGCCCCTTGTTCCGCGCCCATTGCCATGGCTGCAAGGTGCGTGCGCTGGCACAGGGCCCGCAGTTCTGGCGCTCGCTGAAGGAGGGCATACACACCGATGCCTACCAGGGCGAGCTGGCCGCCGTGTTCGGCGCGGCCGGCGCCGCCGCCGGCCATGCCATGGTGCTGGCGGAGTACCGGCGCCTCGGGGCCCTGCGGGACAACGCCGCGCGCTGCGGGGTGTTGTCACCTGGCTCGCGCAGTGATGCCATTGATGGCATCAACACCCACAACAACCATCCAGGACGAGCATGCTGATGACCGACCGCACCAACAACCACTACCGCACTGTGGAAGAGGCCTACACCCGCGCGGGCGCCTCGTCCTCCAACCTCAAGGTGGACCCCGACCGCCGTGGCGACGCCGACGTGCTGATTGCCGCCGGCTGGTCGCCCGGCATGCTGGGCGGCGCGCTGATGCGCCTGCGCGGTGAGTGGGACAGCGTGGCAGCGCCACGCTTCACGCAGGACAGCAGCGCGCACCAGCGCCGCAGCAACCCCGATGCCGATGCCGTGCAACTGCTCTCGCGCCTGCGTTCGCTGGCGCAGGTGCTTGAAGCAGTGGAGCGCTGGGCCGCTGCCAAGGGCCTGGCCGATGCGCGCACGCTGGCGCGCACCAGCGTGTGCTATTGGCTCGACCCGACCTGCCGCACCTGCATGGGCCGCGGCAACGCGCTGGTGCCCGGCACGCCCATGCTGGGCCGCGTGTGCAAGGCCTGCGGCGGCAGCCGCAAGGCACGCGAACCCATGGGCCAGGACGGCCGCCGCACGCTCAACATGCTGGACGATTGCGTGAGCCGCAGAAACCAGTCGATGAAAAAACGCTTGCATGCCATGTGAGCCAAGTGCATAATTGCAACCGACGATTGCAGAAGAAAATAGCGTTTCTCGCACGTCACCTTTTCGTTGATTGCCCGCAGCCACAGCCTGGCCCTCGCCTGTAGCGACTGCGGTAGATACAAGGGGTGATGCTCGTCCTGATTTTTTGATCCCGCATGGTTTGCCCTGCGGGATTTTTTTATGGGCGATTTGCTCGCCTGGCCCACCGCACCGCCCCCACAGCCCCAGCCGCAGCAGCGGCTTTTTTTGCGCCCGCCTGCGCTGTCCGAGCGCCTGCACCTGCAAGGAGCACCCCGCCATGCCAACCACCCCCAACGACACCATCGAGGCCCTGGGCGCCACCGGCAGCAAAGCCATTGCCACCGGCGCCGGGCTCACCAGCTTTGGCTGGCTCACCTCCAACGAATTCCTGGGCCTGGTCGGCGCCGCTGTGGCCATTGCCGGCCTGGCCGTCACCTGGTACTACAAGCGCGAGGCCAACCGCCGCCAGGCACGCGAGCATGCGCTGCGCATGGCGCGCCTGCGCCAGGGGCTGGGCGAAGAGAGCGACCTGGGCGAGCAGGGGGTCGAAGAATGAGCAGCAGCACATCTGCCGGTGCCGACCGCCTGCGCTACTTTCCCCACCTCGTCGGCTCGCTCGCGCTGGCCAGCGCCGCAGTGCTCACCTTTCTCGGCCAGTGGGAGCCCGATGCGCGCGACCCCGGTCTGGTCTATGCCGACAAGCTGGCGGGTGGGTTGCCCACGGTGTGCAAGGGCATCACGCGGCATGTGACCCGCACGCCGGTGATAGTGGGCCAGCGCTGGAGCGATGCCAAGTGCCTGGAAGAGGAAACGGCCGCAATCACCAAGGTGCAGTTGGAGTTGGCAAGGTGTTTCAAGCGCAAGCCGCCGCAATCGGTGTTCGATATGGCTACCAGCCACGGCTGGAACAACGGCACAGCTCGAACCTGTTCCAGCGAGTCCATGAAGGCGTGGAACGCGGGCGACTGGGCGCTGGGCTGCCGGCGGCTGGGTGTTTCCGACAGTGGCAAGCCCGTGTGGAGCTATGTGCGCACCGGCCGCGTGCTGCCCGATGGCAAGCCCGAGATGCGCTTTGTGCAGGGCCTGGCCAACCGGCGTGCGGCAGAGACTGCCGCATGCCTGCAGGGGCTGGAGGCACGGCCATGACTGCGGTGGTGGATATCGTCCTGGGCATGGTGCTGCTGACCATGCCGCCCACGCCCCAGCCGGTGACCTACACCGCGACCTCGGGCGCCACCACGCTGGGCTACAGCAGCGTGGCGGGCTGGGTGCCTGCGGAGCAGTGCTTCAACCGCTGCCACACCATCGCGAACGAGCCCGTGCCGCTGTTGCGCGGCGAGCTGTCGCTGGCCGACATGGCGGACCTGAACATCGTGGTCCGGCGCGACGGTGTGCCCGTGCTGTCGTTCTGGCGCTTCTTCGGCAATGTGCCGGTGGCCTCTGTGCAAGGGGCGCGGTGATGGCACCGCTGCTCATCACCCACACCGCCGCCGCCGTGCTCGGCGCCGCCCTGGCCGCCACCGCCGCCTGGCAGGTGCAGGGCTGGCGCCTGGGCGCGCAGATCACCACCCTGCAGGCCACCCATGCCACCGAGCGCGCACGCGCCAGCCAGGCCGCATGGGCGGCAGAGCGCGCTACCGCCATCCGATACCAAGGAGCCCTCAATGTTGCACGCACCCGTGAAGCCGCTTTGCAGCGCGATGCTGCCCGCGCTCGCGCTCTGTCTGACGGCCTGCGCGAGCAAGCCGCCGACGCCGCCCGCCGCATTGCCCATGGCGCTGCCCCCGCCGCCGTCGCTGAGTACGCCACTGCCGTCGGTGAGCTATTCGCTGACTGCAGCCGAAGCTATCAAAGCCTGGCGCGACAGGCTGATGGCCACGCGGCTGATGCAAGAGCCCTCAGTGAAGCCTGGCCCGTGAACGGTGGCAATCCTTCTGGTGATACCAACGGTATGTGACGCAGTGCAGGTCTCTGCTCCAGAAGAGCTTTTTAGCCGCTCTCGGCTCAGCTCAGTTGCAGGCGATGGTGGCTGGTGCCCCCGAAATCCCCGCATACCGGATCTGGAACGGCTGCGCCAGGTTGATGCTGGACGGGAAGGCCGAGAACACGGCCTGCTTCTGGGTGGGCGAGGCGATGGTGCCGATGCCCGACCAGCCGACCTGGGGCGTGAAGAGGGCGGTGCCGGCGTCGTACGTGAATTGCGAAATGGCAACCGAGGTGGTGCCCTGCACGAAGAAGAAGCTGGTGGTCAGGAAGATCGGGTTGCCCGATGCGGCCGTGAGCAGCATGGTGACCTTCTGGGTCTCGGGGTTCACGCCGAAGTCGGCCAGCAGCATGCCGCTGCCGGTGTTGACCAGCGCGCCCGCGCAGGTACGCGGCGCGGCCGCTACGTTGACCACCTTCACGGTGTAGGTGCTGGTGATGGTCTTGCCCTGCTGCACCACGCTGGCGGTGAACACCGCGTTCACGTCGGCGGTCTGGCTGGCGGCCAGGAACACGCCCTGGGGCGTGATGGTGCCAGCCGATGCGGGCACCACGCTCCACATGGCCACGGTGGGGGTCGTGCTGCCGTCGGCATTGCGCACGGCAGCAGACAGCGTGATGGTGCCGGCTTCGTTCACCGTGGTCGGGCCCGAGATCTGCAGCTGCGCTGCGGTGCTGGCCGCCACGGCCTGGGGCACGAAGTGCAGGGTTTGCGGATCCCACTTGAAGGTGACATCCCACTCGCCCGCGCCCGGCACCTTCAGGCGCTTGACGGTGAACGTGTCGATCGCATCGGTCTGGTAGCCCGAGTGGGTGAGGTCGATGTCGATCGCCGCAGATGCGGACATCGACAGGGTGGCGGCCGCAATAGCGGCGCAGATGGTTTTGGGTGAAGCCCTCATGAACGAAATCCCTTGTTGTCTATGGTTTTGGGTGGCGGGATCGTAGCCGCCCGGCACCACGCCCCGGTGGCACCTGTCGTATTCGCGCCAACCAGGGCCAGCCCTGTAACGCTCTGAGCCCCGGGGCTTTTTTTCTAACGCCCTGCGCCCTGCCGCAGCGTCACAACCCAATACCCGCGCGGCTTGCGAGGCGATGCCGCCAAGGCAGCGCATGCGCCCAGCGCGTGCTCAGACCCCTGCCAACCTCCTTGAGATCTGCCATGCAAGCACACACGCAGTTACACCTTTCTTCTTCCCGCGCGCACAGCACGCCAAGTGCCCTGACCATGCCCACGCGCACCATCACCAGCATCCGTGCCGGCGGCCTCAAGTCGCGCGTGGAAAAGTTATTGCACAGCCGGGTCGGCGAGCCACTCACGCTGGGCGAGATCGGTGCCGCGCTGGACTTGCCCAAGACATCGCACCCCGAAATCAGCAGTTGCCTGGCCAAGCTGCGCGAGGCGGGCACCGTGCAGTCTGCCCCCGGCCCCGCATCGAGCGCGCGCGGGCGGCGCCAGGTGCAGCGCTACAGCATCCTGCTGCGGCGTGTGGGTGGGGATGTGTGCATTTCGGAGATGGATGCGCGCCGAGCTTTGGCAATGCCGGTCTGATAGCCCACCAGGAGACTTGTCATGGACGCAGAACACCACAGCGAAGAGGATCTCCACATCATGGAGCTGCAGGCCCCTGGCAGCGCGCCCCTGCACGCCGGCGTGTCCGCATCGGGCCTGGTCTACCTGCGTGGCGACCTGCACCCGCTGGGCAGCGCCACGGCCCTCATCAAGGCAGCGCGCGAGCACGTTCCCTACGCTGCGCTGGGCGCGGTGAATGTGCTCTTCCCAGCCGACTGGCTGCGTGGCGAATGCCTGCACGATGCGGACCGCCTGCGCGTGATTGCCGCCATGGAGCGCCTGGTGCGCGGGGCGGCTGCATGAGCGGCGATACCCGTGCGCCAGCCGACCCCGAGCCCGGTGGCAAGGCCGCAGCCTCAGCACCGCGGGTGCTCGCCATGCCCCTGCCTGCCGCCCGGCGGGCCGCGCTGCCGCCACAGTGCCTGCCGCAAGAAGGGGAGGGCGCGCCGCAGCACAGCGCGCTGCACGACAGCGTCACCCAGGAGATGGTGGTGCGCGAACTCGCGGGCATCGCCTTCTTCGACATCCGCAAGCTCTTCAACGATGACGGCAGCTTGAAGCGCGTGCAGGACCTCGACTGCGCCACCGCGGCGGCCATCGCCTCCATCGAGGTGGTGGAGATCGGCCCCGGCGGCCAGCTGGAGCTGGGCAAGAAGTTCAAGTCGCCCGAAAAGCTCAAGGCCCTGGACCTGCTGGGCACGCACCTGGGCATGTTCGCCAAGAAGGCCGACGACGCGCCCGACCCGTTTCGCAAGGCTCTGGCCCGGATGCCCGCCGACCGGGCCGAGGGCATGCTGGCGGCGCTGGAGCTGGTGAAATCGATCAAGGGGAAGTCGCACGGTGCCACCTGACATGAAGTGCCTGCCGCACCTTCCCGAGGCCCTGGCCCACGCCTCCATCGAAGAGATCGAGGCCCTCGAAGCCCTGCTGCGCGACAAGCTCGCCGGCTGGCGCATGCGCCGCTTCTTTCAGGACGAGGGCCCCCTGCGCCGCGCGCTGTATGCGCGGCACCTGGCCTTCTTCAAGGCCGGCGCCACGCACCGCGAGCGCTGCTTCATGGCCGGCAACCGCGTGGGCAAAACCATCGGCGGTGCGTACGAAACCGCCCTGCACCTCACCGGCCGCTACCCCGCCTGGTGGGAGGGCCGGCGCTTTGCGGGCCCCATCCAGGCCTGGGCGGCGGGCAAGTCGCTGGAGACCACGCGCGACATCGTGCAGCTCGAACTCTACGGCCCGCCGGGCCAGCCCGGCACCGGCATGGTCCCCGCCGACGACATCGCCAAGGCCCGCCCCCGCGCCGGTGCCAACGGCGCACTCGACTACCTGTGCGTGCGCCACCAGAGTGGGGGTGAATCGGTCATCGGCTTCAAGTCCTACGACCAGGGCCGCAAGGCCTTCGAGGGCACGGCCCGGCACTGGGTATGGCTGGACGAGGAGCCGCCGGTGGCGGTGTACAACGAGTGCCTGACGCGCACCGCGACGACGCAGGGCTTGATTGCGATCACCTTCACGCCGCTGGAGGGGGCGACGGAGGTGGTGCTGGATTTTTTGACGAAGGGGGTGCTGGTGGGGGCTGATGGCGTAACCCACGGGGACTGATTTCCTTGCGTATTGATCGTCCTGTGATCAATATGCAAGGATGATTGATCGTCAGCTACGAACCCGTGAGCAGCCATGACAGCGCCCGCGTGCTCACCAGAGTGGAATGCGCCGGGCCCATCAGAGCCCAGGGGGGTGCGCGGCGAGATGGTAGCGGGCTGCATCGCCATGGTGTCATGGCGTCTTCTGCCGGGGTCGCAGCAGCAGGGCCGCCAGGCCTTGCGCCGTGGCATTGCCCTTGGCTGCAGAAGCGCGGATGCGTTCGTGAATGACGTGGGTTGAGTCCGCGACCGTGTTGGACGGCGCTTTCTTTGCCGGCACTTTGCCTGCGGCGGCGGTGGACAAGTTCTTCGCCTTGGTCACTGGTCTGGCAATGCCGCGCTGGCGTGCGTCACTTGGCTGAGAGGTGGCGGCTTTGCGTGCAGGCTTGGGCGCCTCTACTGCGCGTGAAGCAGGCTTCGGTGTCAACGGCCGATTGCCTTGCCGGCGCACCCTGAGCACCTCGCGCTCCAGTGCCGCATGGTCCTGCAGCGGCGCCACCAGGTCGGCCAGTCCATGCGCCTGGTTGATGAGCCACATGCACATCACATACGAGGCCATCGCCACGGACGGGTCGCCGCGCTCGATGCGGGCCATGGTGGGCTGCGATACGCCCAGTTTGCTGGCCCACTGGCCCTGCGTTTCTCCCCGGCGCTTGCGCGCGATGGTGATGTTCAGGCCAAGCCGCTCGATCTCGCGCAGCACTGCTGAAGGGTGTTCCGAGTGAGGTTCGTTTTGTCGCGGCATTCATAGATGTTAATGAAATTGCAGTTTTGTACAAATCTATGAATAAGTCTGTCCGTAGGTAGCGCGACAGGCGTGGCGAACCCAAGGCCACGTGCATCTACCTACTTCGCATTTTTTGGAAGCATCCCATGAGCAAAGCCATCATCCAGGCTGGCTGGAACGACGTGCCCCATCTCGACGAGAAGACCAAGCAGGAGCTGGCCGAGAGCTTTCCCCTGCACGAGCGCGAGGCGCGCATGAACGGCGTGCCCGTGCTGGGCTCGGGCAAGGTGTTCCCGGTGGCCGAGGAGTCCATTGTGGTTGCACCGTTTGCCCTGCCCGCGCACTGGCCGCGCATCGTGGGCCTGGACTTCGGCTGGGACCACCCGGCCGCTGCCGCCTGGCTGGCGTGGGACCGGGACACGGACACCGTCTACGTGTACGACACCTTTCGCGTGCGCGAGACCAGCGTGGCCATGCAGGCCCCGCTGATCGCCGCGCGCGGCCGCTGGATGCCCGTGGCCTGGCCGCACGACGGGCTGCAGCACGACAAGGGCAGCGGCGAACAACTCGCCGGCCAGTACCGCACCCTGGGCGTGAACCTGCTGCCCGAGCGCGCCACGTTCGAAGACGGCAGCAACGGCCTGGAGGCGGGCATCAGCGACCTGCTCACGCGCATGCAGACGGGGCGATTCAAGGTGTTCAGCACGTGCGGGGATTGGTTGGAGGAATGGCGCCTGTACCACCGCAAGGACGGGCTGGTGGTGAAGCTGCGCGATGACCTGCAGAGCGCGACGCGGTATGGGGTGATGATGCTGCGGTTTGCGGTGGTGGAGCCGAGGGGGTCTACGCTGGGCGGAGGTGGTCGCGGTGGGTATGGCGGGAGGAGAGGGGGGTATTGAGGGCGCTAAGAAGCGGCGGGAGCGGTTGACCAGTTTGATGCTTTTTTTAGGATTTTATTGACAAGTAACTAATAAATGCAACAAACTGGTGCATGCATGTTCTTCGTCCCGCCCTCTCGCTGGAGCAGGCCGTCCTGGTGCTGGCCAGGCAGCGACCGCTGTTGCGCGCGCGTGACCTTGCCGATCATGGCCTGGCAACGGTGGCGCTCAGCCGGCTGGTGGCGGCAGGCAAGCTGGAGCGGGTGGCCCGGGGCGTCTACAGCCTGCCGGGGCGCCGACTGGGCGAGCACCGCTCGCTGGCCGAGGTGGCCCTGCGCGTGCCCCAAGGGGTTGTCTGTCTGCTGTCTGCGCTGCGGGTGCATGGCATCGGTACGCAGGCGCCGTTCGAGGTATGGATAGCACTGCCCCGCAACTCACCCACGCCCCGGCTCGACCAGCCCGCGCTGCGCGCCATCCGCATGTCCGGTCCCGCGCTTTCCGAAGGCATTGAGGTGATGCAGATCGATGGGGTGCGGGTGCCGGTTTTCAATGCAGCCAAGACCGTGGCCGACTGCTTCAAGTTCCGCAACAAGATCGGGCTGGACGTGGCGCTGGAGGCGCTGCGCGATGCGTGGGCGCGGCGGCTGGTGACGGTTGACGCGCTGGGGCACTACGCGGCGGTCAACCGGGTTGCGAATGTGATGCGGCCTTATCTTGAGAGTGCCATCGCGTGACGATGATGAAGGCCCGCAACGCAGCCGCCTCGATCCGCGCCCGCTTGAAGCAGCATGCAGATGCCCGAAAGCAGGACTTCAATCTGACGCTCACGCACTACGGGCTTGAGCGGCTGTTGTACCGGCTCTCGATCTCGCCGCATGCCCAAGGCTACATGCTCAAGGGCGCACTGCTTTTCTCGCTCTGGTATGACCAGCCGCACCGGCCCACCCGAGATGCCGACCTGCTGGGCTTCGGCCCGGATGACGTGGAGTCGGCGGTGAGTGCTTTTCGTGAAATCTGCCAGATCCCTGTGGCGGACGGCATTGTTTTCGACCTGGCGTCTGTGCATGGTACGGTGATCCGCAAGGAGGCTGGCTACGGCGGTGTGCGGGTAGACATCAGGGCCACGCTGGATGGCGCGCGCATTGCGTTGCAGGTGGATATCGGCTTTGGCGATGCCGTGACGCCAGCGGCGCAAACCGTCCTTTATCCAGTGCTGCTCGATGACTTGCCCGCGCCGCGTTTGTGCAGCTACCCCAAGTACACCGTGGTGGCTGAAAAGCTCCACGCGATCTGCCTGCTTGGCATGGCCAACACGCGGATGAAGGACTACTTCGACCTGTGGGTGCTGATGCAAGAGGTCTCTCTGGATCCGGATGAATTGCGCCGCGCCATCGCCGCCACTTTCGAGCGCCGCAAACTCGCTGTGCCCAGCGCCGTTCCTGCAGGTCTGGGCGAAGGTTTCTCGGGCGATGCGATGAAGAGGGCGCAATGGGCGGCCTTCTTGAGGAAGAACCGGCTTGAGGCGGCAGAACTTGCCCATGTGGTCGAAGGCTTGCGAGGCAGGTTTCAGAGGCTCGGCATGTTTTGACGTTGTGCGAGTAAGTGCTGCAACGGCCTGGAGTGGGAATCAGCGGCGTGCTCATGCGCATGCAGATGGGGCGGTTCAAGGTGCTCGTCAGTTGCGTGACTTGCATGGAGCTGCGCGGTCATTTCTTCATGGTTTGATTTTTCCCTATGGATCCCGGCATGGCGCCGCTATAGTGCCGTGCCTAAGGCGTATGGGGCGCTGGCGGCAGTACAACAACTTGCAATGAATGAGGGAGATGGAGAGTATGAGTTTTCGACGTTTTGGCGTGATCGCATTGCTGGCCTCCGCGGCTGTTTTCATGACCGGCTGCGCCACCAACCGCAGTGAGATCAAGGTGGCGGCGCCCGTGGCCCCTGCTGCTGCGCCCGCAGTGACCAAGGCCCGTGCGGTGGTGATCCAGTCCGTCACGGACCAGCGGGTATTTGAGGCCGCGCCTCGCTCGCCCAATATTCCTTCGCTGGGCTTTGGCGGCGCTGCCGCCGCCACCGAAGCCGTCAAGGCCCGCGCCGTGGCCCGCAAGCGCAACACCTACGGCAAGGCCCTGGGCGACGTGCTGGTGCAAGACGGCCAGACGGTGACCGGCCTGGTGCGCGAGAACGTGGCCAGTGCATTGCAGCAACTGGGCTACCGCGTGGCCAAGGATGTGGGCAGTGCAGGCCCTGATCCCCTGCTGGTGGATGTGCGCATCCGCAAGCTCTGGTCATGGGTGAACATGGGCTTCTGGGCGATCACGATGAATGCCGATGTGGAGACGAGCATCCATATCGCCGGTAGCGAGACTGCTGCCACGAGCATCAGTGTGCATGCGGAAGAGTCGCAAGGCGCTGCGACCGATGGGGCCTGGTTGTCGATTGTGCAGAAGGGGTTGAGTACCTACCGGGAAGAGGCGGTGAAGCAGTTGGCGGCGCCTGCGTTTTCCTCGGTGAAGTAGTGGCAGGGAAGGACACGCCATAGCTGCAATGGCCTGGCGGTTCGTCCGGGGCTCTGCTTGGCTGGACTGTGCAGGCGGGGGGCGAATCCCTTGTTCCTCGGCTTGGGGTGCGTGGTTGCTGCATGCTGCTGCCGAAGGCGGAGGCCGGGGTGTGCGCCCGGCGGCGCACCTACCTTCTTTTGCGTCGCCAAAAGAAGGTAGGCCAAGAAAAGGCGACCCCGCTGCCCGTGTCCCCCTCGCCCGGGGGGCGAG
>NZ_JAUZDX010000043.1 GCF_030704685.1 Acidovorax sp. A1169
TGACCATGTTCAGGGCCGAAACCGAGAGGATGCCGGTGGCCGCATCGTAGGTGGACGAGAGGATGCTCGGCGCAGCGTTGGAGACCGTGATGGAATTGGTCGCATCCGCGATGTTGCCTCCGGTGACCACGCTGTTCCAGTCGTCGGCAGCCGCCAGGTTGTAGGTGGTGCTGCTGGCCGAGGTGGAGCCGTTTTTGTTGAGCAGGGCATCGACTGCGGCGATGTCGGCACCGGCCAGGGTGAAGGTGAAGCTGGTGGCACTGGTGACTTCGACGTTCCCGCTGGTGGACAGAGTGCGGGTAGCGCCGCCCTCGCCGGTGATGGTCAGGGTGGACACCGTGACGTCGTTCGTTGCACCGACGGTCTTGACCAGGCCAGTGCCGGTGACGGTGAAGACGTGGGTGGCGCCGTTGTAGGTGGCCGACGTGATGGTGGGGGCGGTGACGTTGGAGACGGTGACGGTGTTGCCGGTCAGGTCGGCCGGGGCGGACGCTGTGGTGTCCCAATTGGCTGCGCCGGCAAGGTTGAAGGTGGTGGCACCAACCGAGGCTGTGCCATTGTTGTTCAGCACGCCGTTGACGGCCAGCTTGTCTGCGGCGTTCAAGGTGACGGAGAACGCTGTGGCGCTGCTGGCCGTGACGTTGGCGCTGGTCAGGGTGTAGCTGCCGCCCTGGCCGGTGAGGCTGAGCTTGGTTACATCGATGGTGTCGCCGGTGGTCATGCCGATGGCTGTGACCGACACGACGCCGGCGGCGGCGTCGTAGGTGGCGTTGGTGATCGATGGCGGTGTATAGGGAGTAATGGTCCCGAGATTGTTGTTATTGGCGGTGCCGGTGACCCCGCTGGCACCGCCAGGGGCTTCGCCGCCTGTGCCGCCGGCGCCCTTGTTCGTGCCCCCTGACAACGATGATGAAGACGAAGTATCCATCTTCAACACGCCGGTAGCCCAGATGCCGCCAGTGCCACTGCCACCATCGCCTCCATTGGCAGTGCCTTTTCCCGCCACAGAGCCCCCCCCACCACCTCCGCCAGCGCCTATATTGTTGGTGATCGTGCTGCCGGAGATCGTGAGCGTGCCAGAGCTGTAGATGCCACCCGCAGCATTGCCGCCTTTGCCACCACCGGAGTCATAGCCTGCACCTCCGCCGCCGCCGCCGATGGACAGGCCGCCACTGGTCGCCGTACCACCTGCAGATCCTTTGGAGTAGCCGCCACCGCCGTTTGCGCCTGATCCACCAATCGTGGTACCGCCCTTGCCTTTGAGATAGGTAGCGCCGCCGCCGCCGTCACCGCCGGTGCCTGACCCTCCCGCCGCGCCCGCATTTAATGTGGACTCTGCATGGCCACCGGCACCGCCGCCAATACCTGAAAGTCCACCGCCGCCGCCTCCGCCTCCGCCGCCACCCAAGGCAGGCGCGAGGTTGCCGCCGCCGCCGCCGCCGCCAGAGGCGCCGTTGGCCGTCACGTTGACACTTGTGAGTGTCAGGGTTCCCGCATTGCGGATCCCACCGCCCAACGCGTCCCCCGCTGCAGGCGCCGGGTTGCCTGTATCGCCCCCTCGACCGGAGACCAGGCCCTCGCGGATGGTGAGGTCGGAGATGGTGACGGTTCCGCCCCGAACTTCCAGCACACGGCCGTAGTAGTTGGCGTCCAGCGTGTTGCCACCGCCCACGATTTCCAGTGTCTGGCCATCGGTAATGTTGATGTCGACAAAGGTCTTGTGTCCATCCGTCACGCTGGCAACTACGTCGCCTGCGCCCGTGGCACCGATGTTGGCCAGCAGGGTGATTGTGTCGCTCTGGTTGTTGGCGGCAGCAGTGCCCAGCGCGGTGCGCAGCTCGCCAATCGTGCTGGCGGTCAGCGTGGCAAGGTTGCCCTCGTAATTCGAAAGCATGTTCACATCGATCGCGCTGTCGTGCCCTACAGCGCCCGTCGTGATCTCCAGATCCCAGTCGCCTCCCTTGACTGCGCCACCGGTGGCGTCATTGGACGCCGCCACATCGGCCCCGGTCAGCTGCGCCAGCGCCTGCAGGAATTGAGCCCCCACCTCCCCAGCACCCACATCGCAGCCATACAGCAGCAGGTCACCGTCAGACCCAAGGGCATCGCCGATGGCCTTCAGATCGGCCTGGTGCTGGTCGAGGTTGCCCGCGTGCAACGGCCCGTTGCCCAGCAGAAGTACCCCGTCGTCGCCATGCGAGATCACGCTGATGGAGCTCAGGCCCTGCTCGCCCTGCAGTGCCTTGGCCATCTGCGCCACGCCATTCTCGGCAGGGTTGAGCACCACCACCTTTACACCCGGCTGTGCGGCCGCGATGATGGACTGGAGGTCGGGCACCCGGCTGTCGATGAAGACGATCTGGTGCGTGGCCGTGTCGGTGGTGTGGGACGTGTTGGTCATGGTGCTGATCCGGTTAAATCGGTGTGTTCGCAGCAGGTCTGTTGCGTGGGTTGATTGGCACGCACTGCAGGCGGCACGATTGAACGAGGGCGGTCGCCGTGGTCAGTGGCGCCAGGCGCCAACCACTGGGGCTGCGGGTCAATGAAGGGGCGGCTGGCTGCATGGCAGTGGTGACTTGCGTACACAGACCGGCCCCTGTTCATCACGGTCTGAACGCAAGCGGTGCGGGCGCGTGGCAACCCGCATGGCGGCGTGGGCCGCTTGATGCGTGCAGGGTCGAGGCGTCTGTTGCGTTCATTCCATGACAAGGCTTGCAGCCGAAAATCCCCTTATTGGGGCGACGGTTGAAAGTAAGTGAAAGGAATGTGAGGGTCAACAAAAAAGCTGCCATGTGGCAGCCCTCGTAACATCTTGATTCCATTCAGTGCGGCCCGCTGCCGCCGCAGGCCGCAGAGCAGAGGCCAACGCGGTGTTGGCCATGCTCAGCGTTGGCGACAGCCGTATGACAGCGGTGCGCCGCAGGCTGGCAATGCCATTGAACGCTGCCGATCTGCGCCAGGCAGACAGGTAGCTGCGCTGCCTGCTACGTCGCCTTGGCCGTGATCACGCTGGCGCGGCTGTTCGCCTGGTCGTGCCAGAACGACAGCTTGCCGTACTGCTCGAACAGGTCGGGCGGCAAGATGGTCTCGCGCCGCTCCAGGCCCACGGTGGGGCGCACCTTGTGCAGGCCGTGCAGGCCCAGGGCTTCGTCGAAGTCGGGGGCGTCGTACTGCACTTTTTCAAAGTTGTGCTCGAAGGCCGGCTCCTGCAAAAACTGGTAGATCAGCGGCAGCACCTTGTGCGGTGCCTGGGCCAGCAGGTCGTAGTCCACCAGCAGCAGCGAGGCGGCGTGCTCGCCGTAGAACGCCTCTTTGAGCGCCGTCCATGGATAGCCCACCATGCGGTTGCGCTGCGCCAGCGTGTCCACGCGGCTGTAGACGGTGTTGCGCTCGGTGTCGTCGTTGAACAGGCGGGTGATCTCGAAGGGGTTGGCCCTGTAGCGCCGCTCGATGCTGTCCATGACCCAGGCCACGTTGCGCACGCAGGCGATCAGCTTGGCGCCGGGAAACATCTCCATGAGGGCGGGCATCTGCGCGCTCCACATGCGGTTGGTGTCGAAGATGACTTCCTTCTCGCCCGCCTGGTCCGCGTAGTAGCTGTCGAACAGGCCGCGCGCCAGGCGGTGGCGCTGCGCGCGGGTGACCACCGGGCCGAACTCGCTGCCCGCGCCCAACTGGTTGAGCATGCCGCGAAACAGGCCGCCCACGGGGCTGCTCATGCCGGCATGAAAGCGCGGGTTCTGCAGCAGCAGGGCCGACAGCAGGGTGGAGCCCGAGCGGGGCAGGCCGGTGATGAAGTGGTAGCGGGGCGTGGCAGTGGTCATTGGGATCAAGTGCGGGCAATAAGAAGAACAGGGCAATCCGTCGGCGCCTGCGCATACTGTATCGCCTTGCCTGCCCATGGCGCCAGGCGCGGGGCTTGCGCGCAAACCTGCATATATGCCGCGCGTTGTTCGCGCGGCACCGCACCGCAACACTGCGGTGCATGCGCAATCCACCGTTTTCCCACCCCTCTTTTGCCGTGACCGATGGCCCGCCGGGCCTGGCCGCCGATGACATCACTGCCATGGGCGCCGACGAAGTGCTTGCCTTGTTGGCTGATGCCGCCGAGCTGGACGCTGCGCAGCAGCGCCGCGAGGCCGAGGCCCGCGCCGTGCGGGTGGGTGCCCTGGGCCGGCGGCTGCTCACTCTGGCGCAGGAGCAGGTGCAGCAGCGCCAGGTGATCGAGGAGCGCTGGTACAAGGACGTGCGCCAGTTCAACGGGCAGTACGACCCGGGCATGTTCGGCGACGAGGGCGAGTACGGCAGCCGGGTCTTCGTGCCGCTGACGCGCCGGCTGTGCGGGCTGGTGGAAGCGCGGCTCTTTGACATGCTGTTCCCCAGCGAAGAGCGCAACTACGTGATCGAGCCCACGCCGGTGCCCGATCTGGACGAGGCCCTGGACCTGGCCGGGCAGTTGCCCCCCGGCACGCCCATGCAGTCGCCCGAGGGGCAGATGCTGACGGCCGGTGGCATACAGCAGGCGATTGGCCAGATGGTGGACGAGGCGGCCAAGCGCTGCGATGCCATGCAGCGCGAGATCGACGACCAGTTGGCCGAGTGCAGCTACCCGCGCCATGCGCGCGACGTGATCCACGATGCGGTGCTGTACGGCACGGGCGTGCTCAAGGGGCCGGTGCCTATGTTTCGCACCACCAAGCGCTGGGCACGGCAGGGCGATGGCGCATATGTGATGAGCCTTGCGCGCAAGCCGCTGCCGCAGGCGGCGCGGGTGGACCTGTGGAACTTTTTCCCCGACATGAGCAGCACGCACATCCGCGAGGCAGAGTTCGTGTTCGAGCGCCACTACCTCACGCGCCAGGAGGCGGCCGACCTGCAGGACATGCCCGACGTGGATGCCGACGCCCTGCGCCGCATGCTGGGCGCCGAGCCGACCACGCCCACCAACAACTACCGCGAGCGGCTGCGCGCCATCAGCGGCGCCAGCGGCGCCAAGGACCGGCGCTATGAGGTGTGGGAGTACCACGGCCCCATCACCGCGCAGGACCTGATCGACTGCGGCTGCGCGGTGCAGGACGACCCGCTCAAGACCTACACCGGCGTGGTCTGGTTCGGTAGCCAGGGCGAGGTGCTGAAAGCCGCGCTGAACCCGCTGGACAGCAACGAGCACCCCTACAGCGTCTTCACCTGGCAGATGGACGAGGCCAGCATCTTCGGCTTTGGCATGCCGTACGAGGTGCGCGACAACCAGGAGAGCGCCAACAGCGCGTTTCGCGCCATGCACGACAACATGGGCCTGTGCGTGCTGCCCCAGGTGGTGGTGGACGACCAGGCCATCGAGCCGGTCGATGGATCGTGGCGCATGGCGCCTGGCAAGTTCTGGCGCAACAAGCGCCCGGGCTCGGACGCGCGCCAGGGCATTCAGTTCATCGCCATCGATGCGCGCCTGCAGGAGCTGCAGGCCATCTTCGGCATGAGCAAGCAGCTGATCGAAGAGGTGGGCACGCTGCCTGCCTTTTTGCAAGGCACCGAGGCGCCGAGCTACATGCAGAGCGCTACGGGCGCCAGCATTGCCTACAACGCCGCCAACCTGTGGGTGCGCCGCGCGGTGCGCAACTGGGACGACGACATCGTCACCCCGCTGATCACGCGCTTTTTCGACTGGAACATGCAGTACAGCGAGAAGGTCGAGATCAAGGGCGACAGCCGCGTGCGCGCCCTGGGCATTGCCGCATTGGTGGAGCTCGAAGGCCAGGCGCAGCGGCTGCAGGCCTTCATGCAGACGGCGCAGGCCATGGGCCTGCCGCCGAGCAACCAGATGCGGCTGATGCGCGAGTTTGCGCGCGCCTTCAAGCTCGACCCCGACCGCGTGCTGCCCACCGAGCAGGAGATCGCCCGCATGCAGCAGGCCGAGGCGCAGCAGCCCCCCGGAAAGAGCGGCCCCGACGCCGAGCGGGTGGCCCAGCAGCGCGAGCAGGCCGCGATGGATGGCGAGCTGGAGAAGGCCCGCCTGCAGCTGCGCCGCGACGAGGCCATGGCCCAGCGCGAGCTGGCCCAGCAGCGCATGGCGCTGGACGCGGCCACCGCCGCGGCGCGCGAGCGCACAGGCCAGACCGAGGCCCAGCGGCGCCAGGCCTTCGAGGTGCAAAAGACCCGCGCCGTGCTGGCCGACCGCCAGGCCGACCGCGACAGCAAGGCGCAGATGCTGAATGCCGAGATGGCATTCAGCGCACAGATGGGCAAGGGCGTATGAGCACGGGGGATTTCACATGAGCTGGATGGAGCAGATCAACCCCGCCACCGCCGTGTGGCGCGGCGTGGAGGCCTACGCGGCCGAGCGCATTGCCGAGCTGACCACCGTGTGCACCACGGTGCGCTCCACCGACGCCGAGATCCGCGCCGCACAGGCCGCCATCCAGGAGCTGCAGGCCCTGTTGGCCCTGCCAGGCCGCATTGCCCTGCAGGCGCAGCAGCGCGGCACCACTGACCGCAGCAAAGGATATTGACCATGGCAGAGTACACGCAGGATCACGTCAACGCGGCCTATGCGACCGAGCGGGCCAACGGCGCGTCGGACGAGGACCTGGCACGCATCGGCAAATCGCTGGGCGTCACCGACGCGCAATTCAACCTGGCCAGCCAGGCCTGGGGCGCAGCGCCGTCGCCAGCCCCGGCACCCTCATATGCGCCAGCGCCGGCGCCCGCCGCAGTCTCCACCGGCTGGGAGGGCGGGCGCGACCTGACTGCCGACGAAATCAACACCGCAAAGAACTGGTCTGCCGGCAAGACAAGCCAGGAGGTCATGGGCATGTTCAGCGGGATGGGCGTAACGCAGAAGCAGCTCGGACAGGTCTACGGCTGGTCGGCCGAGGACTCGGCCATCGGCGGCTATGGCACCGCAGGTGGGTTGGAGAAGCCCTATTACGACTACACCTACGACGCCCAGAAGGGCTGGACCAAGGACGCCAAGAAGCCGCCCACCACCGGCATCAACCTGTCGCAACTGCAGGGCATGACGCGCTGGGACGTGGCGCCCAACGAGACGGTGCGCAGCCAGTTGCAGCAGATCATTGCCGACGACAGCCCGCTGATGCAGCAGGCCCGCGCCCGCGCGCTGCAGACGGCCAACACGCGCGGCCTGCTCAACAGCTCCATGGCCATGACGGCGGCCGACTCGGCCATGTATGACGCGGCCATGCCGATTGCCCAGCAGGACGCCAGCACCTATGCCCGCGCAGGCGAGTTCAACGCAGGCCAGGCCAACACCTTTGCGCGCGACAACAATGCCTTCGCGCGCGATGCCTATATGGCCGACTTCAATGTGCAGGCCAATGAATGGGCGGCGCAGCAGCAGTTCGACCGCGAGTACCGGATGCTGGACCGCCAGCAGCAGCTGACGCTGGAGCGCGACGCTGTGCAGAACGGCTACCAGTCGGCGCGCGACCAGTTCGCGGCGCAGACCCAGATGTCCATTGCGCAGCTGGATGCGGCCTCGCGTGCGGCGGCCATCCAGCCCGACACGAGCATGGCTCGCCTCAATGCGCAACTTGACGCCGACGACCGCAGGGCCGACCGACAGACCGCAGCTGACGACCGTAGCACGCTCAACAACCTCCGGGCCGATTACGCAGCCAAGGTTTTTCAAGTCAACACGGCCGACCTTTCGCCCGAGAAGGCAGACCGCGCCCTTGCTGACCTGGCGACCACCTACAACCCGCAGTTGACCGTGCTGGCGAACCGGCTGGGCTACAACCCGGACAGCTGGATCATCAAGACGGCGCCGAGGGAAGCCACCGCACCATCGCCAGGGCCTGCAACAAATGCCCCCTCTGCCGGCGATGCAGGGAGTAGCGGACCATGACCGTCATCCGACGCGCGACGCGCGATGACCTGCCTGGCCTGGTGGCCTTGGCCCTGCGCGAGCACGCCGCCAGCCAAATGGCTGACCAGCCTATCGAGATGGCGCAGGTGCAGGCGTCCTTCCTGGGCGTCATCCACAGCCTGGCCGGCGCGGTGTTCGTCAGCGAAGAGGGCGGCGCGCTGCGCGGCCTGATCGCAGGCATCGTGCAGCCCGGTCTATTCAACCGCCGGCAGACCGCCTACGAACTGCTCTGGTACGCCGAGGACGGCTCGGGCCTGCGCCTGCTGGCAGCGCTGCAAGGCTGGGCCACGCGCATGCGGGCTGTGCAGTTCGTGGTGCACGACTACGCCGGCATCGCCGATCCGGCACGTTTCAACAAGGTCATGGCCCGCCGGGGCTTTGGCGTCATGGGCACGGCCTACGTGTCCGCACTGGAGAGCTGATACATGGCCGTCGTTATCCCCATCATCATGGCCTACACGGGCGCCACTGCCACCATTGCCTCTGCCGTGGGCCTCACTGCCGCCATCGGATCAGCGGCAGCCGCCACCGTGGTTTCCACGGTAGCGTCCATTGCCTTTCAGGTCACCGGCATCAATGACAAGGTCAACAAGGCGGCTTCCAAGGTCTTCGGCGAGGACATGGTCAAGGTGATCAACATTGCAGGAGCGGTGTACGGGGCTGTCAACGGAGGGTTCGGTGGCGGGGGTGAAACCGCAGGCCTGACAGAAGCTGGTGGCGCGCTGAGCACCAAGGCGATGCTCGATGGAACCACCGCCTTCGGTGCGAACTCGGCGGCGGGAGCTTTCGACCTTGCGGATGGCTTGGGCAGCTTAGCCATGGGTGATTTTTCGGGTACGACGGACAGTCTGGGGAACAGCACCTACAGCCCAGGCGACATGAACTCTGTGGAGCTCAACTCCATCGGGCCCGCCAAGGGGGTGAACCTGGCGAACACCAGCCAGCCCTTGGGTACTGACACAAAGGCTGTGGTGGAGGCCGCCAGGACAGCTGAGAACTCAGGCGCCGCGCGCGACATCGCCCCCGCTCCAGCCTCTACCGCTCCATCTGCGGCTGAAACCAATGCGGCAGTGTCCAGGGCTTCTTCTGACCAGCAGCTTAAGGCAGGCGACATCAGCAAGGGCGTGGAGCCACCCAAGACGATCAGCACCACGGCCCCCAAGCCGGGCAGCTTTTTCGACAAGCTGCTCAGCAACGACAAGGCCGTGGGCGAAGTGATCAAGGGCGTGGGCGCTGGCATCAGCGGCGCGGCCAACGCCAAGGCCGAGGAGAAAAAGCTGGCATGGCAGAAGCAGCGCTACAGCTACACACCCACCACCCGCATCGTGCAGTAAAGGACGACCATGAACCTCAACGAAATGGCACAGGGTGCGCCCGCGCAAGCGCCCACCACAGGCACGACCGGCGGCAAGACCCCAGCCAGCCCAGAGCAGCAGGCCCAGTTCGACATGCTGCTGGGCCGCGCTCGCCAGTTGCTGGGCGAGTCTGCGGTGGAATGGAAGGGTGCGATGGACATCGACCCTGTCGGCGCAGCGGTGAAGTTCGGCACGCAGACCCTGCGCTTCCTGGCCACGCAGTCCGAAAAGGCCGGCCAGCCCGTGGACCCGGCCGTGCTGCTGCACGTGGGCGTGCAGTTCGTCAAGGACATCGCCGGCCTGGCCAACGACGCGGGCATGGTGCCCGACGAGCAGCTCGAACCCTTTTTGCAGCAGGTGATGCAGGAGTCCATCGCCGAGTACCTGCGCATGGATGCCGAGGACGGGCTGATGCCACCACCCGGTGCTCCACCCGGTGGCCAGCCGCCGCCGGCGCCCGGGCCCGCACCCGGACCGCAGGGCCTGAACCTCGCGCAGATGGCGCAGCAGCAACCACAGCCATTGCAAGGGGGTATGCAATGAGCTTCTTCGCCAACCTGTTGGGCGGCACGCTGCAGGGCGTGGGCGGCGGCATGTCGGCCATGGCGGTCGACGATGAGAAACTGCAGGCACAGCGCGGGCTGCTGCAGGACAAGCAGCAGGCCGCGCTGGAGCTGCAACAGCAACGCACGGCCGACCGGCAGTGGCAGCAGGAGCAGACGCAGGCGCTGCAGATGAAGGTCGCAGCGGGCGGCACAGGCGGCGGTGGCGTGGGCGCGGGTGGCAAGGGCCGTGCCGGCGCGGAGGGCATCAACCTGGCCAGGATGGCCTATGACGCCCGCACGCCCGAGGAGCAGCAGCGGATGATCGCCCTGGTGGACAGCTTCCACGGCAACGATGCCGCCGGCGTGCTGGCCGAGCGGATGTACGGCACGCCGCGCATGACCCGCACGGAGCCCACGGCGGGCGACTTTGCGCGCC
This sequence comes from Acidovorax sp. A1169, assembly GCF_030704685.1. Taxonomy (GTDB): domain Bacteria; phylum Pseudomonadota; class Gammaproteobacteria; order Burkholderiales; family Burkholderiaceae_C; genus Acidovorax. Next base: position 10,219 of record NZ_JAUZDX010000043.1, read on the forward strand.
ATGACCGGGCGGGCGACATGCAGGCCGCCCCGCCCACCACCACGCTGGAGCGCGCGCAGTACGACGCTGACAAGGGCGTGCAGGCGCTGCAGCGGGCGTATGCGATGTTCATGGAGCCTGGCAGGCCCGATGGCTATGCGGCGACAGAGCGCTCAGTGGCTGCCCCCGATGCGGGTGTGGGTCAGGCCCTGCAGCGCGGCACGCCGCAGGTGCAGGACGCCAGCGGGACCGGCTCCTATACGGCTACCGCCGGGGGCGCAGGGGATGCCGGTGCAAAGCCGGGGCATGCCCCTGCGGGCTACCCGCGTGGGGCCCCCACTCCATCCACCGGCCTGGCGCCCACCACCCAGCCCCGTGGGCCCGGTTCCCCGGCGCTGACGCCCGCAGCCCGGGGCGATGCGTGGCGTGCCAAGGTGGGTTTCAAGGGCTGATCGCATGAACCTCTACGAACTGGCGTCGTTGGGGATGGAGGCCGATGCGCAGCCGCTGTACCGGCCTGCGCCGCGTGCCATGGCGGCCGACGCGGGAGACATTGCGGGGCCTCCCACAAGGGCCTTTGCCGTGCCGCAGGCGCTCGACCCGCTGTTCGAGGCCGCCGCAGCCGACTACGGTGTGGACGCCAGCATCCTCAAAGGCATCGCGCACGCCGAGAGCCGCTTTCGCCCGGACATCATCAGCGGCCACACCCGCAGCCGTACTGGGGCCCTGGGCCTGATGCAGTTCATGCCCGATACGGCACGGGAGCTTGGCATCGACCCGCTGGACCCTGTGCAAAGCGTGTTCGGGGCCGCTGCCTACCTGCGCGAAAGCTTCGACCGGTTTGGCGGGGATACGGAGCGCGCCATCGCCAGCTACAACTGGGGGCGCAGCCGCACGGCCTTTGACCGCGACGATTGGTACAAGGCCCTGCCCGCCGAAACGCGCAACTACGTGGGCGCTGTGCTCGACTTTGCCGATGGGGCGGTGCCCACGCCCGGACCGGCTGCGCTGCTGCACGGCGCCAAAGTGCCGCTGCCCGAGGCGGTGCAACCAAGCCAGGCTGGCGGTGGGCGCGGCATGGTCAACCCACCGGCCCAGCGCAGCGAGGCCGTGGCCGGGCCGAATGCGTCCAAAAAGGGTGTGTTCGAGCGCGTGGGCGGCGAGCTTGCGCAACTGCGCGACGAGTTCTTTTCTGGTGCAGCCGGTGTCTCCGCCAACTTCCAGGCGATGAACGCCAGCGCTGCGGCGAATCAGCTGCTGCAGCGCCAGGATGCGCTCAAGAAGCTGGAGCAGGCTGGGAAAGGTGAGAGCGCCGAGGCCCTGGGCCTGCGCAAGTACATCACGCACGCCACCGCCCGCTTGGGTGGCATGGCCGCAGATGCGGCTGACGCTGGCGCCTTGGCGGATGCAGCGGGCCGGATGACGACCCGGCCAGAGCTTCGCGCCGTCACTGAGGCCAAGAGCCTCGGCGAATCGTGGGAGGCCTTCAAGAAGAATCCCTATGCCGTGGTCGCAGGCGTCACCGCGCAGTCCGCTGCGCAGATGATTCCGATGATCGTGGCCGCTGCTACAACTGGGCCAGTGGGTGGCGCGGCGGTCGCCGGGGGCACCAGTGCGCTGTCTGAGTTCGGCAGCGGCATCCGTGAATTCGCCCGCGACAACGGCGTTGACCCGTCGGACAAGGACGGGCTTGGCAAGCTGTTTTCCGATCCGAAGATGCTGCGCGAGGCTATGGCCTATGCCGGAAAGGGCGGCGCCATCGTGGGGACGATGGATGCAGTTTCCGGTGGCCTGGCCGGCAAAACATTGGTACCCAAGGTCTTCAAGAACCAGGCCGTGCGCCAGGCCATCAACGCACCGCTGCAGGCTGGTGTGCAAGCTGCGTTGGGTGGTGCCGGTGAAGCAGGGAAACAGCTGGCGCAAAAGGGCCAGATCGACCAGCCCGGCCAGGTGTTGGCGGAGATGGTGGGCGAATGGGGCATGGCTCCGGTAGAAGTACTAGCGCTTTCCAAGGATGCCCGGCAGGTACTGGCCGGACGCAATGCTGTCGCCCTGAGCCCCGCAATGCAAGTGGACAGGGGATCCTCCCAATCACCTGTTGGGCGGAAGGCGCCTTCTCGGGCTGAAGTGCCGCCCGATGCGATGCGCGAGGCCGCCTCGTCTAGGGATCAGGCGGAGGGCTTGGCTCATGAAGTGGTGCAAAACGGTGTGACTGCTTCGAGCAGTCTTGCACGCAAGACGAAAACGGATGAACTGCGGGCACGGGAAGACAGCGCGGCTGATGCCGATGTCACTTCAACCTTGCCAACCGGTGACGGCAGCCGCTTGCCTGGTGCTGCTGATGGACATGGATACCGGCCATCGGGTAACGCTATCTCCACGCTTGATCCTCAAACAGTCAAGAAAGCAAGGATCTTGCAGGGTGAGCCCGTTGCAATCCTGCTAGGCAATGAGGCGCCCCGCGGATTTGCCTTGTTGCGCGCATGGGCCTCCAAGCTCTTCGCGGATGCTGGTGGCGTCGCTGTTCACCCGGAGTTGGGCGAAGTGGTTCTCGACGAGCGAGCGGTGCGAGACTCCATGGCACACGGCATGAATCCATCCAAGGCCGTGTCATTCGCGGCCGTGAAGGCCGTCGTCGAGGGCGGTGCACTTGTGCTCAGTGCGCAGCATGACCGAGATGCGACGAGTTTTTACATCAGCGCGCCGGTAGAGATCGATGAAAAGGGGAACGTCGTCACCGTGCTGGTCAAGAAAGATCCGAATACTCAGCGGATGTATCTGCACAGTGTGAGTACAAAAGAGCGTCTCCTGAATACCAGGTATTCCGGGACTGACACCAAGGATGGTGTGGAGCGATCCGGCAAGGCTACTTCAGGAGACATAGCCAGTGTAATTCGCGGGCTGTTGACGGTCAACCTGAAAGACGTCTCTGGGGACGCAAGTAGCCCGGCCATGGAGCCAGAAGTGCCCACGGCGGGTCCGGTGGTAGATGCCCCAACGGCGGTGCCTGTCGGTGCAATGCACTTGACCGACAAAGGCACGCTGAGCGTGGAGGGGGATCCTCGCCAGTTGGACAAGCGACTGCGCGATGCCGGGGTAGACAAGGTGTGGATGTGGCTCGACAGCGTATGGGTAGCACCCGAGCAGGCTGCACGGGCCCAGCAGGTGCTGGCACCGCCACAGCCTGGCGCTGATGCCGATGCGGAAAGGCAGTCGCCACCACCGGCGCAGATGAAGATGCGCGAGGGCGGCATGCTTGATGTGGAGGGGGACACCCAGGCGGTGCGCCAGTGGCTTGAGGACGCGGGCATCCCCGGTGGGGCCATGACAGATGGGCCAGAGGGTGTGATCGTCACGGCGGGGAGCGTCGAGCGGGCGAGACAGGCGTTGGCCGGGCATGCGTCTTCGGTCGGGGTCGTGGATACCCTCCCTGCCGAGGGCGCGCCGGTGCCATTCTCACAGGTTCGGAATGGCGGCATTGATTCAGGCCCTGTGGCTGGGGATTTTTCTTCGGAGCGAGGTGATTTCCATGGCAATGCCTCAGGTCGAGCGAGCCAAGGCGTTTCAATGGGGTCGCAGGAACTTCAATCAAAAAATGGCGCTCCTCACGCATTTGGCCGCATTTCATTTCAGCAGGGCGCGAGGCCTGATGCAAATGAGCTTCGCGCTGGCTGAAGCCTGGCTGATTTAGGCTACAACGTCATCCATAAAGTTACAGCGAATGACCTTGGTGTGCCGGAGACTCCCACGGCGGATCTGGAGGTTGAAGGCATTGGGCAAGTGGACGTTTACACTCCGAATACGTCTGAAGTGAAAAATATTGTTCGGGAAATTGAACGCAAGAAGGAGCAGGCTACGTCAGTTCTTGTACAGACGGACCTCGACGATGCCAGTATTCAAGCGATCCAGGAAAGGTTTTGGGGAAAACCAAATGCGTTAAGGATTCAGAGCTTGTTTTTTCAAGACTCAGGTGGGAGAATGATTTATGTACCTCGACCAAAGAAAGGAAATTAAAGATGGCTAAATTTCGTTGCCGTTGCGGGCATGAAATGCGTTTGACCGGCGCCGATTCGCCGTACGAGTTTTCGCTGATTCCCGAGGCCGCAGTGGTAAATATTTCAGATCAGCTTGAATCTGGAAATGTATCGTCGGAGAACTTCTTTGATGAGATTGATAAGGTTTCCAGGCTTGTTTATCGATGCACGGAATGTGACCGGTTGTATGTAAAAAATGAGTCGAATGTTTTTGATGTTTATGTAAAAGATTTACTGTAGGCTGGATTATTTTAATATGCGGGCGGTCCCACTTCTGAAGTGCTACACCTGAACCTCAGGTAAATTCCACAGATGACTTCACAATACACGCACTTGCAGACAACAATCTGGCAGTCGATCCGACGGGGACTGAAACTGCGCCAACCAGCAATGGCATGAAGGAGTTCGATGGTGCGGGACCTGGAGCTGCAGCTGATGATTTCCCCAACCTCGGCCTTTCGGACCTGGGGTCCAAGTTGGGCGAAGGGGGCACCAAGGATGTATTCGCCTATGGCGAAAAGTACGCCGTTGGCGTCTTGCACTCAGGCCGCATCAGTGAATTGGAAAGCGAGTTGAAACTGCTTGGCCAACTAAAGGAGATGGGCCTTCCCGTCGTTAACGCCAGGGGGCCGATCATGGTAGGTGATCGCCCTGCGCTTGTGTACGTGTCGCATCCCGGATGATTGCATCGACCCAAAACGCTCTCCGCTCTTCATGGCCAGAGCCGTTCTGCGAGAGTTGATAGAGTCCTTGCAATCCATCCAGGGAGTGAAGCCATGTTGATTGCCCTGCACAAGAACGCCCGCACCACCG
>NZ_JAUZDX010000044.1 GCF_030704685.1 Acidovorax sp. A1169
TTCGAACGGCAGTCCGTTGTGTTCGCCTTCGTACGGACCAACGACTCACCGCTGAACTACGCTGGAGCACAGGCTGCCTGGATGGACCCAAATGGACCCGCCTGAAAATAGAAAGACCCCGATGGAAGCCACAAGCTCGAACTCATCCACCCCGGAAGCCGCAAACACTGAGTCTCCCTCCAGTCCGCCCACTTTAGTCGGCATCAAGGAAGCGACGGCCTTGCTACAAGGTCTATTCCGCAGCTTTGGTGGCCATGTCGCAATGCGACTGTGGAATGGCACTACGTTGCAACTAGGTGCCGGCGCTCGCGAGCAACCTGAACCACCCTTCACACTGGTCTTGCGCAGCCCGGATGCAATAAGCTCAATCGTTGCCGGTCGTGACCGTCTGCGCCTCGTCCAAGCCTTTTTACGAGGCGATATCGACATTGAAGGGGACTTTTTCGCAGCACTCCACTTGAAGGACCATCTCGATACCATCCGCCTGTCTTGGAGCGATCGACTCGGCGCGTTGTTGCCGGCGCTACGCCTGCAAGTCATCAGCCGTCGGGCAGCCTTGGCCTCGCCGACGCAGAGCAGAAGGAGCGTAGTGTCTGTCAAAGGACACTCGCGCCACGAGAGCCGGGCAGCCGTCGCATTCCACTACGACGTGTCAAACGATTTCTACGCCTTATGGCTCGACCCGTCGATGGTGTACTCCTGCGCCTACTTCGAAAGCCAAGCCGAAACGCTTGCGCAGGCGCAGCACGCGAAACTTGATCACATCTGCCGCAAGTTGCAACTCAATCCTTCAGACCAACTGCTTGACATCGGCTGCGGCTGGGGAGCATTGATGATCCATGCGGCGCGGCATTACGGCGTCCATGCCCACGGTGTCACGCTCAGCCAGCAACAACTAGAACTCGCTACGCTCCGCATCGCGCAAGCGGGACTTCAGGACCGGGTGAGCGTGGCGTTGCAGGACTATCGCGACCTACCGGGCGAGGCGGTTTACGATAAGGTCGCCAGCGTTGGAATGTTCGAACATGTAGGGCTCAAGAACCTGCCTATTTACTTCTCGACTGTTCAGCGTCTTCTAAAGCCCGCCGGACTTTTCTTGAATCACGGTATTACCCACTACGTGGAGGGATGGGACAAGAAGACGCTTTCGACCGAGTTCATAAACCGGTATATCTTTCCTGCTGGCGAACTCGATACCGTGGGCAACATCCAGCGACGCATGGAACACGCAGGCTTCGAGATCGCCGATGTGGAGGCTTTACGGTAAGGGGGCAGCGAACACACGTTGATTTGGCAGCGACGATGTAGGAGGCTCGTGTCCGCTTAACTTAGGCGGACAGATGGACACTTACGGAATGGATTTGATGGGGCGGCGTCGCCGGCGACGGCACAGCGCGCAGTTCAAGGAAGCGGTGATCCAGGAGTGCATGCGCCCTGGCGTATCGATGGCCGCGGTGGCGTTGGCACATGGCTTGAACGCGAACATGCTGCGCAAATGGGTGATCGACGCGGAGCATGCCTTGCCAGCGAAGCCCAAGGATGTGCAACCTGCGCGCGAAGTGCCGATGCCGGGCCCGACGTTCGTGCCGCTTGCGCTGCCCGCAGCGACCGTTGAAGGTGACATCCGCATCGAGCTGCAGCGAGGTGGCACAACGGTAACGCTGGTCTGGCCCGCCAGCGCTGCCCGCGATTGCGCAGCTTGGCTGAGCGATTGGCTTCGATGATTCGCGTCGAGGCGGTTTGGCTGTGTATCGAGCCGTTGGACATGCGTGCCGGAACCGATACAACTCTTGCCCGGGTCGTGAAGGTCTTTGGCGCCGCGCGACCGCACCATGCGTACGTATTCGCCAACAAGCGCTCGACCCGGCTGAAGGTCTTGGTCCACGATGGCATCGGCATCTGGCTGGCAGCGCGACGCCTGCATCAAGGCCGCTTCGTCTGGCCTGGGGGCGGGTGTGGCGCACCTCAGTCGCTCACCCGTGAGCAGCTTGATGCGCTCGTCCTGGGCCTGCCTTGGCATCGCCTGGGAGAGGCTGGCGTGATCAGCGTGGTGTAGGCACGGGAGGGTAGGTTCTGGGCAATCCGTAGATCTGCCAATGGCCGATGTGCTTGCGCTTAGTGATACTGGGTGCCGATGCTTGACGCCTTGCAGATCGATCCCTCACAGCTGAGCGCCTTGGGCGAGAGCGAACTGCGTGAACTTGCAACCAGGCTGCTGGAGCAGGTGCAGCGCAGCAAGCAAGAGATCAACTGGCGTGACGCCAAGATCGAGAAGCTCGCCTACGAGATTGCGCAGTTGCGGCGCATGAAGTTCAGTGCCAGCAGCGAGCAGCTCAATGCGCAGCAGAAGGCGCTGTTCGACGAGTCAGTGGATGCCGACATCGCGGCGCTTGAAGCCGAACTTGAAACACTCCAGACGCCACCGCCGGTCGACAAGAAGCAAGCACACCCAAAGCGCGCGGCGCTCCCGCATGACCTGCCTCACGTCGAGATCAGCCACGAGCCGCATTCCACGACATGCGCGTGCGGCTGCGTGCTGCAGCGCGTGGGGGAGGACGTCACTCAGAAGCTCGACTACACACCCGGCGTGTTCACCGTGCAGAACCACGTGCGTGGCAAGTGGGCGTGCCGCGGCTGTCGCACGCTGACGCAGGCCCCCCTTCCCCCAGAGATCATCGACAAAGGAATCCCCACAGCCGGCCTGTTGGCGCACGTGCTGGTGGCCAAGCACTCGGATCATCTGCCGCTTTACAGGCAGGAAGCGATCTTCGGCCGTGCTGGCCTGGCCATCCCGCGCTCAACCCTGGCTGCATGGGTGGGCGTATGCGGCGTTCGCCTGCAGCCGCTGGTGGATGCCCTGAAGCGTCACGTGTTGGCTTGCCCTGTGGTCCACGCAGACGAGACGCCGGTGGCGATGCTGGCGCCTGGCAAGGGCAAAACCCATCGCGCCTACCTCTGGGCCTATGCAGCAGGGGCCTTCGAGCCCTTGCGAGCGGTGGTCTACGACTTCACGATCAGCCGCGCTGGTGAGCACGCGAGAAACTTCCTCGGAGATTGGAAGGGCAGCCTGGTCTGCGACGACTACGGCGGGTACAAGGCGCTGTGGGAACGCGGGGTCACCGAAGCAGGTTGCATGGCGCACGCGCGTCGGTACTTCGTCGATCTGGTGAAGACCGACAAGAGCGTGATCGCCGCAGCAGCGGTGGAGTTCATCGGCCAGTTGTACGGCATCGAACGCGAAGTGAAAGACATGACGCCCGAACAGCGGCTCGAACAGCGCCAGTTGCGTGCCCGGCCGATCACGCTGGCGTTGCACGCCTGGCTTACCGCCCAGCGCACGAAGGTTGTGGACGGCGGTGCAACGGCAAGGGCTATCGACTACAGCCTCAAGCGCTGGGAGGCATTGACGCGTTACCTCGACGATCCCGCTCTGCCCATCGACAACAACCATGACGAGCAGCAGATCAGGACCTGGGCTACCGGACGGCGCAACTGGCTCTTCGCCGGGACGTTACTGGCTGGTCAGCGCGCAGCCGCGATCACCAGCTTGATCCAATCGGCAAAGCTCAACGGCCACGATCCCTACGCCTATCTGAAGGACGTACTCACGCGTCTGCCTACTCACAAGGCGCGCGACATCGACCAACTGCTGCCCCATATCTGGCAGCCGCCCGTCGCCACTGCGTAACCGCCGGACGATCTGCCGCTCGCGCAACGTGTGTTCGCCGCGCGCTTACGCTTTACGGCCCCACTATGCTCTAACGCTGCGGCACTGGGTAGCGCGTCTGGAGCAGCAACATACACAGGCGTTAGAGCACGTTAGTGAATCGACCTACCGCGCATGGCGCTTGTACATGGCCGCCTGCGCGCTTGAGTTCGAGTCAGGAGATATTGGTGTTTACCAACTGCTTGCGTGTAAACGCATCGGTGGTATGTCAGGGCTGCCACTGACCCGTCGGCACCTCTACGCGCTTCCAGCAAGAATCGCATGAGGCACTCGCGTAGTCATCCCGCCGGGCCTATTTAGTTCAGCGTTGCCACCATCGGCGCACCAGCCCAAGCCGCCTGGGCGTCAACAGCGTCCACGCATATGCATCGGCCGCCTGCCTTGTGGCTTCGCCCTGGGTCGGGTAAGCGAACACGACGCTGGCTAGTGTCTGCAGCCCAACACCTGCTGCCATCGCCAGCGAAATGCTGTTGATCATCTCCCCAGCATGGCGGGCCACAATGGTCGCTCCCAGGATAGAGTCGCTGCCTTCACGCACATGGATCTTCACGAAGCCTTCTTCCTCGCCGTCGGCGATCGCCCTGTCTACATCGTGCATTGGGATCGTGAAGGTCTTGATGGGAATCTTCTGCTCCCGCGCCTGCCTTACATAGAGCCCTACGTGTGCGACCTCAGGGTCGGTGTAGGTACACCACGGTACCGTGAGCGCGCTGATCCGGTCGTGCCCCAATAGTAGTGCATTGCGTACAACCATTCGGCCAGAAGCCTCTGCGGTGTTGGTGAACTTGTTTCCGAGGCACACATCCCCCGCCGCATAAATCCTCGGGTTACTGGTACGCAGAAAATCGTCGACGTGGACCCCGCTATCCGCATCGTAGGCCACCCCAGCGACCTCCAGCTCCAGATCCTGCACAGCCGGCACACGCCCGATTCCCGTTAAGATCGCGTCAACGCGCGTGCTGGCGGTGTTTCCGTCGTTGACCAGGTTGATCAGCTTCATGCCTCCTTCCGTCTGCACCCCGGTCACTGTGCTGTTGAGGTGTATCTCCACGCCATCGCGTGCTAGCGCGTCAGATACCATCTGGGCGGCATCGCGTTCTTCCTGTGGCAGGAAAAGCGGCTCGCTGTGCGAAATCAGCGTGCGCGATCCAAAGCGGGCGAACACTTGAGCCAGTTCGCATCCAAGCGGCCCTCCCCCAATTACCATTAGGCTTTTTGGCAGGGTCTGCAGTTCGAACACCGTCTCGTTGGTCAGGAAGCCGGCTTCGGCTAGGCCAGGAATGTCGGGTAGCATCGAACGCGAGCCCGTGGCGACCAGCGCTTTGCCGAAGCTCAGTGGCATGCCATCTACATCGATGGCGTCAGGCCCAGTGAAGCGCGCTCTACCAAAGAACAAGTGAATACCTGCACGCGCCAGGTTCATGGCCGCGTCGCTGCGGCTTATACGAGCCGTTACGCGCCTCATGCGCAACATCGCCCCGGCGAAATCGAAGGGCGTCTCACCTGCCGAGGCTACTCCGAAGTTCACCGAATTGCGCATGTCGGCCAACAACCGCGCGGTACGGATCAAGGATTTGGAGGGAATGCAGCCATCGTTCAAGGAGTTTCCGCCGAGTTCGTGGCGCTCGATCAGTGCCACGTTGGCGCCAAGGCTCGCTGCGGAGCGCGCTGCAGCCAAGCCGGCAGGCCCCCCACCGATCACGACCAGGTGGTATAGGGGAAGCGGCTTGGGACTGCGCCAGCCAATCGGCCGGGTGTTGGCGATGCGTTCGGCGTCATGGGGCTCCGCAGAATGTGGGGGTGCGCCAGCAGAAGGAATGAATGGCATTGGGATAGCTGGTAGCTCAGTTAGAGCCACCCACCGGTGAAGCCTGCGCGTAACAGGCCAGCTCGCAGGCATGGAATGCTCCGGGTCAGCCGCCACAGCAGGCCGCTGCGGAAATTCTCGATCATTAGCACCATCAGGCCCTGGTCCAGCCCGAACTCACCCTCGGAGATCCAGGCCATTTCTCCGCCAGCGGTGGCGTTTACGCCGCTTGCGTGCACCGCGCGGGCTCCCGGACTGGCCTCGGCTACCAGCTTGCGCAACGCGGGTAGCGCGATCTCTGGGGCGAAGACTAGGGATGCCACCATACAAGCTCCGTTGAGAGTGCCATCGTCCGGCCCCCACGGAACGCCGCGGGCGGCGTAGCCGTAAAAGGCCTGCCGGCGCCCGGCCACCACTTTTGGCTCGACGCTGGGGCCATCTCCGGCAGACAACCCCCAACAGTCTTGACCGTAGCCAGAAAAGCCGCGAGGGTTACGGATCGCGTACTGCCGCTGCACCTGTACGGCGCGCCGGCTGTTCTCGAAGTAGTCGCAATCTTTCTCGTGCATGAACCGGTCGCGGATGCCGCGAAAGTCAATCCAAGCATGAGAAAACTGGTGCATGAACAACGGGCCGGCGTACAAAAAGTCGATGCCATAGATGTTCTCCCACTGGTAGGTCACGGTCCATGCCTCAAAGCTTGCAGCGGTCAACCGGTGGCTTGCCGCGCCAAGTCCCAGGGCGTACAGCACGATGGCCTCGCTGTAGCCCTGCCAGCCGTAGTTCAGGAAGCCGCATTCTGGCTTCCACCCGAGCGCCACAGCGTCGTCGTCGTGCTCCGACCAGTTCCAGTTCACACGCTCATAGAGGGTATTGGCCAGCTTGCGCAGCTCGGTCTCGGCCGGAGTGGCGGCATCGAAGTAGGCTGCGGCAGTCAGCATGCCCATGATCAACAGCGCGGTGTCGATGGACGATAGCTCCGACGCCCAAGCGCGCAGGCCCGTCTCGCTGTTCAGGAAGTGAAAATAGAAGCCGCGCCAACCGGTGGCATCGACCGCACCAGACTGATCGCTGCCCGCGAAGAAGCGCAGCACGTCAAGACAATGCCCGACAGCCTCGTCCCTGCCGATCCAACCACGTTCCACCCCAACGGGGTAGGCCGACAACGCGAAGCCTACAACCGCGATGCTCGCCGGTGCGCCTGGCCGAGATGTGTCAGCGACCAGCCCGGTACGAGGGTGGGTGTAGGTGGGAAAATAGTCGAAAGCTTGGCGCTGCAGCGTATCCAGCATGCGTTCGTCAGCGCGGGTCAGCGACCACGCGGCTTTCACGCGGGTCCGATCGCGGCATCGACGATGGCTAGCGCATCCTCCACGATGCGCTGCAGGTGTTCGGTACCAAGAAAGCTCTCGGCATAGATCTTGTAGATGTCCTCTGTGCCGGATGGTCGCGCGGCAAACCAGCCGTTGGCTGTGCTCACCTTGAGGCCGCTGATGGCCACGCCATTGCCGGGGGCCTGCGTGAGGATGGCGTCGATCCTCTCACCGGCCATATCGGTGGACATGACCTCCTGCGGCGACAGCGCTGCCAAGCGCTGCTGCTGCGTAGGCGTGACGGCGGCCTCGATTCGCCGAGCTACGGGGTTACCAAGCTGGCCGGTCAATTCGCCATAGAGCCGCCCGGGGTCGCGCCCTGCCATGGCCGTGATCTCGGCGGCCAGCAGCGCTGCGGCTATGCCGTCCTTGTCAGTGGTCCAGACCGTTCCATCACGCCGCAGAAAACTCGCGCCCGCACTCTCCTCGCCCGCGAAACCTAGGCTGCCATCCAGCAGGCCGACCGAGAACCACTTGAAGCCCACCGGCACCTCGAAGAGCTTGCGACCTAGCCGCTTGGCTACGCGATCGATCAACTGCGTGCTGACCACGGTCTTGCCGACGGCCGCCGCGGCCCCCCACAGCGGCCGGTGGCGGAACAGATGTTCAATGGCTACGCAAAGGTAATGGTTTGGCGGCAGCAAGCCCTGCCCCGGCGTGACAATGCCGTGGCGGTCGTGGTCCGTGTCACAGGCGAAGGCGACGTCGTAGCGGTCTTTGAGCGCAACGAGCCGCTGCATCGCAAAGGGCGACGACGGGTCCATCCGGATCTGCGCATCCCAGTCCAGCGTCATGAAGGAGAAGGTCGGGTCGACCGTGTCGCTGATCACATCAAGCTTGATGCGGTAGTGCTCGGCGATCGCGGCCCAGTAGTGCACGCCTGAGCCGCCCAGCGGGTCAGCGCCCAGGCGCAGCCCGGCATGGCGGATCGCGTCCATATCGACAACCTGCGCCAGATCGGCGACGTAGGCGCTGCGGTAATCGTGGCGGTGCGTGGTTGGGGCAAGCAGCGCAGCTGAGAGGTCCACGCGCCTCACGCCCGACAGCCCCGCTTGTAGATAGCCGTTTGCTGCGGCCTCGATCCAGTCGGTGACGTCTGCTCCGGCCGGGCCACCGTGGGGAGGGTTGTACTTGAAGCCGCCGTAGCGTGGCGGGTTGTGCGAGGGCGTGATGACGATACCGTCGGCCCGGCCGGAACCGGTTGCAAGGTCGCGCCCGCGGTTGTGAGTAAGGATGGCGTGCGAGATGGCGGGTGTCGGCGTGTAATCGTTGTTAGTGGCCAGCATCAGTTCGACACCATTTGCCGCCAGCACCTCGATGGCACTGGCGTTGGCCGGCGCCGACAGTGCGTGGGTATCGAAGCCCAGGAACAGCGGCCCCATGATGCCCCTGGCCTTACGGTAGTCGCACAGGGCCTGCGTGAGCGCCAGCACATGCCATTCGTTGAATGATCGGTCAAGAGCCGAGCCGCGGTGACCCGAGGTGCCGAAGGCCACGCGCTGCGCGGCCACGCCGGGGTCGGGCCGGTCAGAGAAGTAGGTCGTCACGAGCTTTGGCACGTCGATCAAGACGGACTGGGGGGCGGCTTGACCGGCCAACGGACTGACGTAGGGGCGGTCAGGCTGGGGCATTTAGACTGTCCATCACCTGGCGGGCTGCTATGCGAACCTCTACTGCATGGTTGCGCCGGTCATCGACCAGAGAAATTGCGGCGTTGGCCATGACAATGCCGTCCAAAGTGACGCACGGCGGGCCAGTGGATGCGTCTGATGCACGCGACACCTTGATGTCGTAGTTCGTCGCGCCGAAGCGGTAAGTGAGCTGGAATGTGTTCCAGTCCTCAGGCATGTGCGGCGCCAGGCTCAGCACTCCGGCCTTAACATCGAGGCCGAGCAGCGACTCTACGGCAAACCGGTACAGCCAACCGGCCGAACCTGTGTACCAGGTCCAGCCGCCGCGTCCCATATGCGGCGCCACAGCATACACGTCACCCGCTACCACATAGGGCTCGACCTGGTAGGTGGCCACAGCCCGGGCGGACAGGGCATGCCGCACCGGGTTCAGCATATCGAAGATTTCCCACGCCCGCGACTGCTCGCCCAGCGCCGCGAAGGCCATCGCGGACCACACCGCTGCATGGGTGTACTGGCCTCCGTTCTCGCGCACGCCGCGCACGTAACCCTGGATGTAGCCGGGGCTTGGGCTGGAGTGGTCAAAAGGTGGGGCAAGCAGGCGGACCAGGCCGGCCTCGCGGTCCACCAGCAAGCGGTCCACTGCCGCCATCGCTTGACGGGCGCGTTGCGGATCGGCGGCCCCGGATAGCACGGCCCAACTCTGGGCTACCGAATCGATGCTGCATTCGGCATTGCCGGACGTTCCCAGCGGGGAGCCGTCGTCGAACCAGGCACGGCGATACCAGTCGCCGTCCCAGCCGCTGCGCTCGATGGCCTCGCGCAGACGCTCTGCCTCGGTGCGGCAGCGCTCCACCATCAGTGCATCGCCCTGCTGCCCTGCCACGTCAACGAACTGCATGAGCACACCGTACAGAAAGAAGGCAAGCCAGACGCTTTCGCCGCGGCCTTCCACCCCGACCAAGTTCATGCCGTCGTTCCAGTCACCCGACTCCATCAGTGGCAGCCCGTGAGCGCCGGTACGCAGACTGTGCTCAATAGCGAGCACGCAATGCGCGTAGAGCGACTTTGATTCGATGGAAGTCACAGGTTTGCCGTAGCTTGAAACCTCGCTCCTCCGCAAAGCCGGTGCTTCAACGAGAGGCACGGGTTGGTCAAGTACCCTGATGTCTCCTGTCACCTGGAGGTATCGGGCGGTTGCAAGTGGCAGCCAAAGATAGTCGTCGGAGCACCGGGTGCGCAGGCCGCTACCTGATGGCGGATGCCACCAGTGCTGCACATCGCCCTCGGAAAACTGACGCGCAGCGCTGCGCAGAAGATGCTCCCGAACGAGCTCTGGCGCGGCATGGACCAGCGCCATTACATCCTGCAACTGATCCCGAAACCCGAATGCGCCGCTGGATTGATAGAACGCTGTACGGGCCCAAAGGCGGCAGCTCAGCGTCTGGTAAACCAACCAGCCATTGACCATGATGTCTAGCGACTGATCAGGGGTTTTCACCTTAACCGCGCCAAGTGTGTGATCCCAATGCCTTCGAACCGCCGCAAGTGCCTCTCGAGCTGAGGTCAGACCTTCCGTACCTCTCACGAACTTGCGCGCCTCGTCGGCAGTGGAACCAGCACCTAGTCGAAAAACGAAAAACTGCGTTAGGCCTGCCGCCAGATCCACGGGCAATCGGATCGCTGCACACGGATCCAGCCCATAGCCCACCGAGCCAGACAGACGCGTTTGCAACATCCCGGCAGGCGCGCGTAAACTGCCGTGCTGACCCAAAAAAGCAAGTCGATCACAACACTGGCTGCGAGCCGTGGAGCCTGCTCCCTCGGCATGGCCATCGAAAAATGCGGTGTAGCCCGTGAAGTCGGTGTTGTACGCATTGCAAGCGAACAGCGCTCCGCAGGCATCCAAAGCGGTGCCGACGTGCATCGCAGATGTACGCCTCGCTTCTCCCAGCACCCATTCAACATAGCCGGTTACTGATAGGCGTCGCGCGCGGCCGGACACGTTATGCAGTTGTAGCAGGACAAACTTCACTGGGGCATCGATGGCCACAAATGTCGTCAACGTACTTTCAATGCCATGGGCTGTGTGCTCGAAAACGCTGTAGCCAAACCCATGCCGCGCGACATGTTCGCCAGCGCTGGCATCGGTCGACGCCGAAGGTTGTAGCGTTGGCGACCAGAACTGCCCGCTATCCTCGTCGCGGATATAGAAAGCTTCAGTGTTAGGGTCGCTGACCGGGTCGTTTGACCAAGGGGTCAAGCGAAACTGCTGCGCGTTCTCGCTCCATGTGCTGGCGCTACCGCTCTCGGAGACGAGGGTGCCGAAGGATGGATTGGCCAGCACGTTGATCCATGGCAACGGAGTCATGCAACCCGGTCGAGACGTGACAACGTACTCACTGCCATTTGCGCTGAAGCCGCCCAGTCCATTAGCGAACAGCAGATTGGCCTTGATCTTTGAAGGTAACAGTCCCGACGTCACCGGCAAACTAGGCATTGGCCAGGTTTCCGATGCCCCTACCGCAGCCAGAATGCTCGGCGTCCGCGCTGCAACTGGCGCACCAGCAGGCAAGCTGGGCCAACCGTCACGCGCGTGCATAACTACACGTGCGACCGACTGCAACAGCACGCTGTCGAACTCTGGTACATCGGCTGCTGCGAGCAGGAACACGCCGCCGCTCTTGCCCACCATCGCTATCGCATCTGTAGACGAGACAAGGGTCATTGCAGTGTTCACCAACGCTCTTTGAGCCACCTGCCCGGCCTCTTTTGAGCCAACTATAGCCACTACATCCGCGACAACTCCGTGCCGGCGCCAAAAGTCTTGTGCCCGCAATAGCTGCCGTAGAACCTCCAGGTGGGCGGCGTCTTCGATGGTAAGCACCACGATCGGAAGATCGCCGGAAATCGCAAAGCGCCAAAGACTGGACTGACCCTGCTTATTCGAGGCCAGCACGCTAGGCATGGCTCGCCGCGCCTGATCGACGTGCAAAACTGACCAAGCCAGGTCCGCGTACTGCGCAGCCTGCACTTCAGTGCAGCCAAGCCGACTTAGCGCATCAAGTGCCCTCACATCTGCAGCAGCGAGGGTGCGATCTGCGAAACCGAATGCTCGGCAGTGGTGGATCAGCGCAATGCATGCGGATCGACTGTGCGCTATGCAAGTGACCAAGTCAAAGTCAACAGACTGACCCGCTTCAAGCGTCAGACTTGACTGAATTGCAGCGACTGGGTCAAGCACGGCACCAGCCGTGCCTGAAAGGCGATCGCGGGAAGATAGTGCCACTGGATTCGTAGTGCTGCTCCCGCGCCCAATGAACCGCATCCGGTCTGTCTCGTAGGAGATCTGTTTGTCGGCTTGCGGCTCGGATAACGACAGATGGAACATCCAGGTGACAGATTCACCGGGGTCCCGTGCCCGACGCATGAAC
>NZ_JAUZDX010000045.1 GCF_030704685.1 Acidovorax sp. A1169
CACCTAAATACCTAAAAGGTTCTTGACCACCGTTCGCGAGATCTGTGTTTGGTACTGCTTCATGAATTCCTGGAAGTTTGTCTAGCTTCCTCAGCCCAGAGCGCGACTGTGGCGAGCTCGCTGAGCTGCAGCGCCTCCTGCTTTAGGCCGTAGGGGCGGGGTAGTACCGAAAGAATACGACGGCACTGTGTGCTGCCGAACAGAGGTAGCAATTCGTTTGCATTAAGGTAGAAATTCCACTCTATTGGAGACTACGACGATGCTACGAAAAGGCCTACCGATGTGGCGTACCGCATCAAGGAAGCAATCCATCAATGGCGGAGGATTCTCGACTCAGGCATGGCGCGGTCGAGAGTGCTCAAAGCAACACAAGCACGAGAACCGAGGCTGGGTGACCAATGCATTCGCTCAAGTCACTTCGCTCACATAAGCGAAAAGGTGCATAGCGCATTGCCGGTCGGTCCCAACTGCAACCATCTCGATGTGATGGATCACCGATTAGTGCCGAAACTCAAAATCGGCCAGATGGTTATTGCGGCGTTGCTTGAGCATGCCATTCATGCGGATGGAACAAGAGCATCCATTAAGGTCCATCTGATAGCGACGTCTTTGGATGAGCTCCCGTTGGCATTCATCCATGCCGGGGCAGACAGCGGGAGTTGCCAAGTCGATAAACCGCTTCAACTTGCTGAAGAGCCATGTGCTCTATCTATATTGGGCCTCGATTCTTCAAAGTCGCTTGGCGTGTTGCCATGGTTGATTGACAAGATCGAAACTGTACTGATCAAGGGCGTAAATTCAGGGTCTTCCGACCAGCAGTTCATTGACGCTGCGATTGGAAAGCTTCAAGAGGCTTGCCAATTGATCAACCGCTGCCGGCGCTATAGCCGTCTGGAGCTCAATGACGATGTCAATATTCAGATCACCCGACGAATCGCCGATGCAGGCGCTAAAACCTTCGTATCGGGCAGCGACATCTCAGGCACGCCGGGCAACCTTGAGGTCATCGAAGACATGCGTGCGGCGCTTGCATCGCACGATTCCGATGCGAAACCGACCCGACGTGCATCATGAAAATCGGCATCGCCTCGGACCACGGTGGCTTCCAATTGAAGTGCGAACTGACCGTAGCACTGCGACTGTCGGGTCACGAAGTCCAGGAATTCGGTGCCTGGCAACTGGATTCGGGTGACGACTACCCCGACTTTGTCGTGCCGATGGCGCATGCCGTTGCAACAGGCCGGGTGGACCGTGGCCTTGCGCTTTGCGGCAGTGGGGTCGGCGCATCGGTTGCGGCCAACAAGGTAGCGGGCGTGCGCGCCGGACTAATTCACGATGTATTTTCCGCTCGTCAAGGCGTGGAAGACGATGACATGAACGTCATCTGCCTTGGCGGCAAGGTCATCGGAGCTAGCCTAGCGTTCGAATTGATCGCCGTCTTTCTCGCAGCCCGGTTCAGCGGTGCTCCCCGCCACCAACGTCGCCTTGCGAAAGTGCGAGTGCTTGAAAACTTGGAACTACTTATGACTCCCAGTGAAGCCATCGAGCCTGTGATGCTGCAAAAGATCGACCGCTACTGGCGTGCTGCTAATTACCTTTCGGTCGGTCAGCTTTACCTCTACGAAAACCCTCTGCTCCGCGAACCTCTCGCAATGGCCCACATCAAGCCACTGGTGGTGGGCCACTGGGGCACAGTGCCGGGGCAAAACTTCATCTACGTGCATCTGAACCGAGTAATCAAAAAATACGACCTCAACGTGCTGTACGTCTCGGGACCGGGCCATGGAGGGGCGGCATTGGTCAGCAATGTGTACCTCGAAGGCACATGGAGCGAGGTCTACCCTGAGGTCACCATGGACGAGGCTGGCATGAAGAAGCTGTTCAAACAGTTCTCGTTTCCCGGTGGCATTTCCAGCCACGTGGCACCCACAACGCCTGGCTCCATACACGAAGGCGGCGAACTCGGGTACTCGCTGAGCCATGCCTTCGGTGCAGCCCTCGACAACCCTAGCTTGATCGTAGCCTGCATCGTCGGCGACGGGGAAGCAGAGACCGGATCGCTGGCGACGGCCTGGCATTCGAACAAATTCCTGGACCCGTGCACCGACGGAGCGGTACTGCCGATCCTGCATCTGAACGGCTTCAAGATCAGCAACCCTACAGTGCTTGCTCGCATCGGCAATGAGGCGCTCGAACAGTTTTTCTTCGGTTGCGGCTGGATGCCGATCTTTGTGGAGGGCGACGAGCCGCTGACCATGCACAAACTCATGGCCGAAGCCTTAGACAGCGCCATCGAGCGCATCGAGCATATCCAGGACGATGCGCGCAGCCGCAACCTGACTACCCGGCCGCTCTGGCCGTTGATCGTTCTGCGGTCGCCAAAGGGATGGACTGGGCCTAAAGAGGTCGATGGCCTGAAGATAGAGAATACCTTCCGCTCCCACCAGGTGCCGCTGCTGGTGAATCCGGATTTCCCAAACCACCTGCAACAGCTCGAACGCTGGATGAACAGCTACCGGCCCCAGGAGTTGTTCGATGAGCGTGGCCGATTGCGGCCCGAATTGGCGGCCCTGGCGCCCATGGGTGCGCGACGCATGGGCGCCAATCCGCATGCTAATGGCGGTCTATTGTTGCGTCCCCTCAAAATGCCAGACTTCCGCGTGCATGCTGTCCAGATGCCTTCTCCGGGCGAATTGCAGGCGCAGGACACGCTGGTGCTAGGTGGATTTCTGCGTGACGTAACGGCACTCAACCGTAACCAGCGCAATTTTCGGATTTTCGGCCCCGACGAGACGCTTTCCAACCTGCTAGGTGCAGTGTTCCAGGTAACCAACCGTCAGTGGGATGCCGAAACACAGAACAACGACGAATTTCTGTCCCGCGAGGGTCTGGTTCTCGACTCGATGCTGAGCGAGCACCAATGCGAGGGCTGGCTGGAAGGCTATCTGCTGACGGGGCGCCATGGACTGTTCAACAGCTACGAGGCCTTCATCCGCATCATCGACTCAATGTTCAGTCAGCATGCCAAGTGGCTCAAAGTCACGCGCGAGCTGCCCTGGCGCAGGCCCATCGCTTCGCTCAACTACCTGCTGACCGCGCACGTCTGGCAACAGGACCACAACGGCTTTACCCACCAAGACCCGGGCTTCATCGACCACGTAGTTAGTAAGAAAGCCGACATCGTGCGTGTCTACCTACCGCCTGACGCCAACTGCCTGCTCTCGGTCACCGACCATTGTTTGCGCAGCACGAATTTCGTTAACGTGGTGATCGCCGGCAAGCACGCAATGCCGCAGTGGCTGACGATTGGAGAGGCCATTGAGCACTGCACCGAAGGCATCGGCATCTGGAAATGGGCCAGCAATGACCAAGACGGCGAGCCCGATATCGTGATGGCCTGTTGCGGCGACACGCCCACGCTTGAAGTGCTTGCTGCCGTCTCTATCCTGCGCGAGCATGCACCGGGCCTCAGGATCCGCGTAATTAACGTCGTCGACCTGATGCGTCTTCAGTCCGCCAGCGAGCACCCGCATGGGCTGGAGGACACCGATTTCAATGATTTATTCACCTGGGACAGGCCCGTCATCTTCGCTTTCCATGGTTATGCCTCAGTGGTGCACCAACTGACCTACCGCCGTATGAACCGCAACCTTCATGTGCATGGTTACAAGGAGGAGGGCACGATCACCACGGCATTTGACATGCGCGTGCAAAACGAACTGGATCGCTTCCATCTGGTGCAAGACGTCATCGACAGCTTGCCGCATCTTGGCAGCCAGGTCGGGGACCTTAAACAGCTGACCCGGGACAAGCTTATGGAACATAAGCTTTATATAGATCAGCATGGCCAGGACCTGCCAGAGATTCGCAATTGGAAGTGGCAAACATGAGGCTAGCGATGACATCGCACATGCTGGTCGATACGGCCAAGGCCATAGTCGCAGATGGCAAGGGCCTGCTCGCCATGGACGAGAGCAATGCAACCTGCGACAAGCGCTTCGATGAAATCGATATCGCGCAGACCCAGGCGATGCGATGCGATTGGCGGGGCTTACTCATCACCACGCCGGATCTAGGCCAATACATCAGCGGCGTCATCCTGTACGACGAAACCTTCCGCCAGGCCACGGCGGACGGAACGCCTTTGGTCAAGGTGCTGCAAGACGCTGGCATCCTGGTCGGGATCAAAGTCGATATCGGCGCCAAGGCCCTGGCCTTGCATCCTACCGAGAAGGTGACGGAAGGGCTTGACGGCTTGCGCGAACGGCTGCGGGACTACGCCGCCATGGGCGCCCGCTTCGCCAAGTGGCGTGCTGTCATCGATCCTGCGCCGGGGGGCGCTTCTTCTCCCTCTGAGGCGTGCCTTCGTGCCAATGCACACGCGCTGGGGCGCTACGCAGCCTTGTGTCAGGAGGCCGGGCTGGTCCCCATCGTCGAGCCCGAGGTGCTCATGGACGGCGACCATACACAGGCGCATGGTCGCGAGGTCACCGAGAACCTGCTGCGCCATGTATTTGCGGCTTTGACGAGACAGGACGTGGTGCTGGAGGCCATGATCCTGAAACCGAACATGGTCGTAGCGGGACGAACCTGCGCTATGCAGGCCACGGTTGAGGAGGTAGCCGACGCCACAGTGCAGTGCCTGCGTCGCGCTGTGCCAGCAGCAGTCTCTGGTATAGCGTTCCTCTCGGGCGGCCAGTCAGGGGCACAAGCCTGCGCCCATCTGAACGCAATGCACACGCGTTTTAGGACCAGTAGTGCCGGTCCGCTGCCGTGGTCGCTAAGCTTTTCCTTCGGGCGCGCCCTGCAGCATCCCGCGCTGGAGATCTGGGCTGGCCAGGAGGCTCACCGCCATGCCGCGCAGCGCGAGCTACTGCACCGGGCCCGCTGTGCTAGCGCCGCAAGCAGCGGTCAGTATGACCCCGCCATGGAGGTGTGATGGACCCGACTCTGAAACTCTTCTTGGTCCGGCATGGCGAAACCGCTTGGTCGCTGACCGGTCAGCACACGGGCGTGACGGACCTGCCACTCACGAGCCTGGGCGAGCAGATGGCCCGCGCGCTGGCACCCATGCTTGGGAAATTGCCCTTCTCCCACGTTCAGACAAGCCCGCGACTGCGCGCGCGGGTCACCTGCGCGTTGGTTGGTCTGACCACTGCAGTCGAGATCGTCCCCGATCTAGCAGAATGGGACTACGGCGACTACGAAAGCTTGCGAACCTGCGAGATCCGTAAGCACTGCTCCGATTGGGACATCTGGCGAGATGGGTGTCCCAACGGCGAGTCGCCAGCTGAAGTGTCCGCCCGTGCGGACCGGCTCATTGAGCGCCTGCGGACCCTCGGGGGCAACGTCGCTCTTTTCTCGCATGGCCAGCTCGGTCGGGCGCTGGCGGCCAGGTGGATCGGGCTGAAGGTGGAAGAGGGCCGTCATTTCGCGCTCAATCCGGCCTCGATCAGCATCTTGGGCGTTGACCCAGACCATGCGCTTCGGCCGGTTATCACGCTTTGGAATGGCGGTCCCATCTCAGCGGAAGCAGCGTCATGCAGATCGGTGTGATCGGCTTCGGGCGCGTCATCACCGGCAAGCGCTGCGCTGGTTGCTTGGTGACCATGTTCGATGAAGTGCTAAGCGAGTCGGTACAGCTGTCGCAACCGCGAGATACCCGTCATCGACCGCGGCAAATCCAACTATCGAGACGACCTGCGGCGCGCTGCCGCACTCCGGCGAGGGCCCCTTGACGGCCCAACTGTCGCTGGCTCGCGGAGATCGTTGCACGAGCCCCACTTCCTAATCTAGCACTGCCATCCATGAACACTACCCAGACGCTCAACCAACTAGGCCAGAGCCTGTGGCTCGACAACATCACGCGTACGTTGCTGCGCAGTGGCACGTTGCCTTCATACATCCGCAACCTGCGCGTGACAGGCCTTACTTCGAACCCGACGATCTTCGAGCAGGCGATTGGCGGTGGCGACAGCTACGACGCCAGCATCCGTGTGCTCGACACGGCTGGCCATTTGCACAAGAACCTGTTCTTCGAACTTGCGCTTGAAGGCCTTGCGGAGGCGGCCGACCTGTTCCGTCCACACGTCGAGGCCACCGGCGGCATGGATGGGTGGGTGTCGCTCGAAGTGTCGCCGCTCCTGGCGCATGACGCGGTCCGCTCCATCCAGGCTGCTAAGCGCCTGCATGCGAAGGCCGGGCGGGCCAACCTGCTCATTGAGATACCGGGTACACCCGAAGGCCTCGACGCCATTGAGCAACTCATCGTTGGCGGTGTTCCGGTCAACGTTACCCTGTTGTTCTCCAGCGAACATTTCGCGGCTGCGGCGGAGGCGTATATGCGCGCTATCGAGCGGAGCCTGGCGGCTGGGCGCGATGCAAGGGTGGCGTCTGTGGCCTCGCTGTTCGTCAGTCGCTGGGACGTCGCAGTTTGCGATGAGGTTGCCTCGCCGCTTCGCAGCCAACTAGGCATTGCCATCGCCATGCGCACCTACAAGGTCCACTGCGAAGTGTTGTCATCGCCGCGCTGGCAGTGGCTCGCCGCAGCAGCGGCGCGCCCACAGCGCTTGCTGTGGGCCAGTACGGAATCCAGAGACCTAGTGGCACCGGACACGCTATACGTTCAGGCGCTGGCCGGACCCGAATCCATCATTGCGCTACCTGAGAAGACCCTGCTTGCCTTCGCCGAACACGGCAAGGTCGAGCGCAGCCTGCCGCCCGATGGGAGTTATGCCGAACTGGTGATCGCCGAGCTACGGCGAGAAGGCGTCGACGACGCCGCATTGGCCAAACGACTTCAGCGCGAGGGCGTGGAGGCTGTAGCCATTTCATGGCAGGCTTTACTCGCCCGCATCCGCGAGAAATGTACGGCGCCGTCGCCGCTCCCGCCGCCGGCAGCGAAATCGTGACCGGACTCAGTGCTACTTCGGCATGGCAGGCGCTGGCTTCCCACCATGTGCAGATGGGTGGCGTGGACCTGCGTGCACTGTTCGCGAACGATCCAGAACGCGGCACGCGCTTTACGTCCGAAGCCGCCGGGCTGTACCTGGACTATTCAAAGAATCGCGTCGACGCTCAGACCATGGGCCTGCTCGCCGCTCTGGCACGCGCGTGCCGCCTGCGCGAGCGCGTCGACGCTATGTTCAACGGGGATGCCGTCAACACAACCGAGCGGCGAGCGGCATTGCACACTGCCTTGCGGGCACCCTCTGGCCAGTCACTTTGGGTAGATGGAGTCGACGTCGTGGCCGACGTGCACATGGTGCTAGACCGCATGACCGCGTTCAGCGATCAGATTCGTCGTGGGCTTTGGCTAGGTCACACAGGCCAGCCCATTCGCAACGTCATCAACATAGGTATCGGCGGCTCCGACCTCGGTCCTGCAATGGCATATACGGCGCTGAGGCACTATAGCCAGCGCGATCTGAACTTCGCATTCGTCGCCAATGTTGATGGCGCTGCTCTGGCCGAAGCGACGCGTTGCTTGGACGCAGGGAAGACTCTGTTCATCATCTGCTCCAAAAGCTTCCATACGCCGGAGACGATGGCCAATGCACAGGCTGCTCGCTCCTGGTGCATAGCGCAACTCGGCGACGCAGCCGCGGTGGCGCGCCATTTCATTGCGGTGTCGGCAAACATCGAAGCGGCCTGCGCATTTGGCATCGCGCCAGAGCAGACCTTTCCTTTGTGGGACTGGGTTGGTGGGCGGTATTCCATGGCTTCGGCCATCGGGCTGTCGACCATGATCGCAATCGGCGCGGACCAGTTCCGGGACATGCTGGCCGGCATGCACGCCATGGACGAGCATTTCCGTCAGACGCCGGTCGAAAATAATATGCCAGCCCTGATGGGGCTACTGGCGGTGTGGAACAACAATTTCCTCGGTGCCCAAACACAGGCGGTGCTGCCCTACGCGCAGGACCTATCCCGCTTTCCGGCCTACCTGCAGCAGTTGACAATGGAGAGCAACGGGAAGCATGTCACCCACAAGAGCGTACCAGTAGGAGTGCAGACCTCACCCATCGTCTGGGGTGTGCCAGGCACTAATGGCCAGCACTCTTTTTACCAGTTGCTGCACCAGGGGACGCGGCTTGTTCCGTGCGACTTCATCGGATTCGGCCGCGGCGTACCAAGTATTGCAGGCGAGGAGGTCCATGACCATCGCCAGAACGACTTACTGATGGCAAATCTTTTCGCACAGGCCGAAGCCCTTGCGTTCGGCAGGACGGCCGATGGGCTGCGCGTCGAAGGGGTCGAAGAAGCCTTCGTGCCCTACCGTGTATGCGAGGGCAACCGGCCCAGCAACACGGTGATGGCGCACCGGCTGACACCGTACACGTTGGGCGCCTTGGTGGTGCTTTATGAGCACAGCGTCTTTACGCAGGCGGTGATCTGGGACATTGATTGCTTCGACCAGTGGGGTGTCGAATTGGGCAAAGTGCTGGCTGAGGGCATTGCCGCTGAACTGGCCGTGGCCGATTTGGATGTAGATGAGTCTGCCCCGCTTCACGACAGCTCAACCAACGCACTCCTGCGGCGCTACAGGCATTTGAGAAGAGAAGACAAATGAAACGCTTAGAAGTCCAGCGCTTGAGGTAGTGGCGCGAAGACAGTCCGCTTGCAGCAGATCATCCTGGGCTCTATTGACACTGACAGATGTGTGCAGGCGTTGGTTCGCAGCCCTACCAATGAGCGACTGACTTCGTGACGGTAGCCAATCTGAAGTCACGTGCGCAAACGTACAGACACCGTGCTTGGAAGCGGCGATATTGAGTGCTGGACATTCGTTTGCACCGCTTGTGGTTTGAGTCTGCTGACCCCTATTGAGTATTTGACTATCAACTGGAATTCAGCCGTTGCGCGCCGGTGCAATGCCAATAGCAAGCGGGGACCAAATTCTTGCAGAACTACCAAGGAAATTACATGAATACAAGCAAATCGATTTCAGCTACGAACGCCCTGATCGCAGCGGTATGTTTCACCTTAGGAAGCGGCTCGGCGATCGGCCAAGCCGTGGTCGCGAAGTTGCCCCAGTCTTGCACAACAGAATTGTCGGCCTTTGACAGTCAACTTCAGAAAGACGGCTACTGGCTTCACGGGGCCGGCTATGGCTTTGGCTATCCGGTATACGGCTATGGCTACATCGGAGGGTACTCAAGTGATTCCGTCGCAGCCACAGGGTACGGGAGTGTTCGGCCCGGCTACGAGGTCCGGACATTGATCGCATCGGCCCATATCCTGGCCCAGCGTGGCGATCAAACTGGATGCGACGGTCTCTTGCGCTCCGCCCGTGAGATCTACTCGCTTTACGCTGCGGAACTGCGCAGCGGCAAGGTGCCACGTATGGATGTGTCGGCGTGGCGACGCCAGCAGATTGCCACAGCCGTTTCCGTCACGGGTTCTGACAGCGCATTTCGCTCCGATCAACTGGTCGGAACGGCCATCGTCAATCCGCAAGGTGACGACCTAGGTAGTGTTGACGACATCGTAATGAGTCCGCAGAGCGGCAGGATCGCCTACTTGGTTATTAGTCGCGGCGGAATATTCGGCATCAACAAAAAGTACGTCCCAGTTCCATGGGATAGTTTCAAAGCTGCACCAGGCAATAAGCTGATGGTACTGGCGACTACGAAAGCTACGCTTGACGCCGCTCCACAAGTCAAGCATGACCAGAATTTCCAGGGGAATGCCTTTCTCGATGAAAGTATCAAGGTGAACGCCTTTTGGACTTCGCATCCAGCACCATTGTGAGCAAGCATCCTCCGATGACGTGGCATGAGTGCGCCCGCAATGTCGGGTGAGCCTGTAGAGCACGGACGGCTGCAATCGCGCGCAAGTCCGCTCGAAACACTTCCTGCGCAGCCACTATCGGTTGTGCGAAAGGGCAAGCACACGGCTAGACATTGGTCGCAGTGGATAGAAGTCGCAAGGCATAGCGCTTCCAAAATGCGGGGCATCGCGTCGAGGCGTTGGCACACACTCTTGCAGATGGCAGTCTCTATGGTGAGACCGTCTCGGTTAATCGATACCAAACATTCTGCCCGCCTGAACTTGCTGACCAATGGCCGCTATCACTTGATGATCACGCGAGAGGGCACGGGGTTTTCTCGGTGGGACAAGCTCGCGCTTACCCGCTGGTCTGATGATGCTGTAGGTGGCGGCTTGGGCAGTTTCTGCTACATACGCGACGAGTCCAGCGGGGTCGTGTGGTCGACAACACCACAGCCAGTCAATAAAGGAGAAGACGTCGTCCAAGCGAATTTTTCGGTGGGTCGGGCGTCCTTCATACGGCGCCATTCAAATGGCTCCCTTGACGTCACAGCTCGGACCGACATAGTTGTTGATCCCGAAAACGACCTCGAACTTCGCCGTGTGAATGTACACAACCTAAGCGGCGAGCTACGCACGCTGAGTGTCACAAGTTACCTGGAAGTGGTTCTGGGGAACGCAACAGCGGACGCTGCGCATCCTGCTTTCGAGAAGTTATTTGTCGAGAGCGAGTTGCTCCCCGAGTGGCAGGCGATTCTGTT
>NZ_JAUZDX010000046.1 GCF_030704685.1 Acidovorax sp. A1169
AATAGGTAACAAAAGGGAGGCAAGGCCTCCCTTTTGCGTAACAGGCACGATGCATGCAATGGAAATCAGAACTTTCCTGCATGCACGCGAGTCAGTTCCTGCAATGAAACGCACCGCCCTTTTGCTTTCCCTGGTCCTGGCCCTGGCGGTCAGCGCTGGCTGTTCCACTCTGGACGCCAAGCAGCGCGAGTGGATCTTCCAGCCCAGCAACCGCAGCTGGGGCGGCACGGGGGTGACCGAAGGCATGCAGGACGTGTGGATCGCCTTCGAGTCGCGCGCCACGGCCAAGGCCGAGCGCCTGCACGGGCTGTGGATGCCCGCCGAGCGGGCGGATGCACCGGTGCTGCTGTACCTGCATGGTGCGCGCTGGAACGTGGCGGGCTCATCGCCCCGCATCCGGCGCATGCACGCACTGGGCTTTTCGGTGCTGGCCATCGACTACCGGGGGTTTGGCCAGAGCAGCGCGGGCCTGCCCTCGGAGGCCATGGCCGCCGAAGATGCACGCGCCGCCTGGGACTGGCTGGGCGAGCGCCACCCTGCTGCAGCGCGTTACATCTTCGGCCACTCGCTGGGCGGCGCCATCGCCATCGACCTGGCCCGCGAGGTGCGGGATGAAAAGGGCGTGATGGTGGAAGGCACCTTCACCAGCATCCCCGAGGTGTTCAGCACCTTCAAGTGGGGCTGGTTGCCGGTGTCGGCCCTGATCACCCAGCGCTTCGAATCGGTGCGCAAGGTGCCCCAGATCGGCTCCCCCCTGCTGGTGGTGCACGGCAGCCGTGACAGCCTGATCGCCCCGGCGCTCGGGCGCAAGCTGTACGAGGCCGCGCAGGAGCCCAAGCGCTTCGTGCTGGTGGAAGGCGGCTCACACCACAACACCAACGACGTGGGCATGGACCTCTACCGCGAGGCCCTGGTCTCGCTGTTCCGGCTCACGCCCCCAGGCTACGAGGGCGATCCCGCACCCATCGTGGGCCTCAACGCCGAACGGCCTGCGCCAGCGCCGACCACGCCTTGAGCGTGAGCGCCTGCGTGGCCGCAGCGCTGGCCACCGGGTGCGAGGAGAGCTTGACAATCACCATTTCGGCCGCCGGGTTCACATGCACCATTTGCCCATGGATGCCTGAGGCTTCGTAGGCGCCATCGGCGTTGTGCAGCACCCACCACTGGTTGCGGTAGCTGTAGCCGGGCCGCGCGGTCTGGATGCCGCGGAACTGGAACTTGGTGCGATCGCCACCCTTGGCCGTGTCGTCGATCACGGCCTTGTCGAAGATCTTCTGGCCGTTGAAGCTACCGCCCTGGCGCAGCATTTCGCCAAAGCGCGCCAGGTCGCGCGCCGTGGCGTTCAGGCCCGCGCCCTGCAGCGGCGTGCCCACGCTGTCCACCATGACATGGGCGTCCTCTTCCATGCCCAGCTTCTGCCAGATGTTCTCGCCCATCAGCTCTGCCCAGTGCCTGCCCGTGGCGCGCGAGACAATCCAGCCCAGCACCTCGGAGTGCACCGTGCGGTAGACGAAACCTTCGCCGTGCTCGCCCTCCTTTTTAAGCGTCTTGAGAAAGTCGTAGATGTTGGTCGCACCCTGGTAGCCCGGCGGCCGCGGCAGCATGCCGGCGGACCAGCTGTAGCCGAAGATCTCGGTCGTCGGGTCGGTGTAGACCTCGCGAAAGCGCACGGCCCCGGTCATGTCCATGACCTCGCGCACCTTCATGTCGCCCCAGGCCGAATCGGCCAGCTCGGGTACGTACTTGGTGACCAGTGCCTCGGGGTCGATCTTGCCCTCGTGCGCCAGCTGCGCCGCCATCAGCCCGGTGAAGGACTTGGTGACCGAGAACAGCAGGTGCGGTGTCCAGGGCTTCATCTGGTTGTCGTAGCGCTCGAACACCACCTTGCCCTTGTGCAGCACGACGATGGCGTCGGTGTAGGTGCGCGTGAGCCACTGGTCCACGGTGATGGGCTGGCCCTTGTCGTCGTCGAATGCGAACGCGCCCAGCGGGCGCGGATCGGCGGGCAGGGGAGATGCGGGGGCCGCGCCCCGGCGGATATTGCGCGTGGGCTGCAGCTCGCGCAGGTGCTGCAGGGCCCAGCGCATTTGCGGGTACTTGTAGGAGTTGCTCAGGTCCACACGCTGCGCGCCCTCGGGCGGGAAGGTGACCATGTAGCCCAGCTTGTCGAGCGAGACCGACTCGGGTGCCGGCAGGGCCGGTGCAGCGGGAGCAGCCGCAGGCGAAGCCGGCGCCGCAGCGGGTGCCTGTGCGTGGGCGGCGGCCAGGGCCGCCCCCAGCACCACAACCAGCGCTGCACGTGCCAGGGTGCTCAGGGGGTTGCGAAATGGGGAGGGGGTCAAGGGGTGATTGCTGCGGCGCATGCGCTTGTCTCCTGTTGTTGTGATGAGTGCCTGGCGTCCAGTGCCGCGATGCACTGTAGGGCGCGCATTGGCCCGGCAATGTCGTGCAAGCGACGCGAAAGCCCCGTGTGCGGGTTTGTCCCGACCCATCTGGTACGCTCAGACAGATATGTCTGCCCCCTTCGCCACCGCCGGCCACCCGGCCGCGCCCGCTGCCATTTCCCCGGCCCTGGCCATCCTGATACTGGCTCTGCTGCTGAGCATCCAGCCCGTCACCACCGACCTGTACCTGCCGGCGCTGCCAGCCCTCACGCGCAGCCTGGGTGCTCCCGTGTCTGCGGCCCAGCTCACGCTCAGCGGCCTGCTGCTGGCCTTCGGCTGCTCGCAGCTGGTCTGGGGCCCCCTGTCGGACCGCTTCGGCCGCCGGCCCATCCTGCTGGCGGGCCTGGCCATCTACACCGTGGCATCCATTGGCAGCGCGCTGGCCCCCAGCATGTCGCTGCTGATCCTGTGGCGCATCGCCCAGGGGGCGGCCATGGGCTCGGTGGTGATGTGTGCGCGCGCCATCGTGCGCGACCTGTACACTCCGCTGGAGGGTGCGCGCGCCATGTCCAAGGCGCTCACCGGCCTGGGTTTCGTGGCCTGCATCTGCGCGCCGCTGGGTGGCCTGCTGGCCGAGTGGCTGGGCTGGCGGGCCTCGCTCTCGGCCCTCACGGTGTATGCCGTGGCCACGCTGGCCCTGGTGGCCCTGCGCCTGCCCGAGACCCTGGTGCACCGCAACCCGCGCGCCCTGCAGCCCAAGACCCTGGTGGCCACCTGGCTGCAGGTGCTGCGCCACCCGACCTTCTGGGCCTTTTCGCTGCAGACCACGGCCACCTATGGCGGCCTGTTCACCTTTCTCGCGTCATCGTCCTTCGTGTTCATCGACGTGCTCGGCCTGTCGCGCACGCAGTACGGTGGTGCCATGGCATCGGCCTGCGTGGCCTACTTTGCGGGCACCTTTCTGTGCCGGGGGCTGTTGGCACGCTTCGGACTCAAGCGCTCCGTGGCCATTGCGGGCGGCCTGAGCCTGGCAGGCGGCACGCTGATGGGGCTGGTCGCCTTCATGGGCTGGCACCAGCCCTGGGCGCTGCTGCTGCCGTTCTACCTGTTCATGCTGGCCCATGGCATCCACCAGCCCTGTGGGCAGAGCGGCGCCGTGGGGCCGTTCCCCCAGGCGGCCGGCGTTGCCTCGGCGCTCAACGGCTTCATGATGATGCTGGCAGCCTTCGCCATCGGCGGCTGGCTGGGCCTGCGCCTGGATGGCACGGTGTGGCCGCTGGTCAATGGCATCTGGTTCTGGTCGGTGGTGCTGGCCGTGATCTCGTGGACGCTGGTGCAGAAATTCGGAGATCCCGGTGAGCGCGCCTGACCACCTTCCGGCCATCGCGCTGGCCGGCCCCACGGCCTCGGGCAAGACCGCTGGTGCCCTGGCGCTGGCAGCCGTGCTGGCGCCGCGCATGCCGGTGGAGATCATCAGCGTGGACTCGGCCCTGGTCTACCGCGGCATGGACATCGGCACCGCCAAGCCCAGCAGCGACGAACTGGCCGCCGTACCACACCACCTGATCGACATCCGCGATCCGCTGCATTCTTACAGCGCGGCCGAGTTCGTGCAGGACGCCACCCGGCTCATTGCCGAGATCCGCGCGCGCGGCGCGCTGCCGCTGCTGGTGGGCGGCACCATGCTGTACTTCAAGGCGCTGTTCGACGGCATCGACGACATGCCCGCCGCCGACCCCGCCGTGCGCGAACGCATCGAGGCCCAGGCCGCAGCGCAGGGCTGGCCCGCGCTGCATGCCGAGCTTGCGCGCGTGGACCCAGTCACCGCCGCGCGCCTGGCCCCGGCCGACAGCCAGCGCATCCAGCGCGCGCTGGAGGTATGGCATGTCTCGGGCCGGCCGCTGTCGAGCTTTCACTCGGCCAAGGACCGCGCCCCGAGCACAGTGGCGGCCAGCACCGCCCTGTTCAGCCTGGAGCCCGATGACCGCGCCTGGCTGCATGCGCGCATCGCCCAGCGCTTCGATGCCATGCTGGCGGCCGGCTTTCTGGACGAGGTGAAGGCCCTGCACGCACGCGGCGACCTGCACCCGGACCTGCCCTCCATGCGCTGCGTAGGCTACCGCCAGGCCTGGGAAAGCCTCTACGGCCACTTCCCCATGGACAGCCTGCGCGAGCGCGGCATTGCCGCCACGCGCCAGTTGGCCAAGCGCCAGATCACCTGGCTGCGCAGCATGCCCGCGCGCCATGCCATCGCCTGCGACCAGCCCGATGCCACGGCTGCGCTGGTACAGGCCGTGCTGGCACGGCTGGATGCCGCCGCGCCATGACGGCCACCCTCACCGTCAGCGGCCTGGGCAAGCACTATGGCGAGGCCACGGTGTTTTCCGGTGTCGACTTTGCAGTGCAACCCGGTGAGTTCGTGGCCATCGTGGGTGACTCGGGGGTGGGCAAGTCCACCCTGCTCAACTGCCTGGCGGGCCTGGATACCTGGGACACAGGGCGCATCACGCACGGCAGCACCGACCTGGGCACGCTCGACGACACGGCACGGGCCCTGTGGCGGCGTGCACACGTGGGCTTCGTGTTCCAGGCCTTCCACGTGCTGCCGCACCTGGACGTGGCGCAGAACGTGGCCCTGCCTTTGATGCTGCTGGGCCAGAACGATGCCGCGCGCGTGCAGCACATGCTGGCGGCGGTGGGCCTGGCCGAGCTGGGCGCGCGCCTGCCGCAGCAGCTCAGCGGCGGCCAATTGCAGCGCGTGGCCATTGCCCGAGCCCTGGTGCACCGCCCGGCACTGCTGCTGGCCGACGAACCCACGGGCAACCTGGACCCCACCACCGCCGCGCTGGTGATGGACCTGCTGCTCGCGCAGACGCGCGAACACGGCGCATCGCTGGTGCTGGTGACGCATTCGGACGCGGCCGCCGCGCGGGCCGACCGGGTGCTGCGGCTGCGCAGCGACGGCATCGGCGCAGGCTGACTGCGCCAGGCCCGCCCGCCATGCTCGCCCTGCTGCGCACCTTCTCCTGGCAGGACCTGCGCCACCACCCCTGGCGCAGCCTGGCGGCTGTGGTCGCGGTGATGCTGGGTGTGGCGCTGGCCTTTGCGGTGCACGTGATCAATGCCTCGGCGCTGGACGAGTTCTCGCAGGCGGTGCGCGCCGTCAACGGCCAGCCCGATCTGGAGTTGCGCGCCATGCAGGGCAGCCTGGACGAGGCCCTGTACGGGCGCCTGGCCACGCACCCGCAGGTGGCCCGGGCCAGCCCGGTTCTGGAGCTGTCGGCCGTGGCAGCACCCAACGGGGCTTCGGGTGCGCAGGCCGCGCGCGTACCGCTGCGCGTGCTGGGGGCCGATGCGTTGCTGCTGCCCGCCGTGGCACCAGCCCTGATGCCGCGCCCCTGGGCCCAGGCAGACCGCTTCGCAATGTTCTCGCCCGCCACGGTGTTCCTCAATGCTTCGGCGCTGCAGGCGCTGGGGCTGTCCACCGCACCGACCGACGCGGGGGCGCCGCTGCCGCAGATCACCCTGCACACGGGCCTGCAGCGCCTGGCGGTGCGTGTGGCAGGCACCGTGGGCGCAGGCGGTGCGCCGCTGGCGGTGATGGATATCGGTGCCGCGCAAGACCTGTTCGGCCGTGCCGGGCAATTGACGCGGATCGACCTGCAGCTGCAGGCGGGCACCGACCGCCAGGCATTCATGCAGAGCCTGCGAGCCCTGCCCGGCTGGCCCGCGCAGGCCGTACTGGCCGAGCCGGGCGATGCGGCGCAGCGCATCAGCAACCTGTCGCGCGCCTACCGCGTCAACCTCACGGTGCTGGCGCTGGTGGCGTTGTTCACGGGGGCCTTCCTGGTGTTCTCGGTGCTGGCGCTCAGCGTGGCACAGCGCGGCCCGCAGTTCGCGCTGCTGGCCGTGCTGGGTGCCACGCCGCGCCAGCGCCTGGCCCTGGTGCTGGCCGAATCGGCGGTGCTGGGCGTGGTGGGCAGCGTGGCCGGCATCGCGCTGGGCACGGGCCTGGCCGCCGCGGCGCTGCGCCTGCTGGGCGGGGACCTGGGCGGCGGCTATTTCGCGGGCGTGCAGCCGGCACTGCAGTGGAGCGCACCGGCTGCGGCCATCTATGGCGCGCTGGGCCTTGCCGCAGCACTGGCCGGTGGCTGGTGGCCCGCGCGCGCGGCGCAGACCCTGCCGCCCGCGCAGACCCTCAAGGGCCTGGGCAGTGCCACCACCAGGGCCGACCGGGGCACCGTGGGCCTGGTCCTGGTGGCGGCCGGCGTGGCGCTGTCGTTCGCGCCGCCCTTGGCCGGCATTCCGTTGGCCGCCTATGGCGCGATTGCCCTGCTGCTGGTGGGCGGCATCGCATTGCTGCCGCGCGGCATGGCGGCGCTGCTGGCACGCCTGCAGCCGCTGGCCGCGCAACAAGCCCTGCCCCTGCTGGCACTGGAGCGCGCGCGCCGCATGCGCGGCAGCGCCGCCATTGCCGTGGGCGGTGTGGTGGCCAGCCTGAGCCTGGCCGTGGCGCTCACGGTGATGGTGTCGAGCTTTCGAGGCTCGGTCGCGCAGTGGCTCGATGGGGTGCTGCCCTCGCCGCTGTACGTGCGCTCGGCCCTGGGCGGTGCGGGCAGCGAGGCCGCCCTGCTGCCCGCCGGCCTTGCCGAAGCCGTGGCGCAGCTGCCGGACATCGAGCGCGTGCAGCCGCTGCGTGCCAGCCCGTTGCAGCTCGACCCCTCGCGCCCTGCGCTCATGCTCATCAGCCGGCCGCTGGGCGCCGACCCGGCGCGCCAGCTGCCGCTGGTGGGCACGGCCCTGCCGGTGCCCGCCGGCAGCATCGGCATCTACATCAGCGAAGCCGTGGTGGACCTCTATGGCCTGGCGCCGGGCATGCAGTGGGATGCCCTGTCGAGGGCCTTCAGCACTAAGGTGGATGCGCCGCGCTTCTTCATCGCCGGGGTTTGGCGCGACTATGCACGCCAGTCGGGCGCGGTGGCGCTGGACCGGGCCGACTACCTGCTTCTCACGGGCGACGCGCGCACCAGCGACCTGGCGCTATGGCCGCGCGAAGGCGCCGACCAGGCCGCGCTGCAGCAGGCCATCCGCGACCTGGCGGCGGCCCGTGGCGCGGGCGAGCTGCCCCTGGAGTTCATGTCCGCCAGCGCGATCCGCGAGCGCTCGCTGCACATCTTCGACCGCAGCTTTGCCGTCACCTACTGGCTGCAGGCGGTGGCCATCGGCATCGGCCTGTTCGGCGTGGCAGCGAGCTTCAGCGCGCAGGTGCTGGCGCGGCGCAAGGAGTTCGGCCTGCTGGCGCACCTGGGCCTCACACGCCGCCAGATTCTGGCCGTGGTGGCCGCCGAAGGCGCGGCCTGGACCGGGGTGGGCGCAGTCGCCGGCGTGCTGCTGGGCCTGGCTGTGTCGGTGGTGCTGGTGCACGTGGTCAATCCTCAGAGCTTTCACTGGACCATGGACCTGAGCATTCCGGGCTGGCGCCTTGCGGCGCTGTGCGCGGCCGTGGTGGTGTCGGGCACGGTGACCGCCTGGCTGGCCGGGCGGGCCGCTGCGGGGCGCGATGCGGTGATGGCCGTCAAGGAAGACTGGTAAGAAGCTGTGTGGACAGCGGGCACTGCGAGACAATCCCCCCATGACCGCTGCCCACAAGCCCCTCCCACCCGTGCATGCCAGCGCTTGGCTGCACAACGCCATTGCCCGCATCGAAGCCGACTACCAGCGCAGTGCCGACACGCACCTGATCCCGCTGCGCATGCCCGCGTATGGCGCGCATGGCATCGACCTGTACCTCAAGGACGAGTCCACCCACCCCACGGGCAGCCTGAAGCACCGGCTGGCGCGCTCGCTGTTCCTGTACGCGCTGTGCAATGGCTGGATCAGCGAGGGCTCGACCGTGGTCGAGTCGTCGAGCGGCTCCACCGCGGTGAGCGAGGCCTATTTTGCGCGCCTGCTGGGCCTGCCCTTCGTGGCCGTGATGCCGCGCACCACCTCGCCCGAGAAGATCGCGCAGATCGAGTTTCACGGGGGCCGCTGCCACCTGGTGGAAAGCGCCGGCCAGGTGTACGAGGAGGCCCGCGCCATTGCCGAGCAGACGGGCGGCCACTACATGGACCAGTTCACGTACGCCGAGCGCGCCACCGACTGGCGCGGCAACAACAACATTGCCGAGAGCATGTTCACCCAGATGGCGCGCGAGCCCCACCCCGTGCCGCGCTGGATCGTGGTGGGTGCGGGCACGGGCGGCACCAGCGCCACCATCGGCCGCTACCTGCGCTACCAGCAGCATGCCACCGAGGTCTGCGTGGCCGACCCTGCGGGGTCGGTGTTCAGCGCCTACCACCGCACGGGCGATGCCACGCTGACGGCAGCCGGTTCGCGCATCGAGGGCATCGGCCGCCCGCGTGTGGAGCCAAGCTTCATCCGCACCCTGGTGGACCGCATGCAGGAAGTGCCTGACGTGGAATCGGTGGCCGCCATGCAGGCGCTGTCGCAGCTGCTCGGACGCCGCGTGGGTCCCTCGACGGGTACCAATTTCATTGCCATGCTGACCCTGGCCAGCGAGATGCGCGAGCGTGGTGAGCAGGGCTCCATCCTCTCGCTGCTGTGCGATGCAGGCGAGCGCTATTTGCCCACGTACTTCGACGCCGATTGGGTGGCCCGTAGTTTCGGCGACTGCACCGAGGCACAGCGCAAGGTACAGGCGCTGATGGACTGAGGCAGGCCGTATGCCGCCATACCCAATGCTCTTTGGCATACTTCCAGCACCCTCTCGCCGCAAGGCACTGGTGTTGGGCCTGGCCGGTGCCCTCGGTAGCGCGTGGAGCGGCCACACCCAGGCACTGCCTGCCCGCACCCTGGCCTTCCCCCGCGACCACGGCAGCCACCCCGAGCAGCGCACCGAATGGTGGTACATCACCGGCCATGCGCAGGCGGGCGGCCGCGAATGGGGCTTCCAGGTCACGTTCTTCCGCTCGCGCGTGGACGCCGCACAAGGCATCCAGTCGGCCTTTGCCGCAAAGCACCTGTTGTTCGCGCATGCCGCCCTCACCGATCTGAAGGGCCAGCGCCTGCACCACGACCAGCGCATCGCCCGCGCAGGCTTCGGCGTGGCCCAGGCGAGTGAATCCGACACAGCCATCCGACTGCAGGACTGGAGCCTGGTGCGCAGCGACCTGCCGGGTGGCGGGGTCAGCCGCTATGCCGCCCGCATCCAGGGCGAGCACTTCGGCCTGCAGCTGCAATTCGACGCCACCCAGCCCGTGCTGCTGCAGGGCCGCGAAGGCCTCTCGCGCAAGGGGCCCGAGAGCGCCCAGGCCAGCTACTACTACAGCCAGCCACAACTGGCCGTGGGTGGCGCCATCGTGCTCGATGGCAAGCGCATGGTCATCGACCCAGGAAGTGGCCGCGCCTGGATGGACCATGAGTGGAGCGAGGCGCTGCTGCACCCCGAGGCGCAGGGGTGGGACTGGATCGGGATGAACCTGCTCGATGGCAGTGCGCTCACGGCGTTCCGGCTGCGGCGCGCGGATGGTTCTGCACTTTGGGCTGGTGGGTCGCTTCGTGCCCCGGGGCAGGCGGCCCGGGTGTTCGATGCGGCCGAGGTGGTGTTCACCCCCGAACGGTGGTGGACGAGCCCTGTGAGCGGGGCGCGCTATCCGGTGCAGTGGCGGGTGCAGACGCCTGTGGGGGTGTTTGTGGTGCGCAGTCTGCTGGACAACCAGGAGCTCGATAGCAGTGCGTCTACGGGGGCTATCTACTGGGAGGGGTTGTCGGAGTTGGTGCGGGATGGGCGGGTGGTGGGGAAGGGGTATTTGGAGATGACGGGGTATGCGAAGGCGTTGAAGTTGTAGTCGGTGCTTGGTGCTTGCAGCGTGCCTTTGTTGAGGGCGGAGGCCGGGA
>NZ_JAUZDX010000047.1 GCF_030704685.1 Acidovorax sp. A1169
CATCTTAGTAACGACGCGTCGGTTGCGATGGCATTCCATGTGCCATCGCCCCCCATCCGAAAATACACGCTTGCACTATGCGCGATGAAAAGCATTGACGAAAATTGATCGGGCGGTAGCGTCAACGTCCCGATAGCTTCACCAGAGCCATATTCAAAAGTGGGATCTGGCAGCTGTGTAGCTTTTGAGAACCCGATGAATAGGTGTGTAGATGTGCTACCCACCTTCGCTCCTATAAGTTCAATCAGGCCAGTGCAGCGCTCGATCTCATATCCAAAGTGTTCGTGAGGATGTAATCCGGAAAACGCGGCACTGCGAACCGTTTTGGCCCTGACGATTGCCCCGCGATTCCAGTCGGTAGAAAGATCCAGCGGAGAGAAGGGATGGAGGCGTCCTTTAGGACGGACGAAGTCGACTTTGGTCATGATTGAAGCAGAACTGAATTCAAGGGCGCCGCTGCAGATTGCGGGCCCTAGGGTTGCCATAATTCTCAAAAAAATGGGCCGTACGGCCCATTTTTCTTATACCCTGGGAGGGTCGGTTTCTCGCTCTGGGTGCCGATGCCGCGCTATCCCCTGGATGAACGAGTTGAAGTCGTTGGCGGATGCTCCAAGGAACATTCCAGGATCGGGATCACCAGACGGGAGAGCCGCTGGAATCTGCGCCTTGAGCATCAGAGCTGCCGAGGCCGGCATTACCAAGATGGTCTTGCAGTGGCGATGCTGATCCTTGATGAATTCCGCAGTGTGACCATCCCCCGCCAATGCCTGCACACCTGCTTCACCATCCGGCAAAGCCAGTGCATCGAAGAGGAACCCGGGCTCATTCTCCAGTGAAGCGTCGGCATTAATCGCCACACCGTCGCTGGTCTTGACCGGGCCAATGCGTGGCGCAACGAAGCGCGGTACGGCGCCTTGGGCGAAAAGGGCTTCGTGCAGCGCGACCGCGCTTTTGCCAACAATGCCATCAGCAACAAGAATGGCAACTTTGCGTCCCTTGATGCTTCCGTCACCTGGTCGAGCGAGAAGGGACAAGGCCGGCGATTTGGACACCTCAGGCTTTGGTGCTTTGGCCAGCGCCCGGGGCATTGCTTCAGGCAATGCTGCCATGCCAATACCCGTTGCCACCTGCTGCGCGAGGTCATCGGACACATTGCGCAGGGAGGCAACCATGCGCTCACGGATCGCTGGCACCGTCACTTTGCTCAATTCAAAGCGGAACGCGGCCGCAATGTGGGCTTGCTCCACAGGAGTCTGGCTGTTGAAGAACAGAGTTGCCTGGGTATAGTGGTCCGCGAACTTTTCAGGTTTCGCGCGTACCTTGCCTTGGGACTCCTTGGCCTGAATCCTGGCGGGCACGGAGACAAAGCCTTGAGCTGCACCGGCTTGGAACGGACAGCCGCCGCCCAGCGAGTTAGGCTCATACGCGACCTTGCCGCGATGGATGGCCTGGCGGTGCATGCCGTCACGCTGGTTGTTATGCACCGGGGCGATGGGTGAGTTGATGGGCAGCTCGTGAAAGTTAGGGCCGCCCAGACGCGAGATTTGCGTGTCCACGTAGGAGTGGATGCGTCCCGCGAGCAAAGGGTCGTTGGAGAAATCGATGCCCGGCACCACGTGCGCGGTGCAGAAGGCCACCTGCTCGGTCTCGGCAAAAAAGTTGTCGGGGTTGCGGTTGAGCACCATGCGGCCGATGGGGCGTACGGGGATCAGCTCTTCCGGAATGATCTTGGTCGCGTCCAGGATGTCGAAGCTGAACTTGTCCGCTTGCTCTTCCGTGAATACCTGCACGCCGAGCTCGTATTCGGGATAAGCGCCCGCCTCGATACGCTCCCACAGATCACGGCGGTGGAAGTCTGGATCGGCGCCGGAGATCTTGACCGCTTCGTCCCACACCAGCGAATGGGTGCCTGCCTTGGGGTTCCAGTGGAACTTGACGAAGACCGACTCGCCCGCGGCATTCACGAAGCGAAAGCTGTGAACGCCAAAGCCCTGCATAGTGGCGTAGCTGCGCGGAATACCGCGGTCCGACATGGCCCACATCAGCATGTGCGTGGACTCGGGCATCAGCGAAACGAAGTCCCAAAAGGTGTCGTGCGCGCTCGCGGCCTGTGGCATCGCATGGTGTGGCTCAGGCTTGACAGCATGCACCAGGTCCGGGAACTTCATCGCGTCCTGGATGAAGAACACCGGCATGTTGTTGCCCACCAGGTCCCAGTTGCCTTCGTCAGTGTAGAACTTGACAGCAAAGCCGCGCACGTCGCGCGCCGTGTCCTTGGAGCCTCGCTCACCCTGCACGGTAGAAAAGCGCACAAACACGGGGGTGATCTTGCCGGCCTCCTTGAACGGCGCGGCGCGCGTGAGGTCCGTCAGGGGTTCGTAGCATTCGAAGAAACCGTGCGCACCAGACCCGCGGGCGTGCACGATGCGCTCGGGGATGCGCTCATGGTCGAAGTGCGTGATCTTCTCGCGCAGGATGAAGTCTTCGAGCAGCACCGGGCCGCGCTCGCCGTATTTGAGCGAGTTCTGGTTGTCGGCGATGGGCACACCCTGGTTGGTGGTGAGCATCTGGCCCGCGGAATCCACGCGCACGCGGTCAAGCGGCGCGATGGTAGCGTTCACGCCTTCAGGGGCGACCGTCCCAGTCTTGGCACTGCTGTTTGCTTCCGACACCGTGCTACCTGATGGCAGCCGCGAAGCCGCCTCAGCAGTAGCGCCCGGCACAGGATTCACACCGTTGGTAAAGCCGTGCTCTCCCGCCTTGTCCGCGTTGTACGGCTTGGCGGCGGCGAGGTCGTTGGTTTCTCCCGCCTTCGCAGAGAGAACGTCAGCAGCTGGCCCGAGAGCTGAAGGCGCGCTGTCCGTATTTCTGGCAGGTGCTGCAGCAGTTGATGGAACAGGCGCGGCAGCGCCCTTGGCAGCACGCGTAGGATCTTTGGGCATTGTGTACCTTCGTCACATTGGTTGTGGGAACGGTACAGATTAATGGGTCCCCAACGCAACGGCGTGTAGGACTGTGGCGCAACGGAGAAGGCAGTTGTTGCTGGCTGTCGAGCGAGTGAATGACAGTTAGATGCGACTGCTACTCTTTCGAACGGAGTGATTCAGCACCTTAGTTCCAGAGATCGGAAGTCTATTCTTCACTTATTACGTCTTGCGCTGTATTACTTAGTACTTACCGAAGAGTCCGAGATCCAAGCCGAAGTAGAGGCAATACGAGCACGATTCAGCGAAACTAAAAGTCATTGCATATTTCCGAGCAGCCATGATTAGTAAGTAGGCGGTAGACTTTCGGACGGTGAAGAAACCTGGGCCTTCAGAATTTCGTTCATTGGAAGTTTTAAGTTGAAGTTTTTGCCCGGAATGGGTTTTTGGAACCATGTATCGTAAATAGCCCGAAATTCGCCTGATCGCATCAGACGGAAGATTTCCTTGTTGACTGACTTGAGCAAATCAGAGTCTTCCAGCCTCAAAACGATTCCATATGGTTCAACTGACAAGAATTTCTTCGAAACGTAAAAGTCTTGGGGATTGGAGACGCTTGCTCTATGCGTAGCAAGAATGACGTCGTCCGCAAGCCACGCGTCAACCTTGCCGCCTCGAAGCAGACTCCAAGCTTCCTCGTGCTCCAGCGTTTCATTCACTGCAATATGTGAAAGGCGCTCCCTGTTGCTCATATCGACTAGTTTGAAGGCTGTCGTGCCTTTTGCCACGGCCACGCGTTTGCGGAATAGCTGATTCAAGTCATCGGTTGAATCGCCTTTTTGGCTCAAAATCTTTATCCCGGCAATGTATATTGGGGCCGAAAATAAATACTCACGGCGGCGTTCAGCATTGTTGGTCGTACTGCCGCACTCCATGTCTGCACGACCATTTTTAAGTGCCTCCCCGCGGTCACTTAGAGAGACTTTCACCCATTGTATTCTTAACGGTTCCTTCTTCGATGTTTCAAGCGAGCTTATTATTCGTTTGCATAGCTCTACGGTAAATCCAAGAACATTTCCTGAATTATCAACATAGGAGAAAGGAGCAGAATTTTCTCTATGTGCCAGACGCACCACTCCTCGTTCGCGAATATTATTCAGAATTTCACTGTGAGCAGCTGCTGAGAAGAATACTGCAGCGCTGCAGAAAAATGATAATTTTGCGATATTTTTTAGCATGGTAGTGTTTTAACCGCCGTACCTCTGAATTAGTGAAGCGGGCAAAATCGTTGGGAATTGTGGAAGTGGTTTTTACACTTGCTTCGAGTCGAATTTGGGCGGGTTTAATCCCCATTTTAGAACTCTACCAAGGCCCATCAATGTCGTCGTGTGCTTGTGCTGAGAACGTAAAAGTAGCAGGGATATGCGGTTTTATAAAAGGGGGTTGTGGACGTGGCATTTTCTGGCGCTGAGAAGGAAATTTCATCAGCAACTCTCATGTATCCTGCTAAACGATCGCATAATATATCGTGAATTAATAGAACGTTTGTACTAACGAGAATAATGATTATTCAACCTGTCGGCATCCGCTCCAGCGCAGACCACTGAAGCCATGCAATATCCCATAGGGAGCACCACAATTCTACTAATACTACAAACGAGAGCCAGTGGACAACCTCGTCGAACTACAAACCTCAGCGTCGTAATCTTAGTTAACTTCTCCACATCACACGTTGTATCTTGACCATAGATCATGCACATTTTGTATGAGTGCATAAGTGGTTTTGCATATTTAGTGTTTAAGATATGAAGCATAGGTGCCACCGACAAGATGAAATTATGAGCCGCGCTCAATTAGTTGTAGCTGCGCTATTGGTTTTGGCGAGCTAACATGTGCGTCGCTATGAAAAACCAGGAACTAGCATAAAATTCGAGCTGGACCGGCCTCTTGCCGTGCACAACATAAGTGCGCCGGTTTTGGGCGGTGAATTAGGAATTACCATGTCTTTAAAGAGATTTTCAACGGCCAGATCTTGCTGGTGTCGGTTGCCTGCTTGGTAGCGGCGATGCTGGTGCTTACCCCGCTTAACTTCCGCGCGGGCGCAGGTCCAGGGTTCGCTGATCAAGGAGAGCCCAGCCAAAGCCCACAGCCACGCTGAGACGATCGCCGAGTGGGCGCGCGCCAAAAGCGGCATCATCGTCGCGTCGGTGCAGTCCTTCACCGAGGCCAAGCCCGCCAAATCCCTGGCCATGCTGCGCGATGCAGGCCAGTTCAGTACCGCGTACTTCGGCTATGCGGACAAAAAATACGTGTTCTCCGAAGCGCGCAGCCTGCCCCCCGACTACGACCCCACAGCGCGGCCCTGGTACCAACAGGCCGCCAAGGCTGGCGCGCCGGTGGTCACGCCACCGTATATCTCCGCGTCGGACCAGAAGCTGGTGGTGACCTTCGCCGCTCCCGTGGGCAGCGGCGCGGCGCTGAAGGGCGTGGCCGCAGGCGATGTTTACATGGAGTCGGTGGTGGCCAATGTCGCCTCGATCCGGCCCACGCCGCAGAGCTTCGGCTTCCTGGCTGCGTCGGATGGCAAGATCATCGCCCACCCCGACGTGGCGCTCACGCTCAAGCCAGTGACGGACCTTTCCAAGGATCTGAGCGCCGAGAAGTTGCTGCAGGTCGCCAAGGACAAGGGCGTGCTGCGTTCGGAGATTGGCGGACGCAGCCGCCTGTTGAGTGTGGCGCCTGTGGCTGGCACGCCCTGGATGCTGGTGGTGGCGCAGGATGAGAGCGAGGCCATGGCGCCGATCCGCACCATGCTGGGCACCTCCATCGGCACGGGCATCGTGGTGCTGCTGGTGGCCCTGGTGGTGCTGGCGGGCATCCTGTCGCGGCGCTTGCGCCAGCTGACCCTGGTGCGCGACGCCATGCACGAGATCGGCGCGGGCGACGGCGACCTGTCGCGCCGCATCGACGCGCAGGGCGAGGACGAGCTGGCGCAGATCGCCGCCAGCTTCAACAGCTTTGCGGGCAAGCTCTCGGGCGTGCTGGCGCAGATACGCGACGCCAGCAACTCGGTGCGCGTGGCCGCCGAAGAGATTGCCACCGGCAACCACGACCTGAGCGGGCGCACCGAGCTCACCGCGTCCAGCCTGGAAGATATCTCGGCCTCTTGACCTTGAACCGCTCGGATGAACTTGTGCCGGCTATACGACTTGTCCGAAAAAACATACGACGAATGTGTATGTGCTACGGGTCGATAGCATTGAAGAGCCTTCTCTAAAAGTACAGCAGCAGTTATCGCACTCCAACACGGTGAAATGGCTAAGGCACAATGATGCGATAGGCGCAGTGTCTACCGGCAGCAGCACTTAGGCGAGTAGGTTTTTTGCCCAAGAACGAAAGTATCAAATGAAGACCCCCTCGCCTATCAAATCCCTGTCGATCTCCAGCCGCCTGGGCCTGGGCTTCGGTTGCCTGCTGGTCCTGCTGATGGCGGTGGCCGCCGTGGGCCAGCTCTCGGTGGGAAAACTGCACGAGCATTTGCAGCAGGTCACCGGCACCGGTGCCACCAAGACCCGGCTGGTCAACGAAATGCTGGACAGCGTGAGCGCCATCGGCATCCAGAGCCGCTCTGCCGCCATGCTCAACGAGATCGATCCCAAGCAAGCCACCGCCCAGATCAAGAACGCTGAAAAATCCGTGCAAGGCTACGCGCGCCAGGAGACCAGCCTGTCGGACCTGTTCAAGGCCGACGGCACCACCGATGCGGAGCGCAAGCTGCTGGCCGAGGTGCAGGAATTCAGCCGCAAGAGCCGCCCCGAGCTGGATGGCGCGATGAAGGCCGCCGACGATGGCGACACCGTGAGCGCCACGCTGAACCTCATGACCAAGGTCGCGCCGCTGGAAACCGCCTGGCGCGGCAAGCTGGCCGAGCTGATCGAACTGCAGAACACCTTGAACAGCCAGGCCACCGCATCGGCCGAGGTCACGCAGAGCCGGGCGCGCTGGACGGGTGGCATTCTGGTTGTGGTGGCCGTGGGGCTAGGAACTCTCATCGCATGGCGTATTACAACCAGTATTACAGTCCCCATTGGCCGTGCGGTGGTGGTGGCTGAGCGCATTGCGCATGGCGACCTGACATCGCAGGTGGAAGTGCGCATCCACGACGAGACCGGCCGCCTGCTTGAAGCCATCGCCGCCATGCAGGACCGCTTGCGCAGCCTGGTGGGTGACATCGGCGGCACGGCGGAATCCATCCTCGTGGCCAGCTCCGAGGTCGCCTCGGGCAACCTCGACCTGAGCCACCGCACCGAGCAGACTTCGCACAACCTGCAGGGCGCCGCGAATGCCCTGGCAGATCTGACGGGCACCGTCTCGCAAAGCGCCGACTCCGCGCGCCAGGC
The DNA here is from genome assembly GCF_030704685.1 of Acidovorax sp. A1169. Classification (GTDB taxonomy): domain Bacteria; phylum Pseudomonadota; class Gammaproteobacteria; order Burkholderiales; family Burkholderiaceae_C; genus Acidovorax. Next base: position 7,325 of record NZ_JAUZDX010000047.1, read on the forward strand.
CAACCAGCTCGCCTCCTCGGCGTCGGACGCCGCCACGCGCGGCGGCGAAGTGGTCTCGCAGGTGGTGCGCACCATGGATACCATCAGCAGCAGCTCGCGCAAGATCGCCGACATCACCAGTGTCATCGACGGCATCGCCTTCCAGACCAACATCCTGGCCCTCAATGCTGCGGTGGAGGCCGCGCGTGCCGGCGAACAGGGTCGCGGTTTTGCCGTGGTGGCCAGCGAGGTGCGCAGCCTGGCTGGTCGCGCAGCCCAGGCCGCCAAGGAAATCAAGACGCTGATCGGCGCCAGCGTCGAGCATGTGCAGGAAGGCAGCGCCCTGGTGAACCACGCGGGCAAGACCATCGAGGAACTGGTGATGTCCGTGCGCCGCGTGTCCGACATCATGGGCGAGATCACCGCCGCCACGCAGGAGCAGAGCCAGCGCATCGGCGAGGTCAGCCACTCGGTGGGCGCGCTCGAAGAGATGACGCAGCAGAACGCCGCGCTGGTGGAGGAAGGTGCTGCTGCCGCCGACAGCCTCAAGGAACAGGCCAGCCGCCTGACGCAGATGGTGCACACCTTTCGGCTGGACCGTGACAATGGTGAGGAGGGTGAATGGGCGAAGCTTCCCAATAGACAGGCCACGAAAGTTTACCTATCGCATCAAACAAAATGATGCCAGGGTCCAATGAAAAGTACACGTCCATAGGGGCCGGTAGATCCCCCGGGATCGGGCACATCATGGTTCAAGCTGCGCCGCAGTGCTAGACATGGCGTGTAGGCAGGGGCGCTAGAGGCTGGGGGGGGAGGTCATGGAGCTGTCCCAGTTGTCGTCAGCGGTCGCTGATATTGAGGCCCTTTACCTTCAGGTGCAGGCGCGCCCTCTGCAGGCGCTGCAAAGCGTCTCTGCTCAATTTACCGACCATACTGACGCTAACGGAAGTGCGCCACTTGATTGGAAGCTCGAAGGTGTTGGATATGCTCGATCGCCAAACCATTGATGCGCTGAGTCTGCCCTGTCTTCTATTTGCACCGCCGCTCAGGTACATCCTTTGAGCGGGTCCTTCTATGCATAACGCCACGTAGTCTACCGATGAGGCCGTGAGGGTCGAAACATAATTTATTGCGCGCCACAGTGCAACGCTGGGCGGGGCGGTTGGCGAATGATTGCGCGAACTATTCTAGGGCACGTCACGCGCAGGTCATGTCACTTCCATGCAATGCATGACTGCCCATCAGTGGGTATTTCAAGGGCGTCTGCTGCTCGCCGACCCTATTCAAGAGGTCGGCACGCCCATCTGGCTCGCCAGAAAAATGCTCGATGTTTGCCGTGGAACTCGCCGGTGTAAGTTCCGCAACGCCGGTCCGCCTTTGTTCAAACGGCGCAGGAAGCGCGCACGGGCGCGTCTGGGTGTGAAGAATGACATACACGACTTACGTGTATGTGAGCGGCGTACTTTATGGAATACTTGAATCTTGAATCGCAAATTTCCTTTGAGGAGAACCGATGGATGGGCAAAAAATTGTTGGGGATCACCTCATGGACTGGGCCAGTGCTCAGGGTCTAACACTGCGTTGGAATGCGGGGGCCCTTCGTCTTGAACAGAATGACGGGGCTGCAGGGGCTGTGGTCAACTTTCCTCGCGGCTTCTGGCCATATTTCATGACGCTCGATGAAACTCGACTTGAGGACGCGCTCCAGTCCATACAGCTTGCGGTCGCCATGCAAAATCGTGCGCCTGGAGGGCCCGACGCTCACGAAATCCACATCCCTCTTGATCTGGTAATGCACTCTTGAATTTGGACGGTCGGCGAGTCAGTGACGTCCCGCAATCGATCTCCTTGGCGATGACGGCCATCTATGTTGAGGGCGGAACAAGATGAACCTTCGCCGCTGCGGGTGCGATCAGGTCCGCACTGGGACCCGGCTGATTCGGAGGCCAGCTGCTGTAGCCCGCCGGAGAGTAGGTGAGCTGGTGACGGGCTAGGAGTCTGCGCGGCAGAAGTTGGGCGCCCGCCTTTTGCGGTCCGCTGAACGGCGCGGGTTGAGGTCGGCCGGGCTTGTGGCGGTTTGCGGGTGTGGTGGATGCGCATCAAGCCCTGGCACGACCTGGATCAGAGCCCGGTGGGACGTTTGTGACCGCAGCTGCGGGCCTTTTACACGGTCATCACCGCCATTCGCCGCAGGTTCAGCGCCATGCACACGAGCTTCCACTCGGCCCGCACCCTATGCAGGCCTCGT
>NZ_JAUZDX010000048.1 GCF_030704685.1 Acidovorax sp. A1169
TTATTTAATGTGAAAAATATCCAAATTATTGATGGTGCAGATAATTGTGTTTTTGATATATTTCAAGCTTCGGATGATGAATTTTCCGTTATATTCAAGAAAGCTACCGACATCGCATTTATTGATGAAATTTATGAGGCGGGAGATTCTAAAGAGTTGGACGATATTTTTTCAAAAATATGGAAGCGCCCAATCAAAAAAATTGACGCAATGGGGATTCACGGGATAATATTTTATGAGTTGGGTAATAAAAAAATATATTATCCAACAAGAAGGGATTCTGAGGCATGCAACCCTGATGGGTCCAAGTTGCGGTAATATTTACTTTGTGTGTTTTTTTCTTATCTTGTACTTTGACTACTACCGGCAGTCCGTGAAGATGCCGAGGGATATGGCACGGTCGCTGGAAAAGGACATTGGTTGCCTGTATGTCGCATCGCTCGCCGCACCGTGGGTGGTGACGTACCAGGAGCGCACGAGTCCCACGCGCAGCGATCCGATCGACGAAACCGACAACTACTTCGCGCTTTACGGCAAGCTCGACATGGTCGCTGTGATCAACAAGGCCACTGCAGAATTCTATTCGAAGGTGGGGCGGGGCCCATAGCGGCAGCGCGCCCTCCACATTGGGGCGATGGCTGCCTGTTGGGCATCTGCTTTCAGCCCGCCTGCTCTGCAGGTTGCGGCGTTGTCGTGGGCACTTCTTCCGCCCCACCCCCCGCCTGCACCCTCAACAACTTCCTGCGTACCATCTGAATATGGTTGCGCAGCGCATACAGCTCGTCCGCATACGACAGCGGCACGCTGATCTTTTCCACCTGTGCCTCCAGCCCGTCCAGCGCCTTGAGCATCTCGGGGTGGCCGGCGGGGTTGGTTTCCAGCGTGTCCTCGATCTCGCGCAGGCGGCCGTACCAGCGGAACACGCGTGAGCGCACGCGGAACTGGTACAGCGGGGGCACGATGCGCGACAGGGGCAGCAACACGGCGATCAACAAGCCCATCACCAGCCACATGCGGTCGATGACATTGGCGATCCAGAACGGCAGATAGCGCTGCATCATGGGCACGGGCTCGTTGATGGCGCGCTCACCCTCCTTGGCGATGGGGAGTTCGCTGTGCCGGGTGCTTGGGAACTCGCGGGCGCGGTTGAACCAGCTGGCGCCGCCGTGCAGCTTCTGCGCGTTCTGCGCAAACAGGGTGAGCAGGGCAGGGTGCGTGCCGTCGCGTGCCAGCAGCGAGGTGGTGGTGGCCACCAGGCGGGCATCCAGCGGCGGGATGTTGCTGGCCAGGTCGACCACGCCGCGCGGCAGGGTCACGGGCGTCAGGTACGGAAAGCGCCGCGCATACGCCTCGTGCTGGGCAAAGTCCATCAGGTGCACGCCGGGGGTCTGCAGCAGCATCTGCACCATCAGCGACTCGGGGGCCGAGGCGAACACCAGGGCATCGAGCTTGCCGTCCAGAAACGCCACGGTGGCCGGCGTCTGCTCCAGCTGCGACAGGCGCACCTGCTTGGGCTCCACGCGGTTGGCCTCCAGCAGTTGCTCCATCAGGCGCGGCACGCCGCTGCCTTCGGACCCCACATTCACGCGCAGGCCGCGCAGTTGGCGCAGGCTATCGAGCCGGCCGGCGGCCGTCACGCGCAGGGCCGAGTCGGCGCGGTAGAACAGCCAGATCGGCTCGACGAACAGGCTGCCCAGCGATGCCAGGTTGTCCGGGTCATCGGGCAGCAGCTCGGCCGTGCCGCCCTGCACAAACGCCAGGTCGGCCTCGCCATCGCGCAGCAGCTGCAAATTGTGCGACGAGCCCGCGCTGGGCTTGAGCACCACCTCGATGCCATCGGCCGCCAGCGCCTTCTGGTAGCGCTTGCCGAACTCTTCGTACGCGCTCTGTGCGGGGCCGGTGGCCAGCGTCACCGTCTTGGGCGGGTTGGGGTCCAGCCACCAGTAGGCGGCCACCAGCAGGCCCACGGCCAGAAAGGCCAGCGGCCCGGCAGACAGGATCAGGTCGCGCAGGGTGAGGAAGGTGTTGCGGAAGGCCTGGGGCATGAAGGGCTGGTGGGGTGTTTTTAGAGGGAGGGTGAGCTGGCTGGGGCTGATGCGCCAGGGATGCAGTGCTTGCTGGCTGGCCTTGCGGACTTCGCGATTATCCGTGCACGCAGCGGGCAGGGTGCCTGGCGCAGCGGGATCAACGTATCCGTTGGTAGGAAGCTGCTCTGCTGTGGCCGGATCGACCCATACTGAAGTAACCGTGTGTCTCCAAGGCCCGGTTTTTGCACAGGGTGGGCCGTTGGGTCCTGCCGCATGGCAAACTTGCCCCACCTTTGGCGTTGCTGACTGAAGATGACCATCCTGACCCGCGAGAACCTCCGCAACGGCAGCTTGCGCCGCCGCATGAATCTGGTTGCCCACCCGGGGTGGTCCGACGAGCGGGTGGAAGAATCCTTTGCCCACGCCTGGGACAGCCGGCCCGAAGGGCCCACCTGGGTGTTCGGCTACGGTTCGCTGATCTGGAACCCGCTGATGCCGTTTGAAGAGCAGCACACGGCCACGCTGGCGGGCTGGCACCGCAGTTTCTGCCTGCGCTCCATCTCTGGGCGCGGCAGCCCCGAGCGGCCGGGCCGCGTGCTGTCGCTGATGCCCGGTGGTGCCGTGCAGGGCGTGGCCCTGCGCTTGCCCCAGGCCGATGCGCGCGATGAGGTGCGCATGCTGTGGACGCGCGAGATGACCGGCGGCGGCTACCACCCCCAGTGGCAGGCCGTGCAGCTGCAGGACGGCCGCAGCGTCACCGCCATCACCTTTGTGGCCAACCCCGACCACCCGCAGCACGAGCAGGATGCTTGTGCCGAGACCGTGGCCCGCCTGGTGGCGGTGGCCAAGGGTGTGTTCGGGCCCAATATCGACTACGTGCTGTCGCTGGACCAGGCGCTGCGCGAGCGTGGGCTGCACGATCCGTATGTGGAGGCCATCGTGCGGGGCATCAGGGAGGCGCAAGCCGAAGGGTGATACGGATTTGCCTTCAACCGTCTAACTTCGTTGGTCCGCCTTGCCGTGCTACAGCACTGTCTGCGGCTTCCCGCCTAGTTATACGATTGAATGCAAATCCGTATGAGGGGTGCTGCCAGGCTCTTTTTCGTATCTGCTGGCCGCCGGCCAAGAGACAATGCGGGCTGGCCCCGTGTCCCAACCACCACCCGCTTTCGCTCGTTCACCCATGCCCATCCACGCCCTGATCCCCAGCCGCACCCTCCTGATCGCCGTCGACCCCGATGGCAGCTGGTCCCTGGCGGACGATGGCACGCCGGGCTCGGCGGACGTGGATTTTCGCCTGGAGATCACCGATGACGGCGGCAGCGGCTGCCTGCTGGTGTGCTCCTCGCTCGACGGCCGGCTGGCCGCCGACCACTGGTTCGCCTCGCTTGGCGAGGCCCAGGCCTTTGCGGCCGATGCGTTTGGCATCGAGGCGCAGGAGTGGGCCGCCACCGAAGGCTGATGCCGCCGCCCGTCGCTGACAATCACTACATCCCGCACTATTTCCTCACCCAGAAGACTTTGCGATGACCGAGCCCATCGACCCCAACGATCCCCTGGAAATCACGCAACCTGCGGACCTCACCGAATCCGCAGACACCACGCAGCCCGCAGGGCTTGGCGACTCTGCGGAGCCCGCCGAGCCGGACCAGGATGCGCCCCCCGAGGTGGTGCGCCTGATCGCCGCCCTGACCGCCATACCCGGCGTGACCCAGGCGCAACTGGACAACACCTACCTGCCCGAGGTGGCGGTGTCCGACCTGTCCCTGCCGGGCCCCTATGCCGACCTGCCCATCGCCGCGCTGCGCCGGTCCAATGGCGCGCTGGAGAACGAGCTGCTGCTGTCGCTGGAGTTTCGCATCCAGCGCAACGAGGCCGGGCTGCGCGCTGCGGAGTTTCTGTCGTGGTGGGTGCGCGACCAGTCGCGAGGCGGCGAGAACATGCAAATCCGCAGCATCGGCCTGCCCCCCATGGTGGCGGGCGACCAGCAACTGGGGCGCACCCTGCGCTTCACCATCGACTGGTTCTACGCCGACCCATCGCAGGACATGGCCAACGTGCTCAGCGCTGTGGGCGGCAAGGCGCTGGCGCTGGAGCTGGCCACCAACATGTACAAGGATGCGTTCTAGCCGCCAGGCTGCCCACCGCCCGTGGGCGCACCCTGCATGACAAAGGCGCTGCGCCGATCTGCCGCGCGCCTGGCGCTGTTGCTGCTGGTTGTCGTGCCCGTGGCCGCCTGGGCGCTGGTGAAACCCGTGCGCGTGCTGGCACCGGGCCTGGCCGGCATCGGCTGCAGCCAGGGCACCACGGTGTGCGTGGAAGACCCGGCGCGCGAAGCACAAGCCCACCAACTGGTGGCCGAGGGTATGGCCTTTGTCGCCAGCCACGTCGCGCCGGTGGAGGGCTCGCCACGCTTCGTGTTCTGCTCCACGCAGGCCTGTGCCGACACCTTCGGCTTGGGCGCCCGCTCGGCTGTCACCACCGGCACCTGGGGCACCGTCATCGGCCCGCGCGCCTGGGCGCCGCACTACGTGCGCCATGAACTCATCCACCACCTGCAGGGCCAGCGCCTGGGTGTGCTGCCGCGTCTGTTCAAGCCCGCCTGGTGGGTGGAAGGCATGGCCTATGCCTTGAGCGAAGACCCGCGCACACCGCTGGCCGAGCCGTGGGAGGGCCACCGGCGCGAATTCGATGCCTGGTATGGGCGGGTGGGGGCTGAGCGGCTGTGGGTGGAGGCGGGGCGGTTGTGAGATCCTTGGTTCAATGACCATTTACCCCACCGAACTCATGGTGCTCGGCCTGTGGCTGGTGGCGCCTGCGCTGGTGCTTGGCCTGCTGGTGCTGTATGCCGTGCATGCGCGCTTTGGCCAGCGCATGGGCCTGCGCCCCTGGCGGGCTGCCAGCCTGCTGGTCGTTTTCGGCATTGCCATTGCAGCGCTGATTCTGGTGTATGCCCCGGCGGGGACGGCCCGGTCCCTGGGCCTGCGCGACATCCGTATCCTGGGCTGGCAGACCTACTGGGCTCCGGTGGGCTTCATGGCCCAGTTGCTGGCATTGCCCGTGGCGCTGTGGCTGGGGCGGGGGCGCTGACGGCGATGGGCTGGCTGGGCCGGTTCAGCCCGCTTCTTCGGCACCACACCGCGCAGCAACCAGCATGCGCGCCGCGCGCAAAAACTCCGTGGGCCCCACCCAGCTGACATTCCAGTTGCCGGCCACCGGCACCTCGCGCTTGTGCGCGATCACCATCGACCGTGCGGGCGCCACCAGGATGTACTGGCCGTGCACGCCCCAGGCCATGTAGGCGCCGTGCAGCGGTGAGCCTGCGGGCTCCTTCTCCAGCAGCCACCACAGGGTGCCATAGCCAAAGCCGCGCCGGGCGGTGCGTGCCGGGTGCATCTGCGCGGCAGGCGTGGTCTGCGCTGTCATCTGCGCCACCCAGCCGGGCGGCAGCAGCGGTTGGCCGTGCCATTGGCCCTGGTTCAGCGCCAGCAGGCCCAGCCGGGCCATGTCCCGCGTCGATAGATAGAACGGGTAGGCCAGGTGCTCGGATTTGCGGGCATCGCCGCTGCGGGCATGGCGCTCAGGCTCAAAGTCTTCGAGCTGCAGGGGGGTGGCCAGGTCGTCGGCAAACGCCTGGTAGATTCCGCGCCCGGTCAGGCGCTCGAAGGCCGTGCCGGCGGCGTTGAAGTCCCAGTTGTTGTACAGAAAGTAGCTGCCTGGTGCCTGCGATCCGCGCGCGGGGGCTGCAGCCGCATCGTCGCCGCCATTGGCCGCCGCGTGGTAAATGCCCGAGCGGGCGGCCAGCAGGTCACGCAGCCGCGCCTGGCGCTCGCTGGGCAGTAGGCCGCCCACGGCGTCGTCTATGCCCACGTCGGCCAGCGTACGGCTGAGGTCGATGGCGCCGCTGGCCACGTACTTGCCGTACAGCATCGCCAATAGGCTCTTGCGCACCGAAAAGACGATGCTCACCCGCTCCACAGGCCCTTCGCTGAACAGCACGCGGCCATCGCGCACGGCCATGAGGGCCGTAGTGTCCAGCGTGTGCACGTAGTCGCGCGCAGCCTGCAGCTCGCGCTGGCAGGCGCTGCCTGCCGCGGGCGCGGGCCAGGCCTGCCACGTGGCGCCGGGAAAGGCGGCGGTGGCAACGGGGGCCGCAGGCGGGGCGGGCGCCACAGTGGCAGTGGGTGGCGGCATGGCGCAGCCACTGGCCAACAGCAGCAGCATGCCTGCGCTCACCAGCGCCGCGATGTGCATTGGCAGACCGTGCTTCATGTGCTCTGCGCCGCCCGGTGCGTTTGGATCGCGGCCATCACCTCGGTACCGAACTCCCGGTCCACATTGCGCGCCTTGTAGGGCGAGTGGCTGGCTGCGACACCGGGCGCCGAATGGTGGATGGCGCAAGCCAGTTCGTGCAGGTAGTCCCGGCCCCGCTCGGCGTAGAGCGCGGCCTCGGCCTCGTTCAGTTGCAGGAGGAAGCTGTACGACACAAAGCTGTGGCTGCAGTTCACGTCGAGCAGCAGCGAGGGCCCGTGCAGCACAAGGATCCAGCTGGCGGGTTCATGGTCGATGACGTGCATGGGGCGGCGCAACCTCAATCCCGGTCCGGCGCGCCCAGCGGAAAGTACGGCCGAAAGTACCGCGCCTCGTCCACCGCGCGCGCGAACGAAGGCCGCGCCAGCAGCCGCGCGCGGTAGGCGCGCAGCACGGGACAGGTTTCGGGAATCGGGTGCGTCCAGTCCGCATAAAACAGCGAGGGCGCGGCAGCGCAGTCCGCCAGCGTGAAGTGTTCGCCCGTGGCCCAGGTGCAGCCGGCCAGGCGGGTTTCGAGCCAGGCGTAGGCGCGCTCGAGCTTTTCCGTGGCCAGGGCCATGCCGTCCTGGCGTTTGACCGCATCGCCCGTGAGCGCGCCGTTCACGGCCAGCTGCATGGCATTCATCACATGCAGGTCGAAAAACCGGTCCATGAAGCGCACGTCGAGCGCATCCACCGGGTCGCTGGGTATCAGGCGCACGGGGCCGGGATGCTTGAGCTGCAGGTACTCGATGATGATGGTCGTCTCGACCACGTCGCACGCTCCATCCACCAGCAGCGGAAATTGCCGCAGCGGCCACTTCGCAAGCCACTGTGCCGCATGCTGCGGCGCATCGTGCCCCAGCACGCGAAACTCGAAGGGCGTGGCGTTTTCGTACAGCGCAATCAGCACCTTCTGCGTGTACGACGAGAAGGGGTGGCCGTAGAGCACGAGCGGCGAGGCTTCTGGCGGGGCAGGGGTGGGCTGGCTCATGCGGGACTCCTGGGGTGAGCGGATGAGCATCGTACCGCCTGCGGCTACATTGCAGGCCTACCACGCCAGCCATGGAATGAAACACTTTTTCCAACAACTTGCCATCGCTGCCTTGGCCTTGCTCCTGCTCGCCGCGGCGGGCCTCTATGCACTGTCCCTGTTATTCCCGGATCTGTGCGGGAACACTGTGCTTGCCGATACCTTCTCGCCCGAACAGCGCCACAAGGCAGTGGTGTTCCAGCGCGACTGCGGTGCGACCACGGGATTTTCCACCCACGTGTCGGTTATTGGCGCACAGGACGCGTTGCCCAATGAATCCGGCAACGTCTTCACGGCCGACGACAACCGGGGGGCCGTGCCCACCAGCGCTGCGGGTGGGCCGGTGGTGCAGGTGCGTTGGGTGTCGGGCAACGCGATGGTCATCACGCACCACGCGGGCGCCCGTGTCTTCAAGCAGAAGGATTCGGTGTTGGGGGTCGCGGTGGCGTACGAGCGCCTGTAAAGGGCTTGCCCAGGGCCCTGCAGGTATCGCCAACTGCTCCGCAGAGTAGCCGTACAGGCTTCTCGCACAGCGCCGTGCCCGTGGTGCGGGCCACGGCCACTACTCTGGGCGCCCCTGTCTTCATGAGGTGCTTGCATATGTCCCTGGGATTCATCGTGGGCCTGATCGCCCGTTGCCTGCTGCTGGCCGCCCTGGCTTCGGCGAGCGTGGCCTGTTCGGTGCAGTGGTATGCAACGCCGTATCCCAAGCCCGAAGGGCTGGCGACCATGGGGTGGCTGCTGCAGTGGATGGCATTCCTGTGCATCTGGTTTGGCTTTCGCACGCTGAACCCGCTGGCGTGGATGCTGGGCGGGCTGGTGCTGTTTCCGCTGGCCCAGGCCACCGTCCATTGGATGGCGGGAGAAATGGGCCTGACCCGGGACTTCACGGGATGGGGTGGCTTCCAGGCAATGTTCTGGCTGCATGCGGTCATCTCGTGCTGCCTGTGCATGGCTGCCTACGGGGTCTATTTCATCCTGCGGCGGGTGCAGGGGCTCAGCGCCAACGTCATTGATGGGTGATGGGTGGATGGTTGATGGGGGCCGCCGAAGCGCAGCCGGAGCAGGTGCCCCGGGAGACTGCTGCGTGCACGGCGGCCAGAGAACGGTGCAGCCAAGGGCGTGCTGCAGCGCGGTATCGGGCCGCGCCGCCATATTTCGCTGGCGCAAACCCCGGGCGGTTTCGATAATCGTGTGGCGGTGCCAGGCTTGGGTGCCGTCAAATCCAAAACCAACAGGGGTGTCTTCCATGCGTCTTCCACGATCCACCATCCGCAGGCCTGCGCGCCTGGCGCTT
>NZ_JAUZDX010000049.1:2500-5780 GCF_030704685.1 Acidovorax sp. A1169
AACGAATATTCAAACCTAGTTTGAAATTCTTAAGTAATACGATGACAGATCTGAGGATCTGAAGTTGTTTACGGCATAACGCGCCAGGTGAAAGACCTGGCAAGTCCTTGAAGATTACGGCGATATCTTGAAAGAGATGTCAAAGTTATAGGGTCAAGTGAATAAGAGCATGTGGTGGATGCCTTGGCGATTACAGGCGACGAAAGACGTGATAGCCTGCGATAAGCTTCGGGGAGCTGGCAAATAAGCTTTGATCCGGAGATTTCTGAATGGGGAAACCCACCTCGCAAGAGGTATCGCATGATGAATACATAGTCATGCGAGGCGAACCGGGTGAACTGAAACATCTCAGTAGCTCGAGGAAAAGACATCAACCGAGATTCCGAAAGTAGTGGCGAGCGAAATCGGAAGAGCCTTCTATTGATAGCACGACTGTTAGCAAAACGGAATGGAAAGTCCGGCCATAGCAGGTGATAGCCCTGTATGCGAAAACAGACGTGTGGTACTAAGGTAGAGACAAGTAGGGCGGGACACGAGAAATCCTGTCTGAATATGGGGGGACCATCCTCCAAGGCTAAATACTCGTAATCGACCGATAGTGAACCAGTACCGTGAGGGAAAGGCGAAAAGAACCCCGGGAGGGGAGTGAAATAGATCCTGAAACCGCATGCTTACAAAAAGTAGGAGCCCGCAAGGGTGACTGCGTACCTTTTGTATAATGGGTCAGCGACTTACATTCAGTGGCAAGGTTAACCGAATAGGGAAGCCGTAGAGAAATCGAGTCCGAATAGGGCGAATCAGTCGCTGGGTGTAGACCCGAAACCAAGTGATCTATCCATGGCCAGGATGAAGGTGCCGTAACAGGTACTGGAGGTCCGAACCGACTAGTGTTGCAAAACTAGCGGATGAGCTGTGGATAGGGGTGAAAGGCTAAACAAACTTGGAAATAGCTGGTTCTCTCCGAAAACTATTTAGGTAGTGCCTCAAGTATTACCGTCGGGGGTAGAGCACTGTTTAGGCTAGGGGGTCATGGCGACTTACCAAACCTATGCAAACTCCGAATACCGACGAGTACAGCTTGGGAGACAGAGCACCGGGTGCTAACGTCCGGACTCAAGAGGGAAACAACCCAGACCGCCAGCTAAGGTCCCTAAAATTGGCTAAGTGGGAAACGAAGTGGGAAGGCTAAAACAGTCAGGATGTTGGCTTAGAAGCAGCCATCATTTAAAGAAAGCGTAATAGCTCACTGATCGAGTCGTCCTGCGCGGAAGATGTAACGGGGCTAAGCCAGTTACCGAAGCTGCGGATGTGCAATTTATTGCACGTGGTAGGAGAGCGTTCTGTAGGCCTGTGAAGGTGTCTGGTAACGGATGCTGGAGGTATCAGAAGTGCGAATGCTGACATGAGTAGCGTTAAAGGGGGTGAAAAGCCCCCTCGCCGTAAGCGCAAGGTTTTCTACGCAACGTTCATCGGCGTAGAGTGAGTCGGCCCCTAAGGCGAGGCAGAGATGCGTAGCTGATGGGAAACAGGTCAATATTCCTGTACCGATGTGTAGTGCGATGTGGGGACGGAGAAGGTTAGCTCAGCCAACTGTTGGATATGTTGGTTCAAGCCTGTAGTCGTGCCTGGTAGGCAAATCCGCCGGGCTTAGATGAGGGGTGATAACGAGTCTGCTTGCAGACGAAGTGAGTGATACCCTGCTTCCAGGAAAAGCCACTAAGCTTCAGCTACACACGACCGTACCGCAAACCGACACTGGTGCGCGAGATGAGTATTCTAAGGCGCTTGAGAGAACTCAGGAGAAGGAACTCGGCAAATTGATACCGTAACTTCGGGAGAAGGTATGCCCCAAGTAGGTGAACTCGAACAGAGGGAGCCCAACGGGGTTGCAAAAAATCGGTGGCTGCGACTGTTTAATAAAAACACAGCACTCTGCAAACACGAAAGTGGACGTATAGGGTGTGACGCCTGCCCGGTGCTGGAAGATTAAATGATGGGGTGCAAGCTCTTGATTGAAGTCCCAGTAAACGGCGGCCGTAACTATAACGGTCCTAAGGTAGCGAAATTCCTTGTCGGGTAAGTTCCGACCTGCACGAATGGCGTAACGATGGCCACACTGTCTCCTCCTGAGACTCAGCGAAGTTGAAATGTTTGTGATGATGCAATCTCCCCGCGGAAAGACGGAAAGACCCCATGAACCTTTACTGTAGCTTTGTATTGGACTTTGAACAGATCTGTGTAGGATAGGTGGGAGGCTTTGAAGTGATGTCGCTAGATGTCATGGAGCCAACGTTGAAATACCACCCTGGTGTGTTTGAGGTTCTAACCTAGGTCCATTATCTGGATCGGGGACAGTGCATGGTAGGCAGTTTGACTGGGGCGGTCTCCTCCCAAAGCGTAACGGAGGAGTTCGAAGGTACGCTAGTTACGGTCGGACATCGTGACGATAGTGCAATGGCATAAGCGTGCTTAACTGCGAGACTGACAAGTCGAGCAGATGCGAAAGCAGGACATAGTGATCCGGTGGTTCTGTATGGAAGGGCCATCGCTCAACGGATAAAAGGTACTCTGGGGATAACAGGCTGATACCGCCCAAGAGTTCATATCGACGGCGGTGTTTGGCACCTCGATGTCGGCTCATCTCATCCTGGGGCTGTAGCCGGTCCCAAGGGTATGGCTGTTCGCCATTTAAAGAGGTACGTGAGCTGGGTTTAAAACGTCGTGAGACAGTTTGGTCCCTATCTTCCGTGGGCGCTGCAGATTTGAGGAAGCCTGCTCCTAGTACGAGAGGACCGGAGTGGACACACCTCTGGTGTATCGGTTGTCACGCCAGTGGCATTGCCGAGTAGCTAAGTGTGGAAGAGATAACCGCTGAAAGCATCTAAGCGGGAAACTCGTTTCAAGATGAGATCTGCCGGGGCCTTGAGCCCCCTGAAGAGTCGTTCAAGACCAGGACGTTGATAGGTCAGGTGTGGAAGCGCAGTAATGCGTTAAGCTAACTGATACTAATTGCTCGTGAGGCTTGACCCTATAACTTTGATAGCGCGTAATGTGCTTCGAAGATTGTTATGCCAAGTTGACGCAGTCAAAACACATAAAATCTGATTCCACTCTATGAATTCGTTGTGTTGCTCCAAAAGCAGCACGACTCCAAGTTATGCCTGATGACCATAGCAAGTTGGTACCACTCCTTCCCATCCCGAACAGGACAGTGAAACGACTTTGCGCCGATGATAGTGCGGGTTCCCGTGTGAAAGTAGGTCATCGTCAGGCTCTTATA
>NZ_JAUZDX010000005.1 GCF_030704685.1 Acidovorax sp. A1169
GAGCGCCAGGCGCGCAGGCCTGCGGATGGTGGATCGTGGAAGACGCATGGAAGACACCCCTGTTGGTTTTGGATTTGACGGCGACTGCACCCCAGGTGGGCGTCACCAATCGATTTACGATCCTATTCAGTTTGTCCAGGGGGATTTGACCTGCCGTTTGCGCTGCTTTGACTTGGCGTTCCATCAGCCCGCAAGGGCCTATTCGTTGACGAACGAAAATCCGCGCATCAAGCCTTTGGATGCCGTGCCCACTACACAGAGGCGATTTTTCTGTAGGTATGTAGATGTTCTACCGATTTGCTCATCTGATAGCCATGAGGCTGGGCATTCGCTAGCCAGTCGGACGTACGCGCATGCGCATGCAGAGTCCGGGGCCAATCAACCACTACAACATCGCCAATTCCAAAGACGGATTCACCTGCGCAAAATTTAAGCTGGTCTGGGAACCAGTCCTTACTGCAGTCTCGATCAGATATTGGTCTCACCCGTCGCGAGCAATACGCGGCCGAACACAAGAGGACTGTCGACTACCTGAGTGCAGCTTTGCCAGCCAATATCTCGCCGCAGGTCGCTGCCAGGAGCCTCTGCTGGAAGTCTTGGCTGTTGCGAGTGAGTGTGGGAAAAACTCGATACCAACGTACGGATCTTCGCTGGCCAACCGATTTTTGGAAGAGTTGTTGATATGGGAAGTTCGACCATGGGCCTGCTCAACAGAGCTCAAATTCAGCCACTGTTGTTGAGATGGCGACAACCGGTAGCTGCCGAGTCTTCTAGTGAAACGCCGTGGTCAATGACCACGGCCCTTGCTTTCCAGCCTACTCAATGGAGGCGGGAGCTCTTTGGAAGCCTCTTGGCCAGCCACTCGTGAACGTCCGCACGCACGTTGCGCCCGTCCAGCAGGAAGGACTCGTAGCGGCTGGGCACGTAAGGCAGGTACAAGAGGCGCATGCCGGCCTCCTCGGGCAGGCGGTCGGCCTTGTAGCCGTTGCACCCGGCGCAGGCCGCCACGAGGTTGGTCCACGAGGTGGCACCACCGCGCGACTGCGGCACGATGTGCTCGCACTGCAGCAGCTCTTCGCCGAAGACGCCGCCGCAGTAGGCACAGGTGTGGCGGTCACGGCGCAGCAGACGGCGCTTGGTGAGCCCGGGCACCACGTCAAAGAGGTTGATCCGGGACACACCGCGCAGGGCGATGATGGGCGCGATCTCCAGCACCGACTGCCGGCCCGTCGCCGCGTTGTGCCCGCCACGCAATGTGGCCAGTACATCGAGGCCGGCATCCCAGGCGACGGCACCGCTGGCGTAGTGCACGGCGGCTTGTTCCAGCGGCATCCAGGACTGGGGCGTGCCGTGCAGGTCCAGCTGCAGCACGCGGGGCGTGGGTGCCGGGGGCTTTCGGTAAAGGGTTTCGGGTTCTTTGCGGGGCATGGGGCGTCCTTTCTTGCTTGGCAATGGAGGGCGTAGCCGCCCAGCCAAGCGCACGCCCCGTTTCAGCAACAGTCAGTCAATGGCAAATGCGGGCATCCATCCGCAATCGATGGACTCCCTGTTGGATGCGGTTAGGCAGGCAGCGGGCGCACGAACGCACACGCCGCTACCACTCGCCGACCTCGCGCACGCGCTGGTCAAGGTCCATGTGCTCAAGCCGGCGGGCGGCAGGAGCAGCAACGCGCAAGGCCGCACGGGGCAGGCGAGCGCGCACGGATGCCAGGCGGGCCAGCCAGCCGGCGAGGCCGGAACGGCGCCGCTGGGCGCCAAGAAAGAAGGATTGCTGGATGGCCACAGTGGTCTCCTAAAGGGTGATTGGATAAATGGACGAGGTGGGTGGGTTGAGAAAATGGGGCAGACCGGGGAGGGATCGAACCTCCGAATGGCGGAATCAAAATCCGCTGCCCTGGAACCTGTTCAAGGTCTTTTTGAAGCCGCGTTGGGGCAAGTACCTTGCCGGGCGGTCTGCGGCGTTGCGGCGCTTGCCGATAGCACCGGCTATCGGCTGCGCACCGCGCCTTGCACCCCATCCCGGCAAGGTATTTGCGCGGCTTCAAAAAGACCTTGAACAGGTTCCGGCACTTGGCGACCGGTCAACAAAAAGGAAAAGAAGGAGCCGCAGACAGGAGTCGAACCTGCAATCCCTGGCCCACAGACCAGGCGCCCCAATCCGACAGGGCTGCTACGGAACACCTGGCATTGCCAGGGAAAAGATGGCGCGCGCGGAAGGAGTCGAACCCTCAACCGTTGGTTTTGGAGACCAGTGCTCTGCCAGTTGAGCTACACACGCAAAAGGAAAATGAACAGGCACTCCTGCCGGATCGCATCTCCATTTCGGTTGTGTCTTCACGCGACCGCAGTTCCGATGAAACCGCGCATGCACGTCGCTGCACTGGGTGATCAATCCCAGCACATCCCGCCGGGCCGCGCATGCGGCCGATTCCGGCGGTGAAAAGCAAAGGCACACCCGAAATGGAGAGAGGGTCGGGGTGCTGCACACGCCTGCCTCTCTGCTTTCGATGGGCAGGCCGGTCGTCGCTCTGGTGGAGCAGACCGCCTGCAGCGAACTGTTAAAGAACCTGGGTCCCCGGCGGGTCGATACCTGCGGGGGCAGCGGCTGGCGCTGCGGGAAAAGAAGGGGAATTGAGAAAAACGGCCGGCAATGAAAAAGGCCCGGAACCACCTGGTTGCCGGGCCTCTTGATCAAGAGATCGGGAGGGAGAGCGCCTGTGGGCTATTGCCCTGCGCTGCAACCTCCGCCCGGGGGGGGAGCGGTATCCTCGAAACCATTGCCCAGCCACTGCGGCTGGCTGCCATTGCCCTGCAAATACGAGGTGCGCTGCTGCGATGACAGTCGCTTTGCATGGGATGGCATGGACGACAACGTGCGCGAAATCAACGCCCCGCGCACGGCCACGGCACCCTGGAGGGAGCGGTGGAGGATGGCGGAGCGGCAGGCGTTCACGGTGGTCTTTCGGCGGTAGGTCGTTTCGGTGGTGAATTCGAGAAGGACAGGGAGTCCTGATGGAAATGGACTGTAAATAGTCTTTACTTACCCGTCAACACCTTGCACAATCTTTTTTCTGCGTTTGTTGTTTTTCTTCTGTGACTCCGCCTCCCCTCACCGTCATCCGCCGCACCAACGTGCTGGCACTGCACCGCCTGTTTCTCGAAAAAGAGATCGCTGCCGGCAAGCCGGCCAAGGGGCTGGACCAGGCCTTTGCGGCCTCGCTCGAAATCTCCCCGAGCATGTGGAGCCAGATCAAGAGTTCCCGCCCCGTCGGCGACACGCTGGCGCGCCAGATCGAGCGCCATGCGCGCGTGGACAGCGGCTGGCTGGACGCCGAGCACACCACGCAGCACCCCGACCCCGCCGAGGAGCGCTTCCTGGCGCTGGCCCGCGAGGCCTGGCGCCGCGCCAACGCCAAGGGCAAGCGCGACATGCGGCTGTGGCTTGCAGAGCGAGCCGCCCCCTTGCAACAAGCCGTTGCGGCCCCTGGCGGCGAGCCCGCGAAAGCGGAAAAATAGCGCTTTGAGCGGGGCTTCACCCCCACTGGAGAGCCCGCTCCAGCCCATGGGCGGGCGGTTTCGCCGACAATTGGGGCTTATTTCCGTCATTTTGGCCCCAGCGCGTGCGCACCCTGTCCGGGCGCCCGGCTGGCACCGCTTTCACCAGACCCCAGAGCCCCCTCCCATGAGCGCAGTGATGAACGAACCCCAACGGGCCGGCTGGACCGCCGAGCCCCCCGAAGTGGCAGACACCGGCGCCGATGCGGCCGCAGCCGCATCGGGCCCTGCGCGCCTGAAGATCGAACGCGAGGCCCACAAGCTCGAAAAGCGCCTGTGCCGCGAGGTCGGCAAGGCCATCGTCGACTTCAACATGATCGAAGAGGGCGACAAGGTCATGGTCTGCATGTCCGGCGGCAAGGACAGCTACGCCCTGCTGGACATCCTGCAAAAGCTCAAGGCGCGCGCGCCCATCCATTTCGACCTGGTGGCCGTGAACCTGGACCAGAAGCAGCCCGGCTTTCCCGAGCACGTGCTGCCCGAGTACCTGGCGAGCACGGGCGTGCCCTTCCACATCGAGAACGAAGACACCTACAGCATCGTCAAGCGCCTGATCCCCGAGGGCAAGACCACCTGCAGCCTGTGCAGCCGCCTGCGCCGGGGCATCCTGTACCGCGTGGCCGACGAGCTCGGTTGCACCAAGATTGCGCTGGGCCACCACCGCGACGACATCCTGCAGACGCTGCTGCTCAACATGTTCTTCGGCGGCAAGATGAAGAGCATGCCCCCGAAGCTGGTCAGCGACGATGGCCGCCACGTGGTGATCCGCCCGCTGGCCTATGTGACCGAGAAGGACACCACGCGCTGGGCCGCGCAGCGCAATTTCCCCATCATCCCCTGCAACCTGTGCGGCAGCCAGGAGAACCTGCAGCGCAAGCAGGTGGGCGAGATGCTGCGCGAATGGGAAAAGAAGTTTCCCGGCCGCGTGGAAAACATGTTCAACGCGCTGCAGAACGTGGTGCCCTCCCACCTGCTGGACGGCAGCCAGTACGACTTCAAGAACGCGCGCGCCACCGGCGTGGCCAGCGAAGACGGCGACAAGGCCTTCGACAAGGAAGAGTTTTCGGCCCCCAGCCCGTCGTTACCAGGTGTGCAGGTGGTGCAGCTGTCGTGAACCTCGGCGGCAGGAGCACACTCCAAGGTGGATTGACCCCATCCCTGGAGACAACCATGACCCGTCGCTGGATTCCCGCCCTGCTGCTGTGCGCAGCAGTGGCCACCCTGGCCGGCTGCAGCACCACCCGCGTGGTGGAAGGCCAGGTGCAGAGCTTCTCCACCCTGGCCGCCGTGCCCAGCCCGGCCACCTACCGCATTGACCGCCTGCCCTCGCAGCAGACGCCGGCTTTCGACGCCATTGCCGCGCTGGCCGAGCGGTCGCTGGCCCGCGCCGGCCTGCAGCGCGACGACGCCGCGCCCCAACTGCTGGTGCAGATCGGCGTGCAGGCGAGCACCGTGCCGCGCTATGACCCTTACTACGGCGCCTATTACGGCCCCCACGGCTTCTACGGCCCCTATCACTGGGGCGGCTGGTATGGCCGCCGCGGCTGGGGCATGGGTGGCCTGTGGCGCATGGGTGAGCCCACCCCGCTACACCGCCGCGCGGTCAGCGTGGTGATGCGCGACGCGGCCACGCAGGCCAGCGTCTACGAAACCTCGGCCGTGCACGAGGACGTGTGGGTGGCCGACCCCGCCGTGTTCGGCATCCTGTTCGATGCGGCACTTACCGGCTTCCCCCAACCGCCCGCCGGCCCACGCCAGGTGCGCATCCCCTTCGCGCCCCCACCCTGATCCCACCTGAATGCAAGCCACCCGAATCATTGCCGTACGCCATGGCGAAACCGCCTGGAACGTAGACACCCGCATCCAGGGCCACCTGGACATTCCCCTGAACGAGACCGGCCAGTGGCAGGCGCAGCAGTTGGCGCAGGCGCTGGCCAGCGAGCCCATCGACGCCATCTACGCCAGCGACCTGCAACGCGCCTATGCCACGGCCCAGGCCGTGGCCGATGCCACGGGCGCCCCCATCACGCCCGAAACCGGCCTGCGCGAGCGCAGCTTCGGCCATTTCCAGGGCCGCACCTTCGCCGAGATCGAGGCCGAGATGCCCGAGGACGCGCGGCGCTGGCGCAAGCGCGACCCCGAGTACGTGCCCGAGGGCGGCGAATCGCTGGTCATGCTGCGTGAGCGCATCGAACGCACGGTGTTCGCGCTGGCCGAAAAGCACCCCGGCGAGCAGGTGCTGATGGTGGCCCACGGCGGCGTGCTCGACGTGCTGTACCGCATGGCCACGCGCCAGGAGATCCAGGCGCCGCGCACCTGGCAGCTGTCCAACGCGGCCATCAACCGCCTGCTGTGGACACCCGACGGCCTCACGCTGGTCGGCTGGGCCGATACCCAACACCTGGACAACGCGGCCCGCGATGAAACCCTTACCTGAAGCCCTGCGCGCCAGCATCGGCGCGCGGGTGGACCTGATCGACACGCCCGCGCTGGTGGTGGACCTCGATGCCATGGAACGCAACATCCAGCGCATGGCCGAATTCGCCCGCAAGCACCGGGTGCGCTGGCGCCCCCATGCCAAGCTGCACAAGAGCGCCGAGCTGGCCCTCCTGATGCAGCAGGCCGGCGCCCAGGGCGTGTGCGTGCAGAAGGTGGCCGAGGCCGAGGCCCTGGCCGCCGGCGGCGTGACCGACATCTACATCAGCAACCAGGTCGTGGCCGGCCCCAAGCTGCTGCGCGTGGCGCGGCTGGCGGCCCAGTTGGCCGCGCGCGGCGGGCGCCTGGCGCTGGCGGTGGACCACCCCGAAGGCATCGAACGCCTGGCCGAGGCCATGGCGCTGGCCGGCAGCGATGCCGGCATCGACGTGTTCGTCGAGATCGACGTGGGCCAGGGCCGCTGCGGCGTGCCCCCGGGCGAGGACGCGGTGCCGCTGGCCCAGGCCATCGTGCGCCACGCCCAGCGCCTGCGCTTTGCCGGGCTGCAGGCCTACCACGGCCGCGCCCAGCACCTGACGGGCACGGCCGAGCGGCGCGAGACCATTGCCGGCGTGGTGCGCGCGGCGGCCTACACCCGCCATTGCATCGAGGCCGCAGGCATTCCGGTGCCACTGATCACCGGATCGGGCACCGGCACCCTGGTGCACGAAGCGGCCAGCGGCGTCTACGGCGAGCTGCAGGCCGGCTCTTTTCTGTTCATGGATGCCGACTACGCGCGCAACGAGCGCGAGCCGGCGCAACCCACGTTCGAGCACTCCCTGTTCATCAAGACGCAGGTGATCTCCGTGCGCGATACCCATGCGGTGTGCGATGCCGGCCACAAGAGCCATGCCATCGACTCGGGCTTGCCCCTGGTGGCCATGCTGCCGCCCGAGCGCGCGCTGCGTTACGGCAATGGCGGCGATGAGCACGGCCTGCTGTACACCGAGAGCCCCAAGGCCCGGCTGCCGGCCCTGGGCCGCATGCTGTGGCTGATTCCCGGGCACTGCGACCCCACGGTGAACCTGCACGACCACCTGATCGGCGTGCGCGGCGGGCTGGCTCTGGGCACGGTGGAGCGCATCATCAGGGTTGATGCCAGAGGCGCGCTGACCTGATTGGGGCAAGAATCGGCGAAACACTGCATTCGCCCCAATGAGCCCCAGCCAGATCATCGTCCTTGCCACACCCGTCTTCTTCCTGCTGATCGCCATTGAACTGGCGGTGGGCTACAAGCGCCAGCGCGTGACCTACCGCATGGCCGATGCCATCAGCAGCATCAGCCTCGGGATGCTGAGCCAGACCAGCGCGGTGTTCACGCGGCTGCTGCGGGTGGGCATCTACACCGCCGTGTTCGAGCATGTGGCGCTGTGGCGCAACGACGCCTTCTGGCTCAGTCTGCCGGGCTGGCTGCTGGCGCTGGTGTTCTACGACTTCTGCTACTACTGGCTGCACCGCATGGGCCACGAGTCGGCCGTGCTCTGGGCCGCGCATGCGGTGCACCACCAGAGCCAGGACTACAACCTGTCGACCGCGCTGCGCCAGACCAGCTCGGGCGCGCTGCTGGGCTGGGTGTTCTACGTGCCCATGGCACTGGCGGGCGTGCCGCCGCTGGTGTTCGCCATCGTGGCGCTGGTGGACCTGCTTTACCAGTTCTGGGTGCACACCGAGCAGGTGGGGCGCCTCGGGTGGTTCGACCGCTGGTTCTGCAGCCCCAGCAACCACCGCGTGCACCACGCGGTGAACGATGTGTACCTGGACAAGAACTACGGCGGCATCCTGATCCTCTGGGACCGGATTTTCGGAACCTTCAAGGACGAGGACGACCGGGAAAAGTGCGTCTACGGCACGCGCGGCCTGCTCAACAGTTGGGACCCGCTGTGGGCCAATGCCCAGGTGTACGCAAGCCTGGCGCACGACAGCTGGCATGCACGCAACTGGCTCGACAAGCTGCGGGTGTGGATCAAGCCGCCGGGCTGGCGGCCGGCCGACGTGGCCGAGCGCTTTCCCAAGCCGGCCTTCGACATTGCCCGGATGCCGCTGTACCACCCGCCCATGTCGCGCGCGCTGCAGTGGTTTGCGGGCGTGCAGTTCGCGCTCATGCTGGCCGGTGTGGCCGCCTTCCTGTGGCAGGCCGACACGGCGCCGCTGGCCCAGAACGCCATCTGGTTCACCACGCTGCTGGTTGCGCAATGGGCCCTGGGTGCGGCGGTGCAGGGGCGCATCGGCATGGGCATGGCGCTGCTGGTCGAATCGGCTGCCCTGGCCACGGCGACCAGTGTGCTGGGACTGCAGGAATGGCATTGGCTCTTCAAGCCGCTGACCATGGTGATCGCCATCGCCGTGGTCGCCGGGCATCTGCGCACGGCGCCCCCTGGCAACCGCCTCGACAGGACCGAAGGTCGCTGGCTCATCGCTGCGCTGGCCGGCTCGCTCGCGGGCGATGTGTTCCTGATGTTCGGCGGCTTCTTCATCCCCGGGCTGGTGAGCTTTCTGCTCGCCCACCTGTGCTACATCGTGTTGTTCCGCAAGGGCGTGCTCTGGTTTGCCCGGCGCGGCGCACTGGTGGCCACGCTGGCCATCGGCGTGGGCATGTACGCCTTCCTGTGGCTTGGCGGGCTGCCGACCCCGCTGCGCGGGCCCGTGGCCGCCTATGTGCTGGTGATCGCACTCATGGCCGCCCAGGCCATCGGCCGCGCCGCCGTGCTGGGCGGGCGTGGCGCCTGGCTGGTCGCCATCGGGGCCGGGTTCTTCATGCTCAGCGATGCCACGCTGGCCACCAACCGCTTCGTGCAGCCCCTGCCGCTGGCGCAGCTCTGGGTGCTGGTCACCTATTACGTCGCGCAGGTGCTGATCGTGGCGGGCATGCTGGAGACGGCGTCAACCACGCGGCGCGCCCCAGTAACCGAGGAGCCTAAGACCTCTGCAGGTCCTCCGATGGGGTATGCAGCACCACGACCATGACCAGGGCCCCCAGGCCCAGCAGAAACCAAGCCCACACCAGCCATAGCAAGGTATCGGCGTTGCGCTGGCCCGGATGGGACTGCAGGTTCAGCACCGCGATCGCATCGGTCACGCCCGCGAAACTCCGGCCGGCCACGTAGTGGTAGGCCGCGCCGCCCAGCGCCCACAGGCCAGAGGCGAGCAGCGCGGTGGCCATGAAGGCCAGCCCGGTGCGCGGCCACCGACCCCGTTCAAAGCAACACGCCGACAGGAGGATGCTTGCCAGTGCAATACCCAGCCACCAGCGCTGAACGTCATCACGTGCGGCAGGCAACATCCATTCCCACGCCCAGGGCAAGGGAGCCAGCAGCCATTCAGACCGCGGCGCAAGGCCGGGCCAGACACCCAGAGAGCCCCACATTCCCGGGGTGCTCAGCAACCACAGCAGCAGGCTGATGCCCCAGAGAACCGCTGCGGCCACATAGGCCTGCAGCCGCCAGCGCGCGCAGCGCAGCGCGCCCATCGACGGCAGGTATCGTTCGGCCAGATGGGTGGCCACGGCGGCGGCCAGGCACCACACGCTGGTCGCGCCCCACAAGGCCACCCAGCCGGGCATCTCCGCGAACCCCACCACCAGGAACACGGAGAGCTGGCCATAGACCGGGCCGCTCAAGCCGTGCAGCAGCATGGTGCCCACAAGGAGCACCTGGCTGAAGGACATGACGAATTTCAGCTCGGGCGTGAGTGCATCCCACCTGGCCTGCGCCCAATCCACATTGGCGCCTGTGCGCACGGGGGCAGACCTGGCACTCTCGCGCAGGCTTTTGCGGCGGCGGGAACGGAGCATGGGCAGCGGCTTCGGGTGCCTTCAACTTTCGAACAGGTCCTGCCCCCCGGTCTTGGGCGGGGTCACGCCCAGGTGCCGGTAGGCGGCCAGCGTGGCCACGCGGCCGCGCGTGGTGCGCTGCAAAAAGCCCTGCTGTATCAGGTAGGGCTCGATTACGTCCTCGATGGTGCCGGCCTCTTCGCCTATGCTGGCGGCGATGTTGTCCAGGCCCACCGGGCCGCCATCGAAGCGGTGGATCACGGCCTCGAGCAGCTTGCGGTCCATCACGTCGAAGCCCTGCGGGTCCACATCGAGCATGGCCAGGGCCCGGTTGGCGATATCCAGGGTGATGCGGCCGTCGCCCTTGACCTCGGCATAGTCGCGCACGCGCCGCAGCAGCCGGTTGGCGATGCGTGGCGTGCCGCGCGAGCGGCGCGCGATCTCGAAACCGCCCACTTCGTCCATGGGGACGTCGAGCAGGCCGGCGCTGCGCTGCACGATGCGCGCGAGCTCCTGCGCGGTGTAAAACTCCAGCCGTGCCACGATGCCAAAGCGGTCGCGCAGCGGGTTGGTGAGCATGCCGGCGCGCGTGGTGGCGCCCACCAGGGTGAAGGGCTGCAGGTCGAGCTTGATGCTGCGCGCGGCCGGCCCCTCGCCGATCATGATGTCGATCTGGTAGTCCTCCAGCGCCGGGTACAGGATTTCCTCGACCACGGGCGAGAGGCGGTGGATCTCGTCGATGAACAGGACGTCGTTCTTTTCCAGGTTGGTCAGCAGCGCGGCCAGGTCCTTGGGCTTTTCGAGCACGGGGCCGCTGGTCTGGCGCAGGTTCACGCCCAGCTCGGCCGCGATGATGTGGCTCAGCGTGGTCTTGCCCAGGCCCGGCGGGCCGAACAGCAGCACATGGTCCAGCGCCTCGCCGCGCTTGCGTGCCGCGCCGATGAAGATCTCGAGCTGCTCGCGCGCCTTGGCCTGGCCCACGTACTCCTGCAGCAGCTTGGGGCGCAGGGCGCGCTCGATGGCCTCCTCCTGCGGCGAGGCGGGCGCGGCGGACACCACGCGCTTGGGCGGTATGGGGGCGAAGTCGTCGGTCTGGATGGTCACGGTGGTTCTGTCCGGGGTCGAATACCCGCGCGGGCGGGCCGACTGGAACTATATAGCCCGGGCGCCCCCCCAGGGGGTAAAGTAAGTGGGTACTGTGCCGATACATGAAGCACACCATGAAACAGATGCTGCCCGCGCCCACCCGCCTGCCACGACCGTTGCAATTGCTGGCTGCGCTGGCCGCCAGTGGCGCAGCCGCCCTGACCGCGACTGCCCAGACCACGGCCCCGCCCTCCCGCACCGCCAGCGGCGCCATCCGCATCGAGAACCCGCAGGACAAGGCCACCCTGGCCACCCGGATCGACGAGGCCATCCAGCGCGCCAAGGACAAGAACGCAGCGCCGGCCAAACCCGGTGCGCGCAAGAACGCCGGCCCCATCCCCAGCGTGGAAGTGCGCGTACCGCCCGACCGCCCGCGCAAGCCGGCCCCGGCCGAAGCACGCCCACCTACACCACCCCGGTCGACCGTGCCGGACGCCGGCGCCAGCCGCCGCTACATCCAGTCGCGGGCCGCCGAACTGGCCGCCGCCGCGCCGCCTGCGCCCCCACCACCACCAGCCGACCCGCGCACGGTGCGCTGGGAGCATGCCAGCGGCGACAAGGGGCCCGAGGCCTGGGGCGGCCTGCACCCGGATTTTTCGGCCTGCAGCCAGGGCACGCGCCAGTCGCCGATCCACATCACGGCGCAGGACGTGGCGCTCGGCCCGGCCGACCCCTTGCCATTCGGCAACCAGTTCTTCGGCGGCACGGTGTGGAACACGGGGCATGGCCTGGCGCTGGAGGTGGAAGGCACCAGCATCCTGCCGCTGCGCGGAGCCCCCTGGCGGCTCATGCGCCTGCAGTTCCGCCACCCGGCGGAGGAGCGCGTGCACCTGCAGAACTACCCCATGGCCACCGAGCTGGTGTACCAGGGCCCGAGCGGTCAGATGGCCGTGGTGAGCGTGCCCATGCAGCTCGGTAGCCCCAACGCCTTCATCACCCGCCTCTGGACGCACATGCCCCTGGATGCGCAGGACCGCGTGCGCCTGCCGCAGCCGGTGCTCTCGGTGGGCGAGCTGCTGCCGCAGGACCGGCGCTACTACCAGTACGCGGGCTCGCTGACCACCCCGCCCTGCACCGAGGGCGTGCTGCGCATCGTGATGAAGACGCCGGTGAGTGTGGGCCTGGAGCAGTTGCGCCTGCTGGCGCGCGTCTCGCCGCCCAATGCGCGGCCGGTGCAGCCGATCAACGGCCGCCTGGTGCGCGAGGCCCAGTAGGCGCCCGTTCGGACCTACCGGGCCAGCGACTTGAGCGCGAGCTTGATGCCGTCGCTCACGCCCACATCGGCCGGCAGGGCCTTGAGGGCAGCGGCCGCTTCCTTGTCGTTGTAGCCCAGGGCCAGCAGGGCCTGCAGGATGTCGGCCTGCGCATCGCTGGTGGCGTGGGCGCGGGTGCCACCCATGTCGGCGCCCAGCTTGCCCTTGAGCTCCAGCAGCAGGCGCTCGGCGGTCTTCTTGCCGATGCCAGGCACCTTGACCAGGCGCCCCGCCTCCTGCAGCGTGATGGCCTGGGCCAGGTCGCCCACGCCCATGCCGCTCAGGATGGACAGCGCCGTGCGCGGGCCCACGCCCGATATCTTGATCAGCTCGCGAAAGGCCTGGCGCTCTTCGGCCGTGCCGAAGCCGTACAGCAGTTGCGCATCCTCGCGCACGATGAACTGCGTGAGCAGGCTCACGCGCTCCCCCACAGAGGGCAGGTTGTAGAAGGTGCTCATGGGCACATTCACCTCGTAGCCCACCCCGTGGCAGTCCAAAAGTACCTCGGGGGGATTCTTCTCCAGCAGGGTGCCGGTCAATTTGCCTATCATTGATGTCCTTTGCCGTCGCTGGCGTGACAAGCAGCGCCGTCGCTCTTGCGTTCTGTTCCATTGCCTCACGGGAATTATCAGCGTGATCCTGCGCCACACCTTCACTCCCCACAACAACACCCGGCTCACGCACCTGTGCGGCCCGGCCGATGCGCACCTGCGCACCATCGAGGTGGCGCTGCAGGTGAGCATCGCGCACCGGCACGAACAATTCAAGGTGGACGGCCCCAAGGCCAAGGCCACGCAGGCGATGGAGCTGCTGCAGGCCCTGTACGAGATGGCCGAGCGCCCGATCCCCGAGGACCACATCCAGCTCATGCTGGCGAGCGACAGCGAGCTGCTGGAAGCCCCGGACGACGCCATCGTGCTCAGCACGCGCCGCCCAGACTTGCGCGGGCGCACGCCCACGCAGAACCTGTACCTGCAGAACATCGCCACGCACGACATCACCTTCGGCATCGGCCCGGCCGGCACCGGCAAGACCTATCTGGCGGTGGCCTGTGCGGTGGATGCCCTGGAGCGCAGCAACGTGCAGCGCATCGTGCTGACCCGCCCGGCGGTGGAGGCCGGCGAGCGCCTGGGCTTCCTCCCCGGCGACCTGGCGCAGAAGGTCGACCCCTACCTGCGCCCGCTGTACGACGCGCTGTACGAACTGATGGGCAACGACAAGGTGCAGAAGGCCTTCGAGCGCAACGCCATCGAGATCGCGCCGCTGGCCTTCATGCGCGGGCGCACGCTGAACAACGCCTTCGTGATCCTCGATGAAGCGCAGAACACCACGCCCGAGCAGATGAAGATGTTCCTCACGCGCATCGGCTTCGGCGCGCGTGCCGTGGTCACGGGTGACGTGAGCCAGGTCGACCTGCCCAAAGGGGCCATGAGCGGCCTGGTCGATGCCGAGCGCGTGCTCAAGCGCGTCAAGGGCATCGCCGTCACCCACTTCACCAGCGCCGACGTGGTGCGCCACCCGCTGGTGGCGCGCATCGTGGACGCCTACGACGCACCCCGCCGTGCGGTAGCCACGCGCACCCGCACGTGAGCAGCCCCTGACAAGACATTCCCCATGCCTTTGAACCAACTTTCCCTGTCGCTGCAGTTCGGCCGATTCGATGGAGCAGTTGCGCACCGCGCCGTGCTGCCGCGCCACAAGGTCACGCGCTGGATACGCCACGCCCTGGCCACCGACGCCGAGATCACCGTGCGCATCGTCGATGCAGAGGAAGGCCGGCAGCTCAACAACGACTACCGACGCAAGGACTATGCGACCAACGTGCTGACCTTCGACTACACGCAGGAACCCCTGGTCACGGCCGACCTGGTGCTGTGCGCCCCGGTGATCGAGCGCGAAGCGAAGGAGCAGAACAAGAGCCTGGAGGAACACTATGCCCACATGCTGGTGCATGGTGCCCTGCACGCCCAGGGCTGGGACCACGAGACCAGCGCGGCCGATGCCGACGAGATGGAAGCCTACGAGACCGCCATCCTGCAGGAGCTGGGCTTTGCCGATCCGTACGACACCAAGCCGGTGGCACCGAAGCCCGCCAAGGCGCGCAAACGTTAGGGAGAGGGCCCGACTCCATCGACCGGCAGCCACCACGACAGCGCGCGGGGCTCTGGCCCCCACTGGATGCCGAAGTAGTTGCCACCGCCATTGGCGGGCTGGTCCCATTGCCGCGAAATGGGCTGCCCGGTGAGGTGGCAGTACAGCAGCGCACCCACCGCCCCATGCGAGACGATGGCCAGTGCCCCGGCAGACGCATCGGCCGCGGCGATGTATGCCACGGCCTCCACGATGCGCGCCTGGGCGTGCGCGGCCGTCTCCCAGCCGCGCGCCGATTGTTCCGGCTGCGCAAAAAAGGCGTCGGCCACGGTCTCGAACTCGGCCAGCGGCAGGTAGCCGGTGGACGAGCGATCATTCTCCCCGAGCGCAGCCACCTGCGTGGGCGCCAACCCCCGGTGCGACGCCAGCATCAGCGCGCCATCGATGGCCTTTTGCTCCGTGCTGCAGTACACGGCCGAGATGCCGGGCACCCAGGGCTGCGACAACGCCGCCACCATGCGCGCGCGCCCGCGCTCGGACAAGGGCCAGTGCGTGATTGGCACAAGGGGGTTGATCACCACATCGGGGTGGCTGATGAAGTAAATGGTGCGCATGGGCTTTGTGCGGGGTGTGGACAGGGCGGCGCGGGCATGGGCCTCACCGTCACCTTTTTAACGCAAAACACCCTTGATCCAGGGCCAAGGCAGATACTGCGGACCGTTGGGCTGCGCCGGTCGACCATCGCAAGGGCCCGTGCCGCCGCCGTACCTTAAGCTTGGCAGGGTCGTCCTTCACGCCCCTCCATGCTGCTGCGCATCCTCTCCATCCTGTTTCCCCTGTTCGCCATTGCCGCCCTGGGCTATGCCGTCGGGCGGCGCATGAAGCCCGACCTCTCGACCGCCAACCAGCTCAACCTGGCGGTGTTCGTGCCCGCCCTGGTGTTCGGGGCCATGGCGGGCAAGGACTTCCGTGCACAAGAGCATTTGGCGCTGCTGCTGGCCACGCTGCTGCTGATCACTGGCACAGGGGTGGTGGGCTGGCTGGTGGCCCGTGCGCTGGGCATGGAGCCCAAGACGCTGGTGCCGCCCATGATGTTCAACAACTGCGGCAACCTGGGCCTGCCGCTCGCGGTGCTGGCTTTCGGGCAGGAAGCGCTGGCGCCGGCCATCGCGATGTTCGTGGTATCGAACGCGCTGCAGTTTTCCTTCGGCATCTGGCTGCTGGACCACCAGGCGCGGCTGCGCAGCGTGTGGACCTCGCCCTCCATCCTGGCCGCCATCGCGGGGCTGGCGGTGGGCATGGCAGGCGTGGACCTGTGGCCGCCGTTGCTCACGGCCATCCGCATGGTGGGCGATGTGTCGATTCCGCTGATGCTGTTCGCGCTGGGTGCGCGCCTGGCGGATTCGCACATCCAGTCCGTCGGCTTCGGCCTCTTCGGCGCGGTGTTGCGTCCCGTGACCGGCATGGCCATCGCCTGGGCCGTGGCCTGGGGCATGGGCCTGGCGCCGCGCGAGCAGGGCTTGCTGCTGGTCTTCGGCGCCCTGCCCCCTGCCGTGATCAATTTCATCCTGGCCGAGCGCTACCGGCAGGAGCCTGAGAAGGTGGCCTCGATGGTGCTGATCGGCAACCTTGGGGCGCTGGTGTTTCTGCCCATCGCGCTGGCGCTGACGCTGCAATAGCCGCAGCCAACCGCGCCACGAAAAGCGCAAACCGCGCAGGCCTGCACCGCCTTGCCCCTCAAAGGCCCGGGGGAACTGTCATGAAGGCGCCATGGACAGCGCCGACAGTTGAATCAAATTGTTACATTGGTTCAGCAGCCAGTCCCTCCCATGACCGTTCGCCTGCGCATCATCCTGCTCATCACCCTCACCTTCCTGGCGCTGTGCGCTATCGGCGGCTTCGCGCTCTACCAATCGTCCCAGGGTGCGCAGCAGGTCAAGGCGGTGACCGAGGGCGTGGTCCCCAGCACCATCCAGTCGGTGGAAATGATGGGGCAGCTCAAGGACGTGCACATCGCCACCATGGCCATGGTGTCGGCGCCGGACGGGGAGAGCGCCAAGGCCACCTACGAGGCGCTGAGCTCGCGCAAATCCGAACTCAAGGATGCCCTGGCTTCGCAGATGCGCCAGGCCGATAGCGATGCGCAGCGCGGTTTGATCAAGGAGGCCGAGATGAGCCTGGAAAACTACTTCCAGGCCATCGACGACACGGCCCAATTCAAGCTGGCGGGCCAGCAGGAAGCCGCCGAGGCCACCATGGCCGCCACTGTGGACCAGTACCTGCGCGAGCAGGGCCAGATGATTGAGGCGGTGCAGGTGGAAAAGCGCCGCGGCAAGGACCAGGCCATCGCCTCGCTGAACGCCAACCTGACCCAGACCACGACGATGCTGACCGCGATCACGGTCATCGCCGTGCTGGGCATGGCGGGCATCGGCTTCATGCTGTACCGCCAGATCGTGCGTCCCATCGGCGAAATGGAGCGCAAGATGACCGAAATCGCCACCAGCCAGGACTTCTCGCACCGCGTGCCGGTGGCGCGCATGGACGAGATCGGGCGCTCGCTCACGGCCTTCAACCTGATGGTGGAAAAGATCCAGGAAAGCACGGAACTCGTGCGCCAGAAGACGGCCGACATCCAGGTCATGCTGCACACCATCCCGCAAGGCATCCTGACCCTGCAGGCCGGCGGTGTGGTGCATCCCGAATACTCGGACCACCTGGCCAGCATCGTCGAGACCCGCGAGCTCGCCGGGCGCAGCGTGGGCGAGGTGCTGCTCAACCACACCGACCTGGGCGCCGATGCGCTGGCGCAGGCCACGGCGGCCATCGACGCCTGCATCGGCGAAGACGCCATGAACTTCGACTTCAACGCCCACCTGCTGCCGGGCGAGGTGAGCGCGAGGTTCGCGGACGGCAAGGCCAAGGTGCTGGACCTCACCTGGTCGCCCATCGCCTCGGCCGACGGCAGCATCGAGCGGCTGATGCTGTGTGTGCGCGACGTGACCGAGCTGCGTGAGCTGGCGCGTGCTGCCCAGGCGCAGAAACAGGAGCTGGCGATGATCGGCGAGGTGCTTGCCGTGCAGCAGGAAAAGTTCCACGACTTCGTGGACAGCGCGGCCTCCTTCGTGCTGCACAACCAGCGCCTGCTGGATGAAACGGCCAACGATGCGGCAGCCCGGGCGGCCGCCGTGGCAGAGCTGTTTCGCAACATGCACACCATCAAGGGCAATGCCCGCACCTACGGCCTGCTGCAGCTGGCCGACATGGCGCATGCGGCCGAGCAGCGCTACGACGCACTGCGCCAGGACCTCTCCGGCTGGGACAACGCGGCCCTGCTGGCCGAGCTGCAGGCGGTGCGCGCATCACTGGACAGCTACGCGCACATCAACGACACCAAGCTGGGCCGCAAGGGCCCGGGGCGCCGCGGCAGCGTGGAGAAGTACCTGATGGTGCCGCGCGAACGTATCGACGAACTGCTGCAAGCAACCAACAGTGCCATCCACAGCAGCGACGCGCATGCCACGCACGCCATGCTGGAGCAGGTACAGCACGCGCTGCAGTTGCTGGGCACCCACACGCTGCGCGACGTGCTGGAGACGGTGGTGGCCTCATTGCCTGACCTGGCGCAGGAGCTGGGCAGGCAAGCGCCCAAGGTCGTCATCACCGATGGCGGCGTCGCGCTGCGCACCCAGGTGACCGATGTGCTGCGCAACAGCTTCATGCACCTGCTGCGCAATGCGCTCGGCCATGGCATCGAAACCCCGCAGGAGCGCGCCGCGCAAGGCAAGGCGCAGCAGGGCCGGATCGAGATCGCCCTGCGCCAGGCGGACGGCCGGATCACGCTGCGGCTGTCCGATGACGGCCGGGGCCTGAACCTGGACCGCATCCGCGCAAAAGCCATTGCATCGGGCCTCGTGCAGGAAGACAGCGCTTTGGCTCCGGCCGAGACCGCGCAGCTGATCTTTGCACCCGGTTTTTCCACGGTCAGCGAAGTGACTGCCATCTCGGGACGCGGGGTGGGCATGGACGCGGTGAAGTCCTTCATCGAATCCGTGGGCGGCAGCATCGCGCTGGAACTCCAGCCGACCACTGGGCAGGCAGGCCACGCACCGTTCCACACCGTGATCCACCTGCCCGCCCAGTACGGCGTGGCACGCCGCGCCCCGGCGGAGCATGCCGAGAAGGAAGCGCAATGATGGAAGTGCTGATTCTGCTGTGCGGCTGCGCGCTGGGCGCCGTGGTCGGCTATTGGCTGTGCGGCCGCACGCTGCGCAACGCAGCCTTGCAGACCGAGGACGTCGGCAAGGATGCGCAATGGGAAGTGGAGAACGAGAATGCCCGGCTCCAGTCCCAGGTCGATCAGTTGCACGGCTCGCTGCTGCAGGCACAGGCCAGCATGCAGGACGCCATCGGGCAGTGGGAGCAGGAACAGCGCCTGATCGAACACAGTGCCGGCCAGCAGACGCAGGCCGTGGTGCGGGGCGCCATGGGCCATAGCCAGACGCTGGCCAAGGCCCTGGCCGACCTGCAGGGCATCAGCAAGACCTTCGAGCGCTGGCATGCCGACATGAGCAAGTTGGTGGCCCACAACAAGGACATGCACGAGAAGAACGACGAGTTCGCGCGCATCGTGCGCCAGATGGTGATCGTGGCGCTCAACGCATCGATCGAGGCGGCCCGTGCGGGCGGCGCGGGGCGCGGCTTCGCCGTGGTGGCCAACGAGATGCGCACGCTGTCGGTGAACGCCGAGGCCCTGTCCAAGCACTACCGGGACAACCTCTACAAGAACGACCTGATCGCCACCACGACCTTCCAGGACATGCAGGCCGGCGGCAAGATGATCATCAATGCGTCCATGGGCCTGGAGCTGACCAACCGCAAGATCCAGGCCGCCCTGTCCGCCTGAGCCCGCCGCCATGACGTTGAGCCAACGCGCCAGGGACAGCCTGGACAGCATGATGATCGCCGGCCTGCGCCAGAGCATGGGGCCGCAGCATTCGGAGATGCAGATCCGCACCGTGCCTGCGGTGGAGCAGGACTCGCTCACCCACATGGCGGTGCTGTCGATTGCCTCCTATTCGTTTCGCATCATCGCGGCACTGCACTTTGCGCACGATGCGCGCACGCGCGCATGGATCGCGGGCATGGTCGGGCAGGACGAGCGGGAGATGGGCCCGCAGCCATTCATCGACGCCATCTGCGAGGTCGGCAACATGTGTTGCGGCGCGATGAACCGCGAGCTGGGCGCCTTCTACGATTGCCTGGGCCTGTCGACCCCGCAGATCCTGGACATCCGCAGCCTGCCGCACATGGCGCAGATCGGCACCGACCACCTGCAGCATTTCCGCATCGACCTGCCAAACGGCGTGTTAGGTGGCCTGCCGCTGCACGCCACCCTGTGCGCCCGCGCCTACACCCCGATGGACTTCCACTGGAAGCCCCCCAAGGTCGAAGAGGTCGCGGGCGAACTGGAATTTTTTTGACCACTTTTGAAGGACCCGCACCATGGCCAACATCCTCGTCGTCGACGACTCCAGCACCGTGCGCAACGAAGTCGGCGGCTTCCTGGGCAAGAACGGTTTCGACGTCGCTTTCGCAGTGGACGGCCGCGACGGCCTGACCCAGCTGCAGCAGGACCCGCGCATCAAGCTCGTGGTCTGCGACGTGAACATGCCCCACATGGACGGCCTGACCATGGCCGAAAAGGTGCGCAGCGAGCTCAAGAACAGCGGCGTCAACATTGTGATGCTGACCACCGAGAACTCGCCCGCGATGAAAGAGCGCGGCAAGGCAGCCGGCATCCGCGGCTGGATCGTCAAGCCCTTCAACGGCCCGGCGGTGCTCGGGTCGTTCCAGAAACTGGTCGGCGCCTGACCCCCGCCTACGCGGTGGGCGCCGCAGGCGCAATGCGCAGCGGGATCGTGATCGGCCCGTCGTTGACTAGGTGCACCTGCATCTCGGTGGCGAAGCGGCCGGTGGCCACCACGGGGTGCAGGGCCCGCGCCCGCTGCACGAGGTAGTCGAACAGGCGGCGCCCGTCGTCGGGTGCTGCGGCCTGGGTGAAGCTCGGGCGGTTGCCGCCCGTGGTGTCGGCCGCCAGCGTGAACTGGCTCACCAGCAGCAGGCCGCCCGCAACATCCTGAACGCTGCGGTTCATCTTGCCGGCGTCGTCGCCGAAGATGCGCAGCTTGAGCAGCTTGGCCAGCAATTTGTCGGCCTCGGCCTCGGTGTCGCCGCGCTCGGCGCACACCAGCACCAGCAGGCCGGCGCCGATGGCGCCCACGGTGGTTCCATCCACATCCACGCGGGCTTCGCGCACGCGTTGCAAGACACTGATCACGTCACATCCTTGGGGTCGTCAAAATGGGCTTCCACATCGGTGGGCAGCAGTTCGATGGTCGCACGCAGGCCAGGCACGGCGGCCATCAGCGCCCGCTCCACCTGGCCACGCAACTCGGCGGCCTGGCCCAGGGTCCAACTGGCTGGCACATGCAGATGCAGATCGACGAACTGGCGCTGGCCGGCCCGGCGCGTGGACACATGGTCAAAGCGCAGCACCCCCGGTGCCTGCCCTTGCACGAACTGCTGCAGGGTGGCGTCAATGCGGGCCTGCACCGCAGGCGGGGCGGCCTCGTCCATCAACCCCTGGGATGAGCGCCAGACCAGCGACACGCCTTCCTTGAGGATGTTGATCGCCACGGCGATGGCGGCCACCGCGTCGAGCCAAAGCCAGCCAGTGAGCGCCGCACCGGCAATGCCGACCAGCACCCCGGCCGAAGTCCACACGTCGGTGACGAGGTGCCGGGCATCGGCTTCCAGCGCAATCGAGCGGTACGCACGGGCGGACCGGAACATGAACCAGGCCAGCAGGCCGTTGAGGCCGGAACTCACCGCCGAGAGCACCAGTCCCCAGCCCACCTGCTCCAGGGGTTGCGGGTCGAACAGCCGATGCCCGGCCGCCCAGAAGATGCCCAACGACACGCCAACGATCAGGATGCCTTCGAAGCCGGATGAAA
Organism: Acidovorax sp. A1169; assembly: GCF_030704685.1. Taxonomy (GTDB): domain Bacteria; phylum Pseudomonadota; class Gammaproteobacteria; order Burkholderiales; family Burkholderiaceae_C; genus Acidovorax. The sequence continues at coordinate 21,306 of NZ_JAUZDX010000005.1, forward strand.
AATACTCGGCCTTGTGGTGGCCGTACGGATGGTTGTCGTCCGCCGGGCGTTGCGCCACGGTGACCATTGCCAGGGCAAAAATGGCGCTGGCCAGGTTGACGAAGGACTCCAGGGCGTCCGACAGCAGGGCCACCGAGCCGGTCACGTACCAGGCCAGCGTCTTGAGAACGATGGTGACCAGCGCCACGGCCACGGACGCCCACAGCAGGTTGCGCGGCGTGAACCAGGGGTGCAGGGTGGAGGCAGTGGGGGGCATGGGCGGGTGGAGGCGTTCTGACAGGATTACAACAGACCGGGCCGTGCCAGAATCCGCCCCATGACCAAGGCATGGCGCCATCGCCTCGCAGGATTGCTGTTGTGGGCCCTCGTGGCCGCCGCCGGTGCCGGCTGGCTGGCGCATGCGCGCGTGGAGCAGTTGCGCGCGGCCTTCGATACGGATGCGCGCATCGTGCACCGGCTGCTGAGCCAGCGCGTGGTGCAGCACGACGCGGTGATGGCCACGCTGGCGCTGCTGCAACCGCCGGTGCAGGGCGCGGTGGCCGACACGGCAGCCGCGTCGACCCTGCCGCGCCTGCCGTCCGTCTACCCCCAGATCCTGGCCGTGCTGCAGCGCCCGGCTGCGGGTGCCTGGCCTGCCGCGCAGAAGGCCGCGCTCGATGCAGCCGAGGCAGCCTCGCGCCGCTCCGGCCGCGCCGAAATGGCCCTGGCCGACCTGGCCGCCGGCCGCTACCACCTGGTGCTGGCCGGCACGCCGGCCAGCTATGCGCTGCAGATCGACCTGGCGGCCACCGTGCCGCTGGACGAATGGCCCATGAACCCCGTGACCAGCCCGGTGCGCGTGGCGCTGGACCGGGCTGGCCAGTCCTTCGTGGTGCAGCCGGGGCGCCGCCTGGACCGCTTGGGCTGGCACTTCAGCGTGCACAAGCTGCTGGCATCGCCGAGCCAGCCCCTGGACGTGGTGGCCGAGCGCACCGTGACCCCGGCCGAGCTGCCCTGGTGGGCCATGCTGGGCTGGTGCGTGCTCACGGCTGCCCTCTGGGCCGGCGCTCTGGCGTGGTGGCGCCAGCGCGTGGCGCGCCAGCGGGCCGAAGAGCTGCTGCGCCTGGGCCAGGTGGCCCGGCTCAACACCCTGGGCGAGCTGGCCGCCGGTATGGCACACGAGCTCAACCAACCCCTCACGGCCTTGCTGGCCAGCACCCAGGCCGCCAAGCGCCTGCTGGGCGAATCGCCACCCGACCTGGACACCGCCTTCGACGCCATGGGCCGCGCCGTGGAGCAGGCGCGTCGCGCATCGGCCGTGGTGGGCCGGCTGCGCCGCCTGGTGGAGCGCCCCGACCTGGCCGGGCAGGCCCATCCGCTGGCCCTGCCCGCCGCCGTGCAGGATGTGCTGCACCTGGTGGAGCCTGAACTGCAGCAGCGCGGCGTGGCACTGGTCCTGGAGGCGGAACCCGAACTGCCTGCGGTGCTGGCCGAACCCGTGGCCCTGCAGCAGATCGTGCACAACCTGGTGATGAATGCCCTGCAGGCCATGGAGCAGGTGCCCGCCACCGAGCGCCGGCTGGAGCTGCACATGGCACTGCAGGACACGGGCCAGGTGGCATTGACCGTGCGCGACCATGGCCCGGGCATACCGGCCGAGGCGCGCGAGCGCCTGTTCGAGCCCTTCTACACCACGCGCGAGGGTGGCCTGGGCCTGGGGCTCACGCTGTGCGAAAGCCTGGCCCAGGCCATGGGCGCGCAGCTGTGGCTGGCACCCGCTGCAGGCCGCGGCGCGGCCTTCGTGCTGGTGATGCCGGTGACGGCGCAGGCACCCGCCGCCGCCCACCCGGCCGCCCCCCTCCACACCCCGGTGCTTCCATGACCGACCACGCCACGCCCCTGTCCCCGCAAATCCACCTGGTGGACGACGATGCCGCCGTGCGCGAGGGCCTCTCCCTGCTGATCAGCACCGTGGGCCTGCGTGTGCAGGCCTGGGCCGACCCGCTGGCCTTTGCCGCAGGCTTCGACCGGGCCAGCATCGGGGCCATCGTGCTCGACGTGCGCATGCCGGGCACCAGCGGCCTGGCCCTGCTGGAGCAGTTGCTGGCGCAGGGCGTGGACCAGCCGGTGATCATGCTCACCGGCCACGGCACAGTGGACATGTGCCGCCGCGCCTTCAAGGCCGGCGCCGCCGAGTTTCTCGAAAAGCCGGTGGACGACGAGGTGCTGATCGAGGCCCTGCAGAACGCGGTGCGCCAGCACGTGCGCTCGCGCGAGCGCCACCAGGCCGACCAGCAGGCGCGCGAGCGCCATGCCCAGCTCTCGGGGCGCGAGCGCGAGGTGCTGGGCCTGATCGTCGAAGGCCTGACCAACAAGGAGATCGGCCGTGCGCTGGAACTCTCGCCGCGCACCGTGGAAACCCACCGCGCCAACCTGTTCGCCAAGCTCGGGGCAGAGTCTCTGGCGCAATTGATAAGGCGCTACGCCGCGCTGGTGGACAGCACTCCGTAGTTCTACGGAGGCCCGCGCGTAGCCGCACGAATGGCGCCGGCCGCCTGCATTTTTTACAGTTCTCCCACGGCCTGACGACCTGCCAGGCCGGCCTTCCACACCACCGGAGAACACACCATGCAACGCCACTTCAAGACCGCCGCCATCGCCCTCGCTTTCGTCGCCACCGCTGCCAGCGCCGAAGGCGTGCGCACCGAAAAGAACATCTCGCTGGACCTGGCCACGCAGATCGCCGCCCAGACCGTGGCCACCTGCACCACCAACGGCTATGCCGTGACCGCCACCGTGGTGGACCGCGCCGGCACCGTGCGCGCCGTGTACCGCGCCGACAATGCCGGCCCGCACACGCTGGAAGCCAGCCGCCTGAAGGCCTACACCTCGGCATCTGCCAAGAACACCACGCTGGCCATGATGGAAGGCGCCCAGAAGAACCCCGCTGCGGCCAACTTGGTCAACATCCCGGGCTACCTGCTGCTGGGCGGCGGCGTGCCCGTGAAGGTGGGCAACGAAGTGATCGGTGCCGTGGGCGTGGGCGGTGCGCCTGGCGGCCACCTGGACGAGCAATGCGCCGTGGCCGGCATCGCCAAGGTGCAGGACCTGCTCAAGTAAGCCACACCTGACCGACGAGGAAAGCGCCATGGCCCACCGCACCGCCCCTTCTTTTTCGAGCACGGCGCGTGCGCTGTGCGCCATTGCCGCCACCCTGGCCTTCACAGCGCTGCAACCGGCACAGGCCCAGGTGCCACCCAGCCCTGCGGACATAGCGGCCTACCAGGGCCTGCATGCTGCGGCGGCCCATGGCGACACTGCCGCCCTGCAGCGCCTGATCGCAGGCCCGAGTGCCGCGGCACTGGCCAATGCCCGCGACGCCCATGGGCGCACGCCGCTGCACGTGGCCACGTTTGCCCGGCAGCGTGACGCCATCCGAACACTGGCCAAGGCCGGCGCCGGCCTGGATTTGCTGGAGAACGACCGCTACGACGCGGTGACGATCGCCGCCGTGGCCGACGACGAGGAAACGCTGGCCCTGCTTCTCTCGCTGGGTGCCAGCGCGAAACAGGTCACCAGCCGCTACGACGGCACGGCCCTGATCGCCGCCGCCCACCTGGGCCACGACGGCGTGGTGCGCCAGTTGATCGCCGCCGGCGCGCCGTTGGACCATGTGAACAACCTGCACTGGACGGCGCTGATCGAATCCATCGTGCTGGGCAACGGCGGGCCGCGCCACCAGGCCACGCTCAAGGCCCTCGTCAAGGCGGGGGCAAGCCAGACGCTGACCGACCGGCAGGGCAACACGCCGCTGCAACTGGCAAAGCAGCGGGGCTACGATGCCATGGTGCAGATGCTGGTCAGTCGGTAACCAGGCGGGCCTTCACGGACTTGCCTTTGACCTTGCCGCTGTTGAGGCGGTCGGCCACCTGGCGTCCCACGGTGCGGTCCACCGCCACGTAGGTGGAGAACTCGTTGACGTTGATCTTGCCGATCTGCTCGCGTGTGAAGCCCATCTCGCCGGTCAGCGCGCCCAGCACGTCGCCAGCACGGATCTTCTCCTTGCGGCCACCGATGATCTGGATGGTGGCCATGGGTGGCACCAGCGGCCCGTTGCCCGTGGGCGTGAGTTCGGCCAGCGGGTAAAAGCGCGATTCGCGGCCCTGCAACTGCTCGATCTTGCCCACGCTGCCCATCTCGTCCATGCTCGACAGGTTCAGCGCCAGGCCCTCGGCATCGCCCCGGCCGGTGCGCCCGATGCGGTGGATGTGCACCTCGGCGTCGGGCGTCACGTCCACGTTGATCACCGCTGCCAGGTTGGCGATGTCGAGGCCGCGCGCGGCCACGTCGGTGGCCACCAGCACCGAACAGCTGCGGTTGGCGAACTGCACCAGCACCTGGTCGCGCTCGCGCTGCTCCAGCTCACCGTACAGCGCCAGGGCGCTGAAGCCCTGGGCCTGCAGCACGGCCACCAGGTCGCGGCACTGCTGCTTGGTATTGCAAAAGGCCAGCGAGGACTCGGGCCGGAAGTGGTCCAGGATCTGCGACACGGCGTGCAGGCGCTCGGAGTTCTTCACCTCGTACCAGCGCTGCTCGATCTTGCCCTCGGCATGCTGGGCCTGCACGGTGATCTGCTCGGGCGCCTTCATGAACTGCTGGCTCAGCTTGGCGATGCCCTCGGGGTAGGTGGCCGAGAACAGCAGGGTCTGGCGCTCCTTGGGGCACTGGCGCGCCACGGTGGCGATGTCGTCGAAGAAACCCATGTCCAGCATGCGGTCGGCCTCGTCGAGCACCAGGGTGTTGAGCGCTTCCAGCGACAGGTGCTGGCGCTCCAGGTGGTCCATCACGCGGCCGGGCGTGCCGACCACGATGTGGGCACCGTGCTCCAGGCTCACGGTCTGGCCGCGCAGCGGTACACCGCCGCACAGCGTGACGACCTTGATGTTCTCTTCGGCCCGCGCCAGGCGGCGGATCTCGGTGGTCACCTGGTCGGCCAGTTCGCGCGTGGGGCACAGCACCAGCGCCTGCACGGCAAAGCGGCGCGGGTTGAGGTTGGCCAGCAGGGCCAGGGCAAAGGCGGCCGTCTTGCCGCTGCCGGTGCTGGCCTGGGCGATCAGGTCCTTGCCCAGCAGGGCGGGCGGCAGGCTGGCGGCCTGGATGGGAGTCATCTGCGTGTAGCCCAACTGCTGCAGATTGGCCAGCGTGGAGGGGCCGAGGGCCAGCGTGCTGAAGTCAGTGCCGGCTTGGTTTTCTTTGGAGGTCATGGCCCCGATTATCCGGGGCGCGCCAGAAAAGACCTATTTGCCCTGCCATGTGCATAGGGAGAACTACCTTACGCCGGCGTCAGGTGAATCGGCTATAACGGAATACAGCGCAGGAACCGGGTGGTACATGCCAGAAACGATCAACGCAGCCAGCACCGCCGAGCAGGGCCGCTCCAGCGACCTGCTGCTGCGCCTGATCGCGGACTCCGTGCCCGCGCTGATGGCCTATTTCGACCTGCCCGGCCTGCACTGCCTGTTTGCCAACCAGGGCTATGCGGCCTATAACGGACACTCCACCGAATCCATCCTCGGCCTCACGGTGCAGGAAGCCATCGGCGACAAGGCCTGGCAGGCCATACAGCCCCATGTGGAGCGCTCCACCCGGGGCGAGCACGTCAAGTACGCGCGTGAGCAGACCCTGCCCAATGGCGATGTGCGCATGATCGAAGTGAATCTCATCCCGCACTTCGAAGGCGCGCAGAAGGACCGGCAACTGGGCTCCTTCGTGCTGATCACCGACATCAGCGAGCGCTGGCGTGCCGAGCGCTCGGTGCGCGAGAGCGAAGAGCGCATGCGCAAGTTCACCGAAGCCACGGACGAGGCCATCGTGTTCCACCGCGATGGCCTGATCTCCGACGGCAACGAGGCCCTCTACCGGCTCACAGGCTATGCGCTGCACGAGGTGGTGGGCCTGTCCATCTTCAACTTCATCAGCCCCGAATGGCGCGCGGTGGCGCTGGACTACACGCGCAGCGGCCGCGAAGATCCCTACGAGGTCACCATTCGCCACAAGGATGGCCATGCCATCCCGGTGGAGGTGGTGGGCAAGACCATGCCGTTTCACCATGCGGACTACCGCATCGTGGTGGTGCGTGACATCACCGCGCGCAAGCAGGCGCAGGAGCGCGAGGCCTTCAACGCCCTGCACGACTCGCTCACGCAGTTGCCCAACCGCCGCCACCTGATGGAACAGCTGGCCAAGGCTCTGGCACGCCGCCAGGGCCAGGTGGCGGTGCTGTTCGTGAACCTGGACCATTTCAAGACCGTGAACGATTCGCTCGGCCACCACGCCGGCGACCAGTTGCTGCGCGAAGTGGCCGACCGCCTGCGCCACGCTGTGGGCGAAGCCGACGTGGTGGCCCGCTTGGGCAGCGACGAGTTCGTGCTGGTGCTCACCAGCATCGAGACGCCCGAGGATGCGGCCCAGGTGGCCGACGCCGTGCTGCAGGCCATGCGCACCGTCTTCACGGTGGGCCACCTGCCGCTGACCATGTCGCCGTCCATCGGCATCAGCCTGTTCCCGGACGATGGGGCCACCGGCGACGCACTGCTGCGCTGTGCCGACGCGGCCATGCAGCAGGCCAAGGACAGTGGCCGCGGCAACCGCCAGTTCTACCAGCCCGGTATGGACCTGCGCGCCATGGAGGTGCTGCAGCAGGAGCGCCTGCTGCGCGAGGCCATCGCGGACAACGCCTTCGTGCTGCACTACCAGCCGCAGATCTGCCTGAAGGACGGCACGCTCCGGGGCTTCGAGGCCCTGGTGCGCTGGCGCCACCCGGTGCGCGGTCTGGTGGGCCCCACCGATTTCATCGCCTTCGCCGAGTCGCGCGGGCTCATCACCCCGATTGGCCGCTGGGTACTGCACGAGGCCTGCCGCCAGCTCAAGGCCTGGCAGGACGAGGGGCTGGCCCTGGTGCCGGTGGCCGTGAACCTGTCGGCCCTGGAGTTCCGCCAGCGCGACGTGGCCGGCGAGATCGCCGCCGCCCTCAGGGCCACGGGCCTGGCGCCGCAGTATCTGGAGATCGAGCTGACCGAATCGGTGCTGATGCACCAGAACGGCCAGGTGCTCGATACGCTGCAAGCCCTCAAGGACTTGGGCGTGGGCATCTCCATCGATGATTTCGGCACCGGCTATTCGTCGCTGGCCTACCTCAAGCGCTACCCCATCGACAAGCTCAAGATCGACCGCTCCTTCGTGATGGACACCCCGGACAGCGCCGACGACGTGGCCATCGTCACCGCCATCGTGCAGATGGGCCGCAGCCTGCAGCTCAAGACCGTGGCCGAGGGGGTGGAGACCGCCGAACAGATGGCCCTGCTGCGCAGCCTGGGTTGCGATCTGATCCAGGGGCACCTGATCTCGGTGCCCCTGGACGCCCCGGCCATCCGCCAGTGGCTGCTGGGCCAGGGCGCGCAAACTGCGGCCTGAACGCCACAGCGGGCCCGGGCGAGGGTCCGACAGGGCGGTTTCCCGTGAATTTCTGGTGCAGTGCAGGTAGCTGTCATCCCCACCACCCCGCCGCATGTGGACAATAGGGCCATGCCCCTGATTCCCGACTTCATCGCCCCCACCCGCCACACCGACCCTGCCGAGGCCCTGGCCCAGGTGCAGCGCATCTACCAGCAGCAGATCGGCCACCTGCGCGAGGCCATGCACCAGTTCGTCTCCGGCGATACGCCGGCGGGGCATGTACGCGCCTTCTACCCCTTCGTGCGCATCCACACCACCACGGTGGCACGGGCGGACACCAAGCTGGCCTATGGCTTCGTGGAAGGCCCCGGCCGCTACGAGACCACGCTGACCCGCCCGGACCTGTTTGCACGGTACTATGCCGAGCAGTTCCGCCTGCTGCGCTCAAGCCACAACGTGGAACTGGAAGTGGGCACGAGTGCCCAGCCCATCCCGATCCACTTCTCGTTCGCCGAGCACGACCACATCGAAGGCACGCTGACACAGGAGCGCCGCATGCTGATGCGCGACGTGTTCGACCTGCCCGATCTGGCCGCCATGGACGACGGCATCGCCAACGGCACCTGGGCACCGCGCCAGGGCGAGGCACAGCCGCTGTCGCTGTTCACCGCGCCGCGCGTGGACTACTCGCTGCACCGTCTGCGCCACTACACGGGCACGGCACCCGAGTGGTTCCAGAACTTCGTGCTGTTCACCAACTACCAGTTCTACATCGACGAGTTCGTGCGCCTGGGCCATGCCGAGATGGCCAAGCCCGACAGCGAGTACGTGGCCTTCATCGAGCCGGGCAACGTGATCACGCGCCGCGTCGGCTTGCCGGCGGCGGAGGCCGACGCCCTGGGCGTGGCCCCGCCGCGCCTGCCGCAGATGCCCGCCTACCACCTGGTGCGCCAGGACCGCAGCGGCATCACCATGGTCAACATCGGCGTGGGCCCGGCCAACGCCAAGACCATCACCGACCACATCGCCGTGCTGCGCCCGCACGCCTGGATGATGCTGGGCCACTGCGCCGGCCTGCGCAACAGCCAGCAACTGGGCGACTACGTGCTGGCGCATGCCTATGTGCGCGAAGACCACGTGCTTGACGAGGAACTGCCGCTGTGGGTGCCGATCCCGGCGCTGGCCGAGATCCAGGTGGCGCTGGAGCAGGCCGTGGCCGACGTGACCCAGATCGCCGAAGCCGACCTCAAGCGCATCATGCGCACCGGCACCGTGGCCAGCACCGACAACCGCAACTGGGAGCTGTTGCCCGACAACATGCCCCAGCGCCGCTTCAGCCAGAGCCGCGCCGTGGCGCTGGACATGGAAAGCGCCACCATCGCGGCCAACGGGTTCCGCTTTCGCGTGCCCTACGGCACCCTGCTGTGCGTGAGCGACAAGCCGCTGCACGGCGAGATCAAGCTGCCCGGCATGGCCAACCACTTCTACCGCGAGCGGGTGGACCAGCACCTGCGCATCGGCATGCGCGCCATCGAGATCCTGCGCGAGGGCGGCATCCACCGCCTGCACAGTCGCAAGCTGCGCAGCTTTGCCGAGGTGGCGTTCCAGTAATACCGTCCCAGCCGCACGGCGGCGCATCCATCCATGCCACTGGACTTTCTGACACTGATGGCGGTGATGGCCGCCAACCTGTTCATGATCTCGGCCGCCCTGCCCCTGATCATGGGCCCCGGAGTGAGCCCCGCAGCCCGCTATGTGCAGGCCAGCATGCTGCTGCAGGCCACGGCCTGGGCGGCCATCATCGCGGCCGGGACGTGGTGGGACCAAGCCCTGTCCACCCTGTCGGTGGCCTGCAATGCAGTGGCACAGTGGATGCTGTACCGTGCCCTGGGCGAATGGCTGGGCGAGCGCCCCTTGAAGTCCCTGCTGCGGGTTCTGGTGGTGATCACCCCGCTGGGCTACACACTCACGTTTGGCGACTATGCTTGGCGCGTGGGCTGGGCCAACCTGCTGATGGCCGCCATTCTGCTCATCGTGGCACGCGCCACGCTCTACCCTGCACGCTATGCCGACCCGCGGTGGCGGCGCCTGCTCCTGGCCTGCCTGGTCACCTCGGCGGCGTTCACCCTGGCGCGCGGCATGCTGGGCGCATTCACCGATCAGTACCCGAGCTTTCGCACGCCGCACCCCGTGAACCTGGCTGCAGCCGTGGCCACCAACGTCTGCCTGGTGCTGGGCACCGTGGCCCTGCTGGTGGCCTGGCGTGCCGAGGCCGAGCACAAGCTGCGCGCCCTGGCCATGACCGACGGCCTCACCGGCGTGCTCAACCGGCGTGGCTTCACCAAGCAGGCCGACAACATGCTCTCCCACGCCTGGCGCCACCACCTGCCGCTCACGGCACTGGTGCTGGACCTGGACTATTTCAAGCAGATCAACGACACCCATGGCCACGAGACGGGCGACCGGGCACTGAAGCTGTTTGCCCGCCTGCTGGAGGAAACCTGCCGCGCCGGCGATCTGGTCGGGCGGCTGGGGGGCGAGGAATTCGGCGTGCTGCTGCTGCACAACAGCGCGCCTGCAGGCATCGCCTTCGACCGCCGCCTGCGCACGCGCCTGCAGGAGACCAGCGTCGCAGAACTGGGCTTTGCGCTCGACTACAGCGCCGGCATGGCGGTGCTGCTGCCTGCGGAAACGCGCCTGCCCGACCTGATGGGCCGGGCCGATGCGGCGCTCTACCTGGCCAAGGCCCAAGGAAGAGGCCGCATGGTCGAGGCATGAGCGCACCCCGGATTCCGCTATCGCACACAATCGGTGCATGACGGATCTATTCGAAGTGCGCGATCTGCGCAAAAGCTATGGCGAAACCACGGTGGTCAACGACGTCTCGTTCGCCATCGCCCCCGGTGAATGCCTGGGCGTGATCGGCCCCAACGGCGCGGGCAAGACCACCACCATCCGCATGTGCCTGGGCCTGACCAACCCCGACAGCGGCAGCGTGCGCTTTTACCCCAGCGCTGGTGCAGACCCCCTGCACATGCCGCACGACGCGCTGGCCATCAAGGCGCAGATCGGCGTGGTGACACAGTTCGACACGCTGGACCCGGATTTCACCTGCTACGAGAACCTGCGCGTGTTCGGCCGCTACTTCGGCATCAAGGGCCCAGCCATGGACGAGCGCGTGCCCCGCCTGCTCGAATTCGCCTCGCTGGGCCACAAGGCCAACGCCAAGCCCGGCGAACTCTCGGGCGGCATGAAGCGGCGCCTGAGCCTGGCACGCGCCCTTGTCAACGACCCGCGTCTGCTGCTGTTGGATGAGCCCACCACGGGCCTCGATCCCCAGGCCCGCCACCTGATGTGGGAGCGCCTGCAACTGCTGCTGCAACAGGGCAAGTCCATCCTGCTGACCACCCACTTCATGGACGAGGCCGAACGCCTGTGCTCACGCCTGCTGGTGCTCGACCATGGCAAGAAGATCGCCGAAGGCCGCCCGCGCGAACTCATTGCCCAGCACCTGGAGCCCGACGTGGTGGAAGTCTTCGGCGTGGGCGCCGTGGCCCTGGCCGAAGATGCCGCGCTGCGCCCCCTGGCGGCGCGCGTGGAGGTCAGCGGCGAAACGGTGTTCTTCTACACCCAGAACGCCCAGCCCCTGCTGCACGCGCTGGGCGCGCACCCGCATCTGCGCACCCTGCACCGGCCGGCCAACCTGGAGGACCTGTTCCTCAAGCTCACAGGGCGCCAGATCCGCGAGGATGGTTGAGTCGAAGTCTGCGCCGGTTTTCTGCGATACGTAGGACGTCACGCAAGGAAAAAAACTGGCGCGGCCCAAGCCAGTGCCCCCGTGCAAGGGCCGCCCCGCCGCACTGGGGGCGTCCCCCTCCCGACTCGCGCAGCGAGTCGAGAGAGGGGTGAAGGCGCGAAGCGACTCAGGGGGTGATCACCTTCCGTGGCTTGACTTTGCTGGCGGCGAGCTTGGCGTTGTCGCGCGCGGTGTGCACGTCCGCAGCGCGGGCCAGGGCCACGCCCATGCGGCGCTTGGTGAAGCTCTCGGGCTTGCCGAAGAGGCGCAGGTCGGTGTCGGGCACGCGCAGGGCCTCCTCCACGCCGTCGAAGACGATGCCCACGGCATCCACGCCTCCGTAGATCACGGCACTGGCGCCGGGGTTGCGCAGGCTGGTGTCCACCGGCAGGCCCAGGATGGCGCGGGCGTGCAGTTCGAACTCGCTCTGGTTCTGGGTGCACAGCGTCACCAGGCCAGTGTCGTGCGGGCGTGGGCTCACTTCGCTGAACCACACGTCCTGGCCCTTGACGAACAGCTCCACGCCGAACAGGCCCTGGCCGCCCAGGTTGTCGGTCACGGCCTTGGCGATCTGGCGCGATTTTTCGAGCGCTGCCGGGTGCATGGGGTGGGGCTGCCAGCTTTCCACGTAGTCACCGCTGACCTGCACGTGGCCGATGGGGTCGCAGAAATGGGTCTCGATCTGGCCATCGGCACCCACGGCGCGCACGGTGAGCTGGGTGATCTCGTAGTCGAAGTCGATGAAGCCCTCGACGATGACGCGGCCGTGGCTCACACGGCCACCGGCCATGGCGTAGTCCCAGGCGGTCTTCACGTCACCGGGGCCGTCGATCTTGCTCTGGCCCTTGCCCGAGCTGCTCATCACCGGCTTGACGATGCAAGGGTAGCCGATGCCGGCGTCGATGGCCGCCTGCAACTCGTCCAGCGAATTGCAGAATTGGTAGGGGCTGGTGGGCAGGGCCAGGGTTTCGGCGGCCAGCACGCGGATGCCTTCGCGGTCCATGGTCAGGCGCGCGGCGCGTGCGGTGGGGATCACGCGCACGGTGCCGGCGGCCTCCAGCTCTTCGAGCATGGGGGTGGCGATGGCCTCGATCTCGGGCACGACCAGGTGGGGGCGCTCGGCCTCTATCAGGGCCTTGAGCTGTGCCGGATCGCTCATGGTGATGGTGCGGCGGTGGTGGGCCACCTGCTGGCCGGGGGCGTTCTCGTAGCGATCGACCGCGATGGTCTCCACGCCCAGGCGCTGCAGCGCGATCAGGACCTCCTTGCCGAGCTCGCCCGAGCCCAGCAGCATGACTTTGGTGGCATGGGGGGACAGGGGGGTTCCGAAGGTGGTCATGGCGGTGCTTTCGACAGAAGGTAGAGGGGTTTTGCCGCCCGCAAGGCGGCCCATGGGTGCCGACTTTAATGCACCCGAGACAGTCCGCGTGGCGCAGAACTTGCAACACCCGGGGCATGACCGCCCCGCCCGCCTCTGGCCACCCGCGCACCCAGCCCGACTGGCATGCGCAGGAGCTGCTGCTGATGCGCGAGGTGATGCGGCTGATCGGCCGCAGCCTGGCACCGGGCCTGGTGCTGCGCGAGATGCTGCACCTGATGAGCGAGCTCTTGGGCCTGAACCGGGGGCGCATCGTGCTGGTGGATACGGCAGGGGCTGCGGCGCCCCGCACCTCCTCCATCCAGCACGCCTATGGCCTGACCCAGGCCGAGGTGGAGCGCGGGCGCTACGCCTGGGGCGAGGGCATCACGGGGCGGGTGCTGGCCACGGGGCAGCCGGCCATCGTGCAGGACATCGATGCCGAACCGCTGTTCCTGGCGCGCGCGGTGCAGCGCAGCCACCTGCCGCCCGAGACGGTGGCCTTCATCGCCCTGCCCATCGAGCTGAACCACGCGCCCATCGGGGTGCTGGCCTGCCACCGCATCCGCAGCCGCCAGCGCCACCTGAACGACGACCTGGCCGTGCTGCGCGTGCTGGCCACGCTGGTAGGCCAGTTGCTGCAGCTTGAGGCCCTGGTGGCCGAGCAAACGCGCCAGTTGGAGGCACGCAACGCCGTGCTGGCCAACGCACTCAACACCAAGAGCGCGCGCTACGGGCTGATCGGCAATTCACCCTCGCTGCTGCAGGCGCTGGGCGAACTCGAACGCGTCTCGCAGACCCAGGCCACGGTGCTGCTGCTGGGCGAATCAGGCACGGGCAAGGAGCTGTTCGCACGCGCCGTGCACTTGGCCAGCGGCCGGCGCGACCGGCCCTTCATCAAGGTCAACTGCTCGGCCATACCGGATGCGCTGTTCGAGTCCGAACTGTTCGGCTACGAGCGCGGCGCCTTCACGGGCGCCAGCACGGCGCGCGCGGGCTGGTTCGAGCAGGCCGACAGCGGCACCATTTTCCTCGACGAGATCGGCGAGCTGCCGCTGGCCATGCAATCGAAGCTGCTGCGCACCCTGCAGGAAGGCACGCTGGTGCGCCTGGGCGGGCAGCGCGAGGTGAGGGTCAACGTGCGCCTGGTGGCCGCCACCAACCGCGACCTGGCGCGCGAGGTGGAGGCCGGGCAGTTCCGCCAGGACCTGTACTACCGGCTCAACGTGATCCCGATCCGCCTGCCCTCACTGGCCGAGCGGCGCGAGGACATCCGCGCGCTGGCGCTGCACTTCGTGAGCCGCGCCAACCAGGCCCACCAGCGCAACGTGAACCTGGCGCCCGATGCCCTGGCGCGCCTGGAAGCACACCCCTGGCCCGGCAACATCCGCGAACTGGGCAACGTGATCGAGCGCCTGGTGCTGCTGGCCAACGACACGCTGGTGACCGATGCGGAGCTGGGCCGCTTCCTTCCTGGCGCCACGGCCACCCAGCCGGCCCCCGTGGCAGCCCCCCCGGCGCAGGCGCCGGGCGATGCGCCCTTGGTGCGCGACTACGCCCCGGCGCATTCCCACAGCGCCCACACCCTGCAGGCGGCCCTGGCCGAGCACCACGGCAACCAGTCGCGCGCGGCGCAAAGCCTGGGCCTCACGCTGCGCCAGTTCAGCTACCGCCTGCGCAAGGCGGGCCTGCGCTGAGCCCGGTGAAAGGCTCGCCACTGTGTCGACAATTTGTCGACACAGTGTTCAAGGCAGTCGCCAGCGCCTCCTTGCATTCGGGTCACGAAGTTCATTTTTGCTATCCATTGAATAGCATTGAATGTAGAGCGGAAATTGCTCTCGATGAATTTCAACTCGAATCGACGACTCTGGCACACCTGTTGCGGTAAGGGAGGTAGGCCATCCTGCCCACCACCGCATCGAAAGGTTTCCCATGAGCACCGATTCCGACGCCGTCCTGATCTCGCCCACCCAGTTGCAGGCCCTGCAGGCCGCCGAGCCTGTCGTCCTGATCGACACCCGCGACGCCGACACCTATGCCCTGGGCCACATCCCGGGCGCGGTGAACCTGCGCGAAACCTTCACCTTTCTGGCCACCTCCAGCCCCGAGGGGCTGCAGGAACTCAAGGACACCTTTGCCGCGCACCTGGGGGCCATCGGCCTGTCGGGTGCCGAGACGGCGGTGTTCTACGAAGACGCGCTGAACAGCGGCTACGGCCAGTCCTGCCGCGGCTACTACCTGCTGACCTGGCTGGGCTACCCCAAGGTCAAGGTATTGAACGGCGGCTACTCGGCCTGGAAGGCGGCCGAGCTGCCCGTCTCCACCGAGGCCGTGGTACCCATGCCCGCCATCTTCCCGACCACCCTGGCCACGGCCGACGTGATGCTGACCAAGGACGACGTCGCCGAAGCCCTGGGCACCGACACCGTGCTGCTGGACGTGCGCGACGTGGACGAGTGGATCGGCGAAAGCTCCAGCCCCTATGGCAAGGACTTCGCACCCCGCAAGGGCCGCCTGCCGGGCGCCAAGTGGGTGGAGTGGTACCGCTTCATGAAGCCCTCCGCCCAGGGCCCGGTCTTCAAGTCGCCCGACGAGGTGCGCGCCGAATGCGCCACCGCAGGCATTGCCCCGAGCGACACGGTGTACCTGTACTGCTTCAAGGGCGCGCGTGCATCCAACACCTTCCTGGCGCTCAAGCAGGCCGGCTTTGCCGACGTGCGCATGTACTTCGGCTCCTGGAACGAATGGTCGCGCGACGACAAGCTGCCCATCGAGAGCGGGCTGCCCCTGCTGCGCACGGCCAGGAAGCCCGCGCTGGCACTGGCGGCCTGACCACGGGCTGGGGCAGGCTGCCCCACCCATCCCTTTCTGCTTCTTTCATTCATCACTGCCTCCAAGGAAACCCATGTCCACCGACCTGCTGGAACCCACCGCTCCCGTCACCACCGTCCACACCGCACTGCGTCCCATCGACCGCGACGGCCTGATGGCCTTTGCCGAAAAAGGCCGCAACAACCCCGCCAGCCGCGGCACCAACAAGGTCCACACAGTGATGGAGGGGCAGTACCGCTCGCTGAGCACCGTGGGCAGCCATACGCCCGTGGTGGTGGATGAGCCGCTGCACCTGTTCGGCCAGGACACGGCGCCCGCCCCGGGCGAGATCGTGCTCTCGGGCCTGGGCGGCTGCCTGGCCGTGGGCATCACCGCCGTGGCCACCTGGAAGCAGGTCACACTCAGCAAGATCGAGATCTTCATGGAGGGCGACATCGGCAACCCCGCCGCCTGGGGCGCCGGTGGCGCGCTGCAGAAGCTGCCTCCCGAGATGGGCTTCCAGGCGATCCGCGTGAAGGTGCTGATCGAGGGCGACGCACCGCGCGAAGTGCTCGACGAGATCGTGCAGCACGCCAACTTCTACTCGCCCGTGGCCAACAGCATGCGCAACCCGATTCCGTTCGAGATCGGCCTGATGGATTGACCACCGGCCCCGCTCCGCCCTTTCTTTGCCTGCCTGCGCTTCCAAGGACTTTCCCATGAACCCCGCCGATCTCCCTCCCCAACTCCACCTGGAAGGCGCCCTGCAGGGCGACGCGCTGCTCGCCGCCGTGCGCGCCATCGCCCAGGGCCCGCTGGCCGCGCAGGCCGAGGCCATCGACCGCGTGGGCTACTACCCGCGCGCCGAGCTGCAGCAGCTGGGTGCCGTGGGCGCGATGGCGGTGCACCTGGACAGCACGGCTGGGCCGGCAGACTACGGCCTGGCCATCCGCGCCATGGCCGAGGTCTCGCGCGTGTGCGGTGCCACCGGCTTCATGCTGTGGTGCCAGGCAGTGTGCGGGCTGTACCTGCAGCAGTCGGGCAACCCCGCGCTGATGGGCGAGGTGCTGCAGCGCCATGCCAGCGGGGTCGGCCTGGGCGGCACCGCCCTGTCCAACCCCATGAAGAGCTACGCCCAGATCGAATCCCTGCTGCTCAAGGCCACGCCGGTGGAAGGCGGCTACCTGGTGAACGGTACCCTGCCCTGGGTCAGCAACCTGGGGCCGGACCACTACTGCGGCGCCGTGGCGGCCATCGCCCAACCCGAGGGCAGCGCGCCGCGCGAGCTGATGTTTTTGCTGCGCTGCGGTGCGCCGGGCGTGGAGATGCGCGAGTGCCCGAGCTTCTCGGGCATGGAGGGCACCGGCACCTACGCGCTGCGCCTCAAGGACCATTTCGTCGGCGCGGACCACACCATTGCCGACCCGACACGGCCGACCATCGCGCGCATCCGCGCCGCCTTTGTCATGCTGCAGTGCGGCATGGCCGTGGGCATCACGCAGGGGGCCATCGACTCGATGTGGGCGGTGGAAGCACAGCTCGGCCACGTCAACCAGTTCCTCGAAGACCGGCCCGATGCCCTGCAGGCCGAACTCGACGCGCTGACCACGCGCGTGATGCGGCTGGCCGAGACGCCCTTCGACACCCGCACCGATTTCTTCATCGACGTGCTGGACGCCCGCGCCCATGGCGCCGAGCTGTGCCTGCGCGCCGCCCAGTCGGCCCTGATGCACCAGGGCGCGCGCGGCTATCTCATGAGCTCGGACGTGCAGCGCCGGGTGCGCGAATCGCACTTCGTGGCCATCGTCACCCCGGCCATCAAGCACCTGCGCAAGGAGATCGCGCGCCTGTCCACCGAGGAGATGCCGGCATGAGCGCTGCCGCCATCACCCACTCCGCGCTGGCCGACGATCCCTGGCTGCAGTACATCTGCCACGCCTGCGGCTACATCTACGACGAGGCACAGGGCGACCCCGACGGCGGCCTGCCGCCCGGCACCCGCTATGCCGAAATCCCAGACGACTGGGGCTGTCCGCTGTGCGGCGTGACCAAGGGCGATTTCGAGCCCTACTTGGCGCCAAGCATGGAGGCACTGAAAGCCCAGGCACGCAGCGGCACGGCGGTCTTACCCACAACCGCGCGCAACGCCCGGCCTGGCGTTGTCATCGTGGGCGCCGGCCGTGCAGGCTGGCTGGTGGCCGAAGCCCTGCGCGCCCTGGACGCGCAGCGCCCCATCACCCTGGTGACCGACTGCAGCGGCGATGTGTACGACAAACCGCAGCTGTCCATCGCCATGGCCAAGCACCTGCCCGCCGAGCGCCTGGTGCGCGAGAGCGGCGCGGTCGCAGCAACGCGCCTGGGCGTACGCCTGCTGGCACACACGCATGCCGTGCGCATCGACACATCTGCCAACGGTGGCACGCTGCGCACCACGCGCGGCCCGCTGCGCTACCAGCACCTGGTGCTGGCCCATGGCGCGCGCGCCGCCCTGCCCCCCGGGCTGCCGGCCGCACTGTGCTGGCGCATCAACCACCTGCAGGCCTACCAGCGCCTGCGCGCCGCCCTGGGCCACACGCCGCGCCGCGTGCTTATCGTGGGCGCCGGCCTCATCGGCTGCGAGCTGGCCAATGATCTGGCGTTGGGCGGCCACAGCATCACCCTGCTCGACACGGAGCCCCTGCCGCTGGCGCGCTGCGCTGGCGAAGCCCGCGCCAGCGAACTGCTGGCGGCATGGGGCACATTGCCCATCGCGTTCGTCGGCGGCGTTCGCGTGGCCTCGCTCGACGCGCTGGCCGTGCCCGACCCCGAGGGCGCCCTGCAGCTGACCACCACCGACGGCCGGCAGTTCACGGCCGACCAGGTGATCGTGGCTGCCGGCCTGCAGACCCCGCCGCGCCTGGCCCAGAGTGCCGGCCTGGCCTGGGATGGCGGCATCGCCGTGACGCCGCAACAGCTGCGGACCAGCGTACCGGGTATCCACGCCCTGGGCGACTGCATCACCATCGGCGGGCAGGCCAGCCGCTTCATCGAGCCCCTCGCCCGGCAGGCGCGCACCATTGCGGCAGCGATTGCGGGGGCGGGCGATGTGCCGTATGAGCCCCGGCCCGCCTCCATCCGGGTCAAGACGAGCTCCTGGCCCATGAGCCTCTGATCGGCGGCCCCTGAGTACGCAAAAAGTATTTCAACTATTTTTCCGCCTGCCTGCATCCAAACGGCGTCTTCGTGGGTAGTACCTGCAGCAGCCCATTTTTTTGCTGCTGTCCATTCAACCCATTTGAAGAAGAGGAACGCCATGACGACCACCCAGCCAACGCTCTACCGCACCATCTCCCTGGCCGGAGCCATCGCCGCCGCAGCCCTGCTGACGGCCTGCGGCTCGATGATGGGCTCCAGCAGCGGGCCCATGTTCTCGCAGGACAGCCTGCCCGACACCGTGAAGGTGCCCGGCGGCAACAAGGTCGCCATGGAAACCGTGGGCGTGGGCGAGATCACCTACGAATGCCGCGACAAGGCCAACGCGCCCGGCCAGACCGAATGGTTCTTCGTGGGCCCCAAGGCCGTGCTCAACGACCGCGCCGGCAAGCAAGTGGGCACCTACTACGGCCCACCCGCCACCTGGGAGTCGAAGGACGGCTCCAAGCTGACCGCCACACAGGTGGCAGTGGCCCCGGCCGGTGCCGGCAACATCCCCTACCAGCTCGTGAAGGCCAACCCGGCCATGGGTTCGGGCTCCATGACGGGCGTGACCTACATCCAGCGCGTGGCCTTGAAGGGTGGCGCAGCCCCCGCTGCCGCCTGCAGCGCCGCCAACAAGGGTGAGCGCCAGATCGTGAAGTACCAGGCCGACTACATCTTCTGGAAGGCCGCATAAGCACCTCCCGCAGTGCGATGAACGCAATCCCTTGTCATTCAGGGGATTGCGCGTGGATGCAGGGCCTGGTGGGCTAGGATGTAGGCACGCCCTGGGCGCTGGCATTGCGCCAGCCCCAGCCAACCGACGACCGTGCCGAGCCCCTTGCGCAACCGTGCCTGAAACCCCTGGCGAATTTGACTACGAAGCGGCCCTGGCCGCCTGCGCAGCCGGCGACCGCCAGGCCATGCGCCGGCTGTACGAGCACGAGGGCCCGCGAATGCTGGGCGTGGCGCTGCGCATCGTGCGCCAGCGGGCACTGGCCGAGGACATCGTGCACGACGCCTGCGTGAACATTTGGAGCCGGGCCACTGGCTACGACGCGGCGCGCGGCAGTGCGCGCGGCTGGATCTACAGCGTGGTGCGCCACCTGGCTCTGAACGCCGTGCGCAACGCACGCCGCCATGTCGATATCGACGAAGAAACCACCCACACCCTGGAGGCCGACATGTCCGTGCAGGCCTTCCATGATGCCGCCAGCAGCTTCGAGCTGAACACCAGCCTGGGCCGCCTGCAGCACTGCCTGGAGGCTCTGGAGCCGGCACGGCGCAACTGCGTGCTGCACGCCTATGTCGAAGGCTGCACGCACGGCGAGATCGCCGAACGCCTGGGCGCGCCACTGGGCACCGTGAAGGCCTGGATACGGCGCAGCCTGACCTCGCTGCGGGAGTGCATGGCATGAGCACGCCCTACCCCGAAGACCCGAACGACGACCTGCAGGTGCTGGCCGGCGAGTACGTGCTGGGCACGCTGCCCGCAGCCGAGCGCCTGGCCGTTTCGCAGCGCCTGGCCACCGAGCCTGCGCTGCAGCAGGCGGTGAACGACTGGGAGGAACGGTTGCTGCCCCTGACCCAGCTGGCCGAGCCGGTACCGCTGCCTGCGCACCTGGCTTCGCGCATCGAGGCATCGCTGCAAGGCACGCGCCAGCAGGCCAGGGCGCCGGCCGTACCTGCAGCAACAATGCCCCCGTGCAACGCTTCCGGTGGCTGGTGGAACCACCTGGGCCTGTGGCGCGCACTCGCAGGCTCCGGCTTTGCCATGGCGGCCGTGATGGCTGCGGTGCTGGTCACCCGCACTGCACCGGTGGCAGCACCACCGAAATTCATGGTCGTGCTGGTTGCGCCGCAGGACAAGGCGCCCGGCTGGGTGGTGCAGGCCAGCTCGCCCCGGCAGATCAGCCTGATACCGCTGGGCGTGGCCGAAGTGCCTGCCGACAAGGCGCTCGAGTTCTGGACCAAGGCCGACGACTGGAATGGCCCCGTCTCGCTGGGCTTGGTCAAACCCGGCCAGCCACTGCAGGTGCAACTCGACAAGCTGCCGCCGCTGCAGCCCAACCAGCTCTTCGAGCTGACGCTGGAGCCACCCACGGGCTCGCCCATCGGCAAGCCCACCGGGCCTATCCAGTTCATCGGCCGGGCCGTCCAGGTACTCTGAGCGCTGCTGCCGGCGAAGCCAGCAGACTCAGTACTGCTTATAGGGCAGGAACTTGCCCGAGAGGACCACATTCACGCGGTCGCCCTTGGGGTCGGCCTGGCGCTGGATGTCCATGCTGAAGTCGATGGCGCTCATGATGCCGTCGCCGAACTCCTCGTGGATCAGCTCCTTGATGGTCGTGCCGTAGACGCTCACGATCTCGTACCAGCGGTAGATCAGCGGGTCGGTGGGCACGGGCGTGGGCAGCGAACCCTTGTAGGGCACGACCTGCAGCCACTTCTGCTCTTCGGCGGTAAGGCCGAAGATCGTGCCCAGCACCTTGGCCTGTTCGGGCGACGCGGTCATCTGGCCCAGGCACAGGGCGGTGGTCCATTCCTTGGACTGGCCGACCTTCTTGGCAATGGCATCCCATTGCAGGCCTTTCGAGACTTTGGTGCTGATGATCTTTTCGGTGACGTCGTTGCGGTTCATGTTGGCTCCTTTGGGTTGGGACGTTGTAACAGGGGGCAAAAATTCAGGATGCAGATCTCCCCGGCCACCCATGCAGGCGACCCGGCGGGGTGGTCTCTGGCGAGGTCAGTGGGCCTTGGCCCGGGTCACGAGAAAGTCCACGATGTGGTTGCGCAGCGGGTAGTAGCCGTCCAGGTGGTGCAGGCTGCTGCGCGTGCGTTCGCGCGGCAGCGGGTTCACCACCACCTCGGCGATGCCGCCCGGGTGGTAGCCTGCGGGCGACTCGTTGCCGTTGCTCATGAGCAGGATGCGGTCGGCCAGCAGGATGGCCTCGTCCACGTCGTGGGTGATCATGAACACCGTCTGCTGTGTCTGGCGCACGATGGCCATCAGCTCGTCCTGGATGGTGCCGCGCGTGAGCGCATCGAGCGCGCCGAAGGGCTCGTCGAGCAGCAGCATCTTGGGCTGGATGGAGAAGGCGCGCGCAATGCCCACGCGCTGCTTCATGCCGCCCGACAGCTGCGAGGGCTTCTTGTCGATGGCCGGCGACAGGCCCACCAGCGCGACGAATTTCTCCACATGCGCATCGACCTGCGCCTTCTTCCAGTCGGGCCAGCGCGACTTGACGGCGAAGGCGATGTTCTGGCGCACGGTGAGCCAGGGCATGAGTGCATGGCTCTGGAACACCACGCCCCGGTCCAGGCTGGGGCCAGCGACCTCGCGGCCGTCCATGATGACGGTGCCCGAGGTGGCGGTGTCCAGGCCCGCCAGCACGTTGAGGATGGTGGTCTTGCCGCAGCCCGAATGGCCGATGATGCAGACGAATTCGCCCTTGTCGAGCGTGAACGACACGTCGGCGAACACCGGCTTGGAGGGCACGTAGGCCTTGCTGAGGCGATCGATCTGGAGGAAGCCGGAGGACACGGGGGAGGCCTTTCGTTGCGGGGCGTCGGGGACAGTGGCGGCCGGGCGCTGGGCGACGTCACTCCACATAGGTCACCACCTTCTGCAGTTGGCCGAAGGCCAGGTCGAGCAGCATGCCGACCACGCCGATCACCAGGATGGCGAAGATCACGTTGGTCAGCGACAGGTTGTTCCACTCGTTCCAGACGAAGTAGCCGATGCCCGTGCCGCCCACCAGCATCTCGGCGGCCACGATCACCAGCCAGGCGATGCCCATGCTGATGCGCATGCCTGTGAGGATGGTGGGCGCCGCAGCCGGCAGGATCACCAGGAAAGCCTTGCGCAGCGGGTTGACCTGCAGCGTGGCCGAGACGTTGAGCCATTCGCGCTTGACCGAGGCCACGCCGAAGGCCGTGTTCACCAACATGGGCCACACCGAGCAGATGAAGATCACGAAGATGCCCGAGATCGACGAATCCTTGATGGTGTAGAGCGCCAGCGGCATCCACGCCAGCGGGCTGATGGGCTTGAGCACCTGGATGAACGGGTCGAACGCACGGCGCAGCAGCGGCGACATGCCGATGATGAAGCCCAGGGGTATCGCCACCAGGCAGGCCAGGCCAAAACCCAGCGCCACGCGGCCCAGCGAGTGCGCCAGCTGGATGGCGATGCCCTTGTCGTTGGGCCCGTTGTCGTAGAACGGGTTGGACACATGGCCCCACACCGTGGCGCCCATTTCGCCCAGCGAGGGGAAGCCGCTGCGCTTGGTGCCGGCGCCCGGGTCCTTGCCCATCATCTTGGCGTATTCGATCTGTTCCGCACTCATGCCCGCAGTGCTGTTGGCCGGGCCCGACGACGCCGTGGCCGCGTACCAGATGCCCAGAATGGTCAGGAAGATCAGCACGGACAGCAAGCCCGCGCGCAGGTTGAGGTTCTTGGAACTTGTCATGTCAAATCTCCGTGCGCTTCACAAATCCATCAGCCCGCGAAACGGGCAGGGCCGAAGCCAGCGCCCCCGCGCAAGGGCCGCCCCGCCGCGCTGGGGCACCCCCCTCCCGCACTGCGCAGCAATGCGAGAGAGGGGTGAAGGCGCGAAGCGACTCAGGGGGTGCTTCATTTCAGGTCACCTTGCGGATCGGGAAGCTCTTGGCGTATTCAGACGCCTTGGCTGCATCGAACTCGCGGCCCATGATCTTGAACTTGGGGTAGGCGCCCTCGGGCACCTTCTGGTCCAGTGCTTTCATCTGCTTTTTGGCGTCGGTGATCAGAAAGACCTTCTCGGCAATCTGCTTGTAGTCCACGTCGCCCTTGACGTAGCCCCAGCGCTGCATCTGCGTGAGCATCCACACCGCCATGCTCTGCCAGGGCATGGGGTCGAAGTCGGCACGGTCGGGCACGTTCTGGATCTTGCCCAGGCCGTCGGCGAACTTGCCGGTGAGCACCTGGGTGAGCACGGCCTCGGGCTGGTTCAGGTAGGCCTGGGGCGCGATCACCTTGGCGATGAGCTCGCGGTTGGCCGGGTCGCGCGCCATCGCGGCCGAGGTGAGCACCGCGCGGTACAGCGCGGCGAAGGTGTTGGGGTTCTTCTGGATGAACTCGGTGCTGGTGCCGAAGGCGCAGCAGGGGTGGCCGTTCCACAGGTCTTTGGTGAGCAGGTGGATGAAACCCACTTCCTCGAACACGGCACGCTGGTTGAACGGGTCGGGGCCCAGGAAGCCGTCGATGTTGCCCGCACGCAGGTTGGCCACCATCTCGGCCGGCGGCACCACGCGCAGTTGCACGTCGGTATCGGGGTTCAACCCCGCCTCGGCCAGGTAATAGCGCAGCAGGAAGTTGTGCATGCTGTACTCGAAGGGGATCGCGAACTTGAATCCCTTCCAGTTCTTCGGGTCGCGATTGTCCTTGTGCTTCAGGGCCAGCGTGATGGCCTGGCCGTTCACGTTCTGGATGGTGGCAACGTTCATCGGCGTGGCGTTGGAACCGAGGCCCATCGAGATCGCCAGCGGCATGGGCGACAGGAAGTGCGTGGCGTCGTACTCCTTGTTGATCATCTTGTCGCGGATCAGCGCCCAGCCGGCCGTCTTGGTGACCTCCACGGTCAGACCCTGCTTGCTGTAGAAGCCCAGCGGGTGGGCCATGATCAGCGGCGTGGCGCAGGTGATCGGAATGAAGCCAATCTTGAGATTGGTTTTCTCCAGCGCGCCTTTTTCCTGTGCCATGGCCTGCATGCTGGCCACCGGCAGCACACTGGCAATGGCCGCCATGGCCGTGCCCTTGCCCACCGCCTTGATGAAGCGCCGGCGCACCGCGTCCTGCGGGAACAGCGCCTTGACCAGCGTCGCCTCGATGAACTCATTGCTGTAGGCCTCGAACTCGCTGGTGAGGCTGCGCTGGCGCAGGGTGGCGGCGGCAGCGTCGGCCGACACCTCGGCATGGTGGTCTGCGGCCGTATGGTCGCGGCCGCAGCTGCACTTGAGCATCAACGGGCGGTCAGCATCGAAAGGCGAGAAGAATTCGGACATGGCACACCTCGGAGAAGTTGATGCCATGCACTACGCAAAGCGCGGGCCAGTTGCACCCTCACCCGCCCCGCCGCCATGAATTCGTGGGGGCGATGTCTACAGCATGTAGGGGCAGCACTACAAATCGGGCCTCCGGCGCCCGAGAATCACTCCGCAGGCGTGCCGCGCGCCAGCAGCGCCAGCTCCACATCGTTGCGCGCACCGGTCTTTTCGAGGATGCGGGCGCGGTAGGTGCTCACCGTGTTGGGCGCGAGCTTGAGCTGCGCACCAATTTCGCCCACGCTCTGTCCCGCCGTGAGCAGACGGAACACCTGGTGCTCCCGGTACGATAGCGCGTCCACCCCGGCTGGCATGCCCTGCTGGGCTGAGCGCACCACCCCGGTGCGCTCCACCGCGCCCGCCAGCGCCTGGGCCGTGGCCTCCGTAAGGTAGCGGCCACCGGCGGCCACCTTGCGCACGGCGGCCACCATGTCGTCGGGGTCGGCGCTCTTGTGCAGGTAGCCGGCCGCGCCCATCTGGATGCAGCGCACCGCGTACTGCCGCTCGGGGTAGGTGCTGAGCATCAGCACCGGCAGCAACGGCCAGGCCTTGCGCAGGGCCTGCAGCACCTCCAGGCCATCCATGCCCGGCATGGCGATATCGAGCAGCACCAGGTCGATTCCGGTCGGACCGGAGAGCGCCGCCACCTGGTCGAGCACCTCCTGGCCATGGGTAGCCTCGCCTGCCACCACGATGTCGGGCAGGCCGTTGGCCGGGTCGCCCAGCACCTGTTTGAGGCCCTCGCGCACGATGCGGTGGTCGTCGCCAATGAGCACGCGCACCGGGGCGCTCATGGAGCCACCTCCAGGGGAATGCTCAGCTGCAGGCACGAGCCTTCGCCAGGCTCGCTGGTGATGTGCAACTGCCCGCCCATTTGCCGTGCACGCTCGCGCATGCCCATGACGCCGTAGGCCGTGGGCGCTTCGAGCGCCTGGCGCGTGGCGCCCACGCCGTTGTCCTGCACGCGCAGATGCAGTTGCTGCTCCTCGGTATCGATGCGGATGGCGATGGCGCTGGCCTGGGCATGGCGCCCGACGTTGCTCAGCATCTCCTGGAAGATGCGGAACACCGCGATGGCGGCCGGCTCGGGCAGGTGCAGCGTCTCGGGCACCTCCATCTGCCAGTGGAGCTGCAGCTCTGCCGACTGCACGAATTCCTGCGCCTGCCACTCCAGCGCCGCCCACAGGCCCTGGTGGTCCAGGATGCTGGGGCGCAGGTCGGTGATGATGCGGCCCACGTTGTCCACCGCATTCTCGATCAGGCGGCTCATGTTCTGGCACTTGCAGCGCATCTGCTGGCGCATGTCGCCCGCCGCCTCGGGGCTGCGCTCGCCCTGCTCGCCCAGGCGCTTGTGCAGCCAGTTGACGTCCATCTTCAACGCCACGAGCAGGCTGCCCAGCTCGTCGTGCACCTCGCGCGCGATGCGCGTGCGCTCATCCTCGCGCACCTGCTCGGAGTACGCCGAGAGTTCGCGCAACTGGCCCAGCGCCTGCGACAGCTCCTGTGTGCGCGCGGCCACCCTGCGCTCCAGTTCGTCGTTGGCGCGGGCCAGCTCGTCGTGGGCGCGCTGCAACTCGCCAGCCGCGCGCTTGCGCTCGGTAATGTCCACAAAGGTGACCACCGCGCCCTGCACCTGGCCGGCCTCGACGATGGGGTGGCTCGAATACTCCACGGCAAAGGCCGTGCCGTCCGCGCGCCAGAAGACCTCGCTGTCAACCCGGCAGGGCAGGCCCGAGCGGAAGGCATTGAAGATCGGACAGTCGCTGTCGGCATAGGGGCTGCCGTCGGGGTGGGAGTGGTGGGTCAGCGCATGCATGTTGCGCCCCATCACCTCCCCGGTGGCCAGCCCCAGCATGCGCGCGCCGGCCCGGTTGATGAAGACGCAATCGCCCGCCAGATCGATGCCGAACACGCCCTCGCCCGTGGATTCGAGCAACAGGCCGAGCCGCTCGCGCCAGAGGACGGGGGCGTTGGGGGGCAGGTGCAGTGCGCTGGTGGACATGCGCCAGGGCGCAAGCAATGGCCATGCCCGGCAAGCCGCAGCACAATAGGGCCATGCAAACCGCTCCCCCTTCGCCCCAGGCGCCGCCGCCCACCCCGTCCGTATGGAAGCCACCCTCGCTGTCCTCGCGCTGGTGGCCCGTGTTCCTGCGCAATCTGCTGGTCTGGCGCAAGCTGGCCATCCCCAGCCTGGTGGGCAACATCGCCGAGCCGCTGATGTGGCTGGTGGCCTTCGGCTACGGCATGGGCGCGCTGGTGGGCCAGGTGAACGTGGCTACAGAGGGTGGCATGACCAAGGTGCCGTACATCCTGTTCCTGGCCAGCGGATCGATCTGCATGAGCGCCATGAATGCGGCGAGTTTCGAGGCGTTGTACTCGGCCTTCTCGCGCATGCACGTGCAAAAGACCTGGGACGGCATCATGAACGCCCCCGTGCGCCTGGACGACGTGGTGCTGGCCGAGATGCTCTGGGCGGCCTTCAAAGCCCTGTTCACCGTGACGGCCATCCTCGGGGTGATGCTGGCATTGGGCATCAGCCACAGCCCCAAGCTGCTGGTGGCCTGGCCGGTGCTGCTGGGCGTGGGCATCATGTTCTCGAGCATCGCGCTGATCTTCAACGCGCTGGCCAAAGGCTACGACTTCTTCACCTACTACTTCACGCTGGTGGTCACGCCGATGATGTTCCTCTCGGGCGTGTTCTTCCCGCGCGAGCAATTGCCACCCATCGTGCGCGCCATCTCCGACTGGTTGCCACTGACGAACGCCGTCGAGCTGGTGCGCCCGCTGTTGATGGACCAGTGGCCCGCCCACCCCTGGCGCCACGGTCTGGTGCTGGTGGTGACCACGGTGGCGGCCTTCTGGGTAGCGCTGGCGCTCACGCGCCGGCGCTTCCGCATCTAGGGCCGATCAGACTTTGGCCAGGCCTTCGTCCAGGGTAGTGGTCACAGCGAACAGGGTCAGGAAGCCGCTCATGTCGAACACCTCGCGCACCATGTCGCTCAGGCCTACCAGCACCAGCTTGCCCTTGCTGGCACGCAGCTTCTTGCCCGCGAGCAGCACCACGCGCAGGCCGGCCGAGCTGATGTAGTCGAGCGCAGAGAGGTCAAACACTACGCGCTGCGTGCCCGCTTCGAGCTGCTCGGCGACCACCCTCTCGAGTTCGGGCGAGCTGTTGCTGTCGAGGCGGCCGCGTGGGCGCAGGATCAAGATGTCGTCGCGGCGCTCCTGTTCGAGGGTCATGGGCGCAATCCTTGGAATCGTGGCTGTAGAAAAGAAGTCCTGGAACTCCGGTTCGGCCCATTGTAGGGGCCGCACCGCAGTTCGCGGCCAGCGCTTCAGTTGGCGGCGGCTTGCTTGGGCACGTTGATCACTTCGGCCACATTCAGCAGCAGCATGGGCGGATACAGGTCCAGCGCCTGTACCGTGCGCATGTTGACCAGCAGCGAGAAGCGCTGCAGCGTAGAGGCGGCGATAGCCTGGGGCGGTTTTTTCTCGACCAGGATCTGGCGCGCCATGGAGCCGGCATAGCGGCCGATGTTGGCGCCATTGGAGAACAGCCCGAACAGGCAGCCCGACTGGCGCACGATGCTTTCGGTTGCGCAGAAGGTCGGCAGCTTGTTCTGGAGCGCGGCGGTGGTGACGGCGTCGCGGTGCGTGAAGGCCAGGAAGGTGATGGGGCCGACATAGAGGAAGTCGACCTTGCGTTCGGCCAGGGTCTGAATCTGCGGGGCGATCTGCGTGGGGTCGGGTCCGCCCTGGGGCAGCAGGGGCAGGCTGGCCTCGACCACCTCGAAGTTCTGCGTGCGCGCCAGCTCCTTGAGCCGGTCGCGGATCAGGCCGGAGTTGGGCTCGGCCGGGTTGTGCAGGTAGCCCAGGCGCGTGAAGGGGCGGTAGGCACGGATGGCGTTGAGCTGCACCGGCAGCGGCGCCACGTGGCTCACGCCCGTGACGTTGCGGCCATGTCCCTCAAGCGTGCGCAGCAGGCCGGCGCCCACCGGGTCGGTCACCTCGGTGAAGACGATGGGCAGGTCGCGAATCGCATCGTCCTTGCCCGCCTGGTCATCCCGGCCCGCCAGGGCGAGGGTGGTGGGCGTGCCCCAGGCATAGATCAGGTCCGGGCGTGCCGCGCGCACCTTGGCACGCAGTTCGGGAATGTCCTCACTGCGGCCCGAGAAGCGGATGCTCACGTACTGCACGGGCACATCCTGGCGCTGCAGGTAGCCGGTGAAGCCCGCCTCGATGTTCTGGTCGTCGCGCGGCAGCACCATGGCGATGGTGAAGCGCTTGGTGGCGGCCGCCACGCCAGCGGCCGCCGCGTTGGTGGCGCTCTGGGCCATGGCGGCCGAGCTGCCCAGCAGGGCACAGGTGGCCCCAACGGCGATGAGGATGCGGCGCAGGTTCATCGGTAATTCTCCAGAGGGTCATCAGGCCGCCGCAGCGGCCTGGGTGCGAGGGTTGCGCAGGCCGGCGGCCAGGCTCAAGGTGGACACTGACAGCAGCAGGCCCACGGCCACCACTGCGCCGGCATAGCCGAAGGCGGTCACGGCGACTGCCGTGACAAAGGGCGCGACGATGCTGCCGCCGCGCTCGATCAGCCGGAACGCGGCCAGCGCCTGCTCGGGTGTGGCGCTCGCGCGGCTCGCATCCACGCCCTCGAAGGCCTCGGTCGTCAGCGCGATCTGCGGTGACGACTGCATCGCCTGGCCGAAGCCCAGCAGGGCGCAGCAGGCGGCCATGCCCCAGACGCCGCCCAGGGTCGGCAGCGACAGGCAGGCCAGCACGCTGAGCACGCCGCCCGCCACGATGAAGGGCTTGCGCTGCCCGAGCAGGTCCGACCAGTGCGCCGCCAGCGAGGCGGTGAGCGCAAAGCACAGGAAGTACAGCAGCAGCACCCGACCCGCTACCGCAGGCGGCTGCTGCAGCTCGTTCATGTACAGGGGCACCACCACCGAGAGAATGGTCACGGCCACCAGGCGGCCCGGCAAGGCCGCACCCAGGATCACCCAGATGGCGCGCGGCTCGCGCAGCACCGCCATGTAGCCGCGCCAGCCGCCGGAGGTGGCCAGGCCGCGCTGGGCTGCGGCGCTGCCCTCGGGCACGGGCAGCGACAGGCGCAAGGCGGCCAGCAGGGCGCCGACCATGCACAGCGCGCAGGCCAGGAAACCGATGCCGTCACCAGCGCGCGCGGCGATCATGCCGCCGAAGGGCGGGCCGACGATGCCCGCCGCCACAATGGCCGCAGCCACTTCGGCCAGGCCGCGCGCGCGCTGTTGCGGCGGCGTGATGCGCACGATGGCCGTCTGCACCAGGATCAGCGCCAGGCCGTAGGCCGCACCACCCAGGGCGCGCAGGCCGATCAGGGTCCACGCGTCGGTCGCCCAGGCGGTAGCGGTCAGGGCGAGGGTGCCGGCCAGGGCCGCCAGCATCAGGCTCCAGCGCAGGTCGAAGCGCCGCGCCAGTGCCGGGCCGGCGGGCTGGGCCAGGGCCAGCGTGGCCATGAAGGCGGCAACGGGCAATCCGGCCACCATGGTGGGCGACAGGGCGGCATCGATGGGCCGCACCTCGCTGGCAAACACGGTAAAGAAGGGGCGCAGCAGCTCTTCGGACAGGGCCACCAGGAACACGGTCAGGCGCAGCAAGGTGAGCTGGGCGCCGACCTGGGGCGTTTCGGACGTGGCGCTGCCACTGCGTGCGGCGCGGATCAGCTGTGTCCGGCATTCGGCGGCGTCGCGCTCATGGGCCTGGGCGCTTTCCTGGTCGATGGTGTGGTTTTTTTGCCAGCGCCGCTGCAGCCCTTGCCACAACCGGGCCTGCACATACGCAGCCAGCGGGAACAGCAGCGAGCGGCGCCACAGGCCGCGCGCGAGTTCGCGCACCAGCACGGCGGCGATCACCAGGGCCAGCACCAGGTCGATCAACATGCCCGCGAGCTGGCGGTCCACGAAGTCGGCCGGGTAGCCAACCACCACGGCGCCATCGCCGGCCGTGAGCGTGCGCCGCGGGAAGTCGGACGCACCCTCGCGTGCCTGCGCGGGCACATCTCCGCTCCAGGTGGCATTTTGCGCCGGGCCGCTGGGCGGCTGCAGGGCCAGATAGCTCAGCTCGGGTGCTTCGACAAGCTGCTGCCGAAACAGTTCGTCCACCCCATTCATCGCGTTCCAGGGCACGCCGAGCGATAGCGCGCGCGCGACCTGGCCCGACAGCGCGCGGCCCACAGCGTCGGCGTTTTCCTGGATCTGCGCCGTGACGGCCGGGCGGGCTGCCTCGCGCGCGATCCACAGCATCGCGGCGGGCGCCACCACCGCGCTGAAGACCACGGCCAGCCAGAGTTGTTTGGCGGAGCCCTGGGCGGCCCGTGCGCCGACGCCACTGCCGATGCCGCGCATCGAGGTGATGACGCGGCTGCTCCAGCGCAGCAGCAGCCACCAGGTGATCAACAGGGCCAGCAGCATCAGCGGCAGTGCGCGCAGCACCATGTCGAGCGCGACGCCCCGCGCCTGTGCGCGCACCTCGGCCAGGTCGAGCGCCCCCCACAGGGTGGCCGCCGGGACGCCGGTGGAATCGAAAATGGCCGCGCCAATCCACGCGTAGCGGCCCGTGTTGCGTACCGCCGGGGCATGGCCCGGGCCGGCGTCGATCACCGCCTGCCGCCAGCGCGGCGCGATGGTGGCATGCAGCTCAGGGTCGCCCGAGCGCAAAACGGCCTCGCCCCGATCGGTGTCGATGAACACCCCGCGCAGTAGGCTGCCCGCTGCGCCCAGGCGCGCGACCCGCTCGGACAGCACGGTCTGGTCGGCCACGGAAACGCCGAAGCGCAGGCCGGACTCGGTCTCGTCGGCCACCTGGCGCAACAAGCGAACGGTGCGGTCCTGCGTGAGCTGGGTCAGCAACTGCTCTGTCCGCCAGGCGATCAGCACCAGGGACAGCCCAAACAGTACCAACGCGAAGATCGCAGCGAATACCAGGGATTCGCGCCGCAGGCGTCGCTGCAATGCGGCCACATCGATCTCGGTGTCCGGCGTGGTGTTGGTCGTGTCGGTCATGGAAATGCTTCCTTGGTATGCCGGTTTCGTCGAATGTCATGGAGCTGTTCTATAGTCGGGGCGTCGTTACGAACCCTTTCAACCCTTTCGACCCGTTGCGCACAGTTTGCGCCACCTCGTCCGCCGTGCTCAGTTCCCTGTCCCCCATCCCGCGCGTCCTGCTGCCCGAAGTGGGACTGGGCCAACTGCCCCAAGCGCACACCCGCTTGTTGGAGTCGCAAGACTTCGAGGCGTGGGTGGCCTTGCGCAACACCGTGCTGGCCACGCTGCCCGACCCTGACCTCTATGTGCGCGAGGACGACGAGGCGCGCTTCTTCCAGGCCCACCTGTCCCCAAGCGGCGAAGTCATCGGGGTGTTCGTGGACGACGTCCTGATCGCCTACGCCATGATCGAACTGCCGGGCGAGCAGGAGGCCCACAACCTGGGCCATGTGATCGGCCTGGAGCCGGCACAGCAGGGCATGGTGGCGCATCTGTCGAGCTGCATGGTGCTGCCGCAGTGGCGTGGCCGCCAGTTGCAGCGCACGCTGCTGTCGGCGCGCCTGGGCCTGGCGCAGGCCTGCGGACGTCCCTTGTGCATGGCCCTGGTTTCCCTGCTCAACCACCGCAGCCGCCACAACATGCTGCGCCAGGGCCTGCGTGTCGTCTGGACCGGCATGATCGACGGCCTGCATCGCCACGTGGCCATGATCGATCTTGAGCAGGGCATGGACTTCGCGGCCGAGGGGGAGTTGCTGCTGCCCAGCCTGGACTACGAGGCGCTGCGCGCGG
Source organism: Acidovorax sp. A1169 (assembly GCF_030704685.1). Lineage (GTDB taxonomy): Bacteria > Pseudomonadota > Gammaproteobacteria > Burkholderiales > Burkholderiaceae_C > Acidovorax. The sequence goes on from NZ_JAUZDX010000005.1 coordinate 53,776, forward strand.
CTGCGCTGGCCGGCTACGCCTGCGTGGGCGAGGTGCGCGCACCCGACGGTGCCGTGTCGCTGCGCTACGCGCGCCATCTCGGTCACAACCGCCGCCCCCGGTAGGTCATTGCCACCACCGTGATGTCGTCGGCCTGTGCGGCGCCGTTCTCGAAGCCGCGCACGGCACGCACCAGCTGCTCGGGAATGCGCGCCGTGACCACCTCTCGGGGGTCGCTGACAATGGCTGCCATCGCCGCCAGCAGGGCGGCGTCCCCAAAAAGCGCGTTCTCCGCATTGGTGGCCTCGGTCACGCCGTCGGTATAGAGCACGACCGTTTCGCCAGGGGCCAGCGTGACCTCGCCCTCGGTGTATTCCTGCTCTTCCATCACGGCCAGCGCCATGTTCCTGCCGCGCGGGAACAGCGCGGCGCTGGTGCCGGTCAGGCGCACCGGCGGGTTGTGGCCCGCATTCACATAGACCAGCCGCCCGGTGGGCAGGTGCAGCACGCCGTAGAACACGGTGACGAACATCATCTGGTCGTTCTCGGCGCACAGCTGGTCGTTGAGGGCCCGGATGGTGGCGCCGGGTTCGCGCAGGAACAGCGCGTTGCTCTTGAGCAGGGTGCGCGAGATCGCCATGAAGAATGCGGCCGGCACGCCCTTGCCCGACACGTCGGCCACGACCACGGCCAGGTGCTCGTCGTCGATCGGGAAGTAGTCGTAGAAGTCGCCCCCTACTTCCTTGGCCGGGATCATGGTGGCCGCGATGTCGACCTCCCCCACGTCGGGCGCCGAGCGCGGCAGGATGGACAACTGCATCTGGCGGGCGATCTCCAGCTCCTGTTGCAGGCTGGCCAGGGTGGCCTGGGTCACCACCGCCGCCTGCAGCTCGCGCAGCAGCTTGAGCAGGCGGCTTTGCTGGTTGGTGACCAGGCCGGACATGCGGCCCAGGATCCCCGCGAGTTCGGCCAAATGGTTGGTCGGCGCGGCGCTGGCGTCGGCCGAGGCGTGGCTGACCGGCGTCTCGGCGCTCGAACCGAGCGCCGCGAGAATCTCCTCGCGCGAGGCCAGGTCCAGGCTGTCGGCCAGGGTGCGCAGCTGGTCGCGGATCAGGCGCTCCTGCTGCTGACGGGTGCGGATCCGCTCCTGGCGCAGGGTCTCTAGGTTGAGCAGTTCCGAGCGGATGGCCACCACGCCGCGCGCGATCTCTCCGGACTCGTCCTCGGCGTCTTCCTCGCCCTGGTCCAGCGAGGCATCGGTGGCGCCGCGCGCCAGCGCGTTGAGCACGCCGACCGAGCGCGCCAGCGGCTCCATCGCATGGCGCAGGTAGACCACGAGGCCTGCCGCCAGCATGGCAGCGAACGCCAGCGCCGCCGCCAGCGCGGTGCGCGAGAACAGCTGGTCGGCGTAGTGCCGGTCGCTCACGTCCTGCATCCAGACCAGAGCGCCGACGATGCGCGCATCGGGGTTGCGAACGGGCTGGCTGACGATGCGCAGGGCGCGTGGTTCACGGTTGTGGTCTTCCAGCTGCACGGTGACGGCCTGGTTGGAGCGCACGGGGATCGGCGTTTCGGTGGCAGCCAGCACGCCCGCGCGGGTACCCACGGATTCCGCGCCACGCATGTTGGCCAGGAAAATGTCACCTCCCAGGTAGGTGGCCAGCTCGGACAGCTTGGGAGCGACGTCCTGGCCCACAGCCAGCGCGCCGCCGTCGAAGCCGCGCACCACCACCCACTGGTACTGACGCACCGCCACCTGACTGAGCCCGCGCACGGCGCCGCTCTGGCCGGTGGCCGAGGCCACCCACCGGACTTCGGCCATCGGCTGCGGATCGATGCCGGGCTCGGTGGTGGCCACCAGCGTGCCCTGGCGGTCGAAGACATCGATGCGCAAGCCCGGTGCGCGCCGAGTCGCGGCGGCCAGCAGCGCGTCGATGCGGGCCCCGGCACCCTGCGCTGCTAGGTCGCGGATAGCTGCGTTCTCCAGCAGCTGCCGAGCCAGCACGTCCTGGCGGTCGAGGTTCTCGTTCTGCAGCTTGTCCCAGGCGATGCGCTGGTTCTGCAGCAGCACTTCGTCGTAACGCTGCGACCAGCGCTGATCGCTGAGCCAGCCTATCGCGGCGAAGGCCGCGACCAGCAGGGCCATGGCGGCCAGCAGGATGGCGATCAGCCGGTGCTTAAGGTGCATGGTGCCCCCCGGCGCGATCCGCGCCCGCAGCGGCGCGCGCAGCATGCCGGCTGCAAACCAGCAGCAGCAACGCAGCCGCTAGCAGCGGCCAGCCGCCGTGCAGGTGGGCGCCCAGAGCGCCACTGGAAACCACGGCGCCGACGCCCATCGCGGCCCATTGGGTCGCCGACAGCTCGGGCAGCCGGCCCTGGCTCTCGGCCATGCGCGCCAGGCGGCCCAGCGCGACGCCGGTCAGCAGGGCGGCCAGCACCAGCACCGCATCCTGCAGGTACCAGCCCGTGGGCAGCCAACCCGAGGCGATGGCCAAGGCCAGCAGGGTGGCTACGGCGGCCACGGCGGTCAGGATGCTCGGGGACGGCATGCGCCCGCGCAGGAACAGCCCGGCCGCCACGCCCAGCCCCAGCAGGGGTGCCCAGATGGGGGGCTGCCCCAGCGCATGTGCGGCCAGCGCTAGGCCCAGCAGCAAGCCGGCGGCGCCTGACTGGCCCAATGCCCTGGTGCGGTCAGCCGTGGGCCGGGCCGTTGCGGGCAGGGCGTTGCCGTGCACCCCCGTGCGGCTGCGCCAGGGGCTGCGCGGTCCGTTCCAGCGCACCACAAAAAAGCCCGCGCACACGGCGGGCAGCAGCAGCGCATAGGCTCCCTGCAGCATGCCCAAGGCGTCCAGCGCCAAGCTGCCCAGCGCCGGGCCCAGCCAGACGGCGGTGACGGTCCAGGCGCTCCAGGTTGCGGCGCGCCAGCGGGGTCGGGCGTGCGCGTATTCGGGGCGGGTGCGTGGCACGTGTTCTACGGCCTGGCAGGCGGCCAGCACGGCGCCCACCACCAGGCCGTGCCAGGCACCCGCCGCCATGGCGAAGGTCCAGGGCAGGCTCGCTGGCAGGCCGCTGGCGCAGGCCATGGCCGTGGCCAGCAGGGCGATGCAGGCGGGCAGCACCACGGTGGGCGCAGGCCAGCGGCGCCAGCGTGTCACGGACCAGGCCGCCGTGCCCGCCACGAAGAAGGCGGCCAGGCTGGCGGCAGTGGCCGGTGCCAAGCCTTGCCACTGCCAGGGGGTTTCGCCTTGCAGGTGCAGGCTGCGCAGCCACAGGGTCTGCAGGGCCAGCGCGCTCAAGGCCACGAGCAGGGTGATCCAGAACACCTGCGCCTCTGCTGCGACCACCCGCACCTGGGCAATACCGTGTTCGGCGAAGCGGTCATGGGCCTCGGCCTTGGCCAGCAACTGGTCCAGGCGTTCACGCCGCGCGTGCTGGGGCTCCGTCTGGCGCAGCGAGGCGATCAGGCGGCGCACGCGCACCAGCCCTTCGTGCACTCCGCGCACCGCATGGCCGAGCTGCTGCACCCGCAGGTCGAATCCACGCCGTTGCGGCAGCACCACGGTGTTGTCGTAGCGGCCCTGGGCGATGGCGCGGCGCGCGCGCCAGGCCGCGTGGTTGCGCAGCTCGATGCCCTGGGCCTGCGAAAAGCGCGCGGCCAGATAGGCCAGCAGCGCCAGCAGCCCGATGGCCGGCAGCAGCAGGGCGGCCGTGGCGCGGGCGAAGGTGGCGGCACCGCTGTCGCGCAAAGCCAGGCGCAGGGTGGCCACGGGAGCGCCACGGACCTGCACAGGCGCCTCGGCCGTGACACCTGCCGCGGCTGCGTCGCGCGTGACCTCCCAGAGCACCTTGCCGTCGGGCAGCACCAGTGCCACGGCATGGATGTCGGGCTGCGACGCCATGCGCTGCTGGAACAGCGCCTCGATGCCCACCAGGCCGCGCAGCGGGATGCCGGATTCGACGGCGTGGCTGATGCGCAGGCTCAGCGATTGGGCCATCAGCTGCGAACGTGTGCGGTCGCTTGCGGCCCGCATGTCGCGCAACTGGTCATAGGCGTAGATGGACAGGACGCAGGCTGCCAGCAGCAGCAGCACCAGGGCCGTGATGCCCAGGCGGGTCGCAGGGGCTAAAGGGCGGCGCGCACTCATTCGCTGCGCCCGCTTTCGTCCAGGCGCACCAGGCATTCGTCCATGCGCTGGCGCACCTGGGCACTGCGCACCAGTGCCCGCGCCTGCGAGCGCTGGCATTCGACGCGCAACCGGGCCGACTGCGGTTGCAGGGCCCAGAGCGTGGCCAGCCAGCCCAGCAGCGCGGCGATGGCCAGCACCAGCACCGCCATGGCGCCCAGCGTGAGCGTTTGCCCGTCGGGCTGCCACACCGCGAGCCGAAAGCGCACGGGCTGGGTCGCATACGTGGCGCTGATGTGGCCCACGACCTCGCCGAAGGCGTTGTGCAGAGGAAGGCCCATGATGGCCTCTCCCGGGAGCGCTGCGCTCCAGATCCGGTCCTGGCGCGCGCCGGCCTCGGCCGCGCGTGCCGCACGTGGCTGCAGCGCCTCGCCGATGGCGCCCCGGTCCGTGCTGAAGAGGGCGATGCCCGCGCGGTCCACCACATCAATGGCGTAAAGCTGGGTGTCACTGGCCAAGGCACGCTCCAGCCGGGGCTGGATGCCGCGGTGGTCGGGCAGGTCAAAGCCCAGCCCCAGGTCGCCCTCAATGGCCTCCTGCAGCTCCACCAGCGTCAGCGACAGACGCGAGCGCTCAATCTGCGCTTCTTCCTGCGCGCGCACGTCCAGAAGCAGGCTGGTGATCAGTGCGATGCCGGCCAGCACTATGAGCAGCCACAGTCCCGCGAGTTCCCACAGCGCGGCGAGTGTGGGCCTTGCGGCCACGGCGCTGCCGGCGGCCTGGGGTGCTGAGGGCGATGAAAGCGTTTGCATGGTCCGGCTCATGCCACAATGCTCCGGCGACCCACCGGACTGCGGCGCAGACAGCGCCCGCAGGAGCAGCCCAAGGTTTCAGCGCGCAGACATCTATGAATCCACCGCTCGAATGGCAGCAGACCCTGCACGGCACCGTTGCCGAGCTTCCCTTTTTCTTCGAGCGGCTGGAGGCTTGGGCCGACGACAATGGAGTACCGATGCCCCTGGCTTCGTCCTTTGGACTGATGCTCGACGAATTGCTGACCAACGTGGCCATGCACGGCTATGCGGGGCAGGGCGGCCTGGTGGAGGTGCATGTGCGCTTTGATGCGCCGGCCCGGCTGCAGGCCGTGTTGCGCGACCATGGGCGGGCATTCGATCCCACCACCTTGGCAGCGCCCGACGTGGGGGCCTCGCTCGATGATCGGGACATAGGTGGCCTGGGCGTGCATTTCGTGCAGAGGTTGGCAGATCGTTTCGTCTATCGGCGCGACGGGGAAGTCAACGAAGTCACGGTATCGCGTTGCCTGCCGGCCGCTGGGGCGGCGCAGTCGCGGTAGGGCCTGCTGACAGGCCCTAGATTGTTAACAAGTGTACGAGCGTATCATCGTGCCCGTCGCGGGGCTGTCGTTTGTGCGCCTCGCTTTGCACTTTTTGTAACACCCAAACATGCCGTTGTTGCTGTGATTTTCGCGCTGGCACGCGCCTGCAGCAGCCACGAACATGCTGCCTGCCGCCACGAGGAGAACACGCTGTGACCCCTGCCGAGACCGACGACGCATTCCTGCAACGCCTGTGCGACATCATGCAGCGCATAGCCCAGCAGGGGGACCTGCGCGCCATCGGGCCGCTCATGGACATGACCGGCGAGCGCCCCGAGGAAAGCGTGCAGGCCCGCCTGACCGAGGCCTTCGCCCACATGGTGGTCAAGCTGGAGGCGCGCGAGTTCGAACTCGAATGCCGTATCTCCGACCTGGACGAGACCCGCCGCGAGTTGGAGGCCGCCAACCTGGACCCGCTGACCGGCCTGCCCAACCGCATGATTGCGCGCGACCGGCTGCGCCAGGCGCTGACCGACGCCAACACGCGCCAGGGGCTGCTCACGGTGCTGTTCCTTGACCTGGACAAGTTCAAGCATGTCAACGACACCATGGGCCATGCAGCGGGCGACGAACTGCTGTGCCTGGTGACGCAGCGCCTGCGCGGCTGCCTGCGCGAGGGCGACACCCTGGCACGCCTGGGCGGCGACGAGTTCCTGTGCGTACTGCCCGGCGCAAGCGCCGAAGACGCACAGAGCGTGGCCAACCGAATGGTGGCGGCGCTGACCGACCGCTTTCAGCTCGCCGTCGGCGGTGCGGACATCGGCACCAGCATCGGCCTCTCGCATTTCCCTGACCACGGGCGCGGCGTGGATGAGCTGATCGCCCACGCCGACGCCGGCCTGTACGAGGCCAAGCGCAACGGCCGCAACCGCTGGTGCTACGCACCGACCGAAGTCGCATCGGGCTGACCGCCCCGCCCCGCCGTGCTCACTACGGCGGGGCCGTCTCGCAAGACATGTCCAGGCTGCGCATCAGCTTGATCCACTCGTAGGGCGTGAGATGGGGCTTGACGCTGTGGAGCACGGCCGTGAACACAGGGGCCGGAGCATGGGCGCGCATGTCGGCCAGCAGGGCCGTGCGCTCGGGCGGCGACATGAAGGGCACCAGCCAGCGCAGGATGGCCATCATCTCCTCGGGCGGGATGGATGCGACCAGCGCGTTGTGGACCTCGACCAGTTCCGCGTCTCTGTAGTGCGCCCAGAGCAGGCTGTTGTGCGTGGTTTCCTCGGCGTGCATGTGCTCGAAGTTGTGCGCGATGAACAGCGCCAGCTGGCGGTACAGCGCCTGGGTGGCCACGGGCCGCGCCGCAGGCGCACAGCCCAGCAGTTGCGTGACGCCAGCAGCCAAAGCCGTGATGGCCGCTTCGTGCTCGCCATGTTCGAATTCAAGCGCTTGGGCGGCGCCGGGCGCGCGTGCCTCGATGGCCGTGTGCACGAAGGCGTTTTCGTGCTGCAGGTGCGAGCGGCACAGGTCCAGCAGGTCCATCACGCGCTCGCAGTGGCTGGCGAATTCCTCTTCATCGGTCACATCCACGCGGCCCAGTGCCAGCAGGGTGTGGGCCATCACGGCGCGCATGGCCTTGTGGATGCCGGCATACATGTCCATGCGCGGCGCGCCGGGTTGTGCCGAAGGATCGGTATGGGCCGAGATCAGGGCCGAGATTTCGCGGGGGTCGATGTTCATCGCTTTGCTCTTCTTTCATGCCGTTGTCACACCGTCTCTTGCGGTGTTCGGCCGAGCGCACCATGCACCCGCAGCCGATGAAAGAAGTCTAGGAAAAGCCCGATTTTTCGCGCGTGAAGAATTTCCGCTTTCAGCCCCCCGGAGCCATCCCCAGCGTGACATTCCTCACGCTGTGGCGCGCAGCATGTCCACCGCCTTCTCGGCAATCATCACCGTGGGCGCATTGGTGTTGCCGCTCACGATGCGCGGCATGATGGAGGCGTCCACCACACGCAGACCCTGCAGGCCATGCACGCGCAGTTGCGCATCCACCACGTCGAGCGGCCCTGGCCCCATGCGGCAAGTGCCCACCGGGTGGTAGATGGTGTCGGCATACTGGCGGATGAACTGCTCGATCTGCGCGGGGGTCTGCGCACCGGCCGAAGCGGGCAGCTCGCGCGCGCCGAAGCGTGCCAGCGCCGGCTGCGCCAGGATGTCGCGCAGGCGCTGAAAGCCCCGCACCATGCGCCGCATGTCGTCTGCGTCTTCCAGGAAGCGCGGGTCCACCAGCGGCAGGGCCATCGGGTCCTTGGTGGCCAGCGCCACAGTGCCCCGGCTGCGCGGCTGCAGCAGGCACACGTGGGCCGAGTAGCCGTGACCCAGCACCGTCTTGCGGCCATGGTCCACCAGCTTGCCGATCACGAAGTGCAGTTGCAGGTCGGGCGCGGCCTCGGCCGGGTCGCTCTTGATGAAGCCACCGGCCTCGGCGAAGTTGGTGGTCAGCATGCCGGTGCGGCTGCGGCGCCACTCGAGCGCGCCAAGCAGCTGGCTCCACATGCCCGAGGGCGAGATACCGAACAGGTCCTTGAGCTCTGGCGCATTGAACACCTGCACCACGTCCGGGTGGTCGTGCAGGTGCTGGCCCACGCCCGGCAGGTCGTGCAGTACCGAGATGCCATGGCGCTGCAGGTGAGCGCCCGGCCCCACGCCCGAGAGCATGAGCAGCTGTGGCGAGAGCAGCGCGCCGGCGCTCAGCAGCACCTCGCGGCTGGCGCGCACCTCTTGCAACGCGCCGCTCTGGCGGTATTCCACGCCCACGGCACGCTGGCCCTCGAACAGGATGCGCGTGGCGTGCGCGCCGGTGACCACCTGCAGGTTGCTGCGCGCCAGGTGGGGCGTGAGGTAGCCCTTGGCGACGCTGTGGCGCTCGCCGTTCTTGTGCGTCACCTGGTACATGCCCACGCCTTCCTGCGTGGCGCCGTTGAAGTCGGTGTTGTGCGGGTGGCCGGCCTGCACGCCGGCCTCGTTGAAGAACTGGCTGAAGCGGTTGGGCGAGCGCAGATCGGCCACGTTCAAGGGGCCACCCTGGCCGTGCCAGGCATCGGTGCCGCGCTCGTTGTGCTCGGCCCTGAGGAAGTAGGGCTTGACGTCCTCCCAACCCCAGCCGGGGTTGCCCTGAGCCGCCCAGTGGTCGTAGTCGGCATGCTGGCCGCGGACGTAGACCATCGCATTGATGGAACTCGAGCCCCCCAGCACCTTGCCGCGCGGCTGGTAACCCTGGCGGCCATTGAGTGCGGCCTGTGGGGTGGTGTTCTGGCCCCAGCCGTTGAGCTCGAACTTGGCCATCACGGCCAGGCCCGCCGGGCAGTGGATGAGCACGCTCTTGTCGCCAGGGCCGGCTTCGAGCAGGCACACGCGCACGGCGGGGTCTTCGGTGAGCCGGCCGGCCAGCACGGAGCCGGCGGAGCCGCCCCCGATCACGATGTAGTCGAACAACATGTTTTTTGTCTCCAGGCCCTGCGCAAAGCCTTTGCCGCGCCGGGACCCGACAGACCATAACCGAACGGGCGTGCGATTCGGCTTACCATGCTGCCCGTCTGTTTCACTTTGAAGAGAGCTCTCTATATGACGATTCAAACGGTTGGCATCATCGGCGCGGGCACCATGGGCAACGGTATTGCGCAGGCCTGCGCGGTCTCGGGCATTGACGTGGTGATGGTGGACATCTCCGATGCGGCAGTGCAAAAAGGCCTGGCCACGGTGTCGGGCAGCCTGGACCGCCTGATCAAAAAGGAAAAGATCACGGCGGCCGACAAGGATGCAGCACTCGCGCGCATCAAGGTCTCCACCAGCTACGAGGACCTCAAGGCAGCCCAGTTGGTGATCGAGGCCGCCACCGAGAACTACGAGCTCAAGCTCAAGATCTTGAAGCAGGTTGATGCGCTGGTGGCGCCCGAGGTGCTGATCGCGTCGAACACCTCGTCGATCTCCATCACCAAGCTGGCCGCAGCCACCTCGCGTGCCGACCGCTTCATCGGCATGCACTTCTTCAACCCCGTGCCCATGATGGCGCTGGTAGAGATCATCCGCGGCCTGCAGACCAGCGATGCCACGCACGACGCCGTGAAGGCGCTGGCCGAAGCCCTGGGCAAGAGCCCCATCACCGTGAAGAACGCGCCCGGCTTTGTCGTCAACCGCATCCTGGTGCCCATGATCAACGAGGCCTTCTTCGTGCTGGCCGAAGGCCTGGCCACGCCCGAGGACATCGACGCCGGCATGAAGCTCGGCTGCAACCAGCCCATCGGCCCGCTGGCGCTGGCCGACATGATCGGCCTGGACGTGTGCCTGGCCGTGATGGACGTCTACCTCACCGAGTTCGGCGACAGCAAGTACCGCCCCTGCCCGCTGCTCAAGGAAATGGTGGCCGCCGGCCGCCTGGGCCGCAAGGCGGGCCAGGGCGTCTATACCTACTGACGGTCCCGGGCGCGCTGTCCCCGCGGCGACGGCGCAACCATTGCATCGGGTTTTCAATCATGGGCAAGGAGACATCCGCGCCCATGACCAGCATCACCCCCACCACGCCCCCAGCCGAAGGCTGCATCGATACCCAGGTGCTCGGCCACGTGCTGCTGATCGGCATCAACCGGCCGGCCAAGCGCAACGGCTGGACGCCACCCATGTTCTGCCAGCTGGCCGAGGCCTATACCCGGCTGGACGACGACCCCGCCCTGCGCGTGGGCGTGCTGCATGCCTTTGGCGACCACTTCACGGCGGGCCTGGACCTGCCGGCCGTGAGCGCCTATATGCAGCGCGGCGAAAAGGCTATTCCCGAAGGCATGGTGGAGCCCCACGACTACGGCCTGCCCGGCTACCGGCGCCGCACCAAACCCATGGTGGTGGCGGTCAAGGGCATCTGCTTCACGGTGGGCATTGAGCTCATGCTGGGCGCCGACATCGTGGTCGCGGCGGATGATTGCCGCTTCTCGCAGATGGAAGTGCAGCGCGGCATCATGGCCACGGGCGGCGCCACGCTGCGCATGGCCGAGCGCGCCGGCACCGGCAATGCCCTGCTGCACCTGCTGACCGCCGACGAGTTCGGCAGCGCCGAGGCGCTGCGCCTGAACTTCGTACAGAAGGTGGTGCCAGCAGCCCAGGTGCTCGACGAAGCCCTGGCCATTGCCCAACGCATCGAGGCCCAGGCCCCGATGGCGGTGGTGGCCACCCGGCTCAACGTGCTCAAGGCCATCGAGCAGGGCCAGGCGGCCGCGGTGGCCGATTTCATCCCGGTGCAGAAGCAGTTGGCCAACAGCGAGGATGCAGCGGAGGGCGTGCGCGCCTTCGTCGAGCGCCGCCCTGCCCGCTTCTCGGGTCGCTGAAGGCCAATCCGGCAATGGGCCTGTCACGGATGGTTGCCACCATGGCCTTGCGCGCGCACCTGCGCCGTGCGTGAATAACAGCTTCAACTGAAACTGGCTGCACTGCGCCACAAGACCAATCCAACAACAAAAGATTACACAATTCAATTGCACACAATTCAATTCCACGGCACAATTCATCCCATGGCACGCAGCGACCCCTCCACCCACACCCCCAGCCCAGCCCTGCTGCGCCTGGACAACCAGGTGTGCTTCGCGCTGTATTCCGCCTCGCTGGCAATGACCAAGCTGTACAAGCCTCTGCTCGAAACCGTGGGCCTGACCTATCCCCAGTATCTGGTGATGCTGGTGCTTTGGGAGCAGGACGGCGTGACTGTCTCCGAACTGGGCGAGCGCCTGTTCCTCGACTCGGGCACGCTCACCCCTTTGCTCAAGCGCCTGGAAACCTCGGGCCTGATTGCCCGCATCCGCGATGCGCAGGACGAGCGCCGCGTGCGCATCAGCCTCACGGCCCCGGGCCGGGCGCTGCGCGACAAGGCAGAGGCCATTCCGCCCTGCGTGCTCGAAAGCAGCCAGTGCACCCTGCCCGAGCTGACCGCCCTGACCGGGCAGCTCAGGACTTTTCGCGACCGGATCAACCCGGCGCGCTGATTTTTTCTTCACCGTTCGTTCCCACCCCGTCCGTTTTCAGGACATTCACCCCAAAGGAAGACACCATGACGCAACTCGAAAAAGTCCTCTACACCGCCAAGGCCCACGTGACCGGTGGCCGTGACGGCGCCGCCAAGACCGATGACGGCCGGCTGGATGTCAAGCTGTCCTCGCCTGGCACGTCGGGCACCGGCACCAACCCCGAGCAGCTGTTCGCCTCGGGCTATGCCGCCTGCTTCATCGGCGCCATGAAGGCTGTCGGCGGCAAGATCGGCATCCCCGTGCCCCAGGACGTGTCCATCGACGCCGAAGTCGACCTGGGCCCCATCCCGAACGCCTACGGCATCGCCGCCCGCCTGAAGATCAGCCTGCCCGGCCTGGACCCCGCCACGGCCCAGAAGCTGGTGGACGCAGCCCACCAGGTCTGCCCCTACTCCAACGCCACGCGCGGCAACATCGACGTGACCATCACGCTGGTGTAATCGGTGGGCCGGCTGCTGATCCCCCGCATCGCGGTGGCCCTGGTGGCCATCGAGCATGTGTACATCCTGGTGCTGGAGATGTTCTTCTGGAACAAGCCGCTGGGGCTGAAGACCTTCAACCTGACCCAGGAGCTGGCCGACGCCACCGTGACGCTGGCCGCCAACCAGGGCCTGTACAACGGGTTTCTGGCGGCGGGCCTCATCTTCGGCCTCGCCACCAACAACCGGGTGTTCAAGATCTTCTTTCTGGCCTGCGTGATCGTGGCCGGGGTCTACGGCGGTGCCACCGCAGTGCCCAAGATCTTCTTCACCCAGGCCCTGCCCGCGCTGATCGCCCTGGCGCTGGTGCTGACACTGGACAAACCCAAGGCCCGCAACGCCTGAGGCGCACAGCAGCTGCCCTGACAAAGGCCCACCGGCACTGCCGGCGGGCCTTTTTTCCATGGTGCGGCACACCCGCGTGTCGCGCATGCGCCGATGCCTGCTTGAACGCACCGACAGATTCGTTTAGCGTGCTGCCATGAACACCACCACCCTCCTCGTACGCCAGGATGCCCTGTCCCACACCGCCCTGCGCACCACCCAGGATGTTCCGCTGGCCGATGGCCAGGTGCGCGTGCGCGTCGAGCGCTTTGCGCTCACGGCCAACAACATCACCTATGCCGCACTGGGCGGCATGCTCAATTATTGGCAGTTCTTTCCATCGGACGAGACGGGCTGGGGCATCGTGCCCGTGTGGGGCTTCGGCGACGTGGTCCAGTCCCTGCACCCTGGCGTGGCGGTGGGCGAGCGGCTCTACGGCTACTGGCCCATGTCCACCCACGCCGTGCTCACGCCCGCACGGCTGACCCCGGCAGGCTTTTACGACGGCGCAGCCCACCGTGCCAGCCTGCACGCGGTGTACAACCAGTACGTGCGCACCAGCACCGACCCCTTCTACACGCCCGGCACCGAGGACATCCAGGCGCTGCTGCGCCCGCTGTTCATCACCTCCTGGCTGATAGACGACTTCATGGCCGACCAGCAGTTCTTCAGGGCCAAGCGCCTGCTGCTGTCCAGCGCGTCCAGCAAGACGGCCTACGGCACCGCCTTCCAGCTCGCTCAGCGGGGCGGCCTGGAGGTGATCGGCCTGACCTCGCCCGGCAACGTGGCCTTCTGCGAAAGCCTGGGCTGCTACGACCGGGTGGTGGCCTACGGCGCACTGGAGCAGATCGACGCCGCCACGCCCTGCATCTACATCGACTTTGCCGGCAGCGTGGCCGTGCGCGAGGCCATCCATCAGCGCTTTACCGCGCTGGCCTACAGCTGCGCCGTGGGCGCCAGCCATGTGAACGACCTGGGCGGCGCCGGCCAGTTGCCCGGCCCGCGCCCCACCATGTTCTTTGCCCCCGCACAGATCAAGAAGCGCCGCGACGACTGGGGTGCGCAGGTACTCAATGAGCGGCTCGTGGCTGCCTGGCAGGCCTTTGCCGCAGCCGTGCAGGCGCCGCCGACCCCCTGGCTGCAGGTGCAGCAGCACCAGGGCCCCGACGCCGCACAGGCGCTTTTTGCCACCGTTCTGGCGGGTGGGGGCGACCCCCGCAGCGGCCACATGGCCAGCCTTCAGCCCTCCTGATCGGCGGGGCTCCAGCGCGGGGGACAATGGGGCATGAACCGACTGCCCCCGACCGACACCGCCGCCGCCCCCAGCGCCTCCGATCTGCACCCCTACGCGCGCCTGACGCCGGACCAGGTGCTCGATGCACTGGCCAGCGTGGGCCTGTACGGAGATGGCCGGCTCATGGCCCTGTCGTCGTATGAGAACCGTGTCTACCAGGTTTCGCTCGAAGACGGCCAGCGCGTGGTGGCCAAGTTCTACCGCCCCGGCCGCTGGAGCGAGGCACAGATCCTCGAAGAGCACGCCTTCGCCGCCGAACTCATGGCGGCCGAGGTGCCGGCCGTGGGCCCAATGCTGCTGAACGGCAGCACGCTGCATGCCCACGACGGCTTTGCCTTTTCCGTGAGCCCCTGGCGCGGCGGGCGTGGTCCCGAGCTCGACGATTTCGACGTGCTCGAATGGATCGGCCGCTTTCTCGCGCGCATCCACACCGTGGGCGCCGCCCAGCCCTTCGCGCACCGGCCGGCGCTGGACCTGCAGGGCTTTGGCACGGCATCGCGCGACTGGCTGCTGGGCCACGACATGATTCCGCTGGACATGCAATCGGCCTGGCGCGAGCAGTGCGACAAGGCGCTCGCCCTGGTGGCGGCCAGCAGCCTGAAGGATGCCAGGGCCATCCGCCTGCACGGCGACTGCCACCCCGGCAACATCCTCTGGACGCCGACCGATCTGCCCGGTGGTGGTCCGCACTTCGTGGACCTGGACGACGCACGCATGGGCCCGGCGGTGCAGGACCTGTGGATGCTGTTGTCCGGCGACCGGCGCCAGCGCACGCAGCAGCTCAGCGCCCTGATCGACGGCTATGAGCAGTTCCGCAGCTTCGACCGGCGCGAGCTGGCCCTGATCGAGCCGCTGCGCACGCTGCGCCTGATCCACTACAGCGCCTGGCTGGCGCGGCGCTGGGAGGACCCGATCTTCCCGGCCACCTTCCCCTGGTTCGGCAGCAGCGACTACTGGCGCGGCCAGGTGGACATGCTGATCGAGCAGTGCGAGGCCATGGGCGAGGAGCCACTGAGCGCCTGAAGAAGGCGCAGCGCGCAGGGCGAGGCAGGGCCAGATCCGGGCGCAGGCGCTGGGAATGCAGCCCGTCTTCCGGCTGGGGAAAGGACCATTGGCGCTTGGGGCCCGAGCGGGCCTCGTATATGCTTGAAGCCATCTTTGCTATTGCACACTGGCCAGTCCCATGAAAGACCTGTTCCGCAACCTTCTCTCGATCCGCCAGCAACGCAAGCCGGCCCCCGTGGGCAGCGTGCCCGCAGTGGGGATCGCCATCATCCGTGGCGACGTCAAGATGACCGTCACCGAGCCCATCTCGCGCGACCTGTGGAGCTGGATGGTGCTGTCGGGCTGGCGCAATGTGCCGGTCAAGAACGACCGCCGCCAGTACACCGAACTGCCCGACGGCTTGCTCAAGCAGTTGATCGATGCGGCGCCGACCGAGCGCGACGCCGTCCACGCCCGCATCATGGCAAAAGCAAAGGAAGAGTGACGACGACGCCACTCTCCAAGGCGCCCGGACTCCTGTCGGTGCAGCCGCCCGGGGCAGCTGCACGCGCAGGCATCACACCAGCAAAGCGTTCACGCGCTTGACGTAGGCTGCTGGGTCGGCAGGCAGGCCTCCCTCGGCCAGCAGGGCCTGGTCGAACAGGATGTGCGCCAGGTCATGAAAATGCACGCTGCCTTCGAGCTTCTTGACCAGGGCATGCTCGGCATTCACCTCCAGCACGGGCTTGGACTCGGGTGCCTGCTGGCCGGCCTGCTTGAGCATGCGTGCCAGTTGGGTGCTCATGCCATCGTCCTGGACCACCAGGCAGGCCGGTGAGTCGACCAGGCGCGTGGTCACGCGCACGTCCTCGGCCTTGTCCTTCAGGGCCTCCTTGAGCTTGGCCAGCAGGGGCTTGAAGGCCTCGGCGGCCTCTTCGGCGGCCTTCTTCTCGGCCTCGTCCTGCAGAGAACCCAGGTCCACCGCGCCCTTGGCCACGCTCTGCAGCGGGGTGCCATCGAACTCGTTGAGGTAGTTCAGCGCCCACTCGTCCACGCGGTCGGTCATCAGCAGCACTTCGATGCCCTTCTTCTTGAAGACTTCGAGCTGCGGGCTGTTCTTGGCTGCGGCCAGGGTGTCGGCGGTGATGTAGTAGATGGCCTCCTGGCCGTCCTTCATGCGTGCCTTGTAGTCGGCAAAGCTGACGCTGGCGGTGTCGCTGGTGGTGCTGGCAAAGCGCAGCAGCTTGGCCAGGCGCTCGCGGTTGCCAAAATCCTCGCCCAGACCTTCCTTGAGCACCGAGCCGAACTCGGCGTAGAAGGCCGTGTACTTGCCCTCCTTGGCCTTGTCGTCGGCATCGACCACGTCGGTCACACCGCCGGCACCGGCCGTCGCTTCATGCTTGTCGTGCTTGGCCAGGTCTTCGAGCATGGAGAGCACGCGCTTGGTCGAGCCTTCGCGGATGGCACGCACGTCGCGGCTTTCCTGCAGCAGCTCGCGGCTCACGTTCAGGGGCAGGTCGGCCGAGTCGATCACGCCCTTGACGAAGCGCAGGTAGGTGGGCATCAGCGCTTCGGCGTCGTCCATGATGAACACGCGCTTGACGTAGAGCTTCACGCCGGCCTTCTTGTCGCGGTTCCACAGGTCGAACGGCGCCTTGGCGGGGATGTACAACAGCTGCGTGTACTCGGTGTTGCCTTCCACGCGGTTGTGCGCCCAGGTCAGCGGGGCCTCGTGGTCGTGGCTGATGGCCTTGTAGAACTCCTGGTACTGCTCTTCAGAGATGTCCTTCTTGGGGCGCGTCCACAGGGCGCTGGCCTTGTTGATGGTTTCCCACTCGCCGGTCTTGGCCATGCCGCCGGGCTGGCGTCCACCGCTCTCGTCCGCAGGGTTGATCAGCTCGCCGTCCTTCCACTCTTCCTTTTCCATCAGGATGGGCAGGCTGATGTGGTCCGAATATTTGGCGATGACGGACTTGAGCTTCCAGGCGTTGAGGTATTCCTCGGCATCGTCGCGCAGGTGCAGGATGATGCTGGTGCCGCGCTCGGCACGGGTGATGGCCTCCACCTCGAAGTCGCCGGTGCCGCCGCTGGTCCAGCGCACACCTTCTTCGGCAGGCACGCCGGCACGGCGCGATTCCACAGTGATCTTGTCAGCGACGATGAAGCCGGAGTAAAAGCCCACGCCGAACTGGCCGATGAGCTGCGCATCGGCCTTCTGGTCGCCCGAGAGCTTGCCCATGAAGTCCTTGGTGCCGCTCTTGGCGATGGTGCCCAGGTGGTCGATGGCTTCCTGCGCCGTCATGCCGATGCCGTTGTCGGTGATGGTCAGCGTCTTGGCGGCCTGGTCGAAGGACACCCGCACTTCGAGGTTGGGCGCGTCTTCGTACAGGGCATTGTTGTTCAGGGACTCGAAGCGCAGCTTGTCGCAGGCGTCCGAGGCGTTGGAGATCAACTCGCGCAGGAAGATTTCCTGGTTGGAGTACAGCGAGTGGGTGACCAGGTGCAGGAGCTGGGCGACTTCGGCCTGGAAAGACAGGGTTTGTTTATTGCTCATGGTGTCTTGGAGTTGCTTTCGTACAGTCTCTGGGAGCGCCGTCGGCACGCCAGAGGCCGGCGTGCAAAGGACGTTCGCGGGTGCTCAGCTCGGGGCGTATCGGCCGATTTCAAGGCCGGTGCTGCGCGGATGCCCGCCGGCCAGCGCAGCCCGGCGGCGAGCTTACCGCGCATTGTTGACAATTGGCGGGCCATTGGCGCTGGTATTGCCTATTTTGCCGCCATAAGATGCACCCGTGCTGCGGCGGGGTGCCGCCAGCCGTGCCTTTGGAATCTCCCATGCCCACCTCCCTGCAAAAATGGTCTGCCGAGTTTCTCGGTACTTTCTGGCTCACCTTCGGCGGCTGCGGCAGCGCCGTGCTGGCCGCCGCGTTTCCCCAGCTGGGCATCGGCTTTCTGGGCGTTTCCCTGGCGTTCGGCCTCACGGTGCTCACGGGCGCCTATGCACTGGGGCCCATCTCCGGCGGGCATTTCAACCCGGCGGTATCGGTCGGCCTGGTCATCGGGGGCCGGTTCAAGGCGGCCGAGCTGCCAGGCTACATCGCCGCCCAGGTGCTGGGCGCCATCGTGGCGGCAGGCGCGCTCTACCTGATCGCGACCGGCAAGCCCGGGGCCGACATCGGCGGATTTGCCACCAACGGCTATGGCGACCATTCCCCGGGCGGCTACGGCCTGATGGCGGCCGTGGTGACCGAAGTGGTGCTCACGGCCGTGTTCCTCATCGTGATCCTGGGCGCCACCTCGCGCCGGGCGGCCGAAGGGGTGGGCGGGCTGGCCATCGGCCTGTGCCTGACGCTGATCCACCTGATCTCGATCCCGGTGACCAACACCTCGGTCAATCCGGCGCGCAGCACCGGCCCGGCCCTGTTCGGCCCGGGCTACGCGCTGTCGGAGCTGTGGGTCTTCTGGGCCGCCCCCCTGGCCGGCGCACTGCTGGGCGCCGCCCTGTACCGGGTTCTGTTCGGCGAAGACTGACCGAAGGGGCGTGGGGAGGCCGGCATCCAGCCCCCCCCTCGCCAGGCCAACTTAGCGGTCGAGCGTGATGCGCTGTATCAGCGCCTGCAGGATGTGGTCGGCCTTGTCATTGGCCACCTGGCAGGTGCCTGCGGCGGCGTGGCCGCCACCGCCGAACTCCAGCATGAGGTTGCCCACATGGGTCTGGCTGCTGCGGTCCAGGATGGATTTTCCGGTGGCCAGCACCGTGTTCTGCTTTTGCAGCCCCCACATCATGTGGATGGAGATGTTGGCCGTGGGGAACAGCGCGTAGATCATGAAGCGGTTGGTCGCCCAGATGGTCTCCTCGTCGCGCAGGTCCAGCACCACCAGGTTGCTGATCTTGATGGCGCAGCGCAGCAGTTGATCCTTGGCCTTGGGCGCGTGCTCGCGGTAGAGCGCCACGCGCTCCTGCACATCGGGCAGCGCCAGGATCTCTTCGATGGTGTGGTCGCGGCAGTATTGGATGAGGTCCATCATCAGCGCGTAGTTGCTGATGCGGAACTCACGGAAACGGCCCAGGCCGGTGCGCGAATCCATGAGGTAGTTGAGCAGCACCCAGCCCTCGGGGTTCAGGATGTCCTCACGCGAATACTGGGCAGAGTCGGCCTGGTCCACCGCCGCCATCATCTCGTCGGTGACGCGCGGGAAGGCTGCTTTGCCACCATAGTGGTTGTAGACCACGCGCGCCGCCGAGGGCGCATGCGCCTCGATGATGTGGTTGCTATCGCGCCGCCCCGAATTGCGGACGGTTTCGGATTCATGGTGGTCAAACACCAGGTGTGCACCGGGCACATAGGGCAGGTTGGTGGTGATGTCACGCGCGGTGATGGGTACCTTGCCGTCCTGCATGTCCTTGGGGTGCACGAAAGTGATTTCGTCGATCAGGTCCAGCTCGTTGAGCAGCACGGCACACACCAGGCCGTCAAAGTCGCTGCGGGTCACGAGGCGGTATTTGGTGTCGCTCACGGGTTTCTCCTTGTTACATGCGGCGCGAATGGCACGATGGTAGCAATGCACGCGCCCCGGTTGGCGGGCGGGCGCAAATAAAGGCGACAGCCGGCATCCAGGCTCAGCCTGCCGGTGCCAGCCAGAGTGCCAGCTGCCGGGCCACGCGGGCGTCGCCCAGCAATTGCAGGTGGCCCACCCGGTGTACCACGCACTGCTGTGCTGCGGCAAACGCCAGGCGCCTCGCAGGGTCATCATGCCAGCCCAGGGCACTGTGCAACGGCACCAGGCCGTCGCCCACCAGCCGCTCGGCCACCGGGCTGCGCTGGGCTGCCAGCGTTGCGGCAACGGTACAGCACAAGACCCCCTCAGGCAATGGCAGATGGGTGCGCACATCCGGGCTCTTGCGGAAACGGTCGCGCCCCTGCCAATCGGCATCCAGCACATGGCCATGGCGCAGATCGGTGATGCCGCCGCTGCGCAACTGGGCCAGGCGGGCGAATGGGCGCGAGTACGGGGTGCTGCCCAGCAGCGCATCCACCCAGTGGCCGGCACGCTCCAGCGGCGCGCCATGGTGTGGCGTGCCCAGGCACACCAGGTGGCGCAGCAGGCCGCGCCAGGGCAGACCCGCCTGCTCGGCCTGCTGGCAGGCGCTGCGCGCCACCAGCCCGCCCATGCTGTGGCCCACCATGCTCAGTTGCGTGACCGGCACCGGCCAGGCGGCCACCAGGGTCTGCAGCTGGCGCGCCAGCTCGGCACCATTGGTGGATGTGTGCAGCCCCGTGTTGTAGCGCAGGTACACGGGCGTGCAGCTCAGCGCCTGCGCCAGGTGGGCGCCATGGTCATAGCCCTCGTGCTCCCACTGCAGGTCGTTCATGCACAGGCCATGCACCAGCACCAGCAGGTGGCCCGATGCCGTGCCCGTCGCCGCCAGGGCTGCCGGGTCCAGCGGCCGGCCCTGCTGGTAAAAGCCCATGCAGGTGGCCAGCGGGTTGCCGTCCTCCGCCAGGCGGTCACCCATCACGCCATTGAGCGCGGCCAGCACGGCCTGGCGCTCGCGCGGCACGTCCTGCGCATCCCCGGGCGTGGCAATGAACGGCTCCAGCCGGAACAAGGCGGCCTGCAGGCCGGCATCCACGAGGCGCGTGACGCCACGCACACCCTCATAGACCATGCCGGTGAGGCCGCGCGCACGACCCGGTTCGGGGCCGCCCGGCAGGCCCATGCTGCCCAGCACCGATTGGTGCACCCCTTCAGCCACGCGGCTGATGCTGGCCGTGGCCTGGGTGGCCAGGCGGGCCACCCCACGCAGGTCGGAGGGACGCAGCTGGCGCAAGGCACGCGCGGGGGAGGGTTTGGATGGCATGGCTGGCTCCGGTCAATGAAAAATGGCTGGAGCCGCGCGGGACTCAGAATTGCTCGTGCGGCAACAGGTAGCGCCATTGCCCCACGGGCAGGTTGCCCAGCGTCACCCGCCCGATGCGGATGCGCTTGAGCCCCACCACCTTGAGGCCCACCTGCTCGCACATGCGGCGGATCTGGCGCTTCTTGCCCTCGGTGAGCACGAAGCGCAGCTGCTCGGGGTTCTGCCATTCCACCCGGGCCTGCTTGAGTGGCTGGCCATCAAGCTCCAGCCCATGGCACAGGCGCGCCAGTTGCGCGGGCGGAAACGCCGCCTGCACGTCGAGCGCCACGTCTCCGTACTGCACGCGCACCAGGTACTCCTTGTCCACGGTGGAATCCTCACCGATCAGCTGGCGCGCCACGCGCCCGTCCTGCGTGAGCACCAGCAGCCCCACGGAGTCGATGTCCAGCCGGCCAGCGGGCGCCAGGCCGCGCAGCTGCGGCGGCGAAAAACGCATGCGGCCCGGGTCGTCGCGCCAGTGGGTGCGCGGGTTGATCAGCGCCACGGCAGGCGTGTGGCCGTCCTCGGCCTGCCCGCTCACGTAGCCCATGGGCTTGTGCAGCAGGATGGTGACCTGTTGCTCCTGCTGGCCCTGGGCCTTCTTGTCGACCTCGATGTGGTCGGCCGGCAGCACCTGCAGGCCCATGGGCGCCACCTCGCCGTTGACCTTGACCCAGCCCTGGGCGATCCAGTCGTCGGCCTCGCGGCGCGAGCACAGGCCCAGCTCGGCCATGCGCTTGTTCAGGCGCGAGGTGCCTGCAGCAGCTGCGGTGGCCTTGACCGGTACCGCCGGGCGCACGGGAGCAGCAGGGGCGGACGGCCGGGCACCACTGGCAGAGGCGGCTCCACGCGGGGCGGCCGGCGGCGCGGGCTCTGCTCGCCACACGTTGCCGCGTGCCGAGGGCGCTGCAGCGGCAGGGCGGGATGGCGGGCGCGCATCGGGCCGCGCATTGCCACGGGCAGCGCCAGGCGCAGGGGCGCGGGACGTGGCCGCAGCGGGTGACGAAGAAGCAGCAGGCGGCGCGGCGGGTCGGCGCAACACGGCGCGCCGGGGCAGCTGGTCACCAGGCTCGGCGGCTGGGGCGGCAGGAGGACGGGAAGAAGGCATTGCCCGTATTTTCACCTCTGCGCAGGCATTTGGGCGGGCAAGCTTGCAAAGCGGGCACCAAATGAAGGCCCCGCAGCCGCTATGGGGTGGTGGCGTTGGCGATCTGGCGGGACTGCCAGGCCAGAAAGTCCTGGGCCTCCAGTGGGCGGCAGATGTGGTAGCCCTGAGCCTCGTCGCAGGACAGGGCGCGCAGCCGGTTCAGGATGGCCAGGGTCTCCACCCCCTCGGCCACCACGGTGAGGCCCAAGTTGTGGGCCAGGTCGATGGTGGAACGCACGATCATCGCATCGTCCTCGCCGGACTCCATGCCCATCACGAAGGACTTGTCGATCTTGAGCTCGTCCACCGGCAGGCGCTTGAGGTAGGCCAGCGACGAATACCCCGTGCCGAAATCGTCGATGGACAGCTTGAAGCCCTGCTCGGACAGCCGGTTGAGCATCGCTTCGGCGCGCTGGGGGTCGTCCATGATCGCGCTCTCGGTGATCTCCAGGCAGAAGGCGCTGGCCTGCACGCCATGGCGTGCAAGGATGGTGGCCAGGCGCGTGCTGAGCTCCGGGTCCAGCAGGTCGCGCGTGGAGAGGTTGACCGATATGCGCAGCGGCATGTCCGCCGTGCGCGGGTCGGCCAGCAGGCGCGCCACCTCCTCGAAAATCCACAGTGTGAGCTGGCGCACGAAGCCCGTCTGCTCGGCAAACGGGATGAAGTCCATCGGCGGCACCAGGCCGCGCTGCGGGTGTTGCCAGCGCACCAGAGCCTCGGCCGCCAGGCCCGCCTGGCCGTGCAGCGGCACCTTGGGCTGCAGGTACAGGCGCAGCTCGTTGTGCTCCACGGCGCGGCGCAGCTCGGTCAGCAGCGACAGGGTCTGTGTGCTGGCCGAGTCGAACGAGGCGTCGTAGCGCAGCGCACCGCTGAGCTTGCGCTTGGCGGCATACATCGCGATCTCGGAGCGGCTGAGCAGCGTGTCGGCATCGTCGGCATCGGCCGGCCAGCAGGCAAACCCCATGCCGGCGCTCAAATCCACGGTCTGGTCCTCGAAGGCCAGCGCCTGCTCGAACGACTGGTTGATGCGCTGGGCGAGCGCGTAGGCCTCCTGGGCATCCGTGCGCAGCAACAGCAGGGCGAACTCGTTGCCGCCAAGCCGGGCCACCATGTCGCCTTCACCAGGCAACTGCATTTGCAGGCGCTCGGCCACCGCCTGCAGCAGGCGGTCGCCGAAGGCATAGCCGAGTACGTCGTTAACGTGCTTGAAGCGGTCCAGGTCGAGCGTGAGCACCGTCAAGGGCTGCACCAAGTCTTCCTGCTGTGAGGCAATGGCGTGCACCACGGCCTCGCGAAAGCGCTCGCGGTTGGGCAAACCCGTGAGCCGGTCCCAATAGGCAAGGCGCAGGATCTCGGCCTGCTGGCTGCCGATGTCCAGGCGCATGCGGTCAAAGGAACGGGCCAGGTTGCCAATCTCGTCCTGGCGGTCGGTGTGCCCCAGCGGCACTCCGTATTCGCCGCGCGACAGGCGCTGCGTGGCGGCCAGCAGGGAGCGCAGGGGCGTGGCCAGGCGCTGCGCCACCAGACCGGTGCCCGCCGCAAACAGCAGCACGCCGGCCACGGTGATGATGGCCAGCAGCACCTGCAATTGCTGGTAGGGGGCGACCACCTCGTCCACCGACCGCAGCAGCAGTGTTTTCACCTCATTGCCCGCGTTGCCCAGGGGAGCCTCGCGCACCAGCAGCGTGCCTTCAGCGGTCTTGAGCTCGGCCAGCGGCAGGCCCTGGTGTTGCAGCCCCGCCAGCGCGGGCGCCGACAGCGTGGTCACGGGCACCGACACACTGCCATCCACCCCCCTGACCACCACGGCCACCTGCACCGATAGCAGCTGGCGCATTTCCTCGGCAAGTGGCTGCCCGATGGGGAAACCCATCAGCACCCAGCCGATGACCACCGGCGCACGCATCGGCACCATCACGAACTGGTAGGGCACGCCGGCCATCACGGCCACCTGGCTGCCCTGCGGCTGGGCCGCGAGCGGGGGCACCACCTGGCGCAGCGTGGAGGGAAAATCCAGCATGTCGTCCGACAGGCTGGCCGCACGCAGCTCCAGGTCGGTGCCCAACAGTGCCGTCACGGCCGCGCCGATGCGGCTGCCGTGGTTCTCCAGCACCGACTGGATGGTCTCCGCATCGTCCGAATTGATGGCCGAGCGAAAGCCATAGTCGGCCGCCAGCAGGGCCGAGCCCTGGCGCAGCTTGTCCGCGTTCTGGTCCAGCAGGCGCCGCCAGACGTTCTCGTCGGTATCCAGGGCGCGGGCGATCTGGCTGCGCGCATTGCGCTCGATGCTGGCACGCACCACGGCAAAGCCCGCCGCCTGCACGATGAGCAGCAATAGCAGCGAAATGCCCACCAGCTTCAGGATGAGGCTGCGCCGCAACAGGGACAGGTTCAAGGCTGCAGTCCCGCCATGCGCACCGAGGCCGTGGCCATGCCCGTGGCCGGCACGGTGATCGCCTGCTCCAGCGCGGCCGCACCCACCGGCAGGCGCGCATGCCAGGTGCGCAGCTTGTAGGCACCGGGCGCCACGTTGTCGAGCAGGGCCTTGCCCGTGCCAGAGGGGCTCTTGGCGAAGTAGGGCGTGTCCACCACCAGGATCCAGCCGATCATCTGGTCGTGGATATTGCAGCCGAGCAGCACGACGCCCGCCTGGTCGAACAGAACAGGCTTGGAAGGGGTTCCGGTATACAGCTTGAGTTCGAACTTCTTGGTCGGCGAAAAGGAGTAAACGTGGTGCCGAACCGTATCGCGATTGGGAAACAACACCTCACTGCCCACCGGCACCACCATCACAGACGGTACGAACTGGCGCTTTTCCTGTGCCATCTCCACACCGGGCAAGGGCTTGGTCAGACGCCGCGCGTCGGCAGATTCCAGGAACACGATGGCATCGGCCAGAGGCTTTCCCGCCGTGTCCAGCACCTCCACCTGCACCGAGGAAGCCTGCGCCACGCCCGCCATGGCCGCCACACAGCCCGCCAGCACACACCAGTGCGCCAGCAGCCGTTGCGCCAGGACGGGCCGCGAACTCATGGCTCTATCGCCATGCCCGCCAGAGGGGCCCCACTGCCGATCACGCCCAGCGATACGGCACGGCCGGTCTCCAGATCGACCTTGTACAGGCGCGAGCGCGGATCGCCGGAAGTGCGAGTGGCCAGCAGGGCCACGTTGCCCACGTCGGAGATGTCGAAGGAGGCATCGGACAGCGGCCCCAGGCCCAGCGGGCCCACGGTGCGCAACTGGCCGCTGTTGGGCGAGACGACCGGGGTGGCGCCCTCGCGCGAGCCTTGCATCACCAGCGCGCCCCGGGCACGGTCGACGGCGTAGTTGGTGGTGATCTTGCTGTCCTGCGGGTTGTAGGTGTAGCCGGCGGCCACCACGTCGGGCACGCGGCCAACATTCACATCACCAGGCGCGTAGTGCAGCACGGGGTCGGGCTGCACGCCCGGCTGGGCGGGGTCGCCATCGACCACGGCGCCGGTGTCCGGATGCAGCCGCAGGTTCAGCCCGGAGGACGACACCACGCGAATTCGGTCCGCCGCCGGATTGAAATCGACACCGAAAGACCCACCCGTGAGCGCCAGTGCGGCCGGCGCGGAGCCCACCGCCGTCAGCGCCCCGGAAGAGATGTCGAGCGTGTACAGGCGCCCCGCTTGCGAAAGAGCATAGAGCACACCCTTGGCCACGCGGAAGTCCACCCCGACCAGCCGCTCGCCAGAGGCCAGGCCCGTCACGCGCCGGCGCTCCAGCACGGCGTCGGGCCGGCGTGCATCGAACACGATGAGTTCGTGGTCTGCCGTCACGGCCACAAGGCGTTCACGGCGCTCCGAGGCGTCAGGCATCGGGCCACTGGTACATGCGGCCAGACCCAGCAACACCATCGTGGCCAGGACACCGCGCAGAGGGCGGGAAGTGCGGAAGCGGCTCATGGAAGACCTTTGCTGAAACTGTAACGGGTTTATACCCGATAGGGCTTCGCCATGTTGCACTAGAGTGAACATCCTGTGGTGGCACTCCCGTCAAAAACGATAGCGCCCGCTCCATGCGCAATATGTAACAGGGGGGCTTTTGATGGCGTGCGAATCGGCAACCACCCAAGGGTTCCCCCTGGCCTGCACCCATGCCCCGGGCAGGCACCTAATATGTAACAGTGGCCATGCGCGCTGCGCATGGGGCCATCCTCAAGCCTCATAACACTTTGTGACATTTGTCCCTACACTGTGTATGCCCACCCTGCGCCACGATAGTGACAAGCCCCCTGCCTGCCTGGGCACCGTTATTGCTTCGTGTTAACCCATTGCATTCAACCGCCAAGGACCTCCATGCCGGCCGCCTCGCCTATCAAATCCCTGTCGATCTCCAGCCGCCTGGGCCTGGGCTTCGGTTGCCTGCTGGTCTTGCTGATGGCGGTGGCCGCCGTGGGCCAGCTCTCGGTGGGAAAACTGCACGAGCATCTGCAGCAGGTCACCGGCACCGGTGCCACCAAGACCCGGCTGGTCAACGAAATGCTGGACAGCGTGAGCGCCATCGGCATCCAGAGCCGCTCTGCCGCCATGCTCAACGAGATCGATCCCAAGCAGGCCCGCGACCAGATCAAGAACGCTGAAAAATCCGTGCAGGGCTATGCGCGCCAGGAGGCCAGCCTGTCGGACCTGTTCAAGGCCGAAGGCACCACCGATGCCGAGCGCAAGCTGCTGGGCGAGGTACAGGAGTTCGGCCGCAAGAGCCGCCCCGAGCTGGACGCCGCGATGAAGGCCGCCGACGATGGCGACACCGTGAGCGCCACGCTGAACCTCATGACCAAGGTCGCGCCGCTGGAAACCGCCTGGCGCGGCAAGCTGGCCGAGCTGATCGAACTGCAGAACACCCTGAACAGCCAGGCCACCGCATCGGCCGAGGTCACGCAGAGCCGGGCGCGCTGGACGGGTGGCGCGCTGGTGCTGCTGGCCATCGGCCTGGGCGCCCTCATCGCATGGCGCATCACGACCAGCATCACCGCACCCATCGGTCGTGCGGTGGTGGTGGCCGAGCGCATTGCACGCGGCGACCTCACATCGCAGGTGGAAGTGCGCATCCACGACGAGACCGGCCGCCTGCTTGAAGCCATCGCCGCCATGCAGGACCGCTTGCGCAGCCTGGTGGGTGACATCGGCGGAACGGCAGAATCCATCCTCGTAGCCAGCTCCGAAGTCGCCTCGGGCAACCTCGACCTGAGCCACCGCACCGAGCAGACTTCGCACAACCTGCAGGGCGCCGCGAATGCCCTGGCCGACCTGACGGGCACCGTCTCG
Organism: Acidovorax sp. A1169; assembly: GCF_030704685.1. GTDB lineage: Bacteria > Pseudomonadota > Gammaproteobacteria > Burkholderiales > Burkholderiaceae_C > Acidovorax. Next base: position 80,704 of record NZ_JAUZDX010000005.1, read on the forward strand.
CAAAGCGCCGACGCCGCACGCCAGGCCAACCAGCTCGCCTCCTCGGCGTCGGCCGCAGCCACGCGCGGCGGTGAAGTGGTCTCGCAGGTGGTGCGCACCATGGACACCATCAGCGGCAGTTCGCGCAAGATCGCCGACATCACCAGCGTGATCGACGGCATCGCCTTCCAGACCAACATCCTGGCCCTCAACGCCGCAGTGGAGGCCGCGCGTGCCGGCGAACAGGGCCGCGGTTTTGCCGTGGTGGCCAGCGAGGTGCGCAGCCTGGCTGGTCGCGCCGCCCAGGCCGCCAAGGAAATCAAGACGCTGATCGGCGCCAGCGTCGAGCATGTGCAGGAGGGCAGCACCCTGGTGAACCATGCGGGCAAGACCATCGAGGAGCTGGTGATGTCCGTGCGCCGCGTGTCCGACATCATGGGCGAGATCACCGCCGCCACGCAGGAGCAGAGCCAGCGCATCGGCGAGGTCAGCCACTCGGTGGGCGCGCTCGAAGAGATGACGCAGCAGAACGCCGCGCTGGTGGAGGAAGGCGCTGCCGCCGCCGACAGCCTCAAGGAACAGGCCAGCCGCCTGACGCAGATGGTGCACACCTTCCGCCTGAGCCGCAACGGCACCGACGATCGCGAATGGCAGGGCGGCCCCGAGGCCATGGCAGCCGTCACCGGGCCCACGCCCACCCCACTGGCTCAACGCGCGGCGAGCGTGCGCGCGCTGCCGCGCGGCTGACCGAACCCGCTACGGCGCGTCGGCAGCTGCGGCCCGCGGCTCCGCCAGCCGCTGGAAGATGCTGGACTGCAGCGCCGCCAGGTCCAGCACCCGCAGGCCGCCGTATTCCACGCGGATGGCGCCCTCCACTTCCAGCGCCGCCAGCGCCTCGTTCACGCGCTGGCGCGACAAACCCACGAGATAGGCCAGCTCCTGCTGCGTGATGCGCAGCACCTCGCCCACCCCGGGGTACAGCACCGGGTTGAACAGCGAGGCCAGGCTGCGCGCCACGCGCACGTCGGGGTTGTTCAGCCGGTCGATCTCGCGCGCAGCGATGAACTGGCCCAGCCGCTCGTTGAGCTGGTTCATCACGAAGCGGTTGAAGCCAATGGAATGGTCCAGCAGCCAGTGGAAGGTGTCGATCGGCAGCCCGGCCACGATGCTCTTGCGCAGCGCCTGGATGTTGTAGCGGTAGGGCTCGCGCTTCATGGCCGTGCCCTCGCCGAACCAGCCACCAGGCGGTACGCCGGTGTAGGTCATGGTCTGGCCCTGCGCGTTGTCGCTGCTCATTTTCAGCAGCCCCTCCACCACACCGAACCAGTAGGTCACAGGCCGGCCCACGCGGCACACATAGTCCCCCGGCGCGGCATCGCCCACCAGCAGGGCCGCCTCGGCGCGTTCGCGCTCGGCGGGCTGCAGCGGCCTCAGCCACGGAATGTTGGCCAGCTCGGCCTCTGTGGGCAGGCGCCGGCGCTGGTGCAGTGACAGATCCTGGTTCATGGAGCGCGATGTGGGAAGCAAGGCTGGCGGAGTGCGTGCGGGAATACCACGATGCGAATTGTCGCCGCAACGATAGATCTGCGCCAATCGCCTGCGGATGATGGCCGCCTGCCAGGCATTTTCACGCGCGGCCACGACCCCAAGGAGACACCATCACCATGACCACAGGCAGCACCCACACCCCGAGCCCGCGCTTGCAGCGGCGCACTTTGCTGGCCAGCGCCATCGCCCTGCCGCTGGCGCACTGGGGCAGCAGCGCCACGGCACAGGAGGGGGCGATCCGGATCGGCCAGTCCACCGCCCTCACCGGACCGCTCGGAGACCTGGGATCGGCCATGCACCAGGGCGCCAAGGCGGCTTTTGCCGGCATCAACGCCAAGGGTGGCGTACACGGCCGCGCCGTCGAGCTGACCACGCTGGACGACGCCTACGAGGTCCCCAAGGCCCTGGCCAATGTGGAAAAGTTCCTGGCCGACTCGGGCACCTTCGCCCTTTTCAACTGCATGGGCACGCCCATGATCGAGGCCATGCTGCCCAAGGTGGTGGACAGCGGCGTGCCCTTCTTCGCCCCGTTCACAGGCGCCCAGCTCACGCGCACGAAGAACGCACGCAGCGTGTTCAACATCCGCGCCAGCTATGCCGACGAGGCCGAGAAGCTGGTGCAGCACCTGTCCACCATCGGCATCCAGCGCATCGGCATGGTCTACCAGAACAACGCCTTCGGCAAAGAGGTGTTCACGGCAGCCCAGCAGTCCATGGGCCGGCTCAAGCTGCCCGCCGCCGTCACCGTGACGGTGGAGAACAATGCCTCGGACGCCGGTGCTGCGGCCTCCAAGCTGGCGGGCTCCGACCTGGAAGCCATCGTCATCGGCCTGGCGGGCAAGCCCACGCTGGAGTTCGTGAAGGCCTTTCGCGCACTCAAGCGCGGCGTGACGCTGTATGCGCTGTCGGTCATGGGCACGCCAGCCACGGTGAAGGCGCTCGGCGCCGACGCCACCGGCATGGCCATCTCGCAGGTGGTGCCCCTGCCCTCCAACGTGGTGATGCCGGTGGTGCGCGAATTCCAGGCGGCCTGGAAGGCCTCGGGTGCCACGGCCGAACCTTCGCACCTGGCGCTGGAGGGCTACCTCAACGCCCGGGTCTTCGCCGAGGCCCTGCAGCGCGCCGGCCGCAACCCGACGCGCGCAGCCTTCATCGACGCCACCTGGAACCTCAAGAAATGGGATCTGGGCGGCTTCGAGGTCAACGCCAGCACACCCGACCGCAATGCCTCGCGCTTCGTCGAACTCACCCTGATCGGCCGGGATGGGCGCTTCTTGCGCTAGGTTCTGTTAACCCCATGGGCTACTGCGGCGCGACGGCGTAGCGGTAGCCGCGGAACGACCACACGGTACGGCCCTGCTCGATGCGTTCGAGCTTGAGCCCCGGCGCGGCCTGATCGCCCTCCTGCAGCACCTGGCCGTTGACGATGGCCATGCGGTGCGCGGGATTGCTGGAATAGGTGGCGCCCGTGACCTGCAGCGCGGGCAACTGCTCGCGCACCGAGGGCGGCAGGTCGTTCTGGGCGAACACCGGGCCGTTGGGCGGTGCGGCAGCAGGCGCCGCCGCCACGGCGGGTGCGGCAGCCAGGGGCGGCTGCGCGCGCGCGGCGGGCTCGCGCTGCACCTCGGCGTCACGGGGGCGTGCAGGCGCAGCCACCCCGGCCGGCTTCTCACGCACCGGCTCAGCCAGGCGCAGTGGTGCCACCGGCCGCGGCTCCACCCTGGCGGGCGTGATGGGCGGGCTGGCCACAGGCGCTGGGGGCGCGGGCATGGCGGGTGGTGCCACTGCGGTAGCCGGTGGTGCAACGGGCGCGACAGACACAGGGGGCTGCGGCGTTGACGCAACGACCACCCCGCTGGCAGGCACACCACGCTGCATGACCCACCAGGTCCCCCCGGCGGCCAGGGCGGCCACGGCCACCACGGCCGACCCAATCACCAGCAGGTTGGCAGAACCGGCCCGGTCAGCCCCCGGGGAGGCGCTCGTCGCGGGCATGGCCTGCGTATGGATGCCCGGCACGGCGCCCCGGCCCCGCTCGGCTTCTGCGCGCCGCAGCGCATCAAGGATGTAGGACATGGGGATCAGGCTCCGGTGCGCAGGCGCGGCTCTTTCACGCCGGTGGCGCGGTTGAGCAGTATGAGGGTCAAGGGGCCAGCGCGGCCATCGGGCGTCACGCCCTGGGCCATCTGGAACCGGTGGATGCGCGACTGGCGCAGTGCCGGCGTCATGGGCCGGCTGCTGGGGCCCAGGCCCCCGGCCGCCTTGGACGCCAGGCGCGCGTCGAGCCAGGCTGCCCCCGCCGGGCTCTCGGTGATTTCGCCCTTGTCGGGCATGCCGGGCGGGGCGCGCCACAGCGTGACCATGTCGCCGCGCCAGACCTGCGCCAGGTCGGCCAGCGGCACGTGCAGCGTGCGGCCACCGCTCTCCAGTGTGGCCAGCTCCGCATCCAGGCTGCGCAGCACGGCCGATACGGCGTTGTCACCCTCCTCCGAGGGGAACAGCGTAAGCAGCACGGGCCGGTCGATCTGGCGGATCAGGTTCAGCCCCGCACGGCGGTTGCGGTAGCAGCGCAGCCCGTCGCGCGGCAGCGTGGTGCAGGCGTCCGCGCCATCGGGCAGCGTCGCGCCCCAGGCCGACGCCAGAGCCTGCCAGGCCGATACGTCGTTGGACGCCTGCGCCAGCAGGAACTGCTGCAGCCCGGAAAGGGCAGCGGGAGCCGCTGCGACCGATGCCGCAGAGGCCGCTGGCGCCGGCACGGCAGCAGATGGCAAAGCGGGGGCAGAGGCCGCCGCTGCGGGCGGCGTCGACGCGGTGCTGGACGCACTGCGCTGCGGTGCCGCCGCTGGCGTGGCCACTCGCCCCGCCGCACCTGGTGGGCCCTGCAAGGGACGCACGCCCAGGGCCCAGCCGGCGGCAGCCACGATGGCAGCCCCAGCCACCACGCCCACCCCGGCCACCGCCCAGCGGGGCAGCCCCCCCTTGGCGTTGGGAGTTGCGGCAGCCCCCGATGCAGCCACCGGTGCACCGAAGACCTCGCGCGCGGCCCGCTCGACGATGGCCGTGCTGACTTCACGCATGCCGGCCGCATAGGCCCCCAGCAGCGCCCGGTCGCACAGCAGGTTAATGCGCCGCGGTATGCCGCGCGACAGCGCATGCACGCGCCTGAGGGCGCGCCGGCTGAACGGCACCGGTCCGTGCAGACCGGCCACGGCCAGGCGGTGCGCGATGTACTGCTGTGTCTCCTGCGGGCTCAGCGCGTCCAGGTGAAAGCGCGCAATCACGCGCTGGGCCAGTTGCTCCAGCGAGGGTCGCGCCACCATGCTGCGCAGCTCCGGCTGGCCGATGAGGATGATCTGCAGCAGCTTGCGCTCGCTGGTCTCCAGGTTGGTCAGAAGGCGCAGTTGCTCCAGCACGTCGGCTTCGAGGTTCTGCGCCTCGTCGATGATGAGCACGTTGTTGCGCCCGGCGGCATGCGCGGCCAGCAAGGATGCGTTGAGCGGGTCGATGCAGTCCTTCACGGTCTCGTGGCCCGGCACCGCCGCCTTGTGCGGCACGCCGAACTCGTCGCAGATCGAGCGCAACAACTCACCCACCGTGAGCTTGGGGTTGAAGATGTAGGCCACGTTGCAGTGCTCGGGGATCTGCTCCAGGAAGCACCGGCACACCGTGGTCTTGCCCGCGCCCACTTCGCCCGTGAGCAGGACGAAGCCGCCCCCGGCATCCAGCCCGTACAGCAGGTGGGCCAGGGCCTCCCGGTGCCGCTCGCTCATGAAAAGATAGCGCGGGTCGGGGGCGATGGAGAACGGCGGGTGCTGAAGACCGAAGAACGGGGCGTACATGCCCGTGAGGATACCGCCCCACGGTGAAGTGCCCGGAGATACCCCGCCTGCTGCCGCCGCCAAGCCACTGCCCCAAGGGGGCAGGGTTTCACCCAAGGGGTAGTTTCCCGTAAATTGTCGTCGGCAAGACAAGATGACGTCAAAGTCGGCCCTAGCATCCCTCCATCACGCAGCCACAAGGCCGCGCTCCCGGCTGTCACCGGGCGGACATCCCCTCATTTTTTAGGAACCGGAATGAAGACCACGTTCCCGCAATTGCTGCTCAAGCACGCCGCCGAGCGCCCCACGGCTGCGGCCCTGCGCGAAAAAGAATATGGCATCTGGCAAGCCCACAGCTGGGCCGACCTGGCGACGCTGGTGGAGCATGTGGCGGCCGGCCTGCACCAGGCGGGGCTGCAACGCCATGAGCACATGGTGGTGATCGGTGCCAACCGCCCGCGCCTGTACGCCACCATGCTGGCCGCACAGTCGCTGGGCGCCGTTCCAGTGCCGCTGTACCAGGACGCCGTGGGCGCCGAGTGCATCTTCCCGCTGAACAACGCCGAGGTGCGCTTTTGCCTGGTGGAAGACCAGGAGCAGGTGGACAAGCTGCTCGAAATCCGTGAGCAGTGCCCGCAGATCGCCCGCATCTTCTTCGACGACCCGCGGGGCCTGCGCAACTACCAGGAAGAAGGCCTGTCGTCACTGGATGCGCTGATCGAAACGGGCAAGGCCTTTGCCGCCCAGCACCCGAAGTGGTTCCGTGACGAGGTCGCCAAGGTACAGCCCGAGGACGTGGCCGCGATGTTCTTCACCTCGGGCACCACGGGCAATCCCAAGGGCGTGGTGCACACCCACAGCACCTTGCTCGATCGCGCCTCGGCCGGCGCCGAGTTCGACAAGCTCACCGGCAGCGAAGAGGTGCTGGCCTACCTGCCCCCGGCCTGGATCGGCCAGAACATCTTCAGCTACGCGCAGTGGCTGGCCTGCGGCTACGTGGTCAACTGCCCCGAGTCGGCCAGCACCGTGACCATCGACCTCAAGGAAGTGGGCCCTACCTATTACTTCGCGCCGCCGCGCATCTTCGAAGGCCTGCTCACCAGCGTGATGATCCGCATGGAAGACGCCGGCACCCTCAAGCGCAAGATGTTCCAGGCCTGCATGGCCGTGGCCCAGCGCGTGGGCCCGGCCCTCATGGACGGCGCGCCCGTGGGCGGCCTCGACCGCATCAAATACGCCCTGGGCAACCTGCTGGTCTATGGCCCGCTGCGCAACAACCTGGGTTTCTCGCGCGTGCGGGTGGCCTACACGGCGGGCGAAGCCATCGGGCCCGACCTGTTCACCTTCTACCGCTCCATCGGCATCAACCTCAAGCAGCTCTACGGCTCCACCGAGACCGCCGTTTTCGTCTGCCTGCAACCCGACAATCAGGCGCGCGCCGACACCGTGGGCGTGCCCATCCGCGGCGTGGAGATCAAGGTGGCCGAGAACGGCGAGATCCTCGTCAAGTCCGCCGGCCTGCTCAAGGAGTACTACAAGAACCCCACGGCCACGGCCGAGGTGCTCACGGCCGACGGCTGGTACCACACGAGTGACGCCGGCTTCCTCGACGCGCACGGCCACCTCAAGATCATCGACCGCGTGAAGGACGTGGGCCGCATCAAGGGCGGCGCCAACGACGGCGCCATGTTCGCGCCCAAGTATGTGGAGAACAAGCTCAAGTTCTTCCCGCACATCAAGGAAGTCGTTGCCCTGGGTGACGGCCGCGAGAAGGTGTGCGTGATGGTCAACATCGACTTCGACGCCGTGGGCAACTGGGCCGAGCGCCGCAACATCCCCTACGCCGGCTACACCGACCTGGCGCAAAAGCCCGAGGTGTACGAGCTGATCCGCGAATGCGTGGAGAAGGTCAATGCCGACCTGGCCACGGACGCTTTGCTGGCGGGCAGCCAGGTCAGCCGCTTCCTGGTGCTGCACAAGGAGCTCGATGCCGACGACGGCGAGCTCACGCGCACCAACAAGGTCCGCCGCGGCTTCATCGCCGACAAGTACGGCGTGCTGGTCGAGGCGCTGTACGCCGGGCGCACCGAGCAGTTCATCGAAACCCAGGTCAAGTTCGAGGACGGCCGCACGGGCAGCGTGAGCGCCACGCTCAAGCTGTCGGACACCAAAACGTATCCCAGCATGCGGAGCGCCGCATGATGGGATCGTTTCAGAGAAGGCTCACTTGCGAAGCAAGTTATGCCGTAACTAAGACCTTCGCCTCCGTCAAGGCCGCCGCATGAAACCCGCTCTCTACCCGCCCGAGCAGCAACACCCCACCATGAACCAAAAGAAGATCGGCGACGTCATCCTCGACGTCAAGAACATCAGCCTGCGGTTCGGCGGCGTGAAGGCGCTCACCGACATCTCGTTCAACGTCAAGGAGCACGAGATCCGCGCCATCATCGGGCCCAACGGCGCGGGCAAGAGCTCCATGCTCAACTGCATCAACGGTGTGTACACGCCGCAGGACGGCTCCATCACCTTCCGCGGCAAGACCTTCTCGCACATGAACTCGCGCCAGGTGGCCGAGATGGGCGTGGCCCGCACCTTCCAGAACCTGGCGCTGTTCAAGGGCATGAGCGTGATCGACAACATCATGACCGGGCGCAACCTGAAAATCAAAAGCAACCTGCTGCTGCAGGCGCTGCGCTGGGGCCCCGCCGAGCGCGAGGAGATCGCACACCGCGAGAAGGTCGAACACATCATCGACTTCCTGGAAATCCAGGCGTTTCGCAAGACCCCTGTGGGCCAGTTGCCCTACGGCCTGCAAAAGCGCGTGGACCTGGGCCGGGCCCTGGCCATGGAGCCGCAGGTGCTGCTGCTCGACGAGCCCATGGCCGGCATGAACGTCGAGGAAAAACAGGACATGTGCCGCTTCATCCTCGACGTGAACGACGAGTTCGGCACCACCATCGTGCTCATCGAGCACGACATGGGCGTGGTGATGGACATCTCCGACCGCGTGGTGGTGCTCGACTACGGCAAGAAGATCGGCGACGGCACCCCCGACGAAGTGCGCAACAACGAAGACGTGATCAGTGCCTACCTGGGCACGTCGCACTGAACGCGCAGGAGAACAAAAACATGGCATTCTTTCTTGAAACACTCATCGGCGGCCTCATGGCGGGCATGCTGTATTCGCTGGTGGCGCTGGGCTTCGTGCTGATCTACAAGGCATCGGGCGTCTTCAACTTCGCGCAGGGCGCAATGGTGCTGTTCGCGGCCCTCGCCATGGCACGCTTTGCCGAGTGGATCCCCAAGTGGACGGGCATCACCAGCCCCGTGGTCGCCACCGTGGCGGCCTTCATCATCGCGGGCGCCATCATGTTCGTGGTGGCCTGGCTGATCGAGAAGCTGGTGCTGCGCCACCTCGTGAACCAGGAGGGCGCCACGCTGCTCATGGCCACGCTGGGCATCACCTACTTCCTGGAGGGCCTGGGCCAGACGATTTTTGGCAGCGACATCTACAAGATCGACATCGGCATGCCCAAGGAACCGATCTTCGCGTTTGAATCCCTGTTCCAAGGCGGCATCCTGATCAACAAGGAAGACGTGATCGCCGCCGGCATTGCCGCCGCGCTGGTGGTGCTGCTCAGCGTCTTCTTCCAGAAGACCTCCACCGGCCGCGCCCTGCGCGCCGTGGCCGACGACCACCAGGCGGCCCAGTCCATCGGCATCCCGCTCAACCGTATCTGGGTGATCGTCTGGTGCGTGGCCGGCGTCGTGGCCCTGGTGGCCGGAATGATCTGGGGCTCCAAGCTCGGCGTGCAGTTCTCGCTGACCACCGTGGCCCTGCGTGCCCTGCCCGTGGTGATCCTGGGCGGCCTCACCTCGGTACCCGGCGCCATCATCGGCGGCCTGATCATCGGCGTGGGCGAGAAGCTCTCCGAGGTCTACCTGGGTCCCTACGTGGGAGGGGGCATCGAGATCTGGTTTGCGTATGTGCTGGCGCTGGTTTTCCTTCTCTTCAGGCCACAGGGCTTGTTCGGAGAAAAGATCATTGACCGCGTGTAACCCATAAGAAGAGCAGGAGACTCCCATGTTTTACCGCGAAAACGGCCAATTCAAGACCAGCTACCGCTCGGACCAGCAGATCTTCCCGATCGCGCAGGACCGCATCGCCATCGGCCTCATCCTGGCCGTGGCCTTCATCGCCGTGCCCATGCTGGCCAGCGACTACATCTTCCGCGCCATCCTGATCCCCTTCGTCATCATGGCGCTGGCGGCCCTGGGGGTGAACATCCTGGTGGGCTACTGCGGGCAGATCTCGCTGGGCTCGGGTGCCTTCATGGCTGTGGGGGCCTACGGCGCCTACAACTTCTTCGTGCGCATTCCGGGCATGCCGCTGATCCCGGCGCTGATCCTTGGCGGCCTGTGCGCCACCTTCTTCGGCATCCTGTTCGGGCTGCCCAGCCTGCGCGTCAAGGGCCTTTACCTGGCCGTGGCGACGCTGGCCGCGCAGTTCTTCAGTGACTGGATGTTCCTGCGTATCAAGTGGTTCACCAACAACTCCGATTCAGGCTCGGTGTCGGTGAACAACCTGCAGGTCTTCGGCATGCCCATCGAGAGCGCGACCAGCAAGTACCTCTTCTGCCTGGCCGTGCTGGTGGTGGTGGCGCTGCTGGCCAAGAACCTGGTGCGCGGCGCCATCGGCCGCGAGTGGATGGCGATCCGCGACATGGACGTGGCTGCGGCCGTGATCGGCATCCGCCCTATGTACGCCAAGCTCAGCGCGTTTGCCGTCAGCTCCTTCATCATCGGCATGGCCGGTGCCCTGTGGGCCTTCGTGCACCTGAGCGCCTGGGAGCCGGCGGCCTTCTCGGTGGAGATCTCGTTTCGCCTGCTTTTCATGGTGATCATTGGTGGCCTGGGCTCCATCATGGGTGGCTTCTTCGGTGCGGCCTTCATCGTCGTGCTGCCCATCGTGCTCAACCAGTTCCTGCCCGCGCTCATGGGCCTCTTCGGCATCCAGATCTCCACGGCAGGCGTGTCGCACGCCGAGTTGATGATCTTCGGCGCGCTCATCGTCTGGTTCCTGATCGTCGAGCCCCACGGCCTGGCCAAGCTGTGGTCCACGGGCAAGCAGAAGCTGCGCCTGTGGCCCTTCCCGCACTGAGCACGTTCATGTCCATGCAGCCCCAAGGAAAGTCCCTACTCGAAATCCCCGATGTGGCTGGCCCGCTGGCCGCGTCAACTCGGTAGCTCACCCCGACTGTTTTCCCCCGTGCTTCAACACATTCATTCAAAGGAGACATCCATGAAGCTTTCGAAACTCGTGATCGCCGCTGCGGTGGTTGCTGCAGGTGCTTCGTCCATCGCGACGAGCGCCTTCGCGCAAGCCAAGGAGCAGTTCTTCCCGCTGCTGTCCTACCGCACCGGACCCTACGCGCCCAACGGCGTGCCATGGGCCAACGGCAAGCAGGACTACATCAAGATGATCAACGCCCGTGACGGCGGCATCAACGGTGTGAAGCTGACCTTTGAAGAATGCGAAACCGGCTACGCCACCGACCGCGGCGTGGAATGCTATGAGCGCCTGAAGGGCAAGCCAGGCGTGGCGCTGTTCGATCCGCAGGCCACCGGCATCACCTTTGCGCTGACCGAGAAGGCGCCTGTCGACAAGATCCCGCTGATGACGCTGGGCTACGGCCTGTCGGTGGCGCAGGACGGCCAGGCATTCAAGTGGAACTTCCCCTTCATGGGCAGCTACTGGACCGGCGCCGACATCCTGATCCAGCACATCGGCAAGGGCGCGGGTGGCATGGACAAGCTCAAGGGCAAGAAGATCGCCCTGGTCTACCACGACAGCCCGTTCGGCAAGGAACCCATCCCGCTGCTGCAGGAGCGCGCCAAGATGCATGGCTTCGAGCTGCAGATGCTGCCCGTGACTGCCCCCGGCGTGGAGCAGAAAGCCACCTGGCTGCAGGTGCGCCAGAGCCGCCCCGATTACGTGCTGCTGTGGGGCTGGGGCGTGATGAACTCCACCGCCTTGAAGGAAGCACAGGCCACGGGCTTCCCGCGCGACAAGCTCTACGGTGTGTGGTGGGCCGGTGCCGAGCCTGACGTGCGCGACGTGGGCGAAGGTGCCAAGGGCTACCACGCCCTGGCGCTGAACGGCTACGGCACGCAGAGCAAGGTCATCCAGGACATCCTCAAGCACGTGCACGACAAGAGCCAGGGCACGGGCCCCAAGGACGAAGTGGGCTCGGTGCTGTACACGCGCGGCGTGATCATCCAGATGCTGGCCGTGGAATCGGTGCGCCGCGCGCAGGAGCGTTTCGGCAAGGGCAAGGTCATGACTGGCGAGCAGGTGCGCTGGGGCATGGAAAACCTCGCCTTGGACCAGAAGAAGCTCGACGCCATGGGCTTTGGCGGCGTGATGCGCCCCCTGTCCACCAGCTGCGCCGACCACATGGGCTCCACCTGGGCCCGCGTGCACTCGTGGGACGGCAGCAAGTGGAACTTCTCGTCCGACTGGTACCAGGCCGATGACCAGATCATCAAGCCCATGGTCAAGGCTGGTGCCGACAAGTACCTTGCCGATAAAAAGATGACCCGCCGCGACGCCGCCGACTGCCAGTCTTGACGTGAATGGCGCGCAGGGTGTGACGCCCTGCCGCCATCACCACGGTGCGGCTCCCTGTGGAGCCGCCAACCGACAGGCTTGCAGCGCACGCCAAGCGTGCGCCATCAGGCCTGCCGATTGGTCAACCGGTAACGACATATGGAACAAGCTACAAACATCGTTCTCAACGTCAATGGCATCGAAGTCATCTACAACCACGTGATCCTGGTGCTCAAGGGTGTCTCGCTGCAGGTGCGCGAGGGCAGCATCGTCGCCATCCTGGGGGGCAACGGCGCGGGCAAGACGACCACGCTGCGGGCCGTCTCCAACCTGCTGCAGGGCGAGCGCGGCGCGGTCACCAAGGGGAGCATCGAGCTGCGTGGCGAGCGCATCGAGAACCTCTCGCCGGCCGACCTCGTCAAGCGCGGCGTGGTGCAGGTGATGGAGGGCCGCCACTGCTTCGCCCACCTGACCATCGAGGAGAACCTGATGACGGGCTCCTACACCCGCACCAGCAAGGCCGAGATCGCGGCCAACCTGGAGAAGGTCTACAACTACTTCCCGCGCCTGAAAACCCGGCGCACGTCGCAGGCGGCCTACACCTCGGGCGGCGAGCAGCAGATGTGCGCCATCGGCCGCGCGCTGATGGCCAACCCCAGCATGGTGCTGCTGGACGAGCCCTCCATGGGCCTGGCGCCGCAGATCGTGGAAGAGGTGTTCAACATCGTCAAGGACCTGAACACGAAGGAAAAGGTCACCTTTCTGCTGGCCGAGCAGAACACCAACATGGCCCTGAAGTACGCCGACTACGGCTACATCATGGAAAGCGGCCGCGTGGTGATGGATGGCGCGGCCAGCGACCTGGCCAGCAACGAGGACGTCAAGGAGTTCTACCTGGGCGTGGGAGGCGGCGAGCGCAAGAGCTTCAAGGACGTGAAAAGCTACAAGCGCCGCAAGCGCTGGCTGGCCTGAAGACATGGCCCCCACGCTCCCTCACTTCGTGTGGTCGCTGCCCCCCGAGGGGGCACCGACCGCCTTGGGGCGGCCCGGCGGCGGTCGGAGCGCCCGCTGCACAGGCACTGCCTGAAACCCCATTCACAGGAACCGCCATGAATTCGTTCTACGACGCATTGGAAACCCGCGACCCGAAGGCGCGCGAAGCGGCCTTGCTCGCCGCCCTGCCCGGCCAGGTAGCCCACGCCCAGACAGCATCGCCCGCCTTTGCCGGCATCCTGGCAGGCGTCGACGCCTCGGCGGTCACCAGCCGCGCAGCCCTCGCGCAACTGCCCGTGACGCGCAAGCACGAGCTGCTGGAGCGCCAGCAGGCCGGCCGTGCGACCAGTGTCTTCGGCGGCTTCAGCGCCCTCAACTTCGGTGCCGCCATGCCGCGCGTGTTCGCCAGCCCCGGCACCATCTATGAGCCCGAGGGCACGCGCCGCGACTACTGGCGCATGGCGCGCGCCATGTACGGCGCGGGCTTTCGCCCGGGCGAGCTGATCCACAACAGCTTCAGCTACCACTTCGTTCCTGCCGGCTCCATGATGGAGACGGGCGCCCATGCGCTGGGCTGCACCGTGTTTGCCGGCGGCACCGGCCAGACCGAGCAGCAGGTGCAGGCCATGGCCGAGCTGCGGCCGGCCGGCTACATCGGCACGCCGAGCTTCCTCAAGCTCATCGTCGAGAAGGCCGCAGAGATGGGTGTGGCCCTGCCCACCGTGACCAAGGCCCTGGTCTCGGGCGAGGCGTTTCCGCCCTCGCTGCGCGACTGGTTCATCGAGCGCGGCATTGCCGGCTACCAGTGCTATGCCACGGCCGACCTCGGACTGATCGCCTACGAGACCAGCGCGCGCGAAGGCCTGGTGCTCGACGAAGGCGTGATCGTGGAGATCGTGCGCCCCGGCACCGGCGACCCCGTGCCCGAGGGTGAGGTGGGCGAGCTGGTGGTAACCACGCTGAACCCCGACTACCCGCTGGTGCGCTTTGGCACCGGCGACCTCTCGGCGGTGCTGCCCGGCACCTGCCCCACGGGCCGCACCAACAGCCGCATCAAGGGCTGGATGGGGCGCGCCGACCAGACCACCAAGGTGCGCGGCATGTTCGTGCACCCCGGCCAGGTGGCCACCATCGCAAGGCGCTTTCCGCAGGTGCTGCGCGCACGCCTGGTGGTCAGCGGCGAGATGGCCAACGACCAGATGCTGCTGCAGGTGGAGACCACCGAAACCGCCGAAGGCCTGGCCCGCCAGCTGGGCGACGCCATCCGCGAAGTGACCAAGCTGCGCGGCGAGGTGCAGATGGTGCCGCCGGGCAGTCTGCCCAACGATGGCCGTGTGATCGAGGACGCGCGCAGCTATCGGTGAGCCCGTGGATTCGCGCGAATCCGTTGGCCCCATGGGGGATTAATGGAGCAGGCCCATATTCCCTATATATAGGCATATTCTGCGCATATGGAGCCGGGCTGTTGACCCATTTTGCCGAACACCTCCAAAATCCTTGGCAAAGGTCAAACCAAGGGAAAACTCTGCCCCGTTTCGGCGCCAGTGTTTACCCTTAAGTTGCTACGCTATCGGTAGCAGAAAACGCCTTTGCATCCAGCCATTGAAGCCTCTTTTGCTTAAAGTCACTACCCCCCGCATGGTACGTAATTCCCGCAATACTGGCGAATGGGTCGCTGGATATCATGGCCCGTCTTTTACAGAGGAGCACTCATGAAAAAACTGATCCAACTCGCCCTTGTCGCCGCAGCGGCAGCAGCCGCATTCGGCGCCACCGCACAGGAATATCCATCCAAGGACAAGACGGTCACCATCGTGGTGCCCTTCGCTGCCGGCGGCCCCACCGACCGCGTGGCGCGTGACCTGGCCGAAGCCCTGCGCAAGCCGCTTGGCGCCAACGTGGTGGTGGACAACACCGCCGGCGCCGGCAGCTCCATCGGCGCCGCCCGCGTCGCTCGGGCGACACCGGACGGCTACACCCTGCTGCTCAACCACATCGGCATGTCCACCATGCCTGCGCTGTACCGCAAGCTGGCCTTCAGCGTGCCCAATGACTTCGAGTACCTGGGCATGGTCAACGACGTGCCCATGACGCTGATCGCACGCCCCACCATGGCTGCGAACAACTACAAGGAGCTGTCGGCCTGGCTGACCCAGAACAAGGGCAAGATCAACATCGGCAATGCCGGCCTGGGCTCCGCCTCGCACCTCTGTGGCCTGATGTTCCAGAGCGCCGTGCAGATCGACATGACCCCCGTCCCCTACAAAGGCACGGCGCCTGCCATCACCGACCTGATCGGCGGCCAGATCGACCTGCTGTGCGACCAGACGACCAACACTTCGGGCCAGATCGAAGCCAAGAAGGTCAAGGCCTACGCCGTGACCACGCCCAAGCGCCTGACCACCCCTTTGCTCAAGGACCTGCCCACGCTGGCCGAGTCTGGCCTGAAGGACTTCGAAGTGACCATCTGGCATGGCCTGTACGGCCCCAAGGGCACGCCACCTGACATCGCCAAGAAGATCAACGACGCACTCAAGGTGGCACTGAAGGACCCTGAGTTCATCAAGAAGCAGGAAGGCCTGGGCGCCGTGGTCGTGACCGACAAGCGCATCGAGCCCGCCGAACACAAGAAATTCGTCGTGTCCGAAATCGACAAGTGGACCGCCGTCATCAAGGCGGCCGGCACTTACGCCGACTGATCGACAGCCACACACGCAAGACCGCGTACACAACACTGCGACGAAGCCACCACGCCCCCCGGGGCCTGGTGGCTTTTTTTGCGCCTTCGGGCGCCCGACACGGTGTGGCGCCGGGTCCATCGGGTGTCGCATTGGAGCACCGGTCTTCGGGTAATCCATCTGCCCCCAATGCATGCGCGCGCGTAGAACAGGGGCATACCACCCGACACGACTGACAAGGATGACCCCCATGGCCCAGCAAGCCCCTCGCCCCCTGCCAAGCAACACCGCCATAGCCACCAAGGTCCAGGCCCGCAACCGACGCAAGGCCATCGCCATGGCCTTCACTCTGAGCGCGCTCGGCGCCCTGGCCGTGGCCACCGCCAGCGCCCTGCTGCTGCCCCGCTCTGCCCACGCCCAGGCCACCCCCGGCGGCTGGCCCAACAAGCCCGTGCGCATCGTCGTGCCCTTTGCGCCCGGCGGCACCACCGACATCCTGGCGCGTGCGCTCACGCCCGACCTGTCCCGCGTGTTCGGCCAGCAGTTCGTGGTAGACAACCGGGCCGGCGCCGGCGGCAACGTAGGTGCCGAGATCGTGGCCAAGGCCCCGGCCGACGGCTACACCCTGCTCATGGGCACCGTGGGCACGCACGGCATCAACCGCGCGCTGTATGCCAAGCTGCCCTACGACCCCATCAAGGACTTCGTGCCCATCACCCTGGTCGCCGCCGTTCCCAACGTGATGGTGATGAACGTCGACAAGGCCAAGTCCCTGGGTATCGCCAACGTCCAGGACTTCATCCGCGTCGCCAAGGCCAGCCCGGGCAAGTTCAACATGGCATCGAGCGGCAATGGCACCTCCATCCACCTGGCGGGCGAGCTGTTCAAGAGCATGACCGGCACCTTTATGCTGCACCTGCCCTACCGCGGCTCCGGCCCCGCGCTGATGGACCTGGTGGGCGGCAATGCCGACGTGATGTTCGACAACCTGCCGTCGTCCATGGCACAGATCAAGGGCGGCAAGCTCACCGCCCTGGCTGTGACCAGCAGCCAGCGCTCCAGCGCCTTGCCCGACGTACCCACCGTGGAGCAGGCCGGCGGCCCCACGCTCAAAGGCTTTGAGGCCAGCTCATGGTTCGGCCTGCTGGCCCCTGCCGGCACCCCGCCCGAGATCGTGAACCGCATCCAGCAGGAAGTCGCCAAGTCCCTGGCCTCGCCTGCGATGAAGGAGCGGCTGGTGGCGCAGGGCGCAATCCCCGGCGGCAATATTCCAGCGGAGTTCGCCAAGCACATCGACGCCGAGCACAAGAAGTGGGCGCAGGTGGTGAAGGCCTCGGGGGCCAAGGTGGATTGAACCTCGCGGCCCCGACACATCGAGGGGCAGCTGCCAGCAGCCCGGCAGCTACAGACTTCCGCAATGCACAAGGCCCGCGCAAGCGGGCCTTCTTGTCTGTCATGGCACCCGACAGCCGTGGCGGTTCATACCCCCCAGACCACGTCCGCCTGCTGGGCCGCGCTCTTGCGCAGCATGTCGATGAAGGGAGCGGCGCGCTGGCGCAGTTTTACCGATTCGGCGCGGTTGCCTTGATCGTCTTCATCCTCGGCCACCTTGCCCTCCTGTGCCGGAGGCTGGGCCTCGCTGGCGGCCACGGCCGCCTCCAGTGCGGAGATGGCGCCGGGGATCTGCGCCGCAGTCAAGATGCCGTTGTTTCCCGGGGTCTTGCCGATGATCTCGAGGATCTGGCGGCCCTGGGGTTCGAGCATGATCAGGTCGGCGGCGGCTTTGGACTTGAATTTGTAGAGCATGGTGTGGCAGGTTCTTTCGGATGGCAGTCGTTGTCGTTCGTCTCTGTCGTCGCAGTGGCACTGATTTTTGCTGTCGTCGCTTTTTGTCGATACATTCAGTCCTGCGTGAACGGGTAGCCCGATTGTGCGCCGGGCATCGCCCCGCGTCTTCATATCCCCATGGGGTCGCATGGGGGCGCATGGCCAGCATCTGGTGCAAGCCCATCCAGCCTTGCTCGAAGCCGCGCGCACTGCCGGCCAGGGACAGACGGTACGCACGCAACACCTTATCGCCCTGCACGGCATCACTGTGCCCGGCGAGCACCTCGCGCGCCGCAGGCAACTGCCCATCGAGCCTGTCAGATCATGCCTACATGGGTTCGCGCACGGTGGTGGCGCAGATTCTCGACGATGGAGGCGCCCACATTGCCGATCCCGTAAGTGGCCAGCGCGACGGGGGCGATGCATCCCGGCAGCGCAGCCAACCGGCCTTCCAGAGCGTGCAGCAGGTGCTTCATGCCGTCCATTCTTGGCCCTGTGCTGCAGTGCGTCAACACCCCGCCCGGAGTGCAAAGCCCGTCCCAAAGCTTTTTCGGGATGGCCCCATTGACAGCATTTTGTTTAAGCCTAAACTATTTTCCCATGAACATCCTTTGCATTGGCGGCGGCCCCGCAGGTCTGTACTTCGCCCTGCTCATGAAGCAGCAGAACCCGGCACACCGCGTGACGGTACTGGAGCGCAACCGCCCGTTCGACACCTTTGGCTGGGGCGTGGTGCTGTCGGACCAGACGCTGGCCAACCTGCAGGCGGCCGATGCCGCCACGGCGCGCCAGATCGGCGATGCGTTCAACCACTGGGACGACATCGAGGTCTTCTTCAAGGGGAAGAGCGTGCGCTCGGGCGGGCACGGCTTCTGCGGCATCGGGCGCAAGCGGCTGCTCAACATCCTGCAGGAGCGCTGCATCGCGGTCGGGGTGGAACTGGTGTTCGAAGCCGACGTGCAGGACGACCAGGAGGCTGCGGCGAAGTACAACGCCGACCTGGTGATCGCCAGCGATGGCCTGAACAGCCGCATTCGCACGCGCTACACCACCACCTACCAGCCCGATATCGACCTGCGCCAGTGCCGTTTTGTCTGGCTGGGCACGCACAAGAAGTTCGACGCTTTTACTTTTGCTTTCGAGCAGACGGAGCATGGCTGGTTCCAGGCCCATGCCTACCAGTTCGACGCCGACACCTCCACCTTCATCGTGGAAACGCCCGAGGCAGTGTGGAAGGCCCATGGCCTCGATCAGATGGAGCAGCCCGAGGCGATTGCCTTTTGCGAGCGCCTGTTCGGCAAATACCTGGATGGCAACGCCCTTATCAGCAACGCCACGCACCTGCGCGGCTCGGCCAACTGGATCCGCTTTCCGCGCGTGATCTGCAACACCTGGGTGCACCGCGAAGCCATCGGCGGCAAGCCCGTGCCCATCGTGCTGATGGGCGATGCCGCGCACACCGCGCACTTTTCCATCGGCAGCGGCACCAAGCTGGCGCTCGAAGACGCCATCGACCTGGCCAACGAGTTCGCCACCGGATTGCCCATGGACGCGGTGCTGCAGCACTACGAGGCCCGCCGCAGCGTGGAGGTGCTGAAGATCCAGAACGCGGCGCGCAACTCCACCGAGTGGTTCGAGAACGTGACACGCTACACCGGCATGCAGGTGGAGCAGTTCGCCTACTCGCTGCTCACCCGCAGCCAGCGCATCAGCCACGAGAACCTGCGCCTGCGCGATGCGCAATGGCTGGAGGGGTACGAGGCGTGGCTGGCAGGTGGCAAGGCGGCTGTGCCACCCATGCTCACCCCGTTCACCGTGCGCGACGTGACGCTCAAGAACCGCATTGTCGTCTCGCCCATGGCCACCTACAGCGCGGTCGACGGCGTGCCGCAGGACTTTCTGCTGGTGCACCTGGGCGCACGCGCCCTCGGCGGCGCGGCGATGGTGATGGTGGAGATGACCAGCCCCACGCCCGAAGGCCGCATCACCCCCGGCTGCACGGGCCTGTGGAACGATGACCAGCAGGCGGCGTTCACGCGCATCGTGCAGTTCGTGCACGGCAGCAGCAGCGCCAAAATCGGCATGCAGCTGGGCCACAGCGGGCCCAAAGGCTCCACCCGCGTGGGCTGGGAGGGCACGGACGAGCCGCTCGAACAAGGCAACTGGCCCCTGCTGGCCGCCAGCCCCCTGGCCTATGGCGACCAGAACCAGACCCCCACGGCCATGACGCGCGAGACCATGGATGCGATGACCGCAGCCTTCACCGACAGCGCGCGCCGCGCCGCTGCCTGCGGCTTCGACTGGCTGGAGCTGCACTGCGCGCATGGCTACCTGCTGGCCAGCTTCATCAGCCCCATCACCAACCAGCGCAGCGATGAGTACGGTGGCAGCCTGGCCAACCGCTGCCGCTACCCGCTGGAGGTGTTCGCCGCGTTGCGCGCCGTGTGGCCGGCGGACAAGCCCATGAGCGTGCGCATCTCGGCCCACGACTGGGCACCCGGCGGCACCACGCCCGACGACGCGGTGGAGATGGCGCGCCTGTTCAAGGCTGCGGGCTGCGACCTGATCGACGTGTCGTCCGGCCAGACCACGCGCGCGGCCAAGCCCGTTTATGGCCGCATGTACCAGACTCCGTTTGCCGACCGCATCCGCAACGAGGTGGACATCGCCACCATGGCCGTGGGTGCGATCACCGAGGCCGACCATGCCAACAGCATCATCGCCGCTGGCCGCGCCGACCTGTGTGCCATTGCCCGCCCGCACCTGGCCGACCCGGCCTGGACGCTGCACGCCGCCGCCCAGCTGAGCCCCGTGGCCGCCGCGCACACCGACTGGCCCGTGCAGTACCACAGCGGCCGCGACCAGATGCTGCGCGAGATCGGCAAGCAAAAGCAGCTGCAGGCCGCATTGGAAGCGCAGCAAAAGCGCGGCTCCAACGAGGAAGAGGGCTAGGCCATGGACCTTGAAGCCCGACTGCACGGCGCCGCGCCGAGCGAGCACCCCGAGGCCCTGCGCCTGTGGCTGCGCATGCTGACCTGCACGCAGCTGATCGAAAAGCAGGTGCGCGCCGGCCTGCGCGCCCAGTTCGACACCACGCTGCCGCGCTTCGACCTGATGGCGCAGCTCGAACGCGCGCCCGACGGCCTGAAGATGAAGGACCTGTCGCGCCGCATGATGGTGACCAGCGGCAACGTCACCGGCATCACCGACCAGCTCGTGGCCGAAGGCCTGGTCGAGCGCGTGGACGTGGAGGGCGACCGCCGCGCCTACTGCGTGCGCCTGACGCCCCAGGGCCGCCAGCAGTTCAAAGACATGGCCCGCCAGCACGAGCAGTGGATCGTCGAGGCCTTCGCCTCGCTGGGCGAACGCGACATCGCCACCCTGCACCGGCTGCTGGGCAGGGTCAAGGAACACACCCAACAACACCCCGTGGAGACAGAGCAATGAAGCACAACATCAGCGCGGCTAACCCCATGCGCGCACAGTTCGAACCCAAAGCCCCTTACGCGGCCCAGCATTTCGCCTGGAGCTTTGCCGATGGCGTGGGCACCGTCACGCTGAACCGGCCCGAGCGCAAGAACCCGCTCACCTTCCAGAGCTATGCGGAGCTGCGCGACTTCTTCTACGCGCTGCGCTTCGCCACCGACGTGAAGTGCGTGGTGGTCACCGGCGCGGGCGGCAATTTCTGCTCGGGCGGCGACGTGCACGAAATCATCGGCCCGCTGACCACAATGAGCATGCCCGAGCTGCTGGAGTTCACGCGCATGACGGGCGACCTGGTCAAGGCCATGCGCGCCTGCCCGCAGCCCATCCTGGGGGCCATCGACGGCATCTGCGCTGGTGCGGGCGCCATGATGGCCCTGGCCTGCGACATGCGCTACGGCACGGCAGCGGCCAAGACGGCCTTCCTCTTCACCCGCGTGGGCCTGGCCGGCGCCGACATGGGCGCCTGTGCACTGTTGCCGCGGCTGATCGGCCAGGGCCGCGCCTCGGAGCTGCTGTTCACCGGCCGCGCGATGACCGCGCAGGAAGGGCTGGCCTGGGGCTTCTTCAACGACCTGTACGACGCGGCCGACCTGCTGCGAGAGGTGCAGGAGACCGCTCGCTCGCTGGCCAGCGGCCCGACCTTTGCGCATGGGATGACCAAGACCATGCTGGCGCAGGAATGGGCGATGACTATCGACCAGGCCATCGAGGCCGAGGCCCAGGCCCAGGCCATCTGCATGCAGACGCAGGATTTTCGCCGCGCCTACGAGGCCTTTGCGGCCAAGCAGAAGCCTGTGTTCGAAGGGGACTGAACCATGCACGTTGCCACCCCACCGGCGCCCTGCCCGCCTTCGACGGCCCACCTGGCCCTGCCCTTCTTCGACGACGCGCACCGCGCGCTGGCGCGCGGCCTGGTGCCCTGGGCCGCGGCCCAGGAAGTGGACGAAGCCGACGACCGCGCCGCCTGCCGCGACTGGGTGCAGCGCCTGGGCGCGGGCGGCTGGCTGCGCTACTGCGTGCCGGCCGCGCACGGCGGCGCCCTGCCCGCGCTGGACTCGCGCGCGCTGGTGCTGCTGCGCGAAACCCTGGCCTTCCACTCGCCCCTGGCGGACTTTGCGTTTGCCATGCAGGGCCTGGGCAGCGGTGCCATCACCCTGGCCGGCAGCCCGGCCCAGCAGGCCCAATACCTGCAGGGTGTGGCCAGCGGCCAGCTGATTGCGGCCTTTGCACTGAGCGAGCCCGAGGCCGGGTCGGACGTGGGCGCCATGCGCACCACGGCGCTGCCGGCAGCCGGCGGGGCCTATGCCCTCAACGGCAGCAAGACCTGGATCAGCAACGGCGGCATCGCCGACTTCTACTGCGTGTTCGCGAAGACCGAGCCGGACGGCGGCACGCGCGGCATGAGCGCCTTCATCGTCGATGCCACGGCGCAAGGCCTGGACACGTCGAAGCACATCCACGTGATGGCGCCGCACCCGCTGGCCACGCTGGCCTTCACGGACTGCCAGGTGCCGGCCACGGCCCTGCTGGGCGAGCTGAACGGCGGATTCAAGCTGGCCATGCGCACGCTGGACATCTTCCGCGCGTCGGTGGCTGCTGCCGCCCTGGGCATGGCGCGCCGGGCCCTGGCCGAGGCCGTGCACCACGCACGCCAGCGCAAGATGTTCGGCCAGACGCTGGCGGATTTTCAGCTCACGCAGGCACGCATCGGCGAGATGGCGGCGCTGGTGGACAGCGCCGCGTTGCTGACCTACCGCGCCGCCTGGCTGCGCGACGAAGGCGAAAAACACGGCGGTACGCGTATCACCGCCGAGGCGGCCATGGCGAAGATGACCGCCACCGAGAACGCCCAGCGCGTGATCGACATGGCGCTGCAGCTGCATGGCGGGCGCGGCGTGGAGGTGGGCAGCAAGGTGGAAAGCCTGTACCGCGACATCCGCTCGCTGCGCATCTATGAAGGCGCGACCGAGGTGCAGCAGCTCATCATCGGCAAGGCCGCCCTGCAGGCATCCTGACCCGCAGCCCACAAGGAAGGATCATTCCATGGCCCACCCCAGCGCCCAGCCCGACCAGTTCGTGCACGACCGCCTGCCCGCACGCGAGGCCCTGCCCACGTTCCACTACGACACACCCGAGCTGCAGATCGCAGAACAGGCCAACCTGGTGCAGGCCCTGTTCGACCAGGCTGAACGCGCCGGCCATGGCGACCGCCCCCTGCTGCGCGGCCCGCACCGCAGCTACAGCTACCGCGAGGCACGCACCGAGGCCGCGCGCATTGCCGAGCTTCTGACACAGGAACATGGACTGGTGCCCGGCAACCGTGTGCTGCTGCGCGGCGGCAATACGGTGGAGATGGCGCTGGCCTGGCTGGGCGTGGTGCACGCCGGGCTGGTGGCGGTGGCCACCATGCCGCTGCTGCGCGCGGTGGAGCTGGGCAGCATCATCGAGCGGGCCCAGCCCACCCTGGCACTGTGCGATGGCCGGCTGCTGGCCGAGCTGCTGGCCGCACAGGCGGATTACCCGGTGCTCGCGGCCATCGTTCCTTTCCACACTGCGCCCGATGCAGGCGACCTGCTGGTGCGCGCGCAGGCCATGCCGGGCACCCAGCCGGCCCGCCCGACCTCGGCCGACGACGTGGCCTTGATGGCCTTCACCTCGGGCACCACGGGCGCGCCCAAGGCGGCCGTGCACACGCACCGCGACGTGCTGGCCGCCTGCGAGGCCTGGCCACGCCATGTGCTGCGCGCCCGGCCCGACGACATCGTGGCCGGCTCGCCGCCGCTGGCCTTCACCTTTGGCCTCGGCGGGCTGCTGCTGTTCCCCATGTGGGCAGGCGCCAGCATCTACTTCCCCGACCAGCCCTACACGCCTGAGACCATGGTGCGCCTGATGAACGACGCCGGCGTGACCATCTGCTACACCGCCCCCACCTTCTACCGCCAGATGGCACCGTTTGCGCGCCAGTTGGGCATGCCCACGCTGCGCACCAGCGTGAGCGCGGGCGAGGCCCTGCCCGATGCCACGCGCCAGCTGTGGAAGGAGGCCACGGGCATCGACATGACCGACGGTATCGGCGCCACGGAGATGTTCCACATCTTCATCTCGGCCGCGGGTGGCGAGAGCCGCGCCGGTGCCATCGGCAAGGTGGTGCCGGGCTACCAGGCCAAGGTGGTGGACGGCCAGGGCAAGGAACTGCCGCGCGGCACGGTGGGCAAGCTTGCCGTGGTCGGCCCCACGGGCTGCCGCTACCTCGACGACCCGCGCCAGGCCAAGTACGTGAAGAACGGCTGGAACTACCCGGGCGACGCCTTCGTGCAGGACGCGGACGGCTACTTCTTCTACCAGGCGCGCGACGACGACATGATCATCACCGCGGGCTACAACGTCGGCGGCCCCGAGGTGGAAGACGCCCTGCTGCGCCACCCCGCCGTGGCCGAATGCGCCGTGATCGGCGTGCCCGACGAGGAGCGCGGCATGGTGGTCAAGGCCTTTTGCGTGCTCAAGCCCGGCCACACGGGCGACGCCGCCATGGCCAAGGCCTTGCAGGACCATGTGAAGGCCACCATCGCCCCGTTCAAATACCCGCGCCTGGTGGAGTTCGCGGCCACCCTGCCGCGCACGGAAACCGGCAAACTTCAGCGCTTTCGGCTGCGCCAGCGCGAAGCCGCTGCGGCAGCAGCCACTCCTTCATCGAACACGACACCATGAACACCCACTTGCAACCCACCGGCTGGGTCACGCCCAAGGGCTACGCCAACGGCGTGGCCGCACGCGGCATGATGATCTTCACCGGCGGCCAGATTGGCTGGAATGCCGAGCAGCAGTTCGAGAGCGATGACTTCATCGCCCAGACACGCCAGACCCTGCTCAACGTGCGCGCCGTGCTCGAAGCCGGCGGCGCCGGCCCCGAACACCTGGTGCGCCTGACCTGGTACGTGGTGGACCGCAACGAGTACAACG
Organism: Acidovorax sp. A1169; assembly: GCF_030704685.1. Lineage (GTDB taxonomy): Bacteria > Pseudomonadota > Gammaproteobacteria > Burkholderiales > Burkholderiaceae_C > Acidovorax. The sequence continues at coordinate 105,603 of NZ_JAUZDX010000005.1, forward strand.
CACGGCTGAAGGAGTTGGGCGTGGTCTACCGCGAGGTGCTGGGCAAGAACTTCCCGGCCATGGCCTGCGTGCAGGTGGCCGGCCTGATGGAAGAGCGCGCCAAGATCGAGATCGAGGCGACGGCCGTAGTGCCCGACGCATGACCGCTCAGGACGCACAGGGCCTGTCAACAAGCCCTATCCCGCCTGGCCTGCGCCGCTTTCCAGCGCGGCAGGCGCACGGCGCCCCCAACGTTCCATGAGCGCCTTGCCGTAGAGGATGAACACCAGCGCCGCACCGATCAGCGGCAACGCGGCATACACCCAGCCTGTGAGCAACTCGCCGCCCAGCGCCACGCCCACCAGCAGGGCCACGGCTGGGTTCACGAACGAATAGCTGCCCGCCAGCGCGGACGAGGTGTTCTGCAGCAGCCACAGGTAGGCGTTGAGAGCGACCAGCGTGCCGAAGAACAGCAGGTACACCCAGGCCGCCCACGACCTGGCGCTGACCTGGCCGAGCGCACTGACCGGCTCGAAGCACAACGCCACCACCAGGCCCATGGCCCCACCCGTGAACCACTGCGCGGCCGAGGCCATGGCGGGTGCAGGCAGGCTCAGCCTGAGCGAGGCGTAGGAGCCGATGCTCCAGCACAGCGGCGCGCCGAAGGCCAGCAGCGCACCCAGCCAGGTGGCCGAGAAATCGCCCTCCATCGCCAGCAGCAGCGCCCCCACCACGCCCAGGCCCAGGCCGATCCAGCTGGTGGCGGGCACACGCTCGCCACCCCAGCGCGACCAGAGCGCCAGCCACATGGGCATGGTGGTGACCACCGTGGCCATCAGGCCCGAGCCGATGCCCATCTTCTGCGCAAAGCCCATGAGGTTCATCGCCAGGAAGACCATGCACCCGCCCACCACGGCCGAGTTGCGCCACTGCACGGCCGTGGGCAGGGCATGGCCCTGCCACAGCGCCACGGCCAGCATGATGGCGCCGGCGCAGAGGAAACGGATGGCGTTCATCAGCAGTGGCGGCATGGTCTGCACGGCGATGCCGATGGCGAAATAGGTCGTGCCCCAGACCACGTAGACCAGCAACAGGGCGATGGCGATAGCCCACACACGGTGCTTGCCTGCTTGCGCATTGAAAAATGTCGGCATATTCTTCACCTGACCGGAAAATTTATGGAAATCACAGGGATTTCGGAATTTTTACCAAATTCATGCGCTTATGCAAGCAAATATTCAGACAGATGAGATAGACACCAGAATTATTTCTGCCTTGGGCACCGATGGCCGACGTTCGTACGCCGACGTCGGGGCCGAAGTGGGCCTCTCGACCGCTGCCGTGCATGAACGTGTGAAGAAGATGCTGGACAAGGGCGTGATCCGCCGCTTCTCGATCAGCGTGGACCATGAGCGCGTGGGGCTGAACTTCACGGCCTTCGTCGCCATCCGCAACGATGGCGGCATCCACTGCCGCGACGTGGCGCCGCGCCTGCGTGCCATGCCGCAGGTGGAAGAGCTGCACAGCGTGGCCGGCGAATACGACTTTCTGGCCAAGATACGCACCACGCATGCGCGCGCGCTGGAAGACGTGATCTACGAGATCAAGGCGATTGCCGGCGTGGCCCGCACCACCAGCACGGTGGTGCTGAACACCGAGTTCGAGGACCGGCCGCTGGACCTGAACTGGATGAATGACAAGGCAGGCTGACTCTTCAGAAGGCGATGCCCACTGCGGCGTTATGCACCGCGCGCACCAGGCTGTAGACCGTGAGCGCCGAGGTCTTGGGGTTGGCCGCCAACGGCAGGTTCTCCATCTGCAGCTCAAGGCGGCCGAAGGCGCCGCGCGCGATGACGGTGTGCACGTTGCGCACCACGCCTGGATCGGCCACCAGTTCCACCTGGGTGCGGTCCAGCCCCAGCCCGGCCAGCGACACCGTGGCGGCGACGTTGGCGTTCTTCGGAAACTGGGCAGCCGCCTGGCGCGCGCTGCCGCGAAAGACCACCTGCGGCACCGCCAGGCGCGCCAGGTCGAACGCCAGCTCGGCCGGCGTACCCGCCCAACTCAGCGGCGGCTTGCGCCCCACATAGACCACCTCGTCAAGCCCGCCGAAGCGCGCTGCGGCCAATGCGTCGATGGCGCCGATGGCACCGGCCACCAGCTGCAGCCGGGTGCCGCCCTCGTAGGCCGCCGCCTCCAGCCGTGCGAGCAGATCCGCATCGTGCAGGGCGCCGACCGAGGCCATGGCACAGGGGATGCCGGCCTGCAGGGCAGGCACCACATGGGCCAGCACCGCGGTGTGGCCAGCGCATTCGACGACAAGATCAGGGCGCTGCCCCGGCCCGCAATCCAGCGTGCTGGCCACACGCACATCCGGCGCGATGACTGCGCACGCCGCCTGCGCGGCCGCAATGGAGCCCGGGGACACGATGACCTGCGCCAGCCGCACCCGGTGGTCACTCGCGAGTTCCTGCGCCAGGGCCTGGCCGATGGCACCGAAGCCGACCACGGCGAGCCGCAGCGGTGCGTGCACCCGCGTCATGCCACAGCCGCCGTGTTCGGAAAGCGCTCGGCACAGCGCGCGTGCCAGCTGCGCCAGTCGCGGCCCGGGTGCACCTCGCCGCAGTGCGCGCAGGTGCGCTCGGCCGGTGCGCAATCGTAGAACGCGGTGTAAGTGCGCGGCAGGTCCTCGACGATGCTCGTGAGCTGCAGTTCGCTGCGCACCACCAGGCCGCCGCAGGCCGCGCAGTACCACTCGAAGGCGTCGATGGAGCCCACGGGCCGGTTGCGCTCCACCACCGTGCACAGGCTGCCTGGCTCCGGGCGTTGCGGCGAATGCCGCACATGCGCAGGCAACAGGAAGATGTCGCCCTCGCGCAGGTGCACGCGCTCGAACTTTCCGCGGTCGGCGATCAGCAGCGAGGCATTGCCCTTGAACTGGTGGAAATATTCCTCGTAGGGGTCGTCGTGGAAATCGGTGCGCTCGTTGGGGCCGCCCACCACGGTGCAAACCAGGTCGGCGTTCTGCCATATCTGCTGGTTGCCCACGGGGGGCTGCAGGCGGGCACTGTTGGCATCGAGCCAGTGCTGGAAGTTCAGGGGTTGGCTGTAGTGGTCGTAGGCCAGCTCGGCCGGTTGGTAGGGCATGGAGACACTCACTTTCGAAACAGGGAAAACCAGCGTGCCAGCAGGCGCTGCAGACTGTGCCACGCAGATGGGGGAGGCCGGTCGGCGGGCACGCCCAGCACCCGGCTGAAACGCTCGAAGAACTCTTCGCTGAGCTTGCGCGAGCTGGCTTCGACCAGCCGGTTGCCGAACTGCGCCAGGCGCCCGCTGAGCTGCACCTGCACCCACCAGTGCAGCAGCGTGCCACCATCGGGCGTCGGCTCGAAGCGCACCCGCGCAGTGCCCTGGCCGCTGCCCAGGGCGCCCGCCTGGCCGACAAAGACCATGGTCAGCGACCGGGGCGGCTGCAGGTCGTGCAGCGTCACATCGCTCTTGAAGCGCACCGACAGCGGGCCCAGGCCGACCTTGACCGTGGCTTCGTAGTCCGTGGGGCTGCGCTGCGCCAGCGCCTCGCAGCCGGGGATGCTGGCCTGCAGGTTCTGTGCATCGAGGATGGCCTGCCAGACCTGGGCCGGCGGTGCCGCCAGCAGCTGCCGGCCACCGAAGCCGTCCTTGGGCGCCGCTTCGCTGTCTGACGTTGCCGGCGCCTGCTGGACAGCCAGTGGCGCCAGTGGCGCATGCCGCGGCAGCGCCTCGCCCGTGAGGGCGGCCACGCAGCGCCGGGCGAGTACACCCGCCAGGTGGCAACGGTAGCCGGCCGAGGCATGCAGGTCACCCAGCGCCTGCAAATCATCCGGGGTGACGGCAGACAGGGCCGCCAGGCCGAACTGCACGCAGAGCGCCTGCTCGGCCCCGGGCCAGCGCGCGATGCCCATGCCCAGGCCGGTCACGGCCACGCGCACCTGGCCCGGCCCGGCATGTGCCACGGCCACGCCGACCAGCGCAAAGCGCGAGGCCGGCTGCTCGAACTTGAGGTAGTGCAGGCCCGCCATCTGAGGAAAGCGCACGCCGACGATCAGCTCGCCCGGTTCCAGCGCCGTGGTGTACAGGCCCTGGAAGTAGGCATCCGCCGCGATCTCGCGCTGCGAGGTGACGATGGTGGCACCCGCTGCCAGCACGCCCGCCGGCCAGCAGGCCGCTGGGTCGTTGTGCGCCAGCGAGCCGCCGAGGGTGCCCATGTTGCGCACCTGCGCATCGGCAATGCCGCCGGCCAGGGCCGCCAGGCCGGGTGCAAAGCCGCGCACGGTGGCGCTGGCGGCCACACTGGCGTGCGTGGCCATGGCGCCGATCCATAGCGCAGGCACGCCGTCCGGCCCGGTGTCCACGCGGATATCGCGCAGGCCCGGCACGTACTGCAGGTCGACCAGCAGCGATGGCGTGGCCATGCCCAGCTTCATCGCGGCCAGCAGGGATTGGCCGCCCGCGAGCCAGGCCTGGCTGCCTTCCGGCGAGGGGGTCATCAGCGCCAGCGCCTCGGCCAGCGAGGTGGGGCGCTCAAAGTCCAGTGCGTTCATGCCGGCTCCGCTCCGCGCATGGCAGTGAGTCCTTCGCAGACCGCCTTCACGATGCCTTCATAGCCCGTGCACCGGCACAGGTTGCCACCCAGGGCATGGCGCACCCAGTGCGGGTCGATGGACTCGCCAGCAGCCTCGGGCTCGTCGGCCATGGCCACCGCGCGCATCAGAAAGCCCGGCGTGCAAAAGCCGCACTGCAGCGCGTGGTGCCGGCTGAAGGCCTGCTGCATCGGGTGCAATTGGTCCGGCGCGGAGGCCAAGCCCTCGACCGTGCGCACCGCCCTGCCCTGAACCTGCAGGGCCAGCACGTTGCACGACTTCACTGCGCGGCCATCCACCTGCACCGTGCAGGCGCCGCACTGGGCCGTGTCGCAGCCCTGGTGCGTGCCGCGCAGGCCCAGCGGCCCACGCAGGCAGTCGACCAGCAGCGTGTTGGAATCGAGCTGCACGCTGAATGCGCTGCCATTGACCTGCAGCTGGATCGGCATGCTCTGGCTCATTCGGGTGCGCGCATCAGGCCAGGCGCAGGCCGCAGCCCGCAAAGGCTTCGCGCGTGGCGGCCATCTCGGCCTCGGTCATATTCAGCAGCGGCCGGCGCACCGGGCCGCCATGCTGGCCCAGCAGCTCCTGCCAGGCCTTGCCGTGCGCCTGCGGTTTGCCCGCGGGCTTGCTGGCGCGGAACGCCGCGCGCACCGGCTCCAGGCTGTCGCGCACCTTGCGCGCCTCGGCGTGCTGGCCGGCAAACGCCAGGCGGGTGTACTCGTTCATGCGCTGGTCGACCTTGGTCTGCAGCAGGAAGGGCGGCGTGGAGCAAAGGTAGAGCTTCCAATTGAGCTCGATGATGTTCTCCAGCCAGTCTTCCTCGGAGGGGTTGCTCACCTGGATCTTGTGGCCGGCCAGTTCGGTCAGGCGCTTGTAGCGGGCGCGGTCGGCGCTGTACTTGATGGCCACGATGTTGGGCAGGTCGGCGATGCGGTTGCACAGCTCGGGGCTCATGGTGTAGCCGCAGTCGGGGTGGTTCCACATGGCGATGCCGATGTCCAGCTGCTCCGACAGGTAACGGTAGTACTCGTAGATCGTCTCCTCGGTATCGGCACCGAAGTGCAGCACCGGGCTGTGCACGATCACGTAGTCGGCGCCCGCGTTGGCCGAGTGCCGCGCCAGGTCGAGCACCACGTCAAGGTTGGTGTCCGAGCACGAGGTGATGATGCCGCAGCGGCCGATGCCACCGCGGTTGCCCGCAGCCTGCGCGACCTCGACCGACAGGGTGATCAGGCGCTTGCGCTCCTGCACCGACATGGCGAAGAACTCGGCCTGCTTGCCCGCGATGAACAGGCCGCCGAGCTTCAGGTCGCGGATCCAGTGGTCCATGTTCTGGCGCAGCGCCTTCTCGTCGATGCGCAGCGCCTCGTCGAAGGGGGTGAGGTTGGCCGCCCAGACGCCGACGAAATGTTCGCGTGCGTATTCCTTGGCTTCAGACTTTTGGTAATCCATGGTGTTTTCCTTTCAAGACATAGGTTCGGTTCATGCAGACTGGCCGCTCATCGCACGCCAGAACTGCTCGGAGGTGAGGGGAAACTGCAGCGCGCATTCGCCCAGCGGCGCCAGCGCATCGCGCGCCGCATTCATCAGCGCGGCCGGCACGCCGATGCACCCGGCCTCGCCCACGCCCTTGGCGCCCAGCAGGTTGTGCGGGCTGGGCGTGGAAAAGCTCTCGATGTCGATGGTCACCGGCATGTCGTCGGCGCGCGGCGCTGCGTAGTCCATCAGCGAGCCGGTCACAAGCTGGCCTGCGCCGTCGTAGACCAGGCGCTCCAGCATGGCCTGGCCCAGGCCCTGGGCTAGGCCGCCGATCAACTGGCCCTTGGCCAGCGCGGGGTGGACGATGTGGCCCGCGTCGTCGGCCCAGGTGATCTGCTCGATGGTGGGGCGGCCGGTGTCGCGGTCGACCGCCATGCACGCGATCACGCAGCCGTAGCTCCAGGCCTCACCGGCGGTGAAGCGGCCCTCCGAAGACAGGGGCAGCGCCTCGCCCGCCGCGCGCCGCGCCAGCAGGTCGCGGCAGGCCTGCACGATGGCGCTGCCCGCAATCGCTGTGCTGCGGCTCGCCAGTGCGCCCACGCCCGGGGGGCATAGGGCCGTGTCGCCGTAGACCACGGCGATGGCCTCTTCGGCCAGGCCCAGCGCTTCGCCAGCGATGCGCGCATAGGTGGTGCCATGGCCCTGGCCCTGCGCGGGTGATCCCGTGGCCACCGTCACGCGGCCGTCTGCGTGCCAGTCCACGCGTGCCGACTCCCAGCCCACGCCACAGGGCTCGACGTAAAGCGCCAGGCCAATGCCCACCACCTCGCCATCGGCGCGGCGCTTGCGCTGCGATTCACGCTGCGCCTCGTAGCCGAAGCGCTCGCAGGCCGTCTCCAGCGCGCGCCGGTAGTCTCCGCTGTCGTACACCTCGCCGGTGGGGGTGGTGTACGGCATGTCCACCGCTTCCACCAGGTTGCGCCGGCGCAGCTCCACGGGGTCGATGCCAGCGGCGCGCGCGGCCTGCTCGACCAGGGTTTCCATCAGCAGCGCGGCCTCGGGCCGGCCCGCGCCGCGGTAGATCGTGACCGGTGCCGTGTGCGCCAGGCCGGCACGGCCCTGCACGTCGAGCCGCGCCACGCGGTAGGGCCCGGGTAGGATGCGCGCGGTGTTGCGCAGCGGCACGACGGCCGAGAACGGCAGCCAGGCACCAAGCGTGAAATGCAGCTCGGCCTGCAGCGCAGCAAAGCGCCCTTGCGCCGTGACGGACAGCCGGCCCGCCAGGCGCGCACCGCGGCCATGCATGCCGGAGGTGAACTCGTCCGAGCGCGTCGAAATCCAGCGCACCGAGGCACCCAGCCGGCGCGCGGCCAGGGGAATGGCCAGGTCTTCGGGACACAGCGAGGACTTGGCGCCAAACGCGCCGCCCACATTGCCAGTGATGACGCGCACGTGCGCTTCGTCCCAGCCGAGCGCGGCGGCGATGTCGGCCTGCGCACGGGACGGCGACTGCGTGCCCAGGTGGACCGTGAGGCGGGCTGTTGCCGCATCGGCATCGCCATGCCAGTGCGCGAGCATGCCGCGCGGCTCCATCGACAGGGCCAGCACGCGCGGCACCTCCAGCGCGGCATGGACCTCGCTGGCCACGGCAGGATGGGCGCTTGATGCTTCGAAGTGGTGCACCACCTCGGTCACCGGGCTCGCACCGTCGAAGTCCAGCACGGGTGCCAGCGGTTCGATGTCGAGCTGCACGCAAGCCGCAGCCTGCTGCGCCTGGGCCAGCGAACGGGCGAGCACCAGCGCCACGGGCTGGCCGACATAGACCACCTCGCCGCGTGCCAGCGGTTCGATGCGCGGAATGCTGACCACGGGCAGCAGCGGGTTGGGCGGGGGCATGTGGACCACACGGCCGGCCTCCGACGGGGCCAGCAGGGTTGCGGCCGTGAGCACCGCCACCACACCGCCGGACTGTTCGGCCGCTTCGGTCGCGATGGAACGCAGTCGGCCGTGCGGCAAGGGTGAGCGCACGAACACCGCATGCAGCACGCCTTCGGCCACCACATCGCCGGTGTACTGCCCACGGCCCGTGAGCAGGGCGGGATCTTCGCGGCGAAGGGGGTGGAAGGCCTGGTTCAGCATGGATCGGATTAGACCGACGCACCCCTCGTCGGGCAATCGCATAATTTTGAAAGACTTTGAAGTTTGCCGACACAATCGCGCCATGGATCTTCTGGACAACCCCTCCAACCTCAGCCTGCGCCAGCTGCGCGCCTTCTGGCTCGTGGCGCACGAAGGCACCATGACCCGGGCAGCGGCGCGCATGCACCTGACGATCTCGGCGTTGTCGATGCTCGTGCGCACGCTGGAGGAAGAACTTGGCGTGCGCCTGTTCGAGCGCACCACGCGCCGCATCGAGCTGACCGAGGCCGGCCGCCAGTTTTTGCCCACGGTGCGCGACGTGTTCTTCGCGCTCGACTCGGGCCTGCAGACGCTGCAGGAAAGCAAGCGGCGCAAGAGCGAGCGGCTCTCGGTCGTGACCTCGCCGCTGCTGGCCGCCAGCCTGGTGCCCGAGGTCATCGCGCGCTTTCGCGAGCAGTTCCCCAACGTCACGGTGACGCTGGTGGATGCGCCCGTGGACCAGGTCGTGGCCCATGTGCGCGAGGGCAAGTCGGACTTCGGCATCTGCACCGCCGACCTGGCCTCGACGGACCTGGTCTCGCAGGTGCTCTACAAGGACACGCTGGTGCTGGCCTGCAGCCCCGACCACCCGCTGGCCGAACGGCGCGAAGCGAGCTGGGGCGACCTCACGGACCAGAGCCTGATCCTGCTGACCTCGAACACGGGCCTGCGCCGGCTGGCCGACCAGACCCTGGGCCAGCTCACGCTGCGCCTGAAGCCAGCCTTCGAGGTGGCCAACATCCAGACCGCCGTCGGCCTGGTGGCGGCGGGCCTCGGGGTCTCGGTACTGCCGGCCTACAGCCTGTCGCGGGTCGATGGGCAGCGCGTGGTCTCGGTGCCGCTGACCGACCCCGTGGTGACGCGCGAAATCGTCGCGCTGTGCACCCGCGCACGGCCATTTTCAATGGCCGCTGAAGCATTCTTGAAGCTGTTCACAAAATACGCGGACCAGACCACGATTTAGGCGGATTTTCAGTCGGTTGTGCTGGTGTTGCCTCTGTTCAGCGCGGCAACGCGCCAGTACAAAAGTAAGGCGTTCCTACCATTTCGAACGCCCCACCCAAGGAAACCGATCCATGAAACCCCTTTGCGGCCCCTGCCTGGTCACTCCTGCACCCACCCCGCTTTCATCGCCATCCACCCTGTCCCGCCGCCAGGTGATGGCATGGGGCCTCGCCAGCACCGCCATGGGGCTGCAGAGCGCGCCGGCCCTGGCAAACACCTGGCCCTCCAAGCCCATCAAGATCACGACGGCGGCCTCCACCGGCAGCGGGCCTGATGTTTCGCTGCGCCTGGTGGCCGAGCAGCTGTCGCGCCGCTGGGGCCAGCCTGTCATCGTCGACAACAAGCCCGGCGGCAACGGCGTCGTGGCGTTCAACTCCACGCGCAGCGCCGCCTCGGACGGCCATGAGCTGATCCACCTGGACAGCAGCATGCTGACCTCCAACGTGCACCTGTACAGCCGCCTGCCCTACGACCCGCAGCGCGACTTTGCCCCGATCCGCCCGACGCTGCAGACCGACTTCTTCGTCGCGGTGGCCAAGGACAGCCCTTTCAAGTCCATCGACGACATCGTGCAGGCCGCCCAGGCGGCGCCGGAGCGCGTCACCTACGGCTCGTGGGGCCTGGGCAGCCCGGGCCACCTGGGCGCGCTGCGCCTGCTGGCCGCCACCAACACGCGCATGACGCATGTTCCCTACAAGGAAATCCCGCAGCTGTTCGCAGCCGTGGCCACCGGCGAGGTGCAGTGGGCGCTGGGCAGCATCGCGAGCGCCGGGCCCATGGAGAAGTCGGGCCGCATCCGCTTCGTGGGCGTGGCAGCAGCGCAACCCTCGCCCTTTGCGCCCGGCGTGCCCGGCATGGCCGCATCGGCACAGGCCAAGGCCTTCGTGGCCAATGCCTGGTTCGGCCTGATCGCCCCCCGCAGCACCCCCAAGCCCCTGCGCGAGAGGATCGCTGCGGACATCACCGAGATACTCGCCACGCCGGACATTGCCGACCGCTACCGCACGCTGGGCTACAACCGCTTCGACCAGAAGCCCGACGAGTTCGGCGAGTACATTGGCCGGGAGACACAGCTGTGGAGCCGCGTGATCGCCGATGCCAAATTGAAGCTGGACTAGCAAGCGCGGCCGGAAAAAATGACGGAGACAAAAAGAAGATGATTGCACTCAAGGACATCAGCTACGTGCGCCTTGGCACGCGCGACCTCGACGGCGCCTGCCGCTATGCCAACGACATCCTGGGCCTGCGCGAAGGGCAGCGCTACGGGCCGCCCCGGCATGGCAAGGCCGTGGGCTTTCGCAGCGATGCGCGCGAGCAGACGCTGGTGTACTTCGACGGGGACCCTGCGGACCACACGACCGGTTTCGAGATCACGTCCATGGACGCGCTGCAGTCCGCCGCAGCCGAGCTCGAACGCCTGGGCCACGCAGTGCGCGAGGGCCGTGCCGACGAGTGCGAGCAGCGCCGCGTGCAGGCCTTCATCGGCTTCAACGACCCGAGCGGCAACGCCATCGAGCTGGCGGTCGCGCCCTTCCACAGCGGCGTGCGTTTCTTTCCGACGCGCGACACGGGCAACACCGGTTTCTCGCACGTGGGGCTGCGCAGCACCGACCCGGCGCGCGACGAGCGCTTCTGGACCACGGTGCTCAGTGCCAAGGTCAGCGACCGCATCGGCGCCGCCCCCTTGCTGCGCATCGACGAGGTGCACCACAAGATCGCACTGTTCCCTTCGGGCTATGCCGGCGTGCAGCACATCAACCACCAGGTGGCGTCGATCGACGACTTGATGCGCGCCTGGTATCTGCTGCAGTCGCGCGGCGTGCGCGTGGTGTTCGGCCCGGGCAAGCATCCGACCTCGGGCGCGATGTTCCTCTACTTCGAGGGGCCGGACGGCATGGTCTACGAATTCTCGAGCGGCGTGCGCATGGTCACCGACCCGGATGCACCACCGCGCCAGTTCCCGTTCCACCCGACGTCGTTCTGCATGTGGGGATCGGTGCCCGACATTCCGGAATTCCGCTGAGCGTCTCTTCGATCACTCCGCAGCAGCCACGCGCTCCATCAGTGCCAGGTAGTGCGGCAGCGGCGGCGTGGCGCGGCCCGGCACCTTGGCCAGGTCGTCGTAGCGGCGCAGGCGGATGGCCTCCTGCGCAAAGGCCTGCTCGGCAAACCGGGCGCATTCGACCAGGCCGTAGGCGCCGCCCTGCAGCTCCAGGCTGTGCTGCGACGCGGGCGAGAGCGAGGCCCAGTAGTCAGCGTCCACTGCGCACAGGTAGCGCTTGGCATCGACGTGCATGCGGATGGGCTCCAGCACCGCCTCGGGCAGCACGCCGCGCAGGAACGGCAGGGCCACGTACTGGTGCAGGTCGTCGTGGCGCGGTGCACGGGCTTCGTGCTCGGACGCGGCGGGGGCCAGCAGGTGGCCCAGGTCGTGCAACAGGGCCGCGACGACGGTGGCAGGGGTCTCACCGGCTTCCTCGGCCAGGAGGGCGCATTGCAGCGCATGGTCGAGCTGGCTCACGGCCTCGCGGCCGTATTGCTTCTGGCCGCGCTCGGTGAGCAGCAGGGCGATGTCGTGCTGGGTCAGTGCCATGGTGAGAAGCCTCAGATCATGGTCTTGCGGATGCGGGCGGAGACCACGTCGATCAGGCTCACCGTCACCACGATGATGAGCATCACGGCACAGGTCTCGGCGTACTGGAAGCCGCGGATGATCTCCCACAGCACCACGCCGATGCCGCCGGCCCCCACCATGCCCACCACCGAAGCCGAGCGCACATTGGCCTCGAAGCGGTAGAGCGTGTAGGAGATCCACAGCGGGATCACCTGGGGGATCACGCCGTAGATGATCTCGTGCAGGGCGCTCGCCCCCGTGGAGCGGATGCCTTCCACGGGCTGCGGATCGATGGCCTCCACGGCCTCGGAGAACAGCTTGGCCAGCGTGCCCGTAGTGTGGATCCACAGCGCCAGCACGCCGGCGAAAGGGCCCAGGCCCACGGCCACCACGAAGAGCATGGCGAAGACCATCTCGTTGATGGCACGGCAGGCGTCGAGCACGCGGCGCACCGGCTGGTTCACCCACCAGGGCGCGATATTGGACGAGGCCAGCAGCGCCAGCGGCACGGCGGTGACCACCGCGAGCGCCGTGCCCCACAGCGCGATTTGCAGGGTGACCAGCATCTCCTGCACGTAGATCTGCCACTGCCCAAAGTTGGGCGGGAAGAACTCGGCCGCGTACTGGGCCATGTTGCCCGAATCCTTGATGAGGTCGAGCGGGCGCATGTCGGCGCCCTTCCAGGACGCGGCCAGCACCACCAGCAGGATACCCCAGGACAAGTACCAGGCGAGGCTGCGCTTGGGCGCAGTGGTGCTCGCGAGGGTCGCGAGCGAGGGGGTCAGTGCAGAAGACATGGTGGGGCTGGCCGGATGCGTTGCGTGCTTGCTTGTTTGCTTACTTCAGGGAGGCCAGTTGCTGGTCGATCTCGGCCAGGCGGGTCTTCTTGTCGCCATCGGCCAGAGTGGCGTCGGCCTCGATCTTGTTGCGCTTGCCGAACAGGTCGAGCTGGCGGATGGGCGTGAGCTGCGCGTTGGTCGATGGCTTGAAGCCCGAAAGCTTGGATATCTTCATGACGATCTCCTTCTCGCGCGCGTCGGTCTTGGCGTAGTTGTAGAAGAAGTCCTTGATCTTGGCCTTGAGCGGCTCGGGCAGATCTTTGCGCATCACGAGCGGATCGAGCGCGATCAGCGGCGAGGTCCAGACGATCTTGATGTCCTTGAACTTCTCGGGTTGGCGTTCCTTGATCTTCTCGAGGTTTTCGCTGTTGTTGGTGGCCACGTCGACCTGCTTGTTGGCCACGGCCAGGGCATTGGTCTCGTGGTTGGCGCTGCGCGCAATCTTGAAATGGGTCTTGGCGTCGATCTTGTTCTGTGCAAAGGCGTAGTAGCCGGGCACCAGGAAACCCGAGGTCGAGTTGGGATCGCCGTTGCCAAAGCTCAGCGACTTGCCGTTCTTGAGCACGTCGTCCAGCGTGGCCAGGGGGCTGTCCTTGTGCACGATCAGGTGCGAGTAGTAGCCCTGGGTGCCATCGGCGTTGACCATCTGCGCAAACACTTCGCCATTGGCGCGGTCCACCGCCTCCATGGCTGACTTGTTGCCCAGCCATGCGACCTGCATCTTGTTGAAGCGCATGGCTTCAATGAGGCCGGCATAGTCGGAGGCGAAGAAAGCACTGATCTTCAGGCCCGTCTGCTTGGCCATGTCGTCCAGCAGGGGCTGCCAGTCGGCCTTGAGGTTCTGCGAGGCTTCGGTCGAGATCATGCCGAAGTTGATGTCCTGGGCGAGGGCGCCCGTGGTCATGCCCAGGCCAAGGGCCAGGGCTGCGCACAGTTTCTTGATCATGGATGGCTCCAGAGAGGTGACAACGGTAGGGGAGAAGGGAAGCAAAAGGCAGGGAACTTCAGGCGGCCTGGGCCAGCGGCTGGGCTGCCCAGCCAGAAGCCGGCTGCTGCGCCGGTGCAGGCACCACGGCCATGGGCAGGCTGGCGCCCAGGATCTCTTCGGCCTGCACGCCATAGAGCTCGCGCAGCAGCGCCGGCGTGAGGGCGGCCGAGGGGCCGTCGTACACCACGCGGCCCTGGTGCAGGGCGACCACGCGGGGGCAGTACTTGATGGCCACGTCCACCTGGTGCAGCGAGACGACGACGGTGCTGCCGTCCTCGCGGTTGATGCGCGCCAGGATGTCCATGACCTTGCGCGAGGATTCGGGGTCCAGCGAGGCGATGGGCTCGTCGGCCAACACCACCTTGGCGCCCTGCACCAAGGTGCGCGCAATGGCGGCGCGCTGCTGCTGCCCGCCCGAGAGGGTGGAGGCACGCTGCGCGTGGCAGTCGGCAATGCCCACGCGGGCCAGGGCCTCGAGCGCCAGGGCGCGCTCGTGCGGGCGGAACACGCGCAGCCAGCCGCGCCATTTCGGCGTGCGGTGCAGCATGCCCACAAGCACGTTCATCATCACGGGCAAGCGGTCGACCAGGTTGAACTGCTGGAACACGAAGCCCACCTGCGAGCGCACATTGCGGATGTCGCGGTGGATGCGCCCGCCCTGCTGCACGCAGCGGCCATCGACCTCGATCAGCGAGTGGCTGTCGCCATCGGCCACCACCAGGCCGGCCACATGGCGCAGCAGCGTGGACTTGCCCGAGCCCGAGGCGCCGATCAGCGCCACCATCTCCCCGGAATGCACCGTGAGGTCGATGTCGCGCAACGCGTGCTTGCCGTTGGCAAAATGCTTGTTCAGTTGTTCGATACGCAGGGCGATGGGCATGGCGGATTCCAAGTCGTCTATACAAATGCAGTGTGGAAGGCGGCTGTGACAGTGCTTTGACAGTTGCGGGAAATTTGCATGTCATCGCTGCTGCCAGCGGCGGGCGGTCCGTTCAGAGCACGCGCTGGCCTTCGCGCCAGACACCGCGCACCACGGCCTGCTGCGATCCGTCGGGCAGCTCGGCCATGTGCACCTGGACCAGGTCAGCGCGCAGACCAGGCGACAGCTCGCCCCGGTCCTGCATGCCCGAAGCGTGGGCCGGGTTGCGCGTGACGGTGGCCACGGCCTCGGGCAGCGTGAGGATGCCGTCGTGCACCAGGCGCATCACGGCGCTCAGCAGGCTGCCGGGCACGTAGTCGGAGGAGAGGATGTCCAGCAGGCCCTGGCGTGCCAGGTCGGCCGCCGCCACGTTGCCCGAGTGCGAGCCGCCGCGCACCACGTTGGGCCCGCCCATCACCGTGAGCAGGCCGCGCTCGCGTGCGGCCTTGGCCGCCGCCAGCGTGGTCGGGAACTCGGACATGCCCGCGCCCTCGGCATGGGCCTGCTCCACATGCGCCACCGTGGTGTCGTCGTGGCTGGCCAGGGCGATGCCGTGGGTGCGGCAGTAGTCCACGAAGTAGGCACGGTGCGGCTCGGCGTACTGGGCCTGCAGGGTGGCGGCATGCTGCACCTGGCGCTCGAACTTCTCGCTGCTCCAGCCCTTCTTGCCGGTGTAGTAGGTGCGCGCCTGCTCGATGTTCTCCCACTGGCGCTGGCCGGGGGTGTGGTCCATCAGCGAGATCAGCGACAGCCGCGGGTGGCCGTGGAAGGGCCCGAACAGGTCGATGGTGTTGGGCGCGGGCAGCTCGCAGCGCACATGCAGGTGGTGGTCGGCGCGCAGCAGGTTGCGCTCGGTACAGGTGTCGATGGTGTCGAGCACGCGGTTCCAGGCGCTGCCGCGCAGGCTGTCCACGTCGGCCTCGCCCACGCCCAGCGCGTCGAGCACGGTGGTGATGCCCGCTGCTGCGATCTCAGCGTCGTGTGCCAGCAGAGCCGGCATCTCGGCCCACTGCACCTTGGGGCGCGGCATCAGGTGGCGCTCGAAGTTGTCGGTGTGCACCTCCACCAGACCGGGTAGCAGGTAGTCGCCCCCGAGGTCGATGCCCTGCAGCGCGGCGGTGCCGCCCGAGGCCAGGGCGGCTATGCGCCCGCCCTGCACCGAGAGCGAGCCCTGCACCACCTCGCCGGGCAGCACCATGCGGGCGTTGTGGAAGACGGCAGCAGCGCTCATGCTGCCACCCCGCGGAAGTCGCCCACGTTCACGCGGCGCGTGGCGACGGCGGCGCCCACATGCGCATCGTGGAAGATGCCGACCAGCGCGGCTCCGCGCTCCACCGCCTCGCGGACCAGGGCGATCACCGTCTCGGTGTTGGCCGCGTCGAGCGACGCCGTGGGCTCGTCGAGCAGCAGCAAGGGCTTGGGCTTGATCATGTTGCGCGCGATGTTGATGCGCTGCTGCTCGCCGCCCGAGAAGGTGGCGGGCGGCAGGTGCCACAGGCGCTCGGGAATGTTCAGGCGGGTGAGCCACTGGCGCGCGGTCTCGCGCGCGGCTTCCAGTGCGTGGGCGTCGTCGCCCGCGTCTTCGGCCAGGGGTTCGGCCACCACGTCGAGCGCGCTCACACGGGGTATCACGCGCAGGAACTGGCTCACGTAGCCCACCGTGTCGCGGCGCAGCTGCACCAGGGCGCGCGGACTGGCCTGGGTCACGTCCACCGCCGGGCCGCTGGCGGGCTGCACGGTGATGCTGCCGGCGTTGGCGCGGTAGTTGGCGTAGATCATTTTCAGCAGCGTGCTCTTGCCCATGCCCGAGGGGCCGTCGAGCACCACGCACTCGCCCGCGCCGACCGTGAGGTCCACGTTGCCGAGCACGGGCAGCTCGATGCCGTTCTGGTGGTGCAGGGTGAAGCGCTTGGCCACGCCCTTGAGCTCCAGGATGGGGAGGTGGGTGTTCATCATCATGGTTGCAGTACCGAAGAAACGAGGAGCTGGGTGTAGGGGTGCTGGGGGTCGTCGAGCACCTGGTCGGTGAGGCCCGACTCGACCACGCGGCCGCGCTGCATCACCACCATGCGGTGCGCCAGCAGGCGGGCCACGGCCAGGTCGTGCGTGACCACGATGGCCGCCAGCTGCATCTGCCGCTTGAGCTGGCGCAGCAGGTCCAGGAGGCGCGCCTGCACGGACACGTCCAGCCCCGAAGTGGGTTCGTCCATGAACACCAGACGCGGCTGGGTGACCAGGTTGCGCGCGATCTGCAGGCGCTGGCGCATGCCGCCGGAGAAGGCGCGCGGCGCGTCGTCGATGCGGCTGGCATCGATCTCCACGCGCTGCAGCCATTCGGTGGCGGTGGCGCGCAGGCGGCCGTAGTGGCGCTCGCCCAGGCCCATGAGGCGCTCGCCCACGTTGGCGCCAGCCGATACGTCCATGCGCAGGCCGTCGGCCGCGTTCTGGTGCACGAAGCCCCAGTCGGTGCGGGCCAGCAGGCGCTGCTGCGCCTCGCTCATGCCGAGCACGTCCTGCAGGCTGCCGTCGCGGCCCTGGAACTGCACACTGCCCGCATCGGGCCGGCTGCGCGCGGCCACGGCGTTGAGCAGGGTGGACTTGCCCGAGCCGGACTCGCCGACCACGGCCAGCACCTCGCCGGGCCACAGATCGAAGGAGGCGTCCTGCAGCGCCACGCGCTGGCCGTAGCGCTTGCTGATGCCGCGCACGCTGAGCAGGGGGGTGGGGGATGAAAGGGTGGCGTCCATGTCAGGGCTCGATCGAGAAACTGAGGCCGTGCTGCGCAAAGCCCAGGGATTCATAGAAGGCATGCGCATCGGCGCGCTTGCGGTGGGACGACAGGGCCAGCTTGTAGCAACCAGCCTCGCGGGCCTGCTGCACGGCGTGGGCCATCATCTGGCGGCCGATGCCCTGGCCCTTGCGGTCGGCGGCAACCACCACGTCCTCGACCACGGCCGAGGGAGCGCCCCGGTGGGCCAGGTTGTGCATGACCAGCAGCGCGTAGGTGCCGACCACGTCGGCGCCGGGCCCAACCCCTTCGCAGGCAACCCACAGGCGGTAGCTGGGATAGGCCCGGAACTGCGCCAGCATGGCCCGGGCCTCGGCCAGGCTGAGCACCTGCTCGGGGCTGTCTTCGATACCCTGGTACAGGGCCAGCACTTCGTCCAGGTCGGCCTCGGTGGCCTCGCGCAGGGTCACCGTGCTCATGCGGGCGCCCCTTCGGACACCGTTGCCGCTGCGGCAGCCTGGCGCTCTTGGCAGTAGTCGGAGTCGGAACAGACATGCATGCGCGTGCCCTGGTCGTCGGTGATGACCTCGTCGAGGAAACTGTCGGTGGCGCCGCACAGGGCGCAGGCGCAGTCCCAGCGCTGCACCTCGAAGGGGTGGTCCTCGAAGCCCAGGCTCTCCACCGGCGTGTAGGGCGGCACGGCATAGATGCGCTTTTCACGGCCTGCGCCAAAGAGCTGCAGCGCCGGGTTCATGTGCATCTTGGGGTTGTCGAACTTGGGGATGGGCGACGGCGCCATCACATAGCGGCCGTTGACCAGCACCGGGTAGTCGTAGGTGGTGGCGATGTGGCCGTAGCGCGCGATGTCTTCGTAGAGCTTGACGTGCATCAGCCCGTACTCGGCCAGGCCGTGCAGGGTGCGCGTCTCGGTCTCGCGCGGCTCCAGGCGCTGCATGGGCTCGGGCACCGGCACCTGGTAGACGAGCACCTGGCCCTCGGCCAGCGGCGTCTCGGGGATGCGGTGGCGCGTCTGGATCAGCGTCGCCTCGGTGGTGCGCGTGGTGGTGGCCACGCCCGTGGTGCGCTCGAAGAAGCGGCGGATGTTGACCGCGTTCACAGTATCGTCCGAGCCCTGGTCGATGACCTTGAGGCAATCGTCCGGCCCGATGATGGCGGCCGTGACCTGGATGCCGCCCGTGCCCCAGCCATAGGGCAGCGGCATCTCGCGCGAGCCGAAGGGCACCTGGTAGCCGGGGATGGCCACGGCCTTGAGGATGGCCCGGCGGATCATGCGCTTGGTGCGCTCGTCGAGGTAGGCGAAGTTGAAATGGCCGTCGGTGGGGGCGGCATCGGCGGGCAGGCCCATCAGAGCAGGCTCGTGGGGCGCATTCATGCATCGTCTCCCAAGGTGGTTTCGTCAGAGGGGTTGGCCGCCGCAGTGGCGCGCATGCGGCGCACCAACTCCAGCTCGGACTGGAAGTCCACGTAGTGCGGCAGCTTCAGGTGCTGCACGAAGCCCGAGGCTTCCAGGCTGTCGCTGTGCGAGAGCACGAACTCCTGCATCTGCGCGGGCGACTCCACCGGCTCGCCCAGCTCGTCGGCGCGCAGGGCGCGGTCCACCAGGCTCATGGCCATGGCCTTGCGCTCGCTGTGGCCGAAGGCCAGGCCGTAGCCGCGCGTGAACTGCGGCGGCTGGTGTTTGCTGCCCGCGAACTGGTTGACCATCTCGCACTCGGTGATTTCCATGTCGCCGATGGAGATGGCAAAGCCCAGCTCTTCAGGGGCGATCTCCACCGCCACCGTGCCCAGGCGCAGCTCGCCCACGAAGGGGTGCGAGTGCGCATAGCCGCGCTGCGTGGAATACGCCATGGCCAGCAAAAAGCCCTCGTCGCCGCGTGCCAGGTTCTGCAGGCGCGTGGCGCGGTTGGCCGGAAAGCGCAGCGGCTCGCGCGTGAGGTCGGCCGGGGCCGGGTCGCCTTCGGGGATGGAGCGGGTTTCGATCAGCCCTTCCTGGTTGAGCAGGTCCACCACCCGCGGGGTGGTGGCGGGCGCATCGACCAAGGGCGCGGGGGCCGCAGCCGCGGCCACTGCATCGCCCTGGGCCAGCAGCGTGAAGTCGAGCAGGCGCTGGGTGTAGTCGTAGGTCGGGCCCAGCACCTGGCCGCCAGGCAGGTCCTTGAAAGTGGCGGAGATGCGCCGGGTGAGCGCCATGCGCGCCGTGTCCAGCGGTTGGGTGGTGCCCAGGCGCGGCAACGTGGCACGGTAGGCGCGCAGCAAAAAGATGGCTTCGACCAAATCGCCAGAAGCCTGCTTGATGGCCAGCGCCGCGAGCTCGGGGTCGTACACCGAGCCTTCGGTCATCACGCGGTCCACGGCGAGCTTGAGCTGCGCGCGGATCTGCGCCACCGAAAGCTCCGGTTCGGCGGTATCGCCCCGGCGCTGCTCGGCCAGCAGGCGGTAGCTGTTGAGGATGGCGGTTTCCCCGCCCTTGACGGCAACGTACATGCGCTTCAGGCCTCCACGGCGGATGGTTCGATACAGGTCGTGCGCGGCATGCCGGCGATGTGCGTGGCCGTGGCCAGCACCACGTCCACCCCGCGCGGAAAGGCGCCGTGGTTGTCGGCCCACTGCGCGCAGAAGTCCTCTGGCAGGCCGGCGACGTGCAGGTGCTGCGCACTGCGAATGCCGGGGCCTGCAAGGCGCCAGGCGCCTGCGCCCTCCACGGCCGGGGCCAGCACCGCCACGTCGATCACGCAGGTGGCGGACTGGTCGGGGTATTCGTCGCTGCCGCGCTGCAGGCGGGCCAGGGCAGGCATCGCATCGCCCGCAGCCACCCAGGCAAAGCGCGCCTGTTCGGGGGCTTCGACCAGCACGCAGCCGGTGTGAAAGCGCAGCCACACGCCGGCCTGGCTGGCCGCCAGCCGGGGCGAAAGCCACAGCGTGCATTCGCTGTCGAGCAGGGCCAGCAGCACGGCGGCCGAGGCCGCGTGCCCGGTGGCGGGCACTTCGGCATCGTGCACGATGGCGACCGGGGCGCCCGGCTGCGACAGTGCCCGGAGCACGGCGCGGAACACGCCCTGGCTGCCCAGGGCCTCGCTGGAGAAGCCCGCCCCCAGGGCGGAGAGGGAGGTGGTAGGGGTCGCGCTCATGCCTGGTCCTCGTCACTGCCGTCGTTGCTACCGCTTTCGCGGGCCACCGTGAAAAAGTCCACCCGCGTGCTGGCCGTGCGGGCCTGGCGCTCGGCCTGCACCTGGGCCAGGTGGCGGCGGATGGGGTCGAGCAGGCTGGTATCCAGCGCAGCCTGGCGCACAGGGTCCTGCAGCAGCGCATCGGCCAGGGCGGCCAGTTGCACCTGGCGGTGCGAGCGGCCGAGCACGTAGGCCACGCCCACGGTGGGCTCGCCGCCATCGGATCCATCCACGTCCACGCGCAGTGCGCAGCGGGTGACCGTGACCTCGCCCAGGTTGAAGCGCTCGCCGGTGCCGCCAGCGCGGCCCTGCACCATCATCAGCCCGGTTTCGGGGGCACGCAGCCAGCGGGCGGGCAGTGCGGTGTGGTCGTGCAGCGCGGGCTCCAGAAGGTCGATGGGCGCACGGGACAGCAGCGCCATCCAGTGCGCCCGCGAGAGCGGGCGGCCCGGGCCCGGGTTGTCAAAGGCTTGAAACATGGAGGTGGTACTCTTTAAGTTGTATAGACAAATTGAACAACTGGCGCCAGCTTAGACAGCGCGCATGTAGGTTTCATGACAGCCACCACCAGCACACAACTTCTTGCAAACCCCGCCCCTACCGGACGCACGGCACGCCCGGCACGCGACAGCTTCTGGACCCGCATCGCGGCAGAACTGGCCGAGGCCATCGGCAGCGGCATCTACCCCCCGGGCCAGCGCCTGCCCTCGGAACATGCCTTGGCCGAGCAGTTCGGCGTGAACCGCCACACCATCCGCCGCTCGCTGGCCAGCCTGTGCAGCCAGGGGCTGGTGCGCATCACGCAGGGCAGCGGCACCTATGTGGAGGACTTCGCGGTGGACCTGGCGCTGGGCAAGCGCGTGCGCCACCAGCAGGGCCTGGCCCAGGCCGGCCTGCGCGGCAGCCTGGTGGTGCTGCAGGAGCAGACGGTGCGGGCCACGGCCGCGCTGGCCAAGGCCCTGCAGGTGCCCGCCCGCAGCCCGCTTCTGCAGCTGCGCGTGATCGGCCAGGCCGAGGGCCAGCCGCTGCACGTGAGCGAGCGCTACTTTCCCCTGCCCCGCTTCGAGGGCCTGGCCGCCGTGGTGCGCGAGACCGGCTCCATCACCGCCGGATTCACCGCGCACGGCGTGGCCGACTACACCCGGCGCGAGAGCCGCATCACCGCCGAACTCCCCGACGCCGCCGTGGCCGCCGAGCTGCGCCAGCCCGCCGCGCGCCCGGTGCTGCTGGTCGAGAGCCTGAACGTCGACCTGGCCGGCACGCCCATCGAATGGGCGCGCGCCTGGTTCGCGGGCGACCGCGTCAAACTCACCATCACCCATGACGACGAGTAACCCCCCCTCCCCCACCACCGCCCACCACCGCTATGCGGTGTACTTCGCGCCCAACCCCGGCACCCTGGCCTGGCTCGCTGGCAGCCACTGGCTGGGCCGCTGCGCCGCGCTGCTGCAGCCCATGCAGCAACTGGAAATCCACGGCGTGGCCAGGGAAGAACTGGAACGCCTGACCGCCGCGCCACGCCGCTACGGCTGGCACGCCACGCTCAAGGCGCCATTCGCGCTCGCACCGGGGGTGAACTGGCTCACGCTGCACCATGCGGTGCAGACCCTGGCCAGCAGTCTGCGCCCCTTCGCCATGCCACCCATGCAGGTGGAGCGCATCGACGATTTCCTGGCGCTCGTGCCCACGCCATCGCACCCGGCCAACGCCGAGATCCAGGCCGCAGCTGCGGCCTGCGTGACGCAGCTGCAGCCCCTGGCCGCAGCGCTGTCGGACGGGGACCTCGCGCGCCGACGCGCCGCAGGGCTCACGCCCCGGCAGGATGCACTGCTGCAGCAGTGGGGCTACCCTTTCGTGCTGGAGGAGTTCCGCTTCCACATGTCACTGACCGGCTCGCTCGCGGGCGCGGACGACGAGACCGTGGAGCTGGTGCAAGACGCTGCCGATCAGTTCTTCGCCGACCTGCCCCCGCTGCACTTTGGCAGCCTGGCCCTGTTCGCCGAGCCCACGCCAGGCGCCGACTTTGTGCTGCTGGACCACCTGGAGCTGGGCGCATGAGCACCACAGCGAGATTGCTGTACTTCATGGGCCCCTCTGGCGCCGGCAAGGACAGCCTGCTCGACTGGCTGCGCCAGCACCTGCCCGCCGGCCTGCCCGTGCAGTGGGCGCGGCGCACCATCAGCCGCCCGGCCAGCCCCGGCGGCGAGGCGCATGAAAGCACCACGCCCGACGCCCACGCCGCGCTGCGCGTCGCCGGTGCGTTTGCCCTGCACTGGGAGGCCAACGGCCTGGCCTATGGCGTGCGCCATGGCGAGATGGAGCCACTGGCCCAGGGCCGCTGGCTGCTGGTCAATGGTTCACGCGCCTACCTGCCCGAAGCCCTGGCGCGCTACCCGGCCCTGGTGGCCGTGCACATCACCGCCAGCCCCGAGGTGCTGCGCCAGCGCCTGCAATCACGGGGCCGGGAAAACGCCGACGAGGTGGAGCAGCGCGTACAGCGAGCACTGCGCTTTCTGGCGCCGCCGGGAACGGCCGGCATCGAGGTGCGCAACGACACCAGCCTGGACGCGGCGGGCCGGCAGTTGCTGCAGGCCCTGGAAAGGCTGCCCGGCTGGCCAGGCCTGGTCAACGCCCCGGCGGGGTGAAATCCGCCCGCGCCTTGAGCGCCTTCTCGCGCGCATGGCAGCCTTCGAGGTGGTCGTTGACCAAGCCCATGGCCTGCATGAAGGCATACACGGTGGTCGGGCCCACGAAGCTCCAGCCGCGCTTCTTGAGGTCCTTGGACATCGCGACCGATCCGGGTGATGTGATGAAGGTGCGCGCCACCTCGCGCGTGATGCGCTCGGGCCGCTCGCCGGCCGGCGGCTCGTAGCGCCACGCGTAGTGGGCGAGCGAGCCGAACTCCTGGCGCAGCTCCAGCACACGCTTGGCGTTGTTGATGGTGGAAACGATCTTGCCCCGGTGGCGCACGATGGCCGCGTCCTGCACCAGGCGCTCCACATCGGCGTCGGTGAACTCAGCGACCTGCACGGCATCGAACTGCGCGAACGCGGCGCGAAATCCCTCGCGCTTGTTCAGGATGGTGAGCCAGCTCAGGCCGGACTGGAAGCCTTCCAGGCACAGCTTCTCGAACAGGCGCCGGTCGTCCGCCACCGGAAAACCCCATTCGCTGTCATGGTAGTGGCGGTACACCGGCGTGGCCTGGCACCAGGTGCAGCGCGGGCAGCCTGCGTCGTCGGCGAACAGGCCGTCGGGAATCTCGGGGGTGGCGGTGGCTTCGGTCATGGACGGGATTCTAGGAATTCCATCCGCCATGCTGCTGACAGGCCCTAAACTGAACATCGGATATGCCACAGCCATTTGCTTCACGTTCCGTCCCGCTCCGCCTTGGCGCCGCACTGTCTGCCTTCATTGCCAGCCTGGCCCTGGCAGGCTGCGCCAGCAATGGCCATGCCCTGGGCTACTACTGGCAGTCGGTGCGCGGCCATGTGCAGCTGATGCGCGCGGCCGAGCCGCTGGAAGACTGGATCGCGCGCACCGACATCCCGCTGCCGCTGCGCGAGCGCCTGCAACTGGCCCAGCGCGCCCGCGCCTTCGCCGTGACTGAACTGGGCCTGCCCGACAACCCGAGCTACCGCCGCTATGCGGACCTCAAACGCCCGGCCGCCGTGTGGAACGTGGTGGCAGCGCCGCCCTACTCGCTCACGCTGCACACCTGGTGCTTCCCGGTCACGGGCTGCATCGGCTACCGGGGCTACTTCGACGAGGCCAATGCAAAGGCCGAAGCCGCACGTCTGGCGCAGGAAGGCCTGGAGGTCGAGGTCTATGGCGTGCCGGCCTATTCCACACTGGGCTACATGAACTGGGCCGGTGGCGATCCGCTGCTGAGCACCTTCATCGGCTGGCCCGAAGGCGAATTCGTGCGCCTGCTGTTCCATGAGCTGGCGCACCAGGTGGTCTACGCCAAGGGCGACACCCTGTTCAATGAATCGTTCGCCACCGCCGTGGAGCGGCTGGGCAGCGCACGCTGGCTGGCCCAGCAGGCCACGCCCCAGGCCAGCACCGCCTTCGTGGCCAGCGAGGCGCGCCGGCGCGAGTTCCGCGCGCTGACCCAGGCCACGCGCGAACGCCTGGCCAGGATCTATGCGCAGAGCGATGCACCCGACCGGCAGGCACAAAAAGCCGCGGCCATGCAGTCCTTTCGCGCCGACTATGCGGCCCTGCGCGAGCACTGGCAGGCCACGCCGGCCCAGACGGCCGGCTACGACCGCTGGGTGGCCAGCGCCAACAATGCCAGCTTTGCTGCCCAGGCGGCTTACAACGAGTTCGTGCCCGCCTTCCAGGCGATCTTCGAGCGCGAGGGGCGCGACTGGCACCGGTTCTATGATGCGGTGCGTGTACTGAGTGAACAACCCCAGGCACAGCGCCACGAAGCGCTGCGCCAATTGCTACCCAACCAGGAGACCCCCGGTGCCTGACATCCATATCCACCGCGAACACCAACTGGGCTTCAAGCAGGCCCGCAAAGTCGCCTTTTCCTGGGCCGAGAAGGCCGAGGAGAAGTTCGACATGGAATGCACCTACGAAGAGGGCGAGACCGAGGACACGCTGCACTTCAGCCGCTCCGGCGTGAAGGGCACCCTGCTGGTCGATGCCAGCCAGTTCGAGATGCGGGCGCAACTGGGCTTTCTGTTCGGCGCGTTCAAGGACCGCATCGAAGCAGAGATCGGAGAGCAGCTCGATGCCCTGCTGAACGCCCCCCCGCCGGCCGCCAAAAAGGCCGCGCCGAAAAAGAAGGCTGCCGACGACGCTGCCCCCGCCAAGGCGGCCACAGCCAAAGCCAAGGTCAAGAAGGCCTGATCCCTGCATGACCACGCCCGCATCCGACACCCTGCACGAACTGCTGGGCACGCGCTACAGCTGCCGCGCCTTTCTGCCCGAGGCGCTGCCCCGGGCCACCATTGACCGCATTCTTGCCACGGCGCAGCGCACGGCATCGTGGTGCAACGCCCAGCCATGGCAGGTGCATATCGCCAGCGGCGAGACCCTGGCCCGCCTGCGCAGCGCCTTCCAGGAGCGCATCGCCAGCACACCGCCGGCACCCGACCTGCCCTGGCCGCGCGAGTACCGCGGCGTGTACCAGGAGCGCCGGCGCGAGTGCGGCTATGGCCTGTACGAAGCGCTGGGCATTGCCAAGGGCAACCGGGCCGCATCGGCGCGCCAGGCGGCCCAGAACTTCAGCATGTTCGGCGCGCCCCACGTGGCCATCGTGAGCAGCGACGAGGCCCTGGGCGTGTACGGAGCGGTGGACTGCGGCGCCTATGTCGCCAACTTCCTGCTGGCCGCGCACAGCCTGGGCGTGGCCTCGGTGCCGCAGGCGGCGCTGGCCTCGTACCCCGGCGTGCTGCGCGAGGTGCTGGGCATCGGCGAGGACCGCACCATCGTCTGCGGCATCTCGTTCGGCCTGGCCGACCCGGTGCACCCTGCCAACCACTTTCGCACCACGCGGGCCGATCCGGCCAGCAGCGTGGTCTGGCGCGATTGAGCGACGGCCCCGGGACAGGCCAGAGCCTCGCCTGTTGCAACCCCCAACCGAACAGCCCGGCGACCACCGGATCCGGTCCGGCGCCGCTGGGCTGATCCGGCGTTCACGACTTCAGGCAACGGCCTGAAGCCGGTGCACCTGGCCCTGCACAACAGCCTCACCTGCTCCGGCCTGCCGCAGGGTGCCGAACAGGTCCTTGGGGTTGGCCAGGTCGGGAATCAGCTGGATGCGCTCGCCCACGCCCAGTTCCAGCGCCGCATCGCGCATGAAGCGCAGGGCCGAGAAGTCCTCGAGCGCAAAACCCACGGAATCGAAAATCGTCACCTCGGCATCGCTCGCGCGGCCGGCCTCGCGGCCGGCCAGCACCTGCCACAGCTCGGTCACAGCGAAGTCGGCCGGCATCTGCTGGATCTCGCCCTCGATGCGGGTCTGGGGCGGGTACTCGACGAACACCCGGCCGCGCGTGAGCACCTCGGCCTGCAGCTCGGTCTTGCCGGGGCAGTCGCCGCCCACGGCGTTGATGTGCATACCGGGCGCCACCATGTCGGCGGTGATGATGGTGGCGCGGGTCTTGTCGGCCGTCACCGTGGTCACGATGTCGGCGCCGCGCACGGCCTCGGCCGTGCTGCCGCACACGGTGACCACCAGGCCCGATGGCCGCAGGTTGGCCTGCAGCTTGGCGGTGGCGGCAGGGTCGGTGTCGTACAGCCGCACTTCGGTGATGCCCAGCAGGTGCTGGAAGGCCAGGGCCTGGAATTCGCTCTGCGCGCCGTTGCCGATCAGGGCCATCACCCGGCTGCCGGGCCGCGCCAGGGCCTTAGCCGCAACGGCCGACATGGCAGCCGTGCGCAGGGCGGTGGTCAGGGTCAGCTCGCTGAGCAATTGCGGCGTGCCCGTGGCCACGTCGGCCAGCACGCCGAAGGCCATCACGGTGGACAGGCCCAGGCGCGTGTTCTTGGGGTGGCCGTTGACGTACTTGAAGGTGTAGGTCGCGTCGTCGGCGATCGGCATGAGCTCGATCGCACCGTCGGGCGAGTAGCTGGCCACCCGGGCCGACTTGTCGAAGCTCTCCCAGCGCAGGAAGTCCTCGGTGATGTTGGCGGCAATGCCGGCAAGGCAGGCCGCAAGGCCCTTGCGCCGGATCAGCTCCACCGCTTCGGGGGCGCTCAGATAGAGGGTGGATACGCTGGTGTGGTGGGGGGTGGCGTCGTGTCGCATGGGGTGTCTCCGGTTCGGTGGCATCCAGTGTCCAGCGGGCACGAGGCAATGTGAATCGGCAAAAATGTACCAAAATGCGCGGTTGATTGTCAAAATGGCAGCGATTGCTCACTTTTTGCATCACCACCATGGATGAACTCGACCGCTCCCTGATTGCCCTGCTGCGTGGCAATGCCCGCATGAACGTCGCCGACCTGGCGCACAAGCTCGGCGTCTCGCGCGGCACGGTGACCAACCGCATCCGCAAGCTCGAAGACAGCCAGGTGATCGTGGGCTACACGGTCAAGCTGCGGCCCGAGGCCGAGCCCGACCGCATCCGTGCCTGGATGGGGGTGCTGGTGGAGGGCAACCAGTCGCGCCAGGTGGTGGCCAGCCTGCTGGGCGAGCCCGGCGTGGCCGCCCTGCACGACACCAATGGCCGCTGGGACCTGCTGGCAGAGCTGGAGGCCGGCAGCATGGCCGAGCTGGCGCAGGTGCTCGAGCGCATCCGACTGATTTCGGGCATCCGAGGCACCGAGACCAATATTCACCTCACGACCTACCGCTAGCGGTTGGCAGGCAGTGCTCAGCCGATCTGGCCGCCCAGGCTGCGTGCGGCTTCGAGCACGCTTTTCACGTAGCGCTCGTCGTAGCGGTGGGCCGGCATGGTCAGCGTGACGGCAGCAGCCACCGTGCCATCGGCGGCAAACACGGGTGCCGAGATGCCCGCCACCTCGCTGAGCCGGTCGCCCACGCTGGCCAGGTAGCCGTCGGCGCGTATGCGCGCGTACAGCGCGCGGTCATGCCGGCCGAGCGAGTTGGACAGCGCGGCATCGAAGGCCACCAGCACCCGGCCGCCCGTGCCCCGGTCCAGCGGCAGCAGGTCGCCTGCGCGGATATGGTCGCGGATGGGGTGCGGCGAGTCCACGCGGAACTGGCACAGCCGCGCATCGCCCTGACGCACGTGGTAGGCCGCGCTCTCGCCCGTGGCGGCCACCAGCTCGCGCAGCACGGGCAGCACCACCCGGTCGAGCGAGAACGAGGCGGCATACAGCGCATGCAACCGCCCCACCTCGGGCCCGATGGCATAGCGGCCGTCGTCCAGGCGCTGCACCCAGCGCGCATGCTCGAGCGAGGCCAAGAGGCGCAGCGCCGTGCTCTTGTACAGCCGGGTGCGCGTGGCCAGCTCTGTCAGGGCCAGCGGCCCGTCGCCCTGGCGGAAGGCTGCCATCAGGCTCAGGGCGCGGTCCACGGCAGCCGCGCCGCCCGGGGCGGCATCGGCATCGGCAACGGATTCGGAAACGGCTTTGCGGGGCATGGAGACCAGGGCGCGCGAAGGAGTCGTCCAAGAGAATGAGGTTCTGTCTATTGAAACATTGATGCCCCCACCCGTCCAGCCCGTGCCGCAACGGCCATGAAAAAGCGGCCCGCAGGCCGCTCGGTCAGTCGCGGGGTATGGCCCGGATCAGCTGAGCTCGGTGATCAGGTCGATGTACTGCTGCTTGGCGGCATCGGCCTCGGTGCCCTTGAGCGCATTCCAGGCATCCCACTTGGCGCGGCCCACCATGTCGGAGAAGCTGGGCTTCTTTTCGGTGTTGTCGCCCACGGTGGCCTGCTTGTACAGCGCGTAGATCTTGAGCAGCGTGGCGTTGTTGGGGCGCTCGCTCAGGTTCTCGGAATTGGCTTTGGCGGCTTCGAAGGCGGCATTCAGGTCGGCCATGGGGTTGCTCCTTGGGGTTCGAAAGATGGGGGAGGGAAAGAACGGTGTCGGCAATGGTTTGCTGCGTTGTATCTTACGGTCAGTGCGCGAGCGAAAGTCGCGCAATCCATAGAGGCAAGCCCCCAAAACAACCACAACAGGTGTACATCCGATGGTGACCCGCATTGCTGCTCCCAACGCCACCCGCCCCGAAGGCCTGGCCAGCCCGCTGAACACCGCCTCCACGGTCGCCCGCAAGGCGCGGGCCACAACTGCGGCAGCCGCCCAGGCCCTGCCACCCGCTGCACGCAAGGCCGCCGGCGTGGTGCAGAAGAACGTGCGCCGCGCCGCCACCGGCATGCTGGGCCTGTCGGGCGAGCGCATGAGCAAGGTCGACACGGCCTGGCTGCGCATGGACTCGGGCAGCAACCTGATGATGATCAACGGCGTGTGGACGCTGGCCCCCGGCATCGCCTGGGAGGCGCTGTGCGAGCGCGTGCAGCAGCGCCTGCTGCAGTACCCGCGCTTTCGCCAGCGCGTGGTCGAGGACGCGGCCGGTGCCACCTGGGTCGAAGACCGGCAGTTCGACATCGCCGCCCACGTGCTGCGCGAGACCCTGCCGCAGGAGCCCGGCCAGAGCATGCAGCGCGCCCTGCAGGACCGCGTGGGTGAGCTGGCCATGCAGCCGCTGGACCCGCGCCGCCCGCTGTGGCAGATGCACCTGGTCGAGAACTTCACGGGGGATGACGGCCAACAGGGTAGCGCGCTGATCGTGCGCATACACCACTGCATCGCCGACGGCATTGCGCTGATCTCGGTCACGATGTCCATCGTGGACGGTGGCGCCGAGCCGCCCAAGCGCAGCCGCAAGGAGCGCGAGGCCGCCGCGACGGCCGAGGACTGGATCGCCGACGCACTGATCAAGCCCCTGGCCGGACTCACCGTGAAGGCATTGGACCTGGCGGGCGACGGCGCGGCGCGTTCGTTCAAGGTGCTGGGCGACCCCGAGAAGGCCATGCAGCACGGCCTGGCCGGCACCATGGACATGGCGCGCGTGGCCTACCAGCTGGTGAGCGATGCGGCGGCCCTGGCGCTGATGCCCGACGATTCGCCCACGCGCCTGAAGGGCCAGCCCGGCCGGGCCAAGCGTGTGGCCTGGTGCCCGCCGATCCCGCTCGAAGAGGTCAAGGCCATTGGCAAGGCACTGAACTGCTCGATCAACGACGTGCTGATGTCTTGTGTGGCGGGTGCCATCGGGGGCTATTTGCGCAGCCAGGGCGATGACCCGACGGGCCAGGAGATCCGCGCCATGATCCCGGTCAACCTGCGCCCCATGGAGGAGGCCTGGAAGCTCGGTAACCGCTTCGGCCTGGTGCCGCTGGTGCTGCCCATCGGCGTGGCCAACCCGGTGGAACGCGTCTACGAGGTGCGCCGGCGCATGAATGCCTTGAAGGGCAGCACCCAGCCCATCCTCGCGTTCGCGATGCTGGCCGTGGCGGGCCTGATGATCAAGCCCGCGCAGGACGCGCTGCTCAACCTCTTCGGCCGCAAGACCACGGCGGTGATGACCAATGTGCCCGGCCCCAAGGAGCAGCTCACGCTGTGCGGCGCGCGCGTCACGCAGTGCATGTTCTGGGTGCCGCAGTCGGGGGACATCGGCCTGGGGGTCTCCATCCTGAGCTACGGCGGCGGCGTGCAGTTCGGCGTGATCACCGACACCACGCTGTGCCCCGAGCCGCAGCTCATCATCGATGCATTCGCGCCCGAGTTCGACCAGCTCTCGCTGCTCACGCTGATGCTGCCCTGGGGAGATTGAGATCTTGCGCTGGTTGGTCGTTCTTGCGCTGGCCGTGCTGCAGCAACAGCCCGTCGGCGCCGCCGTGGTGCAGGAGCATGTGCAGCGGCCCTACCCCGTGCATTTGCAGCCAGGGCAGACATTGCGCCAGGCGCTGCAGGCGGCCACGCCCATCGTGGTGGACGGCCGCCGCTTCCATGGCTACACCCGCTGGCATGTGCGCTGGAACTACCGCTGGTGGCGCGAGGCCTCGGGCCGCTGCGCGATCACAGAAGTCACCACCCGCCTGTCCACCGAAGTACAACTGCCCGAACTGCACAACGCCTCGCCACAACAGCAGGCCACCTTCGACCGCTACCTGCGCGCCTTGGCACAGCATGAGCAGGGGCATGCGCAGTTCGGGCGGGATGCGGCCCAGGCCATCGACCAGGGCATTGCCCGGTTGCCCGCAGCCGCCGATTGCGCCACGCTGGAGCGCAACGCCGACGCGCTGGGCCGCCGCCTGCTCCAGGAGCATGTAGAACGCGAGAAGCAGTACGACCGGGATACCGGCCACGGCGCCGCGCAGGGCGCACGGCTGGAGTAAGGTCAGCTACGCGGGCAGGAATGCGGACAGCAGGCGCGAAACACTGGCCTGCACCGCAGGCACCGGCTCACCCAGCTGCACGCGCACGATGGCGCCCTCCACCACCAGGGCCAGGGCCTGCGCATCCTGCGCTTGCGTGGCCGCGAACGGCAGCAGGGTCGCCAGCAGGTCCGCCATGTCCTGCTTGTGGCGGCGGGCGATGGCGTTCACTTCAGGCACCGTGTCGCCCAACTCGCTCACGCTGTTGATGAAGGCGCAGCCGCGAAAGTCCTCGCGCCCGAACCACTCCCCCAGCGCCGCAGGCAAGGCGGCCAGGCCCTTTTTCGCCCGGCCATGCCGTTGCAGCGCATCGGCAAACCAGCCCATCCACAGCACGTGCCGGTATTCCAGGTAGGCGCAGACGAGATCGTTCTTGCTTGGAAAGTGCCGGTAGAAGGTCACCTTGGTCACCCCCGACTCGGCGATCACCTTGTCGATGCCCGTGGCGCGGATGCCTTCGCGGTAGAACAACCGGTGCGCCGTTTGCAGCAGGCGGTCCCGGGCAGGCAGGTCTTTGATGTCAGTGGTCGGGGCAAGCAGCATGGCCCATTGTAGACAAGTCTGTCTACCTGCGGATATGATGCACATGTAGACAGACCTGTCCACATGCATTTCACCCTTTCCAACCGAGGTACTGCCCATGGAATCCCGCCCGCCCCTGCCTCCCTTCACCCTGGAGACCGCGATCCAGAAAGTCCGCCTGGCCGAAGACGGCTGGAACTCGCGCGACCCGGCGCGCGTGGCTCTCGCCTATACGCAAGACACACGCTGGCGCAACCGGGCGGAGTTCCCCGTGGGGCGCGAGGCCGCGCGGCAGTTTCTTGAACGCAAGTGGGCGCGCGAGCTCGACTACCGGCTCATCAAGGAGATCTGGGCGTTCGGCTCGCACCGCATCGGGGTGCGCTTCGCCTACGAATGGCATGACGATGCGGGCAATTGGTATCGCAGCCACGGCAACGAGAATTGGGAGTTCGACGACGCCGGGCTGATGGCGGTGCGCCACGCCAGCATCAACGACCAGCCGATCAAGGCGGCAGACCGGCTGTTCTTCTGGCCCCAGGGCCGGCGCCCGGACGACCATCCGGGGCTGACCGAACTGGGGTTGTAAGTCAGCCCTTCAGGCCATCCACAGCCTGGAACATGGACTGGCGCGCCTGGCTAACGATCTGGCCCTTCCAGGCGTCCGTGTCCGTGTAGAACGCTTCCAGCATCTGCGCCTTGATCTGCTTTGCCTGCTCGGCCGGCGCCTGGGGATGCAGGTTGAGCCATTGCTCGGCGCGGATGGCGTTCATCACGTCGAGCACGGGAACGGTGCCGTATTCCATGGCGATGCCGGTGCTCTCGGCGTGCGGGCATTCGTCGTAGATCGCGTTCCACATCAGCCCGGTGAGGAAGGCCGAGGTCGAGGAGCCGTCGTAGATCGAGGTGACCGGCGTGGCGCCGCCGCCGTCCCACCAGGCGCGTGCGCGGGCCACCGAGGCGTCGTCGTCCTTGCCCGCGTAGATGCGTTCGCCGTGGCCACTGGGGCCCAGGCCGGTGTGCAGGTCGATCCAGGCGATCTGCGAGGCACGGGCACCATGCTGGCGCAGCACTTGGCGCAGCGTGCGGTTGCTCCAGGTGGGCTCGGTGCCGCCGAAGAACACGCCTTCGGGAAACTCGTGCTGGCCGCGCGAGATGGCGGCTTGCCAGGATGCCTCGCCCTTGGTGTCTATGTACCGCTGCACGGCCGCCAGGTTGTCGGCCGACGGTGGCCACACTTCAGGCAGCAGCAGGGGCTGCACCTCGCGGTAGGCCTCGTTCACGGGCAGCGGCTTTGAAAAATCCTGATAGTTGCGGTTCAGGTCCACGTTCTCGTGCGTGAAACGGCGCACGTGCGAGAAGCCATAGGGGTTGAGTGCATGGATGTAGAGCGTGGCCACGCCCGCCGCGTGCGCCTTGTCGCGCCACTCCTGGTCGTGCAGCGCGAACACCTGCACCCCGCTGCCGCAGTAGCCTTCCACGCCATGGCAGGCGCTGCTCACGATGAGCAGCTTGGTCGCATCGGCCGGACCGTCGCGCACCACGTCCATGGCCAGGTCTTCACCATCGCGCCCTTTGAGTGGGTGGGCATGCGACTCGATGGGCAGACCCGCTGCGGCCGCGCCCTCGAGAAACTTCTTGCGGGCCTGGGCGTAGCTGGGCGAAAAGGCGTCGACGATGCCGATCATGGGCGGTTGCTTTCGTGGGTGGGGTCGGGAACACAGTAAAACCCGGGGCACGCGAGGGCGCCCAGGGCTTCAGGAAAGAGACGACAACGGGTGCCGGTGTCAGGCTGCCGTAGGCTGTGCCAGCCAGTCCTCGGCCAGCTTCACCCAGTAGGTAGCGCCGAGGGGGATCAGGTCGTCGTTGAAGTCGTAGCTCGGGTTGTGCAGCGTGCAGGGGCCGCCGCCGTGGCCCATCTCGCGGTGCGCGCCGTCGCCGTTGGCGATGAAGCAGTAGGCACCGGGCTTGGCCTGCAGCATGAAGGCGAAGTCTTCCGCGCCCATGGTGGGCTCCTGCACCAGCACGTTGGCCTCGCCGACGATGCCAGCCATCACCTTGCGGGCAAAGTCGGCCTCGGCGGCCGAGTTCACGGTGGGCGGGTAGTTGCGGTGAAAGTGGAACTCGCAGGTGGCGTCGTGCGCGGCGCAGGTGTGCTCGGCCACCTGCTTCATGCGCTTTTCGATCATGTCCAGCACCTCGATGGAGAAGGTGCGCACCGTGCCCTGCAGCTCGCAGCTGTCGGGCACCACGTTGGTGGCTTCGCCGGCGTGCACCATGGTCACCGAGATCACGCCCGCATCCACCGGCTTCTTGTTGCGGCTGATGATGGTCTGGAAGGCCTGCACCATCTGGCAGGCGATCGGCACCGGGTCGATGCCATTGTGCGGCAGCGCCGCATGGCTGCCCTTGCCGCGGATGGTGATCTTGAACTCGTTGCTCGACGCCATCACCGGGCCGGGGCTCACGGCGAACTGGCCCACGGGCATGCCGGGCCAGTTGTGCATGCCGTACACCGCCTGCATGGGGAACTGTTCGAACAGGCCGTCGGTGATCATCTCGCGCGCACCGCCGCCGCCCTCTTCGGCCGGCTGGAAGATCAGGTACACGGTGCCATCGAAATTGCGGTGCTTGGCAAAATGCTGCGCCGCCGCCAGCAGCATGGCGGTGTGGCCGTCGTGCCCGCAGGCGTGCATCTTGCCGGTGTGCTTGCTGGCATGGGCGAAGGTGTTGAACTCCTGCATGGGCAGCGCGTCCATGTCCGCGCGCAGGCCGATGGCCCGGCCGCTGGCGCCCCCGTCACGGCCCTTTACGATGCCCACCACACCCGTGGTGCCCAGGCCCCGGTGGATGGGAATGCCCCACTCCGTGAGCTTGTTGGCCACGACGTCGGCCGTGCGCACCTCTTCGAAGCACAGCTCGGGGTGGGCGTGAATGTCCCGGCGCACCGCTGCAATACTGGCCGCCTGGGTGACGATGGAGTCAATAACGTTCATGATATGTGTCCTTACGATTTCACAGTCTAGCCCGAGAGCAACCAGCGTGCCAACCCGGGTTATTTACTACACGAGCCCTTTTCATGATTTCACCCCAAGCCCTCGAACTGGCGCAATCCCTGGTGCGCATGAACACCGTGAGCCACAACTCCAACCTGGAGTTGATCCACTTCATCCGCGACCACCTGGGCCGACTGGGCGTGAAAAGCCGCCTGACCTACAACGCCGACAAGACCAAGGCCAACCTGTTCGCCACGCTGGGCGAGGGCAAGCCCGCCGGGGTGATCCTCTCGGGCCACACCGACACCGTGCCATGGGACGGCCAGGATTGGACGATGGACCCGCTGAGCGCCCTCGTCAAGGACGGCAACCTGTACGGCCGGGGCAGCGCCGACATGAAGGCCTTCATCGGCATCGCGGTATCGCATGCCGAGCAGTTCCTGGCCAGCGATGCCCCGTTTGCCCTGCACTTTGCCTTCAGCTACGACGAGGAGGTGGGCTGCTTTGGCGTGAAGGAGCTGATCGCCGACCTGCGCGATGCCAGCATCCGCCCGCTGGCCTGCATCGTGGGCGAGCCCACGAGCATGGTGCCGGCCATCGCGCACAAGGGCGTGTACCGCTACAAGTGCTGCGTGCGCGGCAAGGAAGCGCATTCGTCCCTCACGCCGCAATCGGTCAACGCCATCGAGATGGCAGCGCGCGTGGTGGGCCGGGTGCGCGACATGGCCGAGGGCTTCGAGCGCAGCGAGCCGCGCTTCGAGGGCTTTGATGTGCCGTTCTCCACCGCCAGCGTGGGCCAATTCCATGGCGGCATTGCTGACAACGTGGTGCCGCGCGACGCCGAGTTCCGCTATGAATTCCGCGACCTGCCCACCGCCAATGCGGCCCAGATGCAGTCCGAGGTGCTGGCCTATGCGCGCTCGCTCGAACCTGCCATGCAGAAGGTCGCGCCCCAGACCGGCTTCAGCTTCGAGACCATCTGCGAGATCCCGAGTTTTCTGGGCAGCAAGGACGACGCCGTGACCCGCCTGGCGCAGGAGCTGAGCGGCGAGCAAGGCACCACCCTGGTGGCCTTCGGCACCGAAGCGGGGCTGTTCAAAAACGCCGGCATCCCCACGGTGGTGTGCGGCCCAGGCAGCATCCAGCAGGCGCACCAGCCCGATGAGTTCGTGAGCCTGGAGCAACTGGGGCGCTGCGAAGCCTTCATGCAGGGGCTGGCACGCACCAAGGCCTTCGGCTGAAACAGGAAGGCCGTCAGGTCCTCACGCGCCCATCACCGGTCAGCATCGACATTTCCACAAAATGCGATGCAGCATGGTCCGTGGCGCTGTACGACACCAGAAAGCCGGAGATGGCCTGCGAGCCCAGGCCTTCGAGCCCGGCAATCAGGCCGTCGCGGGTGATCTTGCCGCTGCCATTGGCCTGGCGCAGGCCCTCGGCAAAGACGCGTGCAGCGACATAGCCCTCCATGCTGGAGTAGTTGGCCTGCACCTTGTCGCCACCTTTCTTGATGGCTTCGAGGAACTCGCGCGTGATCTGGCGCGAGGGCTGGTAGGGCGAGGGCATGACCTGCGAGACCACCACCCCGGCGCCGTCCTTGCCCAGTTCATCGGCCAGGGCCTGCGTACCCACGAAGGACACGTTGTAGAACGTGCCGCCAAACCCCGCCTTGCGCGCGGCGCGCACAAAGGCGGCGCTGCCCGCGTAGGCAGCGATCTGCACCACCGCGTCGGGCTTGGCGGCCACCAGCTTGTCCACCGCGGCCTTCACGTCCACCGAATTGCGCTCCACCGTGGCTGTGGCGGCGGGCGTCAGTTTCTGCTCGGTCAGCGCACGCACCACGCCGTCGAGCCCGGCCTTGCCGTAGGCATCATTCTGGTAGAAGACCGCGATCTTCTTGATCCCCAGGTTGGTGAGCTGGCGCACGATGAGCGCGGTTTCGTCGTAGTACGAGGCGCGCACATGGAACACCAGCCGGTTGAACGGCTGGCGCAATGCCTCGGCCCCCGTGAACGGGCCGAAGAACGGCACCTTCTCCTTGGTAAACAATGGCAGCGCGGCCAGGCTGGTAGGGGTGCCGATGTAGCCGAACAGCGCAAACACGTCGTCGGCCATGAGCTTCTTGGTGTTCTCGGCGCAGCGGTCGGGCTCGTAGCCATCGTCGAGGGTGCGGATCTCGACCTGCCGCTTGCCCACGCCGCCCTGGGCATTGAGTTGGTCGAAGAACAGCTTGGCGCCCTGGTGGAACTGGATGCCCAGTTGCGCGGCCGGGCCCGTGAAAGCGGCCGACTGGCCCAGCACGATGCGCCCTTCACCTTGCGCCCGGGCCATCTGGAAGCCGCCAAGCGCCGCTGCGCCCAGCCCCACCGAAAACTGTCTGCGCCCCACTACAGTCTGGTTCATGGTGAAATCCTGGTTTCAGGGCTTTGCGCCCCATTTGCCATCGCCGCAAGGCGACCCCTCCGGAAGGGCGCGCCACGAGCGCGCAGCCTCCAGCCCCGCAGCCAGTTTAACGACCAGCCCACCAAATGCCCACGATTTCGGCCTCTGTCCCCACTGATTCCGTGCCCTTTGCCGTACGCGGCGCCTGCCCCCATGACTGCCCCGACACCTGTGCGCTGCTGACCACCGTGGTCGATGGCGTGGCCACGCGGGTGCAGGGCAACCCCGACCACGCACACACCGATGGCGTGCTGTGTGCCAAGGTTTCGCGCTACACCGAGCGCAGCTACCACCCGGAGCGTGTGCTCACCCCGCTCAAGCGCAGCGGCCCCAAAGGCAGCGGGCAGTTCACCCCCGTCAGCTGGGACGAGGCCCTGAGCGATATTGCGCAGCGCCTGACTGCCATCGCCGCGCACGACCCAGAAGCGATCCTGCCCTACAGCTACGCCGGCACCATGGGCATGGTGCAGGGCGAGAGCATGGACCGGCGCTTCTTCAATCAGTTGGGCGCCTCGCTGCTGGACCGCACCATCTGCGCCTCGGCCGGTGCCGAGGCGCTGGTGCAGACCCTGGGCGGCAAGGTCGGCATGAAGGTGGAGTTCTTCGCCGAGGCGCAGCTGATCCTGATCTGGGGCAGCAACTCCATCGGCAGCAACCTGCACTTCTGGCGCTACGCCCAGCAGGCCAAGCGCAATGGCGCCCGGCTGGTGTGCATAGACCCGCGCAAGACCGAGACGGCCGACAAGTGCCACGAACACATCGCCCTGCGCCCCGGCACCGATGCCGCCCTGGCCCTGGCGCTGATGCACGAGCTGATCGTCCACGACTGGCTGGACCACGACTACATCGCGCGCCACACCCTGGGCTGGGAGGGCCTGCGCGAGCGCGCACTGCAGTGGCCGCCCGAGCGCGCGGCCGAGGTCTGCGGCATCCCTGTGGAGCAGATCCGCCAGCTGGCAAAGGACTACGGCACCACCCAACCCGCCGCCATCCGCCTGAACTACGGCATGCAGCGCGTGCGCGGCGGCGGCAATGCCGTGCGCGCCGTCACCTGCCTGCCAGCGCTCACGGGCGCATGGCGCCACCGCGCGGGCGGCATGCTGCTGTCGAGCTCGGGCCAGTACCCGGTGCAGCGCGCCGTGCTGCAGCGCCCCGACCTGCTCGCCGGCCGCCAGCCACGCACCATCAACATGTCCACCATCGGCGACGACCTGCTGCGCCCGGCCTCGCCGGCCTTCGGCCCGCAGGTGCAGGCGGTGGTCGTGTACAACAGCAACCCCGTGGCCGTGGCGCCCGAGTCGGGCAAGGTGGTGCAGGGCTTTGCGCGCGAGGATCTGTTCACCGTGGTGCTGGAGCACTTTCGCACCGACACGGCCGACTACGCCGACTACATCCTGCCGGCCACCACGCAGCTCGAGCACTGGGACGTGCATCTGTCGTACGGCCACACCGATGTGGTGCTCAACCGCCCGGCCATCGCGCCGCTGGGCCAGGCGCGCTCGAACGCCCAGATCTTCCGTGACCTGGCCACCCGCATGGGGTACACCGACGCCTGCTTTGCCGACAGCGACGCAACCTTGTGCCGCCAGGCCTTTGGCGATGCGGTGGACTTCGCGCTCCTCGAATCGCAGGGCTTCGCCACGCTGGCCATGCTCGATGCGCCGTTTGCCGAGGGGCAGTTCCCTTTGCCCTCGGGCAAGTGCGAGTTCTACAGCGCGCGCCTGGCCGCCCAGGGCCTGGACGGCCTGCCCGACCACCTGCCCAACTACGAGCTGCAGGGCAGCTCTGCCCAGTACCCGCTGGCCATGATCTCGCCGCCGGCGCGCAACTTCCTGAACTCCACCTTCGTCAACGTGCAGAGCCTGCGCGACATCGAAGGCCGGCCGCTGCTGGAGATCCACCCCGACGACGCCGAGGCGCGCGGCATTGCCAACCACAGCATCGTGCGCGTGTTCAATGCCCGGGGCAGCTACCGCTGCCACGCCAGCGTGTCGCGCCGCGCCCGGCCCGGCGTGGTCAACGGCATGGGCATCTGGTGGCGCAAGCTGGGGCTCGATGGCACCAACGTGAACGAGATCACCAGCCAGGCCCTGACCGACCTGGGCCGCGCCCCCACCTTCTACGACTGTCTGGTGGAAGTGGAAGCGGTGGACGCCGCCGCCTGATCCTTCACCCGGGCGCCAGCGCCAGGAAGTGGTGCACCACGGGCTTGCCGGGCCCCTGGTGAAAGCGCAGCGCCTGGGCCTGCAGGTCGGCATCGGCCTGGGAGACGCGGTCGTGCTGGCGCAGGTGCTCGGCCCAGGATTCGACCAGGAACCATTCGATCACACGCTCCGGCTCGCCCGTGTGCTCGGCCACGCCCCAGGCATAGGCACCGTCGCGGCGGCGCTCCGTGGCCACGAGTTGCATGGCGGCCAGGAAGGCCGGCTGGTCCTCCTTGCGGATGCGGTACTCCACCTGCACCATCACCGGACCGCGATCGTGCGCCACAGGTTCTGCCAGCAGGGGCTCGGGCCAGTGGCGCGAGGGCTGCAGGTCGGCCTCGCCCGTGGGCAGCTTCACGCGGTGGAACACGAAGGCCACCACCACCAGCCCGGCCGCACCGATGAGCAGTGTTGTCGCCAGCCCCAGTTGCCCCGCCGCCAGGCCCCAGCCCAGGCTGCCCGCGGCCATGGCGCCGTTGAACACCATGAGGTAGATGGCCAGGCCGCGCCCGCGCACCCATTTGGGCAGCACGGCCTGGGCCACGCCGTTGAGCGTGGTCAGCGCGATGATCCAGCCCAAGCCCAGCACCAGCATCAGCACCACCGCCGCCCACTGCGGCGGCGCCAGGGTCAGCGCGCCCATCACGGTCGCCGTGAGCAGCGAGGCAGTGAGCACCAGGCCATCGGTATCGAGCCAGCGGCGCAGGCGGGGCAGCAGCACGGCGCCCAGGATGGCGCCGGCCCCCACGGCGCCCAGCAGCACACCGTAGAAACCGGCCGAACCGCCCAGCATGCGCCGGGCCACCAGCGGCAGCAGCGCCCACACGGAGCTCGCGAACAGGAAGAACACCGCCGCGCGCAGCAGCACCACGTGCAGCTCGCGGCTGGCGCGGGCATAGCGCACGCCGGCCCGGAAGGCGCCGAAGAACTGCTCGTTGCGCCCTGTGTCCACGGCCGGCGGCCGGCGCCACCACAGCAGGGCCGCCACCACGAACACATAGCTCAGCACATCAAGGCCATAGGCCGCAGCCGCACCAAAGCTGGCCAGCAGCAGGCCACCCACTGCGGGCCCCACGGCGCGTGCAATGTTGATACCCAGCGAGTTGAGCGCCACGGCGTTGCGCAGTTCGCTGCGCGGCACCAGCTCGGGCACGATGGACTGCCAGGTGGGGCCCATGAGGGCCGCGCCCACGCCGCCCAGGAAGGTCAGCGCGATCAGGTACTCCACCGTGAGGGTGTGGGTCTGCGCCAGCAGCAGCAGGGCGCCGCTCACGCCGGCCAGCAGGATCTGCACCCCGATCAGGAAGCGCCGGCGGTCCAGAATGTCCGACAGCACGCCCGCCGGCAGCGCCAGCAAAAAGATCGGCAGTGTGGCCGCCGTCTGTACCAGGGCCACGGCCGTCGGGCTGGTGGACAGCTCGGTCACCATCCAGGCGCTGGCCACATCGCGCATGAAGCTGCCGATGTTGCCCAGCACCGTGGCGGCCCAGAGCACCGCGAACACCGGCAGGCGCAAGGGTGCGAAGCTGCCGGACTGCGCAGCGGACACTGCAGCCGGCGCAGCGGTTTCAGGGTGATGGTGGTCGTGTTCATGTGCCATGCAGGCCTCCCAGGTCGTGCCAGGCCACGAGCACGAAACCGCCCGCCAGACCCCAGTGTTCAAAGAATGCGTTGGCCGCGCGCCGGCGCTCGGCCGGTGCTGCCTGCCAGAAGCGGTCGGCCACGAAGGCGGCCAGCACCGTGAAGCCCGCGAGCGCCAGGGCCCCGAGTTGCAGCGCGATGGTGGCGGCCGCCAGCGGCGCGGCCGGCGCCAGGCCGAAGTGCCGCATCTCGGCCACGGCACCAGCGAAGTCGCGTGCCTTGGCCAGGCCGCCCTGCAGGTAGGCCGCGCACAGGCACAGCAGGGCCAGCGACTGCACCCAGGGTGCGGTCGCTGCGGAATGGAGGGCTTCCACCATCACACCGCCCAGCAGGCGCAGCCCAGGGCGCCCCAGAAGCCCTTGAGGTCGGCAATCGGCAGCTGGCTGCTCCAGGCCGTGGCGTGCTGGTGGCCATGCACATTGCAGTCGTTGGCGCAGGCACATGCGGCCGCCGCCTGGCGCAAGGCCGCCTGCAATGGCTTGCCTTCCTGGTCGCACCAGCCACCGTAGCCGCCGAAGGTGCGCACCGGCGACCAGTCGGGCATGGCGGGCGGCGGCGCGGCACCGTCGTGCGCAGCGAAGTCGCCCACGCCATAGACCACCTTGCCGCCCACCACGGTGAGCAGGGCCGTGGTGTCGGCAATGTCGGATTCGGAGCAGGCGAAGAAGTCGCGGTCGGGCACCACCAAGTCGGCCAGTTGGCCCACCTCGATGCGTCCCTTCTTGCCTTCCTCGTTGCTGAACCATGTGACGTTCTCGGTCCACATGCGCAGCGCGGCCTCGCGGTCCAGGCAGTTGCGCTGCGGGGTCAGTTGCAGGCCCCCCACCGTCTTGCCCGTGACCAGCCAGGACAGCGACACCCAGGGGTTGTACGAGGCCACGCGCGTGGCGTCGGTGCCGGCAGAGACCTTGACGCCTTTTTCCAGCATGCGCTTGACCGGTGGCGTCGCCTCGGCGGCGCCTGCGCCGTAACGCTCGACGAAATACTCGCCCTGGTAGGCCATGCGGTGCTGCACGGCCACGCCGCCGCCCAGCGCGGCGATGCGGTCGATGGAGCGCTCCGAAATCGTCTCGGCATGGTCGAAGAACCAGTTCAGGCCAGCCAGCGGTGTGTCGCGGTTCACCTTCTCGAACACGTCGAGCGCGCGGGTGATGGTCTCGTCGTAGGTGGCGTGCATGCGCCAGGGCCAGCGGTTCTGCGCGAGGATGCGCACCACGCCTTCCAGGTCGTCCTCCATCTCCGGCACCATGTCGGGCCGGGGCTGGCGGAAGTCCTCGAAATCGGCGGCCGAGAAGACCAGCATCTCGCCCGCGCCGTTGTGGCGAAAGTAATCCGTGCCCTGCTTGTACTGCGAGGTCTCCGTCCAGTGCAGGAAGTCCTCTTTCTCCTGCTTGGGCTTTTGCGTGAACAGGTTGTAGGCCAGGCGGATGGTGAGCTGGTCGGCATCGGCCAGCTCCTGGATCACCGCGTAGTCGTCAGGATAGGCCTGGAAGCCCCCGCCCGCGTCGATGGCGCCCGTGACACCCAGGCGATTGAGCTCGCGCATGAAGTGGCGCGTGGAGTTGACCTGGTAGTCGTGCGGCAGCTTGGGGCCCTTGGCCAACGTGGCGTACAGGATGGCGGCATTGGGCTTGGCCAGCAGCAGGCCCGTGGGGTTGCCCGCGCTGTCGCGCACGATCTCGCCGCCCGGGGGCGCGGGCGTCTCGCGCGTGTAGCCCACGGCACGCAGCGCCGCAGCATTGAGCAGGGCGCGGTCGTACAGATGCAATATGAACACCGGCGTGTCGGGCGCCACGGCATTGAGCTCGGCAATCGTGGGCAGGCGCTTCTCGGCGAACTGATGTTCCGTGAAACCACCCACCACGCGCACCCACTGCGGTACGGGCGTCACCGCCACCTGGCGGCGCAGCATGGCCATGGCGTCGGCCAGGCTGCGCACGCCGTCCCAGCGCAGCTCCATGTTGAAGTTCAGGCCGCCACGGATGATGTGCAGGTGGTTGTCGATGAGCCCGGGCAGGACGGAGCGGCCCTGCAGGTCGATGACGCGCGTGCCAGGGCCGGCCAGCGGCAGGATCTCGCGGTCCGTACCGACCTGGGTGAAGCGGCCACCCGCGATGGCCACGGCGCTGGCCGTGGGCTGGGCCCGGTTGAGCGTGGTGAAGCGGCCGTGGTGCAGGATCAGGTCGGGCGTGCTGGTCTGGGCCATGGGAGGGATTCCTTCAGAGGCGGGAGATGGCGAGGTTCCGCAGTATCGGGCACCCCTCGGGGCTGTTGGGTGACTCGGGGAAAGCGCAGCCCATCAACCTTCGTGCGCGTTGAACATGCTTTTCGCGTAGGTGATGCCCAAGCCGTAGCCGCCGCCGAACTTCTTCGCAATGCCCGTCGTCATGTCATAGGTGTCGGTGCGGGCCCAGTCGCGTTGCAGCTCCAGCAGGTACTGCAGCGCGGTGATGGGCCGTGCGCCGGCCTGCACCATGCGCTCCATGGCGCGGTTGTGGGCCTCGGTGGAGATGTCGCCACTGGCGTCGGCGATCACGTAGACCTCGAACCCCTGGTCCAGTGCCGACAGGGCCGGCCCGACGATGCAGACGCTGGTCCACAGGCCGGCCAGCACGATGCGGCCCTTGCCGATGGCGTTGACGCGCTCGATCACCGCAGCATCTTCCCAGGTGTTCATGGAGGTGCGGTCCAGCAGCGCCTGGCCCGGGAACGGGGCCGTGACTTCCTCGAACATGGGGCCCGAGAAGCTCTTCTCTGCCACGGTGGTGAGGATGGTCGGCACGCCGAAGCCCGCAGCCGCGCTGGCGACCAGGCCGGCGTTGGAGCGCAGCGTGATCGCATCGATGGAATGCGTGGCAAAGGCCATCTGCGACTGGAAGTCGATCATCACCAGGGTGTGGTCGTTGGGGGTGAGCAGCGTAGAACCGGCGGTGGGCTTGGCGATGGGCGTCATGGGAATCTCCTGAAAATTGAAAAAGACGTTGAAGAAGGATCGAACTCAGCGGGGCATCGCGGGCAGCTCGTTGGGACGCAGGTCGAACACCAGCACCTCGGCCTGCTCGCCATCGGCAAAGCGCAGCGCCTCAGGTTCACGGATGCGGGCGCCATCGCCTTCGGACAGGCGCTCGCCGTTGACCGTGAGGCTGCCGCGGGCCACATGCACATACACATGGCGGTCGGCACCCACGTCCAGCGTGGCCCATTCATCGCCATCGAACAGGCCGGCATAGACCTGGGCGTCCT
Source organism: Acidovorax sp. A1169 (assembly GCF_030704685.1). GTDB lineage: Bacteria > Pseudomonadota > Gammaproteobacteria > Burkholderiales > Burkholderiaceae_C > Acidovorax. Next base: position 150,048 of record NZ_JAUZDX010000005.1, read on the forward strand.
GGTTCACGGCCAGGGAGCCATCGGTGCCCTCGGGCGAGATGATCTGGCGCAGCCGGCCGCGCTTGTCGGCTTCACTGAAGTGCACCTGCTGGTAGCGGGGGGCGGCACCGCGCACGCCCGGCACGATCCAGATCTGCAGGAAGTGCACAGAGGTGTCGGCCGAATGGTTGAACTCGCTGTGCTCCACACCGGTGCCGGCGCTCATCATCTGCACGTCGCCGGGGCGGATGACCGAGCCTGTGCCCATGGAGTCCTTGTGCTCCAGTGCACCTTCAAGCACGTAGGAGAAGATTTCCATGTCGCGGTGGCCATGGGTGCCGAAGCCTTTTGCGGGTGACACGCGGTCGTCGTTGATCACCAGCAGGTCCGAGAAGCCTTGCTGCTGGAGGTCGCGGTAGTGGCCGAACGAAAAGGTGTGGCGCGAATGCAGCCAGCCGTGGTTGGCGTTGCCACGTTGGTGGGCTTTGCGGATGTCGAGCATGGTGATTTCCTTTCTTCAGATTCGATGGGGTTCACACTGAGTACCTGGGCCTGCCATCTGGCAGTTGTCAGATAGCGCAGTGCTCGGGTGAAGAAAGTATCTCGCCGCAGAGGGGTCCTTAGGTTGAAACATGCAGCGCCCTATGATCGATAATTTCGATGATGAAAATTGCACGCACTCCACCATGCTGAAGCTGACCCTCGAAGCCATTGAACTCGTGGATGCCATCGCCCGGCACGGCTCCTTTGCAGGTGCGTCCGAGCAGTTGCACAAGGTGCCCTCGACCATCTCGTATGCGGTCGGCAAGTTGGAAGAACAGCTGGGCTTTGCCCTGTTCACCCGCAACGGGCCGCGCGTGGCGCTGACCCCTGCGGGGCAGGAGATGCTCAAGGAGGGGCGTTGGCTGCTGGTGGCAGCGGGCCACCTGGAATCGCGCATGCGCCAGATCGCGACGGGATTCGAGTCCGAGCTGCGGCTGGTGCACGACTCGCTGATCCCCACCAGCGCCTTCAACGACGACATCTGCGCCTTCGAGGACCTCCACTGCGGCACGCGCCTGCGCATCGGCTGCGAGGCGCTCACCGGCACGTGGGAGGCGCTGCGCGAGGGCCGCGCCGACATCGTGGTGGCCGCAGGCGAGGGCCCGGCCGGTGGCGGCTACAAGGCCGTGGCCGTGGGCAGCCTGGAGTTCGCGTTTTGCGTGACGGCCACGCACCCGCTGGCGCAGCTCAAGCGCCCGCTGGCACGCAACGACCTGCTGGAGCACACAGCCGTGGTGGTGGGGGACGGCGCGCGATCGCTGTCGGACCGCACGGTGGGCCTGCTGGCGGGGCAGCGGCGCATCACCGTGCCCTCGATGCAGGCCAAGATCGCCTGCCAGGCTGCGGGCCTGGGCCATGGTTTCGTGCCGCGCGCCTGTGTGCGCCACGAGCTGGAGACCGGCATCCTGGTGGAGCTGGTGGTGCAGGAGCCCCGGGCAGACGAGACCTTCTGGCTGGCCTGGAAGCCCGAGCACATGGGCGAGGCGCTCAAGTGGTGGCGCCAGCGGCTGGCCCGGCCGCTGCTGCCAGGCATCCTGCCGCACTGATCCGCTAGGGCCGAAGCCCCGGGGCCGGGCTTTAGCCCAGTTGCTGGAGGACGGCGTGTGCGCCCTGCTCCGACGATGCGGGGTTCTGGCCCGTGATCAGGTTGCCTTCGGTCAGCACATAGGGCGCCCAGTCGGCTCCCTTGGAGTACTGGCCGCCGTTGGCCTTGAGCATGTCTTCCACCAGGAAGGGCACGATCTTGGTCAACTGCACGGCCTCTTCCTCGGTGTTGGTGAATCCGGTGACCTTGCGGCCAGCGACCAAATGCTTGCCGTCCGGTGCCTTGGCGTGGCGCAGCACGCCGGGGGCATGGCAGACCAGCGCCAGCGGCTTGCCTGCTGCAAAGGTCTTCTCGATCAGCGCAATCGACTGCGCGTCCTCGGCCAGATCCCACAGTGGGCCGTGGCCGCCAGGGTAGAACACGGCGTCGAAGTCCTCGGCGCGCACGCTGGCCAGCACCACGGTGTTCGCCAGCACTTTCTGTGCGTCGGTATCGGCCTTGAAGCGGCGCGTGGCATCGGTCTGCGCGCCCGGGTCGTCGCTCTTGGGGTCCAGCGGCGGCTGGCCGCCCTTGGGCGATGCCAGGGTGATCTGCACGCCCGCGTCCTTGAACACGTAGTACGGCGCGGCAAACTCTTCGAGCCAGAAGCCCGTCTTCTTGCCGGTGTCGCCCAGCTGGTCGTGGGAGGTCAGGACCATCAGGATTTTCTTTGTCATGGTGTGGCTTTCAGGTTGGATGGAGGGAGGAGAAAAGGCTTACAGCGCGGCTTCGAGTACGCGGCGGCTCACCGCCGGTGTCACGTCGCGGTGCTCGCCGAGCGTGACCATGCCGTGCGCTTCGAGCTGCGCAACCAGCTTGTCCACGCTGTCCGCGCCCACGCCATAGGCCGACAGCCGCGTGGGAATCCCCATGCGCTCGAAGAAATCGCGCGTGGCGGCAATCGTGGCGTCGATGCGCTCGTCGTCGGTGCCGGTGCGGATGCCCCAGACGCGCTCGCCGTACTGCAGCAGCTTGGCGGCCTTGGTCGCGCGCTGCGCGTCGAGCAGCGAGGGCAGCACCACGGCCAGCGTGCGCGCATGGTCGATGCCGTGCAGGGCGGTCAGCTCATGGCCGATCATGTGCGTGGCCCAGTCCTGCGGCACGCCGGCACCGATCAGGCCGTTGAGCGCCAGCGTGGCGGTCCACATCAGGTTGGCGCGGTCGGCATACACCGGCTCGGGCGCGGCCAGGATGCGCGGGCCCACCTCGATCAGCGTCTGCAAAATGCCTTCGGCAAACCGGTCCTGCACCGCGCCGTCCACCGGGTAGGTCAGGTACTGCTCCACCGTGTGCACGAAGGCATCGACCACGCCGTTGGCCAGTTGCTGGGGTGGCAGGGTATAGGTCTTGGTCGGGTCGAGCACGGAGAACACCGGGTAGGTGTGCTTGCTGCCGAAGGCCAGTTTGGCGCCCTTGGCGCGGTGCGTGATGACGCCGCCGTTGTTCATCTCCGAGCCCGTGGCGGGCAGCGTGAGCACCGAGCCGAAGGGCAGCGCGCCGGTGACGTTACGGCCATGCTGCTCCAGGATGGCCCAGGGATCTCCGCCCTCGAACCTCACGGCAGCGGCGATGAACTTCACCGCATCGATCACCGAGCCGCCGCCCACGGCGAGCAGGAAGTCGAAGCCGCCCTCGCGGATCTGCGCCACGGCCTTCATCGAGGTCTCGTAGCTCGGGTTGGGCTCGATGCCGCTGAAGGTGGCGTGCTGGCGCGCGCCGAGCGCCGTGCGCACCTCGGCCAGCGTACCGGTCTTCTCGGCGCTGGCGCCGCCCACCAGGATCAGCACCTTGGCATGGGGCGGCACCAGCTTGTCCAGGTCGGCGATGCGGTCCTTGCCGAAGGCGATGTGGGTGGGGTTGTGGAAGTCGAAATTGAGCATGGGATCTCCGTGGGCTTGTGGTGGTGAAGAGTGGGAAGGAATTCGGTCTAAGTAGACCGGTCGGCTAGTTATTCAAATGGGCATGACGCGGTACTGACACGACTGCTTTCAGGCAGTCAGGCGCGGCGCCTTGCCTTTGCCCCCGCGAGGCGCGGCCCGGCTCCTCTGCGCATGTGCGGCTTGCGGTCTGGCGGGTGCCATTGGAGCGCTGTGCCCGGCATCCGCGCCGTCCAGCAAGGCCTCGGTGGCGCGCAGCGCGTGCTCGAACGACGACCCATCGCGCCGCAGCTTGGCCAGCAGGCTGGCGCCCAGCCACATTTCGTAGAGCGTGAGCGCCATGGCCTCGGGGTCCGTGGCCGCCGGCACCGAACCGTCCTGCACGGCCTCGCGCAGGCAGCGGGCGAGCCGCGCCACGATCTGCGTGGTGCCATCGCGCAGGGCGATGCGCATGGTGTCCGACATGTCGGCCACCTCGGCGCTGAGCTTGACGACCAGGCACTTGCTGCCTTCGCCTGCGCCCGCATCGCAGGCCGGGCCGTCCACCCCGCACTGCGATACGTTCCAGTAGGCCCAGTAGCGCATCAGCCGTGCGCGTGCTGGCTGGCCATCGGGTGCCAGCATCTGCTCGAGGTGGGCCAGGTAGCGCTCCATGTAGCTGGCCAGCAGGGCCTCGCCGAAGCGCTCCTTGGAGCTGAAGTAATGGTAGAACGAGCCCTTGGGCACGCCGGCCGCAGCCAGGATCTCGGCCAGCCCCACGCCCACAAAGCCCTTGGTGGCAATGAGGCGCTCGCCACAGCGAAGGATGTGGGTGCGGGTGGAGGGTTGTTCGGTGGTCACGGGGCTATTGTGCACCGATTAGACCGGTCGTCTAGCGATCTACCGGAACGACCCTGTCGCCGCAATGGCCTTCCCGCTCAGCGGTCCAGGCTGGTACGTACGCAGCGCATGAGCAGCGCTGCACCGTCTGGCGTGATGACCTCTCGCACCGGCTGGAAACCGGCCCGCACATAGCAGCGGATGGCGCGCGCATTGACGGGGCTGGGGTCCGTCTGGACCAGGCTCACGGCGGGGTCGGCCAGCAGTTGCGCGGTGAAGGCGCGCACCATGGCGCGGCCCATGCCCTGGTTCAGCCAGGGCCTGTTCACCCTAATTTCGGGGTCGCGAAGGCTCTTGCCGGTGTGCCAATCTAGGCGCGCTCCTTGCGTGTGCCCTTGCACACGCAAGGAGCGCAACGACGAGTGGCGCGCCGGCAAGGGCCTTCCCTTCGGGTTGCCCGGCCTGGGGGCCGTCTGCGGCGTTGCCCGCGCTTGCAAGGTGCCTACCTTGCTGCGCATGGGCGCCTTGCATCCAGCCCCCAGGCCGGGCAACGCGATCCCCGAAATTAGGGTGAACAGGCCCTCGTCCGCATGCGCCAGGAACTGGTCGATGCCGCGCACCCCGGGGTCGGTGACATCCTCCCACCAGCCGTGGCCCGAGCCCATCGCCACATAGGATTGGATGAACCCCACAGGCTCTCCGTTCAGCGAGGCGATGTACGCCAGCGTGGCGCCGGGTGCGCCCTGCCCGGCCACATGGTCCGCGTGCAGTTGCTCGATGGATTCGGCCGGCCCCCGCCATTGCGCCACATGCGGCCGCAGCAGCCAGTCATGCAGCATCGGCAGATCCTGCGCGCACACCAACTCAAACCGGTAGTCGGATGCGCCAGGCAAGCGCGCAGTTCCTCCCCTCATACGGATTTGCATTCGATCGTATAACTAGGCGGGAGCCGCAGACAGTGCTGTAGCACGGCAAGGCGAACCAACGACGTTATGCGGTTGAAGGCAAATCCGTATCACACCGGGCGGCGGGCCATCAAGGCCCACACGCCCGCAGCGCTGAGCAGCGAGCCCCCTGCCAGGTTGAAGCGGCGCTGCGCCCGCGGCGAAGCCAGCAGTTGGCTGGCCGAACCGGCAAACACGGCATAGGCCGTGGCATTGAGCGCCGCCAGCGTGACGAAGGTCGCGGCCAGAATCCACAGCTGCTGCGCAATCGGCGCACCGGGGCGGATGAACTGGGGCAAGAAGGCCACGAAGAACACGATGCCCTTGGGGTTGAGCGCGGTCACCAGGTAGGTGTTGGCAAAGAGCTTCCAGCGCGAGCCCGGGGCCTTGGGCGCGGCCAGTTCGGCCACGCCCACGCCGGCGCGCAGCATCTTGATGCCCAGGTACAGCAGGTACAGGCCACCGGCCCACTTGATGACCGTGAACCAGAAGGCCGAAGTGGCCAGCAGCGTGCCCAGGCCCAGCAGCGACACGGCGAGCGCCGTCGAGTCGCCCAGGGCCACGGCCGCTACCAGCGGCACGTTGGCGCGGCGCCCGTGGGCCATGGAATAGCTGATCACCGTGAGGATGGTGGGCCCGGGGATGATGAGCATCACCGCGCAGGCGGCGACAAAGGCGAACCAGATTTCGAAGGACATGGGGGATGGCTCCTTGGAGGGCGCAACGGCTGCGCCTGTGCAATACGCCCACAGTATGGCAAAAAGCCGCAGTGCCTGCCTTGCGTGCGCACGCTCAGTATCCGGCCGGGATATCGGGCTCGACCAGCTGGATCAGCAGCGTCAGCGACTCCTGCCAGCCCAGGTAGCAGGACTCGGTGGGGATCACGGCGGGGATGCCCTCTTGCACCACGCTCATCTCGGTGCCGCAGGACACGGGTGTCAGCGTGACCGTGGTGGTCATTTCGCCGGGCAGGTTGGCATCGTCGAAGCGCGCGTTGTAGCGCAGGCGCTCCCCCGGCACCAGCTCCAGGTAGGTGCCGCCAAACGAATGGCTGCCGCCCGCACCATGGTTGGTGAACGACATGCGGTACTCACCACCCACGCGGGCATCGAGGGCATGCACCTCGGCCGTGAAGCCGTGCGGCGGCAGCCACTTGACCAGGGCCTGCGGCGTAAGAAAGGCGCGGTAGATGCGGTCGGGCGTGGAGCGGATCACGCGGTGCAGGCGTACGGTGCCGGTGGTAGTCATGGTTGGTGCTGTGAAACAGAGGACGGCCCTCTAGAACCTACGACGTTCGACCATGGCGGATATCGACACGGTTCAGACCAGGGAAAACCCCAGGTCACGGAGTGCGTGCAAGGTCCAGCAGCAAATCCAGCCGCCGCACCTGGGCCCAGGTGTCGCGCTTGAAGGCGCGGTGGTAGGCATCGATGGCCGCCACGGAGCGCGCGGCCACCTCCTGCGCCAGTTGCTGCGAGCCCGAGCGCATGTAGTAGACGAGGAAGTCGCCCTCGGCCCCCGAGTCGAGGAACACCGACTCCACCGTCACGCCCTCGGCCGCCAGGGTCTGCAGCGCTTCGTCGCGATGGGTGCGCAGGTGCTCCGCCCATTCCTGCACCCGGGACAGAGAGCCGGGCTGGAGCTGGATACGGGCGCAGACGACGTCTTCGGGCATGGGGGCGGGCATCGCTTGGACAAGAAAAGGGGCCACTATCGCCGGTGCACCCGGCGATGGCAACCCTATGGCCCGGGGGTAGAGTGCCCCGGTGAAGACCACTCAGTCGAGTTTCACGCCCGCCGCCTTGATGATCTCGCCCCAGCGCTTCGATTCAGCGCGGGCCATGGTGCGGAACTGCTCGGGCGTGCCGGGCAGCGGCTCCATTCCGAAATCGGTCATGCGCTTGAGCACGGCGGGGTTGGCCAGCGCCTTGTTCAGGTCGCCGTTCAGGCGCGCGGCGATGGCCGCCGGAAGGGCCGCAGGGCCGAGGATGCCCTGGAAGGCGTAGACCTCGGTGTTGGGCACGCCGGCTTCGGCCAGGGTGGGCACGTCGGACAAGGCCGCCACGCGCTTGGCCGAGCCGATGGCCAGGGCGCGCACCTTGCCCGAGGTGATCACGGGCAGGCCGGCCGCCAGGTCGAGGAACATGCACGGCACCTGGCCGCCCATCACGTCCTGCAGCGCGGGGGCTGCGCCGCGGTAGGGGATGTGCGTCAAGAAGGTCTTGGTGCGGTTCTTGAACATCTCCATCGCCAGGTGGTGCGGTGAGCCGTTGCCGGGCGATGCGTAGTTGACCTTGCCGGGGTTGGCGCGCACGTAGGCCAGGAATTCCTTGACGGTCTTGGCCTCGAACGAGGGGTGCACCACCAGCGCCAGCGGAAAGCGGCTGATGCCGCCCACGTAAGTGAAGTCCTTCTCGGGGTTGAAGGGCAGCTTGGTGAACAGGTGCTCGTTGAAGGCAAGCACAGCGTTGTCGGCCGACATGAAGGTGTTGCCGTCGGGCTTGGCGGTGGCCACCAGCTGTGCACCGATGTTGGTGGCCGCGCCGGGGCGGTTGTCCACCACGATCTGCTGGCCCAGGGTCTGGCGCATGGCTTCTGCCACCGTGCGGGCCAGCACGTCAGTGCCGCCGCCGGCCGGGTAGGGCACTACCCAGCGCAGGGGTTGGTCGGGCCAGGCAGCCTGGGCCTGGGCCCAGGGGGCGGCGGCAGACGCGCCGGCAGCGGCCAGTGCGGAAAGAACGGTGCGGCGTTGCAAGGTCATGGTTGTTGTCTCCGTTGCAGGAAGGAAAAAAGAGAAACTGGAAAGGGGGCTATTGCGGCGCATTCGGTGGCTTGCGCTGACGTGCGCCCGGTGGGGCATGGGGCACGCGCGTCACGCGAAACCCCTTGGCGGCCATCAGGTCCGGCAGGCCCTCGGGGCCCACCATGTGCAGCACGCCGACGGCCGCGAACACCGCGTGGCCCGCCGCATGCTGCGCTGCGATGCCGGCGGCCAGGGCAGGGTTGCGGCCCTCCACGATGCGTGCGTAGTCGGCGCGGTCTTCGGCGGTCTTGAGGCAGTCGCACCAGTCGCCGTAGTGGCGCAAGGTTTCGAGCTGGCCGTCGGCCCAGGCACGTGTGAGGGTGGCAATGATTTTTCGGGCCTGCCCGCCTTCGAGCTGCCGCAGGCCCTCGTCCATGGTGCGAGCCACCTTGGCCGGGTCGTCCGACACCAGCAGCGCGATCTGCGCCTCGGCCGACTCCAGCGAGACGACCTTCTTGTCCATTGCGCGCGCCAGACCCGCGAGGAACAGGTCGATGCCATAGGCCGGATCGATCCCTGCGGTGCGCGCGGCCAGGCCGACCAGCGACATGAGCTGAATCTCCGGCCGCAGGCGCGCCAGCGCCGCATCGGCGCACAGCGCTTGGCTCTGCACGCGCAAGCGCCTGGCCAGGGGCTCGGGCAGGGGTGGCGTATTGGGGCCAGGCATCACGGCGGCGGCCAGCCCACCGGCGACCGCCGGGTCCATCAGGTCTACCTCCAGCGCGATGCGGTCAGCACGCCGCAAGGCCTCGCGCACCGCAGGTCCGGGCAGCACCCAGCCGCGCTCGGCGGCATGGATGGTGCCGTAGAGCCAACTGGTGCGGCCGTCCTTCTCGATGCGCCAGAGCAGGCCGCGGTCGCGGTCGTCACGGCGGGCCGCCTCGGCATCGGCGGGGCCGATGGGGGTGGCGGCGGGTGGGCAGGCAGTGGCGTCGCTCTTGGCATGCACTACAAGGGCCGGCACCAGCAAGGCCAGACAGACAAGGCCTGCGCGCAGGCAGCGGCCTGGTGATGGCAAGAAAGGGCTGGGCATATCAATGGCCCAAGGTGTTCAAGGTGTTACGCATCGCCCACTGCTTGCAAAACTGGCGCGTCACATGCCAGTGCTCCCGCGCAAGGGCCGCCCCGCCGCGCTGGGAGCGTCCCCCTCCCGCATTGCGCAGCAATGCGAGAGAGGGGTGAAGGCGCGAAGCGACTCAGGGGGTGCATTCTCACCCCGGCTCCACGATGGCCTGGTCGATGGCGCCGAAGATGCTCGCGCCGTCCCGGCCCTTGACCTCGATGCGGATGGTGTCGCCGAACTTCATGAACTCGGTGCTGGGCTTGCCGTCCTGGATGGTCTCGATGCAGCGCTTTTCGGCAATGCAGCTGTAGCCCTTGGGCCACTCGGTGCGGCCGTTCTGCTCCACGCCCTTGTTGCTCACGGTGCCGCTGCCGATGATGGAGCCGGCGCGCACGTTGCGCGTCTTCGCCACGTGGGCGATGAGCTGGCCGAAGTGGAAGGTCATCTCGGGGCCGGCATCGCACATGCCGACCTTGCGGCCGTTCCAGGTGGACTGCACCACCAGGTCCAGCCGGCCGTGGTTCCAGGCGCCACCCAGCTCGTCGAGCGTCACGGCCACGGGGCTGAAGGCGGTGGCCGGCTTGCTCTGGAAGAAGCCGAAGCCCTTGGCCAGCTCGGCCGGGATCAGGTTGCGCAGGCTCACGTCGTTGGCGACCATCACCAGGCGGATGCCGTCCAGCGCCTGCTCGGGCGTGGCACCCATCTTCACGTCGCCGGTGATGACCGCGATCTCGGCCTCGAAGTCGATGCCCATGGCCTCGCTGGGCACCACCACGTCATCGCAGGGGCCGATGAAGTCGTCGCTGCCGCCCTGGTACATCAGCGGGTCGGTATAGAAGCTCTCGGGCACCTCGGCATTGCGCGCCTTGCGCACCAGCTCCACGTGGTTGAGGTAGGCCGAGCCGTCGGCCCACTGGTAGGCGCGTGGCAGCGGGGCCATGCACTGGGCGGAGTCGAAGGGGAAGGCATGGCGCGCACGGCCGGCGTTGAGCTGGTCGTACACGTCTTGCAGCTGGGGCGAGAGGAAGCCCCAGTCGTCAAGCACCTGCTGCAGCTTGCTGGCAATGCCGGTCGCATAATGGGCCGTGCCCAGGTCGCGCGAAACGACGACCAGTTGGCCGTCGCGCGAGCCGTCTTTGTAAGTGGCTAGTTTCATGGGGCAGAACCTCTGTCTCTGGAAGGTGGATGGCACAACCCTTGGCGAAAATTACGCTTGGGTAAATTGATTTAACTAAACAAAACTACCAAATTTTAGTGCACATGGACAAAGAACGTGCAGGTATCCAGTCCGTGGAAGTCGGCTTTGCCTTGCTGGAAGGCCTCACCCATGCGCGAGGCCCGTTGATGCTCAAGGACGTGGCGGCCTCGGCCGGCATGAGTGCCGCCAAGGCCCACCGCTACCTTGTGAGTTTTCAGCGCCTGGGCCTGGTCACGCAGGATAGCCGCACCGCGCGCTACGACCTGGGCCCGGCGGCTCTCAAGCTGGGCCTGGCATCGCTGGCGCGGCTCGACGCGGTGCGACTGGCGCGCGAGCGCATGCCGGCCCTCATGGGAGACATCGGCCACACCCTGGCACTGGCGGTATGGGGCAACCATGGGCCCACCATCGTCCACTGGGAGGAGTCGCCCCAGGCCGTCACCGCCAACCTGCGGCTGGGCGACGTGATGCCCTTGCTGGCCTCGGCCACCGGCCGCTGCTTCGCCGCCCACCTGCCGCCCGAGGTGGCCGCCCCCCTGCTCAAGGAAGAACTGGCCCGCGCCAGCAAGATGCGCCGCACCGACCTGCCCACCACCATGGCCGAGGTGCAGACCATACTGGCCGAGGTGCGCGAGCGCGGCGCGGCGCGTGTGGTGGACACCCTGCTGCCCGGCATCGTGGGCTTCTGCGCGCCGGTGTTCGATGCCGACGGCCACCTGGAACTGGGCATCACCACGCTGGGCTCCATCGCCACCTTCGACCCCGAATGGGGCGGCGCCATCGACACCCCGCTGCGCGCCGCTGCGGGCCAGCTGTCGCGCGATCTGGGCGCGGGCTGCGCATGACGCACGGGCAGCCCCGCTGATGCCCCGGCGCGCGCTGATCGCCCTCACCGCGCTGGTGCTGGCGCTGCACTGGCTGCTGCTCCAAGGAGTGCCCCTGGTGTGGGACAGCCCGGCCGCTCCCTCAGGCAAGGTCTTCAGCACGCGCACCATTGCCGCCGCGCCCGTGGCGGCACCGGCCCCTTCAGCCACCCCTGCCACCCCGCCCGCCGCACCGGCACCCGCCCCACGCAAGAGGCCGCCGCGCCCCACACCGGTTGCCGAAGCGCCCTCCACCGAGCCGCCAACGGCACCGCCGGAACCTGTCGCCCCCCTCGAGCCCCCCATGGAGGTGGCGACCGCAGCGGTCGAACCGCCTGCTGCCACGCCCGAGCCTGCGGCCTCTGCCGCCGTGGCGGCAGAAGCCGCACCGGCCGCACCCGCGTCCACCCCGGTGGAGGTGAACCCCACGGCCGCCGGCATCGACATCGCCCCGCCCGGCAGCGGCACGGGCCAGAACGCCAGTGCCACGCCACCGCCGGTGCAGATTCCGCCTCCCGTGCGGCTGACCTACGAGGTCAAGGGACAGGCCAAGAAATTCGAATACACGGCCCGGGCCGAGCTGCTGTGGCAGCACGATGGCAGCCGCTACGAGGCGCGCCAGGAAGTGAGCGCCTTCCTCATCGGCTCGCGCACCCAGCGCAGCACGGGCCTGGTCAGCGCCCAAGGGCTGCAGCCCGAGCGCTTCGGGGACCGCTCGCGCAATGAGCAGGCCGCGCATTTCGACCATGCGCAGGGCCGCGTGACCTTCAGCGCCAACACGCCGCAGGCCGCCATCGGCCCGGGTGCGCAGGACCGGCTGAGCATGTTCATCCAGCTGGCGGCCATGCTGGCGGCCGACCCGGCCCGCTACACCCCGGGCACGCAGATCACGCTGACCACGGTGAGCGCGCGCAACGCCGACCGCTGGACCTTCAGCATCGAAGCCCCGGAGACCCTGAACCTGCCGGTAGGCGCCACCCCCACCCTCAAGCTGCTGCGCCTACCCCGGCGCGACTACGATCAGAAGGCAGAGCTGTGGCTGGCCCCGGGCCTGGGCTACCTGCCCGCGCGCATCAAGCTCACCCAGTCGAATGGCGACTTTGCGGACCTCTTGTTGCGCGGTAGTGAAAAGCCCTGAGGCGCCGTAGGCCGTGGCGCCTCAGCAGGCGGCCGGACCGGCCAAATGCCCGTAAGGATTGCACTCCCGCCGGTGTTGCGTTATCCCCACCGCCTGCGAAATACCCCTGCGGGGCCACCGCTTCGCACAATTCGTGAAATACTGTTACCACGCAGGGCCAGCCCACAAGCCTTGAACTCTGCCGACCCGCTGTCATCTGACATTCATATCGACAAAGGGAACACGATGCACATGCTCTACGACTCCGAATCCTTTGTGGTGGTCCATATGCTGCCCGACGCCCGGGAGTCCGTTGGCCAGGCACTCAACGACACCGCACCACCCAAGCCCCAGCTGGCACGCCACGGCTTTGAAATCGTGGACAAGCGCTCGGGCAAGGAGGTGTACCTGGACGGATCGTGGGCCGAGATGTTCCAGCAGCAGATCCTGGCCTGGCAGCGCGACACCCCGACGCAGGAAGAAGTGGAAGATGCCCTGGACCGCTATGCCGGCCTCGCGCAAAACCCCGTAGTCGTCCACTGACCCATCGGCGCTCACGGGCGCCAATGGCTGTCACTCAGCTGGATATATCCACCGGAACAGCGGTTCCACCAGGATCAGCACGGCAATAAGACGGCACACCTGGAAGGCCGTGACCACGGGCACGCCCAGCTGCAGCACCTTGGCCGTGATGGCCATCTCGGTGATGCCGCCCGGGGAGGTGCCCAGCAGCAGCGTCACCCAGGGCAGGCCCGTGCCCCAGGCCAGCACGGCGGCGAACAATGCGCAGATGCCCATGAGCCCCAGCGTGCCCACGGCCACGCTGGCCAGCCAGTGCGGCGCGGCGCGCAGAAAATCCGCCCGGAAGCGCACGCCCAAGCTGACCCCGATCACCAGTTGCGCGGCATTCACCAGCCACTGCGGCACGGCCGAGAAGCTGATGCCCGCCATGGCAAAGCCCATGGACACCACCAGCGCACCCATGAACCAGGGGTTGGCCCGGCCCAGCTTGTCCATCGCCAGCGCGCCCGCACCCGTGAGCACGGCCATGAGTGCGAGACCGGGCCAGTCCACCACGCGCATGGCGGGTGGCAGGATGTCGATGCCGTGCAGGCCGCTCCACTGCAGGGCGAAGGGAATGGTCACGGTGACGATCAGCAGGCGCAGGCTGTGGCTGGCGGCCACAAGGTCGGTGCGCGCGTTCTCGCGCTCGGCCAGCAGGGTCATCTCCGACGCGGCGCCGATGGCCCCCGAGAAATAGCTGGTCGCACGCATCATGCTGGCCGGCACGCCGTGCATGCGCGGCGCATGCACCCGGTACAGCCAGGCGCCGAACAGCCAGCCCAGCACCAGCGCCCAGACGATGCCCAGCGCAATCGCCCACCACAGGCCAGCCACCAGGCCCATGACCTGGGGCGTGAAATACAGGCCCAGCGCCGCGCCAATGGTCCACTGCCCCCCATTGCGCAACGGCCCCCAGCTCTCGGTGGGCGCACCGGCGATGGACAGCAGCGAGGTGGCCAGCAGCGGCCCGATCATCCACGGCAGCGGGGTCTTGAGGGCGACGCAGGCGGCGGCCGCAGCCCAGGCCACTGCTAGGGTCAGCACCACACGGCTGGTGAATTGAAAATAAGTACGCATACGAAAGACGGGAACCTGCGAGTATCGCTTGCGCACGCGGATGCGCCCCAATGCCCAGCACTGCCCGTGGGGCATGGCAGGCATCGCACATGGCGGGGGGGTCACGCCCGGCGGGCGTCCCGTGCCAGTTGCGACAGCCGCTGCACGAGCGGCGCAAACAGCTCCACGGGCGTGTGGCCATAGCCCAGCACCAGGCCGTTGTCCTCGCGCCGGGGCTGCAGGGCAAAGGCCGACAGCGGCGCGGGCGCCATGCCGTGCCCGCGCGCTGCGGTAGCGATGGCCTGGTCCGGGTAAGCGGGCGGCAGGCGCAGCATGAGGTGCATGCCGCAATGCCCGCCCTCGATGCCATGCGGCACCGTGAGGTGCTGCGCCAGCGCGGCGCGCAGCTGGTGCTGGCGCTCGCGGTACAGGCGGCGCATGCGGCCCAGGTGGCGGCTGAACTGGCCGCTGTCGATGAAGTCCGCCAGCGCCAGCTGGGCATGGCGCTGGCCGCCGCGCAGCATCTCGGCCAAGGGCAGGCGCACGGCGGCCAGCACCGCCTCGGGCAGCACCACGAAGCCGATGCGCAGCGCGGGGAACATGGTCTTGCTGAAGGTGCCCACATAGAGCACCGGCGCACCATCGGCCAGGCCCTGCATGGCGCCGATGGGCTCGCCCGCATGGCGGAACTCGCTGTCGTAGTCGTCCTCGATGATCCAGGCGCCATGGCGGCGCGCCTGCTCCATCAGCGCCAGCCGCCGCGCCACCGAAAGCACCGCCCCGCCCGGATACTGGTGCGAGGGCGAGGTATAGACCAGGCGCGGCGTGCGCGTGCGCCAATCGGCCTCGTCGGCCACGAGGCCCTGCGCATCCACCCGCAGCGGCAACGTGCGCAGGTCGCCCGCGTGCAGGGCCGATTGGGCGCCGCGGTAGCCGGGGTCTTCCACCCAGGCGGTGTCGCCCGGGTTGGTGAGCAGGCGCACGCACAGCACCAGGGCCTCCTGAGCGCCTTCGGTGATCACCACCTGCTGTGGCGTGCAGCGCACGCCCCGCGCCAGCGCCAGGTGGCGCGCGATGGCGGTGCGCAGCGCCATTTCGCCGAGCGGATCGCCATAGGCCAGGGCGGCAGGGCCGCCGTCGCGCACCGCGCGGTCGAGCGCGCGGCGCCAGGCAGCAGATGGGAACTGCGAGAGTGCGGGCATGCCCGGGCTCAGCCAATGGGCCGGCCCCGGGCGCGCAGCCCTGGGCTGCATGAGCGCCAGGCGCGCGGCCGTGGCGGGAAGCTGTACGGCCGGCTGCGGGCCGGACGCGGCCACCGATGGCGACGACAGCGCTGCCACCCGTGTGCCCTGTCGGTCGGACTGCACATAGCCCTCGGCCAGCAGGTGCTCATACGCCGCCGTCACGGTATTGCGCGAGATGGCCAGGCCCTCGGCCAGGGCGCGCGACCCGGGCAGCAGGCTGCCGGCGGCCAGCCGCCCGTCCAGGATGGCCTGCCTCAGCCGCTGGAACAGCTGGCGCCGCAGGGGCGCGGCCCCCGGGCCGTGGTCCAGCGCCTGCTCCAGCAGGGTTGGGGGAACCGAGAGCGCGGCATCCATGAAAGCATCGGGCATGCGTGGCACCTTAAATTTTTCCTGATATGGCACTTTTCACAATACCACACCCAGTTTACCGTGCAACCTGCCCTTCCCTCTTTCATCAACCCAAAGGACACCTCCCGCATGGCTTCCACCCTGAACGCCCACCAGCAACCCGTCGGTTCCGCCCTGCCCGGATGGAGCGCACGCCCGCGCCCCGCACGCGACGTGATCGAAGGCCGGCACTGCCGCCTGGAACCCCTGGACGCGGCGCGCCACGCCGCCCAGTTGCATGCTGCCTACGTGAAGGCCTCGGATGGCCGGGACTGGACCTACATGGCCGTGGGCCCGTTCGCCGACGAGGCGAGCTACCACACCCACTGCGCGCAGGCGGCGGCCAGCACCGACCCGCTGCACTACGCCGTGATCGACCAGCGCACCGACAAGGCCGTGGGCACGTTGGCGCTGATGCGCATCGACCCGGCCAACGGAGTGGTCGAGGTCGGGCATGTGATGTTCTCGCCGTTGCTCCAGCGCACACCGATCTCCACCGAGGCGCAGTACCTGCTGATGAAATACGTGTTCGCCGACCTGGGCTACCGGCGCTATGAATGGAAGTGCGACAGCCTGAACGGCCCCTCGCGCCAGGCGGCTGCGCGCCTGGGCTTCACGTTCGAGGGCGTCTTCCGTCAGGCCATCGTCTACAAGGGCCGCAACCGCGACACGGCCTGGTTCTCAATCGTCGACAACGAATGGCCTGTGATCAAAGCCGGCTTCGAGCGCTGGTTGGCAGCCGCCAATTTCGATGCACAGGGCGTGCAGCGCGCATCGCTCACGCAATTGCGCGCGGCCGGCCCGGTGGCCGCGACGGCATGACCTGGCGCCTGGATGCCATCTCGCGCCCCATGGGGGCCAGGGCTTCGGGCGGCAGCAACTGCTGCACGGCCGGGTAGGCCGCGCCTTCTTCGTCTTCGATGTGGCGCGCATAGCGCAGGGCAAAGCGCTCCATTGCGGCCTCGTCCTCCGCGCTGAAGGCGCTGGCCTGGCCGTCCGCCAGGGCCTGCAGGGGCTGCCGCGCCGCCGCCCACTCGGCCACCATGTCCTGGTGGTCCTGCAGCAGGCGCTGCACCAAGGCCACCACTGCGGGCGACCCCTGGGCCAGCAGCGGCGGGAACACATGCAGTTCCTCGTCCTGGTGGTGCAGGGGCGCCGCGATGTCGAAGTAGCGCAGCACGTCGCGCGCCGCCTGCCGGGCGGATTCGTCGCTGCCCTGCAGCGCCACATGCGCGCGCAACCGGCCCAGCAGTGCCAGCGTGCGCTGCACCCGCTCGTGGCAGGCCTCGAGCATGGCAAAGGGCTCCTCGAAGCCCACGGCCGGGGTGTTGAAACCAGGAAGCGGCACCGTCAGACCCGCTTCTCTGCCGATTCGAAAGGCAGCACCACCCCATCGGCTCCCAAGGTGCTCACATAGCTGGCGGTCACCGGCCGTGCGCGGGCAGCCGCCTTGCGCGCCTGCACCGTACCGATGCTCAGGAAGCACAGGGCCTGCTCTTGCGCGCCCAGCCTGAAGAGGGCACGCAAGCCCGCCGCCTTGAGGGCCCGGCCACTGGTCAGCGCCGAGCCGTAGCCCTGCGCCGTGGCCATGAGCAGCATGTTCTGCAGCGCACAGCCGGTGGACACCAGGCGCTCGGCCAGGTCGATGCGCGGGTCGCCCCGGCCGGCATCCACCACCGCCAGCAGCAGCACCGGCGCGCGGTAGGCCTTCTCGCGCGCCAGCGCCAGTTGGTCCGGCGTGGCGGCCTCGTCGCGCTCGGCCAGCGCCTGGGCAAACACCTCCGCCAGGGCCGCGCGCGCAGCCTCGGGCACCAGCACGAAGCGCCAGGGCAGCAACTGCCCGTGGTCAGGCGCGTGGGCCGCCGAGTCGAGAATCGCCGAGAGCTCGGCAGCGCTGGGGCCAGGCGCCACCAGCCGCTTGGGCAGCACGGTGCGGCGGGTGCGCATGAGCGCCCAGGCACTGGCTGCCGTGGCCTTCACCGCAGGCGGTACGCCATGGGGCACGGGCCGCAGCGGCCAGGGGATCACTGCCATGGATCGCTTTGCGGGCCCGCAGTGGGCAGGCAAGGGCTGCGCATCAGCCGCAGGCCCCCGTGTGACCGCACTGCGTGCAGTAGTCGCAGCCATCCTTGCGGATCACGGCATGCGCACCGCATTCCACGCACTTCTTGCCGGCCATGGCCTGGGGCACGGCCACGGGGGGCGCTGCCGGTTCGTCCAGCGGCAACTGCTGCTGCACCGGGTCGGCCACTCGGCGCGCCAGGATGTTCTGGATGGCATAGGCCATGGCCGCCACTTCGGAGTCATGCCACATGGGCACCTGCGTGCCGTCTTCCTTGCGGTGCGTGCCCAGGCGCACGGGGCCCCGGTCCCAGGCCACCTTGCGCATGTCGCTGAGCGCACGCTCCAGGAAGCCGCCGCGCGCTGCCAGCGAGAGCATGCGCATGCTGGAGGTGATCCACTGCTGCGACTCGCCGCTCTGCCCCACGGGCATGAAGAACTCGATGGCCCGGTCCACCGTGGTATGGCCCACGCCCGTGGGCACAGGCAGGAAGGAGACCAGCAGGTACAGGGTCTTGCGGCCCTCCTGCGTCCAGTATTCGACCTTCTCGGCCACGGCCGACAGGCCGCCCTTGGGCCGGCTCTCGATCACGGTGCGCATGGGGTCCACCGGCGGCGAGGCGGGTGCCGGGGCCAGCGTCGCTGGGGCGCTGTGGGTTTCGAGCACCGAGCCCAGGATGGCGTTGGGCCGGTAGGTCGCCAGGCCCTTGAGGCGGGCGCGCCAGGCGTGCAGGTACAGATCCTTGAAGCCCTCGTAAGGGTAGTCGGCCGGGATGTTCACCGTCTTGGAGATCGCCGTGTCCACAAACGGCTGCACCGCCTCCATCATCGCGATGTGGCCTTCGGCCGGCATGGCCAGCGCCGAGACGAAATACTCGGGCAACTGGTGCACGTTGCCGCCGAGTTCGCGGTACAGGCGCCAGGCATGGTCTTCCACTGCGTACTCGCTGGTGCTGCCATCGGCCTCGCGCTTCTTGCGCTTGTAGGTCCAGGAGAACGGGGGCTCGATACCGTTGGAGGCGTTGTCGGCAAAGGCCAGGCTCACCGTGCCCGTGGGCGCGATGGACAGCAGGTGGCTGTTGCGGATGCCATGCGTGCGGATGGCTTCCTTGATCGGGTCGGGCAGGCGGCTGGCGAAGGTGCCATCCGACAGGTAGGGCCCGGCCTCGAACTTAGGGAAGGCGCCTTTCTCGCGCGCCAGGTCCACCGAGGCCAGGTAGGCCGCATCGCGCATGGCCTGCGCGATGCGCACCGCCATGTCGCGCCCTTCGGGCAGGTCGTAGCGCAGGCACAGCATGGCCAGCGTATTGCCCATGCCCGTGAAGCCCACGCCGATGCGCCGCTTGGCCATGGCCTCGTCGCGCTGCTGCGGCAGGGGCCAGAAGGTCACGTCGAGCACGTTGTCGAGCGCCCGCACCTGCAGCGCCACCGAGGCTGAGAAGGCCTCGAAGTCGAACTGCGCAACCCCGCCAAAACCGAATGGATGGCGCACGAAGCGCGTGAGGATGATGGGCCCCAGGTCGCAGCAGCCGTACGATGGCAGGGGCTGCTCGCCGCAGTTGTGCGCCACGATGCCGTTGGCGTCGAAGGCGTGCACATCGGCCACCGTCACATCGTAGACATCCTCCACGCCGTCTTCCACCAGCGCCTGCACCGTCGCCGTGAAGCGCTCGCGGTGCAGTGCCCGTCGGTAGCCCGCCAGCGCGCTGGCAAGGCGTTCGGCCTTGTCCGTGTCCGCAAAGCCGATGCCCTCGGCAAACACCGCGATGTTGTCGCCGATGACCACCAGCTCGTGCTGGGCCCGCGTGTCGTACAGGCGCTGGCCGCCCTTGCCATCGGGCAAGGGGCGCACAGCGGCGGGCCGGCGCTCGCGGTAAAGGGTAGACGCAATGCCCAGGCGCAGCAGCATGCGCTGCACGGCCTGCAGCAGTGCTTCATCGCTTTGCGCGAGGCGCACGCTGATGCCCTTGTCCTGCGTGCCCTGCACCGAGCCATCGGCATCGAACAGGCCGCGCAGCAGGCCGCGCGCGAAGTCCGACGATTGCCGCTCCATGGCGGGGGTAATGGCCTTGGCGCCCGGTGCCATGCCCAGGCCGAAGGCCAGGTCGCGCAGTGCCGCACTGGCCATGCGCGCTTCGCCGCGCCCCGCCAAGGGCCGCTGGAAGCCGCCGAAATCCGCGCGGTGCGACAGCGTGGCAGCCGCCGCCTGGGCGGCCTGAACGATGCCGGCAGCCCCGGTGGCGGCGTAGGCCACCGCCCCCTGCCCCACCGCCTTGAGCTCGGGTGCCCAGACGGAAATGACGGCCTTGTCGGCCTTGAGCGTGCCGTCGCCGACGAGCAGGCCCATGAGGTAGCCCTCGGCCTCGGTGCCCGCCCCGGCCCAGCCCTGCAGCGCGCGGTGGTCGTGCAGCACGATCTCGTCGCCGGGCGACAGCTGCGCCGCCTCGGTCCATTCCACTTCGAGGCAGTAGCGCGTCTTGCGCGCCACGCGGCGCACCCGGTGGTCGGCGGTGAGGCGCAACGCATGCCCCTCGCGAGTCTGCAGGCGCAGCACGGGCCGCGTGCCGGTCTGGAAGAAGCCCTGGCTTTCCACGCGGTAGGCGCGCCCGTCCACCACGGCACTGAAGGGCTGGCCCACCAGATCGGCCACCTGGCGCGGCCCTTCGGTGGTGAGCACCCAGGTATCGGCCGTCACGCAGGGATTGGTGGCGGCGATGTCCTCGCAGTAGTGCAGGTTGTTGTCCTCGTTGATGTGGTCGAGGAACAGGATGCCGGGCTCGGCGAAGTCGTAGGCCGACTGCATGATGCTGTCCCACAGCGTGCGCGCCGGCACCGTGGCGTAAACCCATTGGCCATCGGCGCGCTGGTGTGCACCCTGGCCGATCAGCGACTCGATGGGACGGGCCTGGTGCACCAGCTCCCACGGAGCATCGCTGTGCACGGCCTTGATGAAGGCATCGGGCACGCCGACCGAGACGTTGAAGTTGTTCCAGCGCCCAGGCGTACGCTTGGCGGTGATGAATTCCTGCACGTCGGGGTGGTCGATGCGCAGCACGCCCATCTGCGCGCCGCGCCGCGCGCCCGCGCTCTCCACCGTGGAGCAGGACTGGTCAAACACGTTCATGTAGCTGCACGGCCCCGAGGCCGTGGAAGCGGTGCCCATCACCCGCGCGCCCTTGGGGCGGATGCGCGAGAAGTCGTAGCCCACGCCGCCGCCACGGCGCATGGTTTCGGCCGCCTCGCGCAGGGCTTCGTAGATGCCGGGGTAGCCGCCGTCGTCCATGCCCTGGATGCAGTCGCCCACGGGCTGCACGAAGCAGTTGATCAGCGTGGCCTGGATGTCGGTTCCCGCCGCGCTCATGATGCGCCCGGCACCGATGGCGCCGGTCTGCAGGTTACCGAGGAACAGGGCTTCGTACTTGTCGCGCAGGGCGGGTGCCTCCACGGAGGCAAGGGCGCGCGCCACGCGCCGGTACAAGTCGTCGGCGCTGGTTTCGCCATTCTTGAGGTATTTCTCGCGCAGGACGTCGAGGCTGATGGGTTGCATGGAGGTAGCGCCGGTCAAAGCACTGGATGTTTCGCGTTTCATGGCTGAAGGTCCTTGCGCTCCATCAAACAAACGGGGTTACCCACACGCTGCAACCCGGTCATGCGGGGGCGAAGGCAGCACCATACATCGCCGGGATAGCCACACTGCCACCGTGGCCTCAGCCCTGCGGGTCGCGCCGCACGGCGGCTGGGAAATGGCCGCCCGTCAGTGTTCCGTCCCGTAAATAGATGCCAAAAATAAAGCCGATGGATTTCGCGCCAGGGCAAGGCGCAAACCGCAGCGATAGCCGTAGCTATCGCGAGGATTTGCAACGCGGCCCTGGTGTGAAAGACGCGGCTTTACTGGCATTTATTTGCGGGACGGGACACTAACATTACGGCATGCCTACACCCCCCTTGTCTACCACCTCCCAGGCCCGACTGGGGCCCTTGCTGCTGGCAGCCCTTGCACTCGCTGGCTGTGCGGGCCTGCCGCCAAAGGAGCCTCCTTCCTGGCCTGCCCGCCTGCAGCAGGTACTGCCCACCGACGTACTGCTGCTGGGCGAGCAGCACGATGCCACCGAGCACCAGCGCCTGCAGCGCGAAGCCGTGCAATGGCTGGCCGCGCGCAGCACACTGGCGGCCGTGGTGATGGAAATGGCCGAGCAGGGCAACAGCACCGCCGGCCTGCCGGCGAACGCCACCGAGGCCCAGGCGCAGGCCGCCCTGCAATGGCAGGACAAGGCCTGGCCCTGGGCCCAATACGGCCCGGTAGTGATGGCTGCCGTAGGCGCAGGCGTGCCGGTGCTGGGCGGCAATCTGCCGCGCAGCCAGATGCGCGCTGCCATGGGCCAGGCGCAGTGGGACGCGCACCTGCCCGCGCCCGCGCTGCAGCGCCAGTACACCGAGATCCGCGACGGCCACTGCGGCCTGCTGCCCGAGTCGCAGATCGCGCCCATGGCGCGCATCCAGATCGCGCGCGACGCGAGCATGGCGCAGACCGCCACCTCGGCCCTGCAGCCCGGCAAGACCGTGCTGCTGGTGGCTGGCAGCGGCCATGTCTGGCGCAGCCTGGGGGTGCCCACGCACCTGGTGCCCCACGTGGCGGCCAAGGTGGTGGTCGCCCGGGCCGGCGGCGAACCGGCGGCCGCGCACTCCGACGCCGACCTGGTGGCACCCACGCTGGCGCTGCCCCCGCGCGATGTCTGTGCCGATCTGCGCGAGAAGTGGGGCAAGGCACTGCAAAAGCCCTGAGCCCAGGCGGGCCGCAGGAACGTCTTATGCGCCGCGCTGATCGGGCGCGGGCTGGGACTTGAGCAGCGCAGCAAACGCCTGCGCGCGCAGCGGCCGGCTGCACAGGTAGCCCTGGTAGGTGTCGCAGCCTCGCTCCTGCAGAAACTCCAGCTGCGCGGGGGTCTCCACCCCCTCGGCCAGGACCGACAGGCCCATGCTGTGCCCCATGGCGATGATGGCTGCGCTGATGGCCATGTCGTCGGCGCTCTGCGGGATGTCGCGGGTGAAGCCCTGGTCGATCTTGAGCACGTCGATGGGAAAGCGCTTGAGCTGTGCAAGCGACGAATAGCCCGTGCCAAAGTCGTCCACCGCGATCCGCACGCCCAGTCCGCGCAGGCCCAGCAGCACCTGCAGCGCCTCTTCGGCGCGTTCGGCCAGCGCGGTTTCGGTGATTTCCAGCTCCAGCAGCGCCGCCGGAAAGCCCGAATCGGCCAGCGCTGCGGCCGTGCAGCCGGCCACGTCGGTCAGGTGGAACTGGCGCGGCGAGACGTTGACGGCCAGCGTCAGGTCCGGCAGCCCCTCATCGCGCCACTGCCGGCCCTGGCGGCAGACCTCGCGCAACACCCATTCGCCGAGCGGGCCGATGACGCCCGAGGTCTCGGCCACGGGGATGAAGCGCGCGGGCGAGATGAGGCCTTCGTCGGGGTCGTTCCAGCGCACCAGGGCCTCGGCCCCGACGATGCGGCCGCTGGCGATGTCAACCTGCGGCTGGTAGTACACCTCCATGTGCCCCTGCGCCAGCGCCAGCCGCAGGCGCGACTCCAGCGCCAGGCGCTCGCGCGCGGCCTGGGTCATGGTCTCATGGAAGAAGCACCAGGCACCGCGCCCGCGCGCCTTGGCGCCATAGACAGCGGCATGCGCGCCCTGCTGCAGGCCCTCCACAGTATCGGCATGGGTCGGGTACATGCAGATGCCCACGCTGGCCCCGGCCACCACCTCCAGGCCATCGGGCGAACGCCAGGGCTCGGCAACGGCCGCAATCAGCTGGCGCGCCACGGCCGCCGCGCCCTCTGAATTGCGCATGTGGCGTGCCACCACGGCCAGTTCGTCCCCTGCCATGCGCCCCAGCAGATCGCCCGGGCGCAGGGCCGACTGCACCTTGCGCGCAATGTGCTGCAGCACCTGGTCGCCTGTGGCGTGGCCGTAGCTGTCGTTCACGTCCTTGAAGCGGTCCAGGTTGATCAGCAGCACCGCCAGGTGCTCGCCGCTCAGGCGCGCCTCGCCCACCGCCTCGGCCAACTCGGCGCCAAAGCGCGTGCGGTTGGACAGGCCGGTGAGCGCATCGTTGTGCGCCAGGAACTCCAGGCGCTGCTGCTGCGCCTTTTCCTCGGAGATGTCGGAGAACATACACACGTAGTGCGTCACGGCGCCCCCGGGGTCGCGCACCGTGCTCAGCGACATGTGCTCGGGGAAGACCTCGCCGTTCTTGCGCCGGTTCCAGATCTCGCCCTGCCAGTGGCCAGTGCCGTGGATGGACGCCCACATGGCATCGTAGAAGGCCTTGTCATGGCGACCCGACTTGAACACGCGCGGGTTCTGGCCCAGCAGTTCCGTCTCGGTATAGCCCAGCAGCCGGGTAAACGCCGCATTGACCGACAGGATGCGGCCCTGCGCATCGGTCACCACCACGCCCTCGATGGTGTTGTCCACCACCGTGCTGGCCAGGCGCTGGCGCTCCTCGCTGGTGGCCAGGGCCGCACGCACGGCCGCGATGTCGACACGGTCTTTGAGCACGCGCGCCCGGGCCTGCTCGGCCTCGCGTGCGCGGTGCGCCAGCCAGCCGGCCAGCATCCCGGTGAGCAGCACGTAGAGCCAGCCCTTCCAGGTCTGGTAGCGGGTCAGGTCCTGCGGGTCCGCAACCCAGTGGACCAGCAGCAGATCGCCGACCAACACCCACACCACGCCCAGCACCAGATACAGCGCCGCCACGCGCCACGGAACCAGTTGCCTCGGACCACCAGACTCTTGCATGAAATCCCTCTTCCAAACCCGTCCGGGCCTTGCTGCGACAATGGCGCAGCTATGACGACCCAAGCCTATATCCTTACCCTGTCCTGCCCCGACCGCCTGGGGCTGGTGCATGCTGTCTCCGGCTTCCTGCTGGAGCACGGCGGCAACATCGAAGAAGCCGCGCAGTACAACGACCACGCCACCGGCCTGTTCTTCATGCGTGTGCAGTTCGCCTGCAGCCAGCACGACCATGCCACGCTCAAGGAGCGCCTGACGGCCTTCGCCGAGCCGAACCAGATGCGCTGGAGCCTGCACGCCACGGCCCAGCCCGTCAAGACCGTGCTCATGGTCAGCCGCGAAGGCCACTGCCTCAACGACCTGCTGTTCCGCTGGAAATCCGGCCTGCTGCCCGTGGACATCCGCGCCATCATCAGCAACCACCGCGACTTCTACCAGCTGGCCGCCAGCTACAACGTGCCGTTCCACCATATCCCGGTCACAGCCGCCACCAAGGCGCAGGCCGAGGCCAGGCAGTTCGAGATCATCGAGGCCGAAGGGGCCGAGCTGGTAGTGCTGGCGCGCTACATGCAGGTGCTGTCGGACGACCTGTGCAAAAAGCTTTCGGGCCGCGCGATCAACATCCACCACAGCTTCCTGCCCAGCTTCAAGGGCGCCAAGCCTTACTACCAGGCCCATGACCGGGGTGTGAAGCTCATCGGCGCCACCGCCCACTACGTCACCGCCGACCTCGACGAAGGCCCGATTATCGAGCAGGACGTGGCCCGCGCCGACCACACCGACACGGTGGAAGACCTCACCGCCCGCGGCCGCGACACCGAAAGCCAGGTGCTGGCCCGCGCCGTAAAGTGGCACAGCGAGCACCGCGTGCTGCTCAACGGGCACAAGACGGTCGTCTTCCGCTGATCCCTGGCGCCGCCGCTTCCATGGCCGCTCCCTCTTCGTTCCTCAGCAGCGCGGCGCGGCGCATCCCGCCCATCCAGTGCCTGCTGACCTTCGAGGCGCTGGCGCGCCTGCGCAGCGTGACGCAATCGGCCGACGAGCTGTGCGTGACGCCCAGCGCGGTGAGCCACCGCGTCAAGCAGCTCGAGCAGATCCTGGGCGTGCGGCTGTTCGGCCGGGCCGACTTTTCGCTGACCACCGAGGGCAGCGCCTACCTGGCGCATGTGCGCGAGGGGCTGGGGGCGCTGCAGCGCTTTCCGGGTGCGGCGGCGGCACCCGGCCGGCGCCGGCTCAAGCTGGCGGTGACACCGACGTTTGCGCGCACCATCCTCATACCGCGCCTGCGCCAGTTCACCGAGGCCTACCCCGAGATCGACTTGGCGCTGCAGGTCTCCATCCCGCTGCTGGATGTGGTGGCCGAAGACGCCGACCTGATGGTGCGCTTTGGCGCCGGCCACTATGCCGACGTGGAGCATGTGGAGCTGGCGCGCGACGTGGTCACCCCGCTGGCCTCGCCGGCCTTCGTGCGTGAGCACGGCCCCTTCGAGCGCCCCGAGGACCTGGAGGGCGTGGCGCTACTGCGCAGTCCACTGGAGCCCTGGCGCACCTGGTTCGGGGCCACCGGCCTGGACTGGGCCGAGCCGAGCGAGGGCTCGCAGTTCAACGACATCGGCCTGATGTGCGACGCCGCCTCCGCCGGGATGGGCGTGGCGCTGGTGCGCCTGAAGCTGGGCGCACCCTGGCTCGAGAACGGCACGCTGGTGCGCCTGTTCGACACCGACACCACCAGCCCCCACGCCCACTACCTGTGCTGGCGCACCGGCACCATGGACCGCTGGGAATGCGCGGCCTTTGCCGAATGGCTGCGCAAGATCATGGTGTGAGCGTGCAAATACGCCCAGCGCAAAGGGAAGATGCCGCTGCCATCGCGCGCATCCACGTCGCGGCCTGGCAGGCGGCCTACGCGGGCATCATCGATGCGGGCTACCTGGCGGCCCTGTCCACCGCTCAGCGCGAAACCTATTGGGCCCAGGCCATTGCCCAGGGCCGGCCCGGGCTGCTGCTTGCGCAGGACGGCGACGGCGCGGTGACGGGCTGGATCGCCTTCGGCGACTGCCGCGACACGGATGCGCCGGCTACCCGGGGCGAAATCTGGGCGATCTACGTGGACCCGACCTGCTGGTCGCAGGGAGCGGGCCAGGCGCTGTGGCGGCATGCCCGGGAACGGCTGCTGGAGCAGGGCAAAACCGAGGCCAGCCTGTGGGTGCTGGCCGCCAACCAGCGGGCTATCCGCTTCTATAAGGCTCTGGATTTCGCTCCCGATCCGGGGAGTGACAGGACCATCACCGTGGCCGGGGCGCGGATTGACGAGGTCCGCCAGATCTGCCCGCTGGCGCGCGGCGGCTGACACCCTGCACCGGATTTCACACCGGCCCTCCAAAAATCTCACGGCGGCCGGCGCCGCCATCGCCTACAGTGGCGGCATGCAGACCGCTTCCCTCTCCTCCCTCTCAGCCAAGGCATACACCGGGCCCTCGCCCGCCGAGCGCGCAGCGCGCCAGGCCGGGGTGGTGCAGGCACTGTCCCGCACCGTGCCGGCCCATGCCCTGCTCTGGCATGCCGAAGACACCACGCCCTACGAATGCGATGGCCTTACCGCCTACCGCCAGCGCCCGCTGGTGGTCTGCCTGCCCGAGACCTACGAACAGGTGCAAGCCGTGCTGCAGGCCTGCCACAAGCTGCATGTGCCGGTGGTGGCGCGCGGCGCAGGCACCGGCCTGTCGGGCGGGGCCATGCCCGATGCCCTGGGCGTGACACTCTCGCTGGCCAAGTTCAACCGCATCCTCGACCTGGACCCGGTGAGCCGCACGGCAGTGGTGCAGTGCGGCGTGCGCAACCTGGCCATCAGCGAGGCGGCCGCGCCTTATGGCCTGTACTACGCGCCCGACCCGAGCAGCCAGATCGCCTGCACCATCGGCGGCAACGTGGCCGAGAACTCCGGGGGCGTGCACTGCCTCAAATACGGCCTTACCGTGCACAACGTGCTCAAGGTGCGCGGCTTCACCGTCGAGGGCGAGTCGGTGGAGTTCGGCAGCGGTGCGCTCGATGCGCCCGGCTACGACCTGCTGGCCGCCGTGATCGGCAGCGAAGGCATGCTGGCCGTGACCACCGAGGTCACGGTGCGGCTGATCCCCAAGCCGCAACTGGCGCGCTGCATCATGGCCAGCTTCGACGACGTGCGCAAGGCGGGCGCCGCGGTGGCCGCCGTCATCGCCGCCGGCATCATCCCGGCAGGGCTGGAGATGATGGACAAGCCCATGACCGCCGCCGTGGAAGACTTCGTGCACGCGGGCTACGACCTCAATGCCGAGGCCATCCTGCTGTGCGAGAGCGACGGCACACCCGAAGAGGTGGAGGAAGAGATCGGACGCATGACCGAGGTGCTGCGCGCCGCAGGCGCGGTGGCCATCTCGGTCAGCTGCGACGAGGCCGAGCGCCTGCGCTTCTGGAGCGGGCGCAAGAACGCCTTCCCGGCCAGCGGGCGCATCAGCCCCGACTACATGTGCATGGACTCCACCATCCCGCGCAAGCGCCTGGCGGACATCCTGCTGGCCATTGCCGAGATGGAAAAGAAATACCAGCTGCGCTGCG
Source organism: Acidovorax sp. A1169 (assembly GCF_030704685.1). Classification (GTDB taxonomy): domain Bacteria; phylum Pseudomonadota; class Gammaproteobacteria; order Burkholderiales; family Burkholderiaceae_C; genus Acidovorax. The sequence goes on from NZ_JAUZDX010000005.1 coordinate 178,033, forward strand.
CCAACGTATTCCACGCCGGCGACGGCAACCTGCACCCGCTGATTTTGTTCGACGCCAACGACCCGGACCAGTTGCACCGCTGCGAGCTGTTCGGCGCCGACATCCTGGAGACCAGCGTGGCCATGGGCGGCACCGTGACCGGCGAGCACGGTGTGGGCGTGGAAAAACTCAACAGCATGTGCGTGCAGTTCTCTGCCGCCGAGAATGCGCAGATGTTCGGCCTCAAGCATGCGTTCGATCCGGCCGGCCTGCTCAACCCCGGCAAGGTCATCCCCACGCTGCACCGCTGCGCGGAGTACGGCAAGATGCTGGTGCGCGCAGGGCAGATCAGGCACCCGGACCTGCCGAGGTTCTAGATTTATCCGTAAACCCTAACCCAGGCCGGTGTCCATGCCCTTGCGTAGGCGTGCGACACGCAGTTGGTGCTCCAGTTCATGGCGCTGGTTGGCCTTGCGGCGATAGTGCAGGTTCACCAGCAAGCCCGCAAATGCGATCACCAGGCCGGCGATGCCAACGAAGTTGGACGCCATGAACGCGCCAACGCTGCCCACTGCGGCGCCAGCCAGCGTGGTCTTGTTGCCGGCAGTGGCCAGCCCCTCGATGGTTTCGATTTTCACCACCTCCCCCCTGTCAAACGTCAATGGCAACGATGGCCAGCGCCGGGGCCTCGCCCTCGATCACGCCATCGCGGATAAACACCTGCTGCCCCGCCGTGGCGGTGCCCCGCCCCTGCAGCACGCCGCCGCCGGGCAACATCACCGTGGCCATGTCGCCATCGACAGCGGCCACGGTTCCCACCTGCAGCGGTGCATTGGGAAACAGTTCTTGAAAAACGCGGTACGGATTGCGCATGCGGGGGCTCCTATGCAGGGTGGGTCTCGACGGTCAGTACCTGGCGCAGCGTGGGCCGCTGCCACTCCAGGGATGTGCTGCGGACGAGGCCCAGGTGCGCGGCGCCGCCGTCCACATAGCGCACCAGGGCGCCGGGCTTGATGAGCCCCGTTTCAGACAGCACCGGCAGGCGCAGACTCAGCAATGCCTGCACGCCGGTGTTGCTCAGCTCGGCGCGCCCTCGCTGGCGGGCGGCGTCCACATGCGTGATGAGCGGGTGCGTGACCATGGGCGCGACCACGTTGCCCGCAGTGCCAAGGCGCGTGACCTCACCCAGCACACCAGCCCCCACGCCGCTGACGTGGACCCGGTTGTAGGCAGGCCTGCGCACCCACTCGGTGCCCTCGATGCTCACCACCGCGCTCGGCAGCTCGAAATCCGGCGTGAGGTCGCCCCAATCCCACGGCGCGGCGGGATAGCGAGGCACCACGCGCACGATGGCATCGGTGTCGTGCGGCTGGATGGTGGCGCCGCCGGCCTCGGCGATATCGAGCAGCGCGTCCATGTACACGCCCTGGTGCGACCACAGGCCACCGGGGACCAGCCAGTCGTCGAGCCCCCAATCCACCCCCCACCCGATGGGCACGCCGTTGATGGCCAGCGTGTCGAGCATGAGCTGCTGCGCTGTGCGGGGGCTCGCGTTGCCATGGTTCAGCACCGGCGCATACGGCGCATCAAGGACGGCGGACCGGCCGCGCCCCTTAACGCTGATGCCGTCGCGTGCGAAAGCGCGGTCCCGTGTGTAGCCTTCGGCCACCAAGCGGTAAGGCTCGCCGTTGACGGTGGCGAGGATGTCCACGGGATCGCCGTTGGCTGCAGGCTGCACCAGGGGCAGCTGGTGCGCAGGCATCGAGGCGGACCAGGACCAGGTCCATGAATCGACATCCAGGGACAGAGAGAAGGCCGAGGCCTCCAGCGGCACAGCGCCATCGACGCGCAGCAAGGTAAGGCTGTTGACGGTCATGTAGACCCTCCGTACAGGCACGACGATGGTCTCGCCCGGCTCAGGGCCGGGGCCATGTCGTTCACAAGTGAAGAGCAGCCGCGCGGGCAGGCCGCGCGCGGCCGGGACTTTGAAGAGCAGACGCACCGGCAGCTCGGGCAGGTAGCAAGGGTCCTTGTCCGGCGGCTCGGGCGGCCAGATGACGCTGCGGCCCGGGCGCGGTGGCCACGCATCCTGATACCGGCTGCGCGGGCCGCTGGTGATCGGCACGGCGATGCCCATGCCATGCAGCCAGGGCACGCCCAGGCGGTCGGCCTGCTGGTAGCACTGACGCACCGCCGCTGTTTCCAGCAAGGCGCGCTGGAAGCCCTGGCCAACGCCAGCAACGATGCGCACGGTTTCCTCGAACCGCTGGCGCACCGGCACCTGCAGGGGTACATCCGATTGAAATCCGTTGCGCACGGGCTGCACGTCCAGGCGGCGGGCCTCCTCGTAGGCCGTGGCCACGGCGCGCTGCAGCTGCAGGGTGGCCTGCCAGGATGTGCGGGCGGCCGTGTGCCCCAGAGCAGCGTCATCCCATCCGGAGTGCTTGCCCACAGGCAGCGTGGCCGAGTCCTGCCAGCCGCTGCGGGTGGCATCCAGCTGCTGGCCGGCTTCCTGCCAGGCGCTACGGGTGCTGCCCACGGTGGAGCGGTCCACGTTGACATCGTAGAGGGCTTCCACGCGACCGCGCAGGCCTGCCAGGGCACCTCCGCCCCGCAGCCGCACGCCCAACCGGGCTCGCATGCGCCCGCGCAGGCCGGACAGCTTGCCAGTGCCCTGCAGGGTGACCGGCGGGATGGATGGCCCACTGTCGTCCTCGCCGAAGACCAGGAGAACAGGTACGCCGTTGACGGGCGGCTGGCGAAACGTGAGGTCGGTTGATGCCACATCGCCCTCACCCGAACGTCAGCGCGCCCAGCAACACCAGCCCGCCGGCCTGCAGCGTAGGGCTGTCATCGCCTGGCGCGGTTGTGCCGCCCACGATCGTCAGGTCGCCGTCGAGCTCGTGCTCGGCGTCCACCGTCTTGCCGTCCGCCACCAGCTTGGCGTCGCTGCGCTCCCACCGGGCCCACTTCGGCCTGCCGCTGGTCAGCACCATCGCCCCCCCGCTCGCGGGATGCAGGGTCATCACCCCGTCCGCGAGCGTGGCGCAGGGCTTGGCCAGGACGATATCCACGATGTGAGGCGCCCCTGGGTCGCCGCCCGCGGCGGGCTGGTCGGTGGTGTAGAGCCGGATCCGCGACGGGCCGCTGGCCCCATCGGCAAAGGCGATGGTGGCCGCGAGCTGCGCGGCGATGTGGTCGGTGCCGAGTGTCCAGGTCATGCCATCTGCTCCGGTGTCAGGTTGTCGGCGAGAGTGGCGCGGTAGTCGTGCGTGTGGTCAAAGGCCTGCACGCAGTAGACCTCCGCCCGGTTGATGTGCTCGAAGCGCCAGGTTCCATCGGGCTTGCTCCACTGCTCGGACACGGTATATCCATCGCGCTCGCGCTGCAGACGCACCTTGCAGACTTTGGGGAAGTCCGGGGTGCCGTCTACCTCGGTGGCGCCGTACAGGACGCCATCGCCGCCGAAGTAGTGGTCCCGCCCCGGGCTAACCCTGTAGCCGGCAACTCCGACTGGGGAAAAGCTCAATGCCACCCCTGGCATGGAGTAGACGGACATGCCTGCGTGAGCGGAAGGAAGGGGAAGAGCCCCCACCATGGACTCGTAAGCAGCGGACGGCGGAAGAAAGCTCGCCGTCCAGGGAGCCCGCCCTTTGACGATGCGCAGTTCATCGATGTAGCCAGTGAAAGGTCCGTTTTGCCCACCACCGTAGAAGTAGGACCCGAGCACGCAGGGCCGTGTGGGGCTGACCACGCAGGCGGTCGCATGGGTGACGGTGTTCTCCAGCACGCCATTGACGAAGATGCGGAAAACATTGCCCTCGCGGGAAACAGCGATGTGATACCAAGTGTTCAAAGCCACCGTAGTGGTGGCCATGCAAGACAGGTTCCCGAGGACGCCGTTCTCTACGAAAAACTCTGGCTTGCCGTTGGTCAGGTAGAGACCATAGCCACCGGCGCGCGGCCCGTCATTGCACGAGAAGAGACACGGGGCATTAGAGACATGGGCGATCGAACTTGCCCGGACCCACAGGTCGATGCCAAAGTCCTCTGTCTGAAGATCAAAAAGGGGGCTACCCGCGGCTCCAAAGTAGGCATAGTTCCACAGTGCCGGAATGCTCAGAGAGGTGCTGCCGAACTTGGATGCAGTCGTGCTGTAGGAGGTCCCTGATTGATTGCTGAACAGCACCCTCTGAACGCTGCTATCCGCCCAGCCGCTGTTTTGCCCATTGGTGCCGTCCATGTGCAAGAGAGCGACTGTGAGGTTTGTCAACGCGGTGAAGACAATCTCTGTGCTGACAGCGTTTGCGCCTGGCCATGCGAACCGGCCCACGGTCCCCATTGGCTCCCATCGCGTGCCAGACCAAAACTGCAGGTCCAGATGCGAGAGAAACGTGTTCTGCGCCGCGCCAGAACCCACGCGAATGCCCGTGACGTCGGCAGCTGATGTCAGCTCCCAATGAATCCAGAAGCCCTCAGATGTGCAGTCGGCTCGTTCGAAGGTGCACAGGGTGGATGTGTCGCTGTCCTGGAGGTTCGCAAGAGCGCCGGAAGCAGGCGTGTGGCTGCAGGAGATGGTAGCGGCTGTATCCACGCGCGTGGCACCGGCATAGAGTTGGATTTGGCTCAGACTGACAGCCCCAGTCCCGTACGGAGTCAGGGCCTTAGCACGCCATTTTGTGGTGACCATGGATCAGGACCTCCAATCGCGCGTCACGTCGATAAAAAAGGCAAAGTCATTGCTAGCGGAACTCAGCGTGCCGCCCTGTGGGAAACACATCAGCTTGGACCCGGCAAACGAACCCACACCGTCAATCAAGGTGCCACGGGCAAACACACCGCCGCCTGTATTCGACTGGGGCACAAAGGCGGCGCCGGGGAAGGTGCCGCGAGGCCCGTAGGTTTCCAGCGGTGACTGTCCGACTACAACCTCTGCCAGGAGCAGGCCATTGGTGGACTGATTGGGAAACGGCCCAAGGGCGTTGTTGTCGGCCCCTGAGGCCCCTGTAGTTCCAGATCCGACACCTCGCCATGCAGCGGACACGGTCGCCCCCAGGCCGGTGAAACCGCGCATGAAACTCCCTGCACCGGAGGATGCTGAGTTATAGCTTACGCTCACAGCGTTGGGCATGGAACTGGTCACCTCGACGACTGGGGCAATCAGCGCCGCGCAGTAGGAGTCACCCGCACGGTATGGCTTGATGTCACCAAACCAGTGGGCTGGTCCATTGAGCGTTGCAGACCCCGAGAAGTGAGGAACAGGGATGAAGTAAAAACCCCGGCTGTCTCCCACCACGGCCCAGGCTTGCGCGGCAGCGGAGGCCACATTGGTCTTCCACCAATAGGTCCCGCCGTTCAGGCGAACGGTGGGAGGCGCCATGTTGGTCCCGGTGTCCACATCCGTCATAGATTCGTACATGTGGGCCCGAGCAGAGAAGGTCGTTGCAGGGCTTGCAGCCGAATCGAGGATGCGCAGGTAGGGGCGGGTGGACATGGGGTCCAGAGGCCGAAACACGGCCTTTCCTGCGGCAGTGAATGGCTCCTCCCAGCCAAGGGGGGCCATCCTGAACGAGGCACTGGACAGGGTGGCCATGCCATCGGGCATGTCCGTCAAGAAGGTTACCGAGGTGGTGCTCACGGTCTCCACGCGCTGCTCACCGTTCAGGGCCGCATAGGTCCCGGTGATACCGCTGATGGCTATCACGGACTTCGGCAGTGCGGCGCTGGCGGGGGCAGTGAAATTGATCGTGGCCACCCCGCCAGCAATCGTCATGGATGTCATCGCCTTGATGCCAAAGCCGGTTTTGAGCACTGCTTCCAACAGAGCAATCAGGCTACCTGAAGCGTTGTTCAGGACGGGCGCCCCGGCCATGGTGTCGAGGAAGTACTTGGTAGAGGTGCTGACGAGAGAAGCCATGGTGTGCTGGTCCTATAAATGGGTGGTGTGTGGCGCTGCGCTTCAGGCGCTTGGCGGGCGATCCACGCCGCCGCGCCCAAGGATTTCGGTCTCGTAGTTGGTGCCGGCGGGTGGCCCCATCTGCACGGTGCGGATGGCCGCTATCGAGGCCATGGCGCCCACCGTGGTGATGAACAAGGCATTGCCCGGAATCCAGCCCTCGCCCCAGCCGATGGCGGGCAGGAACAGGTACGGCACGCCCGTATCGGGGTTGATGGGGGCGAAGTCCACATTGATGCTGTGGATGCCCTGCGACCCGGTGTATTCGCCGATGAACTCGAAGGTCGTGTTCGAGCGCATCAGGGCCACCCAGCGCTGCGTGATGGCGCCCGCGTTGGTCACGGTGATGGCCCCGTTGTAGCTGGCCAGCGCCGCATTGCCGACGATAGAGTCGGTCCACTGCTGGTTCCAGCTCACCTGGTCCCAGTGCGGCAGCACGCGGGCCTTGAGGTCGCCGGCCACAAGGGCTGATGACACGACGGAGCCGACAGGGAAGTCGTGCGCGAGCTGGCCCACCAGCGCCAGGGTGCCGTCTATCTGCACATCGCCCACGCGGATCAGCTGCTCGATGCGGTGCTCGATGGTGACGGGCTGGGCCCAACCGGTGGTGTTGGCGATGGTCACCGTGCCGGCGTCGAGGTCGGCCGTGTAGCCGGTCTGGATCACCACCCCGTCGGCGCCCGTGATGCGCACGCGTGAGAGGCGCTCGCGGCCGGTATCGATGGTCTGCCCATTGCCCACGGCCGCGGGCCCGACCTTGCCCGAGTGCCCGATCACCAGGTGGCCGCCGCGGCGGATCATGGGCACGCGGCCATCCTGCGGCAGGCGCACGGGGTCGAGCCCCAGGATGTCGGCGTCGATGGGCAGGTAGTAGTAGGCCACGCTGTTGTAGCGCAGCGTGGTCGGGTCCACGGGCCACGGCCGCCAGATCTTGTCCGCCTGCACCGCACCCACGTCGGCAGGGTCGTACCACCACTCCAGCTTTTGCGCCGGCGTGAGCGAGCTGTCGGGCACGAAGTCGCCGAACTGGATTTCATAAACGCCAGTCTGGTAGTCCAGGCGCCCCTTCAGGTGGGTGCCCGCCAGCAGCCCGTCGGGGTCGGCCGTGGCCGTCAGGGAGTTGCCCTGTGTGTCGGTGAGCAGCAGCACGAAGCCGCCCGGGGCCAGTGGCGCGGCCTGGGTGCGCCCCATCAGCGTGGCCGTCTTCCAAGGCGCGCGGCGGGTCCACAGGCTGTCCAGCGTGAAGGCGTCCGGGCTGCCGTTGACCACCCAGTCGGTCATTTGGGCCAGCCCCTGGGAATAGTCCATGGTGCCCGAGGCGATGCCAGAATTCGTCTCGGTACGGCCGCGGTAGATGGTGCCCTCGAAATCGCGGTAGACGTGGCCCATCCAGGTGAATTGCACGCTGCCCGGCACCACATAATCGGCCGAGAGCGGGCAAAGGTCGATGGTGAGCAGCGGCGGCGCGAAGTTCTGGACATGCCCGTTCGTATCGGTGAAGCCCGTGCTGTAGATCACGTACACATTGCCGCCGGCCAGCATTTCCTCGCTCACAGCCGAGGTGGTGTAGACCCCGCCTTTCGCACTGTCGCTGCCCCCGCCACCCTGGCCGTTGCCCAGGTTGGCGAAGATCTCCGCATTCTCGAAGTCGCTGTTGTAGCTTTGGGTGCGCGAGTCCTGCGAGGTCACGCGGACCGACAAGGTCTTGGCGGTGTAGTTGCACACGCCGTGGTACGGGCCGAAGGTGCCGGCGCCGTTGTCGTGCAGTTCATGCGCGATCAGGTCCTGCGTCTTGGACGCAGAGGTCCGGGCCACGTTGTAAGTGTTCTTGGCGCCGCTCGTACCGAACGTCTGTTGGGTGGTGGTGTAGGTCATTGCGTGGGTGTCTCAAACATCGCTGCGGAGGGCGTTGCCGCCGGGCATTTGGGTCTTCAGCCACCCGTAGGCCACATTCGTGGTGGAGCCGGGCGCCACCGATGCGGGGGCGTTCGCGGTCGTGGTGACCACCTCGGAGGGCATGGCCACGCCACCCGAATAGGCCAGGCCGGGCTCCTTCTGCAAGTTGGTGCCGGAGTTGCTTCCCTCGGTCGCTGATACCGTGCGCGTGGTGAGCCAGAGCACGACCATGGTCCCCGGCGTAGGCACCTTGGCCAGCGTCATGTTGACGAAGCCCGAGCTGTCGGGATTGAGGCCGCTGAAGGTCTCCACCTCGGTCTCGGAGTACTCGAATGCCATCTGGAACTCGCCGCCCGGGTCGGGCATGGCAGCGGGCCGTATGCGCAGGCGCCCGGTCGCATACAGAATCTGGCCCGTGGCATCGCCCGTGAGCCCTCCGGTGCCGTTGTCGTTGGCAGTCTTGGTGACGCCGCCGGACTGCCAGGTCACCACCAGGGTGCCCGGCTTCACTTCGTCGTGCTCCAGCACCAAGTCGAACTCGGGTTTGCGGAACGTAGCACCGCCGGCCCGGTTCATGTAGCCGACCTTTTCACCCCATTGGACAATCACGCTGCTGCCCACGTCGGGCATCTCCTGCAGCGTGATGGCCAGGCTGCCGGTGGTGTAGACGATCTGACCAGCGCCCGGGCCCGTGAACGCCCCCATCCCGTCATCGACCACGGTGTACCAGTTGCCCAGGGCCATGTAGCTGATCACCACCGTGCCAGGCGCGGGCAACGGGAGCAGCAGGTCGGTGTACGCCCGGCGGCGATTCTCCTGACCAATCTTGATGCGGCGCGTGTGCGGTGCGGCACCCACTTCCACACGGCGCGGAGTCTCGGCCAAGACCATGTTGCGCACGGCCGCAGGGCGCAGGTCGAGCGCCACCGTCTCGGTACGCGCGCTGGGCACGAGCTGGGTGTAGACGCTGGCCACCTTGATGGAGGCCGCGCCCAGGTCGGCAACTGCGGTCAGCGTGGTGGCGCCGTAGTAGGTGGCGGCGTCGGCCACGGTGGTGTCGCGCAGCACGGTGCGATTCGCCAGCCGCACGAAACTGCGATCCGGCGGTGAGCCGGGGAAGTTGAAGCGCAGATCGTCGCTCAGCTCGCACACCACCACATCGGCGGTGTAGTCCACATACCCGTTACCCACCGAATAGCTGAAGGTCCGCGTTTGCACCTCCACGCGGTTGATGCGGATGTACTGGCGGCGCTCGGTCGGCTGGTCTTCGTTGTAGACCAACACCAGAGTGCGACCGATGGCCGGCGTGACGCTACCAGGCCGCTGGAAGACCTGGATGCTGTTCTGCCCGGCGACGTGGTTCTCCAGCAGGTAACCCGACCACTCCGAGGACTGGATCAGGTAGCTTTCGATGGAATTGGCGATCTCGGTCCGGCGCGCGAAAGGCGCGCACTTGGCCAGGGTGATGCAGACGTTCGCGTCGTTGGGCGGCTTGGACACGATGACCTGTGCGCCCAGGTAGGTGTCGGTGTTGTTGGTGCGCACGGCCAAGTGCAGCTGGCGGACCGACACGTCGCCATTGGCGCGGTCCAGCTCGGACACGTCGTTCCAGATGCCATTGCTGCCGCCATCGGGGATGGCGGTGCCTGTAGGCCCGCCCCCGCCCTCGGGGTCATCGGTCATCACACGGGATGCGAGCAGCTTGATGTCGCCGGCAAGTATGGTCATAGGGTCAAACCTCGATCAATCGCACGGTGGCGATGTAGGGATAGGAGTCGGGCGGCAGTTCGGGGCGTGCCACGGGCACGGCCTGAAGGGGCTCGCCGCCCGGGGCGAACATCACGGTGAACTCGCGGCCGTCCGCGTGCGTGAATGGGTAGGTCGCATCGGGCACGGATGCCAGCTCACGCAGGTCGTGCAGCATGCCGCGCGCGATCCACCCGGCGTCCTCGACGGCCTGCAGGGTGATGGGCCGGCCCGCCTGGCGCACGGCCGCATCGACCAGCAGCGCGCCCGTGAGGCTGTACTCCATTTCCTTTTGCACGGGCGCCCAGTCGTGCTCATCGATCCAGACCATCCCGCAGGGGATGGGCAACGTGCCCAACGTGTGAAATGCGGAGTTCATCGCGAGGTTCCCTTTCCGTTGGTGAGTTCTTCGAGGACGCTCTTGAGCGCGGTGGCCCCGTCGGGCGTCGTTTTCACGCTCTTGGCCCCGGACGGCAGGTTGAACACCACGGTGGTGCCCAGGCCCGGGGAAATGCCCCGCTCCCGCGGACGCGTACTGCGGCCCTCACCATCCTTGCTGTCTTTGCCGTCCTTGCCGTCCCTGCCGCTGGTCTTGGGAATGCCGGCGCCGGTCTTGTCGACCGTGTCCTCGGGCTTTTCCGGGGCGGTGTTGAGCAGTTTTTGCTCCAACTCCTGCAGCTCGCGGCGCTCGTCGGCGCTCAGGTCGATCTGGGTGACCAGGCCGTTGCCCTTGCTGCGCAGGCGGGCGAGCGCGCGCAGTTGCCGGGCACGGCGGGCCTCCTTGTTGTCGCGGTTCTGCTCACCGTAGAGGTTCGCCACATCGTTCGACACGTCTTTGTCGGACTCGCCGGCCATCACACGTTCGCCGGCCGTATTGAGGGAGTAGCCCTCCTTGTCCATCTTCCACTTCTTGCGGTAGGCCTCGGCGGCCTTCTCCGCGGCGGCGGCCTCGCGCTCCAGCAGCTTGATCTGGCGCTCGGTGTATTCGGCGGACAAGGTGTACTTCATCAACACCTTGTCCATGGCCTCCTGGTGCGCCTCGAGCGCCTCCTTGCTCATCTGCCAGCCACCCGCCAGGTTGGTGAGCCCCGAGCCTGCCTTGTTGATCAGCTCCAGATGCGACTTGCCAGAAGCGTCCACTTCAAGGCGGTAGCCGCGCGCACTGGCCTCGGCCGCCACCCACGATGGAGCAACGCCATTGTTGGCGGCGATGGCATCCGCAGCGGCCTTGCGGAACCCGGCAGAGAGGTCCGCGGCCGTGCTGGTGCCGGAGCTTTTGATGGTTTCGTAGGCGGCCTTCGACTCGTCTGCCGTTTTCTTCAGTTCGGCAGTGCTGGTGACGCCAAGCGTCTTGAATGCCTCCTTGAGCGCTTCGCCGGTGACCCCAGCTTCCGTCTTGGTTTGGCGAAGCGCGGCCGCCATCTTTTCCTGGGCGACGGCAGCGGCCTGCCAGTCCCCGTTGGCGACGGCCGTCTCATACTCCGCCCGCAGCGCCGCAATGGCCGCGCGATGCTCCTGCGCAGCCTGCTTTGCCAGCTGCTCGTCATTCATCTTCTTCTGATAGGCTGCACCGGCCTTTGCAGCCGCCTCGGCACCTGCCTGCTGTTCCTTGTTGAGGGCCGCCTCAGCCTGGGTAGCTGCATTGGTAACAGGAACCGCGCTTTCAACGGTGGTTGTCAGCCCTGCCCACCCTCGCTGCGCAAGCTGTGCTCCCTCGGTGGCCGCCGCAAAGGATTCTTCGGATTTTTTTGCCAGCGCCTCAGATACGGCCCAGGTAGCTCCGGCAGACTCACGGATTTCCGCCGCACTCGAAGCGAAATGCTTCGATAGAGGGCCTAAGGGGAGCTTGGAGCCGAGTTCAAACAGGAAGGCACGGAGGGACTGGTAGTTGGAGACCACTCCCGCAACCGCCTCACCAACTTTGTAAATCACACCCATGGTGCTGAAAGCGCCAGCCGACATCACGCCCCATACCAGCTTTACGGTGTTGCCGGCGTCAGTAGCGTACTCACCCAGCGTTACGAATGCAGCCTTTGCACTCTCTGCGAAGGCAGTCATGCGCTCAGTGACTGCGTCCATGTCCACATTGGCAATGAACTCGCGGATGTATTTCAGTCCAGCGGAGAAAGCTGCAGCAACGGCCTCTCCGAACCGGCCCACGGCCCCATCAGCCACAGCTGCCCTCAAGACGGCCGTCAGCTGCTCCACCCCCTGCTTGAGCACCGGCAGCACCGGCGTGCCCAGGGTGTCCTTCACCAACTGCCAGGCCGAGCCAAGCGAGCCCAACGCCCCATTGAGGTTGTTGCGCATGGCCTCGGCCATGGCAGCGGCGCTGCCTTCGGAGTTTTGCAGCCGGCCGGTGAGTTCATCCAGCGCACCCGTACCCTGGCCGATCAGCTCGCGCAGCGCAGGGCCGGCCTCCTCCCCCACCGACTTGATCGCCTTCGACCCTGCGGGGCCCGCAGCCGCCAACTGGTGCAGGGCCTTCTCGAAATCGGTGGTGGTAATGCCCGCGTTCGCAAGCTCGCTGCGGAAATTGCTGGCCGGGTCGGAGAACTGGGTGAGGATGGTTTTCAAGGCCGTGCCCGAGCGGCCCGCGTCGAGGCCGGCGTCGGCCAGCTTGCCCAGCATGGCGACCGTGGGCTCCAGCTTCAGCCCCATCTTTTGCGCAACGGGGGCGGCTTCGCTCAGCGCCTCGCCCAACCCGACCACATTGGAGTCAGTGGCCTGGGCGGCCAGCGCCAGCACATCGGCGTAGTGGGCAGCATCCGAGAACTTGCCCCCCATCCCGCCGATCACCTTGGTCAACAGCTCGGATGATGTGGCCAGATCGGTATTTCCGGCGCCTGCCAAGCTCACGACGGCAGGCAGTGCGCCGATGGCATCGGTGGCGCTCAGACCCGCCTTCGCCAGATTCTGCAGCGCCCCCAAAGCCTCGACGCTGGAGAAGCTCGAGCCTGCCGAAGCCTCTTCCGCGGCCGTCTTGAACCGGGCCATCTCCTCAGAGCTGGCGCCCGTGGCGGCCTGCACCTTGCTCATGGCCTGCTCGAGGTTCGCAGCGCCCTTGATCACGCTTCCGAAGCCATCTTCACTGAATAAACCGGCAGCGGCCGAAGCCACACCTTTGGCCACCGTGCCCAGACGCGTGGCCACGCCTGCGGCCGCGCTGCCCAGCGTCGCGGTCACGCCTCCAGCCGACTTGCTCAGGCCCGCGAACACATTGGCAGCGACCGGGGCCAAGGCCGCAAGCACAGTGCCCAGACGCGTCGCCACGCCTGCGACCACCGTGCCCAGACGAGTGGCCAAACCTGTGACCACCGGGCCCAGGCGCGTGGCCACGCCTGTAGCTGCGGTGCTGAGCTCCGCGGCCACGCCCGCTGCCGCCGTGCTCAGTTTCGCGAACACGCCGGACGCCATGTCTCGCGCTTGAATCAGTATCTGGATGACTTTGGGGGCCATGTGTTGTGTGCTCAGGTTTGGCTACGGCTTGCATTGGTGCCGCGCAGGCAGCGCCATGGCAAGCCGCAGGGCGCCGAAGCGCCGTGCGGTTGGAGAACGGATCAGGGGATGGATGCGCCGCGGCCGTCCACGTAGACCGCCTGCGTGTTGGCGGCCTTGAGCACTTCCAGGCCGAACTGCATCTGCACGAACTCGGTGCCCTCGGCGATCACGGGGATTTCGCCGCTGGGGGTCAGGGTCACCTTGGGCATGAACCAGTCGCGGTTCGTGCCGCTGGCATTGGAGGCCACCACGCGCATGCGGCCCGACAGCTCGGTCTTCGAGCCCGTGGTGACGCGGGTCCAGGCCCGGGCCGTGGTCTTGTAGCCAATGCTGACGCCCACGCGCTTGGAGGGCGCGGCAGCGGCGGCGATGTCAATGGCACCGCCCTTGACGATCTGCACGCGGCCCAGGGCGGGATCGACGTTGTAGTCGTCGCCCACATCGTAGGTGGTGGCGCCGTCGGCGCTCGTGACCACGATGTCGGTCACGTCACGTGCGCCCGATGGGTTGTCGTTGGTCTCGCCCAACTGGTAGTACAGCCCGCCGCCCACGCTGTGGGCCTCGCCAGCGATGGTGGCTGCAGCCTGGTTGGTCGTGGACTTGGCGCCCGACAGGAACAGCGCCAGGTTGTCGGCACTGAAGTTGTCGCAGGTCACATTGCCGGTGCGGTTCACTTGCACCACCAGGGCTTCGTCCTTCTCGCGCAGGCCTTCCTCCGAGCTGTAGTGCTCGGCCTTTTCGGTCTCCACCTGCAGGGTGAAGCCAGGGCAGTTGCCCAGGTAGATCTCGCCGGTGGGCAGTTGGTTGGCGTCGAACGGGTCGAAGTACACGCGGCCGCGCGGAATCGCATATTCGTTCTTCTCATGGGTCAAAGACATTTCAGGGCTCCTCAGTAAGGTCGGTTGAAGGGATCACTCGTCCACGCCGTCGAACTTGGCGGACGTGGCAAAAGACAGCGAGATGCCGGCACGGCCCTCGCCCAGGGACTGGGAGATTTCGCCTACCGCGCCGAGAGCCATTCGCTCCCAGATGCGGCCGGTGACATCCCCAGGAAACCAGCCATGAAAGCTGGCCAGGATGGCGGCGAACGCCGCGTCCAGCTCGAGGGCAGCGGCGGCGCTGCGGGGCACGCTCAAGCGCATTTCCCACGAGGGCGAGACCGAAGTGGCCATGGCCTTCGCATCACCCACTTGCACGGTGCCCACGCGCAGGGTCAGCTGCCGGTCGGCGCCGGGGCCTTCGGGCACGGTGATGCCGCTCACCACCCAACCCGACAGCGCGGGCAGGGCTTCCAGTCGTTCCTTGATCGTGGGTTCCAGGGCCAGCATGGTCAGATGTAGTAGTGGGGGAAAACAAACCCGTTGCCGTCATCCGATGCCGAGGGGTCCGAAGCGGTGCCGCTGCAGCGGTTGATCCCGATGGGACAGTGCTCTGGAGCGCAAAGCGAGCTGTTGGCGCTGAAGGCGGCAGTGCACTCTGGCGCTGTTCCCTCGAGCGCGCAGCCTGAGTACGATTCGTCGCGGAGCCTTGCGGTGACAGGGTTGTGGGCTGGGTGCATGTCCTGAAGGATGCCCATTTGCCTGTCTCAAATCTCGGAAAACTGAGATGACTTGTGTGCGGCGAGGAGGTGTCCAGACTCCCGCGTTCGGCCTCGCCGCGCCCGCCAAGATGCGGGACGCGCATGGCGAATGCCAGCTGCAACGCGCCACCGACTTCGGCTATTACTCGCTTCTATTTCTCTCCAGCCGGCTTTGCTTGATGAAGCGGTACACCGACGACCTGGAGATGCCGATCTGGCGAGCCACGTCCGTGGCGTTGCGTCCGTTGAACAAGGACAAGACCTGGGCCACCTGGCGCTGCCGCTCCACGGCGCCACGCGCGGGAATGTAGACCTCTTCGCCGCAGAACTCAGCGCGCACAGCGGACTTCGCTGCGCTGAGCTGTTCACCGGCGATCTGAGGGAACTCGGCTGACAGGTAGTCGAACATGCGGTCCACCAGATCGGGCGCGGGCGCTGCGAGGGCGGGCAGGGAGGCACGCGCTGGCACGGCCTTGACTGGATGGGCGATGGTCTTTGCTGTAGTCATGGGCTACCCGGTTCGTGCATGGTCGGAGGTGGCAGGCGCTCATCCATGGGCCGCCTCCTGGCGCGCGCGGGCGCGGTAGCTCTGGCCGGCAAACGTCACGATGCGGGCGGTTTCGGTGAGCCGGTCATAGACGCGCTCGCCCAGCACCTCGCGCAGGCCCGGGGGCTCCGCAGGGTCGTCCCGCTTCAGCTTCAGGTTCGCCAGCAGGATGGTGGGCACCATGTCCCGGTAGCGGCGGTCCATCAGATCGAACAGGATGTTCTGCTCGCTCTCGGTGCCGTACTGCACCCCGATTTCATCGATCACCAGCAGAGGCACGCTCGACAGCGCTGCCAGCACCTGGCCCTCAGATTTCTCGGCATGGGGCCGCCAGCTCGCGCGCACCGTGCGGATCACCCCCGCGCAGGTGGTGTACAGGCCCACATGCTCGGGCAGGATGGCCTGCAGGATGCCGGCGGCCAAGTGGCTTTTGCCAGTGCCCGGCGGGCCCAGCAGGATCAGCGAATCGCCCCGGCGCGCCTTCTGGTCGAAGTTGTCCGCGAAGTCCTGCGCTATGGACAGGGCGCGTTTCTGCTCGGCGGTCTCGGCCTGGTAGGTCTCCAGCGTGCGTCCAATGAAACGCCTCGGTATCGCGGCATCGTGCAGCAGCGCCTCCAGCTTGGTGCGCGCGACCGCGGCCGATGCTTCAGCTGCAGCCTGGCGCTCCCGGGCAGCCTTGTGCTCCTCGCATTCGGGGCACGGCGTCCACACCTCCCGCCGCAGGCGGCCGATGGCATAGCGCACGCCAGTGCTCAGGTACTGGCCATGCTGGGCACAGGTCGCGACCACCTCGCCCAGGCTCTCACGACCAGTTGCCGGCAGCACACGCTGCACAGGCTGCGACTCAGACGAACGTTCCATCATCAAACACCCCTTGGGAATAGTTGCGATCTGCCAAGCCTGTATGGGCCGATGGCTTGGCGGCAGGCGTGCGAGTCGCAGGCGCCTTCCAGTCGTTCGAGAAATGCTCGCCAGGCCCGAAGAATGTGGCGGCCTGCTTGATGAACTGGGGTTCGGTGCCGTTGGCCTCGCAGAACGCGGCATAGCGCCGAACCCCATCGGCAAGTACGGCTGGTTGGACCCCTGCCTTCACGCGGGTTGCCCACGCCTTGTGCGCGTCGGCCTTCGAGTTGCCGGGGCGGGAGGGGTACAGCTGCCAAGCGGCTTCGAACTCTTCGGGGTAACGCCCCTTGTCCACCGATGCAGCAGGTTTTCCATCACCGTCAGGTGATGCATCTCCTCTTCTCTCCTCTCCTCTTCTCTGGGTGTTCCCTGGCGTTACCTGTTGCTCCACGGCGGTTCCTGGCGCTTCATCCTTCGTGGTTGGCGTTGCCTTGCCACTGCCCCCCGTTGCTTGGCGTTGCCGATCACGAAACGCCTGCACACGCGCAGTACTGCTGTCGTCCGCGCGTTCCCGTTTCGGCTGGCGCTTCTCCCAGCGCACGACACGGCCGCCCTCGATCAAGCCCCGCTGCTCCATGGCGGTCAGGATGCTGGCCGTGCGCGTTTCGTCCGCAGG
This sequence comes from Acidovorax sp. A1169, assembly GCF_030704685.1. GTDB lineage: Bacteria > Pseudomonadota > Gammaproteobacteria > Burkholderiales > Burkholderiaceae_C > Acidovorax. The sequence continues at coordinate 194,756 of NZ_JAUZDX010000005.1, forward strand.
GAAGTTGAACAGGCAGTCGATGGCCTCGGTGTCGATGGAGCCGAACGCGCCGCGTTCGTCGGACTCGCTCGCCTGTTCCAGGACGTGGGCCCACACAGCCAGCACGTCCGGCAAAGACGCACCCGCTCGGCGCGCTACCAAGGGAAATTTCGGGTCGGTCACGGTGCCGTGGTGCCACCGGAACCAGCGCATTGCTTCAGACACAGGCGGCGGCCTCCAGGGCCTGGCCAGCGCGGGAGGTAGCGCAATAGCCCGCACCGAACCGGAGCCATAGCAGGCCACAGTGCTCGTGGTGATGGGTCTCGGCCAGCGCAATGCACCGCCCTGCCGCCTCACGGGCCTGCCGCTGCAGTGCCTCGGGCGTGGGTTTGGAAATGCTCGCGTTCATCAACTCCCCCTGTTTTGCTGATTCGCAGCGCCTTGGCGCGCGATGCGGCCGACTGCTGCGGTGTTTCGATGTGGAAGGCGCCTTGCGTGCGCGGGCCCAGCCCTACGACCTAGCGGCCGTTGCGGTCCAGGACTCGCACCGGCCGGCGCTCCTGCTGGTGCGGCGCAGAAGCCGAACCGGGATGTCCCGGTCGGGCCCGCGCGGGCGCAGGAACTCGAAATCGTTCAGCACTCGCATGCGACGACCTCCCACACGCGGAAGCCCTCGCGGGTCAGGTCCCGGCCGTCCACCTGCACCACGCGGGCGCGCTTCGCCTTGGAGAGTTCGGGCAGCCGACGATCGATCTGCACCACGGTCAGGCGCGTGCGAACCGTCAGCTCGTGCGCAGTCTTGGGACCATGCTGCTCCAGCGCGGCCACGATGCGCTCAGCGTGGCTGGCTTTGAACAGCTGGGCGCTCTCGGCGGCGTCCACGCTGGTGGCGGGGTCGGCGGCGCGCACAAGGTGCGTAGCATCGGCGACGGGAAGCCGCTTTCGCAGCGCAGGGTTCAGGAACGGTTCAGGATGTTTTCCCTTGGCAACAGATGGAATGTCCTGTCCGATGCATATCTCAATGTGTTTAGTAACCCCGTACCGAGGAAAACTGGTCAAGCCTTCCCCGGAAGGCAGATCATTGTGGCGCTTGATGAGTTCGGCATCGTTCATGGCCCCTATTAAACACAATGTTTACTAAACAATCAAACGAAATGTGTAGCAACATTTTGTTTAATCGTTCGAGAATTCAGGGCATGAACGAGCCATACAAACACGACAGCCTGGTGCGCCTTCTCGATGCAGCACAAAAAGCGGGCGTGCACGGACCTGCTGCCCTGGCCAAAGCCTTGAACGAGTCTGATCAGGTTGTCACAAATTGGGGAAGACGCGGGGTCTCCAAGCCAGGGGCCATGAGCGCCGAAAAGAAGCTCGGGGTGTCAGCGGTGTGGATCATTTCCGGTACAGGCGCCCCCTTCCCAGACCCAGCCTCCGTGGTGGCGCAGGGCATGTCGCCGGCACCCCTGCCGGGTGGGCCTGCGATTCATGTCCCCCTGCTGGCCAACGCCGGCAGCATGGGCCGAGGAAACGATGTGCAGCATGAAGACGTTCATGTCGGCTCCATCGCGCTTTCGCCTGAGTGGGTGACCCGCCGCATCCAGCCGACGAACGCCTCGGCCCTGCGCTTCATTCACGCCTATGGCGACAGCATGCAACCTACGTTTTCGGATGGCGACGTGCTGCTGGTAGATACAGGCATGCGCGACCCGTCACAGGCCGACGGGGTGTATGTGTTGTCCACGAGTCAACGGCTTTTCATCAAGCGCGTTTCTGGCCGCTTTGATGGTGGGTTCGACGTGAGCAGTGACAATCCCACAGTAAAGACCATCGGCTCACTGGATGGCGGCCAACAGATTTCTGTGCTGGGCCGCGTGGTGTGGGCATGGAATGGAAAGAAGCTCTGATATGCGCAGCCCCCGCAACTCCGCAGTTCCTAGCGGATCACGACCCGCCAGATCTCACCGGCGTGCGAGAGGCAGAACAGCACCAAGCCGATGAGCCCGCCCACCACCGTGCCATTGATGCGGATGTACTGCAGGTCCCTGCCGACCTGCAGCTCGATGAGGTCCGACATCTCCCGCGCATCCCAGCGCTGCACCGTGTCCTCAATATGCTGGGCGATGAAGGCCGACACATCGGGCGCCAGGCCCTGCACCCAGCGCTCGAGCCGCGCGTTGAGCGACTCGCGCAGCGCCAGGTCGCCTGCCAGCGATTGCCCCAGCCAGCCGCCCATGGCCTGCACGTTGCGTGCCACCGCAGAGTCGGGATTGTCCAGGTCGCGCTGCAGCGCCGCGCGCATGCCCTGCCACAGCTCCTGCGCGTAGCGGCCCAGCGTGGCGTCGGTCTGTAGGTAGGTGCGGATCTCCTCGCCCCGGCGCTGCCAGTCGGGGTCGGTCTGCAGGCGCTCCACCAGGCGCTGCACGGCCTCGTCGAACTGGGCGCGCAGCTGGTGCTGCGGGTTCGCCGCCACCTCGCCCAGAAGGCCGGCCAGGGCATTGGCGACCATGGCCGATCCCTTGTCGCCCAGCCAGTCGGTGGGCAGCACCTTTTCCTTGACCGGGTGGTCCTTCTTGAGCCACTGCACGATAGTGTGCGCGATCAGGTGGCGCGTCTCCTCGTTCTGCAGCAGGGTGATGAGCCGGGCCAGCGCGTCGTCGAGCAGCGCCTGGTGGCGGCCGTTGTGCGTGAGCGCGCCCAGCACCGTGGCCATGGTCTGCGACAGGTCGATCTGCCCGATCAGCGTGCGCGCGGCGCGCTGGATGAAGCGCTCCACCTGGGCATCCTGCACGGCGTCGAGCCCGGCCGACAGCAGGCGCACCGCCTGCTGTCCCAGCAGCGCGGCATGGCCCGGCGCCACCAGCCATTCGGCCAGGCGCGCGACCGGGTCGTGGCGGCGGATCAGCGCCACCAGCGACGGCGGATCGAGAAACTTGTCGCGAACGAAACCGGCCAGGTTGCGTCCGATGCGGTCCTTGTTGCGCGCGATGATGGCCGTGTGCGGGATGGGCAGGCCCATGGGGTGGCGAAACAGCGCCACCACCGCAAACCAGTCGGCCAGCGCGCCCACCATGGCCGCCTCGGCCACGGCCTTCAAGCCATTGAGCGCCAGGCCCCGCTCCACCAGGCTGGTGCCGATGAACACCGCCGTGGCCAGCAACAGCAGGGCCAGCGCCTGGCGCTTGGCCGTGCGCAGCGCCGCGCGGGCGGCGTCCGGCTCGGTGCGGGATGTCATCGTGCCGGCCCCAAGGGCAGGAGGAAGCTCAGGCGGCTGCCGCGATCTGGCCCAGCGCCGTGGACAGGTGGCCCACCGTGCGCTCCACGTTGTGCCATTTTTCCAGGCCGAACAGGCCGATGCGGAAGGTCTTGAAGTCCGGACCTTCGTCGCACTGCAGCGGCACGCCGGCGGCGGTCTGCAGGCCCACTTCCATGAACTTCTTGCCGTTCTGGATGCCGGGGTCGGTGGTGTAGCTCACCACCACCCCCGGGGCCTTGAAGCCCTCGGCCGCCACGCTCGGGAAGCCTTTGGATTCGAGCAGCTCACGCACCTTGACGCCGAGCTCGATCTGCTCGTCGCGCACCTTGTCGAAGCCGTACTCGCGCGTCTCCAGCATCACCTCGCGCAGGCGCACCAGGGCATCGGTGGGCATGGTCGTGTGGTAGGCGTGCTGGCCCTTTTCGTAGCCCTCGGCGATCTGCATCCACTTCTTGAGGTCGCACGAGAAGCTGCTGCTGGTGGTGCCCTCGATGGCCTGGCGCGCACGCTCGCTGAGCATCACCATGGCGCAGCAGGGCGAGCCGCTCCAGCCCTTTTGCGGGGCAGAGATCAGCACGTCCACGCCGGTGGCCTGCATGTCCACCCACATCGCGCCCGATGCCACGCAGTCGAGCACGAAGAGCGCGCCGACCTCGTGCGCGGCCGCTGTCAGCGTGCGCAGGTAATCGTCGGGCAGGATGATGCCGCTGGCCGTCTCCACATGCGGTGCGAACACTACCTTGGGCCGCTCGGCGCGGATGGCGGCCGCCACCTCGTCGGCCGGGCACGGCGCCCAGGGCGCCTGCGGGCCATCGCCCTGCTTGCGCGCCTTGCAGACCACGGCACCGCCGCCCAGGCCGCCGGCGGCGTCGAAGATCTGGCTCCAGCGGTAGCTGAACCAGCCGTTGCGCACGATGAGCACTTTTTCGTTGTTGGCGAACTGGCGCGCCACGGCCTCCATGCCGAAGGTGCCGCTGCCGGGCACCAGCACAGCCGTGTGGGCGTTGTAGACCTGCTTGAGCGTGGCCAGGATGTCCTGCATCACGCCGGTGAAGCGCTTGGACATGTGGTTGAGCGCGCGGTCGGTGTAGACCACCGAGAATTCGAGCAGGCCATCGGGGTCGATATCGGGCAGCAAACCGGGCATGGGAAAGTCTCCGTTGGATGGGGCGCAGGGCAACGCGCGACCATTCGGCCGCGAGCGCCTCAATCAGCCGGCCAGCTTAGCATGGCCCCTTCACACCGGAGTGGCTACCAGGTATCGACAAAGCGATGCCCCATGGGCGCCACATGCGTCGATGCCAGCCCCCGCGCCAGCCAGGCGCGGGTCCCGGCGGGGTCGATCACCGCGTCGATCTCCAGCGTGGCCGCCATGTGCATCGCTTCTCCGTTGGCATACTGGCGCGCCACCAGTTTCTGGAACAAGGCGTCACGCTCCGCCCCCTCGGGCACGGCCTCGAGCTCCTTGCGAAAGCCCAGGCGCACGGCGCCTTCGAGCCCCATGGCGCCGAACTCGCCCGTGGGCCAGGCCACGGTGAACACCGGGGCATGAAAGCCCCCGGCCGTCATCCCCATGGCGCCCAGGCCGTAGCCCTTGCGCAGCACCACGCTGAAGCAGGGCACGCGCAGGCTCGCGGCGGTGACGAACAGGCGGCTCACGTGGCGCACCTGGGCCGTGGCCTCCACCTCGGGGCCAACCATGAAGCCGGGCGTGTCCACCAGGCTGACCAGCGGCAGGCCGTGGGCGTTGCACAGCTGCATGAAGCGCGCGCCCTTGTCGGCGGCATCGGCATCGATGGCGCCCCCCAGGTGCAGCGGGTTGCTGGCCAGCAGGCCCACAGGGCGCCCCTCGATGCGCGCCAGCGCGGTGTGGATGCCGGCGCCGAAGCCGGTGCGCAGCATCAGCAGGCTGCCTTCGTCCACCAGGCCCATCATGGCGACGCGCGTGTCGTACACGCGCAGCCGGTTCTCGGGCACCACGGCGCGCAGCAGGCGCTGGTCGGGTGCCGTCCACTGCGCCACCCGGCCCTGGAAGAACGACAGGTAGTGCCGGGCCGCCTGCACCGCTGCAGCCTCGTCCTCGACCAGCACGTCGATCACGCCATTGGCGTGCTGCACGCGGCTCGGGCCGATCTGCTCGGGCTTGAAGACACCGAGCCCCCCGCCCTCGATCATGGCGGGGCCGCCCATGCCGATGTTGCTGCCGCGCATGGCAATGATCACGTCGCTGCAGCCCAGCAACGCCGCATTGCCCGCAAAGCAGCGCCCCGCTGCGATGCCCACCACGGGCACCTGGCCCGACAGCGCGGCATAGCTTGCAAAGGTGTGCACGTGCAGGCCGGCCACCACCGGCATGTCGGTATCGCCGGGCCGCCCGCCCCCGCCTTCGGCGAACAGCACCACGGGCAGCTTCTGCGCCAGGGCAATGCCCAGCATGCGGTCGGTCTTGGCATGGTTGCGCGCGCCCTGCGTGCCGGCCAGCACCGTGGCGTCGTAGGACAGGACGACCGCACGCGATTTCTCGGGCCCGAAATCGGCGCTGTTGATGCCGCCGATGCCCGTTACCATGCCATCGGCCGGGGTGTTGGCGATAAGGTCTTCCAGGCTGCGCCGGCGCGTCTGCGCAGCGATGGCCAGCGCGCCGTATTCGATGAAACTGCCTTCGTCGCACAGGTCGGCAATGTTCTCGCGCGCGCTGCGCCCGCCCTGGGCGTGGCGCCTGGCCATGGCCTCGGGGCGCGCGGCGTCGAGCGTGAAGGCATGGCGGTCGAGCACGCGCTGCAGGTCGGAGCGGATGTGGTCGGCGCCCTGCGCCGCAGCGGGGTCTTCCTTCATGCGGTCAGCGCTGTCCATGGCATCCAGCACCAGCAGCGGCTGGCCTTGCACCAGGTAGCCGCCTGGCACGGCGAGCAGTGCGCGCACCCGGCCCGCACGCGGCGCCAGCAGCACATGCTCCATCTTCATCGCTTCGAGCACGGCCAGCTCAGCCCCGGGGGCCACCACGTCGCCCTCGGCCACCGACAGTTGTACCAGGCGGGCGGGCATGGGCGCCAGCACCGCGCCTTCGGGCGCGGATGCGGGCTGCACGGCCTCCTGACCTGCAACCGCAGACAGGGGTTCATCCCCCAGGTGGCCCGCCGCCACCAGCAGCTCGGGCAGCACCGTCTCCAGCCAGCGCGTGTGCACCTGCTGGCTTTCCATCTCAGGCCGCGCGGCCAGCGCGCGCAGCAGCGCCAGGTTGGTCGCCACGCCACCGATGCGGCATTCGGCCAGCGCACGCTGCGAGCGCCGCAGCACATCGCCGAACCGCAGGCTGCGCGTGTGCACGATGAGCTTGGCCAGCAGTGTGTCGTAGTGCGGCGAGGGGGCTGCACCCGCCACGCCATGCGTGTCCACGCGGATACCGGGGCCGGCCGGCAGGTGGAAGCGCGTGAGGGGGCCGCCGCCCGGCACGGCGCCGCCCTGCGCGTCCAGGGTTTCGGCGTTGATGCGCCACTGCATGGCAAAGCCCTGCACCGCAGGCGGCGCATCGGGGTCGAGCCCCAGATCGCGCAGGCTTTGGCCCGCAGCCAGCGCGATCTGGGTCTGCACCAGGTCCACGCCTGTGACCTCTTCGGTGATGGTGTGCTCCACCTGCAGGCGCGGGTTGGCCTCGATGAAGACAAAGGGCAGTGTTGCGGAAGACAGGTCCACCAGGAACTCGAAGGTGCCCAGACCCTCGTAGAACACCTCACTCGCCATGGAAAGCGCTGCCGCCACGATGCGTTCGCGCTGCGGTGCAGGCAGCGAGGGGCTGGGCGCCACCTCCACCAGCTTCTGGAAGCGCCGCTGCAGCGTGCACTCGCGCTCTCCCAGGGACATCACCTCCCGCCCGTCGCCCAGCACCTGCACCTCGATATGGCGCGCCCCGGCCATCAGCCGCTCGACGTAGACACCATCGACGCCGAAGGCAGCCAGCGCCTCGCTGCGGCAGCGCGCATAGGCAGTCGGCAACTCTTCAGCCGACTGCACGGCGCGCATGCCGCGCCCGCCGCCACCGCCGATGGCCTTGATCACGATGCCCGCGCCGCCCTGCGCCTGCCAGAACTGCAAGGCCTCCTCCAGCGTGACGGCGGCCTGCGTGCCCGGCATCAGCGGCACGCCGCAGCGCAGTGCCATTGCGCGCGCCCGGGCCTTGTCGCCGAACAGTGCCAGTTGTTCGGGCGTGGGGCCGATGAAGCGCAGACCGGCCTGCCCGCAGGCGCGCGCGAAGTCGGCGCGCTCGCTCAGGAAGCCATAGCCCGGGTGCACGGCATCGCAGCCCTGGGCGCGCGCGATGGCGATCAGGTTCGCGCCATCCAGGTAGGCCGCCGGGCCCGTGGCCCCAAGGGCCACCGCCGCATCGGCCGCACGCACGTGGGGCGCCTGGGCATCGTCGTCGGCGTACACGGCCACGCTGGCGATGGACAGGTCCTGCAGTGCGCGCACCGTGCGCAGGGCGATCTCGCCGCGGTTGGCGACCAGGACTTTGTGGAACATCGGCGAATGGGCTGGCGACATGGGTGCTTTCCGGTCTGGCAAGTGGCCCGGCATTCTGGCGCGCGCTGCGCGCTGCAGGTGGTACGCAGGGGACAACGGCCCATGCGCATTAACCCCCAAGGCCCCACCCGCCATCGGTGCCCGCTACCATGCCTTGCATTTCCACAGCCTCCGAGACGCCCCATGCCCGACTTTCGCAGCGACACCGTCACCCAGCCCACGCCCGCCATGCGGGCGGCCATGTTCGATGCCCCGCTGGGCGACGACGTGTTTGGCGACGATCCTTCCGTGAACGCGCTGCAGGAATACGCGGCGCAGTTGCTGGGCTTCGAGGCCGCTCTGTTCGCGCCTTCGGGCACGCAGACCAACCTGATCGCCCTGTGGGGCCACTGCCAGCGTGGCGACGAAGCCATCGTCGGCCAGAGCTGGCACACCTACCGCTGGGAGGCCGGGGGCATGGCGGTGCTGGGCTCCATCCAGCCCCAGCCCGTGGAGACCCAGAGCGACGGCACCTTGCGCCTGGCCGACATCGCCGCCGCCATCAAGCCCGACGACCCGCACTTCGCGCGCACCCGCCTGGTGGTGCTGGAAAACACCACGGGCGGCCAGGTGCTGCCGCCGGCCTACGTCGCCGAGGTGGCCGCGCTGGTACGCCAGCGCGGTCTGGCCATGCACCTGGACGGCGCACGCATGTTCAACGCCGCCACGGCCAATGCGGCGAAGGCCGGCACTGATGTGTACGACGAGGCCCGCGCCCTGTGCAGCCACTTCGATTCGGCCTCGCTGTGCCTGAGCAAGGGCCTGGGCGCGCCCATCGGCTCGCTGGTGCTTGGATCACACGATTTCATCCGCCAGGCGCGGCGCACGCGCAAGATTCTGGGCGGCGGCATGCGCCAGGCTGGCGTGCTGGCCGCGGCCGGCCGCTATGCGCTGGAGCACCATGTGCGCCGCATGGCCGACGACCACGCCCGGCTGGCCCAATTGGCCGAAGGCCTGGCCGAGGCCAACCGCAGCCACCCGGTGCTGCGCGGCAAAGTCACCGTGCACCCCTGGCAGACCAACATTCTGTTCACCGACCTGCACACGGAGGTGGCCCCCGCCTTCACCGCCTGGCTGGCCCAGCACGGCGTGCGCGTGACCAGTGGCCTCTACGCCGGCCAGACCCGCCTGCGCTGGGTGTCCCACCTGAATGTGAGCGACGCCGACATCAAGGCCGCGCTGGACTGCGTGGCCATCTTCACCGGGAACTGACCCTGGGGTTCAGGCGGCGGGATACGTCCGCCCGCCGAAGATGCCGGTCCCCACCCGCACCAGGGTGGCGCCCGCATGGATAGCAGCCTCCAGATCGGCCGTCATGCCCATCGACAGGGTGTCAAAGTCCGCCAGGCCCGGTTCGCCGCTGGCCTTGATCTGCCCAAAAAGGCGCTGCGCGCGCAGGTGGAGTTCCTTTTGCACCTCGAAATCGGGGGCATGGTCAGGGATGCTCATGAGCCCCCGCACCACGAGCCGTGGCAGTTTCGCCACAGCCTGGGCCAAAGCGAGCGCCTCCTCGGGGGGGACGCCGGACTTGGTGTCGCCCCCGTCCACGTTGACCTGGATGCACACTTGCAGCGGGGCCAGATGCTCGGGGCGCTGGGCCGACAGGCGCTCGGCGATCTTCAGGCGATCCACCGTGTGCACCCAGTCGAAATGTTCGGCCACCAGGCGCGTCTTGTTGCTCTGGATGGGGCCGATGCAGTGCCACTGCAGGCTGGCGGGCGACAGCTGGCGCAGGGCTGCCACCTTCTCCACCCCCTCCTGGATGTAGTTTTCGCCAAAGGCCCGCTGGCCTGCGGCCACGGCCTCGGCCACCGCGTCGGCACCGAAGGTCTTGGAAACCGCCAGCAGCGACACCTCGGCCGGATCGCGCCCGGCAGCAGCGCACGCCTGTGCGATACGTCGCATAACCTGTTGGAGGTTGTTATCAATCGTGGTCATAATGATTGGCAAGCGTACCAAACGATAGAGGGGATCCCGTGGACATTACCCAGCTGCTGGCGTTCAGCGTCAAGAACAAGGCTTCCGACCTGCACCTTTCCGCAGGCCTGCCGCCCATGATCCGGGTCCACGGGGACGTTCGGCGGATCAACGTCGACGCACTGGACCACAAGACGGTCCACGGCATGGTGTACGACATCATGAGCGACTCCCAGCGAAAAACCTACGAGGAGTTCCTGGAAGTCGACTTCTCGTTCGAAATCGAGGGCCTGGCCCGTTTTCGCGTCAACGCCTTCAACCAGAACCGGGGCGCAGCGGCCGTGTTCCGGACGATTCCGAGCAAGATCCTGACGCTGGAGCAGCTCAATGCCCCCAAGATCTTCGGCGACCTGGCCCTGAAGCCGCGCGGCCTGGTGCTGGTGACCGGCCCCACGGGCTCGGGCAAGTCCACCACGCTGGCCGCCATGGTCAACTACCTCAACGAAACCGAGTACGGCCACATCCTGACGGTGGAAGACCCGATCGAGTTCGTGCACGAATCCAAGAAGTGCCTGATCAACCAGCGCGAAGTCGGCCCGATGACGCTGTCCTTCGCCGCCGCGCTGAAATCCGCGCTGCGCGAAGATCCGGACGCCATCCTGGTGGGTGAAATGCGCGACCTGGAAACCATCCGCCTGGCCATGACGGCCGCCGAAACGGGCCACCTGGTCTTTGGCACGCTGCACACCTCCAGCGCCGCCAAGACCATCGACCGGATCATCGACGTGTTCCCCGCCGAAGAAAAGGAAATGGTCCGCGCGATGCTCTCCGAATCGCTGCAGGCCGTGATCTCGCAGACGCTGTGCAAGACCAAGGACGGCTCGGGCCGGGTGGCCGCGCACGAGATCATGCTGGGCACCAGCGCCATCCGCAACCTGATCCGCGAGGCCAAGGTGGCGCAGATGTACTCCACCATCCAGACCAGCAACAGCGTGGGCATGCAGACACTGGACCAGAACCTCACCGACATGGTGCGCCGCAACATCATCAGCCCCGCAGAAGCCCGCGGCAAGGCCAAGATTCCGGAAAACTTCCCCGGGTGACCATGAGCCCCCCCCTGAGTCGCTTCGCGCCTTCCCCTTCAAAGGGGACGCCGCCAGCGCGGCGGGGCGGCCCTTGCGCGGCGGCCGTTGGCCCGTGCCGCGCCGGTTTCATGCGCTGCGCGAGAACCCGCAGCACAATGGGGCATTCGCAGGCCAGCAAAGGCTGCCATTTCCCCACATTGACAGACGACACGGCGGCGCAGTGCGCCGCACTACGGAGCACACTATGAAAGGCATTCTCGGCCTTCTGCGCATGAAGTCGATCGGCAACAAGCCGGCGGAGGACAACACCGATTCCGTGCTGTTCTCCACGGCCTTTGCCGGCCAGGGGGTGGACGACTCCATGCTGGTGCCCTGGGAGGCCCGCGCCGTGGAGGTGGGGGCCAAGCGCCTGCCCACGAGCCGCGGCGGCAAGCTGCTGCAGGGGCTGTGGGCCAAGGACAAGTACATGGCTCACCTGGACAAGGACGCCGTGGAGCGCATGGAGCGCTTTTTCGAGTTTGCCGCCATCCCCTCCAACCGCGACGTGATCCGCCAGGACGAGTACGGCAACTTCATGGTGGTGCTGCTCACCGGCACCATTGCCGTGGACCGCGTACAGCCCTGGGGCGAGCACCTGCGCCTGGCCGAGACCCGGCCCGGTGACATCCTGGGCGAAATGTCGCTGCTGGACAGCGGTATCCGCTTTTCGGCCTGCACCACGCTCACCGACTGCGAGATCGCCGTGCTGAGCGCCGAAGCCATGGACGACATGATGACCAAGGACCCCCAGCTCGCCGCCAGCCTGATTGCGCTGCTGGCCCGCAAACTGTCGTTGCGCCTGCGCGTGGTGAGTGCCCGCCTGAGCGACAACAACCAGAAATGACAATGACCGTCCGGCAGACCAGGACCCCAAGGGAGAAACTCTGATGGAACGCGATCAGGCCAGTAAATTCATCAACGACCTGCTCAAGCTGATGGTCAGCCGCAACGGCAGCGACTTGTTCATCACGGCAGAGTTTCCACCGGCCATCAAGGTCGATGGCAAGGTGACCAAGGTGTCGCCGCAGCCGCTCACGCCCAACCACACGCTCACGCTGGCGCGTGCCGTCATGAGCGACAAGCAGGTGGCCGACTTCGAGCGCACCAAGGAATGCAATTTTGCGATCTCGCCCGCAGGCATCGGCCGCTTCCGGGTGAATGCCTTCATCCAGCAGGGCAAGGTCGGCATGGTGATGCGGACGATTCCACTCACGCTGCCCACCATCGACGGCCTGGGCGTGCCCCAGGTGCTCAAGGAAGTGACCATGGCCAAGCGCGGCCTGTGCATCCTGGTGGGTGCCACGGGCTCGGGCAAGTCGACCACGCTGGCCGCCATGGTGGACTGGCGCAACGAGAACTCGTTCGGCCACATCATCACGGTGGAGGACCCGGTCGAGTTCGTGCACCCGCACAAGAACTGCGTGGTGACGCAGCGCGAGGTGGGCCTGGATACCGACAGCTGGGAAGCCGCGCTCAAGAACACGCTGCGCCAGGCGCCCGACGTGATCCTGATGGGCGAAATCCGCGACCGCGAAACCATGGAGCATGCCGTGGCGTTTGCCGAGACCGGCCACCTGTGCCTGGCCACGCTGCACGCCAACAGTGCCAACCAGGCGCTGGACCGCATCATCAACTTCTTCCCCGAAGAACGCCGCGCGCAGCTGCTGATGGACCTGTCGCTGAACCTGCGCGCCATGGTGTCGCAGCGCTTGATCCCCAAGCAGGACGGCAAGGGCCGCGCTGCGGCCGTGGAGATCATGCTCAACACGCCGCTGATCTCGGACCTGATCTTCAAGGGCGATGTCTCCGAGATCAAGGAGATCATGAAGAAGAGCCGCAACCTGGGCATGCAGACCTTTGACCAGGCGCTGTTCGATGCCTACGAGGCCAACGTCATCAGCTACGAAGACGCCTTGCGCAACGCCGACTCGCTCAACGACCTGCGCCTGCAGATCAAGCTCAACAGCCAGCGCGCCAAGTCTCCCGACCTGGCCCAGGGCACTGAGCATTTCGCGATCGTCTGATTACCCGCCCAATAACAAGTACCCGAGCAGAACCACACACACTCTCGCCCGCCCATGAGGGCGGGCTTTTTTTTGACCCCTTACGGACCCAACCCATGCCAAGCACCAACCCCCGCAGCTACGACGCCACCCCTTCGCGCAAGGTCGCCTTCCTGGGCCTGGGCGTCATGGGCTACCCCATGGCAGGCCACCTGGCGCTGGCCGGCCACGCAGTCACCGTGTACAACCGCACGGCCGCCAAGTCGGCCGCCTGGTGCGAGGAGTTCGCCGGCAGCAAGGCACCACGCCAGGCGGCCACGCCCCGCGAGGCGGCCGCAGGCGCCGACATCGTGTTCTGCTGCGTGGGCAATGACGATGACCTGCGCTCCGTCACCCTGGGTGCCGACGGCGCCTTCGCGGGCATGCAGGCCGGCGCCATCTTCGTGGACCACACCACGGCATCGGCCGAGGTGGCGCGCGAGCTGTACGCCGCGGCGCAGGCTGCGGGCCTGCAGTTCGTCGATGCACCGGTATCCGGCGGTCAGGCGGGTGCGCAGAACGGTTTGCTCACCGTGATGTGCGGTGGCGATGCCGCAGCCTTCGAGGCCGCCCAGCCTGTGGCCATGGCCTTTGCGCGGGCTTTCACGCTGCTGGGCGCCAGCGGCTCGGGCCAGCTGGCCAAGATGGTCAACCAGATCTGCATCGCCGGGCTGGTGCAGGGCCTGTCCGAAGCTGTGGCCTTTGGCCAGAATGCGGGCCTGGACATGAAGCAGGTGCTGGACGTGATCGGCAAGGGCGCAGCGCAGAGCTGGCAGATGGACAACCGCGGCAAGACCATGGTCGACGGCAAATTCGACTTCGGCTTTGCCGTGGACTGGATGCGCAAGGACCTGGGCCTGGTGCTCGACGAAGCCCGGCGCAATGGCTCGCGCGTGCCCGTCACCGCGCTGGTGGACCAGTTCTATGCCGACGTGCAGGGCATGGGCGGCAACCGTTGGGACACCTCCAGCCTGGTCAAGCGGCTGAAATAGGCTCCCCCCTGAGGCGCTTCGCGCCATCCCCCTGAGGGGGGACGCCCCCGGTGCGGCGGGGCGGCCCTTGCACGGGGGCACTGGCTTGGGCAGTGCCAGTTTCAAATGCCATGCCCCAAACCGAGGTCAGAGCGAGCGGGCGGGAGCGGTGTCGGTGGTGACCGGCGCAGGTGTCGGCGCGTTGCGGCGCAGCTCTTCTTCGGTGACGATCTCGAACACGCGCACGACTTTGCTCACGCCGCTCACGCCGCGGGAGATCTCGGTGGCGCGGCCGGCTTCGCGCTGGGTGACGCGGCCCATCAGGTAGACGATGTTGCGTTCGGTCACCACCTTGAAGGCGTTGGCCGAGATGTCGGCCGCATCCACGAAGCTGGCGCGCACCTTGCCGGTGATCACGGTGTCGTTGGAGCGCTGGCCCAGCGAGGTATTGGGCAGCACGGCCAGGTCATTGACCACCGAGCGCACGTTCTCCACGCCGGTCACGATGCGCTCGACGGTCTCGCGGTCCTGGGCACTGGCCACTTCACCGGTCAGCAAGGCCTGGCGGTTGTAGCTGGTCACGTTCACGTGGGCGCGGTCGCCCAGCGCCTCGCGGATGCGGTTGGCGGCGCGCAGCTCGATGCCTTCATCCTCGACCTGGGTGCCCGTCGTGCGGCGGTCCACGGCCATCATGCTGCCCACCACGGCGCCCCCCACGATCAGCGGGGCGCAGGCCGACAGGCCGGCTGCCAGGGCGGCAGCGGCCAGGGCCGTGCAGAGGGTACGGTTCACGGTTTGCTTCATAGCGGTATCTCCTGTTCACCAAGTAACTGGGCGTCCACGCCGTCGCACAGGCAGTGCAGCACCAGGGCGTGGACTTCGCGCACGCGGGCGGCGCGGTCATGCGGCACGCAGACCAGCACATCGGTCTCGCGCAGCACGGCCGCCAGTTGCCCGCCGGTGCGGCCGGTGAGCACCACCACCGTCATGTCGCGCTCGTGCGCCGCTTCGGTCGCTGCCAGCAGGTTGGCGTCGTTGCCGCTGACCGACAGGACCAGCAGCAGGTCACCCGCCTGGCCCAATGCCCTCACCTGGCGGGCAAACTGCTGCGCCCCCACGTCCTGGGCGCCGGGTAGCCCGGCTGTCAGCAGGGTGCTGTCGGCCGTGAGGGCCAGGGCGGCCAGCTCGGGGCGTTCGCGCTCGAAGCCCGCGACGCAGAAGGCGGCGAACTGCTGCGCCTCGGCCGCCGAGGGGCCATTGCCGCAGCCCAGCACCTTGCCGCCGCTGGTCACGCAGGCCAGGATGGCCTGCACTGCCGCCGCGATGGGGGTGCTCAGGGTCTGGGCCGACTGGTATTTCAGATCGGCACTGTCGATGAAGTGCTGTTGGATGCGTTGCTCAAGCATGGATGCCCGATGATACCCGCCGCGTGTTACCGCTTTTGCCGCAAATTTTGTAGCAAAGGGTTTAGGCTGCACAGGGCATTGCCCCTGATCACGAACCCGATGCTCATTGTGAGTCGAAAGCCGCCTTGAGCCATTGCACCTTCAGCTCCTCCACCAGCACCACATCGAAGCGGCAGGGCGGCGGAGAAGCCAGGCGCATCAGGTAAAACCGCGCCGCCAGCACGATGCGCTGCTGCTTGACGGCGCCGATGCTCGCCCCGGCCCCACCAAAGGCCTGGCTGGCACGGCTGCGCACCTCCACGAACACGGTCGTGCCATCGCGCTCGCGCATCACCAGATCGATCTCGCCCCCGCCGCGCCCAGGCGTCCGATAATTGCGCTCAAGCAGTTGCAGGCCGGCAGACTGCAGATGCGCCAGGGCGCGGTCTTCCGCCGCGTTGCCTTGCGCCCGCGTGGTGCTCCCGCCGGTGGCGGGCGCCGGCTCTGCAACGGCCTGCTTTCGTCCAAACCCAAGGAATTTCATTGAGCGCCTCTTTCGCTTCCGCCCTTGATGCCGCACGCGATGCGGCGGCTGCGCAGCATTATCCGCAAGGGGCTCTGTATGTGGTGGCCACGCCCATCGGCAACCTGGCCGATGTCACGCTGCGGGCCCTGCACGTGCTGCAGATGGCCGACACCGTGGCCTGCGAGGATACGCGCCACACCCAGTCGCTGCTGCGCGCCTACGGCATCGACAAGAACACCTCGCAGCTGCTGGCCGTGCACCAGCACAACGAGGCCGAGGCCGCGCAGAACGTGGTGCAGCGCCTGCAGCAGGGCCAGCGCGTGGCCTATGTGAGCGACGCCGGCACCCCGGGCGTGAGCGACCCGGGTGCCCGCCTGGTGGCTGCCGTGCAGGCGGCGGGCCTGCGCGCCCTGCCCCTGCCCGGGGCCAGCAGCATCACCACGGCGCTGAGCGTGGCGGGCGCCGTGGCGCACAGCGCCGAGCATGGCGGTTTCGTGTTTGTGGGCTTTCTGCCGGTGAAGAACGCCGAGCGCGCCAGCACCATCGCCCAACTGGCCGGCGAGCCGCGCTGCGTGGTGCTGCTGGAAGCACCCCACCGCATCGGCGAGCTGGCGCAGGCCCTTGCGGTGCTGGGCGAGCGCACCGTGACCCTGGCACGCGAGCTGACCAAGCAGTTCGAAGAGGTGGTGACCCAGCCCGCGCAGGCGCTCACCGCCTGGCTGGAGGGGGCGCCCCAGCGCTCGCGTGGCGAATTCGTGGTGCTGCTGCACCCGGTGCCCGTGGCCGCCGATGATGGCGAGAGTCTGCGCGTGCTGCGCCTGCTGCTGGCTGAACTGCCGCTGAAGACGGCGGTGCGCCTGGCTGCGGAAATCACCGGCACCTCGCGCAACGTGCTCTACGACACGGCGCTCACCTGGAAAAAGGGCGAGGAAGGCTGAACCGAAGCTTCAGCGGCCCGACACCGCCAGCCCTGCGGCCACGCCACCGAACAGGTCGCCTTCGATCTGCGGCGTTGCAGGAAACGCCTGGCGCAACGCCTCGCGCAGCGGCCGCAATGCCGATGAGCCCCCGGTGAGGTAGATCGCATCGGGCCCGCGCGGTGCCAGGCCCGCGAGCTGCACGCACTCCTGCGCGCAGGCCACCACCTGCTCAAGCGGCGAGGCCAGGTGCTGCGACAGCCCTTCGGGCGTGATGGCCGAAGCCAGCGCGGGCTCGATCCAGTCCAGCGCCATGGGTGCCGATGCATCCGACAGCGAGGCGGCGATCTTGGCCTGCTCCACCGTGTTGGCCATGCGGTGGCCCAGGCGTTCGTTGAGCACCGTCATCAGCCGCGCGTGGAGGCGCTGGTCGGCATAGTCGGTGCGCAGGTTCTGCGCGTCGCGCAGCGCGCGCGGCGCGTACAGCCACTGGATCAGGTGCCAGGTCGACAGATCGAAGAACACGCGGTTGGGCACTTCGCGCCCGGTCGGCCCAAGGTGGCGAAAGCCCAGCATGGGCATCAGCAGCTCCAAGCTCAGGCGCCGGTCGAAGTCGGTGCCGCCCACGTGCACGCCGGTCGTGGCCAGCACGTCGGCAGCGCGGTCGTTGCCCAGCGCCAGGCGCTCGGGCCCCAGGCGCACCACGGTGAAGTCCGAAGTACCGCCACCGATGTCCACCACCAGCACCAGCGACTCGTGGCTGATGCGCTGCTCGTAGTCGAGCGCTGCGGCAATCGGCTCGAACTGGAAGGACACGTTCTCAAAGCCGGCATCGAGCGCCGCCTTGCGCAGCGAATCCTCGGCCTGCTGGTCGCGCGCCGGGTCGTCATCCACGAAGTGCACGGGCCGCCCCATCATCACCTGTCCGGGCATGGCGCCCAGCGCCTCGGTCGCCTTTTTGGCCAGCATGCGCAGGAACAGGCCGATGATGTCCTGGTAGCTCATGAGCTGGTTGTGCACGGCCGTCTTGTCCTGCAGCAGCGCACTGCCCAGCAGGCTCTTGAGCGAGCGCATGAGCCGCCCCTCGGTGCCCGCAAGGTACTGGCCCACGGCATCGCGGCCAAAGTGCGTGCGGTGGTCCTCGGCGTTGAAGAACAGCGCTGTGGGCAAGGTGACGCCCTCCCCTTCCAGCGCGATCATGCGCGCGGGCGAGCGCCCCTGGCGCACCGCCATGGCCGAGTTCGAGGTGCCAAAGTCAATGCCGAGCGTGGTGTCCTTCAGGAGGGGCATGGGAGAGTCTGCAAAAGAGAAGGGGAAGCAAGGCGCAAGCCAGGGCTGGACCCCGGGAATGCACCGGGTGGAAATGCGGGAGCACAAGGCTCCTTCGGCCCACCACGTGAGAGGGAAGGGCCCCTTGAACGCCCAGGAGGCTGCGCCAGCGCAAGGGGAGCGGGATTGTGCCACGGCCCAGGCGGCCCCAGGGCACGGAGTGCATTCGTCCCTGCCAGGCCCGATGATCACGCCTGAGGCGGCGAGGTGATCATGGCCGGCACAGCCTCCCGCATGGTCGAAACGAAACGCAGCAGCCGCGATGGGTAGAAGCTGGAGTACGGATAGGTCAGGTACACCGGCAGCGGTGCCGGTTGCCACGGGGGCGCCAGGTGAACCAGCCGCCCCTCGGCCACGTCCTGCGCCATCAGCCATGCCGAACCTGCGCAGGCGCCAAGTCCCTGCCTGGCCGCGCTGCGCAGGGCATACAGGCTGTCGGTGCTGATGCGCGGGCGCAGGGCGATGCGGCGCGTTTCCCCGGTGGCGCTGTGGGTCAGCGCCAGCTCGTTGCGGTAGTAGGTGTGCAGCGCCAGCCAGGGCAATGCCGCCAGGCCTTCGGGATCCGTGGGCACGCCCGCGCCCAGCAGCGCCGGGGTGCCGACCACGATGCGCGGCACCTCGGCCAGGCGGATGGCCACCACCGCCGGGTCGGCCGGTTCGCCAACCTGGATGGCGCAGTCGATGCCCGCACCGATGAAATCGCGCACATCGTCCTGCAGGAGCCATTCCACCGACACGCGCGGGTGTGCGCGCAGAAACTGCGCCAGCGGCCCGACGAACATTTCCTGCCCGAAGGCATGCGGCATGGCCACGCGCAGCGTTCCCTCAGGCTCCTCCTGCGCGCCGCGCAGGTCGGCCTCGAAGGAAGCCCAGCTCGCCAGCAACTCTTTGGCCCGTTGGTA
This sequence comes from Acidovorax sp. A1169, assembly GCF_030704685.1. Classification (GTDB taxonomy): domain Bacteria; phylum Pseudomonadota; class Gammaproteobacteria; order Burkholderiales; family Burkholderiaceae_C; genus Acidovorax. Next base: position 213,658 of record NZ_JAUZDX010000005.1, read on the forward strand.
ACAGCGCTCCCCGTCCACCGTGAGGCGCATGGTGTGCGTGGAGCGCTGCAGCAGGCGCACCCCCAGCGACTGCTCCAGCGCCTGCAGGCGGCGGCTCACCGTGGGCTGGGTGGCTTGCATCTGCGCTGCCGCAGCCGATAGGCTGCCGGCCTCGACGATGCGCACGAAGGTCTCCATCAGTTGCAGGCGGTTGCCCAGCGCACTGGCGCTGCCCGCCTGGGGCAGCGGGCCGGCGGACCGTGGGCCCGAGGGTTCGAACACAGCGTCTTTGGTCATGCAATCAACGTATATCCAATGTGCAAAGCATCCTACTACCAAGAGCGCCACCTGAGGATCACACTCGGGTCCAAGGTCTTCACCAAGGGTTAACACCATGTCTCTCATGCAAAAAACGGATGCCATTGGCGGTATCTCCCCCGGCAGCCACAGCCCGATGGCCGACACGCCCGCAATTGCGGCCCCCCTGGTGCTGCTGCTCGCGGCCGGTGCCGGCCTGGGCGTGGCCTCGCTCTACTACAGCCAGCCCATGCTGGGTGTGCTGGGGGCGGATATCGGGGCATCGGACCAGGCCGTGGGCTGGGTGCCGACGCTCACCCAGCTCGGCTACGCGCTGGGCATCCTGCTGCTGGCGCCGCTGGGGGACCGGTTCGACCGGCGCAGCATCATCCTGGCCAAGGCCGCCGCACTGGTGGCGGCCTTGCTGCTGGCCGCCCTGGCGCCGACCATCGGCGTGCTGCTGGCCGCCAGCCTGGCGATCGGCATCACCGCCACCCTGGCACAGGACATCGTGCCCGCCGCAGCTGCGCTGGCGCCTGCCGCACACCGGGGCAAGGTGGTGGGCACGGTGATGACCGGGCTGCTGCTGGGCATTTTGCTGTCACGCGTGGTCAGCGGCTTCGTGGCCGAGCATTTCAGCTGGCGAGGCATGTTCGTGGCGGCAGCCGCCAGCATGGCCGCCATCGGCATCGCCGCCTGGCGCGGCCTGCCGCGCTTCAGCCCGACCACGCAGTTGCCTTACGGCCAACTGCTGGCATCGCTGGCCACGCTGTGGCAGCGCCATGGCAGCCTGCGGCGCGCGGCACTGGCGCAAGGCCTGCTCTCGGTGGGCTTCAGCGCGTTCTGGTCCACACTGGCGGTGATGCTGCATGGCGCCCCCTTCCACCTGGGCAGCACCGCAGCAGGCGCCTTCGGCCTGGCCGGGGCGGCCGGCGCGCTGGCGGCGCCGCTGGCGGGCCGTCTGGCCGACCGCCGGGGGGCGGGGCTCGTTACCCGCCTAGGGGCTGGCTTGGCCGCCCTGTCCTTTGCGGCGATGGCGCTGGCGCCTTGGCTGTCCCCCACCGCCCAGCTGTGCCTGCTGGTGGCCGCTGCCATCGGCTTCGATCTGGGTGTGCAGGCCGCGCTGATCGCGCACCAGACCCTAGTCTACAGCATCGACCCGGGCGCCCGCAGCCGGCTCAATGCCGTGCTGATGACCGGCATGTTCATCGGCATGGCCGCCGGCGCCGCCCTGGGCAGCCTGCTGCTGGCGCAGTGGGGCTGGATGGGCGTGACGCTGCTGGCCGTGTCGGCCAGCCTGGCCGCCCTGGCCGTGCGGATGGGAGGGTCGGCCCAGCCGGCAGGCGCCACCGTCTGAAGCACGCAGGCCTCGGCTTATTCCACGGGTCCCAGGCCCGGCGGCGCCCATTCACGCACGAACTCGCCCGCATCCAGGCGATCGGGCGGCGGTAGCCGGTCCTTGGGCGTGCCCATGTACAGAAAGCCCAGCAGGCGGTCGCTGGCGCCCAGGCCGAGCGCGGCCTTCACGCGCTCGTCATGCGAGTTCGCGCCCGTGGCCCAGAAGCCCCCAAAACCCAGGATGTGCAGCGCGTTGAGCATGTTCATCACCGCAGCACCGGTGGCCAGCACCTGCTCGCCTTCGGGCACCTTGTGCGGCACCTTCACATGGGCGACCAGGGCCACGAGCATCGGCGCCGCCATGGCCTTGCCGCGAAAGCGCTCACCATCGTCGTAGGGGTCGCGCGCCCGGGCCGCCCGCGCGAACACCTGGCCCAGCGCTGCGCGCGCATCGCCGCGCAAGACAACGAAACGCCAGGGCCGCAGCTGCTCATGGTCGGGCGCGCGCATGGCGGCGGCGAAGACCAGGTCCAGCGCGGCGGCATCGGGCGCCGGCTCGACCAACGGCCACGGTGAATGCCGGGTGAGCAGCAGGTCCATGGCATGGCGCTGCGCGAGCGACAACAGCGGGTGGGACAGGGCCAGGGTGGAGGGGTCGGCGACAGACATGGTGACCTTTGCGATCGGGCGAAGAAGACACTCCGGCACTGGGATACAGGCAGGCAGCGATGGCAGCGGAAACCGGCGGCGGGCGACCTGGAGCCTTGCAGCAGCACTTGCTGCCACATCGCGCAGGTGTGCACGCAGACGGTTGGTTCAGGGGGCTGGCTGGCAGCGCTCGATGGGGTGCGAAATTCACCTCCTGGCGCGGCAGGGTGCCATCGTTCGCCGGAGTGGATGGTTGATTGATTGATTCAGCGAACGGCTGCCATCGTAGACCAGGGCCGTACAAGCCGCCCGGCGGCCTCGTTTTCACCGGACTCCGTGAGGTATGTCCGAGGTGGATGGTCTCTCCAGTCCGATTCGAACGGACATGTCCGAAGGCGCCAGGGTTTGAGGCTGGTGCGTCTGCCAGTTGCGCCATGGAGAGAGGCAAGGGGAATGAATGGGGTGCACGAACGGAATCGAACCGTCGTCGGCGGGATCACAACCCGCAGCTCTGCCATTGAGCTACGCGCACCACGAAAAGGGACACAAAAATGATGGAGGTGCGGACCGGATTCAAACCGGTGTCTGCGGATTTGCAATCCGCTGCATGGTCGCTTTGCTACCGCACCCAAGAGCCTGCTTACGATCTTTTCGGAGCCCTGAAAGATCGTAAACAGGCTCTAGATGGCCCCACGTGCACGACTCGAACGTGCAACCCCCTGCTTCGTAGGCAGGTGCTCTGATCCATTGAGCTAACGCGGGAAAATTGGCGTTCCGCAGGGGAGTCGAACCCCTGGCTTCCTCCTAGACAGGGAGGCACTCTGGCCACTGAGTTAGCGGAACAATCAATTGGTGCCCCAGGGGAGAGTCGAACTCCCAGAATCTTGCTTCTAAGGCAAGCACGTATGCCGGTTCCGTCACCGGGGCTTGATAAAAAGAGAAATCCTCCATTTCGGTTGTGCCCTCACGCGATGGGCAACGCGCGGCCGGCGCGCGCCCCGTCTACATCGCTGCACAAAGGTGATTCCAGTCCCCTGCACATCCCGCCAGGCCGTCCACGCGGCTGCTTGCTGGCGGTGTGGTGAAGACACACCCGAAATGGAGCGGACCGTCGGGCCAGATCCCGGGGTCCACACAATGGGGTCGCAGTGCCGATTCCAGTGTTCAGCAGGGCCCCACGGCAAATTTTTAATGAACGGTGCGCCGCAGCACGATCACTGCGGAGTGGATGGGGGCGGCTTGCCGCCCGGTTGAAAACAAAGAGGCCCGAAACCTTGCGGTGTCCGGGCCTCTGCGAAGAGAGCTTGGGAGGTGCGCGCCTATGCGCCCCCTCCACCCGGTAGCCACGGATCCCGATGGCCATGCCCACACAAATGCGCAGCCAGGCACGGCAGCTTGCGCAGGGCAGAACTCAGGGCGACGCGCACGAGCGCCCGGCCCGCTGCGGGTCGGTTGCTGATGGGGGTGGCTGCTGCGTTCACGTTCAATCCTGGTGAATAGGTCAATCGGCGGAAATCGGGTGCGGTCGAAACCGCGATGAATCCGACTGTAAAGAGTCTTTACTTTGCAGTCAACCACTTCATGGAAAAATCTTTGTGCCCGGTTCGATGCGGCTCCCCCACCCTGCCCAACGGCGGCCCACCGCGCACTCAGGGCAACTGCAGTCCACGGGGTCGCGATGCAGGGGCCATCGGCCCATGGCAACCTTGGGGTGCCGGCGCAGGCATAAGAGAAGTGGCTCAGGGCTTGCGCAGTGGTGGCAATGGAGGCAACGACGGCGGGGAACGCGGTTGACGAAATCAACGGCCACTGAAGGGGGCCCGCGTCGCCGTCAAGGTGGCTGACTGGCCGCTGACCCCATGGCAGGCGCTATTGATTTGCATCACGCCTGACCCTGAGTGCCCAGGTGGTGGCGCTGCCCCAACCCGCTCTGCGAAGAGGACAGGCGCGTCAAAGCAAAACGCCCCAGAACCCGATAGGGCGCTGGGGCGCATGCATATTTGGTGGCCTGGGGCGGAATCGAACCACCGACACAAGGATTTTCAATCCTCTGCTCTACCGACTGAGCTACCGGGCCTGAGCCTCAAATTATAGCCAGAAAATTGGCCCTGAAAAAATTGGAGGCAAATTTTTTTCACGCACGCTTGCCACGGCCCAGGTCCACACCCAGCTGACGCAGCTTGCGGTACAGGTGGGTGCGCTCCAGACCGGTCTTTTCGGCCACGCGGGTCATCGATCCGCCTTCGCGGGCGAGGTGGAACTCGAAGTAGGCTTTTTCGAAACCGTCGCGCGCTTCACGCAGCGGGCGGTCCAGGTCGAACCCCTGGTGCGAATGCGGGCCGGCCTCCACGCCGGACAGGGCCGTGATCACAGGCACCTGGGTGAAGGGCGCATCGGCCGGCGCTGCCGCCGGGGCCTGCACGGCCGCCACGGGGGCGGCATGGTGGGCGGCGTTGCGCGCCAGGCCCTGCTCCACCGCCTTGAGCAGCTTTTGCAGGGTGATGGGCTTTTCAAGGAACGAGAAGGCACCGATGCGGGTGGCTTCCACCGCCGTGTCGATAGTGGCGTGGCCGCTCATCATGATGACGGGCATGGTCAGCACGCCGCCCGTGGCCCACTCCTTGAGCAGCGATACGCCGTCGGTATCGGGCATCCAGATGTCGAGCAGCACCAGGTCGTAGCTGCTGCCGGCACGTGCTGCACGGGCCTGGGTCGCGTTTTCGGCGAGGTCCACGCTGTGGCCTTCGTCGTTCAGGATTTCCGACAGCAGGTCGCGAATGCCGAGCTCATCGTCGACCACCAGAATGTTTGCCATGTGTGTTGAAGCGCCTTGGGAGGTACTGCGGGGGGCGTTGTTATGCCGCCACCGCTGGTTCAGTGGCGAATGATAACGACACTTGGGCGCCCCGCACCACGCCATCTTCCATCCGGTTGGACAGGTCGATGCGTGCGCCGTGCTCATCGGCGATCTTTTTGACCACGGCGAGACCGAGCCCCGTGCCCCGCGGTTTGGTGGTGACATAGGGCTCGAAAGCGCGCTGCAGGATGTGTGCGGGAAAGCCGCTGCCGCTGTCCGAAACCGTCAGCCGCACGCGCCGCGAGGACTCGCTCCAGCGCGTGGCGATGCGCACGGCGGGCAGGTTTTCGGCCCCGGCGGCGCGTGCCTGCTCCGTCGCATCCTGCGCGTTCTGCAGCAGGTTGTGCACCACCTGGCGCAGTTGCTGGGCGTCTCCGGCAATGCTCGGACAGGACGGATCGAGCTCGGCTTTCACAGGGACGGTGGCGTTTTCCTCCCCATAGAGGTGCAGCACGTCGGTCACCAGCGCATTGATGTCCAGGGCATGCAGCTCGGCCGCCGGCAGGCGCGCGTAGTCGCGGAATTCGTTGACCAGGCGCTTCATCGCATCGACCTGCTCGACGATGGTCTTGACCGACTTGGCGAGCACGGCCTGCTCGCTCGCAGCCACCTTGCCGGTGAGCTTCATCTCCAGCCGTTCGGCCGACAACTGGATGGGGGTCAGGGGGTTCTTGATCTCGTGCGCAAGGCGCCGTGCGACCTCACCCCAGGCCTGCGCGCGCTGTGCAGAAACGATTTCAGAAATGTCGTCAAAAACCAACAGTCGGGTCGAATCGGGCAGTTCTGCCCCCCGCGCGATGATGCTCGTCGCATGCTGGCCGACTCCCGCGAGCGAGGCGTGCAGCTCGAACGGGTGCTGCCAGTGGTCCAGCCCGTGGTGGTCGCGCTCGCCCAGAAAGGCGGCGAACTGCTTCTGCACGGCGGCGGCAAAGTCGGCCAGGCCAGGCACCTCGGCCAGCGCCCGCCCTTCGAAGGCGGCCATGGGCGCGCGCAGGATGCGTGTGGCGCCGGGGTTGGACGAGCGGATGGCGCCCGCGCCATCGAGCACCATCACCCCGGCGGTCAGGTTGTCCAGGATGGTCTGCAGGTTGGCGCGCGCCGCATCCACCTCGCTCATGCTCTGCTCCACCGCGCCTCGGGCGTCGGCCAGTTGCTGGGTCATGAGCGCGAACGAGCGGGTCAGGCCGCCCAGCTCGTCCCTGCCTTGCAGGGCGGCCTTGGGGCTCAGGTTGCCGGCGGCCACCTCGCGCACCCCCTCCGCCAGCACCAGCAATGGCCGCACCAGCTGGTTGCCAAGCAGCACGGCCAGCAGCACGGCACCGAAGACGGCCAGGAACAGGCTCAGCGTGAGCGTGCCCACGTACATGCGCCGGAGGCCACCGCGCGCCAGGGCCCGCTCCTGGTACTCGCGGTTGGCCTCCTGCACGGCGATGGCGTTCTCCACCAGGGCCGGCGGCAGCATCAGCGTGGCCTGCAGGTAGCGCGGCTCGGCCAGCAGGCCCACCGTGGGGCTGCTGACCAGGGCGATGATCTTCACACGCGCGTTCTGCACGGCGGCCGGGTCGGCGATGTCGTCCAGCCCCTCGATCTGCGTCAGGGCACGCTGCTGGCGCACCGTGCGCAACAGCGGCACGCCGGGACGCTCGGGGTTAAGGCTGAAGCGGGACTGGCCGGCGCTGGCCACGGCCTGGCCGGCACTGTTCCAGAGGATGACGTCGGTGGCGCCCAACTGGTCGCGGATGCGCTCCAGCACCACGCCGGCAGAGGCGTCGGGGACCTGCGCCACCTGGGCACTGGCCGTGCGCGTCTTGGAGGCCATGTCGGTGGCCAGGGCATCGAGCGAGACACGCGCCAGGTTCACCCCGGCGGACAGCGCCCCCTCCACCTTCACGTCGAACCAGCTTTCAATGGAGCGGGTGACGAACTGGTAGGACACCACATAGATCAGCAAGCCAGGCACCAGGCCGACCAGCGCAAAGATGGCTGCCAGCTTCACCAGCAATCGGCTGCCGAAGCGACCCCGGCGCAGCCGCAGCCACAGGCGCACAGCCACCCAGCCCAGCACCGCGAGCAGCAACAAGGCCACCAGCACGTTCACGCCGAAGAGCCAGGCGTAGTTGCGTTCGTACAGGGCGCGGTTGTTGGTGGCCAGCGTCAGCAAGAAGAGCAGCACCAGCCCGATGGCGGACATGATGGCCGCCCCCACCCCCACGGCCCAGCGCACGGCGCGGGACTGGCGCGCCGCCAGATGCGCCGAGGCCGACGCAGGCGGCTTGGGGTCCGGTGTCACTTGGCGCCCTCCTGCAGCGCGAGGCGACCGGAGCGCGAGACGAGCAGGTTCCAGCCGGTCCGGCCCACGGCGCCGATCTGGAACGGACGGGGCAGCTGGGACATATCGAGCCTGAACTTGAACTGTATCGTATGGCCTGTATCTGCATCGATTGCAGCACTTTCTGCAATCTTCCAGCGCGAAACACGCTGCATGGCCGACAGGGCATCGTCCAGGTCATCGAAATTCTGGCCCAGCGCCACGCCCAGGCCGGTGTTGGTGAAGGGGGCGGTCGAGGTGCTCAGACGCCAGCGCCGGGTCAGGGGCTGGTAGCTCAGTCGCAGGTAGCGTGTGGCCTCGGCCACCTGGCGGTCGGACCAGTACCAGCGGTCGCGCATGACCTGCGCCTCCATCACGAAGAACATCGGGATGCCCTTGCGCAGGGCCTCCTCGGCCAGTTCGGGAAGGTCGAACTCCAGGCTGGTGCTCAGGTAGACGCCATCGTCCAGGCGCTGCAGGCGCAGCTCGGCCACCTCGCCGCGGTTGGCTTCTGCCTGGGCCGTCGGCACCCAGGACAGCAGGGTGATCAGCATCAAAAGCGCGCCAATCCAGAGCCAACGAGCCGCAAGGCGCTCAGTCGGTCGATTTTTGCAACAGTGCGTAAAAAAATCCGTCGTGATCACCGAATCGATTGTCCGGGACAGCCCCCTGCTTGTCCGCTGCGCGAGGGATTAAATGCCCGGGCGAGGGGAGCAAATGTGCATCTGTGTTGTGTGCAAGAAACGTTTGCACCTGCGCATCACCTTCGGCACGAAAGACGGAGCAGGTGCAGTACAGCAGCCGCCCACCGGGGGCGACCAGGGGCCACAGGCTGGCCAGCAACCGCTTTTGCAGGGCCGCGAGCTGGGCAATGTCCGTCTCGCGGCGCAGCCAACGCACGTCTGGGTGGCGGCGCACGATGCCCGAGGCGGTGCACGGTGCGTCGAGCAGGATGGCGTCGAACAGCGCCCCGCCATTGGCCGCCGGCCACCATGCTTCGGGCTGGGCGGCGTCGGCCACCAGCACCTGTGCCGCCAGGCCCAGGCGCGCGAGGGTCTGGTGGATGCGTTCAGCGCGCGTGGCGTCGATTTCCAGCGCAGTCACCTGCAGGGGCTCGCCCTCGCCAGCCATCTCCAGCAGGTGGGCGGTTTTGCCGCCGGGGGCGGCGCAGGCGTCCAGCACACGCAGGCTGCGCGTGCGGTCCATGCCCTGCAGCAGCAGCGGGGCGGCTTGCTGGGCGGCGGTGTCCTGTACCGACACCCGGCCAGCCGCAAAACCGGGCAGCGCCTGCACCGGCAGCGGCCGATGCAGGACCAGGCCCTCGGTGCCAATCGGATCGGCATCGGCCCCCATGGCGGCCAGCTCCTGCTGGTACTGCGCCTGGCTGCCCTGCAGGCGGTTCACACGCAGCGCCATCGGGGCGTGGGTGTTGTTGGCGTGCAGGATCTGCTCCCACTGCTGGGGATGGTCCTTCTGCAGGCGCTTGATCCACCACAGCGGGTGGTTCCAGCGGGCCACGGGGTCGGCATCGGTAGCCCCTACCAGCGCATCGCTTTCGCGCAGAAAGCGCCGCAGGCAGGCGTTGATGAAGGATGCCTGCGCATGCGTGGCCGGGTGCCGCTTGGCCGCTTCCACCGCCTGGTTGACCAGGGTGAAGGGTTCATAAGGCGCCTCGTCGGCGCGCCAGCACAGTGCCAGCGCGGTGCACAGCAGCGCGTCCGCATCGGGCGGCGGCGGCCGCTTGGCCAGTTGGCGCCGCAGCGCCTCGGCACGCCCCAGGTTGCGCAGCACCTGGAACAGCAGGGCTTGCACGCCGGGGCGCAGCGTGGTGCTGACCGCGTCCAGCGCGGCCGTGCCCGAGACACCATCGCGGATGGACTGGAGCACGCCGGCCACGGCGATGAGCTGCTGCCACAGTGCCAGCTGCTGCGCATCGCCTCCGCGGCCGGCACCGGCTTGCGCGGGGTTGCGATCAGGGCGCCGCCCTTCGGGCGCGGCAGGGTGGGAGGGGGCTGGATGCATGGTGGGTGCCTCGTGGTGCCGGCGCACAGGTGCGCTGGCGGTCAAAAGAAAGGGGGCCGGGGCGCGTTGATCACAGCCCCTTGGTGGCCTTGAAGCCGAAGATCCAGGCGAGCACACGGGCGGGAAACTGGTGAATGGCGGCGTCGTGCTGCCCGGCGGCATGGTTGATCACCTGCACGGCCAGATCGATCTGCGCGTGGTGCTCTTCCCAGCGGATGGCCCAGGGCGCCAGCATCTCCCGGGCTCCCGGGCCATCGGCCTCGGTGACCACGGTGCGCCAGGTGGCATCGAGCACGCTGCGCGCTGCGGTGAGCGCGGCCAGCGCATCGCGCTGCAGGGGCTGCGAGCGTGCCACGGCCAGCGACGCCCCCATCTGCGTGGTGGCGCCGCGCAGGGCGGCGATCTTGGCCGGGTCGAACACCGGGCGCTGCACCGGCGGCCCGGTGTCCGTGCTGCCGCTGGGCATGCCGGGGCCCACGCTGTGGCCCTGGACCGCGTCGAACTCGCCCAGCAGCGCAATCAGGCGCACCAGGTGGGCATCCACGGCACCAAAGGCCTGGACCACGGAGGAGCGCAACCGCGTCAGCCGGTTGTAGGCCCCCAGGGCCCAGAACAGCATGATGGCGACAAGAATCCAGAAAAGAGGCGATGACCACATACGCATGGCCTGGGGCGTGCGCTGCAAGCGCAGCCCGCGGCCGAGAAAGAGGGAACAGGGAAAAATCGGAGCGCTCGACCGCTCCAGTAAAAACGCTCCCGACCTGTCCAGGGACAGGGCGGGAGCGCATCAAGGCCCGGGGTTGCGCCGAACCAGGACCCCGTGCGCCGCGCATTGCATCGCTGGGTCCTTGTCCGGTGCCGCCTGGCTATCAGTCTGCGGAAGCGTCCGTGGCAGTGGTGGTGCTGCTGCCTTCGACTTCCGTGGCATCGTCCGACGACGAGGACGCAGCCATTTCAGCGGCTTCGGCTTCGGCGATGGCGCGGCGCTCGGCGTCGTCCATGGCGTCCTTGGCCTTGCGTGCCTGGTGGTAGGCCATGCCGGTACCGGCAGGGATCAGGCGACCCACGATCACGTTTTCCTTCAGGCCACGCAGCTCGTCGCGCTTGCCCATGATGGCAGCCTCGGTGAGCACGCGGGTGGTTTCCTGGAAGGAAGCCGCCGAGATGAACGAGTCGGTGGACAGCGATGCCTTGGTGATACCGAGCAGCAGGTTGCTGTAGGTCGCAGGGATCTTGCCTTCGGACTGCAGTGCATCGTTGGTGTTCAGGATCTCGGAACGCTCGACCTGCTCGCCACCGATGTAGTTCGACTCGCCGGTGTTCTCGACCACGACGCGGCGCAGCATCTGGCGAACGATCACCTCGATGTGCTTGTCGTTGATCTTCACACCCTGCAAGCGGTACACGTCCTGCACTTCATCGACGATGTAGCGCGACAGCTCTTCGATGCCCAGCAGGCGCAGGATGTCCTGCGGGTCGGCCGGACCGTCGACGATGGACTCGCCCTTGTTCACCACCTGGCCTTCGTGCACCAGGATGTTCTTTTCCTTGGGCACGAGTTCTTCGAACACGTGGCCTTCGGGATCGGTGATCTGCAGGCGGACCTTGCCCTTGGTTTCCTTGCCGAACGACACGGTGCCGGTCATCTCGGCCAGCGTGCCCTTGTCCTTCGGCGTGCGGGCTTCGAACAGCTCGGCCACGCGGGGCAGACCGCCGGTGATGTCGCGGGTCTTCTGGCCTTCGACCGGAATACGCGCCAGCACTTCGCCGGGGCCCACGTCCTGGCCGTCACGCACCTGGATGAGCGAACCGATCTGGAAGCCGATGGTCACCGAGTGGTCGGTGCCAGGGATCTTCACTTCGTTGTTCTGCGCATCGATCAGCTTGACCTGCGGACGCACGACCTTGGCGGCGCCACGGCGCTTGGGATCGATCACCACCAGGGTGGACAGACCGGTCACTTCGTCGAGCTGCTTGGCAACCGTGAGGCCTTCTTCGACGTTCTCGAACTTCACCTGGCCGGCGAACTCGGTAATGATCGGGCGGGTCAGCGGATCCCAGTTGGCCAGGATGGTGCCGGCCTTGACGGTCTGGTCGGCCTTCACCGTCAGCAGGGCGCCGTACGGCACCTTGTGGCGCTCGCGCTCGCGGCCATGCTCGTCATGGATGATGATCTCACCCGAACGCGCAATCACCACCAGCTCGCCCTTGGTGTTGCTCACGTAGCGCATCGTGGCGTTGAAGCCGATCACGCCGTTGGACTTGGCTTCCACGCTCGAAGCGATGGCAGCACGCGATGCGGCACCACCGATGTGGAACGTGCGCATGGTCAGCTGCGTGCCGGGTTCACCGATGGACTGGGCAGCGATCACACCCACGGCTTCGCCGAGGTTGATCAGGCCGCCGCGGCCCAGATCTCGGCCATAGCATCGGGCGCACAGGCCGTAGCGGGTTTCGCAGGTCAGTGCCGTGCGCACCTTCACCTCGTCCACGCCAGCCGCTTCCATTTCCTCGATGAGGTCTTCTTCCAGCATCACGCCGGCAGGCACCAGCACCGAACGGTTCTCGGGGTGCAGCACGTCTTCGGCAGCGGTACGGCCCAGGATACGGTCGCGCAGCGATTCGATCACTTCACCGCCTTCAACGATGGCGCGCATCAGCGACCCATTGGAAGTGCCGCAATCCTCTTCGGTCACGACCAGATCCTGCGTCACGTCCACCAGGCGGCGCGTCAGGTAGCCGGAGTTGGCCGTCTTCAGCGCCGTGTCGGCCAGACCCTTACGGGCACCGTGGGTGGAGATGAAGTACTCCAGCACGTTCAGGCCTTCGCGGAAGTTCGCGGTGATGGGCGTCTCGATGATCGAGCCGTCAGGCTTGGCCATCAGGCCCCGCATGCCGGCCACCTGGCGGATCTGGGCGGCAGAGCCGCGGGCGCCGGAGTCGGCCATCATGTAGATGGAGTTGAAGGACTCCTGGTCCACTTCCTTGCCGTGGCGGTCGATGACCTTCTGCTTGGACAGCTGGGCCATCATCACCTTGGACACTTCGTCGCCGGCCTTGCCCCAGATGTCCACCACCTTGTTGTAGCGCTCGCCAGAGGTCACCAGACCCGAGACGTACTGCTGCTCGATCTCTTTGACTTCCTTCTCCGAGCGCTCGATGATGCCGGCCTTCTGGGGCGGCACCAGCATGTCGTCGATGCAGATGGAAATGCCGGCGCGCGTGGCCAGGCGGAAACCGTTTTGCAGCAGCTTGTCGGCGAACACCACCGTTTCCTTGAGACCGCACTTGCGGAAGGAAACGTTGATGAGCTTGGAGATTTCCTTCTTCTTCAGGGCCTTGTTGATGTTCGAGAACGGCAGGCCCTTGGGCAGGATCTCGGACAGCAGGGCACGGCCGGTGGTGGTTTCCACCATCTTGACCTCGGGCACGAACTCGCCGGTGTCCTTGTTCTTGGTCCACTCGGTCAGGCGCACGTTGATGCGCGTGGCCAGCTCGACCTCGCCCGCGTCGAACGCGCGCTGCACTTCACCGGTGTCGGCGAAGATCAGGCCTTCGCCCTTGGCGTTGATGCGGTCACGGGTGGCGTAGTACAGGCCCAGCACCACGTCCTGCGAAGGAACGATAGAAGGCTCGCCCGAAGCGGGGAACAGCACGTTGTTGGAGGCCAGCATCAGCGTGCGGGCTTCCATCTGCGCTTCCACCGACAGCGGGACGTGGACGGCCATCTGGTCACCGTCGAAGTCGGCGTTGAAGGCCGCGCAGACGAGGGGGTGCAGCTGGATGGCCTTGCCTTCGATCAGGATGGGCTCGAACGCCTGGATGCCCAGGCGGTGCAGCGTAGGTGCACGGTTGAGCATCACCGGGTGTTCCTTGATGACCTCTTCCAGGATGTCCCACACCACCGGCGTGCCAGATTCGACTTCCTTCTTGGCGGCCTTGATCGTCGTCGCAATGCCCATGGCTTCCAGGCGCGAGAAGATGAAAGGCTTGAACAGCTCCAGGGCCATCAGCTTGGGCAGACCGCACTGGTGCAGCTTGAGCGTTGGGCCCACGGTGATCACGGAACGACCGGAGTAGTCCACGCGCTTGCCCAGCAAGTTCTGGCGGAAACGGCCGGACTTGCCCTTGATCATGTCGGCCAGCGACTTCAGGGCACGCTTGTTGGCACCCGTCATGGCCTTGCCACGGCGGCCGTTGTCCAGCAGCGAATCCACGGCTTCCTGCAGCATCCGCTTTTCGTTGCGGGCGATGATTTCAGGGGCCTTCAACTCCAGCAGGCGGCGCAGGCGGCTGTTGCGGTTGATAACGCGGCGGTACAGGTCGTTCAGGTCGGACGTGGCGAAGCGGCCGCCGTCCAGCGGCACCAGCGGACGCAGGTCCGGTGGCAGCACGGGCAGCACTTCGAGCACCATCCACTCGGGCTTGATGCCCGACTTCTTGAACGCTTCGAGCACCTTCAGGCGCTTGGCGTTTTTCTTGACCTTGACTTCCGAGCCGGTCAGGTCGCCGCGCAGGCGTTCGATCGACAGGTCGATGTCGATGGATTCCAGTAGGTCCTTGATGCCTTCGGCGCCCATCTTGGCGATGAACTCGTCACCGTATTCCTTGCGCTTGGCGTCGTAGTCGTCCTCGGACATGATGCTGAACTTCTTCAGCGGGGTCATGCCGGGGTCGGTCACCACGTAGGCTTCGAAGTACAGCACGCGTTCGATGTCGCGCAGCGTCATGTCGAGCACCAGGCCCAGGCGCGATGGCAGCGACTTCAGGAACCAGATGTGCGCGCAGGGCGCGGCCAGGTCGATATGGCCCATGCGCTCGCGGCGCACCTTGGTCTGCGTGACTTCAACGCCGCACTTCTCGCAGATCACGCCGCGGTGCTTGAGGCGCTTGTACTTGCCGCACAGGCATTCGTAGTCCTTGATGGGACCGAAGATCTTGGCGCAGAACAGGCCGTCGCGCTCGGGCTTGAACGTGCGGTAGTTGATGGTCTCGGGCTTCTTCACTTCACCGAAAGACCACGAACGGATCTTTTCGGGCGAAGCCATGCCGATGCGGATGGCATCGAAGTGCTCATCCGGCGTGAATTGCTTGAACAGGTCGAGTAGCGATTTCATAGTGACTCTTTCCTTTTCCGCTTAGGAGCGTTCCAGCTCGATATCAAGGCCCAGCGAACGGATTTCCTTGACCAGCACATTGAACGATTCCGGCATGCCGGCTTCGATCGCGTGTTCACCCTTGACGATGGACTCGTACACCTTGGTACGGCCCACCACGTCGTCGGACTTGACGGTGAGCATTTCCTGCAGGACGTAGGCTGCACCGTAGGCTTCCAGCGCCCACACTTCCATTTCCCCGAAACGCTGGCCACCGAACTGGGCCTTGCCGCCCAGCGGCTGCTGCGTGACCAGGGAGTACGGGCCCGTGGAACGGGCATGCATCTTGTCGTCCACCAAGTGGTGCAGCTTCAGGTAGTGCATGTAGCCGATGGTGGTGGGACGCTCGAAGCGGTCACCCGTGCGGCCATCGTGCAGGTAGGCCTGCGTGCGCGTAGGCGTCAGGCCCTTGCGCTCGGCGATGTCGTCGGGGTAGGCCAGCTTGAGCATGTCCATGATTTCTTCTTCCGAAGCACCATCGAACACAGGGGTCGCGTAAGGCACGCCAGCGGTCAGATGCCCGGCCATGGCCAGCACGTCTTCGTCGGTCAGCTGCGACAGGTCTTCCTTGCGGCCGCGGGAGTTGTACACCTCTTCGAGGAAGGTACGCATCTCGGAGGCCTTGGCTTCCTGCTGCAGCATGTCGCCGATGCGCTGGCCAATGCCCTTGCCGGCCCAGCCCAGATGGACTTCGAGCACCTGCCCGATGTTCATCCGCGAAGGCACGCCCAGCGGGTTCAGCACGATGTCGGCAGGGGTGCCGTCGGCCATGTAGGGCATGTCTTCGACCGGAACGATCTTGGACACCACACCCTTGTTGCCGTGGCGGCCGGCCATCTTGTCACCCGGCTGCAGGCGGCGCTTGACGGCCAGGTAGACCTTGACCATCTTGAGCACGCCAGCGGGCAGCTCGTCGCCTTGCGTGAGCTTCTTGCGCTTTTCCTCGAAAGACAGGTCGAAGCTGTGGCGCGTCTGCTCCAGGGCGTTCTTGATGCTTTCGAGCTGGGTGGCGACTTCGTCTTCCGCAGGGCGGATGTCAAACCAGTGGAACTTCTCGACCGAAGCCAGGTAGGCCTTGTCGATCTTCGTGCCCTTGGCCAGCTTCTGCGGGCCGCCATTGGCCACGCGGCCATTGAGCAGCTTCTCGATACGGTCGAAGGCGTCGGCCTCGACGATGCGCAGCTGGTCGTTCAGGTCCAGGCGGAAGCGCTTGAGTTCATCGTCGATGATCTGCTGGGCGCGCTTGTCGCGCTGGATGCCTTCGCGGGTGAACACCTGCACGTCGATCACGGTGCCTTGCGAGCCCTGGTCCACGCGCAGCGAGGTGTCCTTCACGTCGGACGCCTTCTCGCCGAAAATGGCGCGCAAGAGCTTCTCTTCAGGCGTGAGGGTGGTCTCGCCCTTGGGCGTGACCTTGCCCACCAGCGTATCGCCGGGTTGCACTTCGGCGCCCACGTAGATGATGCCGGACTCGTCCAGGCGGTTCAGTTGCTGCTCCGACAGGTTCGGAATGTCGCGCGTGATTTCTTCCGCACCGAGCTTCGTGTCGCGGGCCATGACCACCAGTTCCTCGATGTGGATCGAGGTGTAGCGGTCTTCGGACACCACGCGTTCGGAGATCAGGATCGAATCTTCGAAGTTGTAGCCGTTCCAGGGCATGAAGGCGATCAGCATGTTCTGGCCGATGGCGATTTCGCCGAAGTCCGTCGATGCGCCGTCGGCAATCACGTCACCCTTGACCAGTGCATCGCCCTTCTTGACGATGGGGCGCTGGTGGATGTTGGTGTTCTGGTTGGAACGCTGGTACTTGATGAGGTTGTAGATGTCCACACCCACTTCACCGGCAACAGCTTCCACGTCGTTCACGCGCACCACGATGCGCGTGGCATCCACGTAGTCCACGATACCGCCACGGGTGGCCGTGACCACGGTGCCGGAGTCGACAGCGGCCACGCGCTCGATGCCCGTGCCCACCAGGGGCTTCTCGGGGCGCAGCACGGGCACGGCCTGGCGCGACATGTTGGCGCCCATCAGCGCGCGGTTCGCATCGTCGTGCTCCAGGAACGGAACCAGCGAGGCAGCCACCGACACGATCTGTGCGGGCGACACGTCCATGTACTGCACGCGGTCTGCGCCACAGAGGATGGATTCACCCTTTTCACGGGCAGACACCAGATCGCCCGTCAGGCGGCCGTCCTTGTCGAGCAGGGCGTTGGCCTGCGCGATCACGTACTTGCCTTCTTCGATGGCCGACAGGTAGTCGATCTCGTTCGTGACTTTGGCGTCCACCACGCGACGGTACGGGGTTTCGATGAAACCGTACTCGTTCAGGCGGGCATACAGGGCCAGCGAGTTGATCAGGCCGATGTTCGGGCCTTCAGGCGTTTCGATAGGGCAGACGCGGCCGTAATGGGTTACGTGCACGTCGCGCACTTCGAAGCCTGCGCGTTCGCGGGTCAGACCACCCGGGCCCAGTGCGGAAACACGGCGCTTGTGCGTGATTTCGGCGAGCGGGTTGGTCTGGTCCATGAACTGCGACAGCTGCGAGGCACCGAAGAATTCCTTCAGCGCGGCCGAGATCGGCTTGCTGTTGATCAGGTCGTGGGGCATCAGCGGCTCTTGCTCGGCCTGGCCCAGACGCTCCTTCACAGCCTTCTCGATACGTGCCAGGCCGGTGCGGTACTGGTTTTCGGCCAGTTCGCCCACGCAGCGCACGCGGCGGTTGCCCAGGTGATCGATGTCATCGACTTCGCCGTTGCCGTTGCGCAGGTCCACCAGGATCTTGACCACGGCCAGGATGTCCTCGTTGGACAGCACCATGGGGCCGGTGGATTCGTCGCGGCCGATCTTGGCGTTGAACTTCATGCGGCCCACGCGCGACAGGTCGTACGTGTCCGGGTTGTAGAACAGGCGCTGGAACAGGGCCTGCACGGCGTCTTCGGTCGGCGGCTCGCCGGGGCGCATCATGCGGTAGATGGCCACGCGGGCAGCGAACTCGTCCACCGTTTCGTCGATGCGCAGGGTCTGCGACATGTACGCGCCCTGGTCGAGTTCATTGGTGTAGATGCACTGCACGTCCTGGATGCCGGCCACGCGCAGCTTCTTGAGCAGCGCTTCGGTCAGCTCGTCGTTGGCCTTGGCGATGATTTCGCCGGTGTCCGTATCGACGATGTTGCGGGCCACCACGCGGCCGATCAGGAAGTCTTCGGGCACGCTGATGTGCGTGGTGCCGGACTGCTCCAGTTCACGGGTGTGGCGTGCGGTGACGCGCTTGTCCTTGGCGACCACGACCTTGCCCGACTTGTCGGTGATGTCGAAACGCGCCACTTCGCCGCGCAGGCGCTCGGACACGAATTCCATCTGCGCACCGCTGTCCATGATGCGGAAGTTGTCGTTCACGAAGAAGTTCGCGAGGATGGACTCGGGGTTCAGGCCAATGGCCTTGAGCAGGATCGTGACCGGCATCTTGCGGCGACGGTCCACGCGGAAGTACAGGATGTCCTTGGGGTCGAACTCGAAGTCCAGCCAGGAGCCGCGGTAGGGGATGATGCGCGCGGAGAACAGCAGCTTGCCCGAGCTGTGCGTCTTGCCCTTGTCGTGTTCGAAGAACACGCCAGGCGAGCGGTGCAGCTGCGAGACGATCACGCGTTCCGTGCCGTTGATGATGAAGGAGCCCTTTTCGGTCATCAGGGGCACTTCGCCCATGTAGACCTCTTGTTCCTTGACTTCCTTGACCACCTTGGACTGCGACGTCGAGGACTCGCGGTCATAGATGATGAGCTGCACCTTGGCGCGCACGGCCGAGGCGAAGGTCAGACCACGGGTCTGGCACTCGCGCACGTCGAAAGCCGGCTTGGCCAGGTTGTACTCGATGAATTTCATCTCCACAAAACCGTTGTGCGAGACGATGGGGAAGGCAGCGTCAAAGGCAGCCTGCAGACCTTCAATGGTGCGTTTTTGCGGTGCTTTATCAGCCTGCAGGAAGGCGGTGTATGCGTCCTTCTGCATCTGCAGCAGATAAGGAACTTCCAGCACGCTGTCGCGGCTGCCGAAACTTTTGCGGATTCGCTTGCGTTCGGTATAGGAATAGGCCATGAGATCTCCGGGCAAAGACATGAGTCCTGGGTCTTCGACGACTGACCCGCAAAGGCTCTCCTCCTTGCGGGCTTGGCGGTTGGCCACTACCAACCATGGCGGACGGCGATGCGTTGCACATCACCCGAACCAAGGTATCTTCTGCTGTCGGGGTTGTCAGAAGACACTCGAAAACCGCTTTCTTGGTGCGGCTTTCGGGTGCGCTCTGAAAGCACCAAAGGCTGGAGGCCCGCGAGGAGCACTCCAGCCCTTGAAGGGGACTGAATTACTTCAGTTCAGCCTTGGCACCGGCTTCCACCAGCTTCTTGACTGCTGCTTCGGCGTCGGCCTTGGCAATAGCTTCCTTGACGTTCTTTGGAGCGCCGTCCACCAGGTCCTTGGCTTCCTTGAGGCCCAGGCCGGTGATTTCGCGCACAGCCTTGATCACGGAAACCTTGTTGGCGCCGGCTTCGAGCAGGACCACGTTGAATTCCGTTTGCTCTTCAGCTGCTGCAGCACCGCCGCCGCCGCCGCCGGCAGCAGGAGCTGCCATGGCAGCTGCGCTCACGCCAAACTTCTCTTCAATGGCCTTCACCAGGTCATTGAGTTCCAGAACCGTCATGCTGTCCAGAGCGGTCAAAAATGCGTCTTTATCGAATGCCATTTTTATTTCCTAACAATTTTGTTGGTTATCCATCGGGCCATCAGGCCGCGACAGGTTCGGCGGCCGTTTCGGCAGCGCCTTCGCCTTTTTTGGCCGCCAGCGCGCCCAGCACAACGGCCGTACGCGACATGGGGGACATAAGCAAGCCACAAATCTGAGCCAACAGGACTTCCTTGGAAGGAATGTTGGCCAGTTGCTTAACGCCGTTGACATCCAGGGCTTTGCCACCGAAAGCGCCACCACGAATCACCAACTTGTCGTTGGTCTTCGCGAAATCGGCCACCACCTTGGCGGCGGCCACAGCGTCTTCGGAGAAGCCGTAGATCAGCGGGCCGGTCATCTGGTCAGCCACCACGTCAAATGCGCTGCCTGCTACAGCACGGCGGGCCAGGGTGTTCTTCAGAACACTCAAGGTCACGCCCTTGCTGCGAGCATCAACACGCAGTTTGGTCATGTCGGCGACCGTGATGCCACGGTATTCCGCGATCACAAGCGTTTGAGCTTTAGCGGCGAGGCTGGTCACTTCACTGATGACCGCTTCTTTCTCACTGCGATTAAGACTCAAGGTCTACTCCTTAAAATGCGCACTCGGCGGTTGCCTCGTGCACGCTCTTGTTGCAGCGACCAACTGTTCAGGAAAGTTTTCCATCTGCAGCGGGATCGCCATCTGCGTTGGCGTCTCTGTGTCTTTAAGCGCGACGGGATCGCGCACCAACGGTCTTGGATGGCCTGTGGCTACCGAAGCAGCCCCAGCCCACCACATCGGGCCTGCCCGTGAAGGCTGGCCCGAAGATTTCTTGCAATTACGCTGCGATGGTCTGCGTATCCACGCGGACACCCAGGCCCATCGTGGAAGACACTGCCACCTTGCGCAGGTACACACCCTTGCTGGTTGCAGGCTTGGCCTTGGTCAGGGCTTCGATCAGTGCAGCCAGGTTGCCTTGCAGCTTGTCGTTGTCGAACGAGCGGCGGCCGATCGTGCTGTGCACGATACCGGCCTTGTCGACGCGGAACTGCACTTGACCCGCCTTGGCGTTCTTCACAGCCGTAGCGACGTCAGGCGTCACGGTGCCCACCTTGGGGTTGGGCATCAGGCCACGTGGGCCCAGGATCTGGCCCAGCGTACCCACGACGCGCATGGCATCAGGGGCAGCGATCACCACGTCGAAGGGCATGTCGCCGGCCTTGACCATGGCGGCCAGGTCGTCCATACCGACGATGTCGGCACCAGCAGCCTTGGCTTCTTCAGCCTTGGCGCCTTGGGCGAACACGGCCACGCGGGTCGTCTTGCCGGTACCGTTGGGCAGCACCACGGCGCCGCGAACCACCTGGTCGGACTTCTTGGCATCGATGCCAAGTTGAACGGCCACATCGATGGATTCGTCGAACTTGGCCGTAGCGGCTTCCTTGACGATCACGACTGCATCGGCGAATGCGTACAGCTTGTTGCTGTCGACTTTGCCTTGCAGGGCTTTTTGCTTCTTGGTCAGCTTGGCCATATTACAAACCCTCCACCGTCACGCCCATCGAGCGTGCAGAGCCAGCCAGCGTGCGCACAGCGGCGGCTACGTTGGCGGCGTTCATGTCCTTCATCTTGGTCTTGGCGATCTCTTCGAGCTGTTCGCGCGTGATCTTGCCGACCTTGGTCTTCAGCGGGTTCGCAGAACCCTTGTCGAGCTTGATGGCCTTCTTGATCAGTGTCGTCGCAGGCGGCGTCTTGATGATGAAGGTGAAGCTCTTGTCTGCGAAAGCCGTGATGACCACGGGCAATGGCAGGCCTGGCTCAACGCCTTGGGTCTGCGCATTGAATGCCTTGCAGAACTCCATGATGTTGAGACCACGTTGACCCAGTGCTGGGCCGATCGGTGGGGATGGATTGGCCTTACCAGCTGGAACTTGCAGCTTGATAAAACCGACGATTTTTTTCGCCATGCTTTACTCCTTGCGGGTGATAACGCCTTGGCCTTGCGGCCTGAGCTCCCCGGGGTTAACGACTCGACAACACTTTCATCCGCACCGAGCCGAAAGGTGCGGCATCCAAACCTTGAAGCTCAGGTCTTTTCGACCTGGCCGAATTCGAGCTCCACCGGGGTGGAGCGGCCGAAGATCATGACGGACACCCGCACACGGCTCTTCTCGTAGTTGACTTCTTCCACCGAGCCATTGAAGTCGGTGAACGGGCCTTCCTTGACGCGCACCAGTTCGCCCACCATGAACTCCACCTTGTGGCGGGGCTTCTCGGTGCCTTCCTGCATCTGGCTGACGATCTTCTGCACTTCGTCTTCCGAGATGGGGGCGGGACGGTTCTTGGCACCGCCCACGAAGCCCGTGACCTTGTTGGTGTGCTTCACCAGGTGCCAGGTATCGTCGTCCATGACCATTTCGACGAACACATAGCCCGGGAACAGTCGGCGCTCGGTGGTCTTGCGCTGGCCGTTCTTCATTTCCACGACTTCTTCGGTGGGAACGAGGATGCGGCCGAACTTGGTCTCCATGCCCGAACGGCCGATGCGCTCCACAATGTTGCGCTCGACCGCTTTTTCCATGCCCGAGTAGGCATGAACGATGTACCAGCGCAGATCGGGATTCGATGGCGCGGCGGGTGCCAGAGCCTCGGCTCCGGTGGTGTCCACAGGGGTACTTGTCATGGCGTTACTTCCTCCAGCCCAAAACGAGGTCGTACAGAAGCCATTCGAGGGTCTTGTCGGTGAACCACAGGAAAAGCGCCATGATGACGACAAACGCAAACACGTAGGCCGTCATCTGCAAGGTCTCCTTGCGGGTGGGCCAGACGACCTTCTTGACTTCGCGCCAGGCTTCGCGCGCAAACGCGACAAACTGCCGGCCTGGCTCGGACACCAGAAACACGGCAGCGGCAGCAATCAGTCCGACGATCAGTGCGGCCCACTGGGCAATCGCACCCTGCTTGCTCAGCAAGTAAAAGCCAGCGACCGATGCAATGACCAGCGCAGCCACAGCAGCGAGCTTGGCTTTGTCAGCACCGGTATTGACGGTTTCAACCTGGGAAGTGGCCATGTGTATTGTTTCCTGCTCCGATTCGCGGCGTCGCCCAAGACGCCGAAGCCCGCCAGGGTCTGGCGGGCTTGTTGGGGGCCACATTCAAGTGGCAGGGGCAGTAGGAATCGAACCTACAACCTTTGGTTTTGGAGACCAACGCTCTGCCAATTGAGCTATACCCCTATAACCTTATTAGGCGATGATCTTGGCCACGACGCCGGCGCCGACGGTCCGGCCGCCTTCACGGATGGCGAAGCGCAGACCTTCTTCCATGGCGATGGGGTTGATCAACTTCACAGTGATCGACACGTTGTCGCCTGGCATGACCATTTCCTTGTCCGCTGGCAGCTCGATGGCGCCGGTGACGTCGGTCGTG
Source organism: Acidovorax sp. A1169 (assembly GCF_030704685.1). GTDB lineage: Bacteria > Pseudomonadota > Gammaproteobacteria > Burkholderiales > Burkholderiaceae_C > Acidovorax. Next base: position 236,395 of record NZ_JAUZDX010000005.1, read on the forward strand.
CGGAAGTAGAACTGGGGACGGTAGTTGTTGAAGAACGGGGTGTGGCGGCCGCCTTCGTCCTTGCTCAGCACATACACTTCAGCCGTGAAGTGGGTGTGTGGCTTGATCGAGCCGGGCTTGCACAGCACTTGGCCGCGTTCCACGTCTTCACGCTTGGTGCCGCGCAGCAGCAGGCCAACGTTGTCACCAGCCTGGCCTTGGTCCAGCAGCTTGCGGAACATTTCCACGCCGGTGCAGGTGGTCTTGACGGTGTCCTTGATGCCGACGATTTCGATTTCTTCGCCGACCTTGACGATACCGCGCTCGATACGGCCGGTCACCACGGTGCCGCGGCCAGAGATCGAGAACACGTCTTCCACGGGCATCAGGAAGGCGCCGTCCACAGCGCGCTCTGGCGTGGGGATGTAGTTGTCCAGTGCGTCGGCCAGCTTCATGATGGCTTCTTCACCCAGGGCACCCTTGTCGCCTTCCAGGGCGAGCTTGGCGGAACCGCGAATGATCGGGGTGTCGTCGCCTGGGAAGTTGTACTTGTCCAGGAGTTCGCGCACTTCCATTTCGACGAGTTCGAGCAGCTCTTCGTCGTCGACCATGTCGCACTTGTTCAGGAACACGATGATGTAAGGAACACCCACCTGGCGGGCCAGCAGGATGTGCTCACGGGTCTGGGGCATGGGGCCGTCGGCGGCCGAGCACACCAGAATGGCGCCGTCCATCTGGGCAGCGCCGGTGATCATGTTCTTCACATAGTCGGCGTGGCCTGGGCAGTCCACGTGGGCGTAGTGGCGGTTGGCCGTTTCGTATTCCACGTGCGCGGTGTTGATCGTGATGCCGCGGGCCTTTTCTTCAGGTGCTGCGTCGATCTGGTCGTATGCCTTGGCTTCGCCGCCGAACTTGGAAGACAGCACCGTGGCGATGGCCGCCGTCAGGGTCGTCTTGCCATGGTCCACGTGGCCGATCGTGCCCACGTTGACGTGAGGCTTCGTGCGCTCGAATTTACCTTTTGCCATTTTTCCGACTCCGAAAAAAATCTACAACTACACAACAAGGTTTCGGCACAACCTGAAGCGGATGCACCTGAATTTTGGTGCCCATGGCGGGAATCGGACCCGCGACCTCTCCCTTACCAAGGGAGTGCTCTACCACTGAGCCACATGGGCAATTGAAACTGCTTTCGCAGCATCAAAAGACTTCTACTTCTCAACCAACCAGCAAACCGAACAATGGAGCGGGAGACGGGAATCGAACCCGCGTCATTAGCTTGGAAGGCTAGGGTTCTACCATTGAACTACTCCCGCACTGCCAACTGGCCCTGCGACCCCAACCCCGCAAAGGGCCTGCCGCAACCTGCTTTCATTTTCTTCTACTGGTGGAGGGGACTGGATTCGAACCAGTGTAGGCGTAAGCCAACAGATTTACAGTCTGCCCCCTTTAGCCACTCGGGCACCCCTCCGGAGAATTTCGAATTATAGCACTGAATTTTTGCACTTCGCAAAAGTGCCTGCCGAAAAATTCCAAACGCTACTTTTCATCCCGAACATTCCGCCGCACTTCTTGCGAGAGCACCTGCGTTTTTGTCCGAGACTTCGATTCTATGCCACCCACGGATGCCCTGGCGCCAGCCTGAGGCTTTCTGCACTAAAAAAATACCGCACCTGCGCCGAGGTCCATACGGCACTCTCGTCTCGCCGCCGGCGCCACAGAGCCGGCCAGCGACCTCGGGTGTGGCACGCGCGGATGCTACCCTCCAAGCCAAGGACCAGGGCCGCAACGCCACCGTCGCGTCATAACGCCGGTGCCCGAGCAGGCCGGCGAGCGCTGCGCACCGCCGCATGCCTACCTCATCTGCGGTCATCCACCACATTGAACTCGAAGCGGAACTGCACCGCCACTTTCTCGGGTAGCGTGACCACGACACGCGTCTCCTGCGGATGAAGCACCGTGCCGCCATCGGCCACGACGGCACCGTGGGCCACGGTCAGCGCCTCGTCCTTGCTGGTCGCGGTGCGGCGCGTGGCCTCCCAGCCAAACTGCCCTGGCCGCAGCTTCTGGCGCTGCACCCAAGCCCAGATCGCCACGATCTCGGCATCCACCTCGGCCTGCAGGGCCCGTGGTGTCTGGGCCTGGCCGGAAAACTCGTAACGGTCCTCACGGAGGACCCATTTGAATAGCAGATGCGACATGGGGGAGAAGATGTTGTTCCAGGGTTGTGCTGCGACCATCCACATCAGCACGATGATGCGGCCTTTGCAGGCGGCGTCAGGAGCGAAGGCAATGGACGGAAAGTGGCGGCACGGCACTGCGCCAAGCACATGGCCCGGCGGTAATCAGCACGAACAGGGTCCAACACGGCCCGGCACCGAAGACGCGAAGCCACACCAATGCAAGCATGGGTGCGCTCCGCAGCGCTGGGGTCAGATGGAGGGAGCACGCTCGCGTGTACATCCAGGTTCATTCCGGAAGATGGTGGTGCGGCTGGCGGGGATCGAACCCACGACCCTTGGCTTCGGAGGCCAATACTCTATCCACTGAGCTACAGCCGCATGCGTGTAGCTTTGGATTATCGCATGCAGCAGGACCCCATCGGCACAAGCCGCCCCGGCGTGCCGCTCATGGCTTGTCCAGAGGTGGCGCAGATGCCCCGAGAACCAGACCCAGCCCGGAGATGAAGGCATCGGTACAGACCCGGCCGATGCCGACGAGATCGAACACACCGTTGGAGAGGATCCAGTTCTGGATCAGGCCATCGAACAGCGCGTGCAGCCCTATGGCCGCTCCCATCGGCGATACAGGCATGGCCGCGTGCTGGGCCTGGGCCGCCAGCTCGAAGTCGCGGGCCAACTGGCGGATGAACCCATCGCTGGCGGCCAGGTGGCGCTCGCGCACCGCCACCAGCTCGCCCACATATTCCACCTTGTGCATGGCGATCTCGAACACCCGGCGCGTGCGCTCGTCCGAGGCCACGCTTTCCAGCACCAGGGCCATCACGGCACGCAGGCGCTGCAGCGGATCGGGGCAGACACTGGCCTCGAACTCGCCATAGCCCTGCTCCAGCGGCAGGGTCACCCGGTCCATCATGGCGTTGAAGAGATCGACCTTGTCCTTGAAGTGCCAATAGATGGCCCCCCGGGTCGTGCCGGCGGCCAGGGCGATATCGCTCAGGGATGCGCGAGACACCCCCTTGTCGTAGAACACTTTCTCCGCCGCATCGATCAGGCCGTTGCGCGTGGCAATCGCGTCCTCTTTGGTTCTGCGCACCATGGGTACAGCCTCTCATTCCGTGCAAATTTGCGGGCGGCCAGGGGTGGGCGCCGCCTCTATTATACATCCATGGTTGTATGTATAATTGTTCTTCTATTGGTAGAAACTCTTAGTCGCCGACGCAAATTGCTGGTCGGCGGTGCCTGCCGTGACCATCCCGTTGATGCCCAACACAAGGACTCCCATGCCTCGCCTGCGTGACCCCTCTCCCCGCATTGCGCGCATCCCTGCCCTGCAGCGGATGCTGCCAGTGGCCGCCCTGTGCGCCGTTGCCGTCTTTCTCGCCGCGTGCGGCAAGTCCGATGCCCCGGCCGCAGCCGGCGGCGCCCCCAAGATGCCACCCGTGGAGGTGGGCGTGGTGGTTGCCACACCGGGCGATGTGGGCCTGATCACCGAGCTGCCCGGCCGAGTGGAAGCCTCGCGCGTTGCCCAGGTGCGTGCACGGGCCGCCGGCATCCTGCTGCAGCGCCAGTTCCGCGAAGGCAGCGACGTGAAGGCGGGCCAGCCCCTGTTCCGCATCGACCCGGCCACCTACGCGGCGGCCGCCGACAGCGCAAAGGCCAGCCTGGCCAAGGCCGAGGCCAACCTGGCCCAGGCCACGGCCACGGTGGAGCGCTACCGCCCCCTGGTCGCCGCCAACGCCATCAGCAAGCAGGATTTCGTGAACGCCGAAGCCACCCAGAAGCAGGCCCAGGCAGACGTGGAGGCCGGCCGCGCAGCCACGCGCACCGCGGGCATCAACCTGGGTTACGCCAGCGTGACGGCCCCCATCTCCGGGCGCATCGGTCGCGCCCTGGTGACCGAAGGCGCGCTGGTGGGCCAGGGCGAAGCCACGCCGCTGGCCATCATCCAGCAGATCGATCCGGTGTACGTGAACTTCACCCAGTCGGCCACCGACGTGTTCCAGCTGCGCCGCGCCATGGAAAACGGCCAGCTCAAGCGCGCCGGCGGCGAAGCGGCCAGCGTGAAGCTGCTGCTCAGCGATGGCTCGGCGTACGCACACCCCGGCAAGCTGTTGTTCTCGGACCTGTCGGTCGATGCCAGCACCGGCCAGGTCACGCTGCGCGCCGAAGTGCCCAACCCCAAGGGCGAGCTGCTGCCTGGCCTGTACCTGCGCGTGCAGATCGAACAGGCCCAGGCCAGCAACGCCATCACCCTGCCCCAGCAGGCCGTGACGCGCACCCAGCAGGGCGACACGGTGAGCGTGGTCGGCGACGACGGCAAGATCAGCCCGCGCAGCGTGAAGATCAGCGCCGCGCAGAACAACCGCTGGGTGGTGCTCGACGGCCTCAAGGCCGGTGAGAAGGTCATGGTCGACGGCTTCCAGAAGCTGCAGATGCTGCCCCCGGGCACGCCCGTGAAACCTGTCCCATGGCAGGCTGCCGGCGCCGCGCCCGCCGCGGCCCCTGCCGCCGCAGCAGCGCCCGGTACGGCACCCGCCGCCTCCGCAGCCGCAACGAAGCCATAAGGGGCATCCATGGCCAAGTTCTTTATCGACCGCCCGATCTTCGCGTGGGTGATCGCGCTGTTCATCATGGTGATGGGCGGCGTGGCGATCACGCAGCTGCCGATCGCGCAGTACCCGCCGGTGGCACCGCCATCGATCGTCATCAACGCCGCCTACCCCGGCGCATCGGCGCAGACGCTGGAGGACAGCGTGCTGTCCGTCATCGAACGCGAGATGAACGGCTCACCCGGCCTGATCTACATGGAGTCCGTGGCCCAGGCCGATGGATCCGGCAGCATCACGCTGAGCTTCCAGCCCGGCACCAATGCCGAGCTGGCGCAGGTGGACGTGCAGAACCGCCTCTCGCGCGCCTCGCCACGGCTGCCCTCGGCCGTGACGCAGCAGGGCGTGCGCGTGGACAAGTCGCGCTCCAACTTTCTGTTGTTCACGATGCTCTCGTCGACCAACCCGAAGATGGACACTGTGGCCCTGGGCGACTATGCCTCGCGCAACATCGTGCCCGAGCTGCAGCGCCTCCCCGGCATCGGCCAGGCGCAGCTGTTCGGCACCGAACGCTCCATGCGCATCTGGATCGATCCGGCCAAGATGGTCAGCTTCAACCTGTCATCGGCGGAGATCACGGCCGCCATCCGCGCGCAAAACGCGCAGGTGGCCAGCGGCACCATCGGTGACCTGCCCAACGTGGCCGGCCAGGGCATTGCCGCCACGGTGGTGGTCAACGGCCAGCTGTCCAGCGTCGAACAGTTTGGCGCCATTGTGCTGCGCGCCAACCCCGACGGCTCCACCGTGCGCCTCAAGGACGTGGCGCGCGTGGAACTCGGTGGCCAGTCCTATTCCACCTCGGCCCGCCTGAACGGCAAGCCCGCCGTGGGTATCGGCGTGCAGCTGTCCCCGAGCGGCAATGCGCTGGAGGCCGCCAAGGCCGTGCGCGTGAAGATGGACGAACTGGCCCGCTTCTTCCCTGAAGGCACGGAATGGAGCATCCCCTACGACAGCTCGCGCTTCGTGGACATCTCCATCACCCAGGTGGCCATCACGCTGCTGGAAGCCGTGGCCCTGGTGTTCCTGGTGATGTTCCTGTTCCTGCAGAACTGGCGCTACACCATCATCCCGACCATCGTGGTGCCCATCGCCCTGCTGGGCACGTTCGCCACGCTGCTGGCCCTGGGTTTTTCGATCAACGTGCTGACCATGTTCGGCATGGTGCTGGTGATCGGCATCGTGGTGGACGATGCCATCGTGGTGGTGGAGAACGTCGAGCGCATCATGAGCGAGGAAGGCCTGCCGCCGCTGGAAGCCACCCGCAAGGCCATGCGCCAGATCTCGGGCGCCATCATCGGCGTGACCGTGGTGCTGATCTCGGTGTTCGTGCCGCTGGCCTTCTTTGCAGGCTCCACCGGCAACATTTACCGCCAGTTTTCGGCGGTGATGGTGACCTCCATCGCATTCTCGGCTTTCATGGCACTGTCGCTCACGCCAGCCCTGTGCGCCACGCTGCTCAAACCGGTGGAAGCCGGCCACCACCATGAAAAGCGCGGCTTCTTCGGCTGGTTCAACCGCGGTTTCTCACGCACCGCCAAGGGCTATGAAGGCGTGGTATCGCGCATCCTGAAGAAGGCCGCGCGCTACCTGGTCATCTACGCCGCCATCGTCGGGGCCGTGGCGGTCGTTTACATGCGCCTGCCCACTTCGTTCCTACCAGGTGAAGACCAGGGCAACATCATCGTCAACGTGCAGTTGCCGCCAGGCGCCACGCAGGAGCGCACGCTGGCCGTGATGCAACAGGTCGAGGAATTCATCCTCAAGCAACCCGAGGTGCAGAGCATGGTCGGCGTGCTGGGCTTCAGCTTCTCCGGCCAAGGCCAGAACGCGGCGCTCGCTTTCGTGACCTTGAAGGACTGGAAGGAGCGCCACGCCCCTGGCCAGTCGGCCCAGGACCTGGCCGGCCGCGCCTTCGGCGGGCTGATGGGCATCCGCGATGCCTTCATCTTCCCGCTGAGCCCCCCGCCCATCCCCGAGCTGGGCAATGCCAGCGGTTTCTCGTTCCGCCTGCAGGACCGCAGCGGCGCCGGGCACGAAGCCCTGATCAACGCCCGCAACCAGTTGCTGGGCATGGCATCGCAGAGCAAGGTGATCACCCAGGTGCGCCCCGACGGCCTGGAAGACGCGCCGCAGCTGCAGATCGAGATCGACCGCGACAAGGCCAACGCCCTGGGCGTGCCGTTCGACGCGATCAACTCGGCGCTGTCCACAGCCCTGGGCTCCACCTACGTGAACGACTTCCCGAACCAGGGCCGTCTGCAGCGCGTGGTGGTGCAGGCCGACGCACCGGCACGCATGCAGCCCGACGATCTGCTCAAGATCAACGCCACCAACAGCCAGGGCAAGCCCGTACCGCTGTCGGCCTTTGCCAGCACGCGCTGGGTCAAGGGCGCCCAGCAGACGGTGCGCTACAACGGCTACCCTGCCGTGCGCATCTCGGGCTCACCCGCTCCCGGCATGAGCACCGGCGCAGCCATGGCCGAGATGGAAAAGCTCGCGGCCCAGTTGCCCGCAGGCTTTGGCTACGAGTGGACGGGCCAGTCCCGCGAAGAAAAGCTCGCCGGCTCGCAGTCGCTGATCCTGTACAGCTTTGCCATCCTGGCGGTGTTCCTGTGCCTGGCCGCACTGTACGAGAGCTGGTCGATCCCGCTGGCCGTGATCCTGGTCGTGCCGCTGGGTGTGCTGGGCGTGCTGCTGGCCACCCTGCTGCGCGGCTATGCGAACGACGTGTACTTCCAGGTGGGGCTGATCACCATCATCGGCCTGTCCGCCAAGAACGCCATCCTGATCATCGAGTTCGCAAAGGACCTGCAGGCGCAGGGCAAGGGCGTGATCGAGTCGGCACTGGAGGCCGCTCATCTGCGCTTCCGGCCCATCGTGATGACGTCCCTGGCCTTCGGCTTGGGCGTGGTGCCATTGGTCATCGCCTCGGGCGCGGGCTCGGCGAGCCAGCGCGCCATCGGCACCGGCGTGCTGGGCGGCATGATCACCGGCACGGCACTGGCCGTGTTCTTCGTGCCCGTGTTCTTCGTGGTGGTGCGCAGCCTGTTCAAGGGCAGCGCACGCCAGCAGGAGATGAACCGCCGCCACGCAGAAGAAGCAGGAGTTGGAACCCATGATTGACCGCCGTACCCCCCTGGCCCTGGCCGCAGCCGCCGCGCTGCTGCTCTCGGGCTGCTCCTTCATCCCCACCTACGAGCGCCCTGCGGCGCCCGTACCCGGCACCTACGCCGCGGGCGCGGCCACGCCTGCCGGCGCCGCCACCGCGGCCGCCGTGCCCTGGAAGGACTACTTCGCCGATCCGCGCCTGCAGACCCTGATCGGCGCAGCGCTGGCCAACAACCGCGACCTGCGCGTGGCCGCGCTCAACATCGAGCAGGCGCGTGCACAGTTCCAGATCCGCAGGGCCGACCAGTTCCCCAGCGTGGGCCTGGGCGCCAACGCCAGCCGGGGGCCCTCGGCCTCCAATGGCGACCTGACCAACTCGTTCAGCGTGGGCCTGGCCCTCTCGGCCTGGGAGATCGACTTCTTCGGCCGCATCGCCAGCCTCAAGGAACAGGCGCTGGCGCAGTACCTGGCCAGCGAGGAAGGCCGCAACGCCGCCCAGGTCAGCCTGGTGGCTGGCGTGGCCAACGGCTGGCTCACACTGCTGGCCGACGAAGAGCTGCTCAAGCTGTCGCGCCGCACCCTGACCTCGCGCGAGGAATCGGTGCGCCTCACGCGCCTGCGCCTGGATGCCGGCGTGGCCTCGGAACTCGACTTCCGCCAGGCCGAATCGCTGACGCAGGCCGCGCGCGCCACCCTGGCGCAACAGCAGCGCCAGCGTGCGCTGGACGAGAACGCGCTGGCCCTGCTGCTCGGTCAGCCGGTGCCGGCCGATGTGCTGGCCAGCCTGGCGGGCAGCACACTGGCCAATGCGCCGGCCATGTCCGCCCTGCCTGCCGGCCTGCCGTCGGAGCTGCTCACGCAGCGCCCCGACATCCGCCAGGCCGAACAGCAGTTGATCGCGGCCAACGCCAACATCGGCGCTGCGCGCGCTGCGTTCTTCCCCCGCATCTCGCTGACGGCGCAGGCCGGCACGGCCAGCGGCGAGCTCTCGGGCCTGTTCAAGAGCGGCTCCTGGGGCTTCACCCTCGCGCCGTCGCTGCTGCTGCCGATCTTCGACGCGGGCCGCAACCAGGCCAACCTGCAGAGTTCGCAGGCCTCGCGCAGCATTGCCGTGGCGCAGTACGAGAAGGCCATCCAGACGGCGTTCCGCGAAGTTTCAGACGCGCTGGCCGGCCAGTCCACCCTGGCCGAGCAGTCCGACGCCCAGCAGCGCCAGGCCGAGGCCGAAGAGGCCCGCCTGCGCCTGGCCGACCTGCGCTACCGCAACGGCGTCTCCAGCTACCTGGACCTGCTCGATGCCGAGCGCTCCCTTTTCGCCACCCAGCAAGGTGTGGTGCAGGTGCGACTGGCCCAGCTGCAGAACCAGGTGCTGCTGTACAAGGCCCTGGGCGGCGGCGGCACGGCCGAGCCGCCCCCCGTGGCGGCAGGCTCCTGAGCCCCTTCGGGCGGCCCACTGCCTGCGGCAGTGGGCCGCCCGGAAATGTTTTCTGCGCCTTTCAGCGCGCAGGTCGCGCGCGCTTCAGGGCCCGGGGGCCCCGGCAGATATAATTGAAGGTTGATTGCATCAAAGCCCCACGATAACCCGAGGAAGTCATGAGCGACACCCACCACGAAGAAGCCCATACCGGCCCGATCAAGAACCCCAAGCAGTTGCTGATCGCGGTACTTGCCTCGTTTGTGATTCCGATTTTTGCCATCATTGGCCTGGTCCTGTACGTCACCTCGGACAACAAGCCGGCCGCTGGCGCGGTAGACACCCAGAAGGCGACCGCCGCGCGCATCCAGAAGGTCGGCATGGTCGAAGTGCGCGACGCCAACCGGCCGCTGGCCAATGGCGAAGCCGTCTACAAGGCCCAATGCGCCGCTTGCCACGCCACGGGCGCAGCAGGTGCGCCGAAGTTCGGCGATGCCGCGGCCTGGTCGGCCCGCATCAAGACCGGCTTTGAAACGCTGGTGCAGTCGGCCCTCAAGGGCAAAGGCGCGATGGCTCCCCAGGGTGGCGGCGACTTCAGCGACACCGAAATCGCGCGCGCCGTGGCCTTCATGGCCAATGCTGGCGGCGCCAAGTTCGAAGAGCCTGCCGCCCCTGCGGCTGCAGCCTCCGCTGCAGGCGATGGCGCATCGGTTGCCGCAGCAGCACCTGCTGCCTCTGCTGCATCCCAGTAAGCGCCCTGCGCGCACGTAAAAAAGCCGACCCCGCGAGGTCGGCTTTTTTGTGGCAAGTCAGGCAGGGATGGCGTGCCGCGCTGCCGGGCTGCGCACAAAGCCATAGCGGGCCGGCAGCTCCTCGGCCTGCACCTCCACCGGTGTCCAGCGCCCCTGCTCCACCGCGTCGGCGGCCAGGCCCACGTCCAGGGTATGCACGAGTCCCAGGCCCAGGGGCGTGGCCAGGTAGACCCGGCCTTCGGCATCGAGCAGGCATTGCTCCACTGTGGTGGTCTTGCCCGTGTGGGAGGTCACTGAACCATCGGTCGCCAGGCGCCAGACCAGCGGCGTGGCTTCGAGCTCCACGTACACACGCTGCGGTCCGTTCTGGAAGAACCACTGCCCCGCTTCGTCAGCCTCGTAGTTGCGGTGGATGAAGTCGATCAGCTTTTCGTGCTGCAGCAACGAGCCCTTCGCCTGCGGGAACGGGCCCGCCGCCTGGGTGCGGTCATCGCGCATGTACCAGCGCCCGCGCGCATCCAGCCCTAGCCAGCCATAGCAGTCGGGTACGTTGGGCCATTTGGCCAAGGCCTGTTTGACGATGTCATCCATGCCGCGATTGTGCCCCCGCGCCGGAATTTTCCGTGTCAGCCTGCGCCGCGAGCCAGGCGCCCACGGTGTCCGGCATGGCGCGCACATGGCCGGGCAGGCGCCCCTTGGCAAAGCCCACGTGGCCGCCATGCGCCGGCTGCCAGAGGGTGACGCAGGGGCCCACCTCGCTCACCCTTGGCAGGCTGCTGGCCGGAACGAAGGGGTCGTTGCGCGCATTCACCACCAGGGCCGGGATGCGGATGCGGTGCAGCATCGGCTTGGCCGAAGCCCGCAGCCAGTAGTCCTCGGTGTTGCGAAAGCCATGCACCGGCGCGGTGAAGACGTTGTCGAATTCGTACAGGTCGCGCGCCGCCAGCAGGGCCTGGCGGTCGAACAGGCCTGGGTGCTGGGCCAGCTTCTGCAAGGCCTTGGGGACCAGACTGCGCATGAACATGCGGGTGTAGACCTGCCGGTTGAAGCCACGCCCGATGGCATGCCCGCCGGCGACCAGGTCGATGGGCGAGCACACCGCCGCCACGGCATCGGCACTGCGGCCGGCCTCCTCGCCCAACTCGGCGGCCCAGCGCAGCAGCGCATTGCCGCCGAGCGACACGCCGGCAGCCATCAGCGGGCCTTCGTGGCCAGCACGCAGGCGCTGCAGCATCCAGCCGATCTCGGCATGGTCACCCGAGTGGTAGGCGCGCGGGGCCCAGTTGATCTCGCCGCTGCAGCCACGGAAATGCGGCAACGCGCAGGCCCAGCCGCACTCGCGCGCAAGGTCGGCAAAGGCCTCGCTGTAGTGGCTGCGCGAGGAGCCTTCCAGGCCATGGAACACCACCAGCAGCGGGCGCTTCGTGCCCGGCGCCACCCCATCGTCCAGGAAGTCCACATCCACGAAATCACCGTCGGGCGTGTCCCAGCGCTCGCGCCGGTAGGGCGGCGGCACGCCGAACGCGCGGCGCGAGTACAGCGCGGGCCAGATGGTCTGCAGCTGCCCGCCGGGCAGCCACCGCGGGGCCGTGTAGTGCAGGGAGTGCATGGGAGACACGCGTCAATGCAGCACCGGTTGCTGCGCCTGCATGGCCTGCACGTCCTCCACCACGCCCGCGCTGGCGTGGTGCACCACCAGACGCCAGCCCTGGGGGGTCTTGTGGTACACGTTGGTGGCGATCACGATGGCCCGGTGCATGCCGTCGGGCAGCATCACCTCCACATGCTCGGCCACGCTGTGCACCGCGCTGGACAGGGCCTGCACGCGGCGTACCTGGGTCGGCCGGGCACGCACTGTGCCGTTGGCAAACATGGCTTCGAACGCCGTGCGGATGGCGCCCGCTCCCACGAGCCGGGGGCCACCCGGGTGCACGCAGACGATGTCCTCTTCGTCGGCCCAGCACGACATCAGCAGTTCGATGTCGCCGCGCTGGAGCGCGTCGTAAAAAGCGGCTTCGGTCTCATCCGAAGAACCGCCCTGGGTGGCTGCGGTGGGTCGTGCACGTGGCATGGGCAAAAAATGGGATGGTGGGCGTGCGCCTATTGTGCGCGGTCCGCTGCCGCAGTGGCTGGACCTACATGGAACCACCGTGGACAGCCTCTGCTCGACCTCCACCATCGTCCCGATTTTCGCTACGGGTTTGCATGTACCCAGACCCAGGGAGCGCCCGCTCGTTCCATTGAGGCCCGGGTAAACCCTTTAAAGTTCCTTCGGTATTGTTTCCAATACTGGAACAGTTAGTTCGCGACTGGGTGGTTTTTCTTTGATCACCCACGGCGTACAGTTCAACCCATCGATGAGCCGAACCCGCAAGGCGACTCACCGAACCCGGTTCGAAGTTGCTTTTGCTCCGGTTTTTATGAGCCGCTTTTACTTTTAAGGATTTCATCATGAACACGACCGCACGTTTCCTCTCCATCGCCGCTGTTGCCGCTTTCGCTTCTTTCGGTGCCCAAGCCGATGAAGCCGATGCTTCGCAATTCGCCACGAAGTTTGACACCAACCGCACCCGCGCCGAAGTGGCTGCTGAAGCCGCTACCGTGGCACAGACCCGCAGCATCGAACCCGCTGGTTCGCGTGTGGTGACCTACAAGTCCACGGCTGACCGCGCTGCCGTGCGTGCCCAGGCTGCCGATGCCGTGCGCACCGGCCAGATCTCTTCCGGCGAAATCGGCGCGCTGTAAGCCGCCCCGGATTGAACCGCCACCCTGCCCAATCAAATTAGTCAAAGAATCGAGATCACCATGAACAAGACCGCACGTTTCCTCTCCATCGCCGCTGTGGCTGCTTTCTCCGCTTTCGGTGCCCACGCTGACGAAGCCGACGGCTCGCAGTTCGCCACGAAGTTTGAAACCCAACGCACCCGTGCCGAAGTGGCTGCTGAAGCTGCTACCGTGGCACAGACGCGCAGCATCGAGCCCGCTGGTTCGCGCGTTGTGACCTACAAGTCGACGGCGGACCGCGCCGCCGTGCGTGCCGCTGCTGCCGACGCTGTTCGCACCGGCCAGATCCCTTCGGGCGAAATCAGCGCCATGTAATTTGCAAGGCAAAGCTGCAGACCGCACTGCAGCCACCCTGCACAAGCCGAGACCTCGCAAGAGGCCTCGGCTTTTTTCATGGGCAATCGCACAGGCAGCGGTAAGTGAAGGCTCACCCTGTGCCCCGCACACCCCCAGCGGCGACCCGGTCACAATGCACAGGCCTGCAACTTGCCCCCATGCCCTGGATGCCCGCCTACCAATCCATCGACCACATCATGCTGCGCCTGACCAACGCAGAGCCATTGTTCGACCTGTTCAGCCGCGTGTTCGGTCTGCCCGTGGCCTGGCCCCTGCAGCACGCCGCTTTCGCGACCTACGGCTGGGTGCATGCGGGCAACACGGACCTCGAATTCTGGGCCGCAACCTCCAATGCCGATCTTCCCGAACATGCACAGCCACCGCTCATCCACGGCTTCGCGCTGGAGCCCGCCCTGCCCTTGCCACAAGCGCTGGAGCGCACAGCGGCTGCAGGCATCGCCAGCAAGCCCGCCCGTACCTTCCAGTCCCCCAATGCACAAGGCGAAGTGGTCACAAACTTCACCAATGCCGTCGTGCCCGATGTATCCGCGCCGAGCTGCTGCATTTTCTTCTGTGAGTGGAATCCTCGCGCGGCCATCTATCCCTGGGACGAAGCAGCCACGCCTGTACAACGCCGCAGGGCGCACAGGCAGGCGCTGCAGGAAGCCTATGGGGGCCCCCTGGGACTCATAGGGCTACAGTTGATACGCATGGGCACGCCCGATCTGGGCATGCATCGAAAGCACTGGCAGCGGCTCAGTGGCTCGCCCTCCGGGCAACCGATCATGCTTGCGCCGGGGATCTCGCTGGAACTGGTTCCCGCCGAGCAGTTGCGGATCGAGTCACTCACGTTCAGCGTGCACTCGCTGGCCACGGCACGCATGTTCCTGGCGAGTCGCCAGTTGCTGCAGGAGGATACTGGGGACGCGCTGTGGATCGCGTGCGAGGGCCTGCGCATCGGCCTCGTTGAAGGCACGGGCGCGCAGGCATAAAAAAACCCGGCGGGGCCGGGTTTTTTGAACAGATCCGCAAGGATCTGGGGGCTTGCTTGTCTTATTTATTTCTTCTGGCGAAACTTGCGCAGCGCGGCGATCTGGGCGGCCATGACGGCCAGCTCGGACTGGGCCCGGGCCAGGTCGATCTCGCTCTTGGCATTCTTGAGCGCTTCTTCGGCCGATGCCTTGGCAGCATTGGCCTTTTCGTCGTCCAGGTCCTTGCCGCGGATGGCGGTGTCGGACAGCACGGTCACGCGGTTGGGCTGCACTTCCAGAATGCCACCGGCCACGAACACGAATTCTTCGCGGCCGTCGGCCATTTCGATGCGCACCGAACCCGGCTTGATGCGCGTGATCAGCGGGGTGTGGCGGGGAAAGATGCCCAGTTCGCCAGATTCACCCGGCAGCGCGACAAAGCGCGCTTCACCAGAGAAGATGGACTCTTCGGCACTGACCACATCAACATGGATGGTGTTCATCATTGCTCCTAGGAAAAGAGGGGTTGCTTGATTGCACATGAAGGCCGGGCAGCGCGGGGCTGCTCAGCCACCGGGCAATCAGGCCACCTTCTTGGCCTTTTCGAAGGCTTCGTCGATGGTACCGACCATGTAGAACGCCTGTTCTGGAAGGTGATCGCACTCACCGCTGACGATCATCTTGAAACCACGGATGGTTTCCGACAGGGGAACGTACTTGCCTGGCGAGCCCGTGAACACTTCGGCCACGTGGAAAGGCTGCGACAGGAAACGCTGGATCTTGCGCGCGCGGGCCACGGCCAGCTTGTCGTCAGGAGCCAGTTCGTCCATGCCCAGAATGGCGATGATGTCGCGCAGTTCCTTGTAGCGCTGCAGCGTGCCTTGCACCGCGCGGGCCGTGGCGTAGTGGTCTTCGCCCACGACGTTCGGGTCCAGCTGGCGGCTGGTCGAATCCAGCGGGTCCACGGCAGGGTAGATACCCAGCGAGGCGATGTCACGCGAAAGCACCACGGTGGAATCCAAGTGGGCAAAGGTCGTGGCAGGCGAAGGATCGGTCAAGTCATCGGCTGGCACGTAAACGGCCTGGATGGAGGTGATCGAACCGACCTTGGTCGAAGTGATGCGCTCTTGCAGGCGGCCCATTTCTTCGGCCAGCGTAGGCTGGTAGCCCACGGCGGAAGGCATGCGGCCCAGCAGAGCGGACACTTCGGTACCGGCCAGCGTGTAGCGGTAGATGTTGTCCACGAAGAACAGCACGTCACGGCCTTCGTCACGGAAGGACTCGGCGATGGTCAGGCCGGTCAGCGCCACGCGCAGACGGTTGCCTGGGGGCTCGTTCATCTGGCCGTACACCATGGCGACCTTGGACTCTTCGAGCTTCTCCAGGTTCACCACGCCGGAATCGGCCATTTCATGGTAGAAGTCGTTCCCTTCGCGGGTACGCTCGCCCACACCAGCGAACACCGACAGACCCGAGTGGGCCTTGGCGATGTTGTTGATGAGTTCCATCATGTTCACGGTCTTGCCCACGCCGGCGCCACCGAACAGACCCACCTTGCCGCCCTTGGCGAACGGGCACACCAGGTCGATCACCTTGATGCCGGTTTCCAGCAGCTCTTGCGATGGCGACAGTTCGTCGTACGCAGGGGCCTTGCGGTGGATGGATGCCGTCAGTTCCTGGCTCACGGGACCACGTTCGTCGATGGGCGCACCCAGCACGTCCATGATGCGGCCCAGCGTCGCCTTGCCCACGGGCACGGTGATGGCGTTGCCGGTGTTGGTCACCATGAGGCCGCGGCGCAGGCCGTCGGACGAACCCAGCGCAATGGTACGCACTACGCCGTCGCCCAGCTGCTGCTGCACTTCCAGCGTCAGGTTGGAACCTTCGAGCTTCAGAGCGTCGTAAATCTTGGGCATCTGGTCGCGTGGGAACTCAACGTCCACCACCGCGCCAATACATTGAACAATCTTGCCTTGCACTTGAGCCATTTTTCGCTCCAATTTAGATGTTGGTTGAGCTGCTTACACAGCAGCGGCGCCAGCCACGATTTCCGAAAGTTCTTTCGTGATCGCTGCCTGGCGCGTCTTGTTGTAGACCAGCTTCAACTCGCCAATGACGCTGCCGGCGTTGTCGGTGGCGGCCTTCATGGCCACCATGCGTGCCGACTGCTCGGACGCCATGTTTTCCGCAACCGCCTGGTAGATCAGGGACTCGACATAGCGGACCAGCAGATCGTCGATCACGGTCTGTGCATCGGGCTCGTAGATGTAGTCCCAGCCATGCTCGGTCTTCTCGGCCTGCATCTGCTCGGACGACAGGGGGAGCAACCGCTCCACCACCGATTCCTGCTTCATGGTGTTGATGAACTTGGTGTAGCTCAGGTACACCGCGTTGATCTTGCCTTCTGCATAGGCGTCGAGCAGCACCTTCACGGGGCCGATCAGCTTGTCCAGGTGGGGCTTGTCGCCCAGGCCCGTCACGTGCGAAACCACCTTGGCACCGACACGGTTGAGGAAACCCAGGCCCTTGTTGCCGATGGCAACCGCCTCGGTGGACACGCCAGCGCCCTGCAGCTCACGCAGCTTGGCCGTCACGATGCGCAGCACGTTGGTGTTCATGCCACCGCACAGGCCCTTGTCGGTCGTCACCACGATCACGCCGGCCACCTTGGCATCGTTCACTTTCATGAACGGGTGCACGTACTCCGGATTGGCGTGGCCGAGATTGGCTGCAATGTTGCGGATCTTCTCGCTGTAAGGGCGGGCAGCCCGCATCCGTTCCTGCGCCTTGCGCATTTTGGATGCAGCCACCATCTCCATGGCTTTGGTGATCTTCTTGGTGTTTTCCACCGATTTGATCTTGCCGCGTATTTCCTTGCCTGCTGCCATGATGGCTCCTCGTCCGGTTTAAGCGAACGACTTCTTGAACGCGGCGACAGCAGCGGTCAATTCGGCTTCAGCGTCCTTGTCCATGGCCTTGGCCTGTTCCAGCTTGGCCAGCAGTGCGGCGTGGCTGGTCTTCAGGAACTGGTGCAGGCCGTGTTCGAAGTCGAGAACCTTCTTGACGTCGATGTCGTCCATGAAGCCCTTGTTCACAGCGAACAGCGTGGCACCCATCAGCGAGATGGGCAGCGGGCTGTACTGTGCCTGCTTGAGCAGTTCGGTCACGCGGGCACCGCGGTCCAGCTGCTTGCGGGTGGCTTCGTCCAGGTCGGAAGCGAACTGCGCGAACGCAGCCAGTTCACGGTACTGGGCCAAGTCGGTACGGATACCGCCGGACAGGTTCTTCACCAGCTTGGTCTGGGCGGCACCACCGACGCGCGACACCGAGATACCGGCGTTGATGGCGGGGCGGATACCGGCGTTGAACAGGCTGGTTTCCAGGAAGATCTGACCGTCCGTGATCGAGATCACGTTGGTAGGAACGAAGGCGGACACGTCGCCGGCTTGCGTTTCGATGATGGGCAGTGCGGTCAGCGAACCGGTCTTGCCCTTGACTTCACCCTTGGTGAAGGCTTCGACGTAGTCGGCATTCACGCGGGCTGCGCGTTCGAGCAGGCGGCTGTGGAGATAGAACACGTCGCCGGGATAGGCTTCGCGGCCTGGTGGGCGGCGCAGCAGCAGCGAAACCTGGCGGTAAGCCACGGCCTGCTTGGACAGGTCGTCATAAACGATCAGGGCGTCCTGGCCGCGGTCGCGGAAGTATTCGCCCATCGTGCAGCCCGAGTAGGCCGACACGTACTGCATGGCTGCCGATTCGGAGGCCGATGCGGCTACCACGATCGTGTAGTCCATGGCACCGGCTTGTTCCAGCGCGCGCACCACGTTCTTGATGGACGAAGCCTTCTGGCCGATGGCGACGTAGATGCAGCTGACGCCCTGGCCCTTCTGGGCGATGATGGCGTCGATGGCGACAGCCGTCTTGCCGGTCTGGCGGTCACCGATGATCAGCTCGCGCTGACCACGGCCCACAGGCACCATGGAGTCGATGGACTTCAGGCCGGTCTGCAGGGGCTGGTCCACCGATTTACGGGCGATAACGCCCGGAGCGACCTTTTCGATCACGTCGGTGAGCTTGGCGTTGATGGGGCCCTTGCCGTCGATGGGCTGGCCCAGGGCGTTCACCACGCGGCCAATCAGCTCGGGGCCGACCGGCACTTCCAGAATGCGGCCCGTGCACTTGACGGTGTCGCCTTCGGAGATATGTTCGTACTCACCCAGAATCACGGCACCGACGGAGTCGCGCTCGAGGTTCAGGGCCAGGCCGTAGGAGGGCTGGCCGTCCTTGGTGGCAGGGAACTCGAGCATTTCACCGGCCATCACGTCCGACAGGCCGTGCACGCGCACGATACCGTCGGACACGGACACCACGGTACCCTGGTTGCGGATATCGCTGCTGGCGGCCAGACCTTCGATGCGGCTCTTGATGAGTTCAGAAATTTCTGCGGGATTGAGTTGCATGACTCTTTCCTTCTTTCTTTGGTTCGCTGTCCTCGCCGCGCGTTACGCGGTGAGGGCCGCTTTCATTTGTTCAAGACGGGCCTTGACCGAAGTGTCCAGCACCTCGTCACCCACCACTACGCGAATGCCACCGATCAGGGACGCATCCAGCTGAACGGTGAGGTTGAGCTTGCGGCCAAAGCGCTTTTCCAGCGCCGAGCCGACCTCAGCCAGTGCTGCGGCATCCATCGGAAAGGCGCTGTGCACCACGGCGTCCGAAGAGCCGCTGCGGCGATTCACGAGGGCACGAAACTGCGCAGCGACTTCCGGCAGCGCCTGCAGGCGCCCGTTGTCGATGACCGTGCGCAGGAAGTTCTTGGCCGTATCGGACAGCGCCGAACGCGCAACACCCGTGACGACGGCAAACACCTGGTCTGCCGTCACCTTGGGGCTGTCTGCCAGCTGGCGCAACTGGGGGTTGACGGCAATCGCCGCCAGTTCATCGACCCAGTCAGCAGTGCTGGCCAGGTCCATGCCCGCACCCGCAGTAGCGGCCTTGAACAGGGCTTCGGCGTAAGGGCGGGCAATGGTGGCGAGTTCAGCCATGTGTGTCCCCTTACAGCTCGGTCTTCAGGCGGTTGAGCAGGTCGGCGTGAACGCCGGCATTGACTTCCTTGCGGAGAATCTGCTCAGCACCCTTGACGGCCAGCGCAGCCACCTGCTCACGCAGGGCTTCGCGGGCTTGCACCGTTTGCTGCTCGGCTTCGGCACGGGCGGAAGCAACGATCTTGTTGCCCTCTTCCGTGGCGCGTGCCTTGGCTTCTTCGATGATGGCCTGGGCACGTCGGTCGGCGTCCGCAAGACGCGAGGCCGTTTCGTTGCGTGCCTGTGACAGTTCCTTCTCGACGCGCTGGTTGGCAGCGGTCAGTTCGGACTTGGCACGGTCGGCAGCAGCGAGGCCTTCGGCGATTTTCTGGGCTCGTTCATCCAACGCCTTCGCGATCGGGGGCCACACGAATTTCATCGTGAACCACACCAGGATCAGGAAGACGATGGCCTGAATGAACAGGGTCGCGTTGATACTCACGGCAACACCTTTCTAGAGTGGCGTTGAGTGGGAATTACTTGGGCAGGTTGGCCAAGAACGTGGAAGCGAAGGGGTTGGCGAAAGCGAACAGCAGGGCGATGGCCACACCGATCAGGAAAGCCGCATCGATCAGACCGGCCAAGATGAACATCTTGGTTTGCAGTTCGTTGATCAGCTCAGGCTGACGGGCCGACGATTCGAGGAACTTGCCACCCATCAGTGCGATACCGATGGAAGCGCCGATAGCGCCGAGGCCAACGATCAGACCACAAGCCAGAGCGACGAGACCGAGAATGTTTTCCATGATGACTCCTGAGTTAAAAAAAGAAAGGTTGAAAAGGAAAGAGAAACGAAAGGGAACCGTTAGTGCGCGTTGTGCGCCTGACCGAGGTAGATCAGCGCAAGCATCATGAAGATGAAGGCTTGCAACGAGATCACCAGAATGTGGAACAGCGTCCAGATGGTGCCAGCGATGACGTGGCCCACAGGCAGCAGCACACCCGACAGCGACAGTGCAGCCGCACCACCCATCAGGGCGATGAGCATGAACACCAGTTCGCCGGCGTACATGTTGCCGAACAACCGCATGCCATGCGACACGGTGTTGGCGACATATTCAATGACCTGCATCAGCAGGTTGATCACGCCCAGGATCAGGGCGAAGATGGGATTCTTGCTGGTGCCGAACGGGGCCGACACGAGTTCGTGCGCCCAGCCGCCAGCGCCCTTGATCTTCACGCTGTACCAGAAGCGCAGGATCAGGATGGCGAATGCCAGGCCGAGGGTGGTGGACAGATCGGCCGTGGGCACGACGCGCAGGTAGGCGTGGTGCGGGTCGTGGCCGGCAGCGCCGTAGATCTGGGCCCAGATGGCAGGCAGCAGGTCCACCGGCAGCATGTCCATGAAGTTCATCAGGAAGATCCAGACGAACACCACCAGACCCAGGGGAGCGATGAACTTGCGGCTCTCGGCGCTGGGGATGTTGGCCTTGGCCTGGTTGTCCACCATCTCGACCAGCATTTCCACCGCCGCCTGGAAGCGGCCGGGCACGCCGGAGGTCGCCTTACGGGCAGCCGACCACAGGATCAAAAGCGTGAGGGCACCCAGAACCAAACCCACGATGATCGAGTCATAGTTGATGACCGTGAAGTCAACAATCTTGGTCTGGTTGACGTTTTGAAGATGCTGCAGGTGGTGAACGATGTATTCACTTGCAGTCGGAGCGTGCGCTTCTGCGGCCATCGGACAACTCTTCTCTATATCAATCGGTTTTTCGGACACCAGGCCGCACCATGAGTGCGACCCAATACGTTTTCATCGTTACCACCATGCCCGCCAGCAAGGCAAGCCAGACCAGCCCCGGCACGACCCAGGGGGCCACAGCCAGCAGCGCGACGGTGAACACGATCTTGGCTATCTCCCAGCCAAAGAACCCCGCCATGGAGGCGCCTGCATTTCCAGACGCCATCTGGCGCGACATACCGCGGGCGAACAATGCGGCTGGAGCCACCACTGCAAGCGCGCCGTAGGCAGCAGACCAGCCCACTTCGGCCCTGCCCGTCAGCCCCCAGGCCACCAGGCCCACGAGCACGCCGACAAGCGCCTGACCAGCCACCACCTTCCACATCGAGACGGGAGGGTTGCGACTGCGCCACTGGTCCGCTTCCTGCGCGGACAAGGGCTTGAAGTCAGAATCTTCAGCCTCAGTTTCTGTCTCAGGGGCGATTGTTTTCATTGTTGGTAACGCCCATGTTACAGACTGCAAATTTCACAAAGCCTCTAATTATAAGTAAAAACCCGTGGCGAACGACAAAGACCTGCAATCGAGGTCTGAAAGCTGCATGCGCCGGCACCTTTGTGGTGACCCGCCAACGCATCCCATGGCGCCGTGCCCCAGTTATGCACCAAGAAGGCGCGCGTCCGTGTGACAGATCCACGACAGTGCGAAGGGCTTGTCGCACAATGGTCCCGCCTGTACCGCCACCGAAAAATCGAAGCCCCTGCATATGACGTCCTCTCCTTTGCCACCGAACCTCACCATCCTCGACTCGAGCGCTGCGGATGCCCGCAAGGACTCGCTTATCGAGTACCCCTCGCAGTTTCCGATCAAGGTCATGGGCGCCAAGGTGGACGGCTTCGTGCAGGCGGTCACCGAGCTGGCCCACCAGTACGACCCGGGCTTCGACCCCGCCACCATTGAACTGCGCGACAGCAGCAAGGGCAATTACCTCGGAGTTACTGTCACCATCACGGCCACCAGCCGCGAGCAGCTCGACGACCTGTACCGCGCGCTGTCATCGCACCCCCTGGTCAAGGTCGTGCTGTAAGGCCGTGGCCATCGATCTGCGCACGCTCGGGCGGGTGGACTATGCCGCCACGGTGCAGGCCATGCAGGATTACACGGCCACACGCACGGCAGACACGCCCGATGCCCTGTGGCTGTGCGAGCACGACGCGCTCTACACGCAAGGCCTGGCAGGCAAGAGCGACCACCTGCTGAACCCTGGCGCCATTCCGGTCGTGCCCACCAACCGGGGCGGCCAGGTCACTTTCCACGGCCCGGGGCAGGTGGTGGCCTACCCGCTCATCGACCTGCAGCGCGCGGGCTACTACGTCAAGGAATATGTTTACCGGGTGGAAGAAGCGCTGATCCGCACGCTGGCGCACTTTGGCGTCACGGGCCACCGCGTGGCCGGCGCGCCCGGCATCTACGTGCGCCTGGATGACCCGCACAGCCACGCCCTGCTGCCCCAGCGCCCGCAAAAACGCGAAGGCCACGCGGCCCCCGAACCCGACTTCGAGGGCCTCGGGAAGATCGCCGCCTTGGGCATCAAGGTCAGCCGCCACAGCACCTACCACGGCGCTGCGCTGAACGTGGCGATGGACCTGGAACCCTTCGGCCGTATCAACCCTTGCGGCTACGCGGGACTGCGAACCGTGGACCTTTCTACAATCGGGGTCCAAACCACCTGGGAAGAAACCGCGCAGGTGCTGGGCCAGCAGCTCGGCATACGCCTGTCTCCCTGAACCGCCTACAAGCCATGAGCACCACCGACGTCGTCCGCGAAGCGCAGTCCACCGAAGCCTACAACCCGCTGGCCAAGCAGAAGGCTGCGGCCAAGCTGTCGCGCATTCCGATCAAGGTGGAACAGGGCGAAGTGCTCAAGAAGCCCGACTGGATCCGCGTGAAGGCTGGCTCGCCCACCACGCGCTTCTACGAGATCAAGGACATCCTGCGCCAGAACAATCTGCACACGGTGTGCGAAGAGGCCTCCTGCCCCAACATCGGCGAGTGCTTCGGCAAGGGCACAGCCACGTTCATGATCATGGGCGACAAGTGCACCCGCCGCTGCCCCTTCTGCGACGTGGGCCACGGCCGCCCCGACCCGCTGGACAAGGACGAGCCGCTGAACCTGGCCAAGACCATCGCGCAGCTGCGCCTGAAGTACGTGGTGATCACCAGCGTCGACCGAGACGATCTGCGCGACGGCGGCAGCGGCCACTTTGTTGAATGCATCCAGAACATCCGCGAGCTGTCGCCGCTTACGCAGATCGAGATCCTGGTGCCCGACTTCCGCGGTCGCGATGACCGAGCGCTCGAGATCCTCAAGGCCGCGCCGCCCGACGTGATGAACCACAACCTGGAAACCGCGCCGCGCCTGTACAAGGAAGCGCGCCCGGGCTCCGACTACCAGTTCAGCCTGAACCTGCTCAAGAAGTTCAAGGCCCTGCACCCCAAGGTGCCGACCAAGAGCGGCATCATGGTGGGCCTGGGCGAGACGGACGAAGAGATCCTGCAGGTGATGCGTGACATGCGCGCGCACGACATCGACATGCTGACCATCGGCCAGTACCTGTCGCCCAGCAGCAGCCACCTGCCCGTGCGCCGCTATGTGCACCCCGACACCTTCAAGATGTTCGAGCAAGAGGCCTACAAGATGGGCTTCAGTCACGCGGCTGTGGGCGCCATGGTGCGCAGCAGCTACCACGCCGACCAGCAGGCACACGCCGCCGGCGTGTAAGCGCTGCTGCGCCGCCAACGCGCCCACTCCATGGACACCGCCGGCTCGCTCTCGCTGCGCCGGTACGGCCCCTCCCCCGGCAGCCACAGCCATGGGCACTTCCAGGTGCTGCTGGGCCTGGCCGGTGCGCTCGACCTGGAGGTCGACGGACGCGGCATGCGCGTGGCCAGCGGCGGCGGCTGCGTCATCGCGCCCGGTGCACACCACGATTTCGAAGCCAGCGGCGGCAGCCTGTGCCTGGTGCTGGACAGCAGCGACCTGGGCTGGACACACTGCACTGCCCCCACGCTGCAGACGGCTCCACCGCCCCCGGCGCTGACCCTGGCCCGCTACCTCGCCAGCGCCCTGCAGCAAGGCCGCCCCCTGGCCCAGGCCCACGGCCCCGCCCTGCTGCTGGAGGCCTGGCTACCATCCTCCCGGACACCGGCCCCAGCGGAAGATGCCAGTGCACGGCGCCGTGCCATCGACTGGCCGGCGTTGCGCCAATGGGCCGCCCGGCATTGGCACCGGCCGCTGTCGGTGGCGGACATCGCGCAGCAGGTGCACCTGAGCCCCAGCCAGTTCGCTGCGCGCTGCCGCGAGGAGCAAGGCCAGGGCGCCATGGCCTGGCTGCGCAGCCAGCGGCTCGAGCATGCCCAGCTGCTGCGCGCGGGCGGCATGGCCGTGGCCGAGGTGGCACGCCGCACGGGCTACCGCTCGCCATCGGCCCTGACGGCGGCGCTGCGCCGGGGCTGATGCCGGACCGCAGGGCGGCGACGATGCTCCGTCGTTGCGCGATGCCCGGCGCGCTTACAGTGCCCGCATGCAAGCCAATCTCCATGCCCTGGGCGCCATCGCGCTGTGGGCCTCCCTCGCCTCGCTGGGCGTTTCGCTCGCCCATGTGCCCCCGTTCCTGCTGACGGGCATTGCCCTCATCATCGGCAGCCTTCCCGCCTGGCCCTTCGTGCTGCGCGACCCGTCGCAGTGGCGCATTCCACTGCGCACGCTGGCACTGGGTGTGTATGGCCTCTTCGCCTACCACTTCCTGCTGTTCATCGCGCTGCGCAACGCACCGCCGGTGGAGGCCAACCTGGTCAACTACCTGTGGCCGCTGTTCATCGTGGTGCTGTCGCCCGTGGTATTGCCGGGCATCCGGCTGCGCTGGCCGCATGTGCTGGCGGCATTGCTGGGCTTTGGCGGTGCGGCCATCGCCATCGTGGGCGGGCGCGAATTGAGCGGCACGCTGGCCTGGGGCTATGTGCCGGCCTTCGCGGCGGCGCTGATCTGGGCCACCTATTCGCTGTTGACCAAGCGCGTGGCGGCCTTTCCGACCACGGCCATCGGCCTGTTCGGCCTGGTCTCGGGTGCGCTGTCGCTGCTGTGCCACGTGGCGCTGGAGCCTGCGGCCACCCTCGCACCCCGCGACTGGCTGCTGCTGGCCGTGATGGGCCTGGGGCCGCTCGGTGCCTCGTTCTTCCTGTGGGACAAGGCGCTCAAGCTCGGCGATGCGCGGCACATCGGCATCCTGAGCTACATCACGCCGCTGGCCTCGACCGCCTTGCTGATGGTGGTGAGCGGTCGCGCGTTCAGCGGGAGCATCGCGCTGGCCACGGCCTTGATCATCAGTGCGGCCGTCCTCGGCGTACGGACGAAGTAAAGGCCTCCCCGCGCACCCTGCGAGCACCAACGGCTCAAGCCACCCCTGCGGGCACCCCGGCTTGCACGCGCACCCTGCGCAATCGCAGGAAGAGCCAGCCGGTGACGCAGAGGTTCAGCAGGTTCCAGCCGATGCCGTTGAGGAAGGCGGCGTGGTAGCTGCCGGTGACGTCGAAGATAAAGCCCGACAGCCAGCCGCCCAGGGCCATGCCGACGAGCGTGGCCATGATGACGGCGCCGACCCGCACGCTCGCCTGCGCGGGCGCGAAGTGCTCGCGCACGATGATGGCGTAGGTCGGCACGATGCCGCCCTGGAACAGGCCGAACAGCGCGGAGATCACGTACAGCGGCACCAGGCCGTCATAGGGCAGAAACAGCAGCAGGGCGATGCCCTGCAGCGCAGAGCCCAGCAGCAGGGTGCGGATGCCACCGATGCGGTCGCAGACCAGCCCGAAGACCAGCCGGCTCACGATGCCGCAGGCCAGCATGAGCGACAGCATCTGCGCACCCTGGGCGGCGCCGAAGCCCAGATCGGTGCAATAGGCCACGATGTGGACCTGTGGCATGGCCATGGCAACGCAGCACGCCACACCGGCCACGCACAGCAGCGCCATCGCGGCACCCGGCGCGAGGCCGAAGGGACGTGCGTGGTCCACAGCGGCAGCCTGGGCGCCAGCAGCTGCGGCCTGGATGGCCGGCGGGCGCTGGCGCATGCGCAGCGACAGCGCGAGCATGCCCAGGCCGCAGACGACGCCCAGCGCCATGTAGGTCGGCCTCCAGCCGACGGTGTCGACACCGTACTGCACGATGGGCGGCCAGAACGCGCCCGCCACATAGTTGCCGCTGGCGCACACCGCCACCGCAATGCCGCGCCGGCGATTCCACCACAGCGCCGTGTCGGCCAGCAAAGGTGCGAAGGTGGCCGAGCTGCCGATGAAGCCCATCACCGCGTGCGCGAGCCCGAAGGCCCATATGCTGCCGGAAAAGGCCGCGCCGACAAAGCCGCCGAGCACGGCCAGCGCGCCCAGCCAGAGCACGGGCGTGAGGCCATGGCGGTCTGCCAGCCTGCCCGTGAGCAGCCCTCCCAGGCCCAGGCAGACCATCATCAAGGTGTAGGGCAGCGACGCGCTGGCACGGCCGATGCCGAACTCGTTCTGCACGGCAGGGAGCACGACCGACACGACATACATGCTGCTGTTGCCCAGCACCACCAGGCCCAGGGTGACCAGCAGCCGCTGGAAGGCCTGGCGCGAGTCGATGAGGGACGCATCTGCGGGGGCGGCTACCGGGGTATGGGCCAAATCGACCTCCAGCGCTTTTCCAGCGAGCGCTGGCAGCTATTGATTCAAGGGTTTTCTAGGATGCCAGCAAGGCCGCAGGCTCTTCGCCGTCGAGCACCTGCAGCGCCCAGGGTACGAGCTTGCGCGTGTCGGCGCGCAGGATTTCCTGCTTGACGGCAAGGATCTGCGCGGGGTGCATGGAAAAGCTGCGCAGGCCCAGGCCCAGCAGCAGGCGCGTCATGCTCACATCGCCGGCAGTCTCGCCGCAAACGCAGACGCTCTTGCCCTGGCGCTCGCCCTCGGCGATCACATCGGCCACCAGGCGCAGCACGGCCGGGTGCACCGGGTCGTATAGGTGGGCCACCGCCTCGTCGGCCCGGTCGATGGCCAGGGTGTACTGGATCAGGTCGTTGGTGCCGATGGACAGAAAATCGAAGTAGCGCAGGAAGGTGCGCACCATCAGCGCCGCAGCCGGCACCTCGATCATGGCGCCCAGCTGGATCGGGCCGTAGGGCTCGCCCCGGGCGTCGAGCTCGGCGCGCGCCAGGTCCACCTGGGCCAGGGTCTGGTGAATTTCGTTGGTGTGCGCCAGCATGGGGAACAGCAGGTTCACCTTGCCATGCGCCGCGGCACGCAGCACGGCGCGCAGCTGGGTGCGGAACATGGCCGGGTCGGCCAGACTCCAGCGGATGGCGCGCAAGCCCAGTGCTGGGTTCAGGTGCGTGTCCTTGTGGACCTTGTTGTCCAGCGGCTTGTCGGCCCCCACGTCGATGGTGCGGATGGTGACCGGCAGGCCCTGCATGCCGTCCAGGGCCTCGCGGTAGGCGCGGTACTGCTCGTCCTCGCCCGGCAGGTTGCCGGTGCGCCCCATGAACAAGAATTCACTGCGGAACAGGCCCACACCCACGGCGCCGGCGCGCACCGCACCCACGGCATCGCCGGGCTGCTCGATGTTGGCCAGCAGTTCGATGCGGTGCCCGTCGATGGTGACG
Source organism: Acidovorax sp. A1169 (assembly GCF_030704685.1). Classification (GTDB taxonomy): domain Bacteria; phylum Pseudomonadota; class Gammaproteobacteria; order Burkholderiales; family Burkholderiaceae_C; genus Acidovorax. Next base: position 263,983 of record NZ_JAUZDX010000005.1, read on the forward strand.
GCCGGCGTGTGCCGCAGGCGCGACAGGCGCTCGCGTTCGAGCTCGGTCTGGCGCTGGCGAAAGCCGTATTCGGCCAGGATGATGGGCGAGGGGTCGACGATGATCACGCCGGCATCGCCGTCGATGATGACCCAGTCGTCCTGGCGCACCAGCTGGCTGGCCGCGCGCGCGCCGACAACGGCGGGAATGTCCATGCTGCGCGCGACGATGGCGGTGTGAGATGTCTTGCCGCCCACGTCGGTCACGAAGCCGGCAAACACGCTCTGCTTGAATTGCAGCATGTCGGCTGGCGACAGGTCATGCGCCACCAGCACCAGGGGTACGTCCACCGTGTCGTCGAGCAGCAGATCCTGCTGGGTCTTGCGGCGCGGGCTGCTGGCGGGTGGCGCCACGGGGCTGGCCACGCCCTTCATGTAGCGCAGGATGCGCTCGACCACCTGCTCCAGGTCGGCCTTGCGCTCGCGCAGGTACTCGTCCTCCATCTCGTCGAACTGGCGCGCAATCACTTCGAGCTGGGTGGTGAGCGCCCACTCTGCGTTGTACAGGCGCTCGGTGATCCAGTGCTTGACGCCGCCCGTGAGGGCCTCGTCCTGCAGCAGCATCAGGTGCACGTCGAGCAGCGCGGTGAGCTCGTGCGGAGCGTCGGCGGGCATGTCGGTCTGCAGGCGCTGCAGCTCCTCGACCACCGCATTGCGGCCCTGGCGCACGCGCTCGATCTCGGCCGGTATCTGCTCGGGCTGGATGAAGTAGTGGGCCACGTCCACGCGGCTCGATGCCACGAGCACGGCACGGCCGATGGCAATGCCGCGCGCCACCGCCAGACCGTGAACGGCAAAGGTCATCGCAATTCCCTTTCTTCAGCCACCATGGATGCGCGCGCTGCGACCATGGCGTTTACTCGCCTTCGCCGAACTTGTCAGCGATCAGCGCCAGCAGGGCATCCATGCCCTCCTGCTCGCGCTCGCCATTCGTCTCCACCTCGACCTCGGTGCCGATACCGGCAGCCAGCATCATGACCCCCATGATGCTCTTGGCATTGATGCGGCGGTCGCCACGGCTCATGAAAACGTCGCAGGGGAAGCTGCCGGCCAGCTTGGTGAGCTTGGCCGAGGCGCGGGCGTGCAGGCCCAGTTTATTGCTGATGGTCGTACGAGTCTTGATCATGTCGGTTGCGTCGGGACTGGTTCTGCGGCGCGGCGATGGCCACCTGCATCACCCCTTGCGTGCCGCCCACCACCGCGCGGGTGACGACCGAATCAAGGGGCTCTGCACGGTAGCTCACGGCACGCAGCAGCATCGGAAGATTGACCCCTGTGACCAGGCGCGAGCGGACACCGTCCACCAGGCGCTGCGCCACGTTGCAGGGGGTGGCGCCGAACACGTCGGTCAGCACCAGGGTGGAGTCTGGCCCCAATTGCTCCAGCAGGATCCGCGCCTGGGCGAGGGACTCCTCGGGACGCTCATTGGGCTGCACATCGAGTGCGGCCACGCTGTCGCCACAGTCGGCAAACACGTGCAGCACGCATTCGCGCAGGGCATGGGCCAAAGGGGCGTGGGCGATGATCAGGATGCTGGTGCTCATGGGACAGAGGTTTGAAGCGCATTATGGCGCTGCCCCCGCAGGGCGAACCAGAGGTAGGACCCCGTGTTGCACACCAGGAACACCCCCATGGCCGCCTGGAACGAGGCCGTCGTGGACAGGCCGGCGGCGGCAAATGCATCCACCGCCAGGCCAATGCCCCACTGCACCACGAACACGCCCGCAAAGATCACCAGGTTGAAGGCCGACAGCGCACGCCCCGCCAGGGCCTGCGGAAAGGCCATGCCCACTGCCGGTTGCGAGAGCGAAACGAAGGTGCACGACACGCAGAACAGTGCCCACGCCGCGCCCCCCGCCGCAGGCCCGGCGACGATGATGGCCAGCAGGATGAGAAGCGACAGCGGCAGGCCCGCGAGGATGAGCCGGTCGGCCCCGAGGCCGTGGCGCAGCAGCCAGGGATTGACCATGCCCCAGGCCCAGAAGGTGCACAGCATGGAAAGGTTGATCCAGAAGAGGCCGGTGGCCGACTCGAGCGCGCTGTAGCCGGCCACCTGCTGCATCCAGGGGCCCGCCCACAGGGTCTGCATGGCCACCATGCCGCCGTAGACGAAGAAGCCCAGCGGGGCCATGCGCTGAAAGTACGGATGGCGCCAGACCATGGCGTAGCCCCCCGGCGCGGGTGAGGCACCGGCACCCGCAACCGGGGCGGCCGCATGCCAGCGCGGCACCCACAGCGCAATGCCCACCATGGCCACGCCGATCAGCACGGCCAACCCCCAGAACAGCGGGCGCCAGCCCACCAGAGGCACGGCCCACTGCACCGGCAGGGTGGAGGCCACCATGCCCAGCGAGCCCGTCATCAGCATCCAGGAATTGGCACGCATCTGCGCCGTGGCATCGAACCAGCGGCGGTAGCCGGTAAGCGGCGCCATCAGGCAGGCGCTCACGCCCGCGCCGCACAGCACGCGCCCCGCCAGCAGGCCCGAGAACCCCGTGGCCATCGAGAACACCAGGCAGCCGGCGACAGCCACGCCCAAAAAGCCGAGCAGCACCTTTTGCGGGCCATGCCGGTCCAGCCAGGTACCGAGCGGCAACTGCGTGGCAGAAAAGCCCAGGAAGTAGCCGCCCGCCAGCAGGCCCAGGTCGCTAGCGTGCAGCGTGAACTCCTGCGACAGCGTGGGCGCCAGCGTGGCCGTGACGGCGCGCAGCAGGGCCGAGAGGAAGTAGGCGAACGCGAAGGCAAGGAAGACGATGACGGCCGCGCGCCGTGGCAGCACACCGGCGCTCATGGCAACACCAGCCCGCTAAAGAAGGTATCGGCCACCTCGGGGCGGGGCTTGGGTGTGTAGACCACGGCGTGGTACAGCTGCATCTGCGGCCCCTCGGTGCGCGCAAACCAGACCGCCTGCGCGGTGACGGCCTGCCCATCGGGCCCCTTCCCCTGGGCCACGGTGCGCACCGATTGGGGCAGCGGCAGGGCATTGCGGGGCACAAACGGCACCTCGTGGGCCTGGGCCTGCGCTCCCCCCAGGCGCGCCAGCACGGCCGCGCGCCAGTGGGCCAGCGCCACGCCGGTCTGCGCCGGGTCGGCCAGCGTGGCGTGGGACAGGGCAAAGGTTGCCCCGTCGGCCTCGCAGCCGACCATGGACAGGTCGACCGGCGTGCCCGCCAGCTCCACCTTGCGCGTGGCATGGTCGGGCTTGCAGGGCAGCGTGATGGTGAGGGCGGCGTCGGGCAGGGCCACGCTGCGCCAGTTGAGTGCCGGGCTGCATGCAGCCAGTCCCAGGAGGGCGCTGGCGGCGCCGGTCAATGTCCAGTTCATGGGCCCATTATCGGCAGTGGCCGGATATTTCGTGCGCGGAGCCCGGGAAGGGAGAACTTTTGCACCGCCCCACACTCCATCACCGCAGTGGACAGGCCAGCCGGCAGGTGGCAGCCTTGTCCGGCACAATACCGTGCGGGTTGGAGCCCGCACTTCCGGGATGGGATGACGCCATGGGTATCAAGCAGTGGGCAGCAGGTGCAGCGGTGGCGGCTTTTGCCGCCGTGGGCGCCTACGTGTACCTGGACACGGGCCGCTCTGCGGCGCCCGAGTCCACTTTCGTGCTGCTCGACGGCTCGCGCCAATCGTCGGCCGACCTGCGCGGCAAGGTGACGCTGGTGAACTTCTGGGCCACGAGCTGCACCACCTGCGTGGCCGAGATGCCCGAAATCATTGCCACCTACAAGAAATACCAGCCCAAGGGCTTCGAGACGCTGGCTGTGGCCATGAGCTACGACCCACCGAGCTACGTGGTGAACTTCGCCGAAACGCGCAAGCTGCCCTTCAAGGTGGCCATCGACAACACCGGCGCCGTGGCCCAGGCCTGGGGCGATGTGCGGCTCACGCCCTCGACCTTCATCGTCAACAAGCGCGGCGAGATCGTGAAGACCTATGTGGGCGCCCCCAACTTCCCGGAACTGCACCAGCTGATCGAGAAGCTGTTAGCCGAGACCTGAACGGGTCTTCCGCAACGCAAAAAAGCCTCTTCCATCCGGAAGAGGCTTTTTGCTTTGGGGCCGCCGCGACGGCCGGCTTCACTTGGCGCGGTAGTTGTCGTGGCAGGCCTTGCAGGTGTTGGCGGCCGAGCCGAAGGCGGTCTTCAGGTTGTCCAGGTTGCCGGTCTTGGCGGCTGCGGCGAGCTTGACGGTCTCGGCTTCGAGCTTGTCGGAGTGCTCCTTGAACTTGGCCTGTTGGGTCCAGATCTCCGGAAGCGCCTTCGTCGGCGCCCCCTTGTCGGTGCCGGCACCAAAAGCGGCCCAGGGCAGCTTGGCCATTTCGGCGACCACGTCCGCATTTTCCTGCGCCGCCTTGGCGTCGAAGGGGATGCGGCCATTGGCCATGGCACCCAGGCGTCCGAAATGCTGGCCCATCACGAACAGCGCGCTCTGGCGGTATTTGATGGCGTCTTCGGGTTTGGCGAACTGGGCAGATGCGGGCGCCGACAGGGTGACGACGGCCGCGGCAACGGCGACTACAGCGAGGGTTTTCATCGGATGTTTCCTTTTATCGTGGGGAGCAAAAACCAACCAGCCGCCGCCAGTATGCCGCTTTGCGGCGGTTTTGGCATGCCCGACAGTGCGCGTTGGCGGCGCCGGCCATCTCGCGCACAATGCGGCCAACGACACCCCCACGACACGGCAAGCGCCGGACCACGACCATGACACACACCGTCCGCATCTGGGATCTGCCCACCCGCCTCTTCCACTGGGCCCTGGCCGCCAGCGTGATCGCCCTGGTGGTCACCGCCAAGGTGGGGGGCAATGCCATGGTCTGGCACCTGCGCCTGGGCTATGTGGTGCTGGCGCTGCTGGTCTTTCGCCTGGTGTGGGGGCTGGTGGGCGGGCGCTGGTCGCGGTTTGGCGCCTTCCTGTACTCGCCGGTGCGTCTGGTGGGCTACCTGCGCGGCGCGGGCCACCCCGAGGACGGTGTGGGCCACAGCCCAATGGGCGCGCTGTCGGTCTTCGCCCTGCTCGCCGTGCTGGTGGCACAGGTAGGTACCGGCCTGCTCAGCGACGACGAGATCGCGTTCTCCGGCCCGCTCACCCGCTTTGTCTCCAATGCCGTCGTGGGGCAGGCCACGGGCTACCACAAGGAGATCGGCCAGTACCTGGTGCTGGGCCTGGTGGCGTTGCACGTCCTGGCCATCGGCTTTTATGTGCTGGTGCGCAAGCACCGGCTGGTGGCGCCCATGCTGCATGGTTACAAGGAATTGCCCCAGCCCGTGGCGCCATCTCGTGACGACCTCGCCACCCGCGCCCTGGCCTTGGTCGCACTGGGTGTGGGCGCTGGAGTGGCCTGGTGGGTGTCCACCCTGAGCGCGTTCTGAGTGCGAGCCGCTACACTGCGGATTCCTGCATTTCCTGAATTCGCGCCTTGGACAAGCCTGCCGTCACCTTGCTGAACCCGTCGTCTGCCGCCGAGATGGAGACGGTCCGCGAGATTTTCCGGGAGTACGCCGCGACCCTGGGGGTGGACCTTGCGTTCCAGGACTTTGAGGCCGAGCTGGCAAGCCTGCCGGGCGACTACGCTGCCCCACGCGGGCACCTGCTGCTGGCCCAGGTGGATGGCGCCGTCGCCGGTTGCTGCGCCCTGCGGCCGCTGGATGCGGCCGACTACCCCAATGCCAGCGAGATGAAGCGCCTGTACGTGCGCAAGGCCTTCCGCGGTTTCGGCCTGGGCCGCGAGCTGGCCGAAGCCATGCTCGACCAGGCGCGCCGCGCGGGTTACGCCTGCGTGCTGCTCGACACGCTCGACGACATGGAGTCGGCCCGTGCGCTCTACACGGACCTGGGGTTCGAGGAGATCCCGCCGTACTACCACAACCCCATTGCAGGGTCGCATTACCTCAAGGCGGATATCTCCTGAACGCCGCCGGCCCCGTCGCAGCAGGTGCTGCCCAGGGCCGGGAGTCGATTACGCCTTGGCCTGGGCCAGGAGGGTGGCGGCGTCGCTGACTTCGAACTTGCCCGGGGCTTCGATGTTGAGCGTGACGACCTTGCCGTCGCGCACCAGCATCGAGTAGCGGTTGCTGCGCAGGCCCAGGCCCTTGCCATTGAGGTCCAGCGTCAGGCCGGTGGCCTTGGCGAAGGTGGCGTCGCCGTCACCGAGCATGCGCACCTTGCCTTCGGTCTGCTGGTCGCGCGCCCAGGCGCCCATCACGAAGGCATCGTTCACGCTCACGCACCAGATCTCGTCCACGCCGGCGGCTTTGAACTCATCCACCTTTTCCACATAGCCAGGCACGTGCTTGGCCGAGCAGGTGGGCGTGAAAGCGCCGGGCAGTGCGAACAGGGCAATGGTCTTGCCCGCCGTGGCCTTGTCCACCGGCACCGGGTTCGGGCCAATGGAGCAGCCTTCGCCCTCGACTTCCGAATATTCCATCAGGGTGCTGGCTGGCAGGGTGTCACCGACTTTGATCATTGATCTCTCCTAGGGTTGTTGGGGTGGTATCCGCATGCCCCGGGGCAGCGCGCACAAAACGCAGGCCCCAAAAGCAAAACGACCCACATTGTGGGTCGTTTTGGAGGGCAGTGCTGCCAACAAGCCGGGAGGGCTTAGAGCAGGCCGGCCTTTTGCACCAAGCGGGTGGCAACCCAGTTCTTGGTCTTGGAGAGCGGACGGCTCTCGGTGATTTCGATCACGTCGCCCAGCTTGTACTCGCCATTTTCATCATGGGCGTGGTACTTGCTCGACTTGCCCACGATCTTGCCGTAGAGCTCGTGCTTCACACGGCGCTCGATCAGCACGGTCACGGTCTTCTGGCGCTTGTCGCTGACCACCTTGCCAATCAAGGTGCGCTTGAGGGATTTTTTAGCTTCCGTCATGTCGGCTCCTTACTTGGCGGCTTGCTTTTCAGCAAGGATGGTTTTTGCACGGGCGATATCGCGGCGGGTGGTACGCAGCGTGTTGGTGTTGGCCAACTGCTGGGTAGCCTTCTGCATGCGCAGGCCGAAATGGGCCTTCTGCAGAGCCTTGATTTCGCCTTCGATGCCGGCAACGTCTTTTTGGCGCAGTTCAGTAGTCTTCATTGCTTGTTCTCCTGAATTACGAGCCAATGTGGCGGCTGACGAACGTGGTGCGCAGCGGCAGCTTGGCGGCAGCCAGGCGGAACGCTTCACGGGCCAGTTCTTCGGGCACACCGACGATCTCGAAGACGATCTTGCCGGGCTGGATTTCGGCCACGTAGTACTCGGGGTTGCCCTTACCGTTACCCATACGCACTTCTGCGGGCTTGGTAGAGATTGGCTTGTCCGGGAACACGCGGATCCAGATGCGGCCACCACGCTTCACGTGGCGGGAGATTGCACGGCGTGCAGCCTCGATCTGGCGGGCCGTCAGGCGGCCACGGTCGGTGCACTTCAGACCGAAATCACCGAAAGCAACGGAAGCACCCCGCGTTGCGACACCGGTGTTACGGCCTTTTTGCTCCTTGCGGTATTTGCGGCGAGCAGGTTGCAGCATACTTATTCTCCTTTTCCGTCCGCTGCTGTAGCGGGCGCGGCGACTTTGCGTACGCGCTTAACGGCGGTGTTATCAGCGCCACCAGCTTCCGCTGGCTTGTCGCTGCCGTCGGCCGGACCGGTGTTCACACCGGCTGGGCGACGTGGGCCTCCACGGCCAGCACCTGGACGGTCGCCACCTGGGCGGCCATCACGGCGTGGACCGCGTGGGCGGCGTTCTTCGTCTGGACGTGGGGTTTCCACGGCAGGCAGGTCGTTACGACCCAGCGTATCGCCCTTGTAGACCCAGACCTTGACGCCGATCACACCGTAGGTGGTCTTGGCTTCGGAGGTGCCGTAGTCGATGTCGGCGCGCAGCGTGTGAAGTGGCACGCGGCCTTCACGGTACCACTCGCAGCGGGCGATTTCGATACCGTTCAGACGGCCGGACGACATGATCTTGATGCCCTGGGCACCAAGACGCATGGCGTTCTGCATGGCGCGCTTCATGGCACGGCGGAACATGATCCGCTTTTCGAGCTGCTGCGTGATGCTGTCGGCGATCAGCTTGGCATCGATTTCGGGCTTGCGCACTTCTTCGATGTTCACTGCGACAGGCACGCCCAGGCGAAGAGCGAGTTCCTTCTTGAGGTTCTCGATGTCTTCACCCTTCTTGCCAATCACCACACCAGGACGAGCCGAGTAGATGGTGATACGGGCGTTCTTGGCGGGGCGCTCGATCAGGATGCGCGACACGGCGGCGTTCTTGAGCTTGGCCTTCAGGTACTCGCGCACCTTGATGTCTTCGGCCAGCATGCCCGCGAAGTCGCGGTTGCTGGCGTACCAACGGCTGGACCAGTTGCGGCTGACCGCAAGGCGGAAGCCGGTAGGATGGATTTTTTGTCCCATAGTCTTCCGAGCCTTTAGTTGCCAACCGTCACGTACACATGGCACGTGGGCTTGCTGATGCGATTGCCGCGGCCTTTGGCGCGCGCGGTGAAGCGCTTGAGCGTGGTGCCTTGCTCGACGTAGATGGTCTTGACCTTCAGTTCGTCGATGTCGGCGCCGTCGTTGTGCTCAGCGTTGGCGATGGCGGACTCCAGAACCTTCTTGACGATTCCCGCAGCTTTTTTCTGCGTGAAGTTCAGGATGTTCAGAGCCTGGTCCACTTTCTTGCCGCGGATCAAGTCAGCGACCAGACGGCCCTTGTCGACCGACAGACGGACGCCCCGGAGGACTGCACGTGTTTCAGACATGGTCGTTCCTTATTTCTTGACTTTTTTGTCAGCGGGGTGACCCTTGAAGGTGCGCGTCAGGGCGAATTCGCCGAGCTTGTGGCCCACCATCTGGTCGGTAACGTAGACAGGTACGTGCTGCTTGCCGTTGTGCACGGCGATGGTCAGACCGATGAAATCGGGCAGAACCATGGAGCGACGCGACCAGGTCTTCACTGGCTTCTTATCCTTGGTGGCAACGGCCTTTTCGACCTTGGCCAGCAAGTGATGGTCAACAAATGGACCCTTTTTGAGAGAGCGAGTCATCTGTTACCCCTTACTTCTTGCGACGCGACACGATCATGATCTGTGTGCGCTTGTTGTTACGGGTGCGATAACCCTTGGTCAGATTGCCCCAAGGATCGACTGCATGGCGGCCTTCGCCGGTGCGGCCTTCGCCACCACCGTGAGGGTGATCCACTGGGTTCATGGCGACGCCGCGAACCGTAGGACGAATACCCATCCAGCGCTTCACACCGGCCTTGCCGAGTTGGCGCAGGCTGTGTTCTTCGTTGGCCACTTCGCCAATGGTGGCGCGGCATTCGATGTGGATCTTGCGCACTTCACCCGAGCGCATGCGCACTTGAGCGTAGGTACCTTCGCGGGCCAGCAGGGTTGCCGAAGCACCAGCCGAGCGGGCGATCTGAGCACCGGCACCGGGCTTGAGCTCGATGCAGTGGATGGTCGAACCCACGGGGATGTTGCGGATAGGCAGCGTGTTACCAGCGCGGATCGGGGCTTCCGAACCGGACAGCAGGGTTGCGCCCACTTCCAGGTTGCGGGGAGCGATGATGTAGCGACGCTCGCCGTCGGCATAGCACACCAGAGCGATGTGGGCCGTACGGTTTGGATCGTACTCAATGCGCTCGACCTTGGCTGGAATGCCGTCCTTGTTGCGCTTGAAGTCCACCACACGGTAGTGGTGCTTGTGGCCACCGCCCTTGTGGCGGGTGGTGATGTGACCGTTGTTGTTACGGCCGGCCTTCTGGAACTGGGGTTCCAGCAGGGGGGCGTACGCTTCACCCTTGTACAGGTGGTCACGCGTGACCTTCACCACGGCACGTTGGCCGGGCGAAGTGGGTTTCATCTTGATGACAGCCATGATTACGCGGCCTCCCCGGAGAGGTTCAGCTCTTGACCTGGTTGCAGCGTGACATAAGCCTTGCGAACGTTGTCGCGGCGGCCGATGGTCTTGCCAAAACGCTTGGTCTTGCCTTTGGTGTTCACCACAGAAACGCCCTTGACCTCGACCTTGAACATCAATTCCACAGCGGCCTTGATTTCTGGCTTGGTTGCGTTCTGCAGCACCTTGAACGTCACTGCATTGGACTTCTCGGCAACCATGGTGGCCTTTTCGGACACGATGGGAGCGACCAGCACTTGCATCAGACGACCTTCGTCAAACTTGAGTGTGCTCATGCGAACATCTCCTTGAGTTTGTCGATTGCACCCTTGGTGACGAGCACTTTCTTGAAACGGACCAGCGACACGGGGTCGGCGTAACGGGGCTCGACGACGAGCACGTTCACCAGATTGCGCGAAGCCAGGTACAGGTTTTCGTCCACTTCCTCGGCGATCACCATCACCGATTGCAGGTTCATCGCCTTGAACTTGTCTGCCAGGACCTTGGTCTTGGGCGAATCAAGCTTCAGCGAGTCGACCACCGCCAGACGGCCTTCGCGGGCCAGCTGCGACAAAATCGCAGACATGCCGGCGCGGTACATCTTCTTGTTGATCTTTTGCGTGAAATTTTCGTCAGGCATGTTCGGGAAAATCCGACCACCCCCGCGCCACAGTGGCGACGAGGTCATACCTGCACGTGCGTTACCCGTACCCTTTTGCTTGAAAGGCTTCTTGGTCGAGTGGCGGACTTGTTCACGGTCCTTCTGCGCACGGGTGCCCTGGCGGGCGTTGGCTTGGTAAGCCACGACGATCTGGTGCACCAGATCTTCGTTGTATTCACGACCGAACACGGTCTCAGGAACGTCCAGCTTGGACGCGCCCTGGCCTTGGTCATTCAGGAGTTCGAGCTGCATTAGTTCGCTCCTTTGGAGGCTTTGGCCTTGACCGCTGGACGCACCGTCACGAACCCACCCTTGGAGCCCGGAATAGCGCCCTTGATCAAGAGCAGTTGACGCGCTTCGTCGATGCGGATCACATCGAGGTTTTGCGTGGTCTTGGTGACATCGCCGAGGTGGCCCGTCATCCGCTTGCCAGGGAACACGCGGCCTGGATCCTGCGCCATACCAATGGAGCCGGGAACGTTGTGCGAACGGCTGTTACCGTGCGACGCGCGTTGCGACTTCATGTTGTGGCGCTTGATGGTGCCGGCGTAGCCTTTACCGATCGAGGTGCCTTGCACGTCGACCTTCTGGCCCACGGAAAACACGGACGTCACAACGACCGATGCGCCAGCTTGGTACTGGGCAGCGGTGTCGGCGGTCACGCGGAATTCCTGGATGATTTCACCGGCTTCCACACCTGCCTTGGCAAGGTGACCGGCTTCTGGCTTGGTCACGCGCGATGCTTTGCGCGAACCGAACGTGACCTGCAGGGCCACGTAGCCATCGTTCTCTTGGGTTTTGATCTGGGTTACGCGGTTGTTGGACACATCCACCACCGTGACAGGCACTGCGTCCCCGTCATCGGTGAACAGACGCATCATGCCCACCTTGCGACCCAGCAACCCGAGGGAGTTGCTCAGACTCATTTGTTTCTCCAAAACTTCCACCGCCGCAACTTCAATTGGCTGCGGCGTTGCACTCGCGTGCATGAAAGAGGGTTATTAAAACTTCGCCCTGCGCACACCCGTAAGTGCACGCAAATTAAGCGAAGCCCTAAAGTATAACGCGAACTGCTTTTGCAAGCAAGTTCGCGTTATACGAGACCAAACCTGGCGGGCAAGCCCGCCAGGAAGGGATCATTACTGCAGCTTGATTTCGACGTCCACGCCAGCAGGCAGGTCGAGCTTCATCAGGGCGTCCACCGTCTTGTCGGTAGGATCCACGATGTCCATCAGGCGCTGGTGCGTACGGATTTCGAGCTGGTCGCGGCTGGTCTTGTTGACGTGCGGCGAGCGCAGGATGTCGAAACGCTTCATGCGCGTCGGCAGGGGCACGGGGCCCTTGACGATGGCGCCGGTGCGCTTGGCGGTGTCAACGATCTCGGCAGCGGACTGGTCGATCAGCTTGTAGTCAAACGCCTTCAGGCGGATGCGGATTTTTTGCTTGGACATGTCAAGTTCCTTGTTGTTCTACTGAGCGATTAGGCGATGATCTTGGCCACGACGCCGGCGCCGACGGTACGACCGCCTTCACGGATGGCGAAGCGCAGGCCTTCTTCCATGGCGATGGGGTTGATCAGCTTCACAGTGATCGACACGTTGTCGCCTGGCATGACCATTTCCTTGTCCGCTGGCAGCTCGATGGCGCCGGTGACGTCGGTCGTGCGGAAGTAGAACTGGGGACGGTAGTTGTTGAAGAACGGGGTGTGGCGGCCGCCTTCGTCCTTGCTCAGCACATACACTTCAGCCGTGAAGTGGGTGTGGGGCTTGATCGAGCCGGGCTTGCACAGCACTTGGCCGCGTTCCACGTCTTCACGCTTGGTGCCGCGCAGCAGCAGGCCAACGTTGTCGCCAGCCTGGCCTTGGTCCAGCAGCTTGCGGAACATTTCCACGCCGGTGCAGGTGGTCTTGACGGTGTCCTTGATGCCGACGATTTCGATTTCTTCGCCGACCTTGACGATACCGCGCTCGATACGGCCGGTCACCACGGTGCCGCGGCCGGAGATCGAGAACACGTCTTCCACAGGCATCAGGAAGGCGCCATCCACAGCGCGCTCTGGCGTGGGGATGTAGTTGTCCAGTGCGTCGGCCAGCTTCATGATGGCTTCTTCACCCAGGGCACCCTTGTCGCCTTCCAGGGCGAGCTTGGCGGAACCGCGAATGATCGGGGTGTCGTCGCCTGGGAAGTTGTATTTGTCCAGGAGTTCGCGCACTTCCATTTCGACGAGTTCGAGCAGCTCTTCGTCGTCGACCATGTCGCACTTGTTCAGGAACACGATGATGTAAGGAACACCCACCTGGCGGGCCAGCAGGATGTGCTCACGGGTCTGGGGCATGGGGCCGTCTGCGGCCGAGCACACCAGAATGGCGCCGTCCATCTGGGCTGCGCCGGTGATCATGTTCTTCACATAGTCAGCGTGGCCTGGGCAGTCCACGTGGGCGTAGTGGCGGTTGGCCGTTTCGTATTCCACGTGTGCGGTGTTGATCGTGATGCCGCGGGCCTTTTCTTCAGGTGCTGCGTCGATCTGGTCGTATGCCTTGGCTTCGCCGCCGAACTTGGAAGACAGCACCGTGGCGATGGCCGCCGTCAGGGTCGTCTTGCCATGGTCCACGTGGCCGATCGTGCCCACGTTGACGTGGGGCTTGGTGCGTTCGAATTTACCTTTTGCCATTTTTCAATCTCCAAAGAGCGATGCCTGTGTTGTGGTTTAACGTCTGCATCCGATTGCTGGTTCGCCCTGCACAGGCAACGGGGCGGCACCGGATCGCAGACTGCAAAATCTTGCGCGGGGGGGGCGGGCGGTGCCGCCGGCACCTGGAACCAGGTGCTGGCGGCAGTCCCTGCGAACTGCTTACTTGGCGCGGGCAGCCATGATGGCTTCCGACACGTTGCGAGGCGCTTCGCTGTAGTGCTTGAATTCCATCGAGTACGTGGCGCGGCCTTGCGTGGCCGAGCGCAGCGTGGTCGAGTAGCCGAACATTTCCGACAGGGGCACTTCGGCGCGGATGGCCTTGCCACCGCCAGGAATGTCTTCCATGCCTTGCACCATGCCGCGACGCGAGGACAGATCGCCCATCACGTTGCCGGCGTAGTCTTCAGGCGTTTCCACTTCCACAGCCATCATGGGTTCCAGGATGACCGGGTTGGCCTTGCGGCAGCCTTCCTTGAAGCCGAAGATGGCAGCCATCTTGAACGCCAGTTCGTTCGAGTCCACATCGTGGTACGAACCGAAGTGCAGCGTGACCTTGACGTCCACCACGGGGTAGCCGGCCAGGACGCCTTGCGTCACGGCTTCGTTGATGCCCTTTTCCACGGCCGGGATGAATTCGCGAGGAACCACACCGCCCTTGATGGCGTCGACGAACTCGATGCCCTTGCCCACTTCGTTGGGTTCGATCTTGAGCACGACGTGGCCGTACTGGCCCTTGCCGCCCGACTGGCGCACGAACTTGCCTTCGGCTTCTTCCACCGTCTTGCGGATGGTTTCGCGGTAAGCCACCTGGGGCTTGCCCACGTTGGCTTCCACGCCGAATTCACGCTTCATGCGGTCGACGATGATTTCCAGATGCAGCTCGCCCATGCCGGCGATCAGGGTCTGGCCCGACTCTTCGTCGGTCTTCACACGGAACGACGGATCTTCGGCAGCCAGGCGTTGCAGGGCGATGCCCATCTTTTCCTGGTCGGCCTTGGTCTTGGGTTCCACAGCCTGTGTGATCACGGGCTCAGGGAACACCATGCGCTCCAGAATGATCTGGGAGTCGATGTCGCTCAGCGTTTCGCCGGTCGTCACATCCTTCAGGCCCACGCAGGCAGCGATGTCGCCGGCGCGGATTTCTTCGACTTCCTGGCGCTCGTTGGCGTGCATCTGCACGATACGGCCAATGCGTTCCTTCTTGCCCTTGATCGGGTTGTAGACGGTGTCGCCCTTGGTCAGCACGCCGGAGTACACGCGCACGAAGGTCAGCTGGCCCACAAACGGGTCGGTCATCAGCTTGAATGCCAGGGCCGAGAACTTCTCGCCGTCATCCGCCTTGCGGGTCACGGGCTTTTCGTCTTCATCGGTACCGGTCACGTCTGCGATGTCCGTAGGCGCTGGCAGGTAGTCGATCACGGCGTCGAGCATGCGCTGCACGCCCTTGTTCTTGAACGCGGTGCCGCACAGCATCGGATGGATTTCCGTGGCGATGGTACGGGTGCGCAGGCCGAACTTGATCTCGTCCTCGGTGAGGTCACCCTCTTCCAGGTACTTGTTCATCAGTTCTTCAGAGGCTTCAGCCGCAGCCTCGACCATCTTTTCGCGCCACTCCTTGGCGGACGCCAGCAGTTCGGCAGGAATTTCTTCGTAGCTGAACTTCATGCCCTGGGACGCTTCGTCCCAGATGATGGCCTTCATCTTGAGCAGGTCGACCACGCCGGTGAAGGTGTCTTCTGCGCCGATCGGGATCACCACGGGCACGGGGTTGGCCTTCAGGCGCAGCTTCATCTGGTCATAGACCTTGAAGAAGTTGGCACCGGTACGGTCCATCTTGTTCACAAAGGCCAGGCGTGGCACCTTGTACTTGTTGGCCTGGCGCCAGACGGTTTCCGACTGGGGTTGCACGCCGCCCACGGCGCAGTACACCATGCAGGCGCCGTCGAGCACACGCATCGAACGTTCCACTTCGATGGTGAAGTCCACGTGGCCGGGGGTGTCGATGATGTTGAAACGGTGCTCGGGGTAGGAATTGTCCATACCCTTCCAGAAGCAGGTCGTGGCAGCCGAGGTGATCGTGATGCCGCGCTCTTGCTCCTGTTCCATCCAGTCCATGGTGGCAGCGCCATCGTGCACTTCACCAATCTTGTGGCTCACGCCCGTGTAGAACAGGATGCGTTCGGTGGTCGTGGTCTTGCCAGCGTCAATGTGGGCCGAGATACCGATATTGCGGTAGCGCTCGATGGGAGTCTTGCGAGCCATGGTGGATCCTTGGATGGGTCGTGTTATTCAGGGGAGGGGCCCAGCATTGTGGCGCTGCAACCCGTCAATTTTGTGACCACCTCAATCGCCACAAGGCTGCAGGCAAAAATGCCGGCAGCCTTGCGCTTGGCGACGAGGGCAGTTCGTCGATTTAGAAGCGGAAGTGGCTGAAAGCCTTGTTGGCTTCGGCCATGCGGTGAACTTCGTCACGCTTCTTCATGGCACCGCCACGGCCTTCGGTCGCTTCGAGCAGCTCGTTGGCCAGACGCTGGGCCATCGACTTCTCGCCGCGCTTGCGGGCTGCTTCCTTGATCCAGCGCATGGACAGGGCCAGGCGACGGACAGGGCGCACTTCGACGGGCACCTGGTAGTTGGCACCGCCCACACGGCGGGACTTCACTTCGACCATGGGCTTCACGTTGTTGATGGCAACGGTGAAGGCTTCCAGCGGGTCCTTGTCAGGGTGCTTCTTTTCGATCAGTTCCAGGGCACCGTAAATGATGCGCTCTGCAACAGCTTTCTTGCCGCCTTCCATGATCACGTTCATGAATTTGGACAGCTCTACATTGCCGAACTTGGGATCCGGCAGGATTTCACGTTTGGGGACTTCGCGACGACGTGGCATTTTTCACCTCATATTGCTTCAGTTGGCATCTTTTCAGACACCGCGAGATTCATTCAGAACCCCACTTACTCGACCCACACGGAACAGTCCGCGCTTGGGGTCACTTCGTTTGACTGCGCCTGCCAGGCGAATCAAACACCGATGGAGACACAACCGCCAGGGCTTATTTGGCCTTTGGCTTCTTGGCGCCGTACTTGGAGCGCGACTGCTTGCGGTCTTTCACGCCTTGCAAGTCGAGCGAACCACGCACGATGTGGTAACGCACACCGGGCAAGTCCTTGACACGACCGCCGCGAACCAGCACCACGCTGTGTTCCTGCAGGTTGTGGCCTTCACCGCCGATGTAGGAAATGACTTCGAAGCCGTTGGTCAGGCGAACCTTGGCGACCTTGCGCAGAGCGGAGTTAGGCTTCTTGGGCGTCGTGGTGTACACACGGGTGCACACGCCGCGGCGCTGAGGAGAGTTTTCCATCGCAGGGCTCTTGGACTTGATCTTTTCGACCTCGCGCCCCTGACGGACTAGTTGATTGATGGTTGGCATGAATACGTCCCTAAACGTAAAAAACGAAAACGTGAAACCCTTCGGAATTTCCGAAAAGCCTTCTAATGTAGCAGCATGGACCTCGGTAGGCAAGCAGCAGTCGACTTCCCCCCAGATTTCCGGGGGCCCGACACTTCATCACCTCCACCAGCCATTGAAAGCGCGCGGCCCAGGCCAGTGCCGCCGTGAAAGGGCCGCCCCGCCGCAGGGGCGGCGTCCCCCTCCCAGGGGGAAGGCGCGAAGCGACTCAGGGGGTAGCCTTACTTACTTTATCCAGAGGCGAATGGCATCCCAGGCACGGCCCAGGATGCCGGCCTGCGCCACGCCGTCCAGTGCCACCAGGGGCACCTCGGCCAGCGTCTGCTCGCCCAGCACCACCTTCAGCGAACCCACGGCCTGGCCCTTGGTGAAGGGGGCCACCAGGGGGTCGGGGCGGGCGATCTCGGTCTTGATCTTGCCGCCGCTGCCCGAGGGCACGGCCACCACGATGGCCTCCGCGCGGCCGATCTTGAGGGTGTTTTCCGTGCCCTTCCAGACGGCTGGGGTCGCCACAGGCTGGCCGGCATCGAACAGCTTGACTGCTTCGAAGGCCGTATAGCCCCAGTTCAGCAGCTTCTGGCTTTCGTTGGCACGGGCGTTCTCGCTGGCGGCGCCCAGCACGATGGACAGCAAACGGCGCTGACCCACATTGGGGAAGTCGCGCTTGGACGTGGCCACCAGGCAGTAGCCGGCAGCGGCGGTGTGGCCGGTCTTGAGCCCATCCACCGTCGGGTCGCGGAACAGCAGGGAGTTGCGGTTGTTGCCGTTGGACACCGGGGTGCCCGGGTAGCTGTACTGCTTGGTGGCGTAGTAGTGCATGTACTCCGGGAAGTCCTTCATGAGCCGGCTGGCCAGCACACCCAGGTCGCGCGCAGTGGTGGTGTGGCCGGGCTCGGTCAGGCCCTCGGGGTTCTTGTAGGCGGTGTTCTTCATGCCCAGGGCCTTGGCCTGGTCGTTCATCAGCTTGACGAAGTTTTCGGCCGTGCCACCCACGCCTTCGGCCAGCGCCATCGTGGCGTCGTTGCCCGACTGGACGATCATGCCCTTGATCAGGTCATCCACCGGCACCTGCATCTTGGGGTCGATGAACATGCGCGAGCCGGGCATCTTCCAGGCCAGCACGCTCACCGGCAGCTTCTGGTCCAGGGCGACCTTCTTGGCGCGCAGGGCGTCGAACACCAGGTAACCGGTCATCAGCTTGGTCAGCGAAGCCTGCTCCACTGGCGCATCGATGTCCTTGGCGGCCAGCACCTGACCGGCCGTGATGTCCAGCAACAGGTAGTTGCGCGCGGCGATCTCGGGCGGCTGCGGGGCCTGCACCTGCGCCCACAGGGCGGCGGGCGCGAGCACCGCGGCGAGGAGGACGGAGCGCAGCGTGGGCAATAAGGACTTCATGGAAACGGGCATTCGGGTGAGAAGAGGAAAGAAAACAGCGGAAGGCGGCGGGAGACGGCCCGAAGCGGCATGCAGCCGCGCGCAATGCGCGCGGTGGCCCGGGAAGCTCAGGCGCCAGCCAGCAGGTGGCGGGTCACCAGGTTTTTGAGAAGTGGCAATTGTCCGTGAAAGAAATGCCCCCCACCGGGGACGACTGTCACAGGGAGTATCTGGGGGCGCGCCCAGTCCATCACGGCGGCCAGGGGCACGGTGTCGTCCTGTTCGCCATGCACGACCAGGGTTCGCTCGTGCGCCTCGGGCGGCACCGGGGCCACGGTGAAGCGGCTGGCGGCAGTGCCCACCAGCACCACGCGCTCGATGGCACGCTCGCCCCACAGGCGCGCCAGTGCGTGGCTGGTCACGAAAGCGCCGAACGAGAAGCCGGCCAGGGCCAACGGTCCCTCGGGCGCAGCCTGGCGCACCACTTCCAGGAAATCCTCGGCCTCGCCCCGGCCCTCGTCGTGCGTGCCAGCGCTGCCGCCCACGCCGCGGAAGTTGAAGCGCACCGCCGTCCAGCCGCTGTGCACGAAGGCGCGCGCCAGGGTCTGCACCACCTTGTTGTCCATGGTGCCGCCAAAGAGGGGGTGGGGGTGGGCAATGACGGCGATGCCGCGCGGGGCCGCGCCCTCGGGCAGCACGGCAGCGTCGCGCACCGCCTCGATGGCGCCGGCGGCGCCGGCAAGGGTCAGGCGTTCAGTCTGGGAATTCACGGGATTTGCTACCAGGTCAATAGCAGCCTGCGCAGATCTGGCCAATCCGGCGGCTGAAAATCAGGGATGGACGGCGCTCTGAATAGGAATCAGCGGCCAAGTTCCGGGGGCGTGCGCAAGCGCTCTACCACCTGGCCATTCTTGAGGTGCGATTCGACGATCTCATCGATGTCGGCGTTGTCCACGAAGGTGTACCAGACCGCCTCGGGATAGACCACCGCGATCGGCCCGCCCGCACAGCGGTCCAGGCAACCCGCCTTGTTCACGCGCACCTTGCCGGCGCCGGACAGGCCGGCGGCCTTCACCTGCAACTTGCAGCGGTCGAAGGCGGCCTGCGCGCCGTGGTGCGCGCAACTGTCCTCACCGTTGGTGCGGTCGTTCAGGCAAAAGAAGATGTGGCGCTGGTAGTAGCCCGGCTGTGCCGCCGGTGCCGTCGTGGAGGTGTCGGTCATGCCGCCATTCTAGGAGCGGAGCCCTGCACACCCCATGCCCATAACCCCCAAAAGGAGCTCAGGCAGGACCGTCGCGCCGCGCCACCCGCACCACCACATAGGCCAGCGCCGCATAGGGCCAGACCCAGCCCAGCCACTGGCCCAGGCCGTAGAAGCGGATGAAGCGCCCCTGCTCCCAGGCCTGCAGCGTCTGGGCAAAGTAGGCGCTGGTAGGGGCCTGGTTGAGCAGGCCCAGGTGCCACACCAGCACCAGTAGCAGCACGGCGGCGCAAGCGCGCCGGGGCAGCGCCAGCAGCAGCACCGCGAGCGCCAGAGCGCCCCACACGCCCACGCGCACGGGCAGGCCCATCCATTCCCAGGCATGGGCCGGACCCCAGCTCAGCGCCGCCGACAGGGCCGTGAGGACCACGCCGACCACCACCACGGCCAGGGCAAACAGGGCCCGGCGCCCCATCTCGCGGATGATGCAGTAGCCCAGCAGGCAGGGAATCAGCAAGCCCAGCGTCACGCACAGCAACTCGCCGCCAGGGGACAGCGGATCGAGCGCGGTGTCGCGCATGGGCAACCAGTCCAGGAACGGGGTGTCGGCCAGGATCTCGACCAGGGCCCCTTCCAGCCGCTCAAGCACCTGCCCCAGGCCAAACGGCAGGGCCGCCGGGAACAGCAGGGCCAGCGGCCACAAAGCCAGCAGCACCAGCGCGCCATGGGCATCCTGCACGAACCACCGGTTGCGAAAGTCGCTCCAGCGGTCGATGGCCCCCAATCGCTCCAGCGCCGATGCCGTGAGCGCCCCGGCCAGCGTGCCTGCCGAATTGAGCAGCAGGTCCATGTTCGAGGGCACGCGCCGGGGCAGGTAGATCTGCAGGAACTCCAGGGTCAGCGACAGCAGCACACCGGCCACCGTGGCCAGCACCCAGGCACCCCAGCGCCAGCGCATGCGCAGCAGAGCGAGCGCCAGCAGGAAGCCCAGCGGGGCATAGCCCACCAGGTTGGAGGTGACGTCAAAGCCGGTCCAGTAGGGCGGCGGAATCGGCGAGGCGAGGAACACCCAGGGATCGATGCCCTGTGCGCGCCAGCCGTCGAACGGAAACAGGCTGGCAAAGACGATCAGCGCCGCATAGATCAGCGCGAGGGGGCCGGCCGAACTCTTGTACACAGGCGCTCTGGTGCCGTCAGAAAGGCTTGACCACCACCAGCACCACGGCGGTCACCAGCAGCAGCACCGGCACCTCGTTGAACCAGCGGAACCACCGGTGGCTGCGGCGGCTGCTGCCATCGGCCAGCTTGCGCAGCAGCACGCCGCAGGCGTGGTGGTAGCCGATGGCCAGCACTACGATAGCCAGCTTGGCATGCATCCAGCCATTGCCCGGCCCGCGGCCAATGCCATAGCCCAGCCACAACCAAAGGCCCAGCGCCAGCGCCGGCACCGCCAGCAAGGTGGTGAAGCGCAGCAGCTTGCGCGCCATGAGCACCAGGCGCTCGCGCTCAGCCACCGAGCCCGGTGCCACCATGGCCAGGTTCACGAAGATGCGTGGCAGGTAGAACAGGCCGGCGAACCAGCTGGCGATGAAGACGATGTGGAAGGCTTTGACCCAGAGCATGGCTGCAGTTTAAGGGAACGCTGAGCAAGTCCTGGCGACGCGCACGCACAGAAGGCCAGGCAGGCAAAGCCCAAAAAAAAGCCCGGCAAAAGCTGCCGGGCTTCGAAAGCCCTGCCCGCATTACGGCAGCCCAGGGCCCCGCTCAGGGAGGAAAAGCGGGGGACAGCAAGCTGCCCGCAACCAATTTAGCACCAGCCTGCGGGGCATACAAGCAGGGTTTGACAACTCCGGCAGCAGCCCTCTCGCAGCCTTGGTGGGCGCGCTTGAGGCACAATTTTCCCCATGCACCTCCCAAGCCCCGCCCCTTTTCCGCAAAACCGCCCGCGGCGCCTGCGCCGCGACGCCTTCACCCGCAACCTGGTGCGCGAGCACAGCGTCACCCCGCACGACCTGATCTACCCGGTGTTCGTGCACGAAGGCGAGAACCGGCGAGAGGCCGTGCTTTCCATGCCGGGTGTGGACCGCCTGAGCCTGGACCTGCTGCTGCCCGTTGCCGAAGACTGCGTGCAGTTGGGCATCCCGGTGCTGGCCCTGTTCCCGGCCATCGACGCTGCGCTCAAGACACCCGATGGCAAGGAAGCCCTGAACCCCGACGGCCTGATCCCCCGCGTGGTGCGCGCCTTGAAAAAGGAATTCCCCACCCTGGGCGTGATGACCGACGTGGCGCTGGACCCCTACACCAGCCACGGGCAGGATGGTGTGCTCGACGACACCGGCTACATCATCAACGACGACACGGTGGAGATCCTCACCGGCCAGGCGCTCACGCATGCCGAGGCGGGCGTGGACATCGTCGCCCCTAGCGACATGATGGACGGGCGCATCGGCGCCATCCGTGAGGCGCTGGAGGTGCAGGGGCACATCCACACGCGCATCATGGCCTACAGCGCCAAGTACGCCAGCGCCTTCTACGGCCCCTTCCGCGACGCCGTGGGCACACGCGGCGCCTTGGGCAAGGCCGACAAGAACGTCTACCAGATGGACCCCGGCAACACCGACGAGGCGCTGCGCGAGGTGGCCCAGGACATCGCCGAAGGCGCCGACATGGTGATGGTCAAGCCCGGCATGCCCTACCTGGACGTGGTGCGCCGCGTGAAGGACGAGTTCGGCGTGCCCACCTTCGCCTACCAGGTGAGCGGCGAATACGCCATGCTCAAGGCCGCCGCCGCCAACGGCTGGCTGGACCACGACGCGGTGATGATGGAAAGCCTGCTGGCCTTCAAGCGCGCGGGTGCCGATGGCGTGCTGACCTACTTTGCCCGCGACGCCGCCCGCTTGCTCCTCAAGCGATAGCGCCCTGCGGCACCACCAGGGCGCCGCCACCTTTCACAGACATCCAACCAACGGGCATCGATGCGCATTTTCCATATCCAGAGCAGTGGGGCCCAGGAGCTGGACGTCCTGCCCCATGCGCCGCCAGAGCAGGGCTTTTTCTGGATGGCCTGCGCGCGTCCGGCCTTCCAGGCGCAACTGTTCGAGGTCCAGGGGGCCCTGCAGCGGCTGACCGGCCTGCAATTGGTGGACTTGCATGTCTCCGACCTGCTCAACGGGCAGTTGCCGTCGCACTACGACTACACCTCGCAATACGACCTGCTGGTGTTCCGCCGCCTGGCCACGGTGCCTTCGGAGGACAGCGCTGACACGGCGAAGGCCACGCACCGGCGCGGCGGCACGCCGGTGCTGCGGCGCATCGACACCAGCCCGGTGGGGTTCGCCGTGTTCGACCGGGTGCTGCTGACGGTGCATCCTGGCGACTGCAGCGTGCGCGACGCCTATGCGGCGCGCCTGCTGGCGCCGGCCCCCATGGACCCGCGCGAAGGCCGGGCCAATCCCACGGCCTCCGGTTCGCGCAAGCCCACCTCGCCGGCCGACCTGATGCTGCGCGTGGTGAACCTCATGGTGGATGGCTACCTGGACCTGCGCCGCGAACTCTCGCGCGAGCTCGATCACTGGCAGACCGAGCTGCTCAAGCCCCGGGCACGCAACGTCAACTGGAGTTCGCTGCTGGAGGCACGCCTGTCGCTGCACGCGCTGGACGAGATCTGCGAGGACCAGCGCACCGCCGTGCAGGACTGGATCGACGCGCTGGAGACCTGGGAGACGCCCCAGACGCCCGCCGGCATGCGCGACCTGGACCTGCTCAAGGTGCGCAGCCGCGACGTGCTGGAGCACATCGAGCGCGTGGTGCACCATGTGCGGCGCATGGAGCAAAGCACCGAAACCACGGTGCAGATGCATTTTTCGATGCAGGGCAACCGCACCAACGACATCATGCGCACGCTGACGGCGCTCACGGCGGTGTTCCTGCCGCTTAACCTGATTGCAGGCATCTTCGGCATGAACTTCGAGTTCATCCCGCTGGTGCACAAGCAGGACGGTTTCTGGTGGGCCATGGGCTCCATGATCACCATCGCCACCCTCCTGATCTCGGTGTTCTGGCGCAAGCGCTACCTGGCCCGGACAGGCTCCTGAAAGCCTTTGCCGACATGCCCCCGCGTTCGCAGCGAGGGCAGGTCAGTTGGTGCCGGCCGACAACAAGGCGTCCTTGAGCTGGCTGTCCACCGGCGAGGCCCCCAGCCAGATGCGCAGCACCATGCCGAAGTATTCGGCATCGCCCACCGGCGCGCCCTGGGCCTGGCCCTGGATGTAGAAAGTGGTGCCCTTGCCCGGCACGAACTCCATCGCGAAGGTGTCGCCCGATGCCAGCTTGGTGCGGCCCGAGAAGATCTCGACCAGGCGGTTGCTCGACGGCGTGTGGCGCCGGATCTGGTCGGGCGTGGCGTTGGCAGACAGGCCCTTGATGAACGACAGCCCCAGGTCCGTGCCCGGAATGTCGCGCTGGGCGACGAAATCCAGCCGCATGGGGCCGGTGGTGGCCAGGATCTCCTCGGCCGTGCGGACCTTGCGCGGCAGGTACAGCGCCATGTCGTAGACCTTGAACACGGCGCGGTAGCGCGTGCCCGCGCCCTGCAGCACCAGCGGTGTGCCCTGCACGGTCTGGGTGGGCCCGAAGGCCGGGGCGGCAATGGCGGGTGCCAGGGTGCACAGACTGGCGGCAGCCAGGGCCAACGCACAGGCAATGCGCGTAGCTGGCCGCGCGGGTTGGATCAACAGGGTTGTTGTGGTTTTCAAGGACTTGTCTCCGCAATGCAGGCTGCGGCGCGCCAGGAAAGCCCTGGCCGCGCCACGCCGGCACGGAAATCATAGGCGACAGCGCGCCCCAAAGCCCTATTTGCGTGGCACGGGCACCCCGAACAGGGCAGCGCTGTTGCCAAACGCCACACCCTGCGCCACGGCTGGTGGCAGGCCGCCCAGCCAGGTGCGGTAGCCCTTTATGAGGCCTTCGTAGTGCTGCCAGCGCTGGTTGACCCAGGTGTCCGAACCCACCACGAAGCGCGTGGGGTACTTGAGCAACAAGGCGCGCCAGGCCGGGCACAGCTGGTTGTCGTCGCACACCAGGCCGGGGCGGTACGACAGCTCGCCCACCAGGCCCGGGTAGCGCGCCATGAGTGCGTCCACCCGGTCCACCGGTGCGCCGCCGATGCCCGTGTGCGCCCAGACCAGGCGCAGCTTCTGGCCCTTGGACGGGGTGTTGGCCATGAGCAGGTCGATGGCGGCATCGTCCACATGGGCCAGCACCACCAGGTCGCGCTGCTCGGCCAGCACCATGAGCTTCTTCGCCACGGGCCCGTCAG
The DNA here is from genome assembly GCF_030704685.1 of Acidovorax sp. A1169. GTDB lineage: Bacteria > Pseudomonadota > Gammaproteobacteria > Burkholderiales > Burkholderiaceae_C > Acidovorax. The sequence goes on from NZ_JAUZDX010000005.1 coordinate 288,614, forward strand.
CATTGGCGCTGTCGTACAGGTGGAACTCGCCAATGCCCTTGTAGGGGCCGGAGGCCGTGCCCTTGGCCAGTTCGGCCAGCACCATCTCGTAGATGGTCTCGTCGCGAAACCAGTTGCTGTAGTCCTCGCGGTTGCGGTACAGGCGCACGAAGGGCACGACGGCGATGCCGGCCTCGCGCACCTCGCGTGAAGCGGCCAGGGCCAGCGAGCCGGTGTTGGGCCGCGAGTTGGCCACGATGGCGCGCACGCCCGATGCCTGCATGCGTGCCAGCACGTCGGCCGGTGGGTGCGGGCCGGCCGCACCGTTCCAGGCCTCCTCGTTGTAGTGCAGGTGCGAGTCGAACAAAGGACCGGCGTAGTCGGCCGCCTGGGATGCGCAGGCCAACCCGCCCAGCGCCAACGCCACGAAACCGCGCAGGAAGCTGCAGGCCATGGCGTCAGCCCAGGTGCTTGTCGAAGAAAGCCAGCGTGCGGTCACGCGCGGCCAGGGCCGAGGCCTCGTCGTAGCTGCCGCGCTGGTCGCAGTTGAAGCCGTGGTCGGCCTCGTAGATATGCACTTCCACCTCGGGGTGCGTGCGCGCGAAGGCCTGCACGCCGTCGATCAGGATGTGTTTGTCGCGCCGGCCGAAATGCGCCAGCACGGGGACCTGGGGCTGGCGGGCCATCTCGGTCTCGGTGGTGATGCCACCGCCGTAGTAGGGCACGGCGGCCGACAGGCCCTTGAGCAGGCAGGCCGAGCGCCAGGTCAGCAGGCCGCCCCAGCAAAAGCCCACGATGCCCACCTTGCGGCTGCTGCGTTCGGCCGCGTGGTCGATGGCGGCCTGGATGTCGGGCAGCACGCCGGGGCTGGGCAGGTCTTCCACGGCCGCCTTGAGGGCTGCGCCAGCAGCAATGTCCTCGGGCGTGTAGCCCAGTTCCACGCCGGGCTGCACGCGGTGGAAGGTGGCAGGCGCCACGGCCACGTAGCCCCGCGCGGCAAAGCGGTCGGCCACGGCGCGGATGTGCGAGTTGACCCCGAAGATCTCCTGCAGCACGACCACGGCGCCGCGTGGTGCGTTATCGGGCTCGGCCAACCAGGCGGGAAAGACGAAGCCGTCGGCGGACTTCAGATCGACAAATTGGCCCATGGTGCAACTCCTTGAAGGCGAAAAAACCAGACAGATGGGGAATGGAAGGGGGCTAACCAGGCCCCGCAAGGGTCCCCGGCAATGCTGTAATGCCCCATTCTTGCAGGAGACGCCGATTTGGACAAAGTCGCATTGATTACCGGGGGCAGCCGGGGCATTGGCGCCGCCACCGCCGTGCTGGCCGCCAGCCAGGGCTGGGCCGTGGCCGTGAACTACCTGGCCAACCAGGCCGCCGCCGAGGCTGTGGTGCAGCAGATCCGCGCCCAAGGCGGCCAGGCCATCGCAGTGCAGGGGGACGTGGCCCATGAAGAGCAGGTGCTGGCCATGTTCGCAGCGGTCGATGCACAGCTCGGTCGCCTCACGGCCCTGGTGAATAACGCCGGGGTGGTGGACGTGACAGCCCGTGTGGACGAGATGGGCGTGGCGCGCCTGCGCCGCATGTTCGAGACGAATGTGATCGGCGCCATTGTCTGCGCCCGCGAGGCGGTGCGGCGCATGAGCACGCGCCATGGCGGTTCGGGTGGCTCCATCGTCAATGTGTCCAGCGCCGCCTCGCGCCTGGGCTCGGCCCACCAGTATGTGGACTATGCGGCCAGCAAGGGCGCCATCGACAGCTTCACCATCGGCCTGGCGCGCGAAGTGGCGGCCGAGGGTATCCGGGTGAATGCCGTGCGACCGGGGCTCATCGAGACCGAGATCCACGCCAGCGGCGGCCTGCCCGACCGGGTGCAGGACCTGGCCCACCAGGTGCCCATGCAGCGCGGCGGCACGGCCGACGAGGTGGCCCAGGCCATCGTGTGGCTGATGTCGGACGCATCCCCTTACACCACCATGTCACTCTTAGACGTCTCTGGAGCCAGGTAAATGACTCCCCCTGTGTCGCTTCGCGCCTTCCCCCTGAGGGGGACGCCCCCAGCGCAAAAGCTGGATACGCCGCCTTCGCGGCGGGGCGGCCCTTGCGCGGGGGCGCTGGCCTTCGTCGCGCCAGTTTCACTGTTTGTCGCTGGCACCCATAACAATGGAGAACTGATATGGATTTGAAACCACTCATCACGCTGCTGGCCATCGTGAACCCACTGGCCATCGTGCCCTTCTTCATCCACTACACGCAGGGCTTTTCGGCGGCGCAGCGGCGCGCCACGATCCGCACGGCGGCGTTTGCCTCGTTCTGCGTGATCGCGGCCTGTGCGCTGCTGGGCCTGCAGATCCTGGAGTTCTTCAACATCTCGCTGCAGAGCTTCCAGGTGGGCGGGGGCATGCTGCTGTTGATCAGCGCGATGAACATGCTCAACGCCCAGCCTGCCGAAGCCAAGCCCATGACCAATGAGCTGGAGGAAGGCGTGGAGAAGGCGGCCACGGGCTCCAGCATCGCCGTGGTGCCGCTGACCATTCCGCTGCTCACGGGGCCGGCCAGCATGTCCACCGTGGTGATCTATGCCGACAGGGCGCAAACCATCTGGCAGCAACTGGCGCTGGTGGGCTACGGCGTGGTGATCGCCCTGGCCACGGCCGTGTGCTTTTCGCTGGCCGACCCGATCGCGCGCGTGCTGGGCAAGACCGGCATCAACGTGATGACGCGGCTCATGGGTCTGATCCTCGCGGCCCTCGCCGTGGAGGTGATGGCCGACGGCCTGGGCAAGCTGTTCCCGGTGCTGGTGGCGCGTTGATCGCCAGCCAACGCGCCATGCCGGCACGCCTGCTGCTGCTGGAGGACGACCCGGCCATCGCGCGCACCGTGGCCTATGCGCTGGAGCGCGAAGGCCTGGTGGTGACGCACAGCCTGCTGGTGCACGATGCGCGCCAGCAGATGCGCCAGCAGCCCTTCGACCTGCTGGTGCTGGACGTGGGCCTGCCCGACGGCAGCGGCCTGGACCTGCTGCGCGAGCTGCGTGGCGCGCCAGCCACCGCCACCCTGCCGGTGCTGGTGCTCAGCGCGCACGGTGAAGAAATCGACCGCGTGCTGGGCCTGGAGCTGGGGGCCGACGACTACCTCGCCAAGCCCTTCAGCCCGCGCGAGCTGGGGGCGCGTGTGAAGGCCCTGCTGCGCCGCGCCAGTGCACACACTGCCGCCACCGCCACGACAGCCCCTGCGCCGCTGTTCCACGACGACGAGGCCGGCCAGCGCATCAGCCTGCGCGGCCAGCCGCTGGCGCTCACGCGGCGCGAGTACCGGCTGCTGGCCTGCCTGCTGCGCGGCGCGGGACGCATCCACTCGCGCGATGCGCTGCTGGCCGCCGCCTGGGGCGACGACAGCGAGAGCACCGACCGCACGGTGGACACGCACGTCAAGACGCTGCGTGCCAAGCTGCGCGAGGCCGATGCGGGACGCGAATACATCACCACCCACCGCGGCATGGGCTACTGCCTCGAACTGTAAGGGCTGCCATCCATGCGCCTGGGCATCCGCCTGCTGTTCGCCTTTTTTCTGATCAACGGCATCGCTGCCTTCTTCGTGCTGCGCGTGTTCACGGCCGAGATCAAGCCCAGTGTGCGCGAGGTGATGGAGGACATGATGGTGGACACCGCCAACATCCTGGCCGAGCTGGCCAGCGATGACCTGGCGGCCGGCCGGCTGGAGGATGGCGCGGCGGGCAGTGCCTTTGCCCAGCATGTGCGCCACTACGCCACCCGGCCCATCGATGCGGCGATCTGGGGCTTTTCCAAGCAGTCGCTGGACTACCGCATCTACGTGACCGACGCCACGGGCCGGGTGCTGTTCGATTCGGAAAACCGCGCGGTGGGGGCCGACTATTCGCAATGGCGCGACGTGGCGCGCACGCTGCGCGGCGAGTACGGCGCGCGCTCCACCCGCGACGTGGAGGGCGACGACACCAGCGGCGTGATGCATGTGGCCGCTCCCATCTACGTGCCGGGCACGGCGGCCGAGGGCCGCCGCATCGCCGGCGTGCTCACCGTGGCCAAGCCCACGCGCACGGTGCAGCGCTTCATCGACCGGGCCGAGAACAAGGTGCTGGCCAGCGGCGTGCTGCTGCTGGTGCTGTCGGCCGCCGTGGGCGTGGCTGTGACGCTGTGGATGGTGTGGAACGTGCGCCGCCTGCGCGACTATGCACTGAGCGTGCAGGGCCCCGCTGCCGGTGACCACGATTCGCCCCCCACCACGGCACTGGCCGTGCCCGAGGTGCCGGGCGAGCTGGGCGACCTGGCCCGCGCCATGGACCGCATGCGCGCGCGGCTGGAGGGGCGCGACTACATCGAGGGCTATGTGCGCGCCCTCACCCACGAGCTCAAGAGCCCCGTGGCCGCCATCCGCGGCGCAGGCGAGCTGCTGCAGGACGATCTGCCCCCGGCCGACCGCGCCGAATTTGCCACCCAGGTGGTGCACCAGGCCGAGCGCCTGCAGCGCATCATCGACCGGCTGCTGGAGCTGAGCAAGCTGGAGCAGCGCCACCATGCCGATGCGCCCGTGCCCGTGGCGCTGCAGGACTGCGCACGCGCCGCCGTGGCCAACACGCAAGGGCGCGCGGGCCAGCGCGGCATCACCCTGGCCGTCACCGGCAGCAGTGCCAGCGGCCCGTGGGAGGCCGAGCTCGTGACCCTGGCCCTGACCAACCTGCTCGACAACGCCATCGACTTTGCCCCGGCCGGCAGCCGCGTGCAGGTGGAGCTGGCCGGCAGCACCGTGGCCGTGCAGGACAGCGGACCGGGCGTGCCCGACTACGCCCTGCCGCGCCTGGGCGAGCGCTTCTTCACCACCGCCCGGCCGGGCGGCGAGCGCAGTGGCTCGGGCCTGGGCCTGGCCATCGTGCGGCGCGTGATGGCGCTGCACGGCGGGCAGATGGTGGTGCGCAATACGGCCCCGGGCTTGCGGGTGGAGCTGGAGTTTCGGGCGGGGTAGGCGAACTCAGGCGGCTGCGACGCGCGGCTGGGCGTTGAAGAAGTTCACCAGGTCGCCCACCGTGGTGACCTTCTCGAACAAGGGGTTGGCCTGGGTGGACGAGAGGTCGCGGCCCGTGCGTCGGGCGATGTCCGGCACCAGAGACAGGTCAAGCTCGTCGCCATCGATCTGCAGGTCGGCGCCCAGTCGGTCCGTCACCCGCAACGGAAACCGCTCACGGTGGTGCGCCAGACAGGCCTGGAGTTCTTCGTACACGGCGCGCACGACCCAGGTGTCCACATCACGGCAGTCGATGGACCGGGCGAAGTCGCAAATGGACTCTTCCGGGCGGGCATGCAGCAACCGTGCGAAGTGCTTCTTTTCACGTGCGCGGGACATGGCCTCGCCGCCCATGGCCAGCGCCACCAGAGCCCCGACCACAGCAGGGTGTGCCCAGAGCGCCCAGAGAAAGCCGCCGACCAGGCCGGCGACAAACAAGTATCCGAGCCACCGCGACGCGGGCGTTGCGGACGGGTGTTTGATCCGGGGCATGTGTCGAGATGCAGGTTTCATCGCAGGCGCTCCTGAAGGCAGCACAGGGAAAGTTCGCCGCATTCTGCCACCCGTCTCCACTTCACACCCGCCTCACAAACTTCATCGCCCCCTCACACCCGCCGCCAACACTGCTTCCACCTAATTCCCTATGGAGGATCTCTTGAAATACCCCTTGTTCACCAAACTGGGCGCACTCGCGGTCATCGTGCTGCTGCTGCTCATCGGGCTGGGCCTGATCGAGGACGTGGTGCGCGACCGGCAGCGCTACCGCAGCATGACGGCGCAGAGCGTGGCCGACAGCCTGGCCGGGCCGCAGACGCTGATGGGCCCGATGATCCACAGCGCCTGCGTGGAAAGCTGGGACGTGGAGACCGGCAAGGGCGAGGAGCGCCGCAGCGTGGAGCAGCGCCGCGAGTTTTTGCTCACGGCCATGCCCGAACAGCTCAAGGTGGTCACCGGTGCCGCGATGGAAGAGCGCGCGCGCGGCCTGCACAAGGTCAACACCTACAACCTCAAGTCGCACGTCACCGCGCAGTGGGGTGCGCTCACCAGCCTGCAGCCGCAAAGCACCATGAAGGGCTCGCGCATGAACTGCGGCGCGCCCATCCTGATGGTGGCCGTGGGCGATGCGCGCGGCATCCGCACGGCGCGGGTCACGCTGGGCGAGCAGGCGCTGGTGCTCAAGCCGGGCACCTTTCACCCCACCTACGCGCGCGGCCTGCATGCCGGCCTGCCCGAGTCGGTGCGGGGCCAGGCCACAGGCCTGACCGCCACGCTGGACCTGGAACTGGTGGGCACGGAGCGTCTGGCCATCGTGCCGATCGGCGGCAACACCGAGGTGCAGATGAGCAGCAGTTGGCCCCACCCGTCGTTCTCGGGGCAGTTCCTTCCGTCCGAGCGCGAGGTGACCAAGGCAGGTTTCACCGCCCGCTGGCGCCTGTCCTCGCTGGCGACCACCGCGCAGAAAGACATTGCCGACGGCAAGCGGGTGTGCGTGAACAGCGGCGGCGGTGGCGACGACAGCAGCGAGTACGCCACGGGCAACGCCACGCCGCGCGAATGCGCCGAAAGCTTCAGCGTGGCCTTCGTGGACCCGGTCAACCCCTACACCCTGGCCGATCGGGCCACCAAGTACGGCGTGCTGTTCATCGCCCTGACCTTCGTGGCCGTGGGCCTGTTCGAGCTGATGAAGAAGCTGCGCGTGCACCCGGTGCAGTACCTGCTGGTGGGCAGCGCGCTGTGCAGCTTCTTCCTGCTGCTGGTGAGCCTGTCGGAGCACCTGCCGTTCGGCATCTCCTACGGCATTGCGGCCACCGCCTGCGTGCTGCTGCTGGCCTACTATGCAAGCCACATGCTGGGCAGTCTGGCGCGCGGCATACCGCTGGGTGCGGGGATCGCGCTGCTGTACGGCCTGCTGTACGTGCTGCTGCAGCTGGAGCAGACGGCGCTGGCCGTGGGCTCGATCGCGCTGTTCCTCGTGCTGGCCGTCGTGATGGTGCTCACCCGCAAGGTGAACTGGTATGGGCTGAACCCATCCGCCGGAACGCCCAGACCACCCCTGCCGCCACAGGAGCCGCCCAGCGTGGCACCGCCCCACCCTGGGCTGGCCACCCCCACCCAACCAGGGCGCCCATGATGCACAGCACCGAGCAGCCCACCACCTCGCCCGCATCGGCCTGGGCACACCACCTCGGTGCCGCAGCCACCACCCACCCGGCACCGGACCTGTCGGACGCGGAGGCCCGGCGTGTGCAGCGCTACCGCGACCAGTTGCTGGCGGCCCTGCAGGCGCACGACCGTGCCGCGCTGCATAGCGCCAAGCAGGCCGTGCTGCGGGCAGCCTATGGCCCGCCGGGCACGTCCGGCCCGCCCGCCTCGGCAGCGCTGCGCGCGGCACTGCGGGACCTGTCGTGGCACATGGCGATTGTGCTGCTGCCACGCCACCCCGCCAGTGCGCTGAGCCACTGAGGTACGCGCCGGGCCAACGCTCAGGCTGGCACGGGCTGGGCCGAAGGCGAGCAGCTGGCACTGCCACAGCCGTGCACCAGCCCCTGGGGCAAGGCCTCGGGGGCGTTCACCACCCCGGTGGCCGCGTCAAAGCCCACGCGGCGCAGGTGCAGCGCCAGGGCGGCATCCATGCTCTGTGCATGCTGGGGAAACCACAGCGCCAGTTCGCCGGCCATCATGCGCAGCACCTGCGACTCGCCCTGGCCAGCGCGTGCAGCCCCTTCGCGCATGACCTGCAGCACCACCTTGTGCTGCATGCTGTGGCAGTTGCCCGAGGCAAAGCGCGTGCTGGCCATCCATTGGTCCTCCATGCCGAAATGCTGCTCGGTGTGGACGATGAGCTCCAGCCAGCGCGCCAGCAGCTGCGCATCGTCCGCGTGCTCGACCCGCGCCAGGAGCTCGACGAACTCCTCATGGGTCTCGTCCATCAGCGGCAGGTCCAGTGCCAGTGCGTCAGACCATTCCAGTGCTGCCATGTGCCGTTCCGTTCTTGCAAGCCAATTGAAGGGCCAGCTTAGAGGCGCAAGGCAAGGGCCGCCTTGATGCAGGTCAGACACCATGGCGCAGCTCCATGACAAAGCCCCGCACAAGGCGGGGCTCGGTAGCGCACCGTCGGCCTGAGGGCCGCAGTGCAGGGGCTGGACCGATTTAGCTCTGGCCGTACATGCGCTTGGCTTCGTCCACGCACTTGGACTTGGCATCACCGCTCATGGCATCGCAGCGTTCCTTGGCAGCCTTGTAGTTGGCTTCGTTCTTTTCGGCCGATGCGTCCTTGCGGGCTTCGGCGACCTGAGCGCCCTTCTCGGCGGCACTGTCGGCAGGCTTGGCTGCGGCCTTGGCCACCTTGGCGTTTTCCTTGGCGGTGGTGTGGGCTGCCTTGGCATCCTTCACGCACACGTCCTTGGCGTTGCCCTTGAGGTCATCGCACTTTTCCTTGGCCACATCGTAGTCGGCGTCGGCACGTGCCATGCGCGCCTTGTTCGTGGCCTTGTCGGAAGGCTTGTGCTGGGCGTCCAATTCGGCCTTGGCCACGTTTTCGGCACCCTTGGCTTCCTTGACGCAGATGTCCTTGGCGTTGTCCTTCAAGGTGTCGCAATTGGTCTTGGCAGCCTTGTAATCGGCCGAGATCTTGTCCTTGGACATCTTGTACTCTGGCTCGGTCAGGGCCATCGCGGAAGTGGCCAGCAGGCCGGCGGCGATGGAAGCGATCAGGGTGCGTGCGAATTTCATGGTTTTCTCCTCGGGGTCTCAGGGGGTGTCTTGTAGGGGTGCTGAAAGAGCGGTGTGCATTCGGTAGCCCGCCAGCTGCAGGGCCTGGGGCCCTGGAGGGTTCTGGCTACCGGTGCGCCAAGGCCATGTCAGTCGTTGAAGCGGAAGTCGGGATGGCGGGTTTGCCAGTCGCTGAGCTGCTTTTCGGCGGCGTCGCGGGCAATTCCCTGGCGCTCCTGCAGCTTGCCCAGAAACTGTTCGCGCTTGCCGTCGATGACGTCCAGGTCATCGTTGGTGAGCTTGCCCCACTGTTCGGTGATCTTGCCTTTGAACTGCTTCCAGTTGCCCTTGATGGTGTCTTCGTTCATGGTGTGCATCCTCGAAAAAATTCGCTTCAGCCATCCACTCGGATTGCGTGGAACACTTGCGTGATGCGATGGAGAGACTGTAAGAACGAGTCCGCCCGCGGCGCGTAGTCCGCACCGTGGAACCCACGTCGGCGCACGCCTACGGGCATGCCGGACAACCACCCGCTAAAGCAGCCCGGGTGGCTCAATCGCTGAAAAGCGGGTGTTGCTGCTGCGCATCGCGCCATGCGGCCCTCTCCTCTGTACGAGGCCAGCGCGTTTCTTTTGGTAACGCTTACTGTGGCTAGGGAATGCCACTTTTGTAGGAGGTTGCCTACACTTCTGTACAAATCTTCACAAAAGTCGCTATGACACACGCCCACGAAGCATCCGATGCGGCCTTGGCAGCACCGCTGCCCGCCCGCACAGCCTCCTCTTTGTCGCCGACCGATGCAGCGCCAGGCGCATCGGACTCCGCGGGCGCTCCCTGGCTCAAGTTGTCGGCGGCAGCCGCCGCCAGCGCAGCCCTCGCGGCCTGCGGCGGTGGCGAGGCCGAAGCAGAGGCGCCCCCGGCGCTCAAGCAGGCCGACAACGCGCCCCGCATGCCCCTGCTGGGCGACATGGGCGGCTCGGGCTCCTTCCGGTCGGACCAGGCGGCCAGCCGCACGCCCACGCCCGACGAGCTGATGGACTGGGCGGAGATGGTCTTCCCGCAGTACTTCGACTCGCACCAGGCCACCGTGACCAGCGGCACGCTTGTTTTCCGCTACTACCCAGGCACACGCAACTACCTGGGTGTGTACCAGGGCAACGTTGTGGTGCTGGGCCCGCCCACCAACAACTCGGTGGTCAACGTCGGCGCGCTGGCCAGCTTTGGCGATGCGGTGTTCTCCAGCGGCCGGCCGCTCAACGACCAGGACGCCGCGCGCTTTCTGCTACAGGCAGGGTTTGCCGCCACCACGCAGGACATCGCCACCGTCCGGTCCATCGGCTTCGAAGCATGGCTGAACTCGCAGTTCAACGCGCCCATCGGCATATCGGGCTGGGAGTGGCTCAACCAGCGCGGGTATGCGGCGGTCGACAACTCCACGGCCTATTACGACAACACCTACCCCGGCGACTGCATGATCTGGTCGCAGCTCATGACATCGCCCGATGGCCTGCGCAAACGGGTCGCGCTGGCGCTGTCGGAGATCTTCGTGGTCTCCCTCTCGGGCCTGGACTTCAACTGGCGCAGCCACGCCATCGCGCACTACTGGGACACCCTGGTCTTCCATTCGTTCGGAAACTTCCGCAACCTGCTGCAGGACGTGTCGCTCAACCCCGCGATGGGCTACTACCTCAACACCCGGGGCAACCAGAAGGAGAACACCGCCACTGGCCGCCAGCCGGATGAGAACTATGCGCGCGAGGTCATGCAGCTCATGTCCATCGGGCTGGTCATGCTCAACATCGACGGCACCGTGCGCCGCGACGGCGCGGGCCAGCCTATCGAAAGCTACAGCCAGTCCGACGTGACCAACCTGGCGCGCGTGTTCACGGGTTACGACTACAACCAGTCGCTGAACCAGCAGGGCACCGTGCCCGGCACGACACGCACGGTGCCCAACACGGCGTTCACCCGGCTGCCCATGTCGCTCAATGCCTCGCTGCACTCCAACCTGGCGGTCAACTTCCTGGGTGCCACCATCCCGGCCAACACGCCGGGGGCCGCCGCCCTGGCCACGGCAATGGACACCCTTTTCTACCACGGCAACGTGGCGCCGTTCATCTGCAAGCAGCTGATCCAGCGGCTGGTTACCAGCAACCCCTCGCCGGCCTATGTGGCGCGCGTGGCCACGGTGTTCAACAACAACGGCGCCAGCGTGCGCGGCGACATGAAGTCGGTGGTCCGCGCCATCCTGCTCGATGACGAAGCGCGTTCGTCCACGGGCCTCACACAACCGGGCTTCGGCAAGCTGCGCGAGCCCATGCTGCGCCTGGTGCAATGGGGCCGCACCTTCAACATCAGCTCCAACTTCGGCAGTTGGAAGATCGGGGACACCAGCTCCGCCAGTTCGCGGCTGGGCCAGAGCCCGCTGCGCTCACCCTCGGTGTTCAACTTCTTTCGGCCGGGCTACGTGCCGCCTTCCACGGCCCTGGCCCAGAGCGGGGCGGTGGCGCCCGAGTTCCAGCTGGTCAACGAAAGCAGCGTGGGCGGCTACCTGAACTACATCCAGGGCGTGATCCGCAACGGCATCTACGTGAACGCGCCCGACCTGCCCAACAACGGCAGCAACGCGAACAACGGCTACGACATCAAGGCGCTGTACACGCATGAGATGGTGCTGGTCGTCGACCCCGACGCCCTGGTCGCGCGCATCAACCTGCTGATGTGCGCGGGCCAGCTGTCGGCCGCCACCGTGAAACTGATTGCCGATGCGATCAAGGCCACGCCGGTCACGGCCGCGAGCACCGACAACGTCAAGCTCAACCGCATCGCGTCGGCGATCTTCCTGGTCATGGCTTCGGCCGAGTACCTCATCCAGAAATAAGAGGACGCGCTGCCATGCACCTGCTCCAACCCGAACTCCACACCCGCCGGGCCTTCCTGCGCCGCAGCGGCCAACTGGGCCTGGCCGGCACCGCTCTGCCGTTTGCGCTGAACCTGGCCGCCATGGGCGAAGCGGCCGCTTTCACCGCCACCGACTACAAGGCCCTGGTCTGCGTCTTCCTCTACGGTGGCAACGACTACGCCAACACCGTGGTCACCTACGACGATCCGAGCTACCTCAAGTACAGCGCCATCCGAGGTGGCAACGGGCTCGGTGGTGGCGGCATCGCCATTCCCAAGGACGCACTGGGGGCCACCTTGCTCAACCCCACGGCCGCCCTGCCTGGCGGCCGCCAGTACGCACTGCACCCGGCCATGTCGGGCCTCACGGGCCTGTTCAACAACGGCAAGGCCGCCGTGCAGCTCAACGTGGGCCCGCTGGTGGTGCCGCTGACCCGCGCCCAGTACAACGGCTCCAACCGCAGCCTGTACCCGCTGCCGCCCAAGCTGTTCTCGCACAACGACCAGCAGTCGGTGTGGCAGTCGTCCTCACCCGAAGGCTCCACCATCGGCTGGGGCGGCAACATCGGCGACCTGGCCCTGTCGTCCAACGCCAACTCGCTGTTCACCTGCATCTCGGTCACGGGCAATGCGGTGTTCCTCTCGGGCGACTCGGCGCTGCAATACCAGGTGAGCACGAGTGGCGCGATCCCGATCAATGGCGTCAAGAGCAGCGTCTATGGCTCCACCGCCGTGCGCTCGGCGCTGACCAGCCTGATCCAGCAGACCAGCAGCCAAACGCTGGAGAACGAGTACAACAAGGTGACCACGCGCGCCGTGACCTCCGAATCGCTGGTCACCACCGGCATCGCGGGCGTGAACCTGGCCACGCCCTTCCCTGCCAACAACGGCCTGGCGGACCAGCTCAGGATGGTGGCGCGCCTGATCGGCGCGCGCGGCACCATGGGCACCAAGCGCCAGGTGTTCATGGTCTCGATGGGCGGCTTCGACCTGCACGACAACCTGATCTCCCAGCAGCCGGGGCTGATGCGGCGCCTGAGCGATGCGATGACTGCCTTCCACAGCGCCACGGTGGAGTTGGGCATCGCCGACAAGGTGACGGCCTTCACCGCCTCCGACTTCGGCCGCACGCTCAACTCCAATGGCGATGGATCCGACCACGGCTGGGGCAGCCACCACCTGATGGTGGGCGGTGCCGTCAAGGGCAAGGCCTTCTACGGCTCGGCCCCACCGGTCAGCAACACCAGCACCGCCGCACCCGATGACCAGTGGCACGTGGGCCAGGGCCGCCTGCTGCCCAGCACCTCGGTGGACCAGTACGCGGCCACGCTCGCCAAGTGGTTCGGCGTGAGCGCCACCGAGATGGCCAGAGTTCTGCCCAATCTGAGCCACTTCGGCGGTGCAGAGTACCCGGTGGACCTGGGCTTCATGAACGCTTGAGCGGCCACGCCGCCACAACGCCCCGCACGCTGCAAAGCCAGCGGGGCGTGCCTTGCCGGGACCCCGCTGCAGACTGCCCATAATGCGGCCATGAGCATTCCCAACACACCCATCCGCCCCCGGGTCGTCATCATCGGTTGCGGGTTCGGCGGACTGGAAGCGGCGCGCGCGCTGCACGGCAGCGCCATCGACGTCACGGTGGTCGACAAGACCAACCACCACCTGTTCCAACCCCTGCTCTACCAAGTGGCCACGGCCGGGCTCTCGGCCCCTGCCATTGCCGCGCCCATCCGCCACCTGTTTCGCAAGCAGCCCAATGTGACCACGCTGCTGGGCGAGGTGGAGCGCATCGACGTGCTCGCGCGCAGCGTGCTGCTGCAGGGTGGCGACGCCCTTCCCTACGACCACCTGATCGTGGCGGCCGGTGCCACGCACAGCTATTTCGGGCGCGACGACTGGGCGCCCTTCGCCCCGGGCCTCAAGACCCTGGACGATGCCTTCGACATCCGCCGGCGCATCCTGCTGGCCTTCGAGGCCGCCGAGCGCACGGGCGACCCGGTGCAGCGTGCCGCCTGGCTCAACTTCGTGGTGGTGGGCGGTGGCCCCACGGGCGTGGAGATGGCCGGCACCCTGGCCGAGATCGCGCGCCACACGCTGCCCGGGGAGTTCCGCCACATCGATCCGGCCAGCGCGAAGATCATCCTCCTCGAAGGCGGCACGCGCGTGCTGCAGGCCATGCCCGAGGCCCTGAGCCAGCGCGCCAAGGAGCAACTGGAAAAGCTGGGCGTGGAAGTGCGCGTGAATGCGCGGGTGACGGCCATCGATGCCACCGGCCTCACGGTAGCAGGCCCCGCGCCGGGTGCTGACCCCACAGCCACCAGCTACGCGATTCCCAGCCAGTGCATCGTCTGGGCCGCCGGCGTGGCCGCCTCGCCCCTGGGCCGGCTGCTGGCCGAGGCCACCGGCTGCACCACGGACCGCGCCGGCCGCGTGGTGGTCGAGCCCGATCTCACATTGCCCGGCCACCCAGAGATCAGCGTAGTGGGTGACCTGGCCGCCGCCAAGAGCCATGTGCCCGGCCAGGAACCCACGCCCGTGCCCGGGGTGTCCCCCGGCGCCAAGCAGATGGGCCGCGCCGCCGCCGCCAATGTGCTGCGCCGCCTGGCCGGGCAGGCCACGCAGCCGTTTCGCTACCGCGACTACGGCAACCTGGCCACCATAGGCCGCAACGCAGCCGTGGTGGATCTCACGTCGCCGATCGGCCCGGTGCGCTTTTCAGGCTACTTCGCCTGGCTGTTCTGGTTGTTTGCCCACGTGTACTTCCTCATCGGCTTTCGCAACCGACTGGTCGTGCTCATGGACTGGGGCTGGGCCTACTGGAGCTTTGCGCGCTATGCCCGCGTGGTGACCGGCATCGAAGGCGCAAAGAAACAGCTGCGGGAATAGGACCCGCAGCCTATGCGCATGCGCTGCCCCAGCCAGCGCCCCCGTGCAAGGGCCGCCCCCAAACCGGGCGGCGTACCCCCTCAGGGGGACTCAGTACCCGGCGCCTATGGCCAGCGGCAGGAAGGCATCAACCGCTCCCAGCACGGAGGGGGCGCTGCCGACAATCGTGTAGCTCAGTTGGCCATTGCTGATCGACAGGATGGTGCCCGTCTCACGGTAGAAGCGGTAGTACTGGTTGCCATAGGTCAGCGAGGGTGAGAACGAGGGCTTGAACAGCGTGGGGAAGGTGTCTTCCGCATAGTTGAACAAGCGGTCGTCGGCACGGGTGACCACGGCCTTGAATGGCGCCAGGCCACCGGCCTGCCCTAGCCCCGTGAACTCCATCACGTAGCTGATCGAACCGGTGGAGGGGTCCACCTTGAACAGCTTGGTGAATGCGGCACCGTACAGGGTGTTGCTGTCGCCTTCCGCCAGGCCGTAGACCGAAGTGGCCAGGCCGAAGCTGCCGACGTTGGCCGACTGCTGGTTGTTGCGCAGGTTGACGATGCCCAGCGAGTCATTCTCGCCCGCAAAGAACAGCCGGCCATTCAGGTAGGCCAGGTCGCCGGCTGACTGGGATGGCAGGGTGCCGACCACGGTGGACTGCGCGTTGGCAGGATTGATCTGGTAGAGGTTGGTGTTGGTGCTGGAGGCACCGAACAGCTTGCCGCTGCCGTCGAAGGTCAGCGCGTTGGCGCCGTTGATGCCATGCTTGCCGATCAGGACCGCAGCGCCAGCAGCATCCAGGCGGTACAGCGAGTTGAAGGTCAGCACATACAGGGTGCCTGCGGCGTCGGTGGCGATGTCGGTGATGGAGCCATCGACCGTGGGGCGGGACACCAGGGTCAGGGACTTGGCGTCCACATCGACGAGCATGATCTTGCCGCTGTCCTGCACGTAAAGCTTGTCACCGGCCCAGGCGGTGCTGGCAGTGGCGGCGAGGGCGATGGTGGCGGCACATGCGGAGCGCAGCAGCGATGGCTTGAAGAACATACGGGAAATTACCTCGGCAATGAACGTGGATCGGAGCCCGCTGAGGGCCGCAATGGCGGCATGCCATCCGGCGCTGCACTCGCAGGCGAAGGGGAACACAAGGGCTGGAGGCGGTGGCGGGCGATGGCGGTGACCCACCGGGAGCCAGGCACCCAGGGAACGCATTGGCGGTCAGCCACTTGCCGGGCAGCCTGCCTCTTTGCAGCCCGACAAGAGATTTGCGCAACCCCGAAGGACCGTCAACACGTTCCGGCACATTATGGAAGAGCACCGCAGGCTCCGACACCCTACCTAAGTAGGGGTGCTGCAACCATCCGTAACAAGACTGGCCTTTGGGGTGCGCCGGTGCGGGTGCGTGTCCGGCTCCTGCGGCTCAGCGCCCCACCTGCTCCAGCCATTCGTCCAATTCGCGCGCCGCCTGGTGGGTGGCGTCGGCCAGTGCCCGGGTGCCGCCGGCCGCATCGGCCGTGGCAGCGGGGCGTTGCACGATGAAGACCCGCTGGCCCACCAGGTTCTCGCCCAACGGGGTCGGCTCGGCAACGGTGGCTCGCAGGCGCACCAGGCCGGCGCTCTCAGCGGCGCTGGTGAACACCTGGCTGAACTCTTCGAGCTCCAGGCGCAGCACGGTGGGCCGCTTGTTCGCCACACGTGCCTGCACGGCTGCGTCGCTGGTGCTCAGGATGGCCCGGCGCAGGCCCAGGTGCTCGCGGATGCGCTGCTGCACCAGCACGGCCGGGGGCTGGCTCCAGCGCGCCGCCGCATAGGGGCGAGGCTGCAGGGCATCGGCGTAGGCCAGCCGGTAGAGCACCGACGTGCTGCTTTCGGGCATGCCGGTGGACTCCACATCGGCCAGGGCCAGCGGCGCCAGCGGGGCCCGGCGGTCGCTCGGGGCCGTTGCCATGGCGCCGGGGCCGAAGTCGTACTGCACCGCACGCGTGGGCGGGCCGGGCAGGGCCGAGCACCCGGCCAGCACGGCAGCGGCGCACGCCAGGGCGGCACCCCGGCGGGCCAGGCGCCCCGAGACAGTGCGTTGGATATCCAGCATGGCGATGTACTCCTTGAATTCGTCGGACTGCGGCATCAGCGCGCGGCGCCTGGTGCGGCAAAGCCCTCTTCGCCCGGACCGGGCGGGATGCGGCCCGAGCCGTAGATGAACGACTGCGGGTTGTCGCTGACGCTGTTGGCGGCCCGGCCGATCTGGCGCGCGGTGCGCGACAGCTCGTCGGCCGCACGGGTGACGCGCGGCAGCGTGTTGCTGCCCAGTGCATCGGCCGCGCGCGTGAGCGCCTGGGTGCCCTGCGTGATCTGGTCGATGGGCCCGCCTTCGACGGTGAGGCGCTGGTTGGTGGCGTTGATGCCTGCGGCCATGTCCGACACGCTGGTGCCGGCCTTCTGCAGCGACTGCAGCGTCTGGCGCGCATCGCCGGCCAGCGCCGGCAGCGACGCCAGCGCCGGGTCGAGCCGGGTCTGCACCGTGGTGTCCAGCCGCTTGGTGAGCGCGTTGACGCTGCCGGCCGCCTGGCCGATGTTGCCGATGGCGTCGGTGAGCAGCTTCTGGTTGGTGTCGCCCAGCAACTGGTTGATGCGGCGCGTGGCCTCCTCCACCTGGCCCAGGATGGCCGGCGCCTGTTCGGCCAGCCGGCCAAACGGCGAAGGTTTGAGCGGCAGGCGCGGCAGGCCGCTCGGGCCGGGGGGCAGCTCGGGGTAGGGCGCAGCGGCATCGTCGAGCTGCACATGGGCCAGGCCGGTGACGCCCTGGTAGCCCAGCACGGCGAAGGTGTTGGGGCTGATGGGCGCCTGCTCATTCACGGCAATGCGGATCAGCACGTTGCCACTGACCTGGGGATCGAAGCCGATGCGCGTGACCTTGCCCACGGCCACGCCCTTGTAGCGCACGGTGGCCTGGGGCTGCAGGCCGCTCACGCCGTCCTTGGTGGACAGCTCGTACTGCTCGTAGTTGGAGTTGTCGCGTGTGAGCCAGATGGCCAGCCCCGCGAGCATGGCGGCCACCACGATGACGAAGATGCCGGCGGCGAGTGCGTGTGATTTGTTTTCCATCAGGCGTCCTTGGAAGTCTGCGTTGGGGCCGCGGGCGGCTGCTCGGGCAAGCCCGCCAGGGGGGCCATGGCGCGCTGGCCACGTTCACCCATGAAGAATTGCTCGACGAAGGGGTGTTTGAAACGCGCCACTTCAATCGGCGGGCCGGTGACGATGACCTTCTTGTCGGCCAGCACTGCCACGCGGGTGGACAGGGCAAACAGGGTGTCGAGGTCGTGCGTGACCATGACCATGGTGAGGCCCAGCGCCGCGTGCAGCTCGCGCAGCAGTGCGCAGAACTCGTCGGCACTGCTCGGGTCGAGCCCTGCGGTGGGCTCGTCGAGCAGCAGCAGCGGCGGATCCATGATGAGGGCGCGCGCCAGGGCCACGCGTTTGACCATGCCGCCGGACAGGTCGGATGGCATGCGGCTGGCGTGCTCGGGCTTGAGGCCCACCATCTGCAGCTTGACCAGCGCGGCATCGCGGACTAGGTCGTCGGGCAGGGTGCCCTGCTCGCGCAGCGCGAAGGCCACGTTGTCGAGCACGTTGAAGGCCGAGAACAGCGCACCGTGCTGGAACAGCATGCCCACCCGGCTGGCAGCACCTTCGCGCCCCATCTCGGAGGCCGGACGGCCGAGCACGGTGACCGTGCCACGCGCGGGCCGGGCCAGGCCCAGTATCTGGCGCAGCAGCACCGTCTTGCCCGTGCCCGAGCCCCCTACCAGCGACAGCATCTCGCCGCGCTGCACGGTGAATTCAAGGTCCTGGTGCACGGCGAAGGCTTCGCTGCCCTTGCCGAACACGCTCCACAGGCCCTTGACCTCAACCACGGGCGGTGTGCCCGAGGGCACGACCAGCGCCTGGGGCGCGTTACTGCCTGAGGCGATTGGCGGGGGGGCAATGTCGGCGGTGCTCACGGCGTCAGATCCCGATGCTCTTGAAGGCGATGGCAAACAGCGCATCCACGATGATGACCATGGTGATGGAGGTGACCACCGATGCGGTCGTGCCCTCACCCAGGCTATGGGTGTTGGGCTTGACGCGCAGGCCCCAGTGGCAGCCGATGAGCGCGATGCAGGCGCCGAACACCACCGACTTGGCCATGGCCAGGGTGAGGTTGCCCACCTTCACGGCGGCAGGCAGGGCCTGCACGAAATAGGCGGGCGAGATGTCCATCGCCACGTCGGCCGCCAGCATGCCGCCGGCCAGCGCTGCCAGCGTGGTCCACACGCTGATCAGCGGCATGGCCAGCGCCAGCGCCAAGGTGCGCGGCATCACCAGCCGAAAGCCGTGGGGGATGCCCATGACGCGCATGGCATCGAGCTCCTCGGTCACGCGCATCACGCCGATCTGCGCGGTGATGGACGAACCCGAGCGCCCCGCCACCAGGATGGCCGCCAGCATGGGCCCGAGTTCGCGGATGAGGGAGATGCCCAGGATGTTGACGATGAACGATTCGGCGCCGAACTGGCGCAATTGCAGCGACATCAGATAGGCCAGCACCACCCCGATGAGAAAACCGACCAGGGCGGTGATGGGCAGCGCCGTGGCGCCCATGCGGTACAGGTGACCGGACACGTCGCGCCAGGGCCCGCGCTGGGGCGCACGCGCCAGGCGCAGCAGGTCGAGCACCAGTTGCCCCACCATCTGCAGCATGTGGCGCGCATGGTCCATGCCATGCAGCACCAGCAGGCCCAGGTGGTCCACTTCCCGGGCCAGGCTCCAGGGCTCGGGCGGCGGCGGCTCGGCCACGGTGAACTCCGCCACACGCTCCAGAATGTCGCGCTGGATGTCAGTGAGCGCCAGACGCGCGGGCCAGGCGCGGCCCCAGTGGTTCCACAGCAGTTGCGCGCCCACGTGGTCCAGCCACTGCAGTTCACGCAGATCCCAGCCGAGCTGCGCGCCAGGCTGTTGGGCCTGGAGCTGCTCAGACAGCGCCTTCCATTGCCGGCGCGTACCCAACTCAGCCGCACCCCAGCGCCCATGCAGCAGCACCCCGGGGCCTTCGGGGGTGTCGGTGCGGGCAATGCGCGGAGCAAGGTCGGTCATGAAACGGGCGGCGCAAGCCACCAGTAAGGAGGTAGGGGAAGCATGGTAGCGGAGCCCATGGTCCGCAGGTAGGACAAGCCCTTGCGTGCAAGCACGACGCGGGCCCGAATGCTTGCAATTATTATCAGATTGCATGCAATCGCAACCGCTGCAAGCCACACCAGCTACAAACTTGCTAGCAAGCCGCGTTTACCCCCTCGACACCACCACTGCGGTCCGCACAATGGCGCCGACCCTTCCGATCAACCCGCGACACCCTCTTGCCACACCGTTATTCCCATGAGCGACACCACGTTTGACCACATCATCATTGGCGGCGGCACAGCGGGCGCCCTGCTGTGCAACCGCCTGAGCGCCGATGGCCGCCGCCGCGTGTTGCTCATCGAAGCGGGTCGCAAGGATGATTACCACTGGATACACATTCCCGTGGGGTATTTGTATTGCATTGGCAACCCGCGCACCGACTGGCTCTACAACACCGAGCCCGACGCGGGCCTGAACGGCCGCACCCTGCGCTATCCGCGCGGCAAGACACTGGGCGGTTGCAGCAGCATCAACGGCATGATCTACATGCGCGGCCAGGCACGCGACTACGACCAGTGGGCCGAGCTGACGGGCGACGCCAGCTGGCGCTGGGACAACACCCTGCCCCACTTTCGCCTCCACGAGGACCACTGGCGCCTGGACCAGCCCGGCGACGTGAACGAGAACTTCAAGCGCCTGCACGGCAACAAGGCCACCGGCAGCACCGGCGAGTGGCGCGTGGAGAAGCAGCGCCTGCGCTGGGATGTGCTGGACGCCTTTTCCAAGGCCGCGCAGCAGGCCGGCATTCCGGCCACCGAGGATTTCAATGGCGGCGACAACGAGGGCGTGGGCTACTTCGAAGTCAACCAGAAGAGCGGCTGGCGCTGGAACACGGCCAAGGCCTTTCTGCGGCCCACCTGCTACGGCCGGCCCAACTTCGAGATGTGGACCAACGCGCACGCCACAGAGCTGATCCTCGAAACCCAGCCGGACGGCACACGCCGCTGCACCGGCGTGAAGGTCTGGGACGGGCACGAGATGGTGACCGCCCACGCCACCGGCGAAGTGATCCTGAGCGCGGGGGCGATCAACTCGCCCCAGCTGCTGCAGCTGTCGGGCATCGGCCCTGCGGCCTTGCTCCGGCAGCACGGCATTGATGTGGTGCACGACCTGCCGGGCGTGGGCGCCAACCTGCAGGACCACCTGCAGATCCGCGCAGTGTTCAAGGTCAACGGCGTGCCCACGCTCAACACCATGGCCAGCTCGCTTTGGGGCAAGGCCAAGATCGGGCTGGAATACGCGATGAAACGCAGCGGCCCGATGAGCATGGCCCCCTCGCAGCTCGGCGCCTTCACGCGCAGCGACCCCGGCCAGCCCTGGCCCAATATCGAGTACCACGTGCAGCCCCTGTCGCTCGATGCCTTCGGCGAGCCCCTGCACAGCTTCCCGGCCTTCACGGCCAGCGTCTGCAACCTCAACCCCACGAGCCGGGGCACGGTGCAGATCAAGAGCGCGGACTTCAAGGCTGCGCCGGCCATTGCGCCCAACTACCTGAGCACCCCCGAAGACCGGCAGGTGGCCGCCGACAGCCTGCGCGTCACGCGCCGCATCGTCGCCCAGCCCGCCCTGGCCGCCTACCAGCCCGAGGAGTGGAAGCCCGGCGTACAGTTCGAAAGCGATGAGGACCTGGCGCGCCTGGCGGGCGACATCGCCACCACCATCTTCCACCCCGTGGGCACGACGCGCATGGGCCGCGCAGATGACCCGATGGCGGTGCTTGATTCGCAACTGCGCGTGCGCGGCATTGCAGGCCTGCGCGTGGTGGATGCCGGTGCCATGCCCACCATCACCAGTGGCAACACCAACTCACCCACGCTGATGCTGGCCGAAAAGGCGGCCGAGTGGATCCTGGCCGCGCAGAAGGCGTGAGCCTTCGAGTTCAGCGGATACCGCCCACGTAGCGGGGCACCTCGACCACAGCAGGCGCCAGGCGCTGGCGCACCGCCTGGCTGGCAGTCTCCAGCAAGGGGCGCCGTTGCGGCGCGGGGGCCGGTTCGTGCACGGCGCGGTCGAGCCGTTCGGCCCATTCGGCGAGTTCGGGCACGCCGTCTTCCACCGCATGCTGGCGCGCAAAGCGCACGATCTCCATCGCGTATTCGGCATTGGCCGCCATCCACTCGGTGTCGGTCACGCGGCCGGTCTTGCGGCGCAGCAGCACGTGCAGGTGCGCTGCGATGGCGAGTTTGTCGCTGTCCTGCATGATGGTGAACTCCTCAGAACATTGGGAGGCCTACTGACCCAGGCGTTCCCGGTGCTGTGCAATATCCAGGCCCGTCTGTTCGCTTTGCTCGTCCACGCGCAGGCCGAGCACGAGGTTGGTGATCCACAGCAGCAGCGCCGTGCCCACCAGGCTGAAGGCCATCACTGCGCCCACGCCGATGGCCTGGGTCCACAGGCTGCCCGTGACACCACCGACTGTGCGGCTGGCCAGCACACCGGTGAGCAGCGAGCCCACGATGCCACCAATGCCGTGCACACCGAAGACGTCCAGTGAATCATCGGCACGCAACAGGCGCTTGAGCCCCGTCGCACCCCAGTAGCAGGCCAGACCGGCCACCAGCCCGATGACCACGGCCGAGCGCAGGGTGACGAAGCCGGCGGCGGGCGTGATGGCCACCAGCCCGGCCACCAGGCCCGAGCACAGGCCCAGCAAGGAGGGGCGCCCGCGCATGACCGCCTCGCCCAGCATCCATGACAGCGCGCCTGCGGCGGCGGCCACATGGGTGACGGCCATGGCCAGCCCCGCGCGACCATCGGCCGCCACGGCAGAGCCCGCGTTGAAG
Organism: Acidovorax sp. A1169; assembly: GCF_030704685.1. Taxonomy (GTDB): domain Bacteria; phylum Pseudomonadota; class Gammaproteobacteria; order Burkholderiales; family Burkholderiaceae_C; genus Acidovorax. The sequence goes on from NZ_JAUZDX010000005.1 coordinate 311,119, forward strand.
CCGAACCAGCCCACCCAAAGCATGCCCGCACCCACCATGGTCAGCCCAAGGTTGTAGGGCTCGAAAGGCTCGCGCCCATAGCCGCTGCGCCGCCCGAGGAACCATGCGCACACCAGGCCGGCCACGCCGGCATTCACGTGCACCACGGAGCCCCCGGCAAAGTCCAGTGCCCCCATCTGCGCCAGCCAGCCGCCCGGCTCCCAGACCCAGTGCGCCACGGGCGCGTAGATGAACACCGTCCACAGGCTGATGAACAGCAGCATTGCGGAAAACCGCATGCGCTCGACCACCGCCCCGACCAGCAGCGCCGCCGTGATGATGGCGAAGGTCAGCTGGAACATGGCGTAGACCGATTCAGGGATGGCCGGAGCCACGTGGCTCACCGACAGCTTGCCGGCCGCCAGCTGGAAGTCGAACCCGGCAAAGCCCATGCGCTCGGTACCCCCAAGCCAGGCACTGCCCGGCGTGAACGCCCAGGAGTAGCCGATGGCAAACCAGAGAAGGCTCACCAGCGCCGCGATGGCGACCACGCTGGCCATGGTGTTGAGCACGTTCTTTCGGCGCACCATGCCGGCATAGAACAGGGCGATGCCCGGCAGCGTCATGAGCAGCACCAGCGCTGTCGAGGTCATCATCCAGGCGGTGTCGGCGGCATTGATGGCCTCCTTGGCCACCAGGCCGGGGCGTGTCAAGGGAGCGGCTGCCGATGCGGCCGCCTCTGCGGCGGGCGCTTGCGCCCATACCGTTGCGGTGCAAAGCCCCAGACACAAGGCCACGACCGTGACGAACCCATGGATGACTGCCCGCATGTGGAAGCTCCCTTTTCGCAATTTGTTACAAGGCACAGTGCACAAGGCATGCCAAGCAAAAAATCGCATTTAGGGCAGCCAGGGCGTCTTTCAGCCCGCTTTGCCCCCCCAAAAGGGGGCGGGAAACCCCCAATGCACCAAGCGGGTGCCGCCGTTACAGTACCGTCACTCGAAAGCGCGCCCTGGTGTGCTGGACGAGGGGCCGAGGAGACATCCCTACAAGCAACAACCCAATAAAGCACCCAACGAGGTGCACCCCCTTTTCAGGCGCTGGCAATCCCAGCGCCTTTTTTCTTTCCGTTCGGGGAATGCCTTCGCTACCAAAACCGTAGCTGGGCAGGTGCGAAAATCAGGGGATGGAATGGATTTTCATCACCCTCGCCTCACTGCTGGCAGGCTTCGTGGACGCGGTTGTGGGCGGGGGCGGTCTGGTGATGGTGCCGGCGCTGTTCGCCGCGTTTCCCGTGGCACCTCCTGCCACGCTGCTGGGCACCAACAAGGCGGCGGGCGTTTGGGGCACAGCCATGGCCACCTGGCAGTACAGCCGCCGCGTGCAACTGCGCTGGAGCGCCCTGCTGCCGGCCGCAGCCGCCGGCTTTGCCGGCTCGTTCGCGGGGGCCTGGGCCGTCACGGTCATCTCCCCCGAGTTCCTGCGCCAGCTGCTGCCCTTGGTGCTGCTGGGCGTGCTGGCCTACACCCTGGCCAAAAAGGACATGGGGAGGCACCACACGCCGCGCTTTGCCGGGCGTGCGGAAATCCTGGCGGCCACCCTGATTGGCCTGGCCATCGGCTTCTATGACGGTTTCTTCGGGCCGGGCACGGGCAGTTTCTTCGTGTTTCTGTTCGTGCGGCTGCTCGGGTACGACTTCCTCAATGCCTCGGCGTCGGCCAAGCTGCTCAACACGGCCACCAACGTGGCGGCCATCGCCCTGTTTGCCGCCAAGGGCCATGTCTGGTGGCATTTTGCGGTGACGCTGGCCGTGGCCAATGTGGTGGGCAGCCTGATCGGCACGCACATGGCGCTCAAGCACGGCACGGGCTTCGTGCGCGGCATCTTCATCGTGGTGGTAGGGGCGCTCATCCTCAAGACAGGCTACGACGCCTTTCTGCGCTGAGCGCGCGCTGCGAAGGGCGCCCGCGCGATTACCAGCACTTGGAAAAGTTCGGGAGCCTTCTCTAAAACCTGTTGTGAATTGGCCTACAACCGGTTTTTGTAGGGCGCCCCCTGTGGCGGCAGAAAAAGACCCATCCTTATAATTGGTGACTATTTCGTGACGCCAGACATCGCAATCCACGATGGCTGCGGACGCATTTCCCGAGCCTCCGGCCTGCCTACCCGCATGCCGGATTTTTTGTACCTGAAATACCCCGGACAGGACCCATCCCATGCAATTGTTCAAGGCTGTAGCCACCGCCCTCGCGCTCTGCGCCGCCTTCTCCGCCCAGGCCCGGACCCTGGACGAGGTGAAGAAGGACGGCAAGATCCTCATCGCGACCGAAGGACAGTTCGCTCCCTTCAACTTCTTCAGCGGCACCACGCTGACCGGCTTCGAAGTGGAAACGGCCGAGCTCGTGGCCAAGAAGATGGGCCTCACGATCCAGTGGAAGACCCTGGGATTCGACGCCCTGCTCACGGGCCTGCGCCAGGACCGCTGGGACCTGGTGATCGCCTCCCACGGCATCACCGAAGAGCGCGCCAAGGCAGTGACCTTCACCGAGCCCCACTACTGCTCGGGCGGCATGATCATCGCCATGGACCCGGCCATCAAGAGTGCCAAGGACCTGGCCGGCAAGGTGGTGGCCGTGCAGACCGGCACCAGCTACCTGGAGAACGTGCAGAAGGTCTCGTCCATCAAGGAAATGAAGAACTTCCCCACCGACGTGGATGCCCGCAGCGCGCTGAACTCGCGCCGCGTGGACGCCTGGGTGACCGACCGCTTCGTGGCCAAGGCCGTGGCCGAGAAGAACCCCGGCGCCGGCTTCAAGCTCGGCGACATGCTGTTCATCGAGCGCATCGCCGCCGCCGTTGCCAAAGGCAACAGCTCGCTGGCCGGCGGCTGGAACAAGGCGCTGGCCGAGGTCATGGCCGATGGCAGCTACGCCGCGCTGTCCAAAAAATACTTCAACGAAGACGTGCGCTGCACCAACTGAGCAAGCCCGCTTGTAATCACCAGGGTTTTTCATGCTCACTGCCCTTTGGCCCGAGCGCTGGTCTCGCCAGCAGCGCAGCAACGCTACGCTCGTCTCGGCCGTCGTCCTGATGGTCCTGGCGCTGGCGCTGCTGGGCCGGTTGCTCTCTTTCCTGCCCGAGCCCATAGGCCCCAACGCCCAGGCTTTTTCTGATGGCGCGCGCACCACGCTGTGGCTCACTCTGGTGAGCGGCAGTGTGGGCCTGGTGCTGGGCACCGGCGCAGCCCTGGCCCGCACCTCGCGCCTGACGGCCGTGCGCTGGGTGGCCGGCTTCTACATCTGGGTCATCCGCGGCACGCCGCTCCTGGTGCAGATTCTGTTCGTCTACTTTGCGCTGCCGGTGCTGGTGCCGGGCCTGAACCTGCCTGACTTCGCGGCCGCCGTACTGGCCCTGGGCCTGAACGTGGGGGCCTACAACGCCGAAGCCATCCGCGCCGGGCTGCTGGCGGTGCCGCGCGGCCAGACCGAAGCCGCCAAGGCCCTGGGGCTGGGGCGGGTGCATGTTTTCCTGGACGTGGTGTTCCCGCAGGCCTTCAAGATCTCGCTGCCACCGCTGGTGAGCAATTTCGTGGCACTGCTCAAGGATTCGTCGCTGGCCTATGCCATCGGCGTGGTGGAGCTGACCAACGTGGGCAATCGCATCCAGTCGGCCACCTTCCAGCCCATCGCCACCCTGTCCACCGTGGCCATCACCTACCTGCTCCTGACCACACTGGTCACGCAAATTTCTAACGCCGTGGAATACCGCTTCGACGTGGAAGGCCGCAACCAATGAGCCGGCCCACGCCTTTCATCGTGGTGGACCGCGTCTGCAAATCCTTCGGCACCCACCAGGTGCTGCGCGACGTGTCCACCGTGTTCAACACCGGCGAGGTCACCGTGATCATCGGGGCCTCGGGCTCGGGCAAGAGCACCCTGCTGCGCGCCATCAACCGACTGGAACCCCACGACTCCGGCCGCATCACCATCGACCGTGTGGAAGTGACCGACGACATGGCCACGCTGCAGCGCCAGCGCAGCGAGGTCGGCATGGTGTTCCAGCAGTTCAACCTGTTCGGCCACATGAGCGTGCTGGACAACGTGACGCTGGCGCCCCGACGCATACGCCACACGCCGCGCGCCCAGGCCAACGAACAGGCCATGGCCCTGCTGCGCCGCGTGGGCATGCAGGACCATGCCCACAAATACCCCTGGCAGCTGTCAGGCGGCCAACAGCAGCGCGTGGCCATTGCCCGGGCGCTGGCCATGCAGCCCAAGGTGATGCTGTTCGACGAGCCCACCTCGGCCCTGGACCCCGAGATGGTGCAGGAGGTGCTCGACGTGATGCGCGAGCTGGCCCGTGGCGGCATGACCATGATCGTGGTGACCCACGAGATGGGCTTTGCCCGCGAGGTGGCCGACCGCGTGATGTTCTTCGACCAGGGGCGCATCGCCCACGACGCGGCGCCCGCCGAATTCTTCAACAACCCTGCCAACGACCGTATCCGTGCCTTCATCGGCCGCATGAGTGCCTGAGATCCAGGCGCCGGCGAAAAAACCACAAGCCCCTACCGGAGTGACCATGAAACTGAACCACACGTTCCTCGCCCTGCTGGCCGCCGGCCTGTGCAGCCTGCCGCCTGCGGCCTTCGCGCAGTCCGCCAAGGACTTCGAAGAGATGCGCAACGAGCTCAAAGCCCTGCGCGCCGAGCTCAACCAGCTCAAGGCCCAGCAGGCCCAGGCGCCCGCCGCCCCTGCGGCGTCGGCATCGGCCTGGAACGACCGCATCGAGGCCGTGGAACTCAAGCAGAAGGACGCCGTGGTGCTGGGCGACATTCCGGGCAGCTTCCGCCTGCCGGGCAGCGAGACCTCGATCCGCGTCTACGGCTTTGCCGAGGCCAACATGGTCAAGGACTTCAAGGGCACGGCCCCCGGCGACAATTTCACGAACCTGATGGAGCAGCCCCTGGGCGAATCGCGCCAGGGCAAGAGCAGCCTGACCGCGCAGACCTCGCGCTTTGGCTTCGAGACCTCCACGCCGACTTCCATCGGCACCTTCAACACCAAGATCGAGGCCGACTTCTACGCCTACTGCGGTGCGGAGTGCAACCGCAACCGCCTGCGCCTGCGCCACGCCTATGGCGAATACGCCGGCTGGCTGATCGGCCAGACCTGGTCGACCTTCATGGACACGGACAACCTGCCCGAGACCGTTGACTTCAACGGCCCGCCCGGCGCCACCTTCCGCCGCCCCGCGCAGATCCGCTACACCTACAACAACCCCGATCTGGCCAAGTTCCAGTTCGCGCTCGAAGAGCCCACCGACGGCGCCAAGGGCCTGAACTTCGTGGCCCGCGTGGACAAGGCCTTCGACTGGGGCAACGTGAACGCCCGCCTGCTCTCGCACGAGCAACGTGTCGACGGCGTCAGCAAGCGCGGCCTGGGCGTGGGTGTCGGCGCCGGCTACAAGATCACCGGCACCACCACGCTGATGGCCCAGTACACGCGCCTGGATGGCGATGGCGATGGTGCCTACCTGGTGGGCGCCAACTACCCCGTGCTTGACGGCGGCACCGTGCGCCTGGACCGCTCGCACGGCGTCGTGATCGGCCTGAGCAACGTCTTCAGCGAGAAGATGCGCGGCACCGTGTCGCTGGGGGCCGTGCGCTCGCGCCACCGCCTGGGTGACGACTACGTGAACGCCTACGGCGGCGAAGGCAACCACAAGCTCTACCAATGGCACGCCGGCATGTACTACCTGCCGATCAAGAACGTGGAACTGGGCAGCGAGCTGATCGGCGGCCGCCGCACCACCTTCGACGGCCAGAAGGGCGACATGCTGCGCCTGAACCTGCAGGCCCGCTACCTGTTCAACTGAACCTCGGCGCCCCTTGCGCCTGACAGGCTGGCCGGAGACCCCGGCCAGCCTTTTTTCTTTTTGCCCATGCGATCTGAACGTTTTGGCCTCCTGGCCCTGCTGGTGGTGACCGTGGTGTGGGGCACCACCTTCCCTGCCATGAAGCTGCTGTCCGCCCAGCTCGATGCGCTGCAGATCATCTGGCTGCGCTTCGTGATGGCCCTGGCGGTGCTGGCACCGCTGTGGTGGGGCATGCTGCGCCATGAACGCCGCTGGGGCTGTGCGCTGGGCCTGCTGCTGTTCCTGGCGTTCTGGCTGCAGATCGAAGGCCTGGCGCGCACCAGCAGCAACCGCAATGCCTTTGTGACCGGCCTGAACGTGCTGGTGGTGCCGCTGATCGCCATGGCGCTGATGGGCCGGCGCTATGGCTGGCGGTTGTGGGCCGCATGCGCCATGGCCTGTGCGGGCATGGCGCTGATGTTCCATGAGAACGAGCCCTGGAACCTGGGCGATACGCTGACGCTGGCCAGCACCGTGTTCTATGCCCTCTACATCCTGGCGCTGGAGGAATGCGCGCGGCGCACGGCCGCCAACCCGCTGCGTGCCACGCGCATGGCCGCCGCGCAGGCTGGCGTGATGGCCCTGGCCTCCACCGTGCTGCTGCTCGCGCGCGAGGGTGGTATGGGTTGGCTGGAATCTGCGGCCCGACTGCCCGCAGAGGCCTGGGTGGCCGTGGTCTACCTGGGCCTGCTGGCCAGCGTGGTGGTGGTCACCCTGCAGGCCTGGGGCCAGCAGCGCGTGGATGCCATGCGCAGCGCCATCGTCTTCGGGCTGGAGCCGGTGTTCGCCGCCCTCACCGCCTGGGCGCTGCTCGGCGAGCAACTGGGCTGGGCGGGCCTGGGCGGTGCGGCACTGATCGTTGCTGCGCTGGTATTCAGCCAACTGGCTCCGCCGGCCCGCAGTCCGGCAACCAACGTCTGAAGCGCAATCAGGGCGCCGGGGGGCTGATCACCACGTCGGCCACCGCGCGCGGCTTGCCGATGGGCGCGGCGGCGATGCCCTTGCGCACCGCGGCCAGGTCTTCATCGTTCGGGTACTCGCCCTGGAGCCAATAGTCGAACACACGCCGCGCAATCGGGCCGGCCGCTGCAGCGCCAAAGCCGGCGTTCTCGACGATGACCGCCAGTGCGATCTGGGGGTTCTCGGCCGGGGCAAAGGCCGCAAACAGCGAGTGGTCGCGCTGGTGCTCTTCGAGCGCCTTGGCGTTGTAGCGCACGTTCTGGCCCAGGCTCATGGCCTGCGCAGTGCCGGTCTTGCCGGCGGACGTGTAGGGCGCGCCGGCAAAGATGCGCGTGCCCGTGCCACCCTTGTTCACCGCCACCAGCGCGTTGCGCACGATCTCCACGTTCTTCGGCAGGTAGCCAAGGTTCTCTCCCGGAGGCTGAACCACCGGAGTCACGGTGCCGCTGACCGTGTCGCGCACGGCCTTGATGAGGTGGGGCGCGTACTTGATGCCGCCGTTGGCCAGCGTGGCCTCGGCCTGCGCCAGCTGCAGGATGGTGAAGCTGTTGTAGCCCTGGCCGATGCCCAGGGACACGGTTTCGCCGGGGTACCAGCGCTTCATCTCGGGGCGCTTGTAGGCATTGCGCTTCCAGGTGGTGCTCGGCAGCACGCCGCGCACCTCGCCGTTGAGATCGATCCCCGTGGTCTGGCCCAGGCCCAGCGGCTTCATGAAGTCATGGATGGCGTCCACGCCCATCTCGACGGCCAGCGAGTAGAAGTAGGTGTTGCTCGAGAACTGGATGGCGCGGTGCATGTCCACCCCGCCCAGGCCGCCCTCGTGGCTGCGGAAGGTGTGGCCGCCAAAGGTGTAGAAACCCGGATCGTTGACCACCATGCTCGGCGAGCGCTTGCCCTGCTGCAGCGCCGCGAGCGCCATGAAGGGCTTGTAAGTGGAGCCTGGCGGGTAGGTGCCGCGCAGCGCGCGGTTGAGCAGTGGCTTGTCGATGGATTCATTGAGCGCCTGCCAGCTTTCGCTGTCGATGCCTTCCACGAACAGGTTGGGGTCGAACGTGGGCTTGCTCACCAGCGCCAGCACCTCACCGTTGCGCGGGTCGATGGCCACCAGCGCTCCGCGCCGGTCGCCGAACATGTCCTCGATGAGCTTTTGCAGCTTGATGTCCAGCGACAGCATCACCGTGTTGCCCGGTGTGGCCGGGTGGCTGGCCAGGCGGCGCACGGCATGCCCGCCGGCCGAGGTCTCCATGCGCTCCACGCCGGTCAGGCCGTGCAGCATGCCCTCGAAGCTCTGCTCCACGCCGAGCTTGCCGATGTACTCGGTACCGCGGTAGTTGGCCTCGTCCTCCGAATCCTGGATGCGCGCCTTCTCCGTCTGGTTGATGCGGCCGATGTAGCCGATGGCATGAGCGCCCACATCGCCCAGCGGGTAGTTGCGAAACAGCCGGGCCTTGATGTCCACGCCGGGAAAGCGGTAGCGCTGCGCGGAAAAGCGCGCCACTTCCTGGTCTGTCAGGCGCGTGCGGATGGGCAGGGATTCGAAGTTGCGCGACTCTTCCAGCAGGCGCTTGAAGCGCCGCCGGTCGCGCTGCTGAATATCGACCACCTTGGACAGGGCCTCGATGGTCTCCTCCAGCACGCCCACGCGCGAGGGAGTGATCTCCAGCGTGTAGGCCGCGTAGTTGGTGGCCAGCACCACACCGTTGCGGTCCATGATCAGGCCGCGGTTGGGCACGATGGGAACTACCGCCGTGCGGTTGCTCTCGGCCTGGGCGGCCAGGTCCTCGTGGCGCACCACCTGCAGGAACACCAGGCGCGCGACCAGCAGTCCGAACGCCAGGAACACCACGAACGCGACGGTGAAGATGCGGGCGCGAAAACGCGACGAGTCCGCTTCGACATTGCGCAGTTCAGTCACGCTGCGCCCTCCCCACCACCGTGCGGCAAGCGCAGGCGGATCGTTGGCGGGTCCACACCAGGCTCATAGCGGTCGATTCTGATCGCGATCGGGCGGGCGGCGCTGGGGCGCCAGCAATACCCAACTGGCCAGTGGCCACAAAAGCGCTTCGAGCACTGGGGCCACGAAGACCCACAGCCCCGGGAAAATGCCGCCCGACACCACGCGCACCAGCAACTCTATGGAGTGCGCGATGAGGAACAGCGGCAGCACCTGCAGCGCCTGCGAGGGCACGCTGAACCACAGCAGACGGCGGTGGATGGCGATGGCGCCAAAAGCCAGCACCGAATACGACAGCGCATGCTGGCCCAGCAGCGAGGACTGCTGCACATCCATGCACAGGCCCAGCAGGAAGGCCGTGCCCATGCCGATGCGCAGCGGCTGGTGCACGCTCCAGAACACCAGCAGCAGCATCAGCAGGTCAGGCGTCCAGACCACGCGGCCCAGGGGGATCATGTTGATGGCCAGGCCCGCCATCAGGCTCACGGCGATGAAGACGGGGTTGACGGGCAGCAGCAGCGGCTGGCCGCGCGGCATGATCATTTGTGGCGTCCCTTCTTGCCAGCGGTGGGCGGGGCTGCCGGCTCGGGCCGCTCGGGAATGTGTCCCGACAGGGGCTTGAGCACCATCACATGGCGTGCGCCCTGCACCTGGGCCAGCGGCTCGCAGTAGATGCGCGCAAAGGCCGAGTCGGCCCGGCGCTCCACGCGCACGATCTTGGCCACCGGCAGGCCGGGGGGGTACAGGCCGTCCACGCCACTGGTGGTCAGCAGGTCGCCTTCGCGCACGTCGGCATTGGCGGGCATGAAGCGCAGCTCCATGCCGCCGTTGTTGCCCGCCACGGGATCCCCGTAGGCCACGCCGCGCGCACCGGTGCGGATATTGAGCACGGGAATGGCCTGGTCCCGGTCGACCAGCAGCGTCACTTCGCTGAGCATGGGAAACACCCGTGTGACCTGACCCAGGATGCCCGCTTCGTCGAGCACGGGCGCACCGAGTTCCACCCCCGCCATCAGCCCCTTGTCCACCACCACGCGGCGGGTATAGGGGTCGGCGGTGTCATAAATCACTTCGGCCGCCTCGGCCGAAGTGGTCAGCCGCTCGCGCAGCGTGAGCAGCTTGCGCAGCCGCTCGTTCTCCAGTATCAGCTGGTCGGCCTGGCTCGCGCGCTGCGACATCTGGGCCATCTTGCTGCGCGCGGCATCGGCGTCCTGCTGCGCGGTCTGCAGGTTCTGGAAGTAGCCGGCACCGCGCCCGGCAAACTCCACCGGCTGCAGCATCAGCCACTGCACCGGGTAGAGCACGGTGGACACGGCCTGGCGGAACGGGCCGGTCAGCTTGAAGCGCACGTCCGCCACCATGAGGAAAAGGGCCAGCGCGCTGTAGAGCGCCAGCCGTGACAGGGCCGAGGGGCCTTGCTTGAAGAAGGGAGGCGCACTGCGCTCCAGGGTTCCCAGGGGCATGGCGCTCAGCGGTGGGTCTGCACGGCGCGCGCACGCGGCCAGGGGCACGGCTCAAAAAGCATCGGTGCGGTTGCGGTCATGCCATTTCAGCGCGATGGGTGCCTGCGTGGCGGGCACGCAGGCACAGGGGAACTTACTCGCTTGTAAAAATGCTGCCCTGGCGGTCCATGCGCTCCAGCGCAATGCCGCAGCCACGCACCACGCAGGTCAGCGGGTCTTCAGCCACCAGCACCGGCAGGCCGGTCTCCTCGGCCAGCAGGCGATCCAGGTCGCGCAGCAACGCGCCGCCGCCGGTCAGCATCATGCCGCGGTCGGCGATGTCGGCGCCGAGTTCGGGCGGGGTCTGTTCCAGGGCGTTCTTGACGGCCGAGACGATCTGGTTGAGCGGATCGGTCAGCGCCTCCAGCACTTCGTTGCTGGAGATGGTGAAGCTGCGCGGCACGCCTTCGCTGAGGTTGCGGCCCTTGACTTCCATCTCGCGCACTTCGGAGCCGGGGAAGGCCGAGCCGATGTTCTTCTTGATGGATTCGGCGGTGGGCTCGCCGATCAGCATGCCGTAGTTGCGGCGGATGTAGCTGATGATGGCTTCGTCGAACTTGTCGCCGCCCACGCGCACACTGCCCTTGTAGACCATGCCGCCCAGCGAGATCACGCCCACCTCGGTGGTGCCGCCGCCGATGTCCACGACCATCGAGCCGCTGGCCTCAGAGACCGGAAGGCCGGCCCCGATGCCCGCGGCCATGGGTTCTTCGATCAGGTAGACGGCGGTGGCGCCGGCCGCTTCGGCCGCGTCCTTGATGGCGCGGCGCTCGACCTGGGTGGAACCGCAGGGCACGCAGATGATGATGCGCGGGCTGGGGGTGAACAGCGTGCGCGGGTGCACCATCTTGATGAACTGCTTGATCATCTGCTCGGTGATCACGAAGTCGGCGATCACACCGTCCTTCATGGGCCGGATGGCTTCGATGTTGCCGGGCACCTTGCCCAGCATGGCCTTGGCTTCATGGCCTACGGCCTGGATGACCTTCTTGCCGTGGGGTCCGCCTTCGTGGCGGATGGCGACAACAGAGGGCTCATCGAGCACAATGCCTTTGTCGCGGGCGAATATCAGGGTGTTGGCTGTGCCAAGATCAATGGCCAGGTCGGTGGAGAAGTACCGACGGAAAGCTCCGAACATTCAAGAATCCTCTCAGGCATGGCGTGCGCATCGGCCTGCCATCGCCGGGTTTACGGGGTCAAATTTCGCTTTTTTCGCACAATGACCGGCATGAGGGAGGGTATTGCGGCAAAGCCGGGATAATACCCTATCCCCTGTGAATAACTCCCCTGGTCCCACCCCCCATTTCAGCTTTACATCTGGTTTCTCCCGAATTTTTCCCCTATGGCACTGACATCCCTGGACATCGATCGCATCGCCAACCTGGCGCGACTGGAATTGAGCGCGAGCGAAAGTGAGCGCATGCTCACACAACTCAACGGCTTTTTCGACATCGTGGAGAAGATGCGCGCTGTGGATACCGGGGACTTGACACCCCTGGCACACCCCGTGGCAGCCATCCAGGAGATCGCCCTGCGCCTGCGCGACGACGTCGCCAGCGAGCCGAACCAGCGCGAGGCCAACCAGCGCAGCGCCCCGGCAGTGGAACGCGGCCTGTTTCTCGTGCCCAAAGTGATCGGGTGAGGCCAGCATGAACAAGCAAATTGCAGACCTGCACGATCTGACCGTCACCGCCCTGGCCGCGCAACTGCGCGAGCGCCAGGTCTCCGCCGTGGAAGCGGCCCAGCATTTCCTGGCCCGCGCCAAGAGCCACCAGTCGCTGGGCGCCTACGTGGCGGTCAATGAAGACGTCACGCTGGCCCAGGCGCGTGCGGCCGATGCCCGCATTGCCGCCGGCACGGCGGGCACGCTGGAAGGCGTTCCCCTGGCCCACAAGGACATCTTCGTCACGCGCGACTTCCCCAGCACTGCCGGCTCGAAGATGCTGGCGGGCTACCAGTCCCCGTTTGACGCCACCGTGGTGCGCAAGCTGGCCGAGGCTGGCGCCGTGACCCTGGGCAAGCTTAACTGCGACGAGTTCGCCATGGGCTCGGCCAACGAAAATTCGGCCGTGGCCCCCGTAGGCTTCGACGCGCCCGCCCCGGTGCGCAACCCCTGGGATACGTCGCGCATCCCCGGTGGCTCCTCGGGCGGCAGCGCCGTGGCCGTGGCCGCGCGCCTGGCCCCGGCCGTGACCGGCACCGACACCGGCGGCTCCATCCGCCAGCCGGCCTCGTTCTGCGGCATCACCGGCATCAAGCCCACCTACGGCCGCGCCTCACGCTACGGGATGATCGCCTTTGCCTCCAGCCTGGACCAGGCCGGCCCCATGGCGCGCACGGCCGAGGACTGCGCACTGCTGCTGTCCACCATGTGCGGCCCCGACCTGGACCGCGACTCGACCTCCATCGACATGCCCGCCGAGGACTTCGGCCGCTCGCTGAACGACTCCATCGACGGCCTGCGCATCGGCATCCCGGCCGAGTTCTTCGGCGAGGGCCTGGCGCCCGACGTGCGCGCTGCAGTGGACGCTGCGCTCAAGGAATACGAAAAGCTCGGCGCCAGGCTGGTGCCCATCAGCCTGCCACGCACCGAACTCTCGATCCCGGTGTACTACATCATCGCGCCGGCCGAGGCGTCGTCCAACCTGAGCCGCTTCGACGGCGTGAAGTTCGGCCACCGCGCCAAGGACTACGGCGACCTGGAGGACATGTACAAGAAGACCCGCGCCGAAGGCTTTGGCGACGAGGCCAAGCGCCGCATCATGATCGGTGCCTACGTGCTCTCGCACGGCTACTACGACGCCTATTACCTCAAGGCCCAGAAGATCCGCCGCATGATTGCCGACGACTTCCAGCAGGCCTTCGCGCACTGCGACGTGATCGCCGGCCCCGTGTCCCCCACCGTGGCCTGGAAGCTCGGCGAGCATGGCGCCGACCCGCTGGCCGACTACCTGGCCGACATCTTCACCCTGCCCGGCTCGCTGGCCGGCCTGCCCGGCATGAGCGTGCCGGCGGGCTTTGGCGAAGGCGGCATGCCCGTGGGCCTGCAGCTGATCGGCAACTACTTCCAGGAAGCGCGCCTGCTCAACGCAGCACACCGGCTGCAGCAGGCCACCGACTTTCACCTGCGCCAACCCGAAGGTCTGTGACATGACGACGACGACAACCAGCAAATTGATCCGTGGCTACGAGGTCGTGATCGGCTTCGAGACCCACGCCCAACTCGCCACGCAAAGCAAGATCTTCAGCCGCGCCTCCACGGCCTTCGGCGCCGAACCCAACACCCAGGCCTGCGCCGTGGACCTGGCCCTGCCCGGCACGCTGCCGGTGATGAACCGCACCGCCGTGGAATGCGCCATCAAGCTCGGCCTGGCGCTGGGCTCGCACATCGCGCCCGAGAGCATCTTCGCGCGCAAGAACTACTTCTACCCCGACCTACCCAAGGGCTACCAGATCAGCCAGTTCGAGATCCCCGTGGTGCAGGGCGGCGAGGTGCAGTTCTTTCTCGGCGACGAGAAGAAAACCGTGCGCCTGGTGCGCGCCCACCTTGAAGAGGACGCGGGCAAGTCGCTGCACGAGGACTTCATCGGCCAGAGCGGGATCGACCTGAACCGCGCCGGCACGCCCCTGCTGGAGATCGTGACCGAGCCCGACATGCGCTCCAGCGAAGAGGCCGTGGCCTATGCGCGCGAGCTGCACAAGATCGTGACCTGGATCGGCATCTGCGACGGCAACATGCAGGAGGGCTCGTTCCGCTGCGATGCCAACGTCTCGGTGCGCAAGCCCGGCGCCCCCTTGGGCACGCGCCGCGAGATCAAGAACCTGAACAGCTTCAAGTTCATGCAGCAGGCCATCGACTACGAGATCCGCTGGCAGATCGAGGAGATCGAGGATGGCCGTGCCATCCAGCAGGCCACGGTGCTGTTCGACCCCGACACGGGCGAAACCGAGGCCATGCGAACCAAGGAAGACGCGGCCGACTACCGCTACTTCCCCGACCCGGACCTGCCGCCGCTGCAGATCTCGCGCCAGTGGGTGGACGAGCAACGCGCCCTGATGACCGAGCTGCCGCGCACCATGGCCGCGCGCTTCGTGGCCGACTATGGCCTGCCCGAGTACGACGCGACCACGCTGACCCAGAGCAAGGCCATGGCCGCGTACTTCGAGACCGCAGCCCAGGCCAGCAAGCAGCCCAAGCTGGCCAGCAATTGGATCATGGGCGAGGTCTCGCGCCGCCTGAACGCCAACGACATGGCGCTCGATGCCTCGCCCGTGTCGGCCGCCCAACTGGGCGCGCTGATCGGCCGCATTGCGGACGGCACTATCGCAAACAACGCGGCGAAGCAGGTGTTCGAGGCGCTTTGGTCAGGTGAATTCACGGATGTTGATGCCGTGATCGAAGCCAAAGACCTTAAGCCAATGAATGATGCCGGCGCTTTGGAAGCCATCATCAATGATGTGATTGCCGCCAACGCCGACAACGTGGCCCAGTTCCGCGCCGGCAAGGACAAGGCCTTCAACGCACTCGTGGGCCAGATCATGAAGGCCAGCAAGGGCAAGGCCAACCCGCAACAGGTCAACGACCTGCTGCGCGCCAAGCTCGCAGGCTGACCACGCCCGATGGATGCCCTCCGTGGAGGGCATATCCATCGCCGAGAACCCTGAATCGGCCCTGATCAGCGGGCACCGCCGGCGGACGCCGGGGGCGTGCTGCTCGCAGCACCGGGCACGCCAACGCCCCGCTGCTCATCCCACAGCTTGCGCAGTTGTGCGAGCTCCACATCGAAACGCTGGTGCACACGGCGCTTTTCGTCGTCCTGGCCGCCAATGAAGCGCTGCTGTTCGGCGATGCTGTCGTCGTTCTCGGCGATCTTGCGGCGCAGGGTCATTGGGGCCTTGTTGGGGTCCTTCTTGTAGAACTCCATCTCGGTGTCCATGGCCTGGCGTTGCTGGCGCAGCTCGACGATGCGTTTCTGGGCCGTGGCCGCCACGTCTTCCACCATCTGGATCGCAGCCTTGCGCTCCACGTCGTGTGCGGCCTTGTCGGGGTAGCGCGACGTCAGGGCACGTTCGCGGCGGCGTTCTTCCAGGGCGCGGCTGCGTTCCTCGGCTTCCTTGCGCTGGCGCACTTCGAGGGCGGCACGCTCCTGCTCGGTCAGCGTGGGGCCAATCTGGCGCCGCACGATGCCCGAGGGGCCCAGCTCGCGCTGCTCGCGGTCCACGCATTCGGCAATGGGGCGGTCGGCCGTGAGCCGTCGGCCATTGCGGTCCACGCAGGTGTAGATGCTACCCACCGGCCCCGTCTGCTGCGCCCACGCGGACGCCGTGGCCAGGCCTGCCAATGCCAACTCGCCAATGAGCCACGCCGTCTTGTGCAACTAGTTACCCTTCGTTCACCCCGTACCGCTCGCGGTAGGCGGAAACCCGTTCGTGATGGGCGCGCATCTCCGCCCCCCCTGTTTGCGATAGGTACAGCAATAAGTCTGCCAGCCTGGCGATAGTACAAACCTTCATGCCAAGCTGCTGGCGCACATACTGCACTGCACTGTGCTCTACGTCCAGCCCATTCTCGGTGGCTTTCTCCTGCCGGTCCAGCGCAATGGCCACCGCATGGGGGGTGGCGCCTGCGGCCTGGATGAGGGCAATCGACTCGCGCGCGGCGGTACCGGCCGACATCACGTCGTCCACGATCAGCACCCGGCCCCGGAGCGGAGCCCCTACCAGAGTGCCGCCCTCGCCATGGTCCTTGGCCTCCTTGCGGTTGTAGGCAAAGGGCACGTTGCGCCCCTGGCGCGCCAGCTCGACCGCCACGGTCGCGGCCAGCGGGATGCCCTTGTAGGCCGGCCCGAAAACCATGTCGAACTCGATGCCGCTGGCGATCAGGGCTTTTGCATAGAATTCGGCCAGGCGCCCCATCTTGCTACCGTCGTCGAACAGCCCGGCGTTGAAGAAATAGGGGCTCAGGCGCCCGGCCTTGGTCTTGAACTCCCCGAAGCGCAGCACGCCCGATTCGACGGCAAACCGTACAAAGTCCTGCGCCAGCTGGCCCTCATCCGAGCCCTGCGCAACAACATCTACCATGGGAAATTCCTTGTTCAATTTGACCAGCCTCAACCTCAATGGCATCCGTTCGGCCACCACCAAGGGCGTGGAAAGCTGGATGGCTGCCACACGGCCGGATTGTATTTGCGTCCAGGAAGTCAAGGCACAGGCCGCCGACGTGGCCACACGCTTCGAGCGCCTGGCCGAGATGGACGGGCACTTCCACTACGCGCAGAAAAAAGGCTATTCGGGCGTGGGCATCTACACCCGCCACCTGCCCAGCGACGTGATCGTGGGCTACGGCTCGACCGAGTTCGACGCCGAGGGCCGCTACCTCGAACTGCGCTTTGACACCCCCGCGCGCAAGCTGTCCATCATCAGCGCCTACTTTCCCAGCGGTTCCTCGGGCGAGGAGCGCCAGCTGGCCAAGTACCGCTTCCTGGCGGAATTCCATCCCCACCTCATGCAGCTCAAGCGGGAGCGAGAGTTCATCCTGTGTGGCGACATCAACATCGCCCACCAGCAGATCGACCTGAAAAACTGGCGCAGCAACCAGAAGAACAGCGGCTTCCTGCCCGATGAACGCGCCTGGATGACAAAGTTGTTGCACACAACTGATGAAGGCGGCGGCCTGATCGACGTTTACCGTCAGTTACAACCAACCTCCACCGACACCGCGTACACATGGTGGAGCAACCGCGGGCAGGCCTACGCCAACAATGTGGGCTGGCGGCTGGACTACCACCTGGCCACCCCGGCGCTGGCGGCCCTTGCGCGCACCGAATCCATCTACAAGGACGTGAAGTTCTCGGACCATGCCCCGATCACGGTGGGCTATGACCTGACGCTGTGAGCGGGTTCAGCGTTTGCCGATGATGCGACCGCGCACGATCAGCGCACCCAGCACGATGCCGGCGGCCAGGCTGGTGTGGCCGCTGTAGCTCACCAGCCCCATGCCCCAGCCCTGCGCCTGCACGATGATGGCCATCGCCAGGGCCAGGGCGCCCCAGCCCGCGATGCGCAACAGCCAGGTGGCGCGTGGCGCCAGCGCTTGGCCGAACAGCTCGTCCTGCGGGCGTTCCGTCCCCAGTGCCAGCGCCGCGAAGGCGGCCAGGCAGGTCACGAAGGTGAGCAGATGGTGCATCACGCGCGCCCCTGGGGCATGGCAGAGCCGGTGGGTGCGGATGGCGCTGGTGCCCGTGCCGCCCGGCGCCTGGGCCCCTGGTGGCGCGCCGTGCGCACCGCCAGCCACACGTGCAGGCCGGCCAGCACCCAGAGCATGAGCTCGAAGCCGGCAAACACCCAATCACCCTCGGCCAGGCTGCGCCACAGGGGGCGTTCTGTGGTCAGTGCGCTGACCAGGGGCAGCAGGGCCAGCGCGGCCGCGCCGATCCAGAACTGCTCAATCCAGGCGCGGCGCGAGGGGCGCAGCATGGCGTGCGCCAGCGTCAGTGCCCAGACGATGAAGAACACATGCACCTCCCAGGCGGTGCGCTCGGCCATGCCTTGCGGCAGCAGGCGGTTGCCCCAGAGGAAGCCGGCCATGGCAATCGACAGGCCTGCGACGCTGGCGATATTGAGCTTTTCCACCAGGCGAAAGCCGAAGTGCGGCTGCGCAAGATCGCCCAGCTTCTGGCGGCGCTTGACAGTCCACATGACCAAGCCCGTGCCCACCATCGCGGTGCCCGCCAGGCTCACGATGAAGTACATCCAGCGCATGTGCAGGTCACTGAAGCGCCCCAGGTGCAGCGAGTACAGCACGCCACGCGTCTCGGCTGCGGGGCCCACGCCCTCCTTGACCTCCAGCAGCTTGCCGCTCACGCCGTCGAACAGCATGTACTGGGGGCTCATGGTGACGCGACCCTCTTCACCCCGCGTCACGCTCACGCGCGCCGCCGCGTCGCCGGCATTGGTGGCGGTGACGCGGCCCAGGTTGCCCTCGCCCCAGCGCGCCTGGGCCTGGCGCACCATGTCGTCCACCGGCGCCAGCGGTGCTGGCTGGCCCGTGGGCTTGACGGGCTGGATGAAGGCGCTGAGCTGCGACGTGAGCTCCTGGCGCTGCGCCGGTGTCTTGTACGCCGCCTGCTCGCCGAACGGCATGTACAGCGCCATCAGCGTGATCAGGCCGGTGTAGGTGATCATGAAGTGGAACGGCAGCCCGAACACCGACAGCGCGTTGTGCGCATCAAGCCACGAGCGCTGGCCCTTGCCCCAGCGGAAGGTGAAGAAGTCGGTGAAGATCTTCTTGTGCGTGATGACCCCGCTGACGATGGCCACCAGCATGAACATGGCGCAAAAGCCCGCCAGCCAGCGCCCCCACCGCACGGGCATGTAGTGGAACTGGAAGTGGAAGCGATAGAAGAAATCGCCGCCCACCGTCTCGCGCGAGGCAACCTTCTCCCCCGTCAAGGGGTCGAAGTTGGCGTTGCCAAAATTCCGCCCGTTCGCGGCCGGGCCCTGCCCGGGTGGCAGGCGCCAGAAGCTGTCCACCGTGGTGTAGCGCTCATCGGGCAGGCGCATGCTCCACTGCGACGCATTGGGGACCAGTTGGACAAGCCGGTTGGCGACGCGCTGGGCCGACTCGGCCGCATCGGGCACCACCGCGCGGTGCGGCAGCTCGGGCCGCATCCACTGCGAGATCTCGTCCTTGAAGTAGCTCACGGTGCCCGTGAGAAACATCGCATACAGGAACCAGCCACACAACAGGCCGGCCCAGGTGTGCAGGTCCGACATGGTCTGGCGAATGCCCGGCGCCTTGGGCTCGTCCACCGCTGCGTCGTTGTTGTTCGTCGTCATTGGGAAGCTCCTGCAGAGGACCACGCGGTCCATGCGGCCAGCAGCAGCGGCACCGCCGCCACCACCAGGCCAACCCAGGCGCGCCACGCGCTGCGCACGGCAAACACCCAGATCACCGCACACGTATAGATGGCGAAGCTGGCCAGCATGCCCGTGATCACGGCCTGCGCCCGGGCCATGGGCAGGGCCAGCACCGCCACGCTGAACAGCGCCGCCAGCACATAGCCGCCGCCGATGGCCGCAACGATGCGCGACACCAGCGGCCCGGCGCGCCAGATACCGCGCAGCACGGGCATCATGGCAAGACTCCGGTCACGCACATACGTCAGAAGTCCACTGCGGCCGACAGCATCAGCGTGCGGGGCGCGCCCACGGTCACGTAGTTGCTGATGACCCAGTAGTTCTTGTCGCTCACGTTCTCCAGGTTGGCGCGCAGCACCACGGGCTTGCCGGCCACCTTGGTGGCGTAGCGGGCACCGATGTCCAGGCGCGTCCAGGCGGGCACGCGCAGGCGGTTGGTGGCGTCGGCGTACATGCCGGAGGTGTTGATCACGCGGCCGTTCACGCTCAGGCCCTGCAGCGGCGTATCCCAGTCCAGGCCCAGGTTGAAGGTGCGGTCCGGCACGCCTGCCGCATCGTTGCCCTGGTTCACGCCACCGGCGGTGCGCGTGAGCTTGGCGGTGTTGAACGAGGCGCTGGCCATGGCACGCAGGCCGCGCTGGATTTCGCCATAGGCCGTCAGCTCCAGGCCGCGGTTGCGCTGCTCGCCACCAAAGCTGTAGCGGTTGGTGGCCGGGTCGGTCAGGGCGCTGGGGCGCTTGATCTGGTAGATGGCGGCCTGGGTGGTCAGTTGGCCCCAGTCGATCTTCAAGCCCACTTCGTTCTGCTTGGACTTTTGCGGCGCAAACGTCTCGCCCGCATTCGCCGTGCCGGGCCCGGCCGTGCCGCCACGGGTCAGGCCCGCGGTGTAGTTGGTGTAGACCGAGATGTTCTTCGTCGGTTTGATCACCAGACCCGCCAGCGGCGTCACGGCACTGGCCTTGTAGTAGCCGGTGCCTGCGCCGGTGTTGACGTTGAAGCTGCCCTGTTCGATGGTCTGGTCACGCACGCCCAGCGTCAGCAGGTAGCGGCCGTTGTCGAACGACATGGTGTCGGCCAGCGCCAGGCTGTGCTGCTTGAGCTCGCTGCTCTTGCTCGGGTTGCCGCGCGGGAAGTTGATGGTCGGCAGCGGTGCGGGGTTGTAGATGTTGGATGGGGCGTAGGTGCTGGTCAGCTGGTAGAAGTAGCCGATCTCCTGGTCCAGGTAGTTCGTGGCCAGGGCCACGGTGTGGCCGATGCCACCGGTCTGGAATTTCGTGCGCAAGCCCGCGTCCATCGACGAGGTCTTGTTGTAGGCATCGTAGTAGCCGTTGGCCACCGTGAAGTTGCCCAGAGCGTCAACGCGCAGCCCGGCGGTCGGGAAATTCTGCTCGTTGGTGTTGTGGGTGTAGCCCACGCCACCGTACACGGTGGTGCTGTCGTTGATGTCGTATTCCAGGCGCGACATCACGGTGCGCATGTCATCCGTCAGGTTGGCACCGGGGTAGATGCTGGTGCGGGCGTCTGGCGCAGCAGGCATCTGCGTGACACCCGCGCGGAAGGCCGTCTGGGGGCGGAACTGCCGGGTTTCGCCTTCGGTGGCGAAGGCGTCCAGCGACCAGCGCAGGCGGCTGCCGGCGTAGTCCACGCCAAGGGCTGCCACATCGGCGCGCTGGCGGCCACCGTCGACATTGCCTTCGCCGTTGCGCACCAGCGCATTGGCGCGCACGCCCCACTGGTTGTCTTCACCGAAGCGGCGGCCCACGTCCAGTTGGGCGCCGAACTGGGCCTTGCCCATGTAGCTGGTGGTCAGGCGCGTCAGCGGCGTGTCGGCCGCACGCTTGGTCACCAGGTTGATGCTGCCGCCCACGCTGCCGCTGGGGCCCACGCCGTTGGTCAGGGCGCCGGGGCCCTTGAGCACTTCCACGCGCTCGATCATTTCCAGCGGGATGCGGGTCGAGGGGCTCAGGCCGAACAAGCCGTTCAGGCTCACGTCGGTGTTGGACACCGTGAGGCCACGCACCTGGAAGTCATCGCCGTAGCCGCCGCGTGCCTGCAGGCTGCGCACAGAGGCGTCGTTCATCACCACGTCGGCCACCGTCAGGGCCTGCTGGTTCTGGATCAGCTCGTTCGTGTAGTTGGTGGTGCTGAACGGCACGTTCATCTGGTCGGTGCGGCCCAGGATGCCCAGGTCACCGCCGCGCGCGAACTGGCCGCCGTGGTAGGTCTTCTGCAGGCCGCCGATGGCCTCGGCCTGCTCGCGCACCTTCACTTCGTCGAGCGTGGTGCCGGAGCCCGCCGCAGTCTGCGCCACGGCACCCACGGCGGCAATGGCCAGCCCGGCGCCCAGGCATTGGCGGATCAGCAGGGCCAGGGGACGGGGAGCGAAGCGATGAGAAGCGCGGGCGATCGAGGAATGCATGGTGGGTGGGGCCAGGAAACAAGAAAAAGACGAGCGAACCCAAACCGGCCAGGGCCGGGTCGAATCCAGAACAGGAGGTCATACAACCAGCGGCGGTGCATTTGGGCTGCCGGGTTGATTCTAGAAACAAATCAGAACGACAACTATTCGCATTTTAATTTAGCGGCATCCGAACGGGTAGACCATCCTCGGTAAAGCCCGCCATTGGCCCATCCGTGCCGTGGCGGGAAAACCCCAATCCACCGCAATGCGAGGCCCGCCGCTACAAAATTCGCAGCAAAGTAGTTATCAATACGTTGCACCATTGCAACGCAAATGGGCATTGCGGGGCACGCAACGCCGCCTGTCTGGGGCTGTTGCACCCGGGGAAAGAAGGTCGCAGGGGTCCCTTCCACCCCGATTGGTCCCCGGAGGTAGGAGGACCGATCGACCGAGTGCTGCAATCCCTGCCGGCGGCCCGACCCATCGATGGTGGAATGGAACCACGTACCGCCGCCCTGCGTCACACTGCCAGCCATTCAAGGAGAAACGCGCCATGTCGCTGCTGCTGCCATTGCTGCCCCCACCACGCCCCGCCCGCCTTCTGGCTGCCGGCCTGCTCGCCGCCTGTGCCGCCATCACGGCGACCAGCGCGGCGGCGGGAACCGCCAGCGTCACGTTCACCGCGCCGCAAAAGTACACCGATGCCAGTTATGCGCACCCCGTGGCGAACGAATCCGACCGCGCCCAGGTGCTGCGCGACGTGGAGCAGCACCTGCAGCGCCTGGCCACGCGGGGCCTGGCGCCTACCGACACCCTCAAGGTCGATGTACTGGACATCGACCTGGCCGGCCACTTCCCGCCCATGGGCCTGGGTGGCTCGGACGTACGGGTGGTCACCGATGTCACAGGGCCGCGCATCAAGCTGCGCTACAGCCTCGTGCGCGATGACAGCGCCCCCGTGTCCGGCGGCGAAGAAGTGCTCAGCGACCTGAACTTCATGGTGCCCAGCAACCGCTATTCGAGCGGGGACCGGCTGCGGTACGAGAAGGCGTTGCTGGACCGGTGGTTTGAGAAGCGGTTTGGCAGGCAGTAGGCTTGGTGCCGTAGTGCAGCCTCGCGGGGTGGCCGAACCCTGGAATGCCGCTATTCGTGCGACATTACGCTAACCGCTGATCAGCAGCGGTTTAGCTGCTCAAGATTGCATCGGCACTAACGGTAGGTACTACCAGTTCCAAATACCATGCAGCCACTCAGAATCGAAACGGCCTGGTCAAACTCGAGGTTCTCCACATGCCCTTGGAGGCGCTGAAAGGTCAGTGCGTCGAACAAGGGGCGCAGCAAAGGCGCCAGCTTCTCGAACAAGTCCAGCCCGCCCAAGTTGGCGTCCTGCAGAGCACGCATGAGTTCGGCCAGGCGCTGGGGGTCTATCGGCGGCGCGCCAGCTTTAGTCAGTAGCGGCTCCGCCGGTGCCCGCAGCCAGTCGGCCGAGGCAGCCCGCACTTGCTCGGTCGCCTCGGCGAGCCGAGTGAGCAGGGGCGCTACCGCCTCGGTCTGATCCTGCCGGAAGGCCACCTCGACCTGCCCTGCCAGGGCAGCGATCCCCTTGGCCCCCAGTGTGGCCGCGCTGCCCTTGAGCTTGTGCATCAGTGCCGCCATTGCCTGGCGCTGCTCGGGCGCAGTTGCCGGCGCGCCCAGGCATTCCTCGCACAGCGCGAGCATGCGCTGCAGCATGCTGCGCAAGAGCTTCACGTCGCCCGCCAGCCGACGGCGTGCATCCTCGGCATCGATGCCCTCGATCTGCGGCCATCCCTGGGAGTCGCTCGCCACCTGGGCGACCACGGGGCCGACGGGCGCGCGGCCGATCAGCCGTCGCACGCCCTGCACCAGCAGCTCCGGGTCAATAGGCTTGGACAGGATGTCCTGCATCCCAGCTTCGCGTGCGCGGCGGTGTTCGCTGTCGGTATTGCCCGCGGTCAGCGCCACGACGGGTAGCCCGGCACGCTCGGTCAAGGCGCGGATGCGGCGCGTCGCCTCCAGACCGTCCATGACGGGCATCTGCACGTCCATCAGCACGATGTCGAAGTCAGCGCGCTGCTCCACCCAGCGCAACGCCTCGGCGCCGTCGCGTGCGGGCTGCACCAGCGCGCCTTCGAGCTCCAGCAAACGCCCGGCCACCTGCAGGTTGATGTCACTGTCGTCCACCAGCAGCACGCGCACTCCCTGAAGGCGCGGGCCGTCGATACTAACTTGCGCTGCGCTCGCGAGCTCAGCGGCGTCGCCAAACTCGAAAGGCAACTCCACCCAGAAACAGCTGCCCTGGCCCGGCGTGCTGTGCACGCCCACCTGTCCGCTCATCAGCTCGACCAGGTGCTTGGTGATCGACAGGCCCAGCCCCGTGCCGCCAAAGCGTCGCGTGGTGGACGCATCGGCTTGCGAGAAGGGGGCGAACAGCGTGGGCAGCACGTCTGCGGCGATGCCCACGCCGGTGTCTCTCACCTCGAAGCGCAAGCGGCACTGGCCGACCGGCGCCGCCAGCGCCTGGATGCTCAGTGCGACCAGACCGTGCTCGGTGAACTTGATCGCATTGCCCAACAGGTTGACCAGGATCTGGCGCAGCCGCGTGGGGTCGCCCAGCAAGGCATCCGGCAGCGTGGCATCAGGGGTCACGGCCAGGGCCAGGCCCTTGTTGCGGGCATGCTCCTCGAAGACCGCCTGCAGCGACGAGCTCACGTCGCGCAGGCTGAAGGTCGTGCGCTCCAGTCCCATCTCGCCGGCCTCGATCTTGGACAGGTCCAGCACGTCGTTGAGGATGCCCAGCAGCGACTTGCCCGACAGCAGGATGTTCTGAACGTAGGGTGCCTGCTCGGGGCTCAGCAGCGTGCGCTGCAGCAGGTGTGCCAGCCCAATCACTGCGTTCAGCGGCGTGCGGATCTCGTGGCTCATGTTGGCCAGAAAGGCGCTCTTGGCTGCGCTGGCGGCCTCGGCCGCGGCGGTTGCCGCGCGGAGCAGGTCGTCTGTGCGCCGGCGCTCGGTGATGTCCTGGAAGGCTCCAACCAGTTGAGCCGGCTCTCCGTGGGCGTCGAACTCAACCTCGCCCATCGCCCGCACCCAAACGGATCGGCCGGTATAGGTGATCAGGCGCAACTCCAGGTCCCAGCCTTGGCCGCTGGCGATCGCCCGGTTCACGGCATCGGTGATCAACGGACGGCTCTCGGGCGCGTAGAACGTGATGGCTGTGTCAAGCGTCGGCTCGACGTCAGCCGGCACTTCGTGGATGGCGCGCGTCTGCTCGCTCCAGTACAGCTGGCCGGCCTTTATGTCGACCCGCCAGCCTCCTACCAGGGCCATGTGCCCAACTCGCCGCAGCAGGCTCTCATTTGCTCGCAGCGCGGCTTCGGTGTCCAGCCTCTCGGTTACATCGGAGTTGACGCCGATCATACGCAGCGGTCGGCCATCGGTGTCCCGAACGACGCGGGCCATGGCTTTGAGCTGCCGCACCTCACCGCCGGGCCTGACGATACGAAACAGCGGCTCGAATTCCGCATGCCCGTCAATGGCGTCCTGGAGTGCCTTCTGGCTGCTGGCCCTGTCTTCGGGATGAACGCTTTCGCTCCACAGCGTGTAGGGTTCAAGACCGCCGGAGCGATGGCGGCCGTACAACGCATACATCTGGTCATCCCAAACAAGGGTGCCGGCTACAACGTCGTAGTCCCACACGCCGATGCCTGCGGCGCCGGCTGCCAGCTCGAAGCGTTCGTTGCTGCGCTGGACTTCCTGCGCGAGGCGCTTCTGTGCCGTGATGTCGGTGCAGATCGATACGTACTTCCGAATCGAGCCGTCGACGGTCTTCACGGGCACCATCACCGCGTAGGTCCAGTACACACTGCCATTCTTCGCGACGCCGCCGATCTCACCCTGCCAGGCCCGGCCGGCGCGCAAGGCAGGCCAGATCTCGCTGCCGAAGTTGCCCGATCCGAGCTGGGGCTGGTGCACGGCGTAGGTTTGCCCGAGCAGCTCCTCACGCGAGAACCCGGTGAGCTGGCAGACGTTGTCGTTGACCGTGATGAAGCGGCCGTCCGGGCCCATTTCGGAGAACATGGCGTACTTCTGAATCGCCACCAGCAAGGCCTCGTTCTCGCGCAAGGCGGCGGCCAGTTGCAGGCGGCCCTCTTTCAGCTCGGTGACGTCGTGAACGATGACGTAGAAGCCCTTCACCTCGTCGCCCTGGCGGTCGGGCAGATAGTGGGCCAGCGAGTGGCGTAGACCCTGGCCGTCGAGACGCGGGATAGAGCGCTCGAAGGTCTGCGGCTCGCCGCGCAGCGCCGCTTCGATATACGGCCGGTTTGACTCGAACAGCGTGGGTCCGAGCAGGTCACACATGTTGCGCCCAGGTAGGGTGCCGGGATCTACACCGAACCAGGCGTGGTAAGCCTCGTTGGCGACGCGGTTGTCTAGGTTTCGGTCCCAGTAGCCGATCATCGAGGGCACAGCGTCAAGCACGGTGCGAAGGTCTCTGCGGGTGGCTTCCAGCGCGGTCTCGCGGTCCTGCAGGGCCTGGATCATGGCGTCGAAGCTGTGCGAGAGCGAGCCGAACTCATCCCCCGCCACGTAGGCGCTGCGGGCTTGCAGCTCGCCGGCCTCGATGCGGCGCGCTGTGTCTTGCAGCGTGCGCATCGGGCGCAGCACGCGCTGCAACACCACGGCCACCAGACCTGACAGCAGTGCAGCCAGCGAAACATTCGCGGCCAACGTCGCGAAGCGCAGCCGGCGCTGTTGCTGGCTGCGCATTTCGATCAGTCGGCTGGCCATGTCGAAGGCCCCTTCGCTGATGCGGCGCGTTTCAGCCACCAGGTTGTCGGACAGCATCTGTCGCCGCGCGCCCTCGGCATCGGCGGCGCCCGCCCCGGCCGCCGATTCCAGCGCGGCAAAGAGGGGTGGCAGGCCTTCGCTTACGCCGACCAAATCGTCGATGTCCTTGTTCAGGCCCAATGCGGGGCCGTCGAGTTCGTGCAGGGTATGGGTCAGCTCGGTGTGCACGGCATGCCACTGCCGCCGCGCCCGCGCATGACCGTGCAGCAGATAGTCCTGCGTCAGAATCAGCAGACCAGCAGCGTCGCGCGAGACCTTGCCGACTGCCAGCTGCACGGTATCGATGCGTTCGTGCTGCCGTTCCAGCAACTCGACGGCGACTTGGTGCACGACCACCAGCCCGAAGGCCAGTGTCATGCCCCACAACATCAGGCGGCGGACTTGCAAGCTCGGCTCACTTGATGACGTTCACCGCGCGCGGGGCGAGCTTCTTCAGCGGTTCGGTGCGCACCAGGTCCAGGTAGTCGGGTATCTCGCCGGCAGGCACCAGCCGTCGACGCAACGCCCAGCGGGCCTCGGCCTCCAGAGTGGTGATCAGTGACTGCGACAGCTGCAACCGGAACTCGAAGCCGTCCCAGGTCTTTGCCAGGTCCTCCACAGAAACCTTGAGCGCCTTGGCCACGATGGCACGGGCGCGCTCGGGTTCGCGCTGCAGCAGGACCGAGGCGCGCTGCACGGCCCGCAGCAGCTTAATGGCATCGTCGTCGCTGACACCCTGGCTGGCTGGGCGGCTGACAATGTTGAAGGTGACGCTGAAGAATGCAGGGCCGGGCATCAACCTGCCCTGCGGCCCCAGCCGATTCAACGCGTCCGTGACATGGGTACCGAACAGCGCCGCTGCATCCACCTCGCCACGCACCAGGGCACCGACAGGGTCCTTGGGCTCCAGGGGCTGCTCGGTCACGTTGTCGATCTTCACCCCGTGGAAGAGCATGAAGGTGTCGGCAAAGTAGTGTCCGCTGGTGCCCGGGATGACGCCCAGCCGTTTGCCTTGCAGGTCGGCGGGTTGAAGGATGCTTCGGTCGGTGCGCGCCACGATCTGGTTCTCGCGCCCTGATACTGTTGTAGTGGCCAGGATGCCGAAGTCGCGCCGGGTGAACCCGGCCAGCATGATGGGCGTGTCGGCCACGGTAGCGAAGTGCGCCTCGCCGGCCAGCAGCCGTTCCAGGCAGATCCGCCCGACCGGGTAGTGCTTGATGTTCAGGGCCAGGCCCTCGGTCGCGAAGTATCCCTCGGCCTCAGCGATGAGCACTGGGGCCGAGTAAGGGATGTCGGCCACTGCCAGCGTCAACGTCGCAGCGCGGCTGGCACCGGCCAACACCACCAGCCCCACCAAGCACACCGCAAACCAGAACCTGTTCGGTCCTCTTCCCTGACTCGGTCGATTTGAAGTTCGCAAAGCCTTTGCTCCTAGAAAGCGATTATGGGCGGGCCCCTGCGCCCGGCCCGCGCCGAAGTGGCCTTAAAACTGCACCTGTTCGGACCTCCCTGTAGGGGCACGCCGACGTCTGCAGCGTCTGACGTATCACCGACGGCGGATCACCATCGGTCCGCACAATGTCCTTGAACGCCGAAACGTTGACTGGCATGACGCGCCAGCTTAGGCCAAAGGCGCAGGCGCTGGAGAATTTCTTGTCGCCTAGCTGCTTCTCGCATAGCGCTTGCCCTGCGCCGGTGTGGGAAGCCCGTTCTGGGGCACAACGATGCCGCGCAGGCCGAACTCGAAGCGGCCGCAATAGGCCGCGGCCAGAGCCGCCTGCGTGCAGAACAATCCCACGCGGAGGGCCGTGCCCGGCATCTTCATGAATAGCGCTCCGCGGAATCGAGATTGGCGCGCAGGCCTTCGCCAGATTGCGGTGAGACGGCCCCCGGCGGCGGTTCTATCGTCCGTGCCATTCCCCTGCCTTGATGTTTGGCAAGGTACAGCGCACGGTCGGCTCGTCGCATCAGGTCGGCGCTGTCTGGCTCGCCAACGGCTGCGTTGCCTTGCTGCTCCGTCGATTCGTCCGAAGAGGCCACACCAATGCTGACCGAGACAATGCCGTCTGCGACTCCTCCCTCATGGGGCAAGTGAAGCTCGAGTACGGCCTGGAGCAGGCGCTCAGCTACGAGACAGCCGCCGTCCCGGGTGGTGTTGGGCAGCAGCACGGCGAACTCCTCGCCGCCGTACCGGGCTACCATGTCCGTTGGGCGCAATAATGCGCCACGGAGCGCCTGCGCGACGCGGTTCAAGCACACGTCGCCGGCTGGATGGCCGTAACGGTCGTTGTAGTCCTTGAAGTGGTCGATATCCACCATGAGGCAGCACAGCGGCTGGGTCTCTCGGAGCGAGCGCGCCCATTCCCGGGCCAGCGCCGCGTCGAACGCGCGGCGATTGGGCAGCTCGGTCAGCGCATCGGTGTTGGCCAGGCGGCGCAACTCATCAGACATCTGCTTGAGACGCAAGTGGGTTGTGACGCGAGCGCGCAGAATATGTTCGCTGACAGGCTTGTGGATGAAGTCGGCAGCGCCCACGCTGAAGCCCAGCATTTCATGATCGAGGTCGGTGTGTGACGTCACGAAGATCACTGGCACCTCGCTCAAGTCCGGTGCGGCCTTGAGCGCGACGCAGGTGTCAAAGCCGTTCATGCCAGGCATCTCGGCGTCCAGCAGGATCAGGTCGGGACGTTCGGCATGGGCCTGCCGCAGCGCGGCCTCCCCGCTGGTGGCAAAGCGTATGCGCCCCAGATCACCCAGTAGCCGACCCATCAGCTGAATCAGCGTCGGGTCGTCGTCAACCAGCAGCAGCGAAGGAGGCATGCGTGTCTGGACTCCATATTGATCGGGTTTGCCGGGCTCGGCTACTTTATACGCCACGCACCAGTCTCTTCGCCGCTGCCATGCTCTCCACCCAGCGGCTGGATGTTTACACGATAGCCTAATAACTTCGCTATCCGCAAGGACTGTTTACCCTGTCAGCCAGCAAATCGAGGTGCGCCCCGCAGTTAGCGGCGACCGCACCTAGGACACTCCGCATGCTGCGAAATTGAAAAGATGATGCACACTGAAAGGAGGAAGCTGAACACCGACGTCTTATAAAGTGGCATCCCTCCATGTCTACCAAAGCAACGCCTGATCATGAGCATTCTGACGATCAGGCGGCACATATTCTGATAGTGGACGATGACGTCGTCTGTGTGCGCACGTTGCATGCAGTCGTCAAAGAGCTGGGTGTCGTGTCATTCACGACCCAGGCAACTGAGGTCATGGGTCTGGCAAAGCAACTGCGGCCCAGCGTGGTGCTTTTGGATATTTCCATGCCGGAGCGCGACGGCTATCAGCTGTGTTCAGACCTGAAATCCTGCACCGAAACGCAGGACGCTGCCATCATTTTCATTACCAGTAACGATGACCTGGAACATGAACTCAAGGCATTTGAGGTGGGCGCATCAGACTTTGTGACCAAGCCGTTCAACGTCCAGCTGGTAAGAGCCCGGGTACAGGTTCAGCTGGCCCTTCGCCGTGAGCAACAAAGGCTTCTGAGGGCGCAGCGAGACCTGGCCCACGTGATCAGGAACGTACCGGGGCACGTTACGTTCTGGGATGGCGGTCTCCTGTGCCAGCTGTGCAACGACCATGACGGGCGCTGGTTTGGTGTTCCGTCTGGTGGATTCAGGGGGAAGCCGATTGGGGAGGTTTTTGGTGATCGGGTCGCAGAGAGCCTTCTGCCTCTGCTTCGCAATTTGATGCAACTGGCCGGAAGCCAAGGGCATGCCACCCAGTCCACCCTCGCAATGACATACCGAGCCAGCGACGGCAGCAGACGCCACATCCACGCTTCAGCGGCACTGCGGCCGGATGCCCAAAACAATTGGGGTGCTTTGCTCCTGATCACGGACGTGACTGAAGTCACTGAGGCCCAAGCTGCATTGGGTGCGGAGCGAGAACGTGCGCAGGTGATTCTCAGGTCCATCGGCGACAGCGTGATTGCAACGGATGCCTTCGGCCGCATCACCTATGTGAACCCGGTGGCGGAGACAATGACCGAATGGGATATGGCAGATGCCGTTGGGCAGCCAATAGAGACCATCATGCCTCTTTTGAGCGATGGGGAGGACTCTCCGCTCCAGAATCCGATCCGTATCGCGCTCAGGCAGCAAAGAAAGGTCGGAATGGCGCTGGATACCTTGCTCGTTACCCGCAACGGCAACAAGGTGCATGTCGAAGACTCTGCCTCCCCTATCCGAGATGTTGAAGGCAACATCACTGGCGCAGTGATTGTTTTTCATGACGTGAGCGAAACACGCGCCATGGCCATCAAGATGACCCATCTGGCGCAGCACGACCAGCTCACAGACCTGCCCAACCGCCTGCTTTTGGCAGACCGGATAACACAGGCAATTCGGTCAGCCGTGGCAACGCGCAACTCGCTGGCGCTGATGATTGTGGATCTGGACCATTTCAAATTCGTCAACGACTCGTACGGCCACCACATCGGTGACTCGATCCTGCGCGTCGTGGCAGAGCGGCTGAAAGCGGCCTTTGCCAGCAACGCCACGGTCAGCAGGCAGGGTGGCGACGAGTTCATGATTTTGCTGCCTGAAATCCAATCAGCTGAGCACGCACGCATTGCTGCTCAAGCCGCCATTGACGTCGTGTCGGCAGCCATTGCAATCGAGGGTATCGATTTCCATGTTGGTTGCAGTGTGGGCATCAGTGTGTACCCGGACGACGCGTTGACGCGAGAGGATCTCATGCGACACGCTGATTCGGCACTTTACCGATCCAAATCCGATGGGCGCAGCCGGTACAGCTTTCACTCGGCCTCCATAGAGCACATGCTGATGCAACGCAGCCGAACAGGAAAAACCCTCCGCGCAGCCATTGACAGCGGCAGGGTTGAGGTCCATTACCAACCACAGATTGACGTGCCAAGCCAAAGGGTGGACACCGTCGAAGCCCTTGTCCGGCTTCGCGATGAAGCTGGCAATTTGATTCCCCCTTCAGAATTTATTGCCTACGCGGAGGAGACGGGACTGATCATTCCCTTGAGCCGTGCGGTTCTCGCGGATGCCTGCAAACAGATCACGGCAGCTCGACTATTGGGCTACAAACTTCATGT
This sequence comes from Acidovorax sp. A1169, assembly GCF_030704685.1. GTDB lineage: Bacteria > Pseudomonadota > Gammaproteobacteria > Burkholderiales > Burkholderiaceae_C > Acidovorax. The sequence goes on from NZ_JAUZDX010000005.1 coordinate 342,720, forward strand.
TGCCATCAATGTTTCCATCGTCCAGTTCGCACAACCGGATTATTTCGAATCGCTGTGCGAACAGTGCAGAATTCATGGCGTGGAGCCAGAGTGCATTGAGTTGGAGATCACGGAAGGTTTGCTGATGCGTGACGCGGACAACCTACGACACCTTCTGGAGCGCCTGAGGAAGCGCGGCTTCAGAGTCTCGCTGGATGATTTTGGGACAGGTTATTCGAGCTTGGCATACCTCAGCCAGCTACCCATTGATGTACTCAAAATAGACAGGTCATTCGTGTCGAACCTGACGACGTCGAGCCAAAGCGTGTCCATTGCCACCGCCATCATCCAGTTGGGCAGGAGCTTGCATATGGGGCTGATTGCAGAAGGCGTGGAAACACAGGAACAATCGGACATGTTGCTCGCGATGGGCTGTCACACCATGCAAGGGTACCTGTACAGCAAACCAATTCCGGGAGATGCTTTAGCTGCGTGGATGCGAGGTCGAATCGATGCGGCGTCAGAGCAAATTCGCAATGTGTCGGGGCCGATGCAATCGTGACCAGGGGAGATTCACAATGCTGAGGCCATCCTAAAATGGCCGGTGACTGTGCCGAGCTTGCGCTGGAGCCTGGTCATTTTGGCACTACTATGGCTTTGAGAAGATCGCTGATGCGTAGCGGTTTAGTGAGCACGCACTGAACCTGCAGTTCCTGAAGGCGTGAGGCTTCGCCGGGCAATAAATCTGCGGCTAAAACAACGATCCTCAGGTCATTAGGGGGCGCCAATTGGCTCCGCCTGATGTCGCTTATCAAATCAAGCGCTTGTTGCCCTTCCTGCAGGTCCAACACAAGTCCTGCGAAGGTGTCCGTCATCAGCAGCGTCCGGGCGCGGCCCACACTGCTCGCCTCGTGGAAGTCAACTATGCCAAGATCACGACCCACCATGGCAATGGTGCGCCGTAACACAAACTGTGGCTCCACCAGCAGAACCCGACTCAGCGTTGTCATTCCTCGCCCTCTTTTCCAGACAGGGTCTCATTCGCTAATTTGCGCAGGGCATCCAGAATCGCCAGTTCCACCTGATCCAACTTGCGCGGCTTGGTGTCAATCACGCACAGCGTACCAATGTTATGGCCGCGGGTATCCTGGAGTGGGGCGCCGGCATAAAACCGGATGTTGGGCTCACCTGTCACAAGAGGGTTGTCAAAAAATCGAGGGTCGACGCTAGCGTCCTCGATAACAAAAAGCTCAGACTTCATGATCGCGTGCCCGCAAAAGGAGATGTCGCGGGTGGTCTCGGCAACCTCAAGGCCTATGCGCGACTTGAACCACTGTCGTTGACCATCCACCAGAGTCAGAAGGGCAATTGGGACATTCAACTGTTCGGCTGCGAAGCGGGCGAGCCTGTCGTACCGCTCCTCCGGGGGCGTGTCGAGCAGCAAAAGCTCACGCAGCGCAGTCAGTCGATCGGCTTCATCGGCGGGTATCGGTGCGGGTGTCATCGTCAATCCTGAGTTGTATTCAGCGGTGAGGGGACGGATAGATCCTCTTGCTCACCCCAGCATATGCGCCATCTGGGCCAAGTCCACCACCACGAGGTTGGCGTGCTCCACCGTGCCTTTCGCATTGATCAACCCAAACTCCCCGAGGGCACCCATGCGCATGCCGCTGCGTCGTGCGCTGTGTGCGGGCAACCAGTCGGTCAGGCCGTTGACGGCTATTCCGATGGGTTGGACCATGTCTCCTGGCGCCTGCACGATCACTGCCAGAAGGGGGGCCGTGTGCGCCACAGACTTGGCTATGGCGGGCAGGTTGACGAGACGAATGGTCTGACCACGCCAAGCCAGGAAGGCAGGGCTTCCCGAACGAAGATCCTCCCTGGCCTGCGAAGACAACTCCACCACCCCCCAAATCCCCTCCACCGGCGTTGCATAGCGCTGACCCGCGTCGAACACCAGATAAGGCAAAGGCTCGGTCTCTTCGGACTGCGGGTTAAGGCCTTGGGACCCCGTTGCCCCTGAACCATTTCGACTGATAGACGCCTCGGGCGTCACCGCAAAGAGCTTGGCCACATCAAGAACCTGCTGCTTGGTGCCATCTTGTGACAAAGCTACACCGGCCAACAACGCATCGTTGGGCATGATTGCTACTGCGACCTGTGGTAAGTCCAAAAACTGTATGCACTCCGACACCGTCAGCCCGAGCAGGAGCGGCCCATGGCTCAAAAGTACCATCCACGGCGCTGCTTCCCGGTCACTGGCTTGTCGGCCTTCGCTTATGTCTACCAAGGCAAGCTTGCGCCCCTGCCACTGACCAATGGCCCAGCTGCGACCACTGGGCCCTAGCGCCAGCTCGGTGTCGGGCACGGGCACCACACGCTCCACTGCGTTCACGGCGACCGCCCATCGCTCCTGACCTATTCGGAAGACCGCGTAGCGTTGTGTTTTGCTGCCTTGTGTTGAGGTCCGGGCTTCAGAAGTGTCAGCTGCCACTGATGCGGCCGGGGCCAATTGTGCTTGTTCGCACCAAATCTTTCCAAGCCGCATCAGGCGCGCCACTTCCAAAATGCACAAAGCTGGACCGCTCGATGACGCTGGTACCACAGACTCGAACAGCTCGGTGTCATCCTGCTCATGGTGCACCTTTCGGATGGCCCCTAAAGCGACTGTCTTGACGCCGAGCACTGCGTCTACCCGGATGCCGACCAGCCCGTCCGCGTGCTGCAGCACAAGTAATCTTTGCAAGGCAGCAGCGTCACTCTCGGCCTCCAGAGGAACCCAGCGCTCCAGCGCGACAATCGGTACCGCCTGACCCTCGACGTCGGCGACTCCAACTAACCCACCACTGCGGCGCGGCAGGAGCGTCAGTCCCTGTGGCGGCAATGGAAGGGCCTGGCGGACTTGGTCAACAGGAATCGCGATATCACACTTCCCCACGCGTACATGCACGTGAACATGCACGTGCCGTTCCGCCGAAATAGGGGGAGTGGGTGCGGGCTGTGTCACGTCTTCCATCGTTCTGTTCAGGCCACTTTGCGCTGGCTGCCGCTACCCTGCAAGTCCTCGAGCAAGTTGGCCACAT